>NZ_JAUYWA010000033.1 GCF_030689025.1 Oceanobacter sp. 1_MG-2023
ACATTCAACGACGGCATTTCGCCCGTTGCAGCTGAGGAAAACTTTAAAATACTGTCCGGGATTAGTTGACCACTACAGTCCGCGTTTCACCAGCCCTACAAAAATGACCAAGAAGGCCGCCCAGTACGATCCAGCCATTTTGCTAAAAATCATCCTGTTTGCTTATTCCAAAGGCATCACTTCCAGCCGTGAGATTCCGTGGTGCTGTGAAATCAATATCCTCTGTATCGAAAGTGAGCGATTGTCAGACTTTTAATGACCTTTAAAAGGGAGCTGGGTAAACTTACGCAAAACTTATACAAGCGGCTGCTAAGGAGCGTTCATGTCATCCAATCAACCACCGTTCGGGGTGCTGTTGGTCAATCTTGGGACACCAGAGGCCCCAACCGCTGGGGCGGTGCGCAAGTATCTGGCGGAATTTCTGTGGGACCCTCGGGTGGTGGATGTTGCACGGCCATTGTGGTGGCTGATTTTACATGGCGTGATTTTGCGTATTCGTCCTGCCCGGGTAGCCAGGGCCTATGCTTCGGTCTGGCGTGAAGACGGTTCACCACTGATGCACTTTTCCCTGTTACAGCAGCAGGCATTAAAAGAAGCACTGAGCCAGCACTATGGCTGTGAGATTCCGGTTGCTCTTGCCATGACCTATGGCCAGCCGGATATGGAACAGGCTGGCAGAAGCCTGCGTCAGGATGGTGTCAGCAATATGCTGGTGCTGCCGCTTTATCCACAATATTCCTCATCCACAACGGCGGCGGTTTTTGATCGGTTGGCCAAAGGGTTAAAACGCTGCCCGCATCTGCCTGGCATGCGCTGGATCAATAGTTACTACAATCATCCTTTGTATATCCAGGCGCTGGCCCAGTCGGTGCGGGATTATTGGCAGGAACATGGGCGGGGCGACCGCTTGATGATGTCGTTTCACGGTATTCCGCAGCGTTATGAAGATAAGGGAGATCCTTATCCGGCACAGTGTCGGGAAACGGCTCACTTGCTGGCAGACGCATTAAAGCTGTCGCCAGAGCAATGGATCTGTTCTTTTCAGTCGCGCTTTGGTCGGGAAGAATGGGTCAAGCCTTACACTGACCATACGCTCAAGGCGTGGGGCGCAGAAAAGGCCGGACGGGTGGATATTATCAGTCCAGCCTTTGCCGTTGATTGTCTGGAAACCCTGGAAGAACTGGATGTTGAAAACCGTGAGTTGTATCTGGCGTCGGGTGGCAGCGATTTCCATTACATCCCTTGCCTGAACGATCGTGATGATCATATTCAGATGATGGTGGAGCTGGTCAGCAGTAACACCCAGGGCTGGCGCTGATTCCGGGGAACCGGGCTATAAACGGCTGGTTGACAGGGCGGCGGGCGTTGATGTCGGGCCGGAGGATAGACAAGCAATATCCATCCCGAGCGGGTTGTGTGGTGGTGTTGACGGGTGCCAATTATGCCCATGATTGCCTCTTCGCATGGGTTGATCAATTGTCATAAAAACATCTTTGACTTTGCTATAACGGCTTAATAATCTGCCTGACTACAGAGACGAAGCAGGCTGGTATATCACCTGCAAATGATGATGTGGGCCGTGCCGTGAAACGATGCGGAATAAACCATGGACAACCCTGTTGACTGGAATGACGTATGAATATCTATGTTGGCAACTTGCCTTACTCCACAACCCAGGATGAACTGCACGAGCTGTTTTCCCGCTTTGGCGAGGTAGAGCGGGCAACGGTAGTCATCGACCGTGAAACCAATCGCTCCAAAGGATTCGGTTTTGTCGAAATGGCCAGCAGCAGTGATGCCAGCAGCGCTATTGAAGCCTTGAATAACACCGATTTGAATGGTCGGGTTTTACGGGTGAACGAAGCCAAGCCCAGAGAGAATCGACCTCGTACACCACGGGCACCGCGGCCGAGCTGAGTCTCTGGCCAGCAGTGGGCTGCTGGTATCTCCATAACGAGACATTGCTTCCGGTTTTGTACGATAGAGGACGGTTTTTGTCCTCTCTGGTCATAGCCGCCGTTACCCTCTTGTGGAAGCATGATGGCACTCTTTCTGCCGGAACTGCATGCCATGACTTCTTCCTCCCCATCGACTAGCTCACCCTCTGCGCCGCGTGTGACCTGGGAGGTGAGTCAGCACATCGCCGTGGTGTATCTGAACCGGCCGGATAAACTGAACGGGCTGGATCGGCCCATGTTCCAACAGTTGATTCAGTGTGCCCGTGATATTCGTCGGGATCGTTCGATCCGGGTGGTGATATTGGCCGCCAGGGGCGATTCGTTTTGCGCCGGGCTGGATTTTTCGGCGGTCAGCAAGGACCGCTGGATGATTCCCAATCTGCTGCTGAAATGGCCCTGGAGCAAAACCAATCTGGCCCAGCAAATTGCCATGTGTTGGCGAGACTTACCGGTGCCCGTGATTGCGGTGGTGCACGGCAACTGTTTTGGTGGTGGCTTGCAGATGGCGCTGGCGGCTGACTTTCGTTTTGCCGATGTGCAAACCCGTTTTTCCATTATGGAAATGAAATGGGGGTTGATACCGGATATGAGTATTCTGACCAGCCTGACCAATCTCACACGTCAGGATATTGCCAAAGAACTGACCATGACTGGACGAGTGTTCGATGCTGCGGAAGCGCAGTCATATGGACTGGTAACGCAAGTGAGTGAGACGCCGATGGATGCCGCCATGGCCCTGGCCCAGAAGTTGGCCCAGCAGTCGCCGGACGCGATTGTGGCGACCAAGCGGCTGTTTAATCAAGGATGGAAGCGAGGCGAATGGTCGGCGTTACGACTGGAGCGTTGGCTGCAATACGGCTTGCTGGGGCGTAAAAACCAGCAAATAGCGATGAAAAATGGCCTGAATAAAGGCTCGAAAGAGCCACGACCCTTTGAGCCGCGGCGCTGAGATCAGTAGGACTGTGCTGCTTGATTACCGGCATGGCATGGCGGAGAGGTATCAGTCTTCGCCAATAAATCCACCGGTCTGATGGGCCCAGAGCTGGGCGTAAATCCCGCCCTGAGCCAGCAGTTGCTGATGAGACCCTTGTTCGACAATACGGCCTTGATCCATTACCAGCAGGCGATCCATGGCGGCAATGGTCGACAGCCGGTGGGCAATGGCGATCACTGTCTTGTTTTCCATCAGTTTGTAGAGGCTGGCCTGAATCGCCGCTTCGACTTCAGAATCCAGTGCCGAAGTTGCTTCGTCCATCATCAGGATCGGCGCATCTTTCAACAACACCCGGGCGATGGCGATCCGTTGGCGCTGGCCACCCGACAGTTTGACACCACGTTCACCGACCTGGGCATCAAACCCCTTGTTGCCATAAGGGTCGTGCAGGCCGTGAATAAAGTCGAGGGCTTCGGCTTTGCGGGCCGCTTCTATCATATCTGCTTCGCTGGCATCCGGGCGACCATACAGAATATTGTCACGCACGCTGCGGTGTAACAACGAGGTATCCTGAGTGATCATGCCGATATTGGCGCGCAGGCTGTCCTGGGTAACGTCGGCAATGTTCTGGCCGTCGATACGAATGGTGCCACTGTCGATATCGTAAAACCGTAACAACAGGTTGATCAGGGTGGACTTGCCCGCCCCTGAGCGGCCGACCAGACCAATTTTTTCACCTGGCTGGATGTGAATATCCAGATCACTGAAAATCTGCCGGTGGGTGTCGGAGTCGATGCCCTGATACCGGAAGTTGACCTTGTCCAGCGTGATTTCTCCATGTTGGACGGTCAGTGCCTGGGCGTCCGGTTTGTCCAGCACACTCAATGGTGTCGACAAGGTATTGATGCCATCGGAGACGGTGCCCAGGTTTTCAAACAGGGTGCCGACTTCCCACATAATCCACTGCGACATGCCGTTGATACGCAAGGCCAGGCTGACTGCAATGGCAATGGCGCCGACACTGATGGCGTGCTCCATCCAGAGCCAGATCGACAGGGCTGCTATGGTAAATACCAGCAAGTAGTTGATGGATTGCACGGCGACATTCAGACCGGTGCCGAGTCGCATTTGCTGGTGTACTGAGTCCATAAATCCAGTCATTGATTCACGGGCGTAGGCGGTTTCACGCTGGCTGTGGGAAAACAGTTTGACGGTCTGGATATTGGTGTAGCTGTCGACGATGCGGCCGGTCATTTGTGAGCGGGCATCGGCTTGTGCCGCCGAAACCCGTTTGAGTCGTGGTACAAAATAGATCTGGATCAGCACATAGGCCAGCAGCCAACCCAGCATCGGCAGTATCAGCCGCCAGTCGGCTGCCGCGACCATCACAATAATGGCGGTGAAATACACCAGGATATAGACCAGTACATCCAGCAGTTTCATGACGGTTTCGCGCACGGCGAGGGCCGATTGCATCACCTTGGTGGCGACACGTCCGGCAAAGTCATCCTGATAAAAAGCCAGACTCTGGCGCAACAGATAACGGTGTGCCAGCCAGCGAATTTTCATCGGGTAGTTGCCCATCAGGGTCTGGTGCACCAGCGCCGAATGCAGAAAGCTGGTTAATGGCATCAGCACCAGAATCACCAGCGCCATGCCGATCAGGCTGGCGTATTCTTCCTGCAAAAAGGTATCGGGATTTTTTTCCGATAACCAGTCAACCAGATTACCCATAAAGCCAAACAGGGATACCTCCAGAATCGCTGCCAGCGCCGTCAGCAATGACATGCAGACCAGTGGAATCTCAACTCCATGACTGTAATGGCGACAAAAGGCATACAGGCCTTTGGGGGGCTGTTCCGGTTGCTCTGGTGGGAAAGGGTTAACCAATCGTTCGAAAAAATTCAGCATAGGATAAAAGCTCGGACACTCGTCAGGCAGAGTGAATCAGGAAGGCGGGATTGGCCCAATGGCCTGATTCACGAAAGCCGCTACCTTAAACCAGAGACGTGACCTTGATAAGTCTGTTCGATGGATTGCCCTGTTCGAACAGACTGGCCATGCGTGTGGGTGCCGCACGGCGGACTGGGGTCAGTGACAGTATCCCAGCTGGATGGCTTGCTGTGTCAGCTCCTCACGGAACTTGGGATGGGCGATACCAATCAACGCTTTTACCCGTTGCGGGATCGACATGCCTTTCAGGCAGACATTGCCGTATTCGGTGACGATATAATGGGCATCCATCCGGGTATCGGTCACAGTGCCGCCGGTCAACTGCGGCACAATCCGGCTCAGGTTGTCGTGCTTGGCGGTGGAGTGCAGGGCGACAAACGAACGGCCACCTTTGGAACCGTAAGCCCCACGAACAAAGTCCAGCTGGCCGCCGGTGCCCGAGAACGGATGGCCAAGAATCTGCTCGGCGTTGATCTGGCCAGTGATATCCACCTCAATGGCGGAGTTGACCGAGACAATATTGGGGTTTTCCCGGATCACGCTGGGATTGTTTACCCAGGAAGCCGGAAAGCCCACGATCGACGGGTTATCGTCCATAAAATCAAACATCGCCCGATCGCCCAGTGCCAGAGTAAAGACGTGTTTGTGCTGCATGACACGCTTGAGGCGTCCATTCAGGGCACCACATTTGATCAGCTTGACCATGGCCGGAGAAAACAACTCCGAATGCAACCCCAGGTTCTGGTGGTGCTCCAGCATGGACAAGACCGCATTGGGTACACCACCAACGCCCATTTGCAGCGTGTCGCCGTTATCAATCCGCTCCGCGACCTGACGGGCAATGGCCCAGTCGACATCGGATGCGGCTGCGTCTGGCAGCTCGGTGAGTGGCACATCGGCTTCGATCAGCGCTTCAACTTCTGAAATATGCACCGAACATTCACCAAAGGTACGCGGCATATGGTGATTGACTTCGACAATCACCTTGCGGGCTTTGCGGATCACCGTGGCGCTGTAATCGGCGTTGGTGCCGAGGCTGAAATAGCCGTGTTTATCCATCGGCGACACTGTCACCATCAGACAATCCGGGCTGATGTTTTCGGTCAACATCCGACCTACCTGGTGAAACGACGAAGGGACAAACTCGATCCAGGGGTGGTCGGCATTGTTCTTGACAGCCAGACGGTCATAACTGCTCAGAAACAGGCAACGAGGTGTAAATTTACCCCGCATGGCAGGGGTCAGCAGTTGTTCTTGCAACGTTGCGGAGCCGTGCATGTAATAAATGTTAAGTGCAGGCAGGGCATCGTTTTTATAGGCATCCGCAATCGCCGTAATCAGCGCTGGTGGCATGGCGACTCCCATACCGAGAATCAGGTTGTGGCAATCACTCAGTCGCTCCGCAGCCTGTGATGGCGTCAGGCGTTTTTCCATATACAAATCATTCCAGCTCATAAGGCGTCCTTTGGGTTAAGCGGGTCAGGAGGAAATAGTAATCGATGGGTTTTATAGCATCATCTGCCACTGATACGGCAGTATTGAGACGATCTGGATCAAGGTTTGGGTGATTGCTTGCGGCTGCCGATGTTGATCATATTCTGTGATCGTAAAGAGAAAAAAATAGCGCTTTTACTTCTCGCAAATAACCCTATCTTTGCGCCTCCCAATCAGCACCCATGCTGACGGATCTTATTCGAGGAGACAACGAGCCAGATGCTCACTCAACCAGAAGATTACTACGACGCCGATACCTTTGCGCGCATCAAAGCCTTTGCCGATCAACAGGAAACCCCTTGCCTGGTGATTGATACACAGCTGTTTGCCCGGCAACTGGATTCCTTGCTGGACTGTTTTCCGTACGCCAAAACCTACTATGCCGTGAAAGCCAACCCGGCCCCGGAATTGCTGGCGATATTGCAGCAACGTGGTTGTAATTTTGATGTGGCATCACGGTACGAGCTGGACAAGGTGTTGGCATTGGGTGTGTCTGGTGATCGGGTGAGTTTTGGTAATACCATCAAAAAAGCGGCTGATATCCGCTACTTTTTTGACAAGGGTGTCACTCTGTTTGCTTCCGACAGCGAAGCCGATCTGCGTAATATTGCCCGTGCGGCTCCCGGTGCCCGGGTATTTATTCGTATTCTGACCGAGGGTGCCCAAACCGCCGATTGGCCGTTGTCGCGCAAATTTGGCTGTCAGACCGATATGGCGCTGGATCTGTGTATTCTGGCGCGTGATCTGGGGTTGGTGCCGTATGGTATTTCCTTCCATGTGGGTTCCCAGCAGCGTGAAATAGGTGTTTGGGACTCCGCCATCGCGAAAGTGAAATGGATCTTCGAACGACTGCAAGAAGAAGATGGCATCAAGCTGCAAATGATCAACCTGGGGGGCGGTTTTCCGGCCAACTATATTAGCCGCACCAACGATCTGGAAACCTACGCCGAAGAAATTACCCGCTATCTGCGAGAAGATTTTGGTGATGACTTCCCGGAAGTGATCCTGGAGCCGGGTCGTTCGCTGGCAGCCAATGCGGGGGTGTTGGTCAGTGAAGTGGTGCTGATCAGCCGCAAGACCCGATTTGGGTTACACCGATGGGTGTACACCGACATTGGTAAATTTGGTGGGTTTATTGAAACCATGGATGAAGCGATCAAGTACCCCCTGTATGTTGAGAAAAAAGGCGAAGCAGAAGAGTGCGTGATTGCCGGGCCAACCTGCGATAGCGCTGATATCTTGTATGAAGATTACAAATATCAACTGCCGCTGAATCTGGCGATGGGGGATCGTATGTACTGGTTTTCTACCGGGGCTTACACCACCACCTACAGCGCGGTGGAATTTAACGGCTTCCCGCCGTTACAGGCGTATTGCATCTGAATCTGACGGACAGCCACGGAGGGCGTTCCTATATCTGTGGCAATCCAGGAATAATGATTTTGTAATTTGATTGATGTCACGTAGGGACGGACCGGTTTTGTCCATGTCCATGAGGGCTCGTCCGTGTTTGTTGATGACTTATCTTTCAGTGACGTTCTTGCTCAGAATCATATTGAGAATAAAGCAAATCGGCGATGTCCTTGGCTGAAAGCTCTCCGAGTACCAAGTCTCTGATTGCGTCGGCCAGTAGATCGTTGTCCTGGTTGATTTCGAAATCATGTAACGATAAATATTCCAGAGCAATGGCCAGAGAAGTGCGTTTGTTCGCATCTGGCAAGGCATGGGAATTTGCGATGACTTCAGCATACAGGCCAGCAATTTCAAAGACGTCATCGAGACCGTTGTAGTGAATGGCTGTCTCTATTCTGCCTAATGCCCCCTGCAATTTTCCTGTATCTACCGGGCCTTTGTGTCCCGGTTCAGTTTGTAAAATACAGGTATTGACTTCTATCACCCGTTCGAACGGGATCAGAATAATCCCCATGGTTACATGTCAGCCAGTTTGGCGAAGGTTTTGGCGTGTTTTTTGAGTACTGAACGGGTTTCAGCTTGGATGATTTTCTTGCCTTCTTCACCACTCAGGTCGAGCTGGCGGTCGGCTTTGATTTTGGGGCGTTGAACTGGTTTCACACCGTAACGAGCAATTTTTTCGTTCATCACAATTACCTCATTAAGAACAATGAGTATGGAGCGGCAGTAAAAATGTGTCCAGAAATAACAAAGCTTGCATTGGCGTATTCAGAATGACGTAACGGTAGGGAGCGGCGCTGTCCATGTCCATCAGGGTTTCGTTTGTTACCGCAGGATAAAGCGCAGAATATAAGGACAGCCACGGAGGACGTCCCTATATCCGTGGCTGTTGCTTTGTATCAGTCTTCGTAATTTTCAATCGCCGGACAAGAACAAATCAGGTTGCGATCACCATACACATCATCTATCCGGCCAACAGACGGCCAGAATTTATGCGCGCCGAGCTGGTGGGTAGGGTACACCGCCTGTTCACGGCTGTAGGGGCGATCCCAGTCTCCAATCGTGACGATTTCGGCGGTGTGCGGGGCGTTTTTCAGCGGGTTGTTGTCGGCGTCGAGTTCGCCCCGTTGAATGGCGTCGATTTCAGCTTTAATGGCGATCATGGCATCGGCGAAGCGGTCGATTTCGGCCTTGGACTCGGATTCCGTCGGTTCGATCATAAAGGTACCAGCCACCGGGAATGACATGGTGGGGGCGTGGAAGCCGTAGTCCATCAGGCGTTTGGCGATATCGACTTCGGTGATGCCGCTGGCGGCCTTGATCGGGCGCAGGTCAACGATGCATTCATGGGCGACGCGGCCGTTCTGGCCGGAGTACAGAATCGGGTAGTGGTCACTCAGGCGCTGGGCGAGGTAGTTGGCTTTCAGCAGGGCGTTCTGGGTCGCCAGACGCAGGCCGTCACTGCCCATCAGGGTGATATACATCCAGCTGATAGGCAGGATGCTGGAGGAGCCATAAGGAGCGGAAGAAACCGCGCCATTACCTTGAGCAGCGTTGTCTATCGGCCGTACGGTATGGTTGGCCACAAAGGGTGCCAGTGCCGCGGTCACGCCAATCGGGCCCATGCCGGGGCCACCGCCACCGTGTGGAATGGCGAAGGTTTTATGCAGGTTCATATGGGTGACGTCAGCGCCGATAAAGGCGGGCTGGGTGATGCCGACCTGGGCGTTGAGGTTGGCGCCGTCCATGTAGACCATGCCGCCGTTGGCGTGGATCAGTGCGCAAATTTCCTTGACGCCCTGCTCGTAAATACCGTGGGTCGATGGATAGGTCAGCATCAGACAGGAGAGCTGGTCTTTTAGCTCTTCGGCTTTGGCTTTGAGATCGTCGAAGTCAACGTTGCCCTGGTCGTCGCAGTTGGTCACAACCACACGCATACCCGCCATTTGGGCGGAGGCGGGGTTGGTGCCGTGGGCAGAGCGTGGAATCAGGCAAACGTTACGATGCCCGTCGCCGCGGCTTTCGTGGTATTTGCGGATGGCCAGCAAGCCGGTGTATTCACCTTGGGCACCGGAGTTGGGCTGCATGCAGATGGCATCGAAGCCGGTAATGGCTTTGAGGTAGTCGTCCAGTTCGCCAATCATGGCTTCATAGCCCTGGGTTTGGGAAGCTGGCGCGAAAGGGTGGATATTGGCGAATTCTGGCCAGGTCACCGGGATCATTTCGGTGGTGGCGTTAAGCTTCATGGTGCAGGAGCCGAGGGTGATCATGCTGTGGTTCATGGCCAGATCCTTGGACTCCAGCCGCTTCAGGTAGCGCAGCATGTCGTGTTCGCTGTGGTACTGGTTGAAGGTCGGATGCGTCAGGAAGTCGCTGGTCCGGGTCAGCTCGGCCGGAATGGATGAGCGGCCTTGAGCGGCGCTGGCGACAATGTCGGCATCGAGGGCGTATACATCCAGGCCGTGATTTTGGTTGCCGAGAATAACGTCGAACAGCTGTTCGATGTCGGCAGCGCTGGTTTTTTCGCTGATGGTGACGCCGAGTGTATCGGCTGGCTGACCTGCACGGGTTAATCCCAGTGCGGCGTCGTCACGGAGGTTGAGTTGTGCGGCTTCGGCGCGGGCCAGTACGGCGGCGCGGTCGTTGACACGCAGGGTCAGAGTGTCGAACCAGCTGCTGCTGGCAAGCGTGACCCCAGCGGTTTGAGCGGCGTCTGAAGTCAGTCCGGCGGCAAGGATATCGGTTAGCCGATGGATACGGGCAGCGATGGTTTTCAGACCTTTGGGACCGTGATAAACCGCGTAGAACGACGACAGGTTAGCCAGTAAGACCTGGGCGGTACAGATATTGGAGTTGGCTTTTTCGCGGCGAATATGTTGCTCGCGGGTTTGCAAGGCCATACGTAATGCCGGTTTGCCCTGGGCATCAATAGAGACGCCAATAATCCGGCCAGGAATGGAGCGCTTGAAGGCATCACGGGTGGCAAAAAATGCTGCGTGTGGGCCACCAAAACCCATGGGTACACCAAAGTGCTGGGCGTTACCGAGAACAATGTCGGCTCCCATTTCGCCGGGAGCTTTTAGCGCCACCAATGCCATCAGGTCGGTGGCCACGGTGGCCATGGCGTGATTGGCATGCAGAGCATCGATGATGGTGGTGAAGTCACGCACGTCACCCTGTTTGCCGGGGTATTGGAACAGGGCACCAAAAACGTCGGCGCTGGCGGCATCGTCGGCGGGGCCAACCAGAATATCCCAGCCAAAGGCGGCGGCGCGGGTTTTGACTACGTCGATGGTCTGTGGCAGGCAGTTTTCATCAATAAAGAAGGTGTTGGATTTGTTTTTCTTGACCGAGCGTTTGGACATGGCCATGGCTTCGGCGGCGGCGGTGCCTTCATCCAGTAGGGAGGCGTTGGCCAGTTCCATGCCGGTCATATCGATGATCATTTGCTGGAAGTTCAGCAGCGCTTCGAGGCGACCCTGGGCTATTTCGGGCTGATAGGGGGTGTAGGCGGTGTACCAGCCTGGGTTTTCCAGCACGTTGCGCAGAATCACTGGCGGCATCAGGGTGTCGTGATAGCCCAGCCCGATGTAGCTTTTGAAGACCTTGTTCTGGGTGGCGAGACGGCGCAGGTAGTTCAGCGCTTCAAACTCTGTCTTGCTGGGGGCGATGTCCAGAAAGGGGGGGCGCAGAATGTCGGCCGGGACAATTTCAGCCGTAAGTGCATCAATGGAGTCGGCGTTTACAGCGGCGAGCATGGCGGCGGCTTCTGATTGATCCGGGCCGGTGCCGTTGGAGGCGATATGGCGACCGACAAAAGCGTCGTGTTGTTCCAGCTGTTGCAGTGACAGAGTTTGTGTCATTGAGAAGTTACCCTCAGTAAAAGCAAAGAACCCCTGAAGGGTCAGAGGTTCGTCTGGCGTGTCAGCCGGGTGTATAAGTCACGCTATGTGCTCATACATCCGATGCATACCTTGTATTTATGTGTCGATTGGCAGAGGCCGCAGGCGACCGATCGGTATGGATACAGCAAAACAGACTGTATCGATCGATCGTCATCTGGCGGTCTGAATCGGTATCCCGCAAGAGATGTTAATGGTGCAGCAGGGTCGCAAGCCCGCGTTACCCTGTTGCACCGGTTAATGCACTATCACAGCCACAGCTCAGCTTTCGCATGCGGCGGTGTAGGCCGCGGCGTCCATCAGGCCATCGAGGTCAGCGGCGTTGGCCAGTTCCATTTTGAAGAACCAGGCTTCACCGTATGGGTCTTCGTTGGCTTTTTCCGGCGCATCGACCAGGTCTTCGTTAACGGCGATGATTTTACCGGCCAGTGGTGCATAGATATCGGAGGCGGCCTTGACAGACTCGACCACTGCGCATTCGGCATCGGCATCGAATTCGGCATCCACTTCGGGTAATTCAACAAATACCACGTCACCCAGTGCTTCCTGGGCAAAGTCGGTAATGCCGATGGTCACCGTGCCGTCGGCTTCGATGCGCACCCATTCGTGAGAAGCGACGTATTTCAGATCTGAGGGTACATTGGCCATTGGTTTTCTCCAGGCTTCGGCATTGCCAGTGTGGCGCTAAAACGTGAGAGCCGATAACGGTTACTGGTGTAAACCGTGTCCGACTCGCCGTTTTGCCCGTCCATAAAAGGATAACGCGGGCGGTTGACCGTACTGTTGCAACGCCAGTGAGTGAGTTGTTAAAAAATCATCAGGTAGATAGTTTACTGCGTATTGTCGTCGGGAGAATTGCCTGGGGCAATGCTCCCGTCAGACGTTAGTCTTTATTCGCAGACTTTTTTGCCGTTACGTACAAAGGGCAGCTTAACGACTTTGGCGGGGACCTGCTTGCCTCGAATGTCTACCAGGCAATGATCGCCGGTGGCTTTCGGCACCCGGGCCATGGCGATGGAGCATTCCAGCGTTGGTGAGAAGGTACCGGAGGTTATTTCGCCTTCGCCCTGACCGTCTGCGCCAAGGTCGACAATCACTTTCTGGTGCGAACGCATAATGCCGCGACCTTCCAGTATCAGGCCAACCAGCTTGGTGGGTACGCCTGCGGCTTTTTCAGCTTCCAGCGCTGCCCGGCCAATAAAGTCGCGGCTGGCCGGTTCCCAGGCAACCGTCCAGGCCATATTGGCTTGCAGCGGGCTAACGGTTTCGCTCATGTCGTTGCCGTACAGGTTCATGCCGGCTTCCAGACGCAGGGTGTCACGGGCGCCCAGTCCACAAGGTTGGACATCGGCTTCCAGCAGCGATTGCCAGAAGGCGGCAATTTCGGCGTCGGGCACCATGATTTCGAGACCGTCTTCACCGGTATAACCGGTGCGGGCGTAAAACCATTCGGCCTGCCCCCGGCCCTGGAAGACTTTCAGGCCATCAATGGCGGTGGCTGCTTCCGGTTTGACCAGCTTGACCTTGGCGATGGCTTGTGGCCCCTGGATGGCGAGCATGGCCAGTTCCGGGCGTTCGGTAAGGCAGATATTGGAAAAACCATGCAGGTTTTTTTCCATCCACTCCAGATCCTTGGCGCGAGTAGCGGAGTTGACCACCAGACGATAACCGCTGTCGGCTTTATAGACGATCAGGTCGTCGATCACGCCGCCATCCTGATTCAACATGCCACTGTAGAGTGCCTTGCCTTTTTCCTGCAGGCGCGAGACATCGTTGGCCAGCAGTTTTTGCAGGTAATCGGTGGCGTCGGAGCCAGACAGATCAACAATAGTCATATGCGATACATCAAACATACCAGCGTGTTCGCGAACGGCCTTGTGTTCGACGATCTGGGAACCATAGTGAATCGGCATTTCCCACCCGGCGAAGTCTACCATCTTGGCATTGGCTTCCAGGTGTTTTGCATACAATGCAGTACGTTTGGCCATGGAGCGTCCTGTTGTCACATGTTGTGGGATTTACCCGCCAGTTACAGGTAATAAAGTACTGATCTGGTCGGTAAAAAATGGCCGGATAGTATACAGCCTTGCCACTGTACGCGCAGCAGTTGCACGGAGAATGTTGAGCGCCTGAAATCCGGTCGGGCAACAGAATTGGCTGGCGATTGGGGAAATACGGCTGCAAGAGCTGACTGAAAAGAGCGAACAATGAGAAAAAAAATTCCTTTTTATGCAGAAAAGGCAGGAGTTTTTTGACCTATTCGAATATCGGTTTATTAAAAATATTATAAAAATCAATAACTTATATTTTGGCCCGAATACTGCTTTGTCGGAGGATACAAATACAATAATGCCCGACATCGGAGAATACCGAATGAACACCTTCAAAAAGCTCACGCTTGTTTCCGCCCTGTCCCTGTCTTTTATTGCTCCTGAAGTAATGGCCGACACCACCTGGAATGTATCACTGTGGGGTAAACGACGCGCCTTTACTGAAAACGTAGAGAAACTGGCCGAACTGGTTGAGCAAAAAACCAATGGCGAGTTCAAAATGAATATTTCCTATGGCGGCTTGAGCAAGGCCAAGGAAAACCTCGATGGTATTTCATTCGGTGCATTCGAGATGGCGCAGTTCTGTGCGTTTTATCATGCCGGTAAAAACCCGACCATCACGGTGAACGAATTGCCGTTCTCGCAAGATGTCTCGCTGGCCCGCGTGGCTGAAATCTACACCAAGGTGTATCAACATCCCATCGTCAAGAAAGACATGGCCCGCTGGAACGCTACCTTGCTGATGCCAACACCGCTGCCGCAGTACAACCTGGTGGCGAAAGGCGATGTGCTGACCAAGCTGGAAGATTTTGACGGTCAACGGACCCGTGGTCCGGGTGGCGTACTGGAAGTGTTGACGCAATTTGGCGCGATCAAAACCGGTGTGCCGTTCAGTGAAGTGCGTCAGTCGATGGATTCCGGTGTGATTGATGCTGCCGCCTTTGCTCCCCACGCACACCTGGCGACCAATACCACCAATATCGGTACCTGGGCGACCACCAACCTGAACCTGGGTTCTGGTGATTGTCCGGTGGTTATGAATACCGAAGCCTTTGAAGACCTGAAACCTGCTTACCGCAAAGTCTTGCTGGAATCCGTGCCAGAAGCGATGGCGTATTACGTGGAAAACTACAACACCAATGCGGTTGCCGGTTACGAAAAAGCCTTGCAAGAGCACGAGGTAACCAAGGTGACCTTTACGCCAGCGCAAACGGCCATGCTGGATAAAGTCGCTGAGCTGGTACGTAAGGATTGGGTGCTGAAATACGAAAAACAATTCGATTCCCAAGCCTTGCTGGCATACACCACCGGTTTGTTCAAAGGCGAATAAGTACCTTTTGAAAGGGCCGGGTTCCCGGCTCTTTTCCCCTGATGATTTTTTTGCAAAGAGAGTCTGACCATGTCTGCAAGCGCGACCGTTCTGGTCGATCAATCTGTATTAAGCCGGGCTGACCAGCTTTATTATCGGCTGGAGTCTCTGCTGTCGTTATTGGGCGGCTGCGTCATTTTGATGCTGGTGTTTATGGCGGTGGCCAATATTCTGGGGCGCTGGTTTTTTGACCTGCCTGTGAGTGGTTACATCGACTGGGTAGAGCAGGGAATGGCCTTTATGGCGTTTCTGGGGCTGTCGTATACCCAGCGTGATGGTGGTCATATCCGAATGGATATTCTGATTGGTCAATTGAAGGGTCGCTGGTTGTGGGCGGTGGAGTTGTTCACCGTGCTGGTGATGCTGGTGTTAAGTGTATTGCTGATGTACGGCTCGTATAAACACTTTAACCGTGCATTTGTGAATGGTGATACCTCGTTTGATATTGGCCTGGTGACCTGGCCTTCCAAGCTGGTGGTGCCGATTGCTTTGGGGCTGTTGTGTTTGCGTCTGATTCTGCAAGCCTGGGGGTATAGCCGTGCGCTGATTTCCGGCTCTCCGAATCCGGTGGCCGTGCCTCTGGTTGAAAGCGCGGCGGTGGTTGCGGCTCGTGAAGCGGCAACAGTGGCTTCGGCTTCATTCGATATTGATGAAAATACAAACCCTGAACAAGGGAAGGACCGAGTATGAGTTTATGGGAAACCATGTCTGCCATGGACCCGATCTCGATCGGTCTTTGGGTAACTGGCGTTATGCTGTTGTGTGTCATCCTGGGGTTGCGGGTGGCATTTGCTGCTGCACTGGCTGGATTTCTGGGCTTGTTGTGGATTTTTTCGGCCCGTCTGGGGTTTGAAAAAGGTTTTGAAGTGGCCATTAAAATGGCCGGTACCATTCCGCATTCAAAGGTATCGTCACTGGCGCTGTCGTTGATTCCCACTTTTATTCTGATTGGTTTTCTGGCCTATCACGCCGGGCTGACCCGGGCGCTGTTTGATGCCGCGAAAAAATGGCTGGGCTGGTTGCCCGGCGGTATGGGGGTTGCCACGGTATTTTCGACCGCCGGTTTTGCGGCAGTGTCGGGTGCATCGGTAGCCACGTCGGCGGTATTTGCCCGTATTGCGGTACCGGAAATGCTCAAGCTGGGCTACGACAAACGCTTTGCGGCGGGTGTGGTTGCGGCGGGTGGAACGCTGGCATCGCTGATTCCACCGTCTTCTATCCTGGTGATTTACGCCATTATTGTGGAGCAGGATGTTGGTGCCTTGCTGATGGCCGGTTTTATTCCGGGCATGGTATCGGCGTTTATTTACGGCGGTCTGGTTATCTTGCTGGCGTTGACCAATAAAAAGCTGGGGCCACCGGTGACCGGCTTTACCTGGAAAGATCGTTTCGCCACGCTGCCGGGCGCATCACCGATTCTGTTTGTTGTCGGTATCATTGGTATCTGTGTTTACGGTGGTGTTGGTACACCGACTGAAGCCGGTGCTCTGGGTGCGTTTGTGATCTTGCTGATGGCCTTGCACAAAGGCATGAAGCTGAGCCAACTGAAAGATGCGCTGCTGGAATCTGCCAAGCTGACAGTCATGATCTTCACCATCATCTGGGGTGTCTTGCTGTACGTGCGCTTCCTCGGCTTTGCCGATTTGCCGTCGGCGTTCTCCGATTGGCTGGTCGGTCTTGACCAGAGCCCGATGCTGACCCTGGTGTTTATCCTGTGTGCTTATGCGGTGCTGGGGATGTTTATGGATGCTATCGGCATGCTGCTGCTGACCCTGCCGGTCGTGTATCCTGCGGTGATGGCGTTGAACGGTGGCCCTGATGTTGCGGCGGTGGATTCGGCCTTTGGTGTGTCCGGGGTAGGCTGCGCCATCTGGTTCGGTATCATTGTGGTGAAAATGGCGGAGCTGTGTCTGATTACGCCGCCGATTGGTCTTAACTGCTTTGTGGTGGCGGGGGTTCGTCCTGAGTGTTCGGTTCAGGATGTCTTCCGCGGCTGTACACCTTTCTTTGTGGCGGATGTCTTCACTATTATCGTGTTGATCGCTGCCCCCGGAATTGTGTTGTGGTTGCCGGGACTGATGGGCTACGCGTAAGCTGGCGGGCCTGCACTCCGGCAGCGGCAGCTGCCGGAGTTTGCTATCAACCGAGTACTGGCTACTGTGAACGTTTCTTCTGCTGCGGCTGCTGAAAACCCATTAACCTCTTCTGTTTTTGCACCGGTTGGACGGCGCTGGTTATGGATGGTGCTGGCGCTGATTACGCTGGTGACTCTGGTTTTCTATTTCCTGAAAATCGCTTCTGTTTCGGCCGACAATCGCCGTTCGGCCGCCGTCTTTGAGCAATCATTACGAGCCTCGATCGATCAGTTTGAATACCTGCCTGCCTTGCTGGCGCGCAATGAGAAAATAATTGCTCATTTGCGTTCAGCCTATTCCGAGTCCACGTTGGACGATCTCACGACCAACAATGAGCTGGCCTTTTCGGCCCGTCGTTCCGGTGCCGATATTGTGTATGTGTTGCGCCCGGATGGACGGGTGACAGCGGCCAGCAACTATCAGGATAAAATCGGTAGTTTTGTGGGCCATAATTATGGTTTTCGGCCGTATTTCGCCCGTGTCATGGCGACGGGAGAGCGGCAGTTTTATTTCGCCAAAGGCATGACCACCGGGATACCTGGCTTTTTTATATCCTCACCGGTGCGGGTTGATGATCGTATTATCGGTGTGGTGGTGGTCAAGCTGGAATTGGCCAGCTTGCTCGACAGTTGGGAGAGCAGTCATGACCGGGTGCTGGTGAGTGATGCCAATGGTGTCATTATCCTGGCGTCGGACAGCCAGTGGCTCTATCGGCTGTTAGCACCGTTGCCGATTCGAAAATTGAATCAGGTGTATCGCGAGCGCCAGTTTCCGGAAGAAAATCATGAACTGCTGTTTCAGCCTGACCCCTTCTTGTCGATGTTGCCAACGGGAGGAGCGGACTACTGGAAAGTGGATGGTAAAACCTGGCTGGTGGATCATTTTCCCGTGAATGGTACCGACTGGACGCTGCATCATGTGGTCAGTCACCGGCAAATACTGTTACCGACGCTGGCGTGTTTTTTTATTGTCAGTTTGCTGGGCTGTTTCTGGTATTTGCTGATGCGGGAGCGGCAGAAAAAGGCCGTTTACAGCGCCAAAGTACGCCAGACAGAAATTCGCCGCCGTGAAGACTTGCAGCGCTTGATCGATCATATTCACATCGGCGTGCTGGTATTCGACGGCGAAGGCTGCATTACCTCGATGAACGACTATGCCGAAAACCTGTTGCTGGCCGGTGCTTCCTTTAATGAAAACGGCGTCGCCAATGTGGTGGATTTACTGCGCTTGAAATCCCTCGACGGGCTCGACTCGTACCTGGTCGATTTGCAGCGCACGCCGCAGTATTTTGAAACCTGGACACGTATTGGCGAATCGCCGGTGCCGGTAATGTTTGCATTGGCCCGGGTGGATTACGATAACAGCGAGCATTACCTGATGACGCTGATCAATATTGTGCGGCGCAAGCGGGCCGAAGAACAGCTGGTCAAGCTGAATGCGTCGCTGGCATCCACTGTTGACGAACGGACACGTGAACTCAAGGTGGCACAACAAGAGTTGTTGCAAAAGAGCAAGGCGGCAGCGCTGGGGAATATGGCGGCCACCATTGTGCACGAGCTGAGCCAGCCACTGGCGGCGATCAACAGTTCCGTGGCTGCCATTGAGGGCAAGGTCAAGCGTGAAAACTGGTCCGGGGCGATGGAATCCGCCGCCCGGTTAAAACCTCTGGGCAGCAAGATGCGGGACGTGATCCAGTTACTGAAGAGCTTCAGTTACGATGACAGCAATCATATTGGCTTGCTGGATGTGGCGACCCTGATTCAGCAAATGCTCGACTTGCATCACGATCAATGGCAAGAGCGCGGGATCCAGATTGAATTGATCGATCGGCTGGTGGCTCCGGCCAACCGGGTAAACATGAGCGCCATCAAGTTTGATCTGGCGGTTTCCAATCTGCTGAAAAATGCCATGGAGGCCTTGGAAAAAACCGCATCGCCCCGGATTCGGGTTGAGTTAAGTGCAACAGCCAGTCATATTCAGTTGGTGGTGGAAGATAATGGCGGTGGTTTGGATGATGCGGTTATGGAGCATCTGTTCAGCCCCTGGTTCACCACCAAGGAAGTGGGTAAAGGCGTTGGTCTCGGGTTGTCGATTGTGTATGAGATTGTGCAACAGCAACACGGGGATATTCATGCTGAGAACATCAGTCGTGATGGGGCTGAAACCGGTGCCCGCTTTACCCTGCAATTGCCTTTGGCTGTTCCCTGACAATAACAAAGAAGCTGTTCAATGACCGATACTGAAGCGTCGCCACTGAGTGCGGCCGATATTGAAATTGTGATCATCGACGACGACGAAGATGTGCGGATCAATACGTCCGACCTGTTATCGGTCGAGTATCAACGTATCAGTACCTATGCCTCGCCGGCCGCTTTGCTGAAACGGCTGACGGTGAATCAGCCAATGGTCATTCTGACCGATTTGCGTATGCCCGATGCCGACGGCTTTGAGTTTGCCTGTCAGGCACTCAAAATTGACCCGGATTTGCCGGTTATTCTGATGACTGGGTATGGTGATATCTCCATTGCCGTCGATGCCATGAAGCAGGGCATTACGGATTTTGTCGAAAAACCCTTTGATACCGATTATCTGCTGGCAGCGGTACAAAAAGCCGTGGATAAGCGTCTTCATGCCCTTAACTTATTACAAGCCCATCAGTCATTGGAAAATGGTGCCGCCATCGAACAGGTGATCGTCGGGCAATGTCAGGCCATTCATCGCTTGCGCAGCGATGTCCTGCAGTTTGCGCCGATGGATATTCCCGTGATGATTTATGGGGATACCGGGGTTGGTAAAGAGCTGGTTGCGCGCTCGTTGCATCGCTTCAGTCGTCGCTCAAGCGGACGTTTTGTGGCTCTCAACTGCGCCGCCATTCCCGAGCAACTGGCAGAGGCCGAATTGTTTGGCCATGCCAAGGGCGCGTTTACCGACGCCGGCAGTGCCCGTACCGGCAAACTGCAACACGCCAATGGCGGCACCTTGTTTCTGGATGAAATCGAAAGTCTGCCATTGACGACTCAGGCAAAGTTGCTGCGGGCGTTATCCGATCAGTTGATTACCCCGCTTGGTTCCAATCAGGAAATTGCCATCGATTGCCGGGTGATCTCGGCGACCAAGGACGAGCTGCGTAATAACCCTGCTTTTCGTCAGGATCTGTTTTTTCGGCTGCAAGTGGCGGAGTTGCGTATTCCGGCATTAAAAGACCGGGAAGGGGATATCCAGCGGCTGTTTGAGTATTACGCGCATCAACAGTGCGACAATTTTGGTACCGATTATCGGCTGGCTGATTCTCACACCCGTCAGGTACTGCTGCAATATTCCTGGCCGGGTAACGTTCGGGAGCTGATCAACGTTGCTACCCGTTATGCCATCCGGGGTTGTCGACATATCGAAAACGCCATCGAACTGGATACCAACAATACCTTTGATGTAGGCGCAGGGGAGTCGTTAAAAGATATGGTGCAAGCCTACGAAGAAAAGCTGATACGTTCCAAGCTGGCGGAACATAACGGCAAGGTAGCGGCGGTGCTGGAAGACCTGTGTATTGAGCGCCGTACCTTCAACCAGAAACTCAACCGTTACGGCATTAACACCCAGGATTATCGCGATTGAGAGAGGCTGTCATGGGCGACATCCAGATTGGGCTGACAGCCACCAAAACAGCCGGGATAGTCTGCTGCTATCAAAGGCATGGGAAAAAGTAATCGTTCGATCTTTTCATTCAAACACCGGTTTGACCGTGTCTTGGCGTGGCGTATGATCCCAGCATCATTTTGATACACGGCCGATCACGGCTGAGATGTTCAATACAAATGGAGTGAGAAATATGAGCGTACTGGTAGGTAAGCAAGCCCCTGATTTTACAGTTCCAGCCGTACTGGGTGATGGAACCATCGTTGATGAATACAACTTCGCCGAAGCTACCAAGGGCAAATACGCCCTGGTGTTCTTCTACCCGCTGGACTTCACCTTTGTATGCCCATCCGAGCTGATCGCTCTGGACAAGCGTATGGCAACGTTCAGCGATCTGGGTGTTGAAGTGATTTCCGTATCCATCGATTCTCACTTCACTCACAACGCATGGCGTAACACAGCCATCGATAACGGTGGTATTGGCGAAGTCAAATACACCATGGCGGCTGACGTAAGCCACGCCATCTGTAAAGCATACGACGTTGAAACCGCTGGTGGTGTGGCGCTGCGTGGTGCTTTCCTGATCGACAAGGAAGGTATGGTACGTGCGGCTAACATCAATGATCTGCCACTGGGTCGTAACATTGATGAGCTGGTACGTCTGGTTGAAGCGCTGCAATTCCACGAAGAGCACGGCGAAGTTTGCCCAGCTGGCTGGAGCAAAGGCGATAAAGGCATGACGGCTTCTCCGGAAGGTGTTGCCAAGTATCTGTCTGAGTCTGCTGACGGTTTGTAATCTTGCGTTAAGCTGGACTACACCTGATTGAAAGTGCCGGGTTGCCGTGAGGTTACCCGGCATTTTTATGGGCGCTGGTTGAGCGGAATAACGGTGATGTCTGCGTCCGTTGTGCCAAATCCGTCTGTGTCCGTTGAACCGGTTTTGCCGTATACCGATGTATCTCACACCACTGCCAACTGGCTCTCAATAACGGACGAAGATTGTCACAATTGTTGATTCTATTGGATGGCAGGTATTTTTTGGGCTTATCTTCTTTATCAGTCGTATTTTGCAGTTGATTAAACTGAAAAAATAGCGAATTCGAAGCCATTTACCAAACCAATTCTTTTACTTTACTGCGCATCAATTGACGCTCAAATATCCACTGAAGGCTATTGATTTTTGACTGCTGGACAGTGAGGCAAGGGGCGTTGTTTGAATTTTAATAATGTAATCAAGGCGGAGCATAAGTATGGATGTATTAACCAGTTGGGTCGGTGCTATCAACGGTGTGGTCTGGGGGCCAATGATGTTGGTGCTGATTCTGGGAGTGGGGCTGTTTTTGCAAATAGGCTTGAAACTGGCACCCATTTTTAAAATTGGAGCCGGGTTCAGCTTGCTGTGGCAGGGGCGTCAGGCCAACGAAGAAGACAGTCAAGAAGGCGATATCTCTCCTTTCCAATCCTTGATGACGGCGATGTCCGCAACGGTTGGTACCGGGAATATTGCCGGCGTTGCCACGGCTGTTTTTCTGGGCGGGCCTGGTGCCTTGTTCTGGATGTGGTGTACCGCGCTGGTCGGGATGGCGACCAAGTTTTCCGAAGCGGTACTGGCAGTGAAGTATCGCGAAGTGGATGAACAGGGCAATCATGTTGGTGGCCCCATGTATTACATCAAGAACGGACTGGGTGCCAAATGGGCCTGGATGGGCACCGCTTTTGCGGTTTTTGGTATGGCCGCCGGTTTTGGTATTGGTAATACGGTGCAGTCCAACTCGGTCGCAGCGGTACTGGAGAGCAACTTTGCTCTGCCGAGCTGGATAACCGGCTTGATTCTGATGGTGTTGACAGGCGCTGTACTGTTGGGTGGCATCAAGCGTATTGGCTCGGTTGCCGGTGCTTTGGTGCCATTAATGGCGATCGGTTATTTGTGTGCAGGGTTGGCGGTATTGATCGTGAATGTCGAAGCCATTCCCGCCGCGCTGGGCCTGATTATGCAGTATGCCTTTACCGAATCGGCTGCTGAAGGGGGCTTTGCCGGTGCGGCGGTTTGGGCTGCGATCCAGTTTGGTGTGGCGCGAGGAGTGTTCTCTAACGAAGCGGGTCTGGGCTCTGCGCCGATTGCCCATGCAGCCTCACAAACGACCGACCCGGTTCGTCAGGGCCTGATTGCGATGCTGGGAACATTTCTGGATACCATTATTATTTGTTCGATTACCGGTTTGGCGATTGTGACCTCTGGCTTGTGGACTTCCGGTGAGTCCGGTGCGGCGTTGACATCGGCAGCCTTTGCTCAAGCATTACCTGGTGTTGGTAATTATCTGGTGGCGATTGCGCTGGCGGTGTTTGCCTTTACCACAATTCTGGGCTGGAGCCTGTACGGCGAACGCTGTGCAGAATATTTGTTTGGGGTGAAAGCGATTATGCCATTCCGGATTGTCTGGATTCTCAGTGTGCCGGTTGGTGCCCTGATCAGCATGGATTTTGTCTGGTTGCTGGCGGACACTCTCAATGCCTTGATGGCGATTCCAAACCTGGTGGCTTTGGCATTGCTGAGCCCGGTGGTCTTCCGTCTGGCCCGTGAGTACTTTAACAGCACAAACAGCACAGCAAAGTAACCTGACTTGCTGGCTGGCCGTTGCCAGCCAGCTGCTGTGCTTGACCGGTTGATATAAGCGATGCCTGACTTGTGTCTGGTTCAATCTGATGGCGTGAGTCAGGTTGATGCTCTGGTTTATTTGGACGCCAGGGTTGAGCCTCTGCCGCATTGGGTAACGCCCGTTTCCCGCGGGTGTAAATCCTGAATAAACCAAAATACGTATTTTATTGATCTGTCTCACAGGAGCCCCGGGAACAGTACCGAAGTACAGGATGGCAATCAAACACGACTGCATACACTGGATGGATTCCATCGTTTCCCGTCTCTATCAGGAGTGTTGTTATGAAAAAGTCATTGGGTTCTGTGCTGTTGTGTGCCGCTACTCTGGCTGCGTCGCTGGCGAATGCCGGGGATGACATGCGTGCCGCTCAAGGCCAGGTAGTCTTCGCGCAAAACTGCCATGCGTGTCATTCAGAAGATTCCAGCAAAAATACCTTTGGTCCAAGCCTGACTGGCGTTGTTGGACGTCAGGCTGGCTCCTTGCCGCGCTTTGCGTATTCGGATGCGCTGCGGGCTGCGGGGTTTAGCTGGACAGAAGAGAAGTTACGGCTCTGGGTGCAGGATAACGAAGCCTTGGTACCCGGTACCCGTATGCGTCATGTCGCGATTACCGACAAGGCCGAGCAGGATTACCTGATTGCTTATTTGAAAACGCTGTAAGGTTGTCTGAGCAAAATGCGCATCCCTGCCCCAGGTGGGAATGCGCTGTATCCGTGGGGCTGAGCTGGTGTATCCATCTGCTCTGGTTACTGTTTGTTTTGCCGGGGTCTCTCCGCCCTGATGTTTCACCCTGCCTTATCCCAAACTGAATTTATGGGAACCTCTGCCGAACCGGGGTATCGCATTCTATGTGTCATGAGTGCCGGTACTGACCTGTGTGAGGCCCGGATTATTTTTATTCTGAGTATTGTCGAGGTGGTTTTACCATGCTGTTAGGTACCCGCTTGTTTGAGTATAAAACTGCGGTCGCCCTGTTGTTTTCGGGCATTTTTCATTTGATCGCATTGCTGCTGGTGTTTCTTGCGGTCAGTGATTTTTTCTCGGGAGTCGGGAATCCGGAAATTGAGTTGATTACTCATGTTATCAAGTCGATCAATAACCTGGTGATTGCCCTCGCCATGTATGAACTCGGTGTTGGGGTCGGCAAGGAATACACTGCGGATGAGCAAGGGGAAAGTGTTTTTGTCAGTGTGCGCCGTACGATTTCGCGTTTTGTTGGTACCGTGTGTATTGCTCTGGTGCTGGAAGCGCTGATTATGATCATCAAATACAGCCAGCTGGAATTGGCCGGTAATCTGTATTACCCGGTTGCGATTCTGGTGGCCTGTTCCTTGTTGCTGGCATCGTTGGGGGCTTTTCTGGCCCTGACGCGGCGGGTATGTGAAGAAGACCAGTCAAGCTGCGACCAACAGCATGCCCTGGCCAATAAAAAAGCCGCGGCCAATGTGACAGCCAGTGCCACAGCCGATACAGCGGCTGTGGGCAACACCACGACTGGCGTTGCCCAGCCTGTCTGAGCCGGTGTGAGTAATCACTGGGTTTTAGCATAACGCCGCGGCCACACCGCAAGCGACCGGTCAATCGGACGATCGCTTGCCGCCTGCCTTGGGAAGGCAAGGCACAAGGTTTATTTACAGCTCGATCGGGAAATCCGGTGTTTTTTCGATCAGTTCGATCTTGTAGCCATCCGGATCTTCAACAAAGGCAATCACGGTTTTGCCTCCGGCAACCGGGCCGGCTTCGCGGACAATATTGCCACCACTGGCGCGGATTTTTTCACAGGCCTCTGCCGCGTCATCCACTTCCAGTGCAATATGGCCGTAGGCGGTGCCGAGATCGTATTCACTTTGGCCCCAGTTATAGGTCAGTTCCAGTACCGTGCCTTCACTCTCGGGTTGATAACCCACAAAGGCGAGGGTGTACTGATATTCTTGGTTATCGTTCTGACGCAGCAAGTCCATGCCCATCACTTGGGTATAAAAATCGATGGAACGTTGCAGATTTCCTACTCGCAACATGGTGTGCAGCATTCTCATGGGGGCCTCTCTGTAGTCGGTTGGGTCGGTATGGTGATGATGCGTCGCTTCTGCGGGACGCTGGGTAGTTATCGTGGCGTAATCACCTCGGCAAGCATGAACCACTGCGTGGTGTGTAGGCAACCCGGGTGTCGCAGCGGCAGCAGATTACTGCGGCTGCCGTATTAATTTTACAGACTCAGTCGAGTTGCTAAAAAATCAATAAAAACTGAAATACGCTTCGACAGGGTGGTGTTGCGGTAAAACACGGCATGTACTTCCTGGCGTGGGCTGTGCCGATTGATGACTCCTGGCAGTACTTCAACCAGTGCGCCGTTCTTCAATGCCGCCGCTACCATAAAGTTAGAAATCAGCGCGATTCCCTGGTTGGCCAAGCAGAGTTGCAACAGCGTTTCTCCGCTGCTGGCGGCAATGGATGGGCGTATTTCAAACGAATCTGACAGTGGCCAATGATTCAGTGTACTGCCCCGAGTAAAACCGATAAGTCGGTGGTGATGCAGGTCTTGTATAGATTGGGGTGTGCCATGAACCTTGAGGTAATTGGGACTGGCGACCAGTCGCAGAGGGCTGCGGCCAAGCTTGATGGCATGCAGGTTAGAGTCGTCAAGCTGGCCAATCCGGATCGCGACATCGGTGCGTTTTTCGATCAGGTCGATAACACTCTCGTTAGAGACCAATTCCAGGGTAATCAGCGGATAGCGCTGCTGGAACTCAGTCACCAGAGGGACGATTTGGTGCAGTATAAACGGACTGGCGGCATCCACCCGTAACCAGCCCGATGGTGCCTGTTTGCGTAATTGCAGCGTTTCTTCTGCGTGTTCCAGATACTCCAGACCTTTGCGCACCTGTTGCACAAAGTCTATACATTCTTCGGTCGGTTCGACTTTGCGTGTGGTGCGGTTGAACAGGTTGGTGTCGAGCCGTTGCTCCAGTCGTTGAATGGCACGGGTGACTTTGGCAACAGGGTGGTCAAGGCTGTTGGCTGCTGCCGAGAAGCCGCCGAGATCGAAAACTGCCAGTAGAATGACGAGATCATCCGTCTTGGATATATTTGTCATAAGTGCAAAGGTTTTTTGTTTATTGTGATGTTTTTTGCAATATTATCTTTGCCCATACTCCTCTGCAAATTAATTCAGGAGTTATTTCATGCCTCTCGCTTTGTGGGCACTCACGTTGAGTGCATTTGCTATTGGTACTACCGAGTTTGTGATTGTCGGATTGATTCCCACCATCGCTCAAGACCTGGGCGTATCGTTGCCATCATCGGGCTTGCTGATCAGCCTTTATGCGGTTGGGGTGGCTATCGGCGCCCCGGTGTTGACGGCCTTGACCGGGCGCTGGTCTCGTAAAAGCGTGTTATTGAGTTTGATGGGGTTGTTTGTGGTGGGTAACCTGGCTGCCTGGCAAGCGCCGGGTTACGAAAGCCTGATTACAGCGCGAATTCTTACCGGTTTGGCACACGGTGTTTTCTTTGCCATTGGCTCAACCATTGCCACCAGTCTGGTGAGCAAGGACAAGGAGGCCAGTGCTATTGCGATTATGTTTACCGGTCTGACGATAGCGTTGGTCACTGGCGTACCCTTGGGTACCTTGATTGGTCAGCATTTTGGTTGGCGTGCTACGTTTTTGACTGTCTCGTTATTGGGTGTTATTGCGTTGATAGGAAGTGCCGTTCTGGTACCAAAGAATCTTGTGCAATCTGCGCCAGCAACGTTGCGTGAACAATTTCAGGTGTTGATGGAGCCTCGGTTATTACTGGTCTACCTCATTACGGCGCTGGGGTATGGTGGTGCTTTTACGGCGTTTACTTATCTTGCGCCGATTCTGGAGCAGGTGAGCGGCTTTGGACCCAATGCGATTGCGTTGGTGCTGCTGGTGTATGGTGTGTCGGTTGCCGTCGGTAATATCTGGGGTGGCAAGCTGGCGGATTCTCATGGACCCATCAAGGCTCTGAGTATTATTTTTTGTGCTCTGACGCTGGTACTGCTGATTTTTACCTTTACCGCGAATACCCCGGCACTGGCGGTGTTGACGGTATTGTTCTGGGGCGCTTTTGCCTTTGGTAACGTACCTGTCTTGCAGGTGTACGTGGTGCAATTGGCGGAGCGTTATACACCGAATGCAGTGGATGTGGCATC
Organism: Oceanobacter sp. 1_MG-2023; assembly: GCF_030689025.1. GTDB lineage: Bacteria > Pseudomonadota > Gammaproteobacteria > Pseudomonadales > Oceanobacteraceae > Oceanobacter. The sequence goes on from NZ_JAUYWA010000033.1 coordinate 27,673, forward strand.
GGGGCTGAATATTGCCGCATTTAATCTTGGGGTGGCAGCAGGTTCTATGTTGGGTGGTGTGATAGTCGAAGATTTGTCGTTAATGGATACTCCCTGGATTGGGGCTTTGATTGTGGCGCTGGCCATTATTCTGACGCGTATTTCGGGAGTATTAGACTCTCGTTCATTAGCGAAACTGGCAACGGATTAAACTCACTTTGTGAGGCCGGCTCCAAGGTCTGTTATGAAGCCTTCAAGATTGGAGACTACCTGCTATCACAGGCTCTCCGACATTGAAACGGCTAAATGCAGGGCCGGATAATGAGAGCGGGAGGAGTACTTATATGCACCATCTCGTACTCCGACCCGCGAAGCCGGGCCGGGAGATGCAGCAAAACACAGACCGAACAGACCGATATGATGTGATGGCATGTCTGTCAGTCGGACGTTTTTTGTTTGTACTCACATAAATCTTCAATCAAGCATGAACCACAGCGGGGTTTACGGGCAACACAGGTATAACGCCCGTGCAAAATCAGCCAGTGGTGAGCATCCAGTTGAAATTCCCTGGGCACCAGCCGCATGAGCCGTTGTTCTACTTCGTTGACGTCTTTGCCGGGGGCAATACGGGTACGGTTGGATACCCGGAAAATATGGGTATCGACGGCAATCGTCGGCTGGCCGAAGGCGGTATTAAGCACGACGTTGGCTGTTTTTCTGCCAACGCCTGGCAGAGCTTCAAGGGCTTCTCGGGTTTCCGGTACCTGGCTCTGGTGTTTATTGATCAGAATGTCGCAGAGTTTGATGACGTTTTTGGCTTTGCTGTTAAACAGGCCAATGGTCTTGATGTATTGTTTTAGTCTCTCTTCACCCAGTGCCAGCAGTGTTTCTGGCGTATTGGCAACCGGATAGAGTTTACGGGTCGCCTTATTGACCGAGACATCCGTTGCCTGGGCCGATAGTAATACGGCAATCAACAATTCAAAAGGAGTGCGGTATTCCAGCTCGGTTTTGGGGTGTGGGTTGGCCGCCTGCAGACGACTGAAAATCTCGGTGCGTTTCGCTTTGTTCATGGTTCTGTTGTCGGGCTAGTATCAGGGAGCGGTTACTGTGCCATGAGCCTTGTGGACAGCCTAGCGGTAAATGTTACCAGCAGGTGTATCACGTGATATTTGTGTGAGTTGGCCGGTGTGTTAAGTAAGAGAATGAAAGGGTTGGAAACCGGTTAGTCGTGTATGGACTACCGTTACAGAGGGAAACAGTACCGTTAGGTGAACTCCAGCGGAACCATGTCACGCTTTCTTGGCTATGGAGTGGTTACACTTCGATACAAAATCTACACTGCCCGCTGTCACAGAAAGTAACAACCCACGGAAAAGGCAATGACCACCGATAATAAAATGCTCGTTGAGCAATTTATACATAATGCCTGGGGAAAAGGTCGATTCAATCTTGTGAAGCAAATGGTAAGTCGGGACTTTCTTTACCATGCCTCACAGTCTCTCGAAACCAATGATATTGATGGTTTTATCAAGGAGATCGACACCCTGCATAATGCGATCACTGATTTTGATCTGGCGATTGAAGACATTATGACCGATGGCGACCGTGCTATCAGTGTAATGACCATCTGCGGAAGCTTTGTCAAACCGGTATTCGGCTTTCAGCCCAATCAGAAACTGGTTGGTATTACCTGTGCAATTACCTGGACGTTGCAGCGCGGTAAGGTACGTAATATCAGTCTGATGATCGATATTGCTCATTTGCAACAGCAGCTCGCCGTTGCTTGACTGATGAAATAGTCGGCATTCAGTTTTGCCATTGGCTAAATAGCATCCGTCCTTTTATTGCTTTTCCTGTCTGATTCCAGGCAGGTTTCTGTCCGTTGTTTTTATCAAGGTTTCTGCTTTAGGGGACATTTATTTAATCCGGTGCTCACTCTGGGCTACCGGAAGCCCCCGAAGGGCGCGGGTTGCCGCTGTCCAGTGCGGTGTTGACGAATTTGAAAAGGACTCGTCATTTCGCTGCATTCGTCGCCTTGCCCTGAACAACGGCAACACTCGCGCAGAGTTGTGCAGGATTAAATAGATGTCCCCTTTACCTTTGATCTCTTTGGACTAACACTTCGCTCTGTTTTTTATTGGCTTCTGCGAGGTAACACCCATGGCACACGAACAACCCAATAACCCCCTGCATGGACTGACGCTGGAAAACATACTCAAGCGCCTGGTTGAGCATTATGGCTGGAGTGGATTGGCGCAGGAGATCAATATCAATTGTTTCAAAAGTGATCCGTCGATCAAGTCATCGCTAAAATTCTTGCGTAAAACCGAATGGGCCAGAAGTAAGGTCGAAGCACTGTATCTGTCTACTTTCTGATGTATTTGGACAGCGTGGTGAGGGGTGGTGTTGGCGCTTGAAACCGCGCTCAGATAACAGCCGCTACGGTAGTGTTCAAAATTCTGTGTCACCCCTATAGTTTACCCTCTACAGGGAGTGACACATCATGTCTGATAAATACGA
>NZ_JAUYWA010000034.1 GCF_030689025.1 Oceanobacter sp. 1_MG-2023
TGCTTCACAACCTTTGTTGGTAGCGAATCCAATGTTCGTTCTGCCTGCGAACGACTCGGTTACAAACGACCGACCGGTATAGCGCCAGCCAGACAGTTACTGGCAGGCTGATTGACTCCGACAAGCCCAGATTAACGCATTGCCTTGATCAGAGAACCGCGCTCTGAGGTTTTATTACGCCCAGAAGTCCGGTTTTACCCTCAATTATCACCAGTACACCCTGCCAGCGAGCATCAAAAACACACAGGCACCATAACGAAGTCAGAAATCGCAGAATATAGAGGATTGCTGAGCGATTTAATGATGGGTGTCCTGATTAATTCCCCATTTAATCGATGGATGTCCTGATTAATTCATGGGTGTCCTGATTAATACCCCCGGATTAACTCATGGGTGTCCTGATTAATACCACTGATTAATACCACTGATTAATACCACTGATTAATACCACTGATTAATACCACTGATTAATACCACTGATTAACTCATGGGTGTCCTGATTAATACCCCCTAACACGCAGCTAACGACCTGCGCCTTCTGCTTGCACCGCCACCCAGCCTTCCATACCCGCACTGCCTGCCGCCTGAATCTGATCCGTCACATTGGTTTTCATATTCCAGGCCAGTTCGTGGAAGTAAAAAGCCACGGTGTTAATCGCCGGTTCGACAACCGCCACCAATCCTCCGACGAGCAAGTCCCCGGTCAAAGCATAAGCAACGGTAAAAGCGACAGAAAAGTGCATGACAGCAAAGGTTAATGTCTTGGTCATTTCAAGCTCCTCGCCAGTTGCCTGGTAGGCGTTGTCTGGCATTGATTAGGTACACAGACAGATTAACGCTTTTATAAAATAGTTAAAATCAAACAAAACTAAACACCTAATAGTTTATTTCTTAAAAAGCTATTGGCGCTACAGACCCAGATTTCACCACGGCACGCCTGACGACCGATAGTCCTTCATGGTTGATGACTGCCTAACGAGTCAGCTGAGCCACCAGAACTGCCAAACGTTCCAGGCCAGGCCGAATCCGTTCAGTGGCTATCGATGAGTAGCCCAGCCGGAAACAGTTGAGTGGCCCATTCTGATCGTAATAACACTGGCCAGGTTCGATAATAATGCTCTGTTTCACCGCCAGGGATTGCAGGGCCAGGCTATCTAGCCCGGCGTCACCTTCAATCCAGTAAGCGGAGCCGCCAAAGGTCGGAGGGATAGTACTGACCGGCATCAGCTCATCAATCCCTTGCCGGATCAGTTGCCAGCGTTCTTCATACACTTCCAGCAGATGACGAATCAGGCTGTCGTGGTAGCCCCGTTCAAGAAACAGTCCGACCGTTCGCTGATTGTTGGTTGGTGGGTGTCTTAGTATTAAGCGCCGTAATTCTCGCAAGGCGGCGATCAGGGGTTTGGGAGCTACGATATAGCCCATCCGTAATCCTGGTGACAGGGTTTTCGACAGGCTGCCCACATAGATCACGCGTTGATGACGGTCCAGGCTTTTCAGTGCCGGAGTCGGATGGGAAGCGAAGTTGGTTTCGCATTCATAATCATCTTCAATTATAAGAAAGTTATCGGCGGCAGCGCGTTCCAGCAGTGCCTTACGATTGTCCAGCGGCATTGTGACGGTGGTCGGAAACTGGTGACTGGGCGTGGTAAAGACCACATCGCAGTGATCCAGCTGTTCATTTACCACCAGCCCGTTCCTGTCAACGGGCAGGGCCCGGGTTTTGGCCCCCACCAGGCGGGCGATACGGGACAGGTCCGGGTAGCCGGGATTTTCAAAACCGAACACCCGTCCAGGTCCAAGCAGGGCGTTCAGCAGCAGGTACAGCGCATTCTGGGCACCAACGGTAATCAATATCTCGTCCGCTTCTGCCCAGATGCCACGCCGCGGTAGCAACCGCGAACGAATCTGTTCAATCAGCAAGGGGTCATCGCTATTGTAATGATCCGATGACCAGCTTTTGACAGACTGGGTTCTGACCGAATCCAGGCTGCATTCCCGCCAACGCTTGACCGGAAACATGGCCGGGTCAAGCTGACCGTATACAAACGGGTATTGAGCCTGTTGCCAGCGCACCTGTCCGGGTTCCGCCAGCAGCTCAGGTTTGTCGATCAATAACCCTTGCCAGTCTGGTGTATGACGGGTGTGGTGGTCATGGTCGCACGGCACCGGCAAGCAATCCTTGCGGATATCTGGGGCCGCGAAAAACCCGGCCCGTTGTCGCGAGATCAGGTAGCCATCATCGATCAATTCCTGATAGGCGATGATGACGGTATTGCGGGAGATCTTCAGCATCCTGGCCAATTCACGGGTAGACGGCAATTGCATGTCCGCCGGGATATGGCCTGCCAAAATCGCTTTGCTGATTTGCTCTCGCACTTGCTGCTGCAAGGTGTTGGTGCTGTCCGGGTTCAGGTGAAACAGTTGTTTGAACATGGTGTATCGGTACTTTTCCGGGTCGTTGTCCGACTCAAACGGCTGAGTGACTCACAGGATTCTATCAATCAACCGAGTCAAAAAGCCCGCCAATAACAGCCATAACCGAAAATCACCGGCCAGCACCACGCACTTGCACCACGCATTTATGCCATGGCGCGAATGGTTTCCTGCTTGCCCAGATTGTACGGACTCGCCGGACGCGCCAATAAACGTTCATTGACCAGTGCCTGTGCCAGTGAGCGATTACCATCCCGGATTGCAGCCTCCAGCAGGGTACGTGCCAGTACGTCACGCTGAGCCAGGCTGCCTCCGAATTGACCATTGCTGTTCTTGATTGGCCAGAGTTTGTTCACCGCTGTTTTATAGTCTCCTTGGCCAAAGGCCAAAAATGCTTCACACACGGCCAGGCCGGTTTGTTTCACCATCTGGTAGTTGGTCGGGGCGCTATCGCCATGTACCAGATAGTCTTTCAGGTCAGTGACGATATCCGTCGCCGTATCAAAGTCTCCCGCTGCAACGTGAGCAATCACAGCATGGGCATCGTTAAAGACATAAAACCGCTGTTTGTGTTTATCCATCCAGGAGTCGGCCAGTGCTTGGGCACGATGCCCCAGGTTCTGGTTTTCCAGATACAGCCGCCACAACACCGAGGAGCCATCCAACAAGGCCATTGGTGCCGGATTGACACCCGGGAAATGGACGTATTTATCGTAAACCGCCACAGCTTCCTCCAGTTCACCGGTTTCCAGCAGGAACAGGTCAAGGTGGATGGCATTATGACTGATCATATCGTTATCCTTGTTCCAGTACGGTTCGTACTGGCGCATGAATGCCGCACCGTCCTGGAACTGGCCACGCATTTCCCGGGCGTGAGCCACCGCATGAATACCCCAGATGTCCCCCGGATTCATCGCCACCGCTCGCAAACCGTTGTCGGTGGCTTGCTCATAATGCCCGGCTTCTTCCTGGCCAAAACTCAGCATGCCCAGCAAGTATCCGTATAGTGGATGTTGCTGATCCCAACACGGCAGTACCCGGCCAACCCGATCACGTAAATTCAGCACCTGGCCCAAAAAGAAGTCGAGTTGGTGGCCACTGAGCAGCGCCAGTATGTCTTGCGGGTATTCCACCAGCAGCTGATCAAAGATATCGGAGGCGGTCATCAGGTCGCCTTTAACCCAGGGTTCCAGCGCCGCCAGGTGCATGCGTTCGCGGTGATTAAAGTGTGTGGCTGGCAGTGTCTGCAAGGCAGTGAGTGCCTCCAGCGCACCACCATGGTCATCCTTGTCGGTGGTCCACAAACACAGGTTGCCCTGCAGAATCAGTCCCATCACAAAGGCCGGATCGTCGTTCAACATGGCCTCAATGCGTGGTGATGGGTCTTTGAAACGACACAGCTCGCTAATGCCGGTGTTGTACAGCTCAACCAGCTGTGAAGATTGCGCAGTGATATCGAGATTGGTGATGTCTTTCATAGTGGGTGTCCTGTTTGGCCAGATTCTGGTGCTATGGCTCTCTGGGAACCAATCTGAGCATTGTGCTTGCGGAATACAGTAACCCTTCGAATCCAGAGCTATAGATCCAGATAGCCTGCTCTGTTGTGACACGGGCCTTCATGTGGACACTGCTGACAAACCTGATCCAGACAACTTATCGGGCGGTGGCTGATTTCAGTACAGGACAAGGATGAGAAGCAGCCATGGCGTCTGCTGCAACAACCTGTATGGCAGGATGCCTTGGCGGCTTATCAATCAGAAGGTGGAGATACTGAGCTGCGCGATAGCGGCATCACGCAACACGATGGCCAATGGCAATTGGCCAGAAAGGACACAAGGACTCCACGGTTGTGAAACCCTTGTCACCAGCTTATCGACCCTTGGGAGGTTCTGGCAGTTCGTCTTCTGTCAGTGTGCCGCTGCCGTCTTCATCAAACTTGTCAAAATCATCCAGCAGTGGCCCTTTTACCTCATCCTTGCTCAGCTCATTATCGCCATTGGTATCCATCTGTTCAAAGCTGGGCGGACGCTGTGGTCGATCATCGTCAGCGGCTACTGCTGTCAGACTATAAGCAGACAGAACCAATAAGGGTAAGGCGATCAAATTTTTTTTCATATCTATCCTCTATAAAATAAACACCAGCCGTTAACGGCTTTCCGGCCTTTACTCGTTGAGAAAACAAGGAGCAAAAACAGAGTGTATTACACGCCAGACAATGGCCTGGTTTCAGGAAAATCAGTTATTTTGAAATTAACAAACAGACGTTAGATCGTTGACTGTCAACCGCTCTGCTCCGCCTCCAAGTTCAGCAGGAACAGTACCAAACACTCAAGTCGACAAGTATAAGTCAATTGTAAATATTGTAATCCTTCGCAAACATACTCATAAAAACCCAATCTCTTAATAAAGATCATGGATAGCCACAATAAACTTGTGATCCAATAAACACCGTTTTCATTCTGTTTGTGCTGGAGATTGTCTGTGAGAATGCCTGAAATTTCTCTATCCAAAAATACAAAATTCTCTATCGGTTACAGTTTTTTGCTGCTCATACTTTACTTCAGCTCTTTTGTTTCTCCGATGGATGACAAGGGTTATTATGTTCGGCTGATTATTTTGATCAACCTGGTGGGGATTGCAGCGTTTTATCTACAGTTCCCATTAACCGGGCGTTTAAAGACATTTCCTTTATTCAAGAATATAAACTGGAGTGTAGCCAAGCATAAATCCATGGGGTACTGGATTGGTGGAATATTCTTTCTGCACCCGTTTCTGATTATGGCTCCCAAATGGATGTTATCCACAGCAGATGGCTGGCTGGCCATCAAGACGGTCCTGTTTGCACCTGAGATGCTCACCGGCATTATCGCCTGGATACTATTATTTGTTTGGGTTGTTTTTTCAGCGTTAAAAAAACAACTGCCATTAGGTTATGAGGTATGGCGTTTCTGGCACACTTTGGGTTTTTTTGTTATTACCATTCTGGCAACGCTCCATATCACGGCGGTTGGCAGTCATGGTCAGTTACAACCCGTATTTAATAGTATCTTCTGGGGGCTGTGTTGTATCGCTGTTGCTATTTCTTTTTACAACTACGCCATCAAGCCCAAAACGCTGCAAAAACATGCTTTTGTTATCCGGTCAATCGAAAAAATCAGTAGCACTGACTGGCAACTGACACTGACGGGAAAATCACACACAGCGTTTGATTTTGACGCCGGTCAATTTGTCTGGATTAATACACATGCTTCCCCTTACAGTCTGGATTACCACCCTTTTTCTATCGCTTCGTGCACCCAGTCCCTGCCTGATATTTCTTTTGTTATCAGAGAGCTGGGAGATTACACCCGCCAGCTCGGTCAATTGTCGGTCGGGCAAACCGTCTACCTTGATGGCCCCTTTGGCCAGCTGACTCTCGATGCCAGCCAAAAAGCCAAAGGCATCACTCTGGTTGCCGGAGGAGCCGGTATCGGGCCAATGTTGGGGCTGTTACGCCAGCTGGCCGCAAACCATGACCCTCGCCCTGTCCGTTTACTCTATGGCAACAAAAAGCAGGATCAAATAGTGATGTATAAAGAGATCAAAGCGCTGGAGCAGTCCATGGTAGATTTCAAATCGCTATTTGTCTGTGAAGTACCCACATCGGACCCTGACATTCATCACGGTATTATCGATAGCAACAGCCTGGCAACCACTATCCCAGAACCACAACACTGGGCTGTGTATCTTTGTGGCCCAGAGGGAATGATGCAGAGTGTTCAAAAAGATCTGGGGGTGTTGCATATCCCGAAAAACAACATCATTTACGAAGAATTTGACTTTTAATAACCAACCCGGGACGTTTCATTATGCCTATTCATCAGATTTCTGGCTGCATTGGTTGCGAGTCATGTATTAAAAGCTGTCCGACCGATGTGATAAAACTGGATCAGGAAACCAAAAAGGCCGTGATCGCTTATCCAGAAGACTGCCAGATTTGCCATTTGTGTCGCCTGTATTGTCCGGTCGGAGCAATCACCATTACGCCGGAAAAAAGCATCCCTGTTATGGTTTCCTGGAGATAACATGAGCAAGCAAGACACCCAATCCGGGCAAAGCGGATTATCCCGGCGTCAATTTATCGGCCTCACCGGCGGTGCTGTCGGCGCAGCCATTGGCAGCTATGCGCTGGGTCAGCATTTTCTGGGGCAACCGCCAACCATCAACAAACGCAAAATCGAATCCGCCGAATTCACCACCGACAACCAGACCACCGATGTGCTAGTGATTGGTGGCGGAATGGCTGGCCTTTTTGCCGCCGTCAAGGCACATGATGCCGGGGCCACAGTCGCCATGGTATCGAAAGGCCGCCTAGGCAGCTCCGGCCTGACGCCCTTTGCCAAAGGTATTTTTTGTTACGACAAGCATAACAGCCAGATCAGCCTGGATGAGTTCGTAGAAAAAGTAACGGAATCCGCCATTGATACCAACAATCCGGTATTTACCCGCCAAATGGCTGAACACTCTTATGATCGGGTACAGGAATTAAAAGCCTGGGGATTCTTTGATTCTCCCCTGTACAACCAGTCGTTTATGCGGCCCATCGAAGAACGCCGCATTCCCTTGCACGAACGCATCATGATTACCCATCTGGTCAAGCAGGATGGTCGTGTTGTGGGAGCCTCCGGTTTCAGTCTCGACAGCCCCAAAATCATCCACTTTCACGCCAAAACCGTTGTGCTGTGTACCGGCTCTGGTGGCTTCAAGCCCAATGGCTTTCCGGTCTGCGACTTGACCCATGACGGCAGTATCATGGCCTATAAGATTGGTGCCAAGATCACCGGCAAGGAATGGAACGATGGCCACCCGGGGTCCGCCCAAAATTCAGGCTCCAGTTATGACAACTGGCATGGTCAAATTGAAGAAAAGCCATCCACCACGGGGATTGAGGTACACCACGATCTCGGCGTTGACCTCAATTATCAAGCCTATAATCTGGGTGCTCCGGTCACCATGGCACCACCCGGAGCCCAAACAGACACCGAATTGAGTGGTGGCCCATGGATACCCGACGCATTCAGGCACCCGGACCGTCGCCCGCCCATGCCACCACCAGAGCCCGGCCTGGCAGCGCTGTTTGGTAAAGGCAGACCTTCCGGCCCTCCAGGTATGGGCGGCGAACAGGTGGGAGGTTCCAGTGCCGGCATGGCCATTCACAAATCCGAAGGACTGGTTCCCATAAATGAAACCGGCCTGAGTACCGTTGCAGGTTTGTATGCTGCCGGTGATGCGCTGGGTTCTTATATGTCGGGCGGCATCTACACCCAGATTGGCTCGTCACTGGCCGGTTCAGCCGTGCAGGGAGCCATTGCCGGTGAAGCAGCCGCCAAACAAAGTGCAACCTTGCCACACAATCCGATCAGCGCTGCCAACCAGCGCCACAATACCGAGCAAATCCTGGCTCCATTGCTGCGTGAGCGGGGCTACAGCCCGGCCTGGGTCACTCAGGTTCTGCAGGGCATCATGATTCCGAATTTTGTTTTATATATTAAAAAAGGCCGTTTACTGGAAGCCGCTCTGGCTTACATCGAAGAACTGCGAGACCACCACAGCCCGATGTTAATGGCTGAGGATTTACATGCATTACGTCTTGCTCATGAAACAGAAAACATGATTATTACTGCCGAAATGAAATTAAAGGCATCGATCATGCGTACCGAAAGCCGCTGCAGCCATTATCGCCTCGATTACCCGGAGGTTGATAAAGAAAACTGGCAGGCCTGGATCAACATAGAACAAGGCCCGGATGGTGAGATGCTATTCGAAAAACAGCCTTTTGATATGTGGCCAAATTTCCCGGCAAACCCTGTCGCTAACGGATGATAGCGACCAATAAAGAACCATAATCGCATCATTGGTTTCATTATTCCGTAATATTGTTATGTTCTGTCTCTGATCCACCACCCTGCAGCTGCTCAAACAAGCTGCAGGTACTTTCTTTGCTCCCAACCTCCTCCTTACCTCCTCCCCTGTTCTGTCTGCAGTGCCAAATGAGCCAGTAGCCTGCTTATCCAGCAATAGCCGTGCAAGAGTAAAAAAAAATCGCTAACATTACGGAACTTTACAGCGCCAACAAAAGATGACTTTTTTATGACTCTATTTTCGTCATACCAGGCAGCGAATACCCAGTGACGAGAAAAAGATCAAGCTTGACCAGGCCGTGAAGTAATACGCATCAATCGCTTTATCACATAGATCAATATCAGGACCCGGATATGATGACACGCTCACTGCTTGCTATAGCCATTGCCACACTGGGTGCAGCCAGTGTTCAGGCAACCCCTTTCTTGCCGATGGACGCCCGAGGGCTTGCGATGGGTAATACCGGTGTTGCCAGTGCCCAACGTGCGCACGCGCCGGCCTACAACCCCTCGCTGCTATCACAAGCCGAACACGATGATGATTTTGCCATCCTGTTTCCACAGCTCGGACTTTCCATCGCCGATGAAGAAGAAATGTACGATACCTTCATCGACATGAATGACGAATTGATTCCTGAATTTGAAGCTCTGTTTGATAACGCCGAAAATAACAACTTCAATCAGCACCTGGAAGAACTGGATAATGCCTCCCAGGCCCTGTACGACGCACTCGACAGCCTGAGCGCAAACGATGTCAATAATGTCGATGAAACCATCGCCGAACTACGCGCCAAAAACAACAACTTGCAAAGTGCTCTGGACACCGTCAATGACGACCTGAAACAGGTCGACAGCCTGACAGACCAGCTGACCAGTGATCTGACTTCTATCTCCGGCAACCCATTCAGTGGCCGTCTGGGCACTTCTGCCGCCATTGCCTTGCCCAGCAAACGTTTTGCCGCGGCCATCAGCTTGTCTGCCAACGTGACCTTTTCTGGCCGCGTTGGCTACAGCTCGAACGATAACAACCTGATTAACGGCTATGGTGATGCCGCCAGTGGTTACGTCGACGATGCCGACGCCTTGAGCACCGACTTCGACGCGCTGCTCAACGATGCCGAGAACGGTGATGTGACAGAAGATGATCTCGACTGGATTACCACTCAAGCCGAAAATACCAGCAACTACACATCCGACAGCATCTCCACCGCAGCCGGTGATATCAGTATCATCGAAAACGGCCAGCTGAGCTCTGAAGCCGAAGATACCGATATGGACTCCTATCTGGAAATGGTGGGTGTTGCTGTCTCTGACCTCGGGATTTCCTTTTCCCGGGAGTTCAGCATCTGGGACAAAAAAGTGGCCATTGGTATCACACCGAAATACCAGCGCGTTATCACGCTTCACTATGCCGCAGAAGCCGATTATGAAGGTGATATCGACGAACAGGATCTGGAAGATGCTTCCGAAACCTTTAACCAGTTCAACGTCGATCTGGGGGCTTCCTTCCGTTTTGGAGCCACCAACAAATGGGTATTTGGTCTGGTTGGTAAAAACCTGATTGGCAAAACCTATCAAGCCAAGGAAGTGGTGATTCGCGGCTCAGCAGACTCAACCACTCTGGCAGGGCCAAAAATATCCCTAAACCCCCAGTTCCGCGCAGGCCTGGCCTTTAATGGCAACTGGACCACCGTCGCCCTGGACGTTGATCTCACCGAAAACGACCCGGTTGCCTGGGAAAACCCCACGCAATATGTCGCTGTCGGCGCAGAATTTGATATCTACAACACCTTGCAGCTGCGGGCTGGTTACCGCACCAACCTGAGTGTCTCCGATGCCGAAGTCGCCTCGATCGGTTTCGGCTTCTCGCCCTTTGGCGTGCATATCGATATTGCCGCCATGGCCAACCCCAACGATGTTGAAAAAGAAGCCGGCATCGCTCTGGAAACCGGTTTTTACTTTTAATACCTCGGCCTGACACGCCCAACAGGGGTGTCACACCAACCCGAAAACGCCGGCAGGTGACAAGCCCGCTGGCGTTTTTTATGCTTGTCGTTCTGGCAAGACAAGCAAAGCCAGACAACCCACTCGTTCAGGATAACCAACATCATGCAGCCTTATCTGGTCGGCGGTGCCGTCCGCGACGCACTACTGGGCATTCCGGTAAAAGATCACGACTGGGTTGTGACTGGCGCAACACCACAACAGTTGCTCGACCAGGGTTATGAACAGGTCGGAGCCGATTTTCCGGTATTCCTGCACCCGGACACCCACGAGGAATACGCTCTCGCTCGCACCGAGCGGAAGTCCGGCAACGGCTATCAAGGTTTCGAATGCCGTTTCAGTCCCGACATTACACTGGAAGAAGACTTGCTGCGACGGGACCTCACCATCAACGCCATGGCGCAGCAAGAAGATGGTAGCCTGGTTGACCCTTATGGCGGCCAACGGGATTTGCACAACCGGCTGTTGCGCCATGTTTCTCCGGCGTTTTCAGAAGACCCTTTGCGGGTATTGCGGGTTGCACGTTTTGCCGCTCGTTTTGCATCCCTGGGCTTTACCGTCGCCGACGAAACCCAAACCCTGATGCGCGCCATGGTAGCAGCCGGTGAGCTAGACCACCTGGTGCCAGAGCGGGTCTGGCAAGAAACCCAACGCGCCTTGCAAGAAAACCAGCCTGCGGTCTATTTTCAAACGCTGCGTGACTGCGGCGCACTGGCGGTCTGGTTCCCGGAAATCGACGCCCTGTTTGGCGTGCCACAACCGGAACAGCATCACCCGGAAATCGACTGCGGCATCCATGCCCTGATGTCACTCACCGCGGCAGCACGTCTCTCCAGCCTGGTGGCAGTCCGCTGGGCGGCTCTGACCCACGATCTGGGCAAAGCCCTGACCGCACCAGCAGAATGGCCGCGCCATATTGGCCACGAAACACGAGGCATCAAGCCGGCCAAGCAACTGGCCAAACGCCTGAAAACCCCAAAAGATGCTGCCGAGTTATCCTTGCTGTCCAGTCAATGGCACACCCATGTGCACCGGGCACTGGAATTACGACCAGAAACCATCTTGAAGTTATTCGATGGGGTGGATGTCTGGCGTCGGCGGGAGCGGTTTGAGCAACTGCTGCTGGTTGCCAAGGCGGATTCCAGAGGACGAACCGGTTTTGAAGACTGCGACTACCCGCAAGTGGAGTATTTGCAACGCGCGCTGGCAGCAGTACTGACCATCAGCGCCCAGGACATTATCGCCACCGGTATTAGCGGAGCCGCTATTCGACCCGCACTGGCAGCCGCCAGAAAAACCCACCTGGAAGACTGGAAAGCGCATCAGGCATCGTGATGCCTGGTCTTAGCCATCAGGCAGGTTGCTTGAAACAGGGCACTCGCCCTTCGACATCCACCGGCGGCGTGATTTGCTCCAGCGGTTGCAAGGCCAATGCTGGCCAAAAACTGTCAAACCGCTGATGACTCGATGGGCAACTCAGGTCCGGTGCGATATCCAGCAACGGCCGCAACACAAAAGCACAGCGACGGATATCACCACGCGGTAACGAATGGCCTTCGTATTCACCAACCAGATCGTTGTACAGCAATACATCCACATCCAGCGTACGGGATGAAAACTTCACCGCATCGGGAGCGCGGCCAAAATCCCGCTCCAGCTGCTTGAGCACACGCCCCAACGCTTGTAACGACAAATCGGTCGAGATCTTGACCACCAGATTGATAAACGCCGGGCCATCAAACCCCATGGCAGGTGAGCGGTACCAGGGCGACACCTGTTCCAGACAAAACTGCTGCTCCAGTGCCACCAAGCCAGCCACGATGTTTTCTTCTGGCCGCTGGTTGGAACCGATCCCCAGAAAGACAACCGCCATTACAAGACTCCTCGCTCAATTTTTAACCCGACAGCCCGCGCTTGCGGCACCACTGCCGGCTTTTCTACCCGGATCGACAACCAGGGCATGCCAAATTCTTGTAATAACCCGTCAGACAAGCGCTCCAGCAACGACTCCAGTAACTGGAAGTGCTGCTCACGCACAAACCCTTCGATATATTCAGTAACCGCCTGATAATTCAGGGCAAACGCCAGATCATCGGTCACCGCGGCCTGACGAATATCCCAAGCCATTTCCAAATCAAACACCAACGGCTGGCGAACCTGTTTTTCCCACTCAAATACACCAATGACGGCGTCCACCCTGAGGCCTTCAATAAACACTCTATCCATCGATGGCGATCTCCATTGCTGTTACTCCGGCGACAGCCGGTAAATCAACCAAAGGCCAACGGGGAACAACCGTCACCGCCAAATCTGAAGATTGACCCGCCGCCAAACGTTGTGCTCCGGCGTAAGCGATCATGGCACCGTTATCGGTACAAAACTCCAGACGGGGGTAATACACCGCTCCGCCCATGGCTTCCGCGGTATCTCGCAACTGCTGGCGCAAGCGGGTATTGGCACCGACCCCACCAGCAATAATCAGCCGCTTGATACCGGTTTGTTTCATCGCCCGTTTGCACTTCAGCGACAAGGTATCCACCACCGCCGCCTGAAACCCGGCAGCGATATCAGCCTTGTCTTGTTCTGCCAATACACCATCAACAGCCATTGCCAGGATTTTGGTACGGGTAAAGGTTTTCAAACCACTGAAACTGAAATCCAGACCAGGCCGGTCGGTCATTGGCCGCGGGAACGTAAAGCGTTTGTCGTCACCGACCAGCGCCAGCTGACTCAGAGCCGGGCCGCCAGGGTAAGGCAGTCCCATCATTTTGGCCGCCTTGTCGAACGCTTCTCCGGCCGCATCATCCAGCGAATCACCAAGCAATTGATACTGACCAATACCGTCCACCTGTACCAGCTGGGTATGACCACCCGAGACCAACAGGGCGATAAACGGAAACTCCGGCGGATTATCTTCCAGCATGGGGGCCAGCAAATGGCCTTCCATATGATGAACGCCAATCGCCGGTTTTCCCAGCGCCCAGGCCAGGCTGCGGCCAAAACAGGCCCCAACCAGCAAGGCTCCAACCAACCCAGGCCCCGATGTGTAGGCAATGCCGTCGAGATCGTTTACCACCAGACCGGACTCCGCCAGCGCTTCATGAATCAGTGGCATCACCTTGCGAACATGATCCCGCGAAGCCAGTTCCGGCACGACACCACCATATTCCGCGTGCACGGCAATCTGGGAATACAACCGGTGCGCCAGCAATCCGCAGCGGGTATCGTAAACGGCAATACCGGTTTCATCACAAGACGTTTCCAGCCCCAATACAATCACGCCACACCCTTCAACACGTTCATTCACCTGCTCCTGATTTTGGTCGACCGCCACCAAGAATATCTTGCAGCAACAGCCAAGCCGCCCATAATACGGCCCAGTTGATCGAAAGCCAACCAAACAGACCGTCAGGGCTTTGCATTCCGCTGCAAAAAACATTAGAATGCCCGCCCTCTAACTGGGGTCCGTGCAGGAGTTTCCTGAATCATCGGCCTCGACAAAAGAATTCAGCTAAAACGTAGGTGATTGGATGCCCGCTGTAAAAGTTAAAGAAAACGAACCATTTGACGTCGCTCTGCGTCGTTTCAAACGCTCTTGTGAAAAAGCCGGTGTACTGTCTGAAGTACGTCGTCGTGAACACTACGAAAAGCCAACCTGGATCCGTAAACGCCAGGCTGCTGCTGCCGTCAAGCGTCATCTGAAAAAAGTACAACGTGAATCACGCAAGCTGGTTCGCCTGTACTGATTTTTGTTCTGAATAACAACAGGAGCCATCATGAGTACTTTGGTTGAACAGGTAAAAGCAGCAGTAAAAGACGCCATGCGCGCCAAACAGAAAGACCGGTTGGGTGCCTTGCGATTATTAACTGCTGAGTTCAAACGAGTGGAAGTGGACGAGCGCATCGACGTAGATGATGCCCGGGCTCTGGTTATTCTCGACAAGATGACCAAACAACGTCGCGATTCTATTGCCCAGTATACGGCAGCAGGTCGCGATGAGTTGGCAGCCGTTGAGCAATTCGAAATTGATGTGCTTAGCGAATTTCTGCCAGCAGCTCTGAGTGAAGATGAGCTGAGCCAGCTCGTTGCTGATGCCGTTGCACAATCCGGTGCTGCCTCCGTGCAGGACATGGGTAACGTTATGGGCATCCTCAAACCACAGGTGCAAGGCCGCGCAGATATGGCGCAAGTCAGCCGAATGGTGAAAGCCATACTCGGTTAAGCGGCTGGACAGACACCAACGCCAGAGTCAAAACGCCACTTTTTTACAGTGGCGTTTTTTGTTTTCTGCTATCTTTATTTACGCTATACCGCAGGTGTAGTTGTCGACGGGTTGAATAATCGATGGCGGGCCGGATACCACAAGCATTTATTGATGAACTGCTCTCACGCACCGACGTTGTCGATGTGGTAGACAGTCGCGTCAAGCTTAAAAAGGCCGGCAAAAATTACTCCGCCTGCTGCCCTTTCCATAATGAAAACACCCCCTCGTTTACCGTCAGCCGCGAGAAACAGTTCTACTATTGTTTTGGTTGTGGCGCCTCCGGCAGTGCGCTGAAATTTGTGATGGAATTTGACGGCCTGAGCTTCCCTGATGCCGTCGAAAAACTGGCCGCCAGTGTCGGGTTGGATGTCCCTCGCGACCAGCAAAGCCAGGATATGGTACGGCAGCAGCAAGAACAGGATCCCCTGTATCGCCAACTGTCTCACTCCAGTGATTTTTTCAGTCGCCAGCTACGTCAGCATGACCAGCGCCAGCGCGCCGTCGATTACCTGAAAAGCCGAGGCCTCTCCGGCAAGGCAGCCAAGTTTTTTGCCATTGGCTATGCCCCGCCCGGCTGGGACAACCTGCTCGATGCTCTGGGCCACACTCCCGGCGATATCAAACAACTGATCACATCAGGCATGCTGATCGAAAAAGACGACGGCCGTTGCTATGACCGTTTCCGCGATCGCATCATGTTCCCGATACGGGATATCCGTGGCCGCGTCATCGCCTTTGGTGGCCGCGTGCTGGGCGACGAAAAGCCCAAATATCTCAACTCGCCGGAAACGCCGATATTCCAGAAAAACAAAGAGTTGTATGGCCTCTACGAAGCCCGCAAAATTCGCCAGAAACTGAATCGCCTGATGATCGTCGAAGGCTATATGGATGTTGTCGCCCTGGCCGAATACGGAATTCACTACGCCGTTGCCACCCTCGGTACCGCTACCAGCGAGCATCACTTGCGACGGCTGTTCAAAATGGTGCCCGAACTGATTTTCTGCTTTGACGGCGACGCCGCTGGCCGCACCGCCGCTGCCCGGGCCATGGAAACCGTGTTGCCCATCCTTGAAGATGGCCTGCAAGCCCGCTTTTTGTTTTTACCCGATGGTGAAGACCCGGACACCCTGATACGACAGGAAGGCAAAGAAGCCTTCGAACAGCGCCTGAACCAGTCCCGCCATCTGCCAGAGTTTCTGTTTGATCACCTCAAACAACAGGTCGACTTCGACAGCCTGGATGGCAAAGCACGACTGGACCAACTGGCCGCGCCACTGATCAGCAAGATCCCGCGTGGCACCCTGCGCGACCTGATGACCGCTGAACTGGAAAAACAGCTGGGCGTGCAAAGCCGGGCAATGAACAAAATCAACAGCGCCGATGACGATCACACGCCACCTGCCAGCCAGAATCACCAGCCAGCAATCGAGCGCCATCCACACTCAGATAACGTGCCCGCCTGGCTCGATGATGACACCACCGATACCAGCCACCCCTACAATAACCAGACTGGTCAAAGCGGTTCCGACAACAGTTCCGCCAGCGACAGCCAACGCATGGTAGCGGCAGTGGAACGCGCACTGTCCGCCCTGATACGCAATCCGGCACTCGCCAGCCAGCTGGACCCCGTCGACTTTGAGCCCCTCACCGAGCGCGAACAACTCTTGCTGGAAGTTATGAAAAAGCTGCATCAATCGCCACAATCCAGCAGCGTTGGACTACTCATACAATGGATAGGCACCCCCTTCCACACCGAGCTGACTCGCCTGGCCAACCACAACGAAACACCGGTCAGACCCGTTCTTGCCGAAGTTGGCAATGCCATCAAGCGCCTCTGTGCCCGCCAGACGGAACGTGAATACCAGTCACTACTGGCACGCTACCAGCACAAGGAAAGCCGCCGCCAAATGAGCGCCGACGATATAAAACAGCTGAAAACCTACCAACGCCAACGCCGTGAACTCACCGCCGGACGTGGCGATATTTACCTGAACAACCCACATCAGCGTTAGATCCGGTCTATGCTGCTTGAAAACACAAACATTCACCCCCATATGGATAAGTCGTATCAGAAATGCCCCGACTCAACACAAAGAGTCCTTGTTGTATATTTTTATTCACAGCCCGGATGGAACCCATCCCCTTGGTGCTGGCCTAAAACCGGTCAAAAAGATATACTTCGGCGCTTTTCTTGCCACGCCTGATACCAACGGATCACAGGGCCCCTATGTCTGCGAATACCCAACAGTCCCGATTGAAAGAACTCATTGCCAAAGGTAAAGAGCAAGGCTACCTCACCTATGCTCAGGTGAACGACCATCTGCCAGATGACATTGCCAACCCGGATCAGGTTGAAGACATCATCCGCATGATCAACGACATCGGCATTCCGGTATCAGAAGTGGCACCGGATGGCGAAGCACTGTTCATGAACGATGCTGCCGACGATGCTGCCGCTGAAGAAGCCGCTGCTGCATTGGCATCCGTTGAAAGCGATGTTGGTCGCACTACCGACCCAGTCCGTATGTACATGCGCGAAATGGGCACCGTTGAGCTGCTGACCCGTGAAGGCGAAATTGTTATCGCCAAGCGTATTGAAGAAGGCATCCGCGAAGTGATGTCAGCACTGTCCTATTACCCGGGCGCTGTACAGACCATCCTCAAGGCATTTGCAGACGCCGAACAGGACCCGAACCGCATTGGTGATATCTTCAACGGCTTTATCGACCCTTCCGATGAAGACCCGGAACCCGGCCCACAAAGTGGCCCTGATGCCGTTGTCGAAGAAACAAACGACTCAGACAGCGATGACGACGATGACGAAGAAAGCGGTGGTATCGACCTGACCGAGGTTAACCGTCGCTTCGAAGAAATCTACGACGCCAACGAAGCAGTGCTGGCCACGATTGAAAAACATGGCCGCGCCAGCAAACAAGCCGAAACGGCCCTGTCTGAACTGGCCTCTGTCTTTGCGCCGATCAAGCTGTCGCCCAAGTACTTTGAACGACTGGTCGTCGCTGCCCGTGAATCATTGCACGTCATTCGCACCCAGGAACGTCAGATCATGATGATGATGACGCGCAAGTGCGGGATGGATCGCAAGGACTTCATCAAGTTTTTCCAGGGCAACGAAGTTGATCATGACTGGATTGAAGGCCTGATCGCCTCTAACAAGCCCTACTCGAAAAAACTCGACACCTACAAGCTCGATATTTTCCGTGCCCAACGCAAAATACAAGCCGTTGAAACCCGTGTTGGCCTGAGCATCCCGGAAATCAAGGAAGTAAACCGCCGTGTTTCCATCGGTGAAGCCCGCGCACGCCGCGCCAAGAAAGAAATGGTGGAAGCCAACCTGCGTCTGGTTATCTCGATCGCCAAGAAGTACACCAACCGGGGTTTGCAATTCCTGGATCTGATTCAGGAAGGCAACATCGGCCTGATGAAAGCCGTCGACAAATTCGAATACCGTCGTGGGTACAAGTTCTCGACTTACGCCACCTGGTGGATTCGTCAGGCAATCACCCGTTCGATTGCCGACCAGGCACGCACCATTCGTATTCCCGTACACATGATTGAAACCATCAACAAGCTGAACCGTATCAGCCGCCAGATGCTTCAGGAAATGGGCCGCGAACCAACGCCGGAAGAACTGGCAGAACGAATGGAAATGCCAGAAGACAAAATCCGCAAAGTACTGAAAATCGCCAAAGAGCCTATCTCCATGGAAACGCCAATCGGCGACGATGAAGATTCGCATCTGGGTGATTTTATCGAAGACGCGCATTCCGAGTCTCCGATGGATACTGCCACCAACGATGGCCTGACCGAAGCGACCCGCTCCGTCTTGTCTGGCCTGACGGCCCGTGAAGCCAAAGTGCTGCGTATGCGTTTCGGTATCGATATGAACACCGATCACACTCTGGAAGAAGTGGGTAAACAGTTTGACGTGACCCGCGAGCGTATCCGCCAGATCGAAGCGAAGGCATTACGCAAGCTGCGTCATCCCAGCCGCTCAGATCACTTGCGCAGCTTTATCGACGAATAGTCGTGTAATCGGCCAGCGTGATATAAAAAAACCGGCTTTGCGCCGGTTTTTTTATATCTACTCTTTGCATAGTCACGAGCGCCAATTTATAATCAGCGCCCTGTTTTTGCCAGTTATGGCAGCAACCAGAGGCGTGCGACCGCACACCTCGATCAGAAGGGCCTTTAGCTCAGTTGGTTAGAGCATCCGACTCATAATCGGCAGGTCCCCAGTTCAAGTCTGGGAAGGCCCACCATTTAAATATTCAAAACCGATCAGTTTGTGCGGTGATGCTCCTGGTGAGCAAATTTCTAGATAACTTGAGCATTCTGCCAGATTTGGCCTCAGTTTCTAGATAAGTTGAGCACGCTAACCTCATCCCTGAAAACCAAATCTCCCTGTAAGCCGCATCAATGCTGAGTTTCTAGATAACTTGAGCAGGCCGCCGCACATTTCACGCAAAGATGGCTTGGCCAGAAAGCAATTATTCTCCGAAGCACAACATAAAACCATTCCCGCACCAACCCTAGGCATACCCATACTTAATTATCAATTCTATTAATTGAGTATGCGCAATACATTGATTTCTGCGCACTCACCCCAAACTACAACTTAACCTCACCATATAGAGATGACGCCATGAATAAAAAAACAAACCTCGGACTCAGTAGCTAGTCTGGCAGCGAAAGTGCTACAAGACCCAAATGCGTCTGCAACTGCCAAGAAACTTGCAGGATCAGCACTTTCACAATCAGGAACACAAAGCCAGACCAGTTCGGAAATGGAGTCATTAGCGTCGTTAGTTATGCGTAGCGAAAAATACAGTGATGTATCAAAAGAATTAGCTGGCTCAGTTCTCTCCCAATCTAACAAAAAAAGATAACAGTATGTGGTCAGATACCGAATCCGATAAAGATTACCTTAATTTTGGGGAAGTCTCGCAGCTTGCCGTCGACATCCTTACAGCGGATAACATGTTACCGGTCTCTGTTGGCGTTTTCGGTAACTGGGGGGCCGGAAAGTCCTCACTACTGAAGCTGATTGACGAGAAGCTGGAGCAGGATGAAAGAGACTGGATCGTCATCAAGTTCGATGCTTGGTTGTATCAGGGGTATGACGATGCTCGGGCTGCACTCCTTGAAGTAATAGCTACCGCGCTGACAGAGGCTGTGGACGGGAATGCAAGTTTGGCCACGAAAACCAAGAAACTTCTGGCCCGGGTTGATGGGTTCAGGGCTATGGGGCTATTGGCCGAGGGGGCAGCCCTGCTGGCAGGGGTTCCAACAGGCGGACTTATAGCCAGGGGTGTTGGTGCCCTGGGAGGTGCCGCTGACGGCATTCAAGACCAAGAGGAATATGAGACCCTGGACAAAACCGCTAAAGAAGCGAAGGAACAGGCGAGTGGGTTGCTGAGACCCGAGACAAAGAAAAGTCCACCCCAGCAGATCGATGCATTCCGGAAGGAATACGGGGAAATTCTGGAAGAGCTTGGTAAGCCACTGGTGGTAGTTATTGATAACCTTGATCGATGTCTGCCAACAAACGCTATTCATACCCTTGAGGCAATCCGGCTGTTCCTATTCCTGACCAATACAGCCTTCATTATTGCCGCCGATGAAGAAATGATTCGCTCCTCGGTAGCCGACTACTTTAAAGGGGCTTCGGACCGCCACCAGATCGACTATTTGGATAAGCTGATTCAAGTCCCCATACGCGTACCCAAGGCTGGCGTTCGAGAGATCCGTTCTTACCTCTTTATGCTCTATGCCATCGATCACCACCTGCCTGAGAAAAAGCTCGAAACGCTCCGTGAGGGTTTAGAGAAGGCGTTGCAGCAATCCTGGAAAGATGATCCCATTACCCGCCAGGATGCCCTAGCTTTGACAGGAGAGTCGGAAGACAGTGACTTAGCAACGGCGTTTGCGAGGGCCGACCGTATTGCGCCGGTACTCGCTAACTCCCCTATCATCCACGGAAATCCACGGATCGTAAAACGGCTGCTAAATGTCGTTAAAATGCGTTCACAGATTGCACGGCGTCGTTCAATGCCATTGGATGAAGCCATCATTACTAAGTTGGTGATCTTCGAGAGATGCGTTGGCGTGAACGCAACGGCTGACTTCTATCGCTTGGTTGATGCTGAACAGGGAGTGCCTGCACTGCTCAAGCGGCTGGAGGAAGGGGGTGGCCAGATACCCGATGATGCCCCAAAGACATGGACGGACAATCCCACTACCAAATCCTTCATCAGTGATTGGGCCCAGCTGGAACCCCGTCTAAGCGAGGTAGACCTAAGAGCCGCCATTTACTTGTCCCGGGAAACCATGCCGATCGGCGCTTATGTGGTAGGATTATCCCCTGCAGGACGAGAAATACTGGATGTACTGGTGGACACGAAGAATACCAGCTCGCCGACAGCAGAAAAGTTATTGGATACCCTCCCCTTGGAGGAACAAATCCCGGTTATGGAGGGGGTTATCAGCCATCTAAGGCAGATTTCCGATTGGTCCCGGAAGCCCAAAGGATTTGCAGGCGCTTGCCTACTGGCCCGACACTCGGTGGATGCGGCCAAGGTCCTTGTACGGTATCTGCAGGAATTGGATTTGGGGGAAAAACGCCCCCCATGGATGACAGCTGCGCTCAAAGAAGAGCAGTGGCATAAGGACGCTTAATGGGGACTTCACAATCAAGTACCGGCCCGAGTGGCGGTTCACCTCTGGTACCGCCATGGGCGGATGACCAACCACAACAACCTCAAGCAACGCCCCAGCCGGCAAGGTTTATGGCCTTCCGGCAGTCGCTGGGAAGATTTGTATCCGGAGGAGATCGCAACGATCTCAAGAGTGCTGTTGGCCACTACGCGCGCAAATCCAGCGGGGGTGGGGGTAGTGCTGCCAGGCGCATGGGGAGCGTCACCCAGGCTGGTGCCCGGCTCTTCGGGACGCTGGCCGGTGTGCCCGCTGCCCCAGGTGAGTCCAGTTTCGATCTCGGCAGTTTAGCAGGCCTACCCTGCGAGCTCGCGATTTCCGCTATTGCCCAGGCCCTGACCACCGAAGACGGGGATTCAGATAAGATCCGCGCTGCGATGAATCACGCCTTGGTTGAAGCGCTGGATGGCGTAGAGACCTTTGACCCTCAGTGCATCACTGATGATGTCATCGTCGATACCATGATCGGCTACCTGGCTGAGAGCATCTTCCTGCAGATGGTGATGGATTCTGATAAAGCTTGGAACAAGGCCGATACCCCTGCCCAGGCGATGCGGGCAGAAACCGAGCTGAGGGAACTCATTAAGGTCGTTGTGGACAAGCATATGGCCCCCAAACTAGCTGGGAATGTGAGGAACGTTAGCCGTCAGCAAATGGCTCAGATTGAGCGCCAGGCCATCATTGATGCATGGAAGGAATGGGAGGCCTATCAATGACACGGTTAGTATTTCACCACAATCACCAGCTTTTGCCTCCGGACAAAGAAGGTTTGTTGCCGGTTCAATTGTACGGTTTAAGCGGCCAAGGTCGAGGCGATATCTCTGTCATCGGGAATCCGGTCATCGAGAAGGTGAAACGTTTGGGGGTGCGCATCCCCAGTCAGGTTATGGACTTCCTGACGATCGCGCTCGCAGTAACAGCAGCTGATACCTTTGTGCGACGTTCCGAGAGCGAGAATGGCTGGACCCGCCAGTTCGCCATGCAGCTACCACTACATGAACCTGATCGATGGGTGCCTTTGAAAAAGGAGCTGGAAAGAGCATTGCACTTTCTCAGCGGTGACATGTGGGACTTCGAATTCCTGGATGGCGGCCATCCCCCACCGGTACCTTATCACCAGCGAGATCGTTTCCATCTAGTACCGCTCAGAGGACTTGATTCAGTATGCTTGTTCTCGGGTGGTTTGGATTCTGCTATTGGTGCGATCGATTTATTGTCGCAGGGCCGCGCTCCATTATTGGTGAGCCATTCCTACAAGGGAGATAAGACTCATCAAGACCAGATTGCACAAGCGCTTACAAGGCGACACTCTCGTTTCAAAGTCAATGCTGATCCGCATTTGCACACTGGGGAGACCGACATCACAATGCGGACGCGTAGCCTTAACTTCCTTGCATTTGCTGCGGTCGGTGCCTGTGCCGTTCAGGCTGTATCTCAGCAAGAGGAAGTTGACCTGTTCGTACCTGAAAACGGTTTTATTTCTTTAAACGCACCGTTGACGCCCAGACGTGTTGGGACTTTGAGCACACGAACTACTCATCCGCACTTCATCGATAGTATCCAAAGGATTTTTGAGTCGGCGCAAATTCCCTGTCGAATCATCAATCCCTATCAGTTTATGACCAAAGGACAGATGGTGGCGGGCTGTCATAACAGGCAGTTGCTTGAGGGTGTCGTGGACAGTACGGTCTCATGCAGCCATTGGAAGCGGTCAAATCAACAATGCGGAATATGCGTGCCATGCATTATTCGACGTGCGGCACTGCATGCAGGTGGCATCAGCGAAGATATTGGATACACCTTTGATACAGTGGCTGATGTCCTGAATGAGACAGATCGTCGAGATGATCTCCTGGCCCTTCGAATAGCGGTTGCACAGAAAGCAACTCGGAAAACGGGGCCGTGGATTGCGGACAGCGGGCCTCTGCCAGCAGCAGACTTCCAGAATTTTCAAAAGGTCTTTATTGATGGGTTGGATGAAGTCAAAGCCTTTCTGAAATCTGAGGGTGCACTGTGAGTATTGACATGCATTGCCACCTAGATTTGTACCCTGAGCCGTTTAAAGTTGCCGAGGAGTGCAAAAGACGAGGGACTTACGTGTTGTCTGTGACAACGACGCCGAAGGCTTGGGAGGGTACGTGTAGGCTGTCTAAAGATAGTCAGCGGATACGAACGGCGTTAGGGCTTCATCCACAAATTGCACACCAAAGATACCAAGAGTTGGAATTATTCGATGCCCTGCTCCCGGAAGCTAAATATGTGGGTGAGATTGGTCTCGATGGAGGTAGTGGGTTCAAGAACCATTGGGATGTCCAGTTGAAAGCATTTCGACACATACTTAATGCCGTAAATCATGCTGGTGGGAGAATCATGTCAATACACAGTCGCGCGAGTGCTGCAGCTGTGCTTGATGAGCTCAAAGGAATTGACGGCACTCCCGTGCTTCATTGGTTTTCAGGAACCAAGAGTCAACTGAAGAGAGCGATTGATATCGGTTGCTGGTTTTCTGTAGGCCCGGCAATGTTAAATACCAAAAAAGGAGTTGAACTAGTTTCAATTATTCCTCGGGACAGGATATTGACTGAGACAGACGGTCCGTTTGCTAAACATAGAGGAAACATGCTGATGCCATGGGAAAGTGATATAGCTGTAAATATTCTGTCTGAAATATGGAACCAATCAATCGAGCAAACTCATGCCGATCTGAGAGATAATTTTCGGTCGGTCACATCTGGTTAACCATAGCTATTCAGACCTAATCTGACATTTCTCTCTTCAGCCTAGCCCAAAGAGGCTTAACTTGATCCCTGATAGCATCTGACTTCATATGATCTGTAGTGGTCAGCTGATTCCGGACAATATTTTAAGGTTCTCCTCAGCTGCAACGGGCGAAATGCCGTCGTTGAATGTATGAGGTCGCTGCCGGCTGTAGTCGTCCATCAGATAACCACCAACATCTTTCTTGGCCTCGGCCAGGTTGCGATAGCCTAATCCCTTTGGAAGCTTGAGTTATCAATAAGCCCCAACCACAAGGCCTGCCAAGCGCCTGGTGTTGGCCCGGCTGCTCTACGGCGCTGGATCAAACAATACGGTTATATATTTACCACTTCCGATCTCTGTAGTAGGGTTTAAGCCCTTGAATCAGGGACGTCATCGTATGTCTTCTCCCGGTATCGTATTAGTCGCCAACAAGGCCGCGTGTCTTAATGATTTATCTGCCAGCCTGATGCCTCTGCCTGAGCTGGAATCAGCACTGCAATCCGCTATCGGCAGTGAGCTACCCTTGTTTGTTGTGCTATCTGCCAGCAACCATCTATGGGAAACACGGCTGGATGAACTGCAAATCCCCTGGGGGGTTTGCCCGGATGCAAAACAGGGCATCGACCATTGTGCTGCTTTCGGTATCCACAACAATCAGGATTGGAGTGGCTGGCTCATTGATATGGCCCGCTCTCCCGGCCCTTGCAGCGATACGTATAAAGCTTTGGCTGGCTCCATTACCCAGTTTCCTGTCGCCAGCGCCCAGAATAACGCCGGTCATCGTGACTACCCCATAGCCTTTCAAAGCCGCTTTGGATTTAACCTGATGAACCCGGATAATCGTTTGGTCTCGGCAGCTCTGGTTGATAACCACAACGACACGCTCGATGGTAAATGCAAGCCTCCACTGTCATGGCTTAACATGTCATTGGTACATACAGTCGACCACCTTTAACCGGCGAGCACGCCCATTACCACCAAGAACGATGGGTGCTGCAAGCAATACTGTCTTGAACGGATTTTTCTATTGAACACCCTGCCACAACCAGCCTGTATCTGGGTTGACGCCGACGCCGCCCCCAAAGCCATCCGGGATATTCTCTGTAAAGCCGCTGTGCGCGCACAGGTGCATATCTGGTTTGTTGCCAACCATACGCTACCGCTACCCAAATCGGAGTGGGTCCACAGCCGTACCGTGGCCGCCGGATTTGATGTCGCCGATAACTCGATTGTGCAAAGCGCTCGTCCCGGTGATCTGTTGATTACTCAGGATATTCCGCTGGCCGCAGAAATCATGGAGCTGGGGGTGGATGCCATGAACCCTCGCGGCGAACCCTATAGCCGCGAAACCATCCGTCAACGGCTGAACATGCGGGACTTTATGGAAACCATGCGTTCCAGCGGTATTCAGAGTGGCGGGCCTTCTGCCTTTGATCAACGTGACAAACAGTCGTTTGCCAATAGCCTCGATCGCTGGCTGGCCAAACAGAAAAAAATGGTGCGTCCACAGAGCTGATAATGAGTACTCAACCGCCAACAGTCAGTGACAAACTGGCACCTGATCGTAATTTTGATGATATCTCTGCCCGCTTTCGCAAAACGATTTACGACACCCCCAAAGGCCAGCTGCGCCTGGCGGCCCTGCGACAGGATTTTGCCGACCTGAAGATCGCACTACCCAACGCCAGGGTATTGGATCTCGGTGGCGGACAAGGGCAATTTGCCCTGGAACTGGCCCGACAAGGGGCGGCGATCCATTTGTGTGATATTTCCGAAACCATGCTGACGCAGGCAAAACACAGCTTTGCGGCCGACAACCTGCCGCTCAACAGTGCCTGTTGCTCCCTGCAGTCAGCCTCAGACCGGTTTCCTGGTCAGTTTGACCTGGTACTTAACCATGCGGTACTGGAATGGCTGGAACAGCCCTACGATGCACTGCAGGCCATCACCAGCAAGGTCGCAACCAACGGCTGGCTCTCGCTGATGTTTTACAACCGCCATGGTCATCAGTGGCGTCAGCTTATGAACGGCCGTACCCATGCTCCGGACGGCTCCAATGATCGGCTGCGCCAGGAAGGCAATGCACCCCAGCATCCTCTCGACCCAGACAAGGTGATGGACAAGCTGCAAGCGGGTGGTTTTGATATTGTCCGCTGGCGCGGCATCCGCTGCATCCACGATCATATGCACCAGAAAATCCGTGACCGTATCGGCCAGTCGGCAGTTAATCAGGCCGATCTGGAATTTGGCCTGCAAGATCCCTATCGCCTGTTCGGTCGTTATATCCATGTAATGGCCAGACGTACCACTCGGTGATAATCAACCCATGAATATTCTGGTATCAGCCTGCCTGCTCGGTCAGCCCGTCCGCTATGATGGTGCCGACAACGCCACCAAACTGGCCCTCCACCACGCAACGCTTGATCAGTGGCGGCGCAAGGGATGGCTGATACCGGTCTGCCCGGAAATGGCTGGCGGTTTGCCGACCCCACGACCGGCGGCGGAAATCGTTGGCGGTGATGGTGCGCAGGTATTGGCTGGCCAGCGCCGAGTGCTGACATACAGTGGTGACGACGTTACTGAATCGTTTCTGGCGGGCGCCCGGCAAACCCTGGCTTATGCCCAGGCCCATAACGTACAAGCGGCGTTACTGGCATCACGTTCTCCTTCCTGTGGCACCGACAGTACTTACGATGGCTCATTCAGCAAGCAGTTGACACCCTATAGCGGCATCACCGCTGCGCTGCTGCAACAGCATGGTATTGTCTGCTTTCCGCCGGAACGATTTGAGCAGTTGTTAGAGTGGGTGCAACAGCAGCAGTGCCTGGATTCTGAAGGAGTGTGATTAATATAAAAGCCGTACGACGACAGAGTTTGCCGTTGATTAAGCATGAATATTTATAACAGAGGGTTTGATCATGAAGCGGACGCTTCGAAGGATTTTTCTGAAATGGTGCGCTCGGGAGGATTCGAACCTCCGACCACCTGGTTCGTAGCCAGGTACTCTATCCAGCTGAGCTACGAGCGCACATCAGAAAAGCACTCACGATTTGAATCATTTATTTAATCTAATAAATGGTGCGCTCGGGAGGATTCGAACCTCCGACCACCTGGTTCGTAGCCAGGTACTCTATCCAGCTGAGCTACGAG
>NZ_JAUYWA010000035.1 GCF_030689025.1 Oceanobacter sp. 1_MG-2023
TCAACGACGGCATTTCGCCCGTTGCAGCTGAGGAAAACTTTAAAATACTGTCCGGGATTAGTTGACCACTACACAGATCTCGTTACATAAACGCCGCAGGTTCTCAACTTCATTATCGTCAATAGAGATAAAAATCACGCCGTCTTCACGCAACAGATTGCGCGCCAGATACAGGCGCGGGTACATCATATTTAACCAGTTGGTGTGGAACCGGCCTTGGTTGTCGCCGTTGGCGCTGGTAAATTTGCGTCCGGCGCTGTCTTTTAATCCGGCGTATTGCAGGTAGGTATCGAGGCTTTCACTGAAGTTATCCGGGTAAATAAATTCCTTGCCGGTATTGTAGGGCGGGTCGATGTAAATCATCTTGACCGCACCGTAGTAGCTTTTTTGCAGCAGCTTCAGTACTTCGAGGTTGTCACCTTCAATAAACAGGTTGTTGCTGGTGTCGAAATCGACGGATTCTTCCCGGCAGGGTTTCAGTGCTGCCAGACTGGGTTGCTGGATTACTTTTAAACAGTCGCGTTTTCCCGGCCATTCCATGCCGTAACGTTCGCGGCGGTTGTCGTATACGTCACTGAATGTCCCCAGTTCGGCTTTCAGGCGTTCAAAGTCGATGGTTTGTACCAGTTCGCCGTTGTGATTACGGGTTTCGGTGAATACGCTGGGAAACAGTTGTTTTAAGGCTTGCCGACGCTGTTTACTGATGTTTAACGAATGGCCGTCCAGTTGGGTGGATATTGATGCTGGATGTTCAGTTTTCATTGCTTGTTGTTTCCGTTGGCTGCCGGGTACAACGGCAGGTTCAGTTGCTGCTAGAAGCTGTATTTACGCGGGTGTTGTTGGCGGCAGGTGTTGCCAATATTGCTGGTTATCCATCTGGCCTGCAAAGTCGTTAATCAGCGGGGTCAGCTGTAGCATGGCTTGCAGGTCGTTGGCAGCATGGTGGTAGGCTTTGGCGCGTCCCTGATTGAGGATGTCGTTGATCAGGGCTCGATAACAGAGTGTACAGGCCAGCCACTGTTGCTGTTGGTGGAAGTGGTTAAGCCAGTCAAGCAGGCCGGGGTAGACGGTGTTGCTGGTTTCGTTGGCTCGCTGGCGCAGCAGTTCGGCGGCCAGCGCGGTATTGTAGATAAGTAAACAGATGCCAACTGCATCTTCCAGGCGCGCCGCTGCGCGGGCGTGTTGTTCTGCTTGTGGTTGCAGTTGTTGGTACTGTTCCGGGGTAGCCAGTTGCAGGTACGAGTTAAGGCAATAAACGCTGGGTTGTTGCAGCCAGTATTGTGCCCGTTCAAATTGTTTCAGCGTTAGCGTTATGGCGGCGTTAACCAGACGGACCATTTGCGGGTTGTTGGGTTGTGGGCTGCCAATCAGTACGGCTTTTTCTATCAGGTTGTACTCTTGCAGCGCCATGCCGACACAATCGAGACCTATAGAGGTCAGTCTGCCGGTTTTGTTATAACCAGTTGATTGGATTGGTCTGGCGGCAGCGCGAGCGTCTTGTTCAAATTGCCAGGCCAGTTGCCGCAGTTCTTCGTGGTTTAGCAGTTGATTGGCGTTGGGCAGCAGGTTGTCGAAGCAGCCGTAGTGGTTGTGGTTAAACCAGTACAGTACTGCGTCTTTCCAGAGCCGGGCGTCTTGCTGATGTTGGCGCAGTTCAGTAGCCAATGATAACCAGAAGGCTCTGGCCTGCTCAAAGGCTTTGCTCAGATCACCATTCGAGTCGTCAATGAACGAATACAAATGATCCGTCAGGTTCATTATGTCTTCGGTCAGTTGCAGGGCCTGGGGCAAGCAGGTGGGCCGGGGCAATTGGTCGATGGCCTTAAGCTGTTGCAGTAGTTGCTGGTCTTCTGATAAGCCGGTGGGGTAACCGTTTGAGTGGAAATCCGGCATTTGTTGCAGCTGTTGAATGGCGGCGCGAATTTTGCCGATTTGTGCTGGGGGTTTCAGTAAGTTTTGCTGAAATCTTACTACCATGTCTGTTACTTCAGCCGCTATTGCTTCATCTGCTTCAACCAGGTGTTTGAGAATATGGATCAGCTGGGCTTTTGGCAGTTTGCTGATGTGTTTTGATACATTCATGGCTGGTAGTTGTCCTTGCTGGCAGCCCAAATGGTGAGTTTGAGTTCTCCATCGGTCAGGTGGTATTCGGGTTCGCGGTCACTGAGAGCCATGCTGTTTTTAATGATTTTTGGCACGCCTTCACCTCGGCGTTCGATCAGGGCCTGGCGATCGGTTGCTGCACGGGCGGTGTAGTAACGGCTGAGCAGGTTAACCAGGGCTTCGTTGCGGGTGACGGTGTTTTCCATCAGGCCGTCGAGGGTCAGGCTATTGGGCAGGTCGCCAGGGCTGAACAGTTCTAGTCGGTCGGTAAACATATGCAGGCGGATACGGCGGCCTGTCATGGAGTAGTCGCGGTGTGCTGCGGCGTTGACGATGGCTTCAAATACTGCACCGAGGTCATATTGGGGAATATCCACTCGGCCTATGGACTTGGCGGCGGCAGTGCGCATGTTGCGGCGGACAAAGTCAAAAGCGGCATTGATTTGCTGATCGAGCGGGCCGATTTGGTCCTGGGCATCCAGCTGGTCGTTGGCATCACGTTCACTGCCAGAGTAGGCCACACATTGAATATAGGCGTTGCTGAGCCATTGGGTTGGGTCGACAGTGAGTAATAGCACGCCACTGAGTGACAAGCCGATCTGTTCGGGAAAGAATTCGTCGCTGGCGCTCAGGTGCAGTTTATGAAATTGCTGTTGTTCCGGGGTGCCGCGGCGTAAAAAACGCTGTTTCAGACTGCTGTCTATGTCTTGCAGGCTGGTGCCAGTTACAAGAGTTTCGTCAAATCGTATCAGTCGGGATTGTGAGCGTTGTTGAAACAGTCGGGCTAGGATTTCCGGTTTCATTTCCTGTTTGGTGGAGCCAATGCGCTGGTAGTAACGCCCGGCGCTCTGGTGTACGGCGATGCTGCGGGGAATTTCAATATAAATAACGGTTTTCAGGACGCCAGCCCGATTGGGTAGCTGTAACAAACGGGTGTGGATTCGTACCGGTGGTTCAATTTTTTGTTGGCTGATGTTGACGATCCATTCTTCGGTGCTAGCGACCTGGTCGTCATTGATGCCTTCGACGTCGCGGGTTTTGTCATTGACTCCCAGCACCATGCGTCCCCCCATGGCGTTGGCAAAAGCGGCCAATTCGTGGGCCATTTTGTCTTTGTTGGGGCTGATCGGTCGGTTGCCTGCAAATTCAACGGCCTTGAATTCGATACTGGAGTCTTCACCCAGTCGAATGTAGTACAGTAAGTCTTTGGCCAGTTGTTCTCGGCTGATCATGATGTTTCCGATTCAATATATGGATGGTTGCCAGGGGCGGTGATTAGCCCAGTTCCCACTCGAGTGTGAATAGTATGGTTACTTCGCTGGTCAGTGCCAGTTTTTCGCTGACTTCGTCGAGTAGTTCATCTTCTTGCTGTTCAATCTGTTTTTTTGCCTGGTGGTATTCGGTCAGGGCATCATCTCGTTGACGTTCCAGCTTACGCAGGGCTTTTTTGGCTTTGATTTTTTCTGTGGTGGAGGCCAGTTGGCGGTTTTCTTTTCTGCAGCTGGCGATCTGTTCGTCCAGCTCTTTGGCGGTTTGCATCAGTGCGGCGCGTTTATCTTCTGCCCAGCGTTCCAGTTTGGTGCTTTCCTGTTCGAGGTATTGATCGAGTTGCTGTTCAGTTTGCAGGGTTTTTTCTTCGAGCACTTGTGCTGTCCACTCAGCGAAATACTGTTGGTGTACGGCTTGGCTTGGTGCGGTTGTCGTTGCTGTGGTTGTTGTCGCAGGGACACGCATCAGGTGTGCGGCGGTTTGTAGGCTAAGACGGTGGCCAGCGTCTGTTTGAGCCAATACCAGGAGGTGGTTTTCGACACTCTTTCCCTTGTTGTAATGGAAGACAATGTTGATGACCTGAAGTATGCCGTGCTGGCCAATCCAGGGTTTTAAGTCGGCGTATTGACCTTCCATCTGGTCGTATTGAAATTTCAGCCTGGCTAATGTTAGTTGGCGTTGTTTGGCCTGACGTACCAAGTCCCAGGCGAGGTAGTGTTCATTGGCTTGTAACCGGAAAAATTCGGAGCTATTTTCTTGCGCTTGTGTCCAGCTTAAATCATAACGTTTGCCCAGATGGTTAAAGTGATTACGATTGATGTCGGCATCGGGCAGTTCGGCTTTGGCGAGATCCAGCAGTACCTGTTCGTATTCCCGCAGAAAGTCGTTGCTTTCGTCGCGTCGGGTTTTCAGAGTGGTGACCACATCTCGGTCAAAGTGGTTGAGCAGTGATAAACGGGCGGTTTCTTCTCTGATCTCCAGAATGGATTTCATGTCTTCTTGCAGGCGGTTGAACTCGGTTTCTATTGCTTCGTCGCTGCGGCATTTTTGGTAGATTTCAAAAATACGTTTTTCTATATCAATGCTGTTGGATATGGCTCCAAGAATTTCATCGGATGCGCCGAAGACGCCTTCAAACAAATTCAGTTTTTCATTGAGTAACTGAAATACTCGCTGGTCGGCAGGATTTTTGCGATTGACGAAGTTGACGACAACAACGTCGTTTTTTTGTCCATATCGATGCACCCGGCCGATGCGTTGCTCTACTTTTTGTGGGTTCCATGGCAGGTCGTAGTTGACCAGTACCGAACAGAACTGCAGGTTTATCCCTTCGCCACCGGCTTCGGTGGAAATCAGCACGCTGGCCTGGTCGCTTTGAAAGTGTTCGACGATGGCGGCTTTCATATCGGCGGTTTTGGAACCACTGATGCGAGCTGACCCTTGGTGTCGTTTTTTCCAACGCTGATGGACTGCTTTGGAGTTAGGGTCGTTATTAGTGCCGTTAAGCAGCACGGTTTGGCCGCGATAACCATTGGCTTCGAGCAGTTTTTGCAGATACTGCTGGGTTCGGCAAGATTCGGTGAAAACAACGGCCTTGCGTTGGCCGCCGAGGTTTTCGGTGAAGTCCATCGCTTGTTGTAGGACGGCCAGCAGGGCGTCGCCTTTAGCGTTGGTGGTGATGTTGGTGGCCAGCTGCTGAAAATCTTGTAACCGTTCAATTTCGACGGTCAGTTTTTTTGCTTTGGTTTGAGCATTAGTGTCCAGCGTCGATGATGGATCGGTGAGGTCGTCACTGTCGTTACTCGAAAAGTCTTGGTCGAGCCAGTCGTCGGCCTCTTCCAGGTCCGTTAGTACGCGTTCATCAATGGCTTCGGTCTGCTCCATGGTCAGCCGTTTGATCATGTGTTCAAGGGTACCTGAGATGGCAAATGATGAGGATGCCAGTATTTTGCGTAAGCCCATGCAAACCAGTTGTCGAGCCTGAGGTGCAATCGCGAGTGTGCTGGTATCTCTGAGGTAGTCGGAAAAATCTTGATACAGGCGCCACTCGTCTTCTGCAGGAGTGAAGTCCTGGGTCATTGAATAGCGTCGGGTAAAGTTGATGCCGCCTTCTTGCTGTACTTGGCGTCGCAAGGTGCGATGACACAGTGGCTGTATACGTTGTTTCAGGTCTTCCAGGGCGGTTTTGTCCTGGCGGCGGTTGGCGTAGGCAAGACGGAATGATTTTTCATCACCAAAATAATGTTCGTCAATGACTTTGCTCAGGCCATACAGTTCCATTAGGTTGTTCTGGATGGGGGTGGCTGACAGCAATATACGGCTTTCGGCTGTTACTGTGGCGGCAACGATGTCTTTGGCGCGTTGATTGCCGCGCTTTTGGTAAAGATTACGTAGCTTGTGGGCTTCGTCGAAGACGACCAGGTTCCAGCAGATGAGCTGGCTCAGGTGCTTTTGCCGAGCCAGGTATTCGTAGGAAACGATGACGATTTTGTCGACGTGTTGGAGCGGATTGGATAGCCCTTTTTTTTTCAGGCCTTTGGCAATGTTGCTGTCGATGATGATGGAAGGTAATTCAAATTTGTCTTGCAGCTCTTGTGACCACTGTTTGCGTAGGGATGCTGGAACGACTAGCAAGATGTTACGTTTTTGCTCGGCCCATTTTTGAGCGATGACCAGGCTGGCTTCAATGGTTTTACCTAAGCCAACTTCATCGGCTAGCAATACGCCTTTTTCCAATGGTGACTTGAGTGCGAAGCAAGCGGCCTCTACTTGATGGGGGTTCATGTCGACTCGAGAGGAGGCAACAGTCTGTGAAATACGGTTTTGCTGGTTGGTTGATTGCGTCAGCCAATAGGCGAAGTAGGTACCCTGATGCTCGCTAAAGAGGGAGTGAGAGCCGGAGTTTTCTTGCTGGTTTTGGCTACTGGTTTCCATAACTGAATCAATATCCGTTGCGACTGCGAGGTGTACTGGTTGATGTGACCATAACCGATATTGATCGAAATCCGGGAAAAACAAAACCCCGTCAGATGACTCTGAGCGGGGTTTTTTTATGGTTGCCACAGAGGATTATTTTACCGCTGTTTGCCACTCAGGTTTGTAATCACGTTTGCCGGTCACCTGTTCAAAGTACATGCTTTGCAGCTGTTCCGTGATCGGGCCACGATGTCCGGCGCCAATAACCCGGCCATCCAGGCTTTGAATCGGCAGTACTTCGGCGGCGGTGCCGGTAAAGAAAGCTTCATCGGCAATGTAGACTTCGTCGCGGGTGATGCGTTTTTCACGCACCTCGTAACCCAGGTTACGGGCGAATTCCATAATGGTGCGGCGGGTAATGCCGTCCAGGCAGGAAGTCAGTTCCGGGGTATAGATCACCTTGTCTTTGACCAGGAAGACGTTTTCGCCAGAGCCTTCAGCGACGTAGCCTTCGTTGTCGAGCAACAAGGCTTCTTCACAGCCGCTGTCGAGGGCTTCGCGCAGGGCCAGCATCGAGTTCATGTAATTGCCGTTGGCCTTGGCCTTGCACATGGTGATGTTGACGTGATGGCGAGTGTAGCTGGAGGTGCGGATTTTGATGCCTTGGGTTTTGGCATCTTCGCCCATGTAGGCGGGCCATTCCCAGGCTGCGACCATCAGGTGCACGCGCAGGTTGTCAGCACGCAGGCCCATGCCTTCGGAACCGAGGAAAACCATCGGGCGAATATAAGCACTGTCGAGGTTGTTTTCACGTACGGCGGCGCGTTGGGCTTCGTTAACTTCTGCTTTGCTGTATGGCATTTTCAGCCCGAGGATGTGAGCAGAGTTAAACAGGCGGTCGGTATGCTCCTTCAGGCGAAAAATCGCCGCACCCTCGTCTGTGTTATAAGCCCGCACACCTTCGAAAACGCCCATGCCGTAGTGCAGGGTATGAGTCAGAACGTGGACTTTGGCGTCACGCCAGTTTACCAACTCGCCGTCTAGCCAGATCAGACCATCACGGTCAGACATGGAAGGTTGCATAAGGACCTCTCAAAAAATGTAAATTAGTTTTCTATCCAGAGTTTCCACAGTCGGGTCACACCCTCGCGGCGCTCGTCGAAGCCAAGTTGTTGGCTCTGCGTTTGGTCCAGAATCAGGTTTGTGTTCTGCAGCGCGCGCCGGTGGGTTTCGGCTCGGTAGGT
Source organism: Oceanobacter sp. 1_MG-2023 (assembly GCF_030689025.1). GTDB lineage: Bacteria > Pseudomonadota > Gammaproteobacteria > Pseudomonadales > Oceanobacteraceae > Oceanobacter. The sequence goes on from NZ_JAUYWA010000035.1 coordinate 7,533, forward strand.
CAGGTAGGTTTCCTGCAGGGTCTGACGATCTTGTGAATCGAGCAGGCCGACTGTTTCAAACGAATCCAACAAACGCATGTTGTCGGTTACCGCTAACAGATCTGGATATTGGTGTGACCAGGCCAGAACCCCGTATTGAACCAGAAACTCGATGTCAACAATACCCCCGGCATCCTGTTTGAGGTGGAATTTATCGGCAGATTTTTCTGCCATGCCCAAGTTCTCGCGCATTTTCTTGCGCATGGAACGGACTTCTTCTTTCAGAGTGGGCAATGGCCGTGGTTGTGCCAGCGTCTGGCGACGGATCTGATTGTAAGCGGCGGCCAGTTCCGGGTTGCCGCACAGCACGCGAGCGCGCACCAGCGCCTGATGTTCCCAGGTCCAGGCATGGTGGGCCTGGTATTCTTCAAAGGCCTTGAGCGAGGCGACAATCATGCCGGAGTTGCCGGACGGGCGCAGGCGCATATCGACCTCATAGAGATCACCGGAGCGGGTCTGGGTGGTGAGAATATGGATCATGCGCTGACCCATGCGGGTGTAGAACACGTTGTTGTCGATACTGCGTTGCCCCGCTGCCGGGCTGGCCTGGGTGCTGCCCATATTCCAGCTGTTGTGCAGAAAAACCAGGTCGAGGTCGGAGCTATAGCTCATTTCCAGACCACCGACCTTGCCGTAGCCGACGATGATAAATTCCGGCTCGGTGACGGCATCGCCCTGGCGGTTGGCCGGGTAGCCGTATTTGTTGGTCATTTGTTGCCAGGCCAGCTGCATGACATTGTCGAGTACGACTTCGGCTATCCAGGTGAGGTAGTCGGAAATGTGCATCAGCGGCAGAGCATTCATCACTTCACCTGCCGCGGCTCGGAGTTTGTGAGCGTGCACAAACTGGCGCAGGGCTTCCATTTGTTGTTCGAGGTCGTCCTGGTCGATACGTAACAGTCGCAGTTGCAGTTCTTCTTGTAATTCGTGACGTTGCGGACGGTGGTAGAGCGTGGCGGGGTTGAGCAATTCATCCAGTAGCAACGGCATCTGGGTGATGTAGTGTGCGACCCACTCCGAGGCGCCGCACAGCTGTACCAGCTGGGTACGGGCCTGGGGGTTTTCTTTCAGTAGCACCAGATAAGCGGTTCGACGCAGGACGGCTTCCAGCAGGGGAATCAGTCGCTGTAAGGTGTTCAGTGGCTCCGGGCACTGGCTCAAATCGTACAGCAGTTGCGGCATCAGGGTTTCCAGCCGGTCGTGGCCGATGGCCTGCATGCTGCTTACGGCGCGGGAGTGGCGGAAGTTGGCCAGACATTGGCTGAATTCGGTAGTCAGCATGACTGGGCAATGGTGGCTCAGATGGGTATGGGCTTCATCTGCCAGATCACCGTGCCAGACGTCGACCCAGACGTGGTCATTGCTGTCGTTAGGTTGTTCGTCATCGTCATTGCAGACGATATTGGCAAAGTGGTGTTTGACATGGCTGCGATGCAGGCTGAGCTGTTGTTCAACGGCGTCCCAATGGTCGCAATCCAGCGCCAGAGCGATGCGGTCCTGGGCTTCAGCCTCGGTGGGAAGTTGCTGGGTCTGCTCATCATTGAGGGCTTGCAGGGCGTGTTCGACGTCGCGTAAATACAGATAGGCATCACGCAATTCATGGGCGGCATCGGCGGGTAGATAGCCATCGTCGATCAGTATATTGAGCAATGGCACCAGTGCGCGTTGTTGCAGTTGTTTTTCCTGGCCGCCACGAATCAATTGGAATGCCTGGACGATAAATTCCACTTCGCGAATGCCACCCGGCCCAAGCTTGACGTTGTCGTCGAGGCGACGACGACGCACTTCGGCGTTGATCATGGCTTTCATCGAGCGCAGGGATTCAAAGGCGCTGTAATCGATGTACACCCGATAGGTAAAGGGCCGCAGAATGGCCAGCAGCTCCTGTGCCGCCGGAGTGTCTTCACCGGTCAGAATTCGGGCCTTGACCATGGCGTAGCGTTCCCAGTCACGACCCTGGTTCTGGTAATACTCTTCGAGGGAGTCGAAGTTCATCACCAGAGGGCCGCTCTGGCCATAAGGGCGCAAGCGCATATCGGTACGAAAAACAAAACCGTCGATGGTGTGTTTATCCAATGCCCCGATCAGCTTTTGGCCCAGTTTGACAAAATACTCCTGGTTGCTGATGGATTTTTTGCCGTTGGTCTGGCCGGATTCCGGGTAACTGAAAATCAGATCGATATCGGAGCTGAGATTCAGCTCGTAGGCACCGAGTTTCCCCATGCCCAGTACCAGTAATGACTGCGGCTGGCCGGATGCCTTACCCATGGGAGCGCCGTACCGTTGCTGCAATTGCTGCTCAAAATACCGGATGCTCTGGCAAATCACTTCATCGGCAAGGTCGGATACCGTGCGGGTAGTGGTGAGGGTATCGGCGAGGCGCAGCAGATCGCGCCAGATGGTTTGCACCATGACCCGGCGGCGTAATATACGCAGGCGGTGTAACCATTGCTCTTCACTGATACCGGTTGTCGGTACCGGTTCGGCTTCTTGCCCGCTGTGCTCGTTCAGGTCGTGCAGCCACTGTCCAATGTCCGCCCGGCTTACCGGCTGGCTGAGCTGATTGCTTTGCAGTTGCTGGACAAAGTAGTCGCTGTCTTTTGGTAGCGCATCAACCACGTACTGGCTGACCAGCAAGACCTTGCGCAGTTGTTGTTGCTGTTGCGGCGGCAGGGATTGCCAAAGGCTGGGCCAGTCGAAATCGAAGCGGGCACCGGTGTCCGTCAGTTGGTGATTGATTTGTTGCCAGCGGTGTTCGAGCCGTTCCGTCATGATGGTAGGTATCCGTTTGTTTTTTCCAAGTGTAAGCGCTCTGTGGAATGGATGCATGGGGACGGCGAATTTTGGCCAGGAATAAGATGCTGTCAATTACGTGACATCCGGTGTTGCCCGGACGTTGTGCGACCGATATATCGGCCAAGGGCAGGCACCGGCTGTTAGACTTCTGGTCATAGTGTTTGGGCCATGCCAGCGCGTGGTCAATTTTTGTATTTACAGACCGGATGATTGTCATTGTTATGACTGGTAAAACTCCCAACAAGCCTGCGCGGGGCAAAACAGACGGCAGTTCGAAAGCAACGCCTGCCAAGCCTGCCTCGAAAGCCGCCAAACCGACTTCCAAAGCCACTTCAGCGTCTTCAAAGCCTGCTCCAAAAAAGCCTGCCCCAAAAAAGCCAGCATCACGGACCAGGGCCGTGGATAACAGTGCCAGGGCGGGCTCAAAACCCAAAGCCGCTGCAACGACCAAAACTGCCAAGCCGTCTCCCAAGCGTGCCCAAGCGCCGAAAAAACACACCACGGCCAAAAAAGCGCCAACGGCCAAGAAAGCCTCAACGTCGGGGGCCGGTAAACCGTCACGCTGGCGTACTGCCTGGCGCATCAGCTGGCAGCTGGGGCTGGTTGGTATGCTGGTACTGGGTGTCTGGATGGTGTTTCTGGATGCTCAGGTACAGCAACAGTTTGATGGCAAAAAATGGACCTTGCCTGCCCGGGTATATGCCCGGCCACTGCTGTTATACCCCGGTCGCTTGTTGCCGCCGGCACAGTTACAGGCGGAACTGGAGTGGACGGATTATCAGTCCGGGGCCGTGTCTCGCCCGGGCCGCTATCAGCAGCAAGGATCCCGCTGGCGAATTCATCGTCGCCAGGTGAATTTCTGGGACGGGCCGCAACCGCAGGCGGTGATTGAGCTGACGCTGGTGGATCAGCGGGTCGAACAGTTGTCGGTAAATGGCAAGGCGGTGCCGCTGGTCCGGCTGGAGCCGCAATACGTTGGCGGTATCTTCCCGTCCCATAACGAAGATCGTGAACTGGTGACACTGGATCAGGTGCCCAGCGATCTGTTGGCTGCGCTGGTGGTAACGGAAGACAACCACTTTTTTGAACATCATGGTATTTCATTACGAGGCATTAGCCGGGCGCTGGTGGCCAATATTCAAGCCGGTGGTGTTGTGCAGGGTGGCTCGACACTGACACAACAGCTGGTCAAAAACTTTTTTTTAACCAGTGAGCGCACCTTGATGCGCAAGGCGCAGGAAGCCTTGATGGCGATTCTGCTGGAGCTGCATCACAGCAAGGCCGAGATTCTGCAAGCCTACCTGAATGAAGTGTATCTGGGGCAAGCGGGTCGCCGGGCCATTCATGGTATTGGTCTGGCCTCCCGCTTTTATTTTGGTAAACCGGTACAAGAGCTGGAGCTGGCAGAAATCGCCACCCTGGTTGGACTGGTGAAAGGAGCGTCTTATTATAATCCGCGGCGACATCCACAACGGGCGCTAGAACGTCGTAACCTGGTGTTGGGGTTAATGGCCAAACAAGGGCTGATTGGGCAGGACCGTTACCTGGAAGTCAGCCGTCAGCCGCTGCGTACCGCCGACAGCCAGCGGGTCAGTCAGCGTGAGTATCCTGCATTTTTGGAGCGGGTGCGCAAACAGCTACAAGAAGATTACCGCCGCGAGGATTTGGAAACCGAAGGGCTGAATATCTTCACGACGCTGGACCCCTGGATTCAGCATGCACTGGAAGTGTCGGCCACGACCCAGCTCGACCGGCTTGAAGCCCGTTATCCGGCGCTGGCAGGCAAGCTGGAAACGGCGGCCGTGATTACCAGTGTGGATGGGGCCGAGATACGTGCCATGATCGGCGGGCGGCAAGCGGGTTATTTTGGTTTCAACCGGGCGCTGGATGCACGTCGATCGATCGGTTCGCTGGCCAAACCGGTGGTCTATCTGGCGGCGTTGCGCAGTGGCCGTTACCACTGGGGCACTTTGGTGGATGACAGCCCGGTACAGGTGACGGGGCAGGATGGCCAACTCTGGCAGCCGCAAAACTACGATGGCAAAAGCCATGGTTTGGTGCCGATGGTGGATGCCCTGAGCCATTCCTATAACCAGGCCACAGCGCGTATTGGTATGCGAGTGGGTCTGGAGCAGGTGGCCCGGACGTTTAATGATCTTGGCCTGCAACAAGAGGTGCCGCCGTATCCATCGGTGCTGTTGGGGTCGCAGGAATTATCACCACTGGAAGTGGCCGGGGTTTATCAAACGCTGGCTGCGCGAGGGTTTGTGATGCCATTGCGGGCGGTAGAGGCGGTAGCAACGGCCAGTGGCAAGACCTTGTCGTCGTACGCGATACATGGGCATCAGGGCGTCGCAGCAGAACAGGTCGACTGGTTGCGCTACGGGCTTGAGCAAGTGGTGAACGATGGCACGGCGAAAAAATTATTAACCCGGTTTGCTGGCCCGCTGGCGGGTAAAACCGGCACCAGTGATCAGCAACGGGATGCCTGGTTTGCCGGTTTTGATAACCGTCATCTGGGCGTCGTCTGGGTTGGTCGGGACGACAACCAACCGATGCCGCTGGCGGGCAGCTCAGCGGCATTACCTATCTGGCAGCAAACCTTTGCTCAGGCTGGTGTTGAGCCACTGTTACCCACTGGTTTGCCATCGGTGGTAGTGGATGCGGATGGACAGATTCTGGAAGACGGTTGTGACGGGCGTTCCATGCCGATGCCGATCAGTGCCATCAAACAGGTACCAAAACCTTGCCAAACGGTGAGTAAACCCACAGAAGGAGAGCGGAAAGGATGGCTGGATTGGTTGTTTTGAATGTAAAGCAGCGCATCGAGTGGCTGGCGGTAGTACTACTGCTCGCAGGCTTGGCTGGTTGTAGCAGTACACAGGTGATGGCACCGGATACCACCACCGCACCCGCGGCCAATGAGGAGACGGTTTGGCAAGCCGGTGGCCTGGCGACACTGGATCAGGGCCAGCATCATCCGGCAGTGAGTGCGCTATTAAAACAGGCAGAGCAGGCACGGCAGGGCGGTAACTGGCCGAAGACCATGAGTTATCTGGATCAGGCGCGCCAGATCCAGCCACGGAATGCGGCTATTTTTTATCGTCAGGGCTGGGTGAGCTGGCAAATGCATCGGCCGGAAGAAGCAGAGCAATTATTGCGGCGTGGGTTGTTGTTCAGTCGTGACAAGGGATTGAGCCAGCGTATCCGGTGGTTGCTGGTGGATGTACTGGAAGATCAGGGCAAGCAGGCTGAAGCGGCACAATTAAGGGCGGATTTGATGCAAGGATAAACGGAATAAACAGAGCGCAGCGGGTCGGCGCTCTGTTTATTCCATGGCGGTGCATGTGTTTGACGGTGTGCCTAGGACGGTGTGGCCTTGTTGTCTGATCCGCGCTTGGCCATCTGATAAGACAACGGCTGAGCGTTATGCAGCGCGATCAATGCCAGCGTCAGTCCAGCCATTTGAACCACAGGATCGGTGGTGGACTGGGTGGCCTGTCCTGAGCACAGCAGCAGCCAGGCAATCACCGGAAAGTACGCCCGTTGCCAGCTGCGTTTGCCGCCATCCGTCAGATCGGTCTGGCGTAATGCCGAGAGTATCCAGGGCAATAGCAGCGTGACCAGGCCGATAATCAGTGTCGCAATCAGTACCCATTCGAGGACGTTGCTGCGGCGCGTCAGCTCGAACACCACACACCAGCCCAAGAAAATCCGGCCCCAGATCTGGCGATTCCAGTTATAACCCAGGCGTTCGGCCAGATGACTGGATACCAGCATCGGCAACGCGGCGTACAAGCTCAGCTGCTGCATCAGCAGGGCGGTATGTTGCACCCCGTCGCTGGTTAGCCAGGCGGTCAGTAACGAGGTGATACCATAACCCACCAAAATCAATCCGGCGGTAAAACGCCCAGCCGCCGAGCCTGGCCATTGGCGCGACGTTGCCGGACGGTTCTGCCAGCTTGATACCAGCGCGGCAGCGAGCAGACAGAGAGCGGCCAGGATCATCACAGTGCAGCCATAACCTTGTCGGCGGCAGCAATGGTGTACTCGATGTCGGCTTCAGTATGAGCCAGTGACATAAAGCCTGCTTCGAACGCCGATGGCGCGAGATACACCCCTTGCTCCAGCATGCCATGGAAGAATTTGCCGAAGCGGTCGGCATCACACTGGTCGGCGACCTGACGGAAGTTCTCGACCTTGTCCAGTTCCGTAAAGAACAGGCCAAACATGGAGCCGGCCTTGTTAAAGGTGAATGGAATCTGGTGCTTGATTGCCGCGGCCTTGAAGCCATCCAGCATCTGGTCGACGCGGGCGGTCAGTTGCTCATAGACGCCGTCATGCTGGATTTCTTTCAGCATCGCCAGACCGGCGGCCATGGCCAAAGGGTTACCAGACAGTGTTCCGGCCTGATAGACAGGCCCCAGTGGAGCCAGGCATTCCATAATGGCGCGCTTGCCACCAAAGGCACCGACGGGTAAACCGCCGCCGATCACTTTACCCAGGCAGGTCATGTCCGGAACGATGTCGTAATAGGCTTGTGCGCCGCCAAGGGCGACCCGGAAACCACTCATGACTTCGTCAAAGATCAGCACGATACCGTGCACATCACACAGCTCTCGCAGCCCTTGCAAAAAGGATTTGGCCGGTGGGATGCAGTTCATGTTGCCTGCGACGGGTTCGATAATGACACAAGCGATCTGATCACCCATACGGGAGAAGCACTCACGCACGCTGTCGAGATTGTTGTAGTCCAGTGTGATGGTATGTTCTGCCACGGAAGCCGGGACGCCAGGGGACGTGGGCACGCCCAGCGTCATCATGCCGGAACCGGCCTTGACCAGCAGCGAGTCTGAGTGGCCGTGATAGCAACCTTCGAACTTCACCAGCTTGTCGCGGCCGGTGTAGCCACGGGCGAGGCGAATGGCACTCATGGTGGCTTCGGTACCGGAATTGACCATGCGCACCATATCCATTGATGGAATCAGTTTGCACACTTCGCTGGCCATATCGTTTTCAATCGCGGTTGGAGCACCAAAACTCAGCCCCATTCCCATGCGGGCAGTGATTGCCTCAAGAATCTGCGGCGCACTGTGGCCCAGAATCATCGGCCCCCAGGAGCCAACATAGTCGACGTAGCGGTTGTCGTCGGCATCGTAGACATAAGCGCCCTTGGCGTGATCGAAAAAAATTGGCGTGCCACCGACACCCTTGAAGGCGCGTACCGGGGAATTGACGCCACCGGGGATATGCTGCTGGGCGGATGCAAACAGGGCCTGTGATTTGGTCGTGCTATAGCTCATGGAGTTCTCTCTTGAATCTGTTTGTTTCGGTACGGGGCACCGCAATGGCCGGTATCGTTACTGTGCGTCCAGGCCCTGATCAGCGCCTGGACAGACTATTTAAACGGCCTGTTAAAACGGCCTGACCACTACCAGAATGACGATCGCAATCAATACAAAGACGGGCAGTTCGTTAAACCAGCGGTACCATACATGGCTGCGATGGTTTTGATCCTGTTTGAACATCTGGTTCAGCTTGCCGCAATACAGGTGATAGCCGACCAGCAGGACAACCAGCGCCAGCTTGGCGTGTAACCAGCCACTTTGCAGGTAGTAAGCAGGATTAAAGCTGATCAGCCAGGTGCCCAGGGCGATGACTACCACCATCGAAGGCCACATGATGCCACGATAGAGTTTGCGTTCCATGATCTTGAAGCGCTCGCGGGAGGCTGTGTCTTCCGCCGCCGCATGGTAGACGTACAGGCGCGGCAAATAGAAAATACCGGCGAACCAGGTGATCACGGCGATAATATGGAAAGCCTTGACCCAAAGCATAAATAACATCCTGAATGGTGTTTTGAATGACGTTGCAGCACCGCTGTCGCGGCACTGCTAGCGGATAATTTGTGGCCGGTAACGATAGTGGCGTTCGATCATGGCTCGCGATACCAGACCAACACAAGGCCCAGGGCCTTTACGTGAATCCGGATCGCGACGATACACCGCCAGCCAGTGTAAGTCATGAGTCTGCATATGATCGAGAGCATCCTGCAGATTGGCTTTAAGGGCAATCCGGCCAACGCTGAAACGCTCGGCAGGTATGCCAAGCAGGTCGATATCGGCTGGCAATGAGGACTCCTCGGCAATACTGCCGACGTTACTGCTTTCCTGGCTATCGATAAATTCGGCCAGCTCAGCGGGCGGCAAAATGGTCTGCTCGTCTTCAATATAAAGCCAATCGGTCTGTTGGTCGATCAGATGTCGAGCGGCCTGCAGGCTGATATGACGAGCGCTGATTGCAAGGGATCGGCTCAAGGCTTCTGCTACCCAGGTACTGCGCAACATCATCTGGACCGGATGCGGTGGCTGATACAGGCCATTATTGCCCAGCTGGACCTGGAAAATGGAAGGCAGCCGGAATACTTCACCGGCGACCAGAGTGGCAATCACAATGGCCAGCATGCCAGGCATGATAATGTGTGGATTGGCGGTCAGCTCCAGCAACGCAATTAACGCCGCCAGCGGGGCTCGCAGTACCGCACCCATCATGGCACCCATGCCCAGCATGACGTAAAAACCGATTTCGACCGGATAGTCCGGCATCCAGAACAAGGACAGCTTGCCCAAAATACCTCCGGCCAAGGCTCCCATAAACATCGTTGGACCAATCAGACCGGCAGGAAATCCGACTGCCGAGGCCCACGCAGCCAATACCAGCTTGCCAGCCAATAAGCCGAGGCACAGCCCGATCGCGACATTACCCGCCAGAGCGGCATTCACGGTGTCGTAGCCGATCCCCAGAATGCCCGGCAGCCACCAGGCAATGGCGGCAGTGGTGAGGGTCAGGCCCCCCCAGCGAACCCAGAGCGGGCTGGGTGCCAGTGCCTGAAAGCGTTGGGTCAGGGTAATAAACCCGGTGGCCAGCAAGCCACAAGTCAGACCGAGGGCGACCACATAAGGCAGTTCAATCAGGGAGTGCATGGCCAGTGGTGGAACATCAAAGGCGGTGGCACTGCCAAACACGACCTGACTGATTACCGCCCCGGCAACCGACGCCAGAATAATAGGAATAAAGCCGCGCAGGTTGTATTCCAGCAACACCACTTCCATGGCAAAAATCACCCCGGCCATTGGCGTATTAAAAGACGCCGCAATGGCACTGGCCACACCTGCTCCGGCCAGAATCCTGAGACGATGGTGGGCAACCCCGGCAGCTTGCCCTAACTGACTGGCGGTTCCGGCGCCCATATGAATCGCCGGGCCTTCACGACCGACGCTGTGACCACTGAGCAGCGCAATGGCGGCAGCCAGCCATTGCAGTACCAGATTGGCGGCGGGCATATAACCCTGATGGCGTTCCATACGCATCAAGACATGGGTGACGCCAACGCTGCGTTGTGCCGGGGAGAGGGGTTGGAACAGCAGGATCAGCAGCAGGCCGCCGCCAAGCAACAAGGCAACCCGGGTGATGGCACTGAGTGCCTCGTAGTCATCTTCGCTGGCCATCGGTAGGAATATTTCCAGCGGCCAGGCAATGGCAAGGCGAAACAGGGTAATGACCAGTGCTGCAGCGATGCCTGCCAGCAGCGCCAACAGCGCGAGACCCAGCGGATTATCGGATAACGTCAGGTGTTGTAGCCATTGCTGGCTGCGAGTTTTCAGTAGCAAACCAAACCTCTGTGTTTGCAAGGAATGTGCAACGTGACTGGAAGGAGTATCAAGAAGCGGTATTATAAGCGGCTTCGGGATGAACTGCCCCCGCTTATGGCAGGAAATGGTTTAAACAGAGGTAATCGCGTGATCAAAGTAGGTATTGTTGGTGGCACCGGCTATACAGGTGTGGAATTGCTACGCATTCTGGTCAACCATCCGGACGTTGAGTTGCGCGTAATTACATCCCGAAGTGAAGACGGTACTCCGGTTGCCGATATGTATCCCAACCTGCGCGGCCATACCGATCTGACGTTCAGCGTGCCGGATACCGCAACGCTGGGAGCCTGCGATGTGGTCTTTTTTGCCACTCCGCATGGAGTTGCCCATTCATTGGCGGCAGAGATTCTGGCCACCGGAACGCGCGTTATCGACTTGTCGGCTGATTTTCGTATTCAGGATGCCGACGAATGGGAGGCATGGTATGGCCAGCCCCACGGCGCTCGTGAGCTATTGCCGGAAGCCGTATATGGCTTGCCAGAAGTCAAACGTGATGAGATTCGTAACGCGCGACTGATTGCCGTGCCAGGCTGCTACCCGACCGCGGTGCAACTGGGGTATTTACCGCTGCTGGAAAACAACCTGCTGCCGGAACAAACACTGATTGCCGATTGCAAGTCAGGGGTGTCCGGTGCCGGTCGTGGGGCCAAGGTCGGGTCGCTGTTATGCGAAACCAGTGAGTCGGTCATGGCTTACGGGGTTGCCGGGCATCGTCATTTGCCGGAAATCCGTCAGGGCTTGTCCTGGTTTGCTGGCAAGCCGGTGGCACTGACCTTTGTGCCACACCTGATGCCGATGGTGCGGGGAATTCATTCGACGTTATACGCTTTTGCTCCCGATCTGGATGCCAGTGTGGACCTGCAGGCACTGTATGAAGCCCGTTATGCCAATGAGCCATTTGTGGATGTGATGCCAGCGGGCAGCCATCCGGCGACACGTAGCGTGAAGGGCAGCAACGTCTGTCGTATTGCGATCCACCGTCATGCCGATACTGGCCAAATCGTGGTGCTGTCGGTGATCGATAATCTGGTCAAGGGTGCCTCTGGGCAGGCGGTACAAAATATGAACCTGATGTTTGGTCTGGACGAAGCGGCCGGTCTGAATCACGTTGCATTGATGCCGTGATTGATTCCATGGCGATTATCGAGGATTCATCATGCCTTTGAAACCAGGAGCTGCCGTAAAGGGCAGCTCGCAAGATGAGCTGGTTATTTTATCCCTTGAGCACCCAGGACGTGCTCCCCGTCCTCGATTCTGGATACTGATCCTGTTGGTATTCGTCGCTGCAGGTGGTTTTGCCGCGGGCTGGGTGGGCAGTTATCGTTTGCTGGACTCGTTGCAGACCGAGCGGGATCAGTTGTTGCGTGACCTGTCGCGTAATGAGCAAACGATTACTGAGTTGACCCAGCATGTGGGTATTCTCGAAAAAGGCGGGGAAGTTGATCGCTATGCCGCTGACTCGGTGCGTGGCTCAATCCGCAGTCTGGAGCAGCAGGTCGATGATCTGGAACGGGATGTGGCTTTCTACAAGAGCATTATGGACCCGGATGCCGTTGAAAAAGGCTTGAAGATTCATGGTCTGGTTTTCGACAGTCTGGGAGAAAGCCGGTACCGCTATCAGCTGATGCTGACCCAGGTGGCTGACAACGGCAATCCGGTTGCCGGAACAGCAACCGTCAATGTGGTTGGTAAAAACAGCCAGGGTGGCAGGCAAACAGTGTCATTGAATCAACTGGATTCTGGGTTTACGGGGCGTTTCCGTTTCCGCTACTTCCAGGAATTGTCCGGTGAGCTGGTATTACCGGACGGCTTTGTCCCCCAAACCGTGAATGTTGTCGCCCAGCCAACGGGTAAAAAATCCCGTCGTGTTGAACAAACCTATGATTGGACTCTATAAAGGAACCCCTGCATGTTTAATTCAAAAGACAAAAGTGGCAACAGCTCCAACGTTCAGTACGACACGCTGATTTCTTCCAAAACGGCCATTACCGGTGATATCCATTTCTCCGGTGGTTTGCATGTGGATGGTGTTATCAAAGGTAATCTGATTGCAGAAGCCGGTAGCAGTGCGGTGGTCCGGGTCAGTAACAAGGGCCGGGTAGAAGGGCAGATACATGCACCGAATATCATTATCAATGGCCCTGTTGTTGGCGATATACACGCTGGGGAATACATCGAGCTGGCGAAAGACGCGCAAGTCACTGGGGATGTGTACTACCAGATGATGGAAATGGTGTTGGGGGCATCGGTCAATGGCCAGCTGAAGCACCAGACTGCCGATGCGCCGGCCAAAAAAGGCAAAGCCACCGCGGCGACAGCGGTTAAAGTTGACTAAAATAGTCAGGTAATCGCATAATGATGTTATTTCCAGACTGAGCCAGAGTCCCGCCATGAATGCTGTCGTATCTGCTGACCCTATCGAATTGACCCCGGCTGCTGAAGCCAAGGTGAGAGAGCTGCTGATTGATGAGGCTGACGACCAGCTGTGTCTGAGAGTGTTTGTTACCGGTGGTGGCTGTTCCGGGTTTCAGTATGGCTTCACGTTTGATGATGAGCGGGCAGAAGATGATTTCTTCATCGAGCGTGAGAACATGCGTGTGCTGGTGGACTCTCTGAGTTACGGTTATTTGACGGGATCGGTGATCGACTATCAGGAAGGCCTGGAAGGCTCTCGCTTTGTGGTTAACAATCCCGCTGCCACGGCAACCTGTGGCTGTGGTTCGTCCTTTTCTGTCTAGACCCATTGTAGCCACTACTCACACGGGATAGTGGCTGTTTCAGGCTGGGTAAATCGCACCCAGTATACGTGGGCCTCTGGCTCCTGTGACCCCCGGCAGGTTGCCCGGCAACGAGTCCAGCGTCTGCTTTGCCAGCCAGGCAAAGGCCGCGGCTTCTATCCACCCCGGGTGAATCCCTGCCGTTGCAGTACTGCGCAGCTGGTGGTTGGGTAAATGAGCGGCGAGTCGATCGATCAGGCTGCGATTATGCAAACCACCACCGCATATCAATAATTCCCCTTGAGCGTGACCAAACTGTTGTACTGCGAGCGCGATGCTGCGGGCCGTCCATTCAGTCAGTGTGGCCAGTGCATCCGCCGCTTTCATGGTTCGCAGCGGTATTTCCAGCCGTGGTAGTGAAAACTGCTCTCGACCTGTACTTTTGGGAGGAGGAGCTGTAAAAAACGCAGCCGCCAGCCAGTCGTCAACCAGGGCCTGGTCTGCCTGGCCACTGGCGGCGATCTCGCCATTGTGGTCGCAGGGTAGGTTCAAGTAGCGCTGGCAGTATTCATCCATCAGGGCATTGCCTGGGCCGGTATCAAAGCCGAGGGTGTGAGCACCCTTGAGTATGGTCAGGTTGGCGATACCGCCGATATTCAGCACCATGCGTTGTTGGTCTGGTTGCTCGAAGACCAGTTGATGGAACGCTGGCACCAGTGGCGCACCGTGCCCGCCAGCGGCGACATCCCGGCGACGGAAGTCAGCAACACAGCAGATACCGCTATGCTCGGCAATCCAGGAAGGATCGCCAATTTGCCAGGTAAAACCATCCGGCTGGCTTTGATGTCTGAGTGTGTGACCATGGCTGCCAATTGCACAAACATCAGCCGCTGCGACATCGTACTGTTTCAGCAACTGTTGGATAACGGCAACACTGGCTGTCGCAATAAAGCGATCAAGGTGCATGATTTCATTAACTGGCAGCTGGTCTGCCAATGCCGAGTGCCTGAGCCATTGCTGTTTGTCCGCAGGATAAGGCAGAGACGCAAACCCCAGGGTAGAAAAACCGTTGTGATCACTGCGAGTCAGCACAGCGTCCATACTGTCAGCGCTGGTGCCTGACATTAAGCCGATAAAGATCCGCTCCGGAGTAGACGGCATCATTGAATCATACTGACGCGATAGCCATCCAGCCAGGTCAGCATGGCGTGGGCTTTTTTGAGAAATGCCGGCTTGTCTGCCGCGGCAATGGATTGGGCTTTGGGCAGTTTGACGCGTAACGAATCCCTGTGCACTCCATCGACCCGGAACTCATAATGAAGATGCGGCCCGGTGGCGAGACCAGTGCTGCCGACGTAACCGATGATTTGCCCTTGTTTGACGGATCGGCCCCGGCGCACACTGCGGTGAAAACTGTTCATGTGGGCGTAGAGTGTCTGGTAGCGTGTGCCATGTTGCAAAATAACCACGTTGCCATAGCCTCCCTTGCGTCCGGCAAAAATGATTTTGCCATCACCGGCAGCCTTGATCGGAGTACCTGTTGCGGCGGCATAATCGGTGCCTTTATGGGCCCGAATGGTGTTCAGAACCGGGTGTCTGCGGCCAAGATTAAAGCGTGAGCTGATACGGGCGAAGTCGATAGGGTTGCGCAAGAACTCTTTTCTCATGCTGAGCCCTTCCGGGGTGTAGTAGTTGGCGTTGCCGTCCTTGTCTTCGTAGCGTATGGCGGTGATCTCTCTGCCCTGGTTAACAAAGCGGGCTGCCAGAATATCGCCATTGCCAATCTGCTCGCCATCGAGAAAGACATCTTCGTAAATCAGGCTGAAGTGGTCCCCGGTGCGGATATCCAGTGCAAAGTCGATATCCCAGCCAAAAATACCGGCCAGTTCGATCAGGATTTTTTCCGGTACGCCAGCCCGTTCACCGTCGAGGAACAACGAATTATTAATGGTTGCGCTGGCAAAATGGGGAATGTACTCGGCATCGCGCTCGATCAGCTGATAATTGACCGCACCATCATCAGCCCGGTCGATACGGTGGCGGGCCAGTGGCGATAATGGAATTTCCAGTGCCTTGACGCGGCCGTCCCAATTTCTCTCCCAGCGTACTTCTTGCCCGGGGTAAAGCTGAATCGCCTCTTTCGGCACCTTGCTGGCAATCGTAACCACATCGGCAGCGCTCAGATTGTTGCGGCTGAACAATGTGGACAGGCTATCGCCGGACTTTACCTTGTCCTGTTCCCACTTTACTTCCGGTTCCGCTGCCTGAATGGTGGCTTCGGGGAGAGCAACTTTAAGACTGGTAACTTGACGAGCATTACCTGAAGGCCAAAGCAGAATCAAGAGAATAAGGATGGATGCGATAATGACGCCGGCCAGGTGAGTGGCTGGAAAATATTGGAATCTGCTTGGCTCAGCCATAACGGGTAAATAGTTCCTGAAACGAGAAAACGAGCGAATATCTGCATATTAGCGACTGAGGGCATTTTAACCAGTGTGCTTGATTTTGCACATCGATCAGGTATTTTCATTTTCCCTATTTATCAGACACCTCTAGAGTATGTCATGACAGCTGCATTGATCGAAGATTTGAAAGCCCGTGGATTGCTAAACCAGGCGACCGCAGATGAAGAACTGATTCAACATCTCGAATCTGGCATGCGTACACTTTATTGTGGATTCGATCCAACAGCAGATAGTCTGCATATTGGTAGCTTGGTTCCCCTGTTGATGCTGAAACGTTTCCAACTTGCGGGGCATCGCCCATTTGCGTTGGTTGGTGGGGCTACCGGCCTGATCGGTGATCCCAGTTTCAAAGCGCAGGAACGCAAATTGAACGGACCTGACGTCGTTGCTGGCTGGGTAGAAAAACTGAAAGCCCAGGTCAGTCAGTTT
Organism: Oceanobacter sp. 1_MG-2023; assembly: GCF_030689025.1. GTDB lineage: Bacteria > Pseudomonadota > Gammaproteobacteria > Pseudomonadales > Oceanobacteraceae > Oceanobacter. The sequence continues at coordinate 23,691 of NZ_JAUYWA010000035.1, forward strand.
ATCGATTTTGACTGCGGCGACAACAGTGCCGATGTTGTGAATAACCTCGATTGGGTCGGGGATATGACAATACTCGACTTCTTGCGGGATGTGGGGAAGCACTTCTCCGTCAACAACATGATTCAGAAAGAGTCCGTCAAGCAGCGCCTTGATCGCGAAGGGGCTGGTATCTCTTTCACTGAATTCACCTATATGTTGCTACAGTCCTTCGATTTTGCCGAGTTGGCCAACCGTGGGAACTGCACGCTGCAGATCGGTGGTTCAGATCAGTGGGGTAACATCGTTGGTGGTGTTGATCTTGCCCGCCGTATGTTTGGCAAATCGGTCTTCGGCCTGACCATGCCATTGGTAACCAAGTCGGACGGTACCAAGTTCGGCAAGACAGAAAGCGGCACGATCTGGCTGGATGCCAGTAAAACCTCTCCTTACGCCTTTTATCAGTTCTGGCTTAATACCGCCGACGCCGACGCCTATAAATTCCTGCGTTACTTCACCTTTCTCCCGGTTGCACAAATAGCGGAGATTGAGGCTGCGGATGCTGAGATCCAGGGACGTAAAACAGCGCAGCCGATTCTGGCCGATGAAGTGACCCGCCTGGTTCACGGTGATGCGGCGCTGGCTTCAGCCAAACGTATTACCGAAGCCCTGTTTGCTGGTGACGTTTCGCTGTTGTCTGAAGCGGAGCTGGAGCAAATCAAACTGGATGGCTTGCCTGCCAGTGACCTTGATCTGGCAGCAATTACAGAAACCCCACTAACAACCCTGCTGACAGACTGCGGGATGGCCAGTGCCGGGCGGGAAGTCAAAGATGCTCTTGGACGCCAGGCTGTACTTGTTAATGGTGAAGCGAAGGGAGCGGCAGACAATATGAAAACAGCGGAGTGCTTTGCGGCCGATAAAGCACTTTATGGGCGTTTCTTCCTGGTGAAACTGGGGAAAAAGAAATACCACCTGTTTGAACAAAAATAAGTGTGGAAAAATGTTGACCTCTTGGGTGGTATCTTTATAATGCGCCGCTCTCGAGACAACAACGCCACCAGGTGTTGCAGTTGAAAGAAAGGGGTTGACACTCTAAAGAATATCTCTAGAATGCGCGCTCCTCTCCAAGCAATAGATCTTATGGGTCGAAGCGGAAGAGAAATAAAGGGTTGACATTCTGGCTAAGCAATATAGAATGCGCCCTCCGATTTGAGGTGAAAGCGCAACGCGCTGGCCTCATCGGAAAGATTGAAAGAAAGTGGTTGACATTGAGATTAAGTTCTGTAAAATGCGCAGCCCGCTTCGAGATAAACGAAGCACGCTCTTTAACAAAGTATTTAGACAATTACGTGTGGGTGCTTACTGAGATGATCTGAAGTCAAGATTATCAAGAAGTAAGAACTCGTCGATAATTCATTTACGTGA
>NZ_JAUYWA010000036.1 GCF_030689025.1 Oceanobacter sp. 1_MG-2023
GTATTTATCAGACATGATGTGTCACTCCCTGTAGAGGGTAAACTATAGAGGTGACACAGAATTTTGAACACTACCGCCCTAATGAAGCTGTGAGGGTGACACAGAACTATGAACACCCTCATCATCCTTGGCATGTCAGTTCTCCTAATCTTTCAGCCGCAATCAATTTTGTTCCAGTTGTGTATTCCATTCTTATAAACGCAGCAAATCTATCTTGACTCGCCATGGATAATAGCTTTAGTGCATATACAAAATTTGGGTTTGCATCTTTTAGGCAGTCTAACGCTCTTCGGTAGTTAACTGTGGCAGTGAAAAACCTTTCTTCGTTGTCCGGGTTTTCGATCATTTGCATAACCGAATTTGCCAGCCTATAGGCTCCGGTTTTTATTTCGTAATCATCTATATTTGAATAAATAAAGTATTCAAGGTCATCATAAACTCCATCGACATCTTGATCTTTATCTGATATTGAATCTTTGCTTTCATATGGCTCTGGAGTGCTGTCTATATGTATGGTAACTAGCTTGGGGTACCATATTGTCACTCCTCCCCAGAAAATCTTCTTTTTTTCCCACGTTATTGATCGCTTGGTATATGAGTTTTCTATCTTATAAATATCTATGTTTCGATTATCTAGAGTCTCAACGTAAACATTATCAAAGTCGATACTTGTTTTGATGAGTGCGAAGTTGTTATTGGAGTCCTCTTCTTCATCGTTATGAATGCCTAATTCAGGCCGTCTGTCATCCAGCCAACTTCCAAATTGCACTGCTGCATCTTCTGCGTCAGCTAGTTCATCCCGGACAGTATCTTCAGCATCTGCCAATTCATCTCGGACGGTATCTTCAGCGTCTGCCAAATCATCTCGGACAGTATCTTCAGCGTCAGCAGCTTCTTCTCTCACAGAACCTTCTAAATCGGCGAGAGGATCTGTTATCGGAGAAAATTCAATACCAAATCCAAATGATTGGCCGGATATTAGTAGCAATATTGCCAAGTAGAATATTATGTTTTTTTTCATGCATCACCTTCCTTTGTTGAGTTTATAATCTTATAATTAATTTTATTCCGAATTCGTCATCCCTTGTTGGACAAGCTATTTCAATGTTGAATATTATTTTTGGTTCAGCTTGCCTTTTATGTATTAAATTTTGTAAACACTAGTGCGCTGGATTTGTTGGTAAAACTTATGATTTTGATACGTTTTTGCTTGTGGGAATGGGTGGCTACTTTAAATGACATTAAAAATAATTCGACAATCTTAAGCTGAAGTGACTTTTTTGCAGAAAAGGATGAGTACCTATTATTATTTATAAAACAATAGGTCGAATTGATACTAACACAACACAGGATATACATCAGACAGAGTTTTGCCTGAAGTAATAGTCCATTCCATAAGATATTTTTCTGTGATTTGTTAATTATTGTATGAGTAGTGGTTATGTGCACTCCTTGCGCTTCAATTCCTGTCAGATAATTCCTTGCAGACCTAAGATATTATGACTGAATGGTATTGATCAATTGATTTACATCAAGTTGGTTGTGAAAATGCCGCTTATTAGCTCAATAAACGACATTTAATTCGTCGTCCCTGCAAAACCTTCGACGCCAGCATTCAACAGCCTTACACGCCTGTTGCGCCCGGAGCTGCTTGACCTGATCGACCCCAGGCATGAACTCGTTCAGCTCAGTCAACGTTTCGACTTGTAGAAACTTGAGCGTCACTGCCAGAGTTCTTACTGCTCAAACAACGGACGCCCTGGATCATCGTCCCGATTAATCATTGGCCTGACACTTCTGAAACATATCTGCGCGCTATCGGATGAACACTGCATTGCCCGCTGGGCAGAAACCCCCTACTGGCAGCACTTCTGTGGCGAGCAGTATTTCCAACATCGACCGCCGATTGATCCCAACGTTCGGGCGTTCGACCGAGGGTACCGGGGAGCGCAGCACGACAGTTGTATAACCGGTCTGCATCAATCATTAAAAGAAAGGGCGAGGCAAAGCGCAAATGGCTTATCCAACGGCTGCTGACGAGGCTGTAAAAAAGTATTTTCGAAAGGCATTTCCTCGCCATATCCAAAATGACTACCACAATGCTCCAACCAACATCGCAGCCCTCGAATTCCCGTTCGATACTGGTTAATCTGGTGAGCAGGTTTACTGTTTCTACTCTTGTTTCTACAGGTTGTTGCCATGTCGATTGTTGCTTCTCTCTCCTCCCTTGCCTCTGGGCACGCCACCACGCCACTGACCTTGCTGGCCAAATCCGAATTCGAACCCTGGTTGCAGCAGCAACCTGCGGCCAAAGACTGGCTTGAAGCCAGCCATTATTCAGGAACGGGCACCGCTTTGATCCCGCAACCCCAAGGCGGTTGTCTGGCGCTGTATGTGTGTGAATCTCTGGATGACCCTTTTGCCTGTGGCGAGTTGTCTGCCAGTTTGCCAGCAACGGATTACGTACTGACGGAAGATGCCAGCGCAGAACGCTTGCTGAATATCGCTTTTGGCTGGGGAGTGGGCGCTTACCGCTTTACTCGCTACAAGGAGAACAGCAAGCCCCAAGCCCGGCTGCTGCTCGACGATGCCAGTCTGGTCGATAAGGCCAACCAACAGATCGACGCTATCAATCTGGTGCGAGATCTGGTGAATACTCCGGCTCAGGATATGATGCCGGCACAGCTGTCGGAGGTTACCCGGTCTTTGGCAGAAGAGTTTGGTGGCCGGTTTGAGGAAATTGTTGGCGATGACCTGTTAACACAGAACTACCCCATGATTCATGCCGTTGGCCGCGCCAGTGTGCACTCACCCCGGTTGCTCGATGTGCGTTGGGGTAATCCTGATTCCCCTGCCGTTACCCTGGTTGGCAAAGGCGTCTGTTTTGACAGCGGTGGCCTGAACCTCAAGCCGGGTAACTATATGCGGCAGATGAAAAAAGACATGGGGGGTGCCGCTCATGTATTGGGGCTGGCCCGGATGATTATGTCATCAGGTCTCGATATCCATTTGCGTGTGCTGATTCCTGCGGTCGAGAATGCCGTCAGTGGCAATGCGTTCCGCCCCGGCGATATTCTGCCGACTCGTAAAGGCCTGACGGTCGAAATCGATAATACCGATGCCGAAGGTCGTCTGGTCTTGTGTGATGCCCTGGCGGAAGCCGAGTCAGAACACCCGGAGCTGATGATCGACTTCGCCACTCTGACGGGAGCCTGTCGAGTTGCGCTGGGCACTGAGCTGCCAGGTTTTTTCTGTAACGACCGTTCGGTGGCACAGGCCTTGTCCGATGCCGGGGAAGCCGCAGCAGAGCCGGTATGGCAACTGCCGTTACACAAACCTTATTTTGAATTTATGAAAAGTGAGATTGCTGATCTGGTGAACGGCGCTTCCAGCCCTTATGGCGGCGCGATTACTGCCGCGCTGTATCTGCAAGCGTTTGTTGAGAACACTCCCTGGGTGCATTTTGACATTATGGCCTGGAATCTGCGCAAACTGCCCGGTCGCCCGGTCGGTGGTGAGGCCATGGGCGTACGCGCCGTTTTCCAGTATCTGAACGAACGTTACTCCTAAGCGGCTCCGGTACACCGATACCCGGTGCGTGCATTCTGTCCGGGGTCATTCGGGTTATTACGCGCCCTGTAAAAGAGCAACCCGCTCTGCCCTGTGCCATTTGTTATGGCACAGGGCACGACTTTCTGGCACTACCGGGCAGTATCTTGCCTTGCCAGCCCTGATGCGCTGCTCAGATTGACCTCTCGCCGATGGCAGAATCCAACCGCCAGCCTGACCCAAGCCTTTGATATTCAAGCCGTTCTCCCATGTCTGCCACACTGGCTGAGATGTTTTGTATCCTCTACGACCTTTTTGCGGCTCCAACGTCATTTTTCGTCAACTTGGCGTGAGAATTGAATATTCCTTTGAGGAATTTTTATTTCAAGAAGATCCAGATATCACAGCAATCAGGACATTTATGACGCCTACCCGACCAGACGCTGTTCGCCTGCTTGGGCTCGATTTCGGCTCCACCACATCCAGTATGATGGTGGCGGAAGTCAGCCTTGGAAAACACAGCGTCAACGGCCGGATGACCTATACCAACCCTGTCCTGATCTATCGCTCGCCAGCCTGCTTTACGCCGTTCAAGAACCAGCAAATCGATACCGATGCCCTGCTACAGCAATTATCACACTGGATGCAGCAGGCTCAGCTGGAACAGTATCCGGCGCACACGGGAGCCGCACTGATCACAGGGCTGGCAGCCCGCAGTGACAATGCCCGGGTGCTCAGTCAGCTGATTGGTGAACGGATTGGTGACGCCTTGATTGCAACTGCCGATGATCCCGGTCTGGAATCCTGGATGGCGTTTATGGGCAGCTGCCAGTTACTGAGCCGTTATCACCATAACCAGCCGGTACTGAATCTTGATATTGGCGGTGGCACCACCAATCTGGCTTTGGGCCTGTCGGGCGACGTTCAATGCTGCGGTTGTTATTACATTGGCGCTCGCCATTTCCGCTTTGAGCCTGGCAGCTATCGGTTAACCGGTCTTTCCCCTTACGGCCGTGAGTTATTGCGGCAGTTGGGTGTCCGCGAGATACCAGCAGTGTTCGAGACTCATTTGTGCCAGCGTATTGTGCAGTGGATGGTGCAGAGCCTTGAGCAGATTGTGCTCGGCAACGAAGCCACCATTGATGATGGTTTCCGCCAGCTGGCACTGCTGAATCCAGATGGGCCACAGCATCATGCCAGCCCGCTGGTGACGTTTTCCGGCGGTGTCGGGGAATTGATTTATCACTTTCTCGATCACGGCAGCTGGCCAGCCACTACCGCTTATGGGGATTTGGGGATTGATCTGGCCCGGGCAATAGTTGCTTCCCCGATTCTTTCACGCTCTTTGTCAGTCCGCCCGGACAGCGCCGGTCGGGCAACGGTATTGGGGCTGACCTTGCACAGCTCGGATATTTCCGGCACCAGTCTTTATATCAGTAACGCGGCGCAACTTCCTCTCACCGATTTGCCGCTGTTATCCCATCTGTCGCTGGATGCCAGTCAGGAGACGATCAATCAGGTCATACGACTGGCTCAGGGCTGCCAACGCGGTGCCGCCATCCGGGTTCGTTGTCTCTCGAGCGAAACGGATTTGCCGCTGATCAAACGGTTTGCCCAGCGGCTGAACCACGCCAGGGATAGCACCTGCTTACTAACACAAACCCCATTGGTACTGTTGCTGGAAAACAACATCGGCAAGACCCTGGGAAATTACCTGAGCAACTGGGGCCAGCGCCCGGAACCACTGCTGGTGATTGATGAAATTCCCGACCGACAGGCACAATTTATTCATGTCGGTCGACCACTGAAACAAGTCATACCAATATCCTTTTTCGGTATGAGTCAGGAGGCTAGCTGATCATGTCTGTTTTTTGTCCAACCCCGACCCAACATATTCATGTCCCTGCGGTGGCAGAGCCCCAAACCTACGATATTTTGTTGATGCAAAAGCGCTATCGCTTTCGCAATCTGGCGCATCTGCTCGGAGCCGCTGACGTCAGCAAGGCCGGAGATCGTATTGCCGGACTGGCCGCCGCGGATGAAATTGAGCGCGAAGCGGCCCGCACCCTGTTGTCTCAACAGACATTGCAGCATCTTTACGATACTCCGCTGACCGATGCCGAAGGCCGCATCGACAGCGTGATGCGGATCAACTACGACATCGATATGGCTATCTTCGCCACCTTGCGCCATATGACGTTGGGGCAGCTGAAGGATTTGATGCTGGCCAGCAAGGGGCCGCGTATCCGGGAACTGGGCACCGCCCTGACTGGCGTAATGGTCGCGGCTGTCACCAAACTGCTCGATGTCCATGAGCTGATCCTTCTGGCCAAGCGCTTGAAGCACGGCGCTTCGGCCCAGGCTCGTACCCGTGTTGGTTTGGCTGGTACCTTGTCTTCACGCCTGCAGCCGAACCACCCGACCGACAATCTCGCCGGGATCAGCTTGCTGACCTACGCCGGGCTTTCCATGGGTGCTGGAGATGCTTTGCTTGGCCTGAATCCGGCGATTGATACTGTTGATAATATCAGCGCCGTTTTACACCACCTCGACAAATTGCGTCGCGAAACCGGAGCGCCAACACAAATTTGTGTGTTGTCTCATATCAAGACCCAAATGGCCTGCCTGCAAGAAGGTGCACCGGTAGAGATCATCTTCCAGAGTCTGGCAGGTACTGAGCGAACACTGACCGATGAATTTGACGTCACTGTCGAGCTGCTGGATCAGGCTTGTGCCTTGATGCAAACCCACGGGCCGCTGCGTGACACCGGGGCCGAGAATGTTATGTACTTCGAAACCGGCCAGGGCAGTGAGCTGACTTACAACAAGCACAATGGTCTCGATATGGCCACCTGTGAAGCCTTGTGTTATGGCCTGGCCCGTCGTTACCGTCCTTTTATGGTGAACAATGTCACTGGCTTTATTGGCCCGGAAACCCACCTCGATAACTTTGAGATGACCTACAGCTGCTTGCAGGATCACCTGATGGGCAAGCTGATGGGCTTGCCGATGGGCATGGCCCCCTGCTTTACCCTGCACTCCCAGGTGACTGCCGAAGGTCAGCAAATGGCAACCGAGTTGCTGGCTGCCGCCGGTGCCAACTTTTTTATGGACGTCTATTTGGGCAACGATCGTATGCTCGCCTACTTTGATACCAGTGGCCATGACGATCAGACCCTGCGCGAGATTCATGAACTCGAGCCTGCACCGGAGTATCTCAGCTGGGCGATGGATAAAGGTATTTTTGTCCGCGATGAAGACGGTGGATTGGAACGTGGCCCCAACTGGGGTAAACCAGAACAGTTCTGTGCATCAGAAAGTGACTACCAACGTTTGCTGGAATCGGTTCCGGCAGCTTATGGCTTTGATAATGCCGGGCCACGACCAAGCAATCAGGTGGCGCGTACGCTGAGAAGTAACCAGGCGGTGGCTCGGGAAGCGATCTATGCCGACCTCAACGTCAAACAACTGACGGATACGCTGGGGTTTCGGCAACTGATTACTCGGGCCGACTCCCGGGAAATGCATTTGTCCAACCCGGAAACCGGCTCTTATCTCGATACCCATTGCCGCCTGAGCCTGTCGCCGGAATTTACCGATGTCCAGATTCTGGTTACCGATGGACTCAGCGCCGAAGCCGTACACCACAATATCGAACAGCTGCTACCGGTGTTGCAGGACGGCTTGCAAAGCCGGGGGTATCACTGTGGCCAAACCATCGTATGCCAATACGGCCGCGTCAAGTTGGCTGAAGATATTGGCCGCTCACTGCAGTCGCAACTGGTGATCAACCTGATCGGGGAACGCCCTGGAGGCGATGCCATGGCATCCAGAAGCCTGTCGGCTTATCTGGCTTATCGGGTGGCTGATGACCAGCGTCCACAAGCCGCGGCTTTCAGTGGTAATCCGGATATTGAGTGGGAATACAGTGTGATTTCCAATATTTATCAGAAAGGATTACCGGCAACGGAAGCCGGTTCGGTAATCGCCGAAAAAGCAATCCAGATTCTGACTCACGGCGCTGCCGGAAATCGTCTTGAATCGCTGTTAAAGCCGCATGCTGCTGCCTGATCCAGTCTGCGCTAACTCACTGCGCTGACTCAGTCTGAGCTAGCGCTAGCTGCGCCAGAAAAGGATGTCTGGCTTCAGCAAGTGGCCACTGCCTTGTATAAACAGCAGGCATAAAAAAACCCGCTCGAAAGCGGGTTTTCAGGAAGAACAGCCGATATTACTCAGCTGCATCATCCTTTACTTCTTCAATCTCTTCTGCTTCAACAACTGGACGATCGACCAGCTCTACATACGCCATAGGCGCAGCATCACCAGAACGGAAACCGCATTTCAAAATACGGATATAACCGCCTGGACGAGCTTGGTAACGAGGACCGAGTTCGTTGAACAGTTTACCAACAGCTTCTTTGCTGCGGGTACGAGAGAACGCCAGACGACGATTTGCAACTGAATCTTCTTTAGCCAGAGTGATCAGTGGCTCAGCAACGCGGCGCAGTTCTTTCGCTTTTGGCAGAGTCGTTTTAATGACTTCATGTTCGAACAGGCTCACCGCCATGTTTTTCAACATGGCTTGGCGGTGTGCGCTGGTACGATTGAAGTGACGACCACTTTTACGATGACGCATGGTTTAATTCCTTACTAACTGAACGCTCAGCTTACGCAAGCACTTTGTCGTCGTTACGGAGGCTGGCAGGTGGCCAGTTCTCCAGGTGCATACCCAACGACAAGCCACGGGAAGCGAGAACGTCTTTGATTTCAGTCAGAGACTTTTTACCCAGGTTAGGAGTCTTCAACAGCTCAACTTCTGTACGCTGGATCAGATCGCCGATGTAGTAAATATTTTCTGCTTTCAAACAGTTGGCGGAGCGGACGGTCAACTCCAAATCGTCGACAGGACGCAGCAGAATCGGATCAATTTCTTCCTCTTCACGTACCTGTTCAACAACTTCATCATTCTCAAGATTGACAAAGATAGCCAGCTGTTGCTGCAAGATGGTCGCGGAACGACGGATCGCTTCTTCCGGATCAATGGTGCCATTGGTTTCCAGATCGATAACCAACTTGTCCAGGTCAGTACGTTGTTCCACACGAGCGCTATCGACGCTGTATGAAACCCGCTTGACCGGGCTGTAAGTGGCATCCAGCTGAAGTTTACCAATTGCCTTGGTTTCCTCATCATTCTGGTAACGAGATTCGACGGTTTCATAACCGCGACCTGAAGCGACTTTGATCGTCATCTTCAGCTCGGCACCTTCACCCAAATGGGCAATGACGTGGTCCGGGTTGACAATGTCAACACCATGATCCAGTTGAATATCGGCAGCTGTAACCGTAGCCGGGCCGGTTTTGGCCAGGGTCAGGTTCGCTTCGTCACGCTCATGCAATTTGACTGCAACGCCTTTCAGGTTCAGCAGGATTTCAATAACATCCTGTTGAACACCTTCAATTGCGCTGTACTCGTGCAATACGCCGTCGATTTCACATTCGACAATGGCCGCACCCGGCATTGATGACAGCAAGATACGACGCAGGGCTGCGCCCAGAGTGTGACCAAACCCGCGTTCCAGAGGCTCAAGAGTGACCTTGGCATGGGTACCGCTAACTTCGTCTACCTGGATGTTACGAGGTGTCAAAAATTCATTAACTGCACGCTGCATAGCTGCCCTTAAGCTCCTCTATTATTTAGAGTAAAGTTCCACGATCAGGTTTTCGTTGATTTCCGCAGGGAGATCAGCGCGTTCCGGAACATTGGTAAAAGTACCTTCCATCTTGCCAGAATCAACAGAGATCCACGCGCAATCGCTACGTTGACCAGCTAATTCCAGAGCAGTCTTGATACGATCTTGCTTGCGTGATTTCTCACGAATAGCAATAACATCGCCAGTTTGCACCTGGTAAGACGGAATATTAACAGTACGTCCGTTAACGGTGACTGCTTTGTGAGAAACCAGCTGACGCGATTCTGCGCGAGTAGAACCAAAACCCATGCGATAAACAACGTTATCCAGACGGGATTCCAGCAATTGCAGCAGGTTTTCACCAGTCGCACCTTTACGGCGCGCTGCTTCTTTGTAGTAGCTACGGAATTGCTTTTCAAGAATGCCGTACAAACGACGAACTTTTTGCTTTTCACGCAGCTGCAAACCATAGTCAGACAGACGACCACGACCTGCGCCATGAACACCTGGCTTGGTTTCAAGCTTACATTTTGTATCGAGTGCGCGAATGCCGCTTTTCAGGAACAGGTCAGTTCCTTCACGACGAGACAGCTTACACTTTGGACCAATATAACGTGCCATAATTCTGCCTCCTTATACGCGACGCTTCTTAGGTGGACGACAGCCGTTATGAGGAATCGGCGTCACGTCTGTGATGTTGGATATTTTGTATCCACATGCATTCAGCGCGCGAACGGCAGATTCACGGCCTGGACCTGGACCTTTAACTTCAACGTCCAGATTCTTCAGGCCATACTCTTTGGCAGCTTCACCAGCACGTTCTGCTGCCACCTGAGCGGCAAAAGGAGTGCTCTTACGAGAACCACGGAAACCAGAGCCCCCGGCCGTTGCCCAGGACAATGCGTTGCCCTGACGGTCGGTGATGGTCACAATGGTGTTGTTAAAAGAGGCGTGGATATGGGCAATGCCATCCACTACCTGCTTTTTAACCTTTTTCTTGGTTGATCTTTGTGGCTTAGCCATTTTTACAATCCTGCTTTTAATATCAACACTGCAACAAGTGAATGCAGCTACACTAAAAGTCCAATCCGGTAATCAGTGATTACTTACGGATTGGCTTGCGCGGACCCTTACGGGTACGAGCATTCGTTTTAGTACGCTGACCGCGAAGAGGCAGGCTACGACGGTGACGAATACCGCGGAAGCAACCCATGTCCATCAATCGCTTGATGTTCATTTGTACTTCACGACGCAGATCGCCTTCGACCGAAAACTTAGCAACTTCATTACGGATAATGTCCAGCTGGTCTTCGCTCAGAGAACCAATTTTGGTGCTCTCAGCAATGCCTGATGCGGCACAGATTTGCTGGGCAGTGGTCTTACCAATGCCAAAAACATAGGTCAGAGAAATCACTGCATGCTTGTTGTCAGGAATATTGACACCGGCAATACGGGCCATGTCTAACTCCGTTACACTTACTTGATGAAAGGGCGCGAGATACTACAAGTAGCTTGCCGTAAATGCAAGCTACTTGTTAACCACACCCGCCATGCCAGGAGAATTAACCCTGACGTTGTTTGTGCTTGGGATCTGAACAGATCACGCGCACACTGCCGTTTCGACGAATGATTTTACATTCACGGCACATTTTTTTAACAGACGCACGTACTTTCATGACAGTCTCCTAAAATGGTCTCAGCGATTAGCTGAGCCCATATTTTTCAAGTTCGCTTTCTTCATCAGGGATTCATACTGATGCGACATCAGATGAGATTGCACCTGCGCCATGAAATCCATAACCACCACCACTACGATCAGCAGTGATGTACCGCCAAAGTAGAAAGGTACATCGGCTGCTACCACCAGAAACTGGGGCAACAGACAGACGGACGCAATATAGAGGGAACCAAACAGAGTCAGACGACCCAGCACGGTATCAATATACTTGGCAGTTTGAATTCCGGGACGAATCCCTGGAATGAAAGCACCGGACTTTTTCAGGTTCTCGGCCACATCTTTCGGGTTAAACATCAACGCCGTATAGAAGTAACAGAAGAAAATAATACCGGCAGCAAACAATACGATATACAGCGGCTGGCTAGGAGCCAGGGCCAGGCTAATGTCCTGTAGCCATTCCATACCTTCGCCTTGACCAAACCATTGCCCCAGGGATGCCGGGAACAACAGCAGGCTTGAAGCGAAAATCGCAGGAATAACACCCGCCATATTCAGCTTGAGTGGCAGATGGCTGCTTTGAGCACCCATCATTTGACGGTTGCCCATCTGGCGCTTGGCATAGTTGATGGTGATGCGGCGCTGTCCCCGTTCAACGAAGACAACAAACGCGATAACCGCGACTGACAAAGCAGCGATAACCAACAACAACAGGATATTCAAATCGCCCTGACGAGCAGATTCAAACGCCTGACCAACCGCACTTGGCAATCCAGCAACGATACCTGCAAAAATCAGAATGGAAATACCATTACCAATACCACGTTCCGTTACCTGTTCGCCCAGCCACATCATAAAGACGGCACCTGCCACGAAGGAAGGTACTGCTGCGATATAAAAATCGATACCAGAAGAGAAGGTGACACCCTGCCCCGCCAGCCCTGCTGACACACCGAACGATTGGACGGTGGCCAGCAAGACAGTGCCGTAGCGGGTGTATTGGGTAATCTTGCGACGCCCCGATTCACCTTCCTTCTTGAGCTGCTCAAGCTGAGGGCTCACCGCCGTCAGCAATTGCATGATAATGGACGCGGAAATGTACGGCATGATACCGAGCGCAAGAATACTCATACGCTCCAGGGCGCCGCCGGAAAACATGTTGAACATTTCCAGGATGGTGCCCTGATTCTGTTCAAACAACCGAGCTAACGCGTCCGGGTTAATCCCTGGTACCGGAATATGGGTACCAATCCGATATACAACAATTGCCAAGAGTACAAACCGGATCCGAGAGAATAATTCTCCCAGACCCTTGTTCATTCCTTGTGGTTGTGAGCCTTGAGTAGCCATTAGTCTTCGACCTTACCGCCTGCTGCTTCAATGGCAGCGCGAGCGCCTTTAGTGACTTTCAGACCTTTAACAGTCACAGCCTTGCTGATTTCGCCAGACAGGATAACGCGACCTTCTTTGAACTTGTCGCCTATCACGTCTGCTGCTTTCAGTGCTGCCAGATCGACAACATCGCCCTCAACCAAAGTCAGTTCGTTGAGACGAATCTCGGCAACGTACTGGGCTTTGCGTGAAGCAAAACCAAACTTTGGCAAACGACGGTGGATCGGCATCTGACCACCTTCGAAACCGGGTGCAACGCTGCCACCTGAGCGAGACTTCATGCCCTTGTGACCACGACCACCGGTTTTGCCCAAACCAGAACCGATACCACGGCCAACGCGCTTGCGCGTCGGCTTGGAACCAGGAGCTGGACTCAATTCATTGAGGCGCATATTACTCCCCTTCAACCTTAACCATGTATTGAACTTGGTTGATCATGCCGCGAATGGATGGTGTATCTTCCAGTTCAACAGTATGACCAATGCGACGCAGGCCCAGACCTTTCATGGTTTCGCGGTGCTTTGGCAATTTGCCAATAGTGCTGCGAGTCTGGGTAACCTTTACAGTTTTCTTTTCCATATCGAATTACCCCAGAATTTCTTCAACAGTCTTGCCGCGTTTTGCAGCCACCTCTTCAGGTGACTTCATTTGCGCAAGACCATTAAAGGTTGCACGAACCACGTTATTCGGATTGGTAGAACCGTAGCACTTGGCCAGTACGTTCTTGACGCCAACCATCTCCAGTACTGCACGCATCGCACCACCGGCAATAATACCGGTACCTTCAGATGCTGGCTGCATATAAACCTGTGCACCGGAGTGACGGGCTTTGATTGGGTACTGAAGTGTGCTGCCATCCAGCTGCACTGTGATCATGTTGCGCTTGGCTTGTTCCATGGCTTTTTGAATTGCCATTGGAACTTCACGGGACTTACCGCGACCGAAGCCAACACGACCATTACCATCGCCAACCACTGTCAGAGCAGTAAAGGCGAAAATACGACCACCTTTTACTACTTTGGCTACACGGTTAACCTGAACCAGTTTTTCCTGGAATTCACTTTCTGAGCGATCGTTGTTGCGATCGTTATTACGTTCGTTATTTGCCATGATCTTTACCCTTAGAATTCGAGGCCGTTTTCACGAGCCGCGTCAGCCAGAGCCTTGATGCGACCATGGTATCTAAAACCGGAACGATCGAAAGCGACCTTGGTAATACCGGCGGCTTTTGCACGCTCAGCAATCAACTGACCCACTTTCGTGGCAGCACTGACGTTACCAGTTAAATCGTTACGCAGATCTGCTTCTACTGTAGAAGCCGTTGCAAGGACGCTAGCGCCATTGGCAGCGATGATCTGAGCATAAATGTGTCGAGGTGTACGGTGTACACACAGGCGAACCGCGCTTTTTTCACGGATATTTATCCGGGTTTTCTGGGCACGGCGCAGACGAGCTTTTTTCTTCTCATTCATGGCCTAGACCTTACTTTTTCTTGGCTTCTTTACGACGAACAATCTCGTCAGCGTAACGAACACCTTTACCTTTATAAGGTTCAGGAGGACGGTAACCGCGAATTTCAGCGGCGATCTGTCCGACAACTTGTTTGTCGACACCTTTGATTACAACTTCCGTCTGGCTTGGTGTTTCACAAGTCACGCCTTCAGGCAGTTCATAATCAACCGGGTGGGAGAAGCCCAGGGACAGGTTCAGAGTTTTGCCAGAAGACTTGGCACGATAACCAACACCTTGCAAAACCAGTTTCTTTTCAAAGCCAACACTTACACCGGTAACCATATTGTTTACCAGAGCGCGGAACGTTCCCGCCAGAGCATTGGATTGCTTGTCATTCTTTTTCGGAGCGAACTTCAGTTCATTCTCTTCTTGCTGAATATCCACAGCAGTGTGGATAGCCAGTTCCAAGGAACCTTGTTTGCCCTTAACAGAGATCTTGTCAGCGGCCAGTGTAATTTCAACACCAGTCGGGATCTGTACAGGAGCCTTAGCGACGCGTGACATGGTATCCCCTTAAAATACAGTGGCGATAACTTCACCACCGACACCCGCAGCACGGGCGGCGCGGTCAGTCATGACGCCTTTCGAGGTGGATACAATGGCTACGCCCAAACCTGCCTCAACTTTCGGCAGTTGTGCGGAGCCCTTGTACTGACGCAGACCAGGGCGTGATACACGCTGGATGCGTTCAATAACTGGCTTGCCTTCGTAGTATTTCAGATCGATAGTCATAACCGGTTTGGTTGACTCTTCTACTGAAAAACCACTGATATAGCCTTCTGCTTCCAGAACCTGGGCAACAGACGCCTTCATTTTTGAAGACGGCATGCTCACATTCGTATGACCAGCTTGCTGGGCATTACGAATGCGGGTGAACATGTCCGCCAACGTATCTTGCATACTCATTTATATTACCTCTGTTGTGCAGCGGCCTTCAGGCAAAGCCGGGAGCTTATTGCTCCGGCCTTGCATAAAGGGTGTGCTTACCAACTCGCCTTTTTCAGACCTGGCACGTTACCTTTCATTCCCTCTTCACGCAGTTTGATACGTGAGAGTTTGAATTTGCGGTAAACACCGTGCGGACGGCCCGTTATTTGACAACGACGCTGCTGACGGCTCGCTGATGAATCGCGAGGCAGTTTTTGCAGTGCCTGTTGTGCATTCCAGCGTTCTTCGTCAGAAGAATCCTGGTTACTAATGATTGCCTTGAGTTCAGCACGCTTGGCAGAATATTTCTCTACCAGCTTTTCACGCTTTAACTCACGCTGCTTCATGCTGATTTTAGCCATGATTAACTCCTCAGTTACGGAACGGGAACTGCAGCGCTTTAAGCAAAGCACGGCCTTCTTCGTTGGTTTTGGCTGTGGTGGTGATGGTCACATCCATACCGCGAATCTTGTCTACTTTATCGTAGTCAATTTCCGGGAAAATGATCTGTTCTTTCACACCCATGCTGTAGTTGCCGCGACCATCAAAGGACTTACCGTTAATACCACGGAAGTCACGTACACGAGGCAGTGAGATATCGATCAGACGATCCATAAATTCCCACATACGGTCGCGACGCAAGGTCACTTTACAACCAATCGGCCAGCCTTCACGAACCTTGAAGCCCGCGACAGATTTACGTGCCTTGGTAACAACCACTTTCTGGCCAGCAATCAGTTGCATATCTGCAACTGCGCTGTCCATCAGTTTCTTGTCGCCCAGTGCTTCACCAACACCCATGTTCAGGGTGATTTTGGTGATTTTAGGCACTTCCATAATGTTCTTGTAACCAAACTCTTCTTGCAGCTTGGCTACTACTTCTTGTTTATACAGTTCTTCTAAACGTGACATAGCAGTATCCAGCTCCAATTAGGCGTCGATTACATCGCCTGAGGATTTGAAGATACGTACCTTTTTCTCACCGTCAACCTTGAAGCCAACACGATCGGCTTTTTCAGTTTTAGGGTTCCAGATGGCCACGTTGGAAGCCTGAATACCGGCTTCGCGCTCGATGATGCCACCTGGCTGTTGCAGGTACGGGTTAGGCTTCTGGTGTTTTTTCACCATGTTAACGCCGGTAACGATCAGACGGCCATCTTGCTGTACCTTTTGAACGGTACCGCGTTTGCCCTTGTCTTTACCTGCGATAACAACCACTTCGTCTTTACTACGGATTTTCAACATTTGCATTCCCTCCCTTAGAGCACTTCAGGTGCTAGGGAAATGATCTTCATAAACTTCTCTGAACGAAGTTCACGAGTCACCGGGCCAAAGATACGCGTACCGATTGGCGACAAGGATGCGTTCAGAAGAACCGCAGAGTTGACGTCAAAGCGGATAATTGAACCATCTGCGCGGCGAATACCTTTGCGGGTACGCACTACAACAGCGTTCATTACCTGGCCTTTTTTAACTTTACCGCGAGGAATTGCTTCCTTAACGGACACTTTAATCAAATCACCGATGCCGGCATAACGACGATGCGAACCGCCCAGTACTTTGATGCACTGGACACGCTTTGCGCCGCTGTTATCGGCAACGTCTAGCATGGTTTGAGTTTGGATCATGCCTCTCGCTCCTTAACTGACTCTACCTGGCGATTAAACCTTGGCAGCGCGCTCGTCGATAGTTACCAACGCCCATGTCTTGTTTTTAGACAGTGGGCGTGACTCTTGTACTGTAACGGAATCGCCAATCTGGCATTCGTTATTGGCGTCGTGCGCCATAATCTTGGTAGAACGTTTCACGAACTTTTTATAGATCGGATGCTTTACAAAACGCTCAACCCGGACAGTGATGGACTTATCCATCTTGTTGCTCACGACACGACCACTCAGGGTACGAACGGATGTTGTGTTCTCAGTCATGATCATTCACCTGCCTTGCTTGCCAGCACAGTTTTAACGCGAGCAATGTCGCGGCGGGTTTGACTCACCAGGTGAGTCTGGCCCAACTGGCCGGTCGCTTTTTGCATACGCAACTTAAATTGTTCGCCTAACAGTTCTAACAGCTGAGATTTCAGCTCAGCCACTGATTGTTCTTTCAGTTCACTTGCTTTCATCACAGCACCGTCCGTTTAACGAATACAGTATCGAAAGGCAGCTTGGCCGCAGCCAGAGCGAACGCTTCACGCGCCAACTCTTCAGGCACACCTTCCATCTCGTAAAGAACACGACCTGGCTGAATCTGGCATACCCAGTATTCAACGTTACCCTTACCTTTACCCATACGAACCTCGAGAGGTTTTTCTGTAATAGGCTTGTCCGGGAACACGCGGATCCAGATCTTGCCGCCACGTTTCACCTTACGGGTCATCGCACGACGTGCTGCTTCAATTTGACGCGAAGTCAGACGACCACGGCCGGTAGCTTTCAGCGCATATTCGCCAAAGCTGACCTTGGAGCCACGAATGGCCAAGCCACGGTTACGGCCGGTCTGGACTTTGCGGAATTTGGTACGTTTTGGTAACAACATAACTCAATCCCCTTATGAACGACCGGATTTCTTCTTACCCTGGCTTTTGGCGCGCTCTCGTACCTCTTGGATACCGCCCAGAATCTCCCCTTTGAAGATCCAGACTTTAACGCCAATAACACCGTAGGTAGTGTGTGCTTCGTAAGTTGCGTAGTCGATGTCGGCACGCAGTGTGTGCAGAGGCACACGTCCTTCACGATACCACTCGGCACGAGCAATCTCAGCTCCACCCAATCGGCCGCTCACCTGGATCTTGATACCTTCAGCACCACCACGCATGGCGTTCTGAACGGCGCGTTTCATCGCACGGCGGAACATAACTCGACGTTCCAGCTGGCTAGCAACGCTCTGGGCAACCAGTTTGGCATCCAGATCAGGTTTGCGAACTTCTTCAATATTGATGTGTACCGGAATACCCATCACTTCGCTCAGGTCCTTACGCAGAACCTCAACGTCTTCACCTTTTTTGCCAATCACAATACCTGGGCGGGCAGTGTGGATGGTGACTTTGGCGTTTTGTGCAGGACGCTCAATGACGACCTTGCTGACTGATGCCTTTTCCAGGCGCTTTTCGATCATGGATCGAACAGCAATGTCAGTCAGCAGATTGTCGGCGTACTTATCCTTACCGGCATACCAGATCGAATTATGATCTTTGACGATGCCCAAACGGATACCGGTTGGATGAACTTTCTGACCCATCTGACCAACTCCTATTTTTCTGAAACTTTCACAGTGATGTGACAAGTGCGCTTGAAAATACGATCCGCGCGGCCTTTCGCTCGAGGGCGAATACGCTTCATGGTCATACCTTCATCAACGAAGATCGTGCTGACATTCAGCTCATCTACGTCAGCGCCATCATTGTGCTCAGCGTTGGCGATGGCAGATTCCAGAACTTTCTTGACCAGCTCAGCACCCTTTTTGGTACTGAAAGTCAGAATTTCCAGAGCTTCATCCACTTTCTTACCGCGGATCTGGTCTGCGACCAGGCGCGCTTTTTGAGCGGACAAGCGAGCACCACGTAAAACAGCGGCTACTTCAGACATACTTCACCCCTTCTTAGCGTTTGGCTTTCTTATCCGCTACGTGACCCTTGTAAGTCCGAGTCAGCGCGAATTCGCCCAGTTTATGTCCAACCATGTCTTCAGTGACGAAAACAGGCACGTGTTGTTTGCCGTTATGTACAGCGATGGTCAGCCCCACGAAATCCGGGAAGATAGTGGAGCGGCGAGACCAGGTCTTGATCGGACGCTTGTCGTTCTTCTCAAGAGCGGCCTCTACCTTCTTCATCAAGTGATGGTCAATAAATGGACCTTTTTTCAATGAACGTGGCACAGTTCAATCCTCTCTAGTTATTTCGCAGAACGACGGCGTACGATCAGATGGTCGGTACGCTTATTCTTACGAGTCTTGTAGCCTTTGGTTGGTACACCCCAAGGAGAAACAGGATGGCGACCACCAGAGGTACGACCTTCACCACCACCATGTGGGTGGTCCACTGGGTTCATTACCACACCGCGAACGGTAGGACGAACACCACGCCAGCGCGTTGCACCAGCTTTACCCAGTTCACGCAAACCGTGCTCGGCATTGCCAACTTCGCCCAGAGTGGCGCGACAGTCAGACAGAACCTTGCGCATTTCGCCGGAGCGCAGACGCAAGGTGCAGTAAGTGCCTTCACGGGCAACCAGCTGTGCAGATGTACCCGCGGAGCGAGCGATCTGACCACCTTTACCAGGCTTCAGCTCGATATTGTGAATAACGCTACCAACCGGTACGTTACGCAGTGGCATTGCAGAACCTACTTTAATAGGTGCGTGCTCGCCAGAGACGATTTCATCACCTGCACTCAGACCTTTAGCGGCCAGAATGTAGCGACGTTCACCGTCTGCGTATTTCAGCAGGGCAATGTTCGCGCTGCGGTTCGGATCGTATTCCAGACGCTCAACAACAGCAGGAATGCCATCTTTGTTGCGTTTGAAGTCGACGATACGATAGTGATGCTTATGACCACCGCCAATGTGACGAGTGGTAATCCGGCCATTGTTGTTACGACCACCGGACTTGCTGTTCTTTTCAAGCAGAGGAGCAAAAGGTTTACCCTTGTGCAGCTCTTTATTCACGACTTTAACGAGATGGCGACGGCCAGCTGAAGTCGGTTTAGTTTTCACCAATGCCATGACTTGAGCTCCTTATTCCGCGTCAGCGAAGTCGATGTCCTGACCGGCGACCAGGCGAACATATGCTTTACGCACATCGTTACGCTTGCCCATACCGCGTGCAGTACGCTTGGTTTTGCCTTTAATGTTGACAACCTGTACTGACTGAACTTTTACTTCAAACAGGGCTTCAACGGCTTGTTTGATTTCTGGCTTGGTAGCATCAGGAGCCACACGGAAAACATACTGTCCGTGTTTTTCGGCAACCCAGGTTGCTTTTTCAGAAATCTGAGGTGCAATCAGCACCTTGTAAAGGCGTTCACGGATCATGCGTAAGCCTCCTCAAGTTGTTTCAAGGCTTGCACTGTCACCAGGACTTTCTCGAATGCAATCAGGCTCACTGGATCGATCGCTGATGCTTCGGTCACGCCTACATGCGGAACGTTACGAGCGGCAAGATACAGCTTCTCGTCAAGATCCTCAGAGATGATCAATACGTTGCTCAGGTCCAGATCATTCAGTTTGGCAACAAACTCTTTGGTCTTATGGCTTTCAACGCCAAAGGAGTCTGCAACCACCAAACGGTCTTGACGAACCAGCTCGGACAAGATGACCTGCATGGCTGCGCGGTACATTTTCTTGTTCAGCTTTTGATCAAAATCGCGTGGTTTGGCAGCAAATGTAACACCACCAGAACGCCAGATTGGGCTGCTTGAAGTACCCGCACGAGCACGACCAGTTCCTTTTTGACGCCAAGGCTTGATACCGCCACCGGCGACTTCAGAACGAGTCTTTTGTGCTTTGGTACCCTGACGGCCACCTGCCATATAAGCAGTGACCACCTGGTGAACCAGGGCTTCGTTAAATTCGCGGCCGAAGGTAGTGTCAGAAACAGCTACCGCATTGCCTGCGTTAGTTTTCAGTTCCATCGCTTACCCCTTCGCCTTAACAGCTGGTTTCACAATCACGTCAGAACCTGGAGCACCAGGAACCGCGCCTTTAACCAGCAGCAGGTTGTTTTCCACGTCAACGCGTACGACTTCCAGGCTTTGGGTGGTCTGTTGTTCAGAACCCATATGACCAGCCATTTTCTTGCCTTTCCAGACACGACCAGGAGTCTGACACTGGCCGATAGAGCCAGGTGCGCGGTGTGACAAGGAGTTACCGTGGGTAGCATCCTGAGTACGGAAGTTCCAACGCTTTACGCCGCCTTGGAAACCTTTACCTTTCGTGGTACCAGTAATATCAACTTTCTGACCCGCTTCAAACTGGGTCACCAGAAGTTCGTCACCGGTACTGAAAGATTCTTCAGTACGGAACTCAATAGCGCCTCGACCAGCTTCGACATTTGCTTTCGCAAAATGACCGGATGCCGGCTTGGAAACGCGTGACGCTTTCTTAGCGCCAAAAGTAACCTGAATTGCACTGTAGCCGTCAGTATCGACGGTTTTTACCTGAGAGACGCGGTTTGGCGTTACTTCCAGGACAGTAACAGCAACAGATTGACCTTCTTCGGTAAAGATACGAGTCATGCCCGCTTTTTTACCGACAATACCAATTGCCATTTTAATTACCTCTCGTGTACGGGGCTTGGACCCACTATGGCCGCCTGACATTAGGCGTTACACAGAGCACTGTGTAAGGTTAAGCCTTTTATCTCTTAACCAAGACTGATCTGAACTTCCACTCCGGCAGCCAGATCCAGTTTCATCAGCGCATCAACGGTTTTTTCTGTTGGCTCAACAATGTCGAGCATGCGCTTGTGCGTACGGATTTCGTACTGATCGCGCGCGTCTTTGTTGACGTGCGGAGAGACCAGAACGGTAAAACGCTCTTTACGGGTAGGCAGTGGAATAGGTCCACGCACCTGAGCGCCCGTACGTTTGGCGGTATCGACAATTTCCTGAGTCGAAGTATCGATCAGGCGATGGTCGAAAGCCTTTAAACGGATACGGATTCGTTGGTTCATTACCAAACTCCAAGATTATGTGCAGAGCTCGCTTTCACCCCCAATTCAAGGGGACGCGAATTGTATGCGGCTGTACAAAAAGTGTCAACCGACAAAAATAAAAATGCCACAAAGCTGTGGTGAGACAGGAATACTTTTCGGCAGGATAAAAGCCCCGACAGAGGGGGCTTCTATTCAAGGTCGACATGATGTCGACCTTGAACGTCTGATCTTACTCGACGATTTTGGCTACAACACCAGCACCAACGGTACGACCACCTTCACGAATCGCAAAACGCAGACCTTCGTCCATAGCGATTGGCGCAATCAGGGTAACGGTCAGTTGCACGTTATCACCTGGCATAACCATTTCAACGCCTTCTGGCAGTTCACATGCACCGGTTACGTCCGTAGTACGGAAGTAGAACTGTGGGCGGTAACCTTTGAAGAATGGCGTGTGACGACCACCTTCATCTTTACCCAGCACGTATACTTCTGACTGGAACGTGGTGTGAGGTGTGATAGAACCTGGCTTGGCCAGTACTTGTCCACGCTCAACTTCGTCACGCTTGGTACCACGCAGCAGAACACCAACGTTCTCACCAGCACGGCCTTCGTCCAGAATCTTGCGGAACATCTCAACGCCAGTACAGGTCGTTTTGGTAGTTTCCTTGATACCGATGATCGCAACTTCTTCACCAGTACGTACGATACCGCGCTCAACACGACCGGTAACAACCGT
>NZ_JAUYWA010000037.1 GCF_030689025.1 Oceanobacter sp. 1_MG-2023
GTTTTACCATGGTCAACGTGACCAATAGTACCTACGTTTACGTGGGGTTTGGAACGTTCAAACGTTGCCTTAGCCATAGAACACCTCGTTCAATATCTTTAACTGATTAAGCTTTTCTCATTACTGCTTCAGCAACACTTGCAGGCGCTTCCGCATATTTCTCAAATTCCATGGAATATGTTGCACGCCCCTGGGTTGCAGAACGCAGGTCAGTTGCATAACCAAACATTTCTGCCAGTGGCACAGATGCATTGACCATCTTGCCAGATGGTGAATCATCCATTCCTGAAATCAGACCTCGGCGACGGTTCAGGTCGCCTACCACATCCCCCATGTAATCTTCCGGGGTCACAACCTCTACTTTCATCATTGGCTCCAGCAGTACTGCATCGCCTTTTTCAGAAAGTTGCTTGGTTGCTTGTGAAGCGGCAATTTTAAACGCCATCTCATTAGAGTCAACGTCATGGAAAGAACCATCGTAAAGAGTTGCCTTGAGACCGAGTAACGGATAACCCGCCAGCACCCCGTTCTTCATTTGCTCCTCAATACCTTTTTGCACTGCCGGGATAAATTCACGGGGAATCGCTCCCCCGGCAATATCATTAACAAACTCAAGTTCATCCGAGTCTGCAACGCTCGCAGGCTCAAATCGAATCACTACGTGACCATATTGGCCACGACCACCAGACTGCTTGGCGTACTTATGATTGATTGCAACCGTAGCAGTAATGGCTTCCCGGTAGGCAACCTGTGGCTTACCGACATTACATTCGACGTTAAACTCACGCCGCATGCGATCCACGATAATATCCAGATGCAGCTCACCCATACCGGAAATAATGGTTTGCCCGGTTTCTTCATCCGTTTCAACACGGAAGGACGGGTCCTCCTGGGCCAACTTACCCAGAGCAACGCCCATTTTCTCCTGATCCGCCTTGGATCTCGGCTCAACCGCAACAGAAATCACGGGATCCGGAAACTCCATACGTTCAAGAGTAATGACATTATTCATATCACACAGGGTTTCACCGGTAGTGACATCTTTCAGACCGACCAGCGCCACAATATCGCCAGCACGGACTTCTTTCACTTCCTCACGGCTGTTGGCATGCATTTGCACCATGCGTCCAACACGCTCCCGACGCGACTTGATGGGGTTATAGACACCATCACCAGAGTTCAGCACACCGGAATAGACACGTACAAACGTCAATGTACCAACGAAGGGGTCGGTGGCAATCTTGAATGCCAGTGCCGCAAAGGGTTCATCGTCTGCCGAATGCCGTACACCAGCAGAACCTGCTGCATCATCCAGCACACCTTCGATAGCTTTCACTTCCGTCGGTGATGGCAGGAAATCGACCACCGCATCCAGGACGGCTTGTACGCCCTTGTTCTTGAAGGCGGAGCCACAAGTCACCAGGACCAACTCATTCGCCAGCGTCGCCGCCCGCAAACCAGCCTTGATATCGGTTTCAGACAAGTCGCCTTCTTCCAGATATTTGTCCATCAATTCATCAGAAGCATCCGCTGCGGCTTCAAGCATGTGCTCGCGCCATTCAGCAGCCTTCTCTTCCAGCTCTGCCGGAATTTCTTCATAGGTAAACGTCATGCCCTGATCCGATTCATTCCACATAATGGCTTTCATCTTGATCAGGTCGACCACACCCTTGAAGTTTTCTTCGCTGCCTATGTTGATCTGGATAGGCACCGCATTGGCCCCGAGTCGGCTTTTCAGCTGCTCAACGACCATAAAATAATCAGCTCCGGTACGGTCCATCTTGTTGACGAATACCATACGGGGGACTTCGTACTTGTTGGCTTGACGCCAAACCGTTTCGGTCTGTGGCTGCACACCGGATGAGCCACAAAGGACGACAACAGCGCCGTCGAGTACACGCAATGAACGTTCTACCTCAATGGTAAAGTCCACGTGTCCCGGGGTATCAATGATGTTGATACGATGCTGCTCATATTGCTGCGCCATACCTGACCAGAAACAGGTAGTTGCGGCAGAGGTAATGGTAATCCCCCGCTCTTGCTCCTGTTCCATCCAGTCCATCGTTGCTGCACCGTCGTGCACCTCACCAATCTTGTGAGACACGCCGGTATAGAAGAGAACACGCTCAGTTGTTGTCGTCTTCCCAGCATCCACATGTGCGCAAATACCAATATTACGATAACGGTTAATCGGGGTTGTGCGTGCCACTGTGTCGTCCTCGGATCAATTAAAAGCGATAGTGAGAGAAAGCCTTGTTGGCTTCTGCCATGCGATGCACGTCTTCACGCTTTTTAACCGCTGAGCCTTTACCTTCAGCAGCGTCCATCATTTCGTTTGCCAGACGCTGGGCCATGGATTTTTCACCACGGGAGCGTGCAGCGTCAACCAGCCAACGCATGGCCAGAGCACTACGACGGGCAGGACGAACTTCAACAGGAACCTGGTATGTCGCACCACCTACACGGCGGCTTTTGACTTCCACCATAGGCTGAATGGCTTCCAGAGCTTTTTCGAACAACTCCAGTGGGTCGCCACCTTGCTTTGATGCCATGGAATCCAGCGCGCCATAAACGATCTTTTCGGCGACGGATTTTTTACCACTAACCATGACATGGTTCATGAATTTGGCCAGTGTAACGTTCCCAAACTTGGGATCTGGCAGGATTTCGCGCTTCGCAGCAACGCGTCTTCTTGGCATGATAAGCCCTCTTAGGTCTTCAGGACGGTCTGAGCATCAGATTGAGCCCAGCCTTACTCTTATCTAAAACATGCAAGCGTACCCGGGCGAGCCCGGCAAGGATCAACCTTTAGGACGCTTGGCACCGTATTTAGAACGTGCTTGTTTACGGTTCGCAACACCAGAGGTGTCGAGGCTACCGCGGACGGTGTGATAACGCACACCAGGCAAGTCTTTTACACGACCGCCACGAATCAGAACAACACTGTGTTCTTGCAGGTTGTGACCTTCACCACCAATGTAGGAAGTCACTTCAAAACCATTCGTCAGACGCACACGACATACTTTACGCAGTGCCGAGTTTGGTTTTTTCGGCGTGGTAGTGTACACACGGGTACATACGCCACGACGCTGAGGACATGCCTGCAGTGCAGGAACATCGCTCTTAACCATTTTGCGCTTACGAGGCTTACGAACCAACTGGTTGATTGTAGCCATTTAGCAAACTCCAAACGTTATAGAAAACATACCCCTTCAATTGAGGCACAATTAAAGGGGCCGAGAGGATAATCCCCAAGCCTTCAAAGGTCAAGTATTAGACAGTTTTAATATCCTTGCCGGCATGGATATTCTTTCCGGAAATCAGTCGTCTTCCGCCACTTTTGACAAGCCGGAACGCGGTTGCCCTCGCCATAACAAGCACGCGAATTCCACCGGGTTCTGGCTTGATCTCCGATCGATGCGTGCTTTTTCAGATCGGCCAACCAGGCGATAGCCGTCAAATTTGCCGAAGCCACAAACAAAAAAAGAGGCCACAAGGCCTCTTTTTTGT
Organism: Oceanobacter sp. 1_MG-2023; assembly: GCF_030689025.1. Taxonomy (GTDB): domain Bacteria; phylum Pseudomonadota; class Gammaproteobacteria; order Pseudomonadales; family Oceanobacteraceae; genus Oceanobacter. The sequence continues at coordinate 3,511 of NZ_JAUYWA010000037.1, forward strand.
CACCAGCGCCGTCGAGACGGCGCCAGACATAGCAACAATGACTTACTTGTCGCTGAACGCTTCGCTCAACTTGGCTTCCATGTCTTCGGCAGACACACTCAGCACTTCAGGCATTGAACGCTGACGTTCGTTATCACGAACAGTACGCTTGCGCTTGCGCTCGGCGTGGTACGCCAAACCTGTACCGGCAGGAATCAAGCGACCAACCACGACGTTCTCTTTCAAGCCGCGCAGTGAGTCCATCTTGCCAGTAACCGCCCCTTCTGTCAGAACCCGGGTTGTCTCCTGGAAGGAGGCTGCCGAGATAAAGGATTCGGTTGCCAGTGATGCCTTGGTGATACCAAGCAACACGCGCTCGCCCCGGGCAACAATTTTGTTCGCCGCCTCGGTACGCTCGTTTTCTTCCAGGAAGGTAGAGAACTCAACCTGATCACCCGGAATAAAGGTGGTATCCCCGGCGTCATGAATCAATACCTTGCGCAGCATCTGACGCACAATTACTTCAATGTGCTTGTCATCAATACCAACACCCTGCAGGCGATACACTTCCTGCACTTCGTTGGTAATGTACATCGCCAGATCACCAACGCTCTTCAGTCGCAGAATGTCGTGCGGGTTCAACGGACCATCAGAAACGATCTCACCCTTCTCGACATATTCACCTTCGAAGATGTTCAGGTGACGCCATTTGTGGATCAGCTCTTCATACGGCTCGCCACCATCTTTCGGTGTGATTACCAGACGTTTTTTGCCTTTGGTCTCTTTACCGAAGCTAACGGTACCGGAGATTTCCGCCAGAATGGCCGGCTCTTTCGGTTTACGCGCTTCGAACAAATCAGCCACTCGTGGCAGACCACCGGTGATGTCCTTGTTACCCGATGATTCCTGAGGAATACGGGCAATAATGTCACCAACAGCAACAACGGTACCGTTTTCCTGGTTCACCAGTGCGTTTGGCGGCAGCATGTACTGGGCCGGCACATTGGTACCAGGTAGCAGAATGTCGTTACCTGTCGTGGCATCAATCAGTTTCACCATTGGGCGGATATCTTTACCAGCCGCCGGACGGTCTTTGGGATCGATGACTTCGATGTTGGACAGGCCCGTCAATTCGTCGGTCTGACGATTGATGGTAATACCCTCATCCATACCCACAAATTCAATTCGACCCGTTACTTCTGTCACAATCGGGTGGGTGTGTGGGTCCCAGCTGGCCACTTTCTGGCCGGCTTCAACCTCTGCACCATCTTTCGAGCTGATAACAGCACCGTAAGGCAGTTTGTACAGCTCACGTTCACGACCATTCACATCGGCAATGGCAATCGAACCGGAACGGGATACCGCAACCAGGTCACCATTCTCACGAGCAACCGTCTTGAGGTTGTGCAAGCGCAAGGTACCCTTGTTCTTGACCTGAACACTGTCTGCCGCCGATGACCGCGAGGCCGCACCACCAATGTGGAACGTCCGCATGGTCAACTGGGTACCAGGCTCACCAATCGACTGGGCAGCAATAACACCTACCGCTTCACCCACGTTCACCTGATGACCACGTCCAAGGTCACGACCGTAACACTTGGCGCAAATACCGGTACGGGACTCACAGGTAATGGCGGAGCGCACACGCACTTCATCAATACCTTCCGCTTCGATCATTTTGACCCATTTTTCATCCACCAGAGTACCGGCTGGAATCACCAGTTCACCTGGCTGATTGGGCTTGTAAACGTCTTCAGCAATAACACGACCCAGAATACGGTCACCCAGTGCCACGACCACGTCACCACCTTCAATCAGCGGTGTCATGATCAGGCCTTCCTTGGTGCCACAATCCTGTTCGGTAACCACCAGATCCTGTGCCACGTCAACCAGACGACGGGTCAGATAACCGGAGTTAGCGGTTTTCAATGCCGTATCAGCCAAACCTTTACGAGCACCGTGAGTCGAGGTGAAGTACTGCAGTACGTTCAGACCTTCACGGAAGTTCGCCACAATCGGCGTTTCGATGATGGAGCCATCCGGCTTCGCCATCAGACCACGCATACCCGCCAACTGACGAATCTGGGCCGGGCTACCACGAGCACCGGAGTCAGCCATCATATAAACCGAGTTGAAGGATTCCTGATCGACTTCATGACCGTCACGGTCAATTACCTTCTCTTTACCCAGGTTTTCCATCATCGCCTTCGCCACCAGTTCGTTGGCGCGGGACCAGATGTCGATTACCTTGTTGTATTTTTCGCCGTGCGTTACCAGACCCGAGGCAAACTGGCTTTCGATTTCTTTTACTTCCGCATCGGCGTTAGCAACAATTTCAGCCTTGGCAGCCGGAATTTCGAAATCGTTAACACCAATCGATGAACCGGAACGAGTCGCGTATTCAAAACCGGTGTACATCACCTGGTCGGCAAAGATAACGGTATCTTTCAAACCCACACGACGGTAAGCCGTGTTGATCAGGCGTGAAATCGCTTTCTTTTTCATTGGCTGGTTGACCAGCTCGTACGGCAAACCTTTGGGTACGATGCGGAACAGCAATGCCCGGCCAATCGTGGTATCAACCACCTTGGTATTGGTTTCGCTCAATCCGTCTTCATCAACCACGGTTTCAGTAATCCGTACCTTGACGCGCGCCTGCAGATGGGCAGCGCCGCTTTGGTAAGCACGGGTAACTTCGTCGAGGTCGGCCAACACCATGCCTTCACCCTTGGCGTTGACACGCTCGCGAGTCATCCAGTACAGCCCCAATACCACGTCCTGGGACGGTACGATAATTGGCTCACCGTTGGCTGGAGAGAGGACGTTGTTGGTCGCCATCATCAATGCGCGGGCTTCAAGCTGGGCTTCAATGGTCAGCGGCACGTGAACGGCCATCTGGTCACCGTCGAAGTCGGCGTTATAAGCCGCACAGACCAATGGGTGCAACTGGATCGCTTTACCTTCGATCAACTGGGGTTCAAACGCCTGGATACCCAAACGGTGCAGTGTGGGTGCCCGGTTCAGCATCACTGGGTGCTCACGGATCACATCTGCCAGAATATCCCAGACTTCAGGGGTTTCGCGCTCAACCATTTTCTTCGCAGCTTTAATGGTTGTCGCCAGACCGCGGTGTTCCAGTTTGGAGAAGATAAATGGCTTGAATAATTCCAGGGCCATTTTTTTCGGCAGACCGCACTGATGCAAACGCAGTTGCGGACCGACAGTAATCACCGAACGACCAGAGTAATCGACACGTTTACCCAACAGGTTCTGACGGAAACGACCCTGTTTACCCTTGATCATATCGGCCAGGGATTTCAGCGGACGCTTGTTGGAACCGGTAATCGCACGACCTCGACGGCCATTATCCAGCAACGCATCAACCGCTTCCTGCAACATACGTTTTTCATTACGTACGATAATATCCGGAGCATTCAACTCCAGCAGGCGTTTGAGACGGTTGTTACGGTTAATAACCCGACGATACAGATCGTTCAGGTCGGAAGTCGCAAAACGACCGCCATCCAGCGGAACCAACGGACGCAGATCAGGTGGCAGTACCGGCAGTACTGACATGATCATCCACTTCGGATCGTTACCGGAGAAGTGGAATGCTTCCAGAATTTTCAGACGCTTGGACAGCTTCTTGATTTTGGTTTCAGAGTTGGTCGCCGGAATTTCTTCACGCAGACGCTGAACTTCTTCAGGCAGGTCAATATGACCCAACAGTGCCTGAATCGCTTCGGCACCCATCTTGGCTTCAAATTCATCGCCAAATTCTTCGATGGCTTCGTAGTACTGCTCATCGTTCAGCAATTGACCCAGATCCAGCGTGGTCATGCCTGGCTCGGTAACAACGAAGGATTCGTAATACAAAATCCGTTCGATATCACGCAGAGTCATATCCAGCATCAAACCGATACGGGAAGGCAGTGACTTCAGGAACCAGATGTGTGCAACGGGAGAAGCCAGCTCAATATGGCCCATGCGTTCACGACGCACTTTGGCCTGAGTAACTTCCACACCACATTTTTCACAGATAACACCACGGTGTTTCAGACGCTTGTACTTACCGCACAGGCACTCAAAATCCTTGATCGGACCAAAGATGCGGGCACAGAACAAGCCATCACGCTCTGGCTTGAAGGTACGGTAGTTGATGGTTTCCGGCTTTTTGACTTCACCGAAGGACCAGGAGCGGATCATGTCTGGCGAGGCAAGGCCAATTCGAATGGCATCGAACTCGTCAGCATTGTTCTGGCTACGCAGAAAATTGACTAAGTCTTTCATATAAGAGTGTGCTCCACTTGGTGTGAGCGAGGGCTTTGCAGCACCGGTCTTTTCAGACCGACACTGCAGAGCGCGCTACTAAACCGATTATTCGTTTTCCAGTTCGATGTCGATACCCAGGGAACGGATTTCCTTAACCAGTACGTTAAAGGATTCCGGCATACCGGCTTCCATACGATGGTCGCCATCCACGATGTTCTTATACATCTTGGTACGGCCAGCCACATCGTCGGATTTGACGGTAAGCATTTCCTGCAGGGTATAAGCAGCACCGTATGCTTCCAGTGCCCACACTTCCATCTCACCAAAGCGCTGACCACCAAACTGAGCCTTACCACCCAACGGCTGCTGGGTAACCAGGCTGTAAGAGCCGGTAGAACGTGCGTGCATCTTGTCGTCGACCAGGTGGTTCAGTTTCAGCATGTACATGTAACCGACGGTTACCTGACGATCAAATGCTTCGCCGGTACGGCCATCATACAAGGTCACCTGACCGGATTCCGGAATACCGGCCAACTTCAGCATACGCTTGATTTCGGATTCCTTGGCACCGTCAAACGCCGGGGTTGCCATCGGCACACCACCACGCAGGTTATTGGCCAGTTCCAGAATCTCGGCATCGCTGTAGCTGTCCAGGTCTTCGATACGACCATCGCCGGCGTTATAAATTTCCGCCAGCAATTCACGCAGTTTCAGCACCTCACGCTGCTCACGCAACATGCGATCAATCTTGTCACCCAATCCCTTGGCCGCCATGCCCAAGTGGATTTCCATGATCTGTCCGACGTTCATTCGCGACGGAACACCCAGAGGGTTCAAACAGATATCAACGGTTACCCCGTTGGCATCGTAAGGCATATCTTCAATCGGCTTGATGGTTGAGATAACACCCTTGTTACCGTGACGACCAGCCATTTTGTCACCTGGCTGGATCTTACGTTTGATCGCCAGATACACTTTGACAATTTTCAGTACGCCCGGAGCCAGGTCATCACCGGTTTGCAGCTTGCCTTTCTTGTCTTCGAACTTGTCATCCAGTTGCTGCTGACGTTCCGCCAGAGACTGTTCGGCTTTTTCCAGTACCGTTGCCAGCTCTTCATCCTGCGGAATCATCCGGAACCAGTCATCCTGGGTCAGACCAGAGAGGTATTCTTCAGTCAGAATATCACCCTTGCGCAAACCCGGCGCGACGTTTACCGCCTTGCCAGCCAGCGCACGCGTCAGACGCTCAAAGGTTGCACCCTTGACGATACGCATCTCTTCGTTCAGATCCTTGCGAATCTCGTCGAGTTGCTGGCGTTCAATCGATTTGGCCCGATCGTCTTTTTCAACGCCATCACGGGTAAACACCTGCACGTCGATAACCGTACCAGTGGTACCGGTCTTGACCCGCAGCGATGTATCTTTTACATCGGATGCTTTTTCACCAAAGATAGCACGCAGCAATTTTTCTTCTGGTGTCAGCTGGGTTTCACCTTTTGGTGTTACCTTGCCGACCAGAATATCGCCCGCCTTGACTTCGGCACCGATATAAACAATACCGGACTCATCCAGCTTGCCCAGTGCCGCTTCACCAACGTTGGGAATATCGGACGTGATTTCTTCCGCACCCAGCTTGGTGTCACGCGCCACACAGGTCAGTTCCTGAATATGGATCGTGGTCAGGCGATCTTCCTGAGCAACACGCTCAGACAGCATGATCGAGTCTTCGAAGTTGTAGCCATTCCACGGCATAAAGGCGATACGGAAATTCTGTCCCAGAGCCAGTTCGCCCAGGTCAACAGAAGGGCCGTCAGCCATGATGTCGCCACGCTGCACCATGTCGCCTGCCTTGACCAGCGGACGCTGGTTAATACAGGTGTTCTGGTTCGAGCGGGTGTATTTGGTCAGGTTGTAAATATCAACACCGGCTTCACCGATGACGGTTTCGTCATCGTTGACCTTGACCACCACCCGGGATGCGTCAACAGAGTCAATCACACCACCCCGTTTGGCAACCACACACACGCCGGAGTCGGCCGCTACCGCACGCTCAATACCGGTACCAACCAGCGGCTTTTCAGCGCGCAAGGTAGGCACAGCCTGACGCTGCATGTTGGAACCCATCAATGCGCGGTTGGCGTCATCGTGCTCCAGGAACGGAATCAGTGATGCTGCAATCGAAACCACCTGTTGTGGTGATACATCTTTCAGCGTCACATTGTCCGGCGACATGATGGTGAATTCGTTCTTGTGACGAACCGAAATCAGGTCACCTTGCAAACGTCCGTTTTCGTCCACGGGCACCGAGGCCTGGGCGATTACATAGTCTGCTTCTTCAATGGCCGAGACATAAATAATCTCGTCGGTCACAACGCCGTCTTTAACGATACGGTAAGGTGTTTCAAGAAAACCGTATTCGTTGGTACGGGCATAGGATGCCAGTGAGTTGATCAGACCAATGTTTGGACCTTCCGGTGTTTCAATAGGACACACACGACCGTAGTGAGTGGCGTGTACGTCACGTACCTCAAAGCCAGCACGTTCACGGGTCAGACCGCCTGGTCCCAATGCCGAAATACGACGCTTGTGCGTGACTTCTGACAGCGGGTTGTTCTGATCCATAAACTGGGACAGCTGGGAAGAACCGAAGAACTCCTTCACGGCTGCCGCAACCGGCTTGGCATTGATCAGATCCTGAGGCATCAGCCCTTCGGATTCTGCCATCGACAGACGCTCACGCACCGCGCGCTCAACACGAACCAGACCAACACGGAACTGGTTTTCGGCCATCTCGCCAACCGAACGAATACGACGGTTACCCAGGTGGTCAATGTCATCAACGATGCCTTTACCGTTACGGATATTGATCAGGGTCCGCAGTACTTCAACGATATCGCTGTTATCCAGCACACCGGAGCCAAGAATTTCTTCACGGCCGATACGACGGTTGAACTTCATGCGACCCACAGCCGACAAGTCGTACCGCTCTTCACTGAAGAACAGATTGTCGAACAAGGCTTCAGCGCTTTCTTTTGTTGGCGGCTCACCAGGACGCATCATGCGGTAAATCTCGACCAAAGCTTCCAGCTGATTGCTGGTTGGGTCGATACGCAGAGTATCCGAGATAAACGGGCCACAATCGATTTCGTTGGTGTAGATGGTTTCGAATTCGGTAAGACCAGCAGCTTCCATCTGGGCCAGGATCTCTGCCGTGATTTCAGCGTTGGCAGTCGCCAGGACTTCACCGGTACGGCTATCGATAACGTCTTTGGCAATCGCCTTGCCCAGCACATAATCGGTAGGCACAACCAGCTCTTCCACATTGGCCTTTTCCAGCTGGCGAATGTGACGAGCCGTGATGCGACGGCTGGCCTCAACAATGATGTTGCCGTCGTTATCCATGATATCGAAGGCAGCCGTTTCACCCCGCAACCGGGATGGAATCAGCTTCAGCTTCAAGCCACCGCCGTCGATACGGTAGTTGTCGTTGTCGTAAAATGTTTCGAGAATTTCCTGCGTAGTAAACTTCAGCGCCCGCAGCAAAATGGTAGCTGGCAGTTTACGACGACGGTCAATACGTACGTAGACCAGATCCTTCGGATCAAACTCAAAGTCCAGCCATGAGCCGCGGTAAGGAATCACGCGAGCGTTATAAAGCAGTTTGCCGGACGAGTGGGTTTTACCCTTGTCGTGATCGAAGAACACACCTGGTGAACGGTGTAACTGGGACACGATGACACGCTCAGTACCGTTAACAATAAAGGTACCGTTATCTGTCATCAGGGGCATTTCGCCCATGTAGACTTCTTGTTCCTTGATGTCCTTGATTGCCTTGGTCGAAGATTCCTTATCGTAAACGATCAGGCGAACCTTGACCCGCAATGGTGCAGCGTAAGTGACACCACGCAACATACATTCTTTTTCGTCAAAACTCGGCGTACCCAGGCGATAGCTCACGTACTCCAGAGCAGCATTCCCGGAATAGCTGACAATCGGGAAAACAGACTTAAAGGCCGCATGAAGACCAATATCTATTCTGTCTTCAGCGTTGCTCCCTTCTTGCAGGAACTTATGGTATGAGTCGATTTGAATGGCCAGCAAATATGGCACATCCATGACACTCGGTAGTTTACCGAAATCCTTACGGATACGTTTTTTCTCAGTATATGAGTAAGCCATCAGTTATCCCCGGACTGTTTCCTCGATCAGGTCGCCAAACCCGAAACTAGAGGACTTGCCTTGCAATTGAACCCGGCACTAAGCCGGTTTAGTCACGCCTTCCATAACGCGAAAAAGGCCGACGGAAAAATCCCGTCAGCCCTGTGTCGCGCTTAGAAAAAGCACGACAGCAGAAGTGAAGTACAATGAATTACTTAACTTCTACGATAGCGCCAGCTGCTTCCAGCTTGCCTTTTGCTTCTTCTGCGTCTTCTTTGGATACGCCTTCTTTAATAGCAGAAGGTGCACCATCAACCAGACCTTTAGCGTCTTTCAGACCCAGACCGGTGATTTCGCGAACCGCTTTGATCACGTTAACTTTCTTGTCACCAACGGCAGACAGAATTACGTCGAATTCAGTCTGTGCTTCAGCAGCCGCTTCGCCGCCAGCAGCAGGACCAGCCATAACGGCTGCAGCTGCAGAAACGCCGAATTTTTCTTCCATCGCAGAAACCAGTTCCACTACGTCCATTACAGACATTTCAGCGATAGCGTTGATGATATCTTCTTTTGTCAGAGACATGAGACTTTTCCTGAAATAATTGGACGATTACGCCCGTCAAATCTTTGTAAGGTCTGCCAGGGATCAGGCAGCTTCTTGTTCTTTCTGGTCGCGGACAGCAGCAATGGTACGAACCAATTTGCCAGCGGCGGCTTCTTTCATGACGCTCATCAGTTTCGCGATTGCTTCGTCGTAGGTTGGCAGTGTTGCCAGCATATCAACGGAAACCACGGCACCTTCAAATGCACCACCCTTGATCTCGAACTTGTCATTCTTCTTGGCGAAATCCTTGAAGATACGGGCAGCCGCACCTGGATGTTCGTTAGAGAATGCAATCAGACTAGGGCCTACCAGTGTCTCGGAAAGACACTCGTATTGGGTACCTTCGATAGCACGGGTAGCCAGGGTGTTACGGACAACTTTCATCCAGACACCGGCTTCACGCGCTTCTTTACGCAGAGCGGTCATGGCACCTACAGTAACGCCGCGAGAATCCGCGACAACTGCAGACAGCGCACCTTGAGCTGCGTCCTGGACCTCGGCGACAATCGCCTTCTTATCTTCGAGTCCTAAGGCCACGATTAACTCCTAACAAGTTAAATTAGGCTCAATTGAGCCAGTCTCGGTGTGACAATTCAGAAAACTGAAAGGGGCCACACACTATCTACGCAGGAAATATTAAGTCGCAACAGCCAAAGGCCCTGCGACTCCTGCGGTCTTTGACAGCTACCGCAAAGCGGCAACCCCAAAGATGGTTTGGGATACGTGATACGCACCCCGAATTCTTATCTAGACGTCCAGCTCTGCATGGTCAATAACCAGACCAGGACCCATAGTGGTACTGATGGTTACTTTCTTCATGTAGACGCCTTTGGTCGATGTTGGCTTGACCTTTTTCAGATCGGCCAGCAATACCGTCAGGTTTTCTTTCAATGCGCTGACATCAAAATCAACTTTACCGATGGCGGTATGGATAATACCGTTCTTGTCGTTGCGGTAGCGGACTTGACCCGCTTTTGCGTTTTTGACAGCAGTGGCAACGTCAGGAGTCACAGTACCAACCTTCGGGTTAGGCATCAGGCCACGTGGACCCAGAATCTGACCCAATTGACCGACAACACGCATCGCATCAGGAGAAGCGATCACGACATCAAAGGCCAAATCACCACCTTTGATCTTGGCAGCCAGATCGTCCATACCTACTTCGTCAGCACCGGCAGCCGTAGCGGCTTCAGCGTTGGCACCTTGCGTGAAAACAGCAACACGCATGGTTTTACCCGTACCGTTTGGCAGTACCGTGGAGCTACGTACGTTCTGATCGGATTTACGTGCATCAATACCGAGGTTTACTGCCACATCGAGTGACTCACGGAACTTGGCAGCAGGCAGTGAAGACAGAATGGATACGGCTTCATCAAAAGAGTAAACCTTACCGGCTTCTACTTTTTCAGCAATCAGCTTTTGACGTTTGGTCAGCTTGGCCATTATTCAGCTCCCTCTACAGTCAGACCCATCGCACGGGCAGAGCCAGCGATTGTACGTACCGCTGCATCCATATCGGCAGCAGTCAGGTCAGCCATTTTGGTCGTAGCAATCTCTTCCAGCTGGGCGCGCGTCACAGTACCGACTTTCTGGGTATTGGGACGTGCTGAACCGCTGGTGATACCAGCCGCTTTTTTCAGCAGGAAAGATGCAGGAGGTGTTTTCAGTTCAAAGGTAAAAGAACGGTCACTGTAAGCCGTGATAATAACCGGCACTGGTGCACCTGGCTCCAGATTGGAAGTCTGCGCATTAAATGCTTTACAGAATTCCATGATGTTCAAACCTTTCTGACCCAAAGCCGGACCAACCGGTGGACTTGGGTTCGCTTTACCAGCTGCAACCTGCAACTTGATATAGCCTTCTACTTTCTTAGCCATGTATTACTCCAAATGGGTAGTATCGCCCAGCGGGCTCCCCTGACCTTCTGTCATGCAGAAGGTCGCCTGAAATCAGACCGATTTCTCGATCTGTGTAAATTCGAGCTCGACCGGCGTTGAACGACCAAAAATAGTCACCGCAACCTGAACACGGGACTTGTCGTAATCAACACTTTCGACCACACCGTTAAAGTCTGCGAACGGACCTTCGGTCACGCGCACCACTTCACCGGGTTCGTAGATGGTTTTGTGAGTCGGACGATCAACGCCTTCCTCAACACGACGCAGGATAGCATCGGCTTCTTTGGGAGAAATTGGCGCCGGCTTGTCTGCCGTACCACCAATAAAGCCCATTACCCGGTCAGTCTGTTTCACCAGATGCCAGGTATCATCATTCATTTCCATTTGCACAAGAACATAGCCAGGATAAAAGCGACGCTGGCTTTTGCGTTTCTTGCCATCACGGACTTCAACAACTTCTTCTGTAGGAACCAGTACGTCACCAAACTGATCCTGCATTCCCAGGCGCTCGATACGTTCCAACAAAGCCCCTTGTACACGCTTCTCATAACCCGAGTAGGCGTGAACCACATACCAACGCATTGCCATACTCTACCTCAACCAATCAGCGCGGAAATTGCCCAACCGAGAAACGAATCCAAACCCCACAACAGCAGTGCCATGATCACGACCACCACCAGAATCATCAATGTCATCTGGGTAGTTTCCTGACGCGTTGGCCATACCACCTTGCGGCGCTCGACATTGGCCTCTTTCAGAAGTTGCATAAATGCCTTGCCTTGCGTTGTTGCCAGTGCAGCACCTGCACCTATCAACATCAAGGCAACGACAGCGAGAATCCGATACAGAAAAGGCGCATCGGCATACATATAATTGCCAACCACAGCCGCTGCCAGAAAAGCAACAGCCAACAACCACTTGACAACATCCATCGGCGAACCTGCTGTTTTGCTTTCGGTACTCATTACAATTCCCTGAAGCCAAAAATGGCAGCCGAAGCTACCATCAGGAGATTTGGCAGGCCAGGAGGGACTCGAACCCCCAACTTTCGGTTTTGGAGACCGACGCTCTACCAATTGAACTACTGGCCTAATACACTACATAAGGGCGCCGAATTATACAGCGCTTTTTTGCAAATTACAACCTAACATGGTTCGAAAATTGCAACTTATCGACTGAACGCCTGCGCGAACGCGAGACGAAAAGATGTCCGTTTCAGACGAGGGCAGATAATACACAGGAGGTTGGTCATGTGCCAGTGCTATTTTCAAGCTTGTTCCGGACTCCAGCCGTAACGGACCAATATTCAGACAATAATCCAGCTCTGCCAGCCAACAACAGAGACCTTCAAACAGGAATCACTAGCATCAAGATCCTCCAAAAAAGCGCCAACCAATTGACGCCGACGGTATTCCCAACCCCAAACCATCAAAGTTAGGCCTCTTTTGCAAAAAATAACGTCCAAAACGTCTTTTTATTGCGATTTCTTTGTTTGGGGTGATCAAAAACAACTGAAAAACCTGTAAATTGGCGGCCGATTTTTCACTTTGCTTATCGAGTGCGCTATGACTGACTTATCCAAATACAGAAACATCGGCATCTTCGCTCACGTTGACGCCGGTAAGACCACAACGACCGAACGTATCCTGAAGCTGACCGGTACTATTCACAAAACCGGTGAAGTGCACGATGGCGAGTCCACGACAGACTTCATGGAACAGGAGGCAGAACGTGGTATTACCATTCAGTCAGCCGCTGTTTCCTGTTTCTGGAAGGATCACCGCTTCAACGTGATCGACACCCCTGGACACGTTGACTTCACCGTTGAAGTATATCGCTCATTAAAAGTACTGGACGGCGGCATCGGCGTCTTCTGTGGTTCAGGCGGTGTTGAACCACAGTCTGAAACCAACTGGCGCTACGCTAACGAATCCGAAGTTGCCCGAATCATCTTCGTGAACAAGCTGGACCGCCTTGGTGCAGACTTCTTCCGTGTGACCGATCAGATCAAAAATGTCCTGGCCGCTCGCCCACTGATCATGGTGCTGCCAATCGGTCGTGAAGACGAGTTTGTCGGCGTTGTCGACCTGCTGAGCGAAAAAGCCTATATCTGGGATGACACTGGCCTGCCAGAAAACTATACAGTGACCGACGTTCCTGAAGACATGAAGGACGACGTTGAAACTTACCGTACCGAACTGATCGAAACCGCTCTGGAAGTCGATGAAGACTTGCTGATGGAATACCTGGAAGAAGGCACTGAGCCATCCATGGAAGACATCAAGCGCTGCATTCGTGAAGGTACACGTACCTTGCAGTTCTTCCCGACTTACTGTGGTTCTGCATTCAAGAACAAAGGCGTACAGCTGGTTCTGGATGCCGTCGTTGACTACCTGCCTTCCCCTACTGAAGTTGATCCACAGGATCTGACCGACGAAGAAGGTAACCCAACCGGCGAAAAAGCCATCGTTTCTGCCGATGAGCCATTACGTGCCCTGGCATTCAAAATCATGGATGACCGTTTCGGCGCCTTGACCTTTGTCCGTGTTTACTCTGGCGTGCTGAACAAGGGTGACACCATCCTGAACAGCTTCACCGGTAAAACCGAACGTGTTGGCCGCATGGTAGAAATGCAGGCAGACGACCGTAAGGAAATCAACCGCGCCCAGGCCGGTGATATTCTCGCGATTGTCGGCATGAAAAACGTTCAGACTGGTCACACACTGTGTGATCCCAAGCATGAATGTACGCTGGAAGCCATGGTCTTCCCTGAGCCAGTAATTTCCATTGCGGTTCAGCCTAAAGACAAGGGCGGCGTCGACAAAATGGGTATCGCCATCGGCAAGATGGTGGCTGAAGATCCAACCTTCCAGGTTGAAACCGATATCGATTCCGGCGAAACCATCCTGAAAGGCATGGGCGAGCTGCACCTGGATATTAAAGTCGATATCCTCAAGCGTACCTACGGCGTAGAACTGGTTGTAGGCCAACCACAGGTTGCCTACCGCGAAACCATTACCCTGCCAATCGAAGATACCTATACCCACAAGAAACAGTCTGGTGGTTCCGGTCAGTACGGTAAGATCGATTACCGTATCAAACCTGGCGAACCAGGTACTGGCTTCCAGTTCAAATCAGCTGTTGTCGGCGGTAACGTACCGAAGGAATTCTGGCCAGCCGTTGAGAAAGGCTTCAAGGCCATGATGAACGAAGGTACCCTCGCGGGCTTCCCGGTACTGGACGTTGAAGTGGAACTGTATGACGGTTCTTACCACGCCGTTGACTCCTCTGCCATCGCGTTTGAAATCGCTGCCAAAGGCGCTTTCCGTCAGTCCATGCCAAAAGCTGGCCCACAGCTGATTGAACCAATCATGAAAGTTGACGTGTTCTCCCCGGATGACAACGTTGGTGACGTGATCGGCGACCTGAACCGTCGTCGCGGCATGATCAAGGACCAGGAAGCAGGCAGCACAGGCGTTCGCATCAAGGCTGACGTACCACTGTCTGAGATGTTCGGTTATATCGGACACCTGCGTACCATCACATCCGGTCGTGGCCAGTTCTCAATGGAATTCTCTCACTACATGCCTTGCCCACAGCAAGTTGCAGAGAAAGTCATTGCGGAAACCAAAGCACGCAAAGCCGAAGGCTAAGCTGCTGCTGGCAACATAAAAAACCCCGTACAGCACACGCTGTACGGGGTTTTTGTTTATCTGATATCGCGAGCCAGTCAGTCTGGCCAGTTATCCCGATTATTGACAGCTGCCGCCATCAACAAAACCGGAATAAACGCGGCTGCCCAATTCGACTTACCCTCCACGACCAGCTCCGCCCAGGCATGCTGTTCTTTCTGCTCCAGCGTCTCTTCCGTACGGTAATTGTAGCGAACCCCCAAACCCCAACTGTCGCGCCAACCAACCATCACACCAAACGATGCCGATGCAATCCAGGGATTACGGTGCACCTTGAGCGTACCACCCTGCTGCATCACCGGGTTGGTGCTGCTCATATTGCTCCCCGCAGGCACATGGATACCGTCATCAATCAGATAATTGTAAGCCACATAGTGCCCAGTCATATTACCGCTCAGTTCGGTATAAAAACTGTCGGGATGACAAGAGGTCAATGCCAGATTCTGCATCTCACTATTCAGTGCCTGCAGTTCAGCCTGTGTCTGCTCCAGCACACGATACACATCTGCCATATCCTCACCGTCTACCCCTTCCAGCAACACCAGTAATGCCTGGATACGCAGGTAAATACGATCCGGAATATAGTTATCTCCTGACAGGTATTGCTGCAACTCCTGGACGTATAGATCAAAACGTTCAGCCAGCGGTACACCCTGCTCCGCTACCGCACTGACAAACAGCATCTTACTGGCCGCATAGCGCTCACAGCGTCGTGCTTGCGGCCAAACCATGGCCAGCTCAGCACCATAACCAATCCGGCCAATAATGGTGCCCAGCTCAGCCTTGGCAAAATGACTGATCATCAGATGTCCCCACAGCATATCCCCTTGCAATAGATGCCGGGCGAATTTGCCTGTGTACTGCAATGCCAGACGATTGCTGACCTGGGTTTCCCAGCCATCGATCGGGTCCGCGCCCTTGAACGGATAACGATGGGCATTCTCCTGCGTCCAGCGGCCAGCGGCGGCCGGCCCTACCATACCAATCGACATTTCATGTTCGGTATAACCATCCAGACCACGAATGGTGATATTCCTGTCAATACTGGCCCAGGCGGCAAACGGGCGATCATAATATTCCGCATTGGCCTTGTACTGGAATCCAGCCGGCACCACCTCACCCTCACCAGCATGCTGATACGGGGTATACATCTTATGGCTCAGACTGTAGCCATAGCTGACCAGCTTGAGATCCCGATTGCTGACATTTGACCTTGCACTGCTATCACAATCGCCATTATTACCATCCGGACCACAGCGAAAACCATACAGACGCCCACCATCCAGCAGAAAACCACCGTCCAGATTGGCATAGGCACGCACATTCAGGGCATTGGTGTAATACTGATCAGTAATGTTCTCACCGGTCAGGGCATCATTTTCGATCTGGCTGCGCCAGATTTTTTGCAGATGATTAACATGCCGTTGCTCAAACTCAGAATTATTAAACAGCAACGACAAAAGGGAGTAGCTGTCGTCATCGGCTTCCGCCATTGCCAGAGGGCAAGCAGCCAGCAAGCAAACCGCGCCGATCAATTTCATATTATTCCTGCCCTATCAAAGCCCAATCTCTCACCAACCTCTCACAGAGAGGCCAACATATCAGAGCGGGCACTATACGAAACAGCCTGAAAACCAACCAGGCGGTTTCAGTCAACCGTCCTTATTACAAGTCCAGAGCGGACACTTGGCAGCCGCACCGACCCCCGGATAGCTGCCATATTTCTACAGTACCTTTATGACAGACACAAAATGACAGGCACAAAAAAGCCCCGACTGAGCGGGGCTTTTATTCAAGGCCGACATGATGTCGACCTTGAACGTCTGATCTTACTCGACGATTTTGGCTACAACACCAGCACCAACGGTACGACCACCTTCACGAATCGCAAAACGCAGACCTTCGTCCATGGCGATTGGCGCAATCAGGGTAACGGTCAGTTGCACGTTGTCACCTGGCATAACCATTTCAACGCCTTCTGGCAGTTCACATGCACCGGTTACGTCCGTAGTACGGAAGTAAAACTGTGGGCGGTAACCTTTGAAGAATGGCGTGTGACGACCACCTTCATCTTTGCCCAGCACGTATACTTCTGACTGGAACGTGGTGTGAGGCGTGATAGAACCTGGCTTGGCCAGTACTTGTCCACGCTCAACTTCGTCACGCTTGGTACCACGCAGCAGAACACCAAC
>NZ_JAUYWA010000038.1 GCF_030689025.1 Oceanobacter sp. 1_MG-2023
ATACAGAGATACAGAGATACAGAGATACAGAGATACAGAGATACAGAGATACAGAGATACAGAGATACAGAGATACAGAGATACATGGAGAATGGAGAAGCAAGAGAAGCGGATGGGAAGCAAGAGAAGAGGAAGAAGAAAGGTAGCCTGCTATCAGATATTCACCTGACAGCAAGGCTACCCGATCAGGGGTTACGGCCCGTAGATATAAGCAGGGAACCAGTTAACCAGTCCAGGGAAAGCAATCAGCAGCGCCAGGGCTGTCAGTTGCAGCAAGATAAACGGAATAACACCTTTATAGATGGTTGTCAGGCTGACTTCGGGCGGGCACACACCCTTTAAATAAAACAGCGAGAAACCCACCGGCGGTGTCAGGAATGATGTCTGCAAGGTCAATGCAACCAGCATGACAAACCACACCAGTGTCGGGTCATCCATCACGCCATAGCCATTAATCGCGATATCCAGCGCACTGATCACCGGCGCAACCAGCGGCAGAATAATCAGCGTGATTTCGATCCAGTCGAGAATAAAGCCCAGCAAGAAAACAATACCGAGAATAAACAGGATGATGCCGTATGGGCCAAATGGCAGAGAGGTCAGCAGCGACTCGATGTATTCATCACCGCCCAGCTCCCGCAGCACCAGCGCAAACATGGTGGCACCGATAAATATCGCAAAAATATAACCACTGACGTTCAGCGTATCGTGCAGACATTCCCGAATCACCTTAATGCTCAGGCGTTTGTTTTGCCAGGCCAGTCCCATGGCAGCAGCAGCACCCACGGCAGAAGCTTCGGTGGGCGTCGCGATGCCCGCAAAAATACTGCCGAGTACCGCCAGAATCATGGCCAGCGTTGGGGCCACGGCCTTGAACACATCGATCCAGACCTTGGCAGTCACTGGCTGGATATTGTCATCCAGCGGCATCGATTCCGGTTTGAACAGGCCCCAGCCCAGAATATAGACAATGTACAGCACGCCCAGCAGCAGACCGGGCATGACGGCCCCCATAAACAGGTCGCCAACCGATAACGCCAGCTGGTCGGCCATAATCACCAGCATGATGCTGGGCGGAATCAGGATACCCAGCGTTCCGGCACTGGCGATGGTGCCCACGGTGACGGTTTTTTCATAACCCTGACCCAGCATCGCCGGTAAGGACATAACCCCGAGCAGCACCACGGAAGCACCAACAATACCAGTGGAAGCGGCCAGAATAATCCCGATCAGCACCACGGTAATGGCCAGTCCGCCCCGCACCCGACCAAACAGCGCCTGGAAGGACTTCATCAGGTTTTCGGCCACGCCGGATTTGTCGAGCAGGTTGCCCATCAGAATAAACATCGGCAACGCGACCAGAATCCAGTTATCCATGATCTTGTAGGTGCGGTCGACCACCAGTCCGACCGAGGTAAAGTCGATGCCGATAATGGTATCGAGGTACATATCCGACAGATAAGCCAGCAACGCAAACACGGTGCCGACACCCGCCAGCACCCAGGCCACCGGAAAGCCGGTAAACAGCAGCAGGATAAAACTGGCGAACATGGCGATGATCAGGATTTCATTAATTTCCATGGCACTGACCTCCACTCCGCTGGCGCTGCAACAGCACCACTTCGCGACCGATACGATTGAGCGTCGCGATAATCATTAATCCCATGGTGACGGGAATCAGGGTTTTGATCAGCCAGCGCCAGGGCAATCCGGCAGGGGCAATCGAGCGTTCATTAATACGCCAGGACTGATAGACAAAATCCAGCCCGTGATAAAACACCAGCATCAGGAACGGTAATAACAGCAGCGTCAGCCCGAGAATTTCGACCACATGTTTGGTGGTCGGGCTGAAATGACTGTGCAGTACGTCGACCCGGACGTGACTGTTGTTGGCCTGGGCATACAGCACACCGGCAAAGACACCAATGGCGTATAGATGCCATTGCAGCTCTTCCAGCGCAATCATGCCTGCGCTGAAGCCACGCCGTAACATCACCTGGGTGAGAATCACCACCATCAGGAGGGCGAAAATCCAGGCAATGGCCTGACTGAGCCGGATCAGTAGCCGGTCGATCCTATCGGCAAAAGGCACCGGAGGCGGAGTATCTGGGTGCTGGTTCATGGGAGTTCCTGAGGAGTGTTCGGATGGATAAAACCTTGCGGCCAAAAGCAAAACAGAGTGTCTGACAGACACCCTGCCGCTCGCAGCGGCAAGGTGCCTGTAACCAAATCAGACCAGATCAGTCACGCGGCAAAAAGGCGCGGCTGGACCACAGTTGATAGTTGGTACGGAAGGTTTGCAGGTCGTCGTAAACCGCTGCGAAGGTTGGGTCCTTGCGCTGCTCGGCGGCCACTTCATCCCAGGCACCCTTGAAAGCATCCAGCATTTCTTTGGGCCATTCGTGTACCGTGACACCCCGTTCTTCCATATTGGCGCGAATCGCTTCGAACTGGATAAATTCAGACTCAGCAACCGAGTTGGTAACGGAAGCCTTACAGGTGGTAGAGACAACGGCGCGTTGCTGGTCGGACATGCTTTTCCAGGTGTCGCCATTGATCAACAGCTCAAAGAAAGTGGCTTGCTGGTGCCAGCCCGGAAAATAGTTGTGCTTGGCAACCTTGTAGAAACCGAGTTTCTGATCAATCGCCGGTTGTGAAAATTCAGTCGCGTCGATAGCGCCTTTTTCCAGCGCACCAAAGATCTCACCGCCAGGAATCAACGAGGTCGACACGCCCAGCTTGGCCAGTACTTCACCACCCAGACCATAGAAACGCATGTTCAGACCCTTGAGGTCTTCGAGCGAGTTAACAGGCTTCTTGAACCAGCCGGACGTTTCCGGGCTGATCAGCGAGCAAGGCTCGACATGGACGTTATAACCGGCATCGTCGTACATTTTCTGATACAGCTTGAGGCCGTTGCCGTAATACATCCAGGCCGCAAATTCCGGCGCTTCCGGGCCAAAGGGAATGGTTGAGAAAATGGCCGCCGCAGGCATCTTGCCGGCCCAATAACCGGCAATGGAGTAACCGGAATTGACCTTGCCCGCAGACACAGCGTCGAGGATCTGCAGCGGTGCAACCAGTTTGCCCGGCTCATACAGTTTCATTTTGACTTCGCCACCGGAGACCAGTGGTAACTGGTCGGCAACCCAGGCAATCGGGGTGCCCAGTGCTGGCAGGTTCGAACCAAAGGCAATCGGGGTTTTCAGCAAGATGGGTTTGGCTTGTACGGCGGTGCAGCAGAGCGCCAGCGCGGAGGTAGCCACCAGAGTCGAAAGAGTGCGTTTCATAGCCTGATCCTGATTATTATTTTTCAGTGACTGGAGCTGCCATCGGTTGGAGTAATGGCTCGCCAGAGTGTCTGAAAAACTATAGGGAGGCGACCTGGGGCATCCTACCCTTCTTTGGTAGGGGAATTAGCCATCACCTACCAAAGTAGGTTGAGCGCGGCCAGCAACCTGTATACAAGGTGATAAGCGTCAGAAAGAGTGACTCGGATTCACGTTTTCAGGAAAACAATAACAATGACCTCTGTACCGGCAAAACGCCTGTGGCAACCAGCGTGTGGACGTGTGTTTGAGTCTGTTTGTAGCCTGTGCCTGTGTGTGAGCGTGAGCGTTCGTTATGGATAGCCTGATCCACCAGGTCTGGTTTGTGGGTGGGCTGTCGCTGATGTACGTCGGCTTTTTGTTTGTGATCGCGATTTGGGGGTCACACTGGATGCGGCCTTCCTGGCAGCCGTATGTCTACAGCCTGACGCTGGCGATTTTCTGCACCAGCTGGGCATTTTACGGCACCGTACAGCAAGCGCTGACCCATGGCTGGATTCTGGCTCCGACCTACACCGGTGCCATTATTCTGATTACCGTCGGCTGGAAGGTCATGGACCGCATCATCCAGATTGCCCGCCAGGAAAACAGCACCACCATTTCGGATTTTATTTCCGCCCGCTTTGGCCACAGTCGCGGCGTTGGCATTCTGGTGGCCTTGTTATGTTTGCTTGGCGTAGTGCCCTATATCGCGCTGCAGCTCAAAGCGGTGTCGGCCAGCTTCCAGCTGGTTACCCTGACCAGCTCGGTGGAGCTGCGCTGGTTCAGCGACCCGACGCTGATTATTGCGGGGATCATGGCGGTTTTCAGTATCTTGTTTGGTACCCGAACGGTCGACTCCAGCGAAAGCCATCAGGGCATGATGCTGGCCATTGCCTTTGAATCCCTGGTCAAACTGGTGGCCTTGATGGCAGTGGGATTGTTTGCCGTCTATGGCCTGTACGACGGTTTTGCGGATCTGGTCAGTACTGCGATGGCTGACCCATTGATTGCGCAGACCCTGACCGATTATGCCGATCCCAGTGTTTATCTGACCCATGCCTTGCTGGGAGCCATTGCCATTATTGCCTTGCCACGTCATTTTCACGTGGCGGTTGTCGAGTACCGTTCACAACGGGATATCCGGGCGGCACGCTGGATGTTTCCGCTGTATTTGCTGGCAATCAACCTGTTTTTGTTACCGCTGGGGCTGGCAGCAACGCTGAACCAGGACATGCTGGAATCCTTCACCTATATCACGCTGGAATTACCGCTGGCTTTTCAGCAGGAATGGCTGGCGCTGCTGGCTTACATTGGCGGTTTGTCCGCCGGTACCTCGATGGTGATTATTTCTTCCATCACGCTGGCGACCATGGTGTGTAATGAAATTGTCTTGCCGATTCTGATCCGGCTGGGCTGGCAGGGCAACGGGACAGGCATCAAATCCCGGGTGTTGCTGATTCGTCGGGTGGCGATTGTGGGCGTGCTGGCGCTGGCGTTTGTGTATTACCGGCTGTTGTCGCAATTTCATAATCTGTCGGAAATCGGCTTGCTGGCGTTTGTGGCCATCGCCCAGTTTGCCCCCGCCATCCTGATCGGCATGATCTGGCACGGTGCCAACCGGATGGGAGCCTACTGGGGTATTGGTACCGGTTTTGCCGTCTGGTCGTACACCCTGTTTCTGCCGGTTGCATCGAGTATGGGCTGGGGCGATCCGTCCCTATTGGATGGCCCGTGGGGACTGGCATTTTTACAACCCCATGGCCTGTTGGGGCTGGGGGAATTAAACCCGATTGTGCATGGCACCTTCTGGAGCCTGATGCTGAATACCCTGATGCTGGTGATTGCCTCGCTCTATCACAAGCCCAGCTTTGCCGATACCGAACAGGCTCAGCGCTTTGTCTACAGTACCGCCTCGTCCGCACCGATCAATACCCGGCGTTATGCCATTCATGCCCAGGATTTGCGCGCCTTGTTGCAGCGTTTTATTAACCCGGCCAAGGTCAGTGCGTTTTTTGAGGATTTCAGCAATCCGCTGACAGGACGGATTCTGCACCGCGGCGAAGTGGATGAAGCCATGCTCAAAGAAGCCGACCGCTTGCTCAGTTCGGTGGTTGGACGCAAAGGCTCGGCGCTGCTGCTACGTAATCTGGTCGAAGATGGCACCGGCCAGTACACCACATTGAACAACCTGGTTGAGGAAGTTTCCGAGGTGGTGCTGTTTAACCGGGATCTGCTCAACTCCATTCTGCACAGCCTCAACCAGGGCATCACCGTGGTCGACGAGCATTTAACGCTGGTGGCCTGGAACCAGAGTTTTGCCAGCCTGTACGGTTTCCCTCAAGGGCACTTGTACGTTGGCCAGTCGGCGGAGGCACTGCTGGGGCATATTGCCCGCTCCGGCGGCTATGGCGACCAGGATGTTGATGCCATCGTCGCGCAACGCTTCAAGGAATTACGCCAGCGCGAGAAACTGCACTATGTGCGCAAAACCCGGGACGGCCGTTCGATTGAACTGAGTGGCACCCCGATTGGCGACAGCCTCTACATCACGGTGTACAGCGACATTACCGAGTATCGCCATATTGAAGAGCAGCTGCGCAGCGCCAACGAAGTGCTTGAACAGCGGGTCGATGAGCGCACCCACAAGCTCACCGAGCTGAACCACGACCTGCAAAAAGCCAGCCGCAACAAAACCCGCTTTCTGGCGGCAGCCGGGCATGATCTGGTGCAACCGCTCAACTCCGCATCGCTGTTTTCAGCATCGATCCTGAACAAACTGGAACGCCGGCAACTGAGCAGCCCGGGGCTGGTGGAAGAAATCATGCCGGTGGCGCAGCATCTCGACCAGTCGCTGCATTCGGCCGAATCGCTGCTGAATGAATTATTGGAAATTTCCAAGCTCGATGCCGATATCGTCCGCCCGCGCCGTCAGGAGTTTGAACTGGATCAGATGCTGGACTCACTGGTGGAAGAATTTCGCCCGCTGGCAGCCCAGAAAGGCATTGAACTGCACTATGTCCGCAGCCGCATCGGCGTGGACTCAGACCCGGTGTTGCTGCGTCGCATCATCCAGAACCTGCTGAGTAACGCCCTGCGGTATACGCGGACAGGCCGGATTCTGGTCGGCAGTCGTCGCCGGCAACAGCAGGTATTAATACAGGTGTTAGATACTGGCATTGGTATCCCGGCCCATGAACTGGATATGATTTTTGAGGAATTTCACCGGTTGGCAGCCGAACGCACAGGTGCAGACACCGACATACACACCCCCGCCAACACCAAAGGGCTAGGGCTGGGGCTATCGATTGTACGGCGTTTGTGTTTACTGCTGGATCATCCGATACAGGTTATTTCAGAACCGGGCCGAGGCAGCTGTTTCAGCGTATCCATTCCGACAACCATCGCCCCATTGGCATCCATCACACCAGAAGAAAACACCCAGAATACCCGTGGCTCCGGATTGATACTGTGTGTCGATAACGAGCAGCAAATCATCGACGGCATGGCAATGCTACTGGGAGACTGGGGCTATCAGGTGGTTACAGCCAGTAGCTTTAACAGAGCACGCAAAGCGTTAGCCGGGGAAATCCCGGATCTGGTGATTATCGATTACCACCTGGACCAGGGAGTGACCGGGCTGGACGTGATGGCCGGTTTCAGCCAGGTATGGCAGCAACCAGTACCCTGTCTGGTTATTACTGCCGACTATACCGATGAGGTAAAACAGGGCATTGAGGAGCTGGGCTTTATGCTATTGCGAAAACCGGTAAAACCAATGGCATTACGGGCCTTGTTACATAAAATGTTGTAGCAGACCGTGACTTTATGGTTATGGCTTATTGCCAGAACCCGTTTGCTGTCGATCTCGATCAGTCTGGTATTTCCAGCTGCTGTACAATAAGTGCTGCCTGGGTGCGATTATTGATATTAAGCTTTCGAAATATATCGCTGATATGAGATTTGACAGTTGTTTCCTTGATATTAAGAGTGTAGCCAATTTGTTTGTTTAATGCCCCCTCAGCAATCAGTTGTAATACGCGCAGCTGCTGTGGTGTCATTTGGCTCAGGCGGGCCGTTGTATCATCTTGCGGTTGACCGGTAAATTCCGGAAAACTCAGTTTACCTTCCATAACCTGTGCCAGCGCCTGGCTGATACCGGCGATGGTTGACGACTTCTGGATATAACCCAGTGCCCCCAGCTGGCGTACCTGCTCGATCACCATCCGGTCCTCGCTGGCACTGACAATCACAATCGCCAGTTGTGGAAACTCCGCCCGCAGCCGCATCAAGCCCATCAGACCGGTATTTCCCGGCATTCGCAGATCCAGCAACAGAAGATCAATGGCTTGCTGCCCTGCGGTCTGCAGCACCTGGTAAAAGTCCTCGCATTCACTGCTGCTACAGGCAATGCCGGTTTCATCCAGAGCATCGCTCAGCGCTCGACGGAAGAGCGGGTGATCATCGGCAATCAGAACCTGATACATGGGTTTATCCTGTTTTTATCGTTATGCGCTCGAATCTACTCCCGGCTTTCCAGATCAAGCAAGTGTTTACCGCCTCAAAGTGCCCCTTCACCTACTAAAGTAGGGCGACTATAGCAGGACGACCATTGCAGGATAAACTCAGAAACTATTCATATTAACAAATCAACCACCGGGCTATTAATAAACAAAACCAAACAATATACCAGCAATCAGTACTTTGGCAGGGGATTTGATTATCCAGCAACTGCCATCGCAGCCACTATCGCAACCACCAATACAAACAGATCATATTCCTGGTTTTATTCCTACTATTTTACGGGATACCCATTGCAAGCCCTTGGATATAGTTTTTTAACCCTTGTAGCGCTGGCATGCGCCAGAACGACCAATATCTGCAACGGCAATAAAAAATATAAAATAACCAACAGCAGGACATATCATGCACAAACACAACAAGAGTGGATGGCTCCCGGTAACCGTCTTGGCCACAGCCGCCATGGCAGTATCACCCCTGACTCAGGCTGATATCGACAGTAGCAACAGTTTCAGCGGCTATGTCAAAACCGATATTTTGTTTGATGCCGAAAACGATGCGTCTGCCAGCCACACCCGCAACCAATCACTGATTACCCTGAACGAAAACGAGGCAGAAAACGAAGAAGGCGACCTGAATATGTCATCGCTGGAATCCCGCCTCAAATTTGCCCACACCAGCACAGGTACACCCGTTGGGAATCTTAAAGCCGTCATCGAGGGCGATTTTTTCTCTGGGTCCTCCAGTGTTTTTAACCTGCGCCACGCTTATCTGCAGCAGGATAATCTGACCATTGGCCGCACCTGGAGCACCTTTATGGATCTTGGTGCCCTGGCCGAAACCGCCGACTTTGGAGGCCCGGCCGCGCGGATCTTCTCGCGTAAATCACTGGTTCGATACGCCATCCCCATGGGCAACAACACGCTGGAACTGGCCGCTGAACAGCCAATAAACTCCGAAGACCCGGATGTTCCGGACCTGGTCGCAAAATACACCACCAAAACCGGGTTTGGGCACCTGAGTGCTGGCATTCTGATGCAAAAAATCAATGTTGGTGACGAAGTCAAGGACGACAGCGCCATGGCGTTTGCTGGCCGATTCTCTGGCCGCATCAATATCGCCGACGATAACCTCAAGTTTTCCCTGATTTCAGGTAGCGGCCTTGGTGGCTATATGAACTTTGGCGACGTGGCCGCCTACGATTTCAGTGGCGACAGCCTGGAGTTATCCAAACAGACCGGCGTCAAACTGGCCTATCAGCATGTATTCTCTCCTTCTCTGCGCTCAACACTGCGGCTAGCCAAAACCACAGCAAGCCTCGATGGCAACGACATGGGCGACTTCTCATCCATGCACCTGAATCTGGTTTACAACGCCTACCAGCCGCTGAAGTACGGTGTTGAACTCATCAAGGCGACCAAAAAACAGGCTGAAGGGAATACCTTTACTGAAGACCTGAAACTGAATCGCTTGCATATGTTTGCCAAACTGGCGTTCTGAAGCCTGCCGGAAATAACCGCGATATAGCCCCCACGCCCGTGGGGGTGTTACTTTTTTCTCTTATGCCCCCAAAATTGGCTGGTCTACGATGTCATCCACACCAGTCCGATACCATCGACCTGAACAAGATCGTCTCCAGCCACCAGCAAATTACACCAGCGGCCTGCTATTACCGGACCTGCTGCGACAAAAACCCGCCTGAGCCGGACTGATGTAGGGGAAGAAGCAAGCCAAAAGCAGGATGCTGTGTTGGCAACCACCCCAAAAACACTCACACTGCGAGCAGTGGTAATCAAGGACGAAACACAATGCGCCTCAGAAAACCGGCAAGCCATTCCGCGAATATTGCAGCTATTCCATTTCAGCAATGCCCCGCAAAAACCTGGACTCGCCCAGACGGCGCCGTTGTTAAAGGCCGCAGTGTTCTGAATCACTGCCAGATTGTTGGAGAAACAGCCCGCTGCCTGATTGAACGTTTCCCGGAACCCATGCGTTCACACTTGTTTCCCGCTGACAGTGAAATGGCAGCCGCTAGCCATGACATTGGTAAAGTAAGCCCATCGTTTGTGGCAAAGATTCTGCGAGCTTGCGATATTGATTTCAAAAACCTGCCTGAACTGGCGCAAGCAAAGCCAGACATTGAATCCCAATGGGGCGGACATGCTGGTGTCAGCCAAGCAACAGCTAATGCCCTGGGCACACCGAAATACGTAGCTGAAATTCTCGGGCAGCACCATGGTTTTAATCCGAACGTTGATGACAAACGCGGCAATGCCGAAGTCTTTGGTGGTGATGTCTGGCTTGATGAGCGCAAGAAGCTGGTCGCTGCGCTAAAAGACAGTCTGAACTCAGATTGGCCAGTATTCGAGCAAGCATCACAAGCTCGTATTGTCGCAGGATTAACCTCAGTTGCCGATTGGATAGGCTCAGGCAAATTCTTTGAAGACCCCACACAAGACTGGCAGCCAAATATCAGCGCCGCTCTTAATGACGCTGGGTTTATTAAACCCACGATCAGACCGGGACTGTCATTTACCAATGTATTTGATCCGATCCAACAGCAGATGCAACCACGCAAAGCCCAATCGCTATTCCTTGAACAAATAACCGGCCCAGGCATTTATATCCTCGAGGCCCAGATGGGTATGGGTAAAACCGAAGCAGCTTTATACGCCGCTTACCGTCTGCTGGCAGAAGAAAAAGCAACCGGCATTTATTTTGCCCTGCCCACTCAGCTGACCTCCAACAAAATATACGATCGGTTTAATGCGTTTCTGGAACAGATTCTTGGCCCTGACACACCCAATAGGGCCTTGTTGCTGCATTCTGGCGCCTGGTTATTAGAGCAATCCGACATGGGGGAAGATGGCGCACCGGGTGGTGCCTGGTTTAATCATAACAAACGTGGATTATTGGCTCCCTTTGCAGTTGGCACCATTGACCAGGCGTTGATGGCAGTGATGAACGTCAAACACGGTTTTGTCAGAGCATTCGGCCTTGCAGGCAAGGTAGTCATCCTAGATGAAGTCCATAGTTACGATCTTTACACCGGAACAATTCTAAATGAACTGGTGGCTTTTCTGCGCCAGATTGAATGTACTGTAATTATTCTCAGCGCCACATTGAATCAATCCCGTCGCGCGGCCCTGTTACAGCACACAACGACCAGTTCAGCCTATCCACTGATCACTGCCGCAAACACCATTGGTAACATTAACAACTACACCGCAACTGACATCACTGAAGTAACCGTTCCAACAGAAGATAACCAGCCCATTACCCTGACCCTTTGTGAAGATGATCACAGGGCAGTGGAAGAAGCACTGCTCAGAGCCGATCAAGGGCAACAGGTGTTATGGATCGAAAATACCGTCGCAGAGGCACAACAACGCTATCTCGACCTTGCCAGTCGTGCCATTCAAGCAGGTTGTGAGATTGGTTTATTGCACTCCCGTTTCACGCCACAAGACCGACAAGCCAACGAATCCCGCTGGGTAAACCTGTTTGGACATACTGGCTGGCCACAACGTTCGAGCTGTGGGCGGATTCTGGTCGGCACCCAGGTGCTGGAGCAGTCGCTCGATATTGATGCAGATTTTCTGGTTAGCCGGTTTGCCCCTACCGACATGTTACTGCAAAGAATTGGCCGGTTGTGGCGCCATTCAGACACCCCGCGTCATGCTTCGGCCTTGCCTGAGTGTTGGCTGCTAACACCGACAATGGAGCAAGCATTAACCAATCCGCGCTCAGCATTTGGACTAAGCGCAATGGTGTATGCCCCCTATGTACTGTGTCGCAGTCTGGAAGTCTGGCAGCAACAACAGCAACTGCGTTTACCTTCCGGTATTCGCCCCCTAATTGACCAAACCTATACCGAACGCTCTGAAACCGCACCATGGGCCACTCTGCTACATGAACTAAAGCAAGGCTCTCGTTTCCGTACCGGAGAAGAAGCACAACAAGCACTGGCAAAACTCACACTATCCAAAGGTGGCAAAACCTTGCCAGAACACAAGGCAGAAACACGTTACAGCGATCAGGATAATCACTATGTTTTACTGCTGCGCAGTGTGCGTATCGGCTCTGGTGAAACCCGTATGCGCCTGCTGGATGGACGCGAATTGAGTATTCCTCATGGTCGTCGGCAACTAAACAACGCGGGCTGGCGCACTCTCGCAGTTGCATTGCACCAGCAACTGGTCAGAGTCAGTCCGGCGAATTGCCCAGACAGTATTGCCAAACGCACGCTGGAGAAACTGCACTTCCACAAAGTTTTCTATCTTGGCAATCAGGAAAATGAAGAAGCGTTGCTGCGGGTTGCGCTGGTCAGCCCAAGTGGCGAACTGCAAACACTGGATAGCCGCCCAGCAGGGGAAAAATATACGCTGGAATACCGTAATGACCTGGGTTACCGGGCGCTTACCAACAAGGAATAACGATGGAAAACCGTTTTAACCTGATAGATGAACCCTGGATTCCAGTTGCCGACGTTGGCCGGGTCAGTCTGAAAGACATTTTCAAACGTCCGGATTTACGGGCACTGGGTGGCAACCCGGTACAAAAAATCGCACTCACCAAACTGTTACTGGCAATCGTCCAGGCTGCTGCAACACCCGAAGACGATGACGAATGGAAGCAAATGGGGTGGCAAGGCATGGCGGACAAATGCCTAGCGTACCTGCAACAGTGGCACGACCGGTTTTATTTGTATGGCGACAAACCGTTTTTACAGATGCCGATGATTCAGTCAGCCGCCATTAAATCACTAGGAGTCTTGTCTCCCGAGGTGAGTACAGGCAATACCACCGTATTAACCGCATCCCAGCAAGAGCAGCCTGTCAGCCATGCCGACCAGGCAATTACCATTGTTGTGCAAATGGGGTTTGGCCTCAGTGGTAAAAAGACTGACAACTCAGTCGTTTTGTCCAATGGCTACAAAGGTAAACAAAACGACAAAGGGAAACCGGCCAGCGGCAAGTCTGGTATTGCCGTCGGACACATGGGACTTCTTCACTCATATTGGCTGGGTCAATCAATACTTCATTCCCTATGGTTCAACCTCTTTACCCAAGAAGACATTACCGATATGGCCATGTATCCAGCATTAGGTACCGCCCCTTGGGAACAGATGCCTACCGGTGAAGATGATGATATTGCCCGATCATTAAAATCATCCCTGATCGGGCGACTGGTACCCGTTGGGAAGTTTTGTTTACTGGCCGAAACCGGAATTCATTATACCGATGGCATTGCACATGCGGGTTATCTGGAAGGCAAAGCAGACCCAACCGCCTCCATCGACTTCGCCCAGAAAAAGCCAAAAGCTTTATGGGTCAACCCAGACAAACGCCCTTGGCGTGAACTGACATCACTACTGCAATTTATAGAACAAGGCAAAACCAGTGGCTTCGACACACCACAGCTCAAACTCACACTAAAACGAGTCTCCCGCTCTGCTCAGCACTTTGCACTTTGGTCTGGTGGATTACGCGTCAGTAGCAATGCAGGTGAACAGTATGCATCAGGTACAGATGATTATGTTCAATCCGAAATATGGTTATCCTCTGAGTTACTGGGAAGCATCTTCCTTGAGCAACTCAAGCACGAAATGGCACAACTGGAATCAGCTCAAAAGCTGTTATGGGGAGCGGTAGTTCGTTATTTCCGTCAGCTATCTGATATCGACAAATCCGGTTCCGGCAAAGCACAGCCATTTGTTACCAATTTGGCAGCCAAAGCGACTGGCATCTTCTGGCAGCTATGTGAACGACAAGCCCAAGCGCTTATCGATGTATGCGATACCTCGGAGGACGCTACGCAGCAACGCCTGCAACTGCGTCAGACCTTCGCCAATTACGCGCTACAAACCTTTGACCAGCTGTGTCCCAACGACAGTGCTCGCCAAATGGACGCCTGGGCCCAATCCCGTCCGAATTTTTCCAAATACTTAAAAGCCGAATAAGGAGCATATCCGTATGGATCAGAATCCGGTAGAAGCCAGAACTGGCAAGGTTTCAAAAGCGGAACGGTTTATCGCCTACCTCATCGACCGCATTAATAAAGACAACGGCTTTGCTGCGCGTTTAAAACGTGCTGATAACCCAGCCACTGAGTATCAAAGCTGGGAGTTATTGGCAGAATTCGGTGTTGATCTTGAAAAAGACCAGGAGCGTTTGCCCTACTGTACAGTTGCTGCCGCACTGGCTCGCGCCAAACCTGGTGCCGATGGCAAGCTGACACTGGGAGCGGCCATTGCCGCCTGTTATACAGATAACAACCAGTCAGACCAGGCCAAAGCCCGTTTACGCCGCCTACTGGCTTGCACCAGCACAGCCGAAGCCTGCCGCATCCTGAGACCACTGCTGACGTTAATGGCCAGTCGTGGAGTAACACCAGATTTCAGCCAACTACTGAAACAACTCTTGTGGTTTGCCGGCCAAGGACAGGAACGTGTCCGAATTCGCTGGGCACAGGACTTTTACCGCAAGGTTGTGGAGACCGACGCAGCCACGGTGGAGGCTCCCCATGACTGAGCTATACGCCAGCGCCCTGCATCTCGACCGCAAAGCAGTAAAAGCCTTGAAAATAACCGATCCGTACTCCCTGCATCGCGTGGTTTACAGCCTGTTTCCCGACATACGTACCGAAGCCGAAAAGCACAGTCACATTCAAAGTGGCATTGTATATGCTGACCAGGGTGGTGATTTCCACGGCCGCAAAGTATTAATGGTATCGGATCGCCCCCCCATGGAACGAGTTGACGGGCAGTATGGTGACGTCATCAGCAAACCCATTGCTGCTTCCTTTCTGGACTATCCACGCTACCGATTCAAAGTACAAGTCAATCCCGTGCGCAAAGACAAACAGACAGGTAAACGCGTTGCCATTAAGGGACGCGCCGATACTGCCGACTGGTTTATACAGCGCGCACTGAACAGCTGGGGCTTTGAAGTAGACCCACTGCATTTGCAAATTGATGCCATCGAGGTACAGCAGTTCAACGGCCAAAACAATCGTCGAATCACCTTGGGGAAAGCGCATATTCAAGGCCAACTCACGGTCACCGACCCACAGCAGTTTCAGAACAGCTTCAAGAACGGCATCGGCAAAGGGCGAGCGTTTGGCTGTGGCTTACTGCAAATCGTACCAATCATCGACAACCCATTTGTTTAACTCTCTTTCAGGGACAAGAAAATGACCAACGCTTTCAAAAATACCCGTATTGAATTCCATATCCTGCAATCTTTCCCTGTCACCTGCTTGAATCGTGATGACGTTGGCGCTCCGAAATCCGCCATCATTGGCGGTGTGCCACGAGCGCGAGTGTCCTCGCAATGCTGGAAACGTCAAGTGCGCCTGGCAATGCCGGATTTCGGTATTCGCCTGGGTGTACGCAGCAAGAAAATAGCCACCCTCCTGGCTACAGAATGTCTGGCACTGGGGGCCAGCGAGGAGCAAGCCAACGACTGTGGCGAAGCCATGGCAGGCTTTTTTGCCGACGATACCTTGCTGTTTTTAAGTGAAACTGAAGCCAAAGCCTTTGCTGCCTACGCCCAGGAAAAAAACTTCGACGCCAAAGCCCTGAAAGACAAGGAACTGGTGAAAGTATCCAAAAAAGTCGTGAACACAAATCTGGATGCGCTGGATATCGCACTGTTCGGACGAATGGTGGCCAAGGCACCTGATATGAATGTCGAGGCGGCAGCCGCTTTTGCCCACGCCATCTCCACCCATAAAGTCAGCAATGAAGTAGAGTTTTTCACTGCTGTTGATGATTGCAAGGCTGAAGATGAAAGTGGTTCCGCCCATATGGGCAGCCTCGAATACAACTCGGCCACTTATTACCGTTACGTCAGCCTTGACCTGGGGCAGCTTGAACACACTCTGGGAGAAGGAGCAGACCTGAAAACGGCCATTGAAGCCTTCGTAAAAGCCTTATATGTAGCAGTACCGGACGCCCGTCAGACGACTCAGTCTGGAGCCTGCCCATGGGATTATGCTCGTGTTCTGGTGCGTAAAGGACAACGCCTACAAGCTTCGTTTGAACAACCAGTAAAAGCCAAAGGCGATGGTTTCCTTAGTCCCAGCAAAGAGGAACTGAAAACCTGGTTGGATAAAAAAGAGAAAATCTCCGGCTCTTTGTTTGGCAAACAAGGAGCCTACGAGTGGGGCGACAACCTTGAATACAGCATTGACCACCTGATTACCGATCTGCAATCTCACCTGTAACGGAGATACGCAATGAGCGAACAGACACATTATTTGCTGCTATGGCTGGAAGGCCCATTACAAGCTTGGGGACACGACTCCAAGTTTGGCGTGCGCGACACCCTGAACTTTCCGACCCGTTCCGGTGTGCTTGGCTTACTGTGCTGCGCCCGTGGTGCCGGAGGGCCTGAAGTGGAATGGCTACAACAGATGAGCACCATGGCGATGGAGGTTCGGGCCTATGCCCGCACCGACCGCAATGGTAGCCCTGTTATGCAAGAACTACCATTGCGAGACTTCCAAATGGTAGGCAGTGGCTACGACAACAGCGACCCTTGGCAAAGCCTGCTGATCCCTAAAACAGCTGAAGGAAAAAAAGCAGTTGGAGGTGGCACCAAAATGACCTATCGCTACTACCTCCAAGACTCGGCATTTGCCGTGGTATTAGAAGTGCCTGAAAAGCAGGCACAAGCACTGGCCGAAGCACTACAAAACCCAGTATGGGACTTGTATCTAGGACGCAAGACTTGTGCTCCAACAGAACTGATCTATCAAGGACTGTATGAAAATACAGCAGCAGCCTGGCAACAGGCAGATACCATAGCCGAGAGTAAACAACGCCAGGCCAGTTATGCAGTGATGGACGCTGGAGCTGATAGCAAAAGTGACAAAGAGAGCGAAGCAAATGGCGGCGAGATCCTCACTCTTAACGATGTTCCTATACAGTTCGGAACCAACAAACGTTATCGAGACCGCCAAGTTACCTTGCTGGAGTTAACCTGAATGGCTAAAGGCGAGCGTCTGTTTGTCAAAGTGACCCGCGAGTCCCTCCCCAGAGTCAAAGACAAATATCCATTTTTGTACCTGGAGCGGGGGCGACTCGAGATCGATGACAGTAGCGTCAAATGGATTGATGCCGACGCCAATGTAGTGCCCATACCAGTAGCAACCATTAATTGCCTGTTACTAGGGCCGGGTACCTCCGTAACCCACGAAGCCATCAAGGTCGCCACCGCTGCAAACTGCTCGGTAAGCTGGGTAGGAGAAGACAGCCTATTGTTTTATGCGGCAGGTTTCTTGCCAACGTCTGATACCCGTAACCTGAAACGACAAATGGCGTTAGCCTCTGATGAAGAAAAAGCACTGGACGTTGCTCGGGCCATGTATACCCAACGCTTCCCAGATGCCGATTTAACTGGCATGACCATGCCCGCCATGATGGGCATGGAAGGCAACCGGGTCAGAGCACTTTACCAACAAAAAGCCGAACAATATGGAGTGGGCTGGAAAGGCCGACAATTCACACCCGGAAAATTTGAATTCAGCGACCTCACCAACCAGATACTCACAGCCACCAATGCGGCCTTGTACGGCATTCTGTCTTCTGTGGTGCATGCCATGGGCTACTCACCTCATATCGGCTTTATACACTCGGGCAGCCCTCTACCTTTTGTGTACGACCTGGCCGACCTATACAAAGAACCACTTTGTATAGACTTGGCATTCTTTCTAAGCCGCGAAATGGCCGGACGGTATGACAAACACAAAGTATCGGACGAATTTCGAAAGCGTGTTATCAAAATGAAACTATTGGATCAAGCCAGCAATGACATTAACGAATTAATGGGGGTCAGCCGTGCTCGTCGTGCTCGCCAATGACCTACCACCCGCCGTACGTGGGCGAATGAAACTCTGGTTTGTAGAGCCTCGTCCCAACGTATTTGTATCTGGTGTGAAGGATTCGGTAGCGCAAACCGTCATCGATTACCTGATGCAACACTGCCCGATAGAATCGGGTTTGATGTTGTTTCGCAGTATTCCTGCACCTCCAGGCTACGAAATTCGCTACAAAGGCAAGCCTCGAAAACCCGTGGTCGACATATCGGGATTACAGCTGATTATTGAAAGCTTGAATTCGTAACACCACGCTCTTTAATAAACAGGTGAAAATCAAATAAAATACTGTTTAAATGTTCAGGGTCGTCCCCACGCCCGTGGGGGTGTTTCTTTCTCCATCTCGGAAAACAAAATCAATTTTAGGTCGTCCCCACGCCCGTGGGGGTGTTTCTACGACACCGACTCTCGCACCCCGGTTCAGCGCGTCGTCCCCACGCCCGTGGGGGTGTTTCCTCGACATCCGTCGAGTGTAGTATTTCCGTTTCGTCGTCCCCACGCCCGTGGGGGTGTTTCTCCTCCGGGCGCGGCGTGCACCACTCGATAAATGTCGTCCCCACGCCCGTGGGGGTGTTTCTTTTTGCCAACCAGCAAAGTCGCCCCCAGCCACGTCGTCCCCACGCCCGTGGGGGTGTTTCCAATCCGAGCGACCGCATGATTGCTGGAATGAAGTCGTCCCCACGCCCGTGGGGGTGTTTCCATCAACAACAACCTGCAGCAAGGTCGCACAGCGTCGTCCCCACGCCCGTGGGGGTGTTTCTTTCGCTATATTTCGAGTCCACGGAAAACATAGGTCGTCCCCACGCCCGTGGGGGTGTTTCCCGGCCCGTTGTACGCTTTTGCTACTCCTGAGCGTCGTCCCCACGCCCGTGGGGGTGTTTCTCCGACTTGATTTCCCGCCAGTTTCGCGTTGCGGTCGTCCCCACGCCCGTGGGGGTGTTTCTGAACAACTCACACATTGGCGTGGCGTTCGGCCGTCGTCCCCACGCCCGTGGGGGTGTTTCTGCTTATGATGGCCATTAGTTGCCACCTCCTGAGTCGTCCCCACGCCCGTGGGGGTGTTTCCTTGTCATTGACTCAAAATCTGCAACTGTAGGAGTCGTCCCCACGCCCGTGGGGGTGTTTCCATGACATAAATCGATACGGATGCGCGCTGCTCGTCGTCCCCACGCCCGTGGGGGTGTTTCTAAGGGTCGGTGTCGTTGTCCTGGCACAACCTGGTCGTCCCCACGCCCGTGGGGGTGTTTCTATGGATTGAACGGATAGTAACCGCCGATAACAGTCGTCCCCACGCCCGTGGGGGTGTTTCTAGTTCTTCACGTGTCATTCAGCACCACCAGTAGTCGTCCCCACGCCCGTGGGGGTGTTTCTGCTCCGGCCCAGCGATAGTACCCTAGTCCGTCGTCGTCCCCACGCCCGTGGGGGTGTTTCTATGCTGGCTGGTAGGTCGATGGTTTTGGCGCCGTCGTCCCCACGCCCGTGGGGGTGTTTCCTGACATTTGAACGCATCCGCACAGAGTTTTCAGTCGTCCCCACGCCCGTGGGGGTGTTTCATTTTACGTTTGTGATGTCGGCCGCGTCGGCGGGTCGTCCCCACGCCCGTGGGGGTGTTTCTTATCCCGGAATTTGTAGCCATACATGAACCCAGTCGTCCCCACGCCCGTGGGGGTGTTTCCGGGCCTGGGTTGCTAATGCGTCCGCTAGTAGCGTCGTCCCCACGCCCGTGGGGGTGTTTCTGTACGACAAAACGCCACCGCCGGATTTGATGCGTCGTCCCCACGCCCGTGGGGGTGTTTCCAGGTCATCAGGCAGGTTGGCCAGTGGTGAGCCGTCGTCCCCACGCCCGTGGGGGTGTTTCTTTCCTCGATTGAGTCAGCTGTCAGGCCATCAAGTCGTCCCCACGCCCGTGGGGGTGTTTCTTACCCTGTGAGCGTCTGCGCGGCTCATCAGGTGTCGTCCCCACGCCCGTGGGGGTGTTTCTGATCATGGCTGACGTCCCCTTAGTTGATGTAAGTCGTCCCCACGCCCGTGGGGGTGTTTCCTCCCCTGACCCTGGCATCCATGGCGATGGGTCGTCGTCCCCACGCCCGTGGGGGTGTTTCTCCCTGCCTGTTGCTGTTGCTCCCAGAACTCAGGTCGTCCCCACGCCCG
>NZ_JAUYWA010000039.1 GCF_030689025.1 Oceanobacter sp. 1_MG-2023
CATCCACTTCGAAGGACGGATCGACGGCTACGTGGATCTGTAAGTAATGGGTGACACAGAACTATGAACACCCTCGCCGCTACGGTGCCCACCGGCAGGTATTGGTAGGTGTTGGTATTGTCGGTTTGTTTCCCCGGATTAATACAAGCCTGCCAGTACAGGCCGACACTGCAACTCGCAGGGGTTACTGGGCAAAGTATTCGAGAGCAACCTGATAACCCAGCGTTCCCATACCCGCAATCACAGCGTCGGCCCGCAAGGAGACGTAGGAGTGATGACGGAAGGCTTCACGCTTATGGACGTTGGAGATATGCACTTCGACCACTGCCGCTTCAAAGGTGTTCAGCGCATCGAGGATAGCAACTGAGGTGTGGGTATAGGCCGCTGGGTTGATAATAATCCCCTGAGCCTGATCGCGCGCTTCATGGATGCGATCGATGATCTCACCTTCGTGATTGCTCTGGAAAAACTTGATGGTCAGGCCCAACCCAGCACCCCGCTGACGCATCTTGTTTTCAACATCTTGCAGGGTTTCGTTGCCATAGATCTCTGGTTCACGCTTGCCCAGCAGGTTCAGGTTTGGGCCGTTTAATACGTAAATAGTTTTGTTCATTGGTTGATTCCATCGTAGGCCACGGGCCGTTGTTGCTGATTGGTGGAGGTGGAGTTTAGCGGATATCCGGGCGGCGGCGCAGCCTGGTTGTGCCAGATACCTGCATCGGGTTGTTTTTCAAACTGCTGCCATAACACCGGGAACCGGCGATACCGGACAGTCGATGTGTAATAAACGGGAGCCGTGTTGCACAGGTTTTATGGTTTGTCGTTTATTTATAGCGTGTGCATCTTGTTGCTCACTCTATATTTACTGCATTGACCGCTTGATTTATTGCACCAATACGATGCCGCCAAATATTTACTGACCTGAAAGAGGGCGGCTATTGGGTGCGGTGAGCGGTAATCCGGTCGTTTTTGGGGTGAAATCCAGGTAGAAATATTTTTTTCCTCATAGGAATCATCAGTTTGGCAATCCATGGCCCGGAACTTGCCTTTCCTCTCAGGAATAATAATTCCCTTGCAGGGATTAAGTACTGTCTACACGAACGGAGAAACAAATGGCTAATTCATGGCGTATCGCCGCACTGGCGGAAAAACACCGAGCCCTGGGATCAAACCTGGAAGACTGGAACGGTCTGCCTACAGCATGGACCTACAGTAACAGTGGTTACACTCTGGCCGACGAGCACGAAGCAATCCGTACCAAAGCGGGCTTGATGGATGTATCGGGTCTGAAGAAAGTGCACTATGTTGGTCCACATGCGGAAAGCCTGCTGGAGTGGGCGACCACTCGTGACATCTCCAAACTCTATCCTGGTAAAGCGGTTTACGCTTGTATGCTGAACGAAGCAGGCAAGTTTATCGATGACTGCGTTATTTATCGTATGGGCCCCAACTCCTTTATGGTGGTGCATGGTACTGGTACCGGTTACGAACGCCTGACCCAGGCTGCGCTCGGCAAACAGGTCGCAGTGTTGTTCGATGACGATATGCACGATTTGTCCTTGCAGGGCCCTGCTGCGGTGGATTTCCTCGCCGAGCATGTTCCTGGCATCCGTGATCTGCCTTATTTCCACCATACTCACGCCCGTCTGTTTGGTTGCCCGGTAACGATTTCACGTACTGGCTATACTGGTGAACGTGGTTACGAGATCTTCTGCAAAGCTGCTGACGCTGCCACGATCTGGGACAACGTGCTGGAACAGGGTAAGGAATTTGGCATTATCCCTTGCTCCTTTACCGCCCTCGACTGGCTGCGTACCGAAAGCTATCTGCTGTTTTTTCCGTTTGATAACTCCGAGATGTACCCGTTCGAAAACGAACCTGCGGGCGACACTCTGTGGGAACTGGGTCTGGACTTCACCGTATCCAAGGACAAAACTGCATTCTGTGGTGCCTACGAACACTTCCGCTTGAAGGGCAAAGAGCGTTTCAGCATCTTTGGCGTATTGCTGGAAGGCAAGGAAGCTGCTGCTGAAGGCGACGAACTTTGGGCTGACGGCAAAAAAGTCGGAGTTATCACCTGTGCCATGTACTCGCGCCTGACTGACCGCTCCATGGCCATTGCTCGTCTTGAAGTGCCTTACGCCAAACAGGGCGCACCGCTCCAGGTCAAAGGCAGCCTTGACGTATCGGCCATTGCCCATACTCTGCCGTTTGATGATCCAGAGAAGAAAAAGCGTGTAGCGAAGGGCTGATCAAGCCTTCCGGGCTGAAGCTATGACAGACGTGTGATCGACACCTGAAGAAAAGGGCTTGTTTCCTGGAAACAAGCCCTTTTTTATTGGTGTTATTGTGTTGCTGCGGTTTGCGGCAGCCGCCCTAGAGCAGCAATAACAGCGCCGTTGTAAGGGTGAAAAATGACGCCACCGTTGCCACCAACAAGCCACTGGAACAGAAGTTGCGCATACCGTAATGACTGCCAACCATCGGAAACAGCGCCGCCATGGGCAAGGCAGCATAAACAATGGTGAGGGTTTGCAATGTCGGGTCAAAGTCGGGCCACAGCATCAATACCAACATCACCGCCAGTGGATGAACCAGCAGCTTGATGGTGCTGAGCAAGCTGATATCACGGAGGTTGCCGCGCAAGGTGTTGCCAACCAGTGAGCCACCAATCACCAGCAGGGCAATGGCGGCAGCGGCGTTACCTAACAGGGTCAAGGTGCGCAGGGCCGGATTCGGGAGAGACCAGCCTGCCACAGAAACCAGCAAACCCGCGGCGATGGCGATAATAATCGGATTTTTGATCAGCCGTTGAATAATACCCGCCAGTACCGTGATGATCGACAACGCCTGTTGCTGGTCTTCCTTGCTTCTGCCCAGCTCCACCATAATCAGTACCGCCGGCAGAATAACGATGTTTTCGACCATCACAGCGAAAGCAAAGGTATGGCCCCATTCCTCTCCAAAGGCCTGTACGACCACCGGGTAGCCGATAAAGATGCTGTTGGGCATGGAACAGCCCAGTGCCTTGATTGCGCTGGTGGACAGGTTGTTTCCGAGCATGCCGCGAAATACGATCAGTGCAACGATCTGGGCCAGCAAGGCCCCTGCTGCATACACACCGAGGAAATCCCAGGCCTGAATCTGGCTGAAGTCCAATTGCGATACGGTGGCAAAGGTCAACGCCGGAATCAGGCAATACAGTACCAGCCTGGATAATACCGGCAGCATGTCCTTGGGGATAAAACGACTGTGTACCAGGTAAAAGCCCAAGCCAATAACAGCAAAAATAGGAATAATAATCGAGACAGTAGACAACATGGGAAAGGCGTCCTGGGTAAGGGGCTGCGTAGTAGCGCTCGGCACTCAGATCAGATGACCGATGTTGTGGGTCAATGATCAACCGGGTAATAAGATTACCGGGCAAAACGCTATCACGTCAGGGCAGCAGGGTGATAATTCAATCTTGTGTGTGGTGATTCAATGATTGGTAAGGGCGTTGACTGCGACAAGGGCGGTCTGGTCACGATAGTATCTTGTCTCGCTCACTGACTGAGAGCTTATTCAAAGTAAGGAATATCGCATGTGGATGGGTTTTGAGCCTGGCTTTTGGCTGCTGGCGGTCATTGCAGTTTTGATTACCGGGATTTCCAAGTCCGGTTTTGCCGGTGGGGTTGGCGTGGTCGCCGTCCCCCTGATGACCATTTATATCGACCCCCGTCAGGCCGCGGCCATTATGTTGCCGCTGTTGTTACTGATGGATTTTTTCAGTGTGCGTTTCTGGTGGGGTAAACAGAACCTGCAGGAACTGCGGCGTTTGCTGGTACCAGCGGCCCTGGGGTTGATCGTGGGGTATCTGCTGTTTGATTGGCTGAATGCCGACATGATCAAGATGATGCTGGGGATATTGTCATTGGCGTTTGCACTGTGGGGGTTGGGTAAAAAGCAGGCGTTGGGTGAGCCGCGGCAGGGCCATCCGTGGGTTGCCCGTGTGTGTGGCCTGATGACCGGTTTTACCAGTTTTGTTGCCCATGCCGGTGGGCCACCGCTGAATTTGTATCTGTTGCCGTTGCGGTTACCACGGCCTGAATATCTGGCCACCATGGTTGTGACCATTGCCTGCCTGAATGTGGTCAAGCTGATTCCTTATGGCCTGCTGGGGCAGCTCAGCTCTGCCAACCTGATGACCGCACTGATTCTGATGCCTTTTGCCTGGATGGGTGCTCGTTACGGTGTGAAATTACAGGCACTGATAGACGACAAAACCTTTTACCGGATTATTTATCTGGCGTTAGGCTTGATCGGTTTACGGCTGTTGTGGGATGCGATTTGAGTGTTCTGGAGGAGCGACGAGTAGCAACTCAACTGTCTGCGAACGACTGTCGACTGTTGTTCGTCAGGCTGTCATCGCGTGTCGTGTACTGCTGCGCTGTTATCAGCCAACATTGGCAAACTCACAAGCGGGCAGGGTGCTGACATGCTCGCGGATCAGTTGCTTGGCAGCGCGTCCACAGCAACCACAGTCGGTAGCCAGACCGAGCGACCGGCGCATTTCACCATAACTTTGACCTTGATCAACCGCATCTTTGACTTGTTGATTGGTAACGGCTTTACACAGACACACATACATATTGCTGATCTCCGCAATCGAGAATGACTATCAATGGTAGACAGTGTATCTAAATGATAAGAGTTTGCAATACTTTTAGTGACTGTAATTCCGGTTGGTTACCGGGGCAGGAAAGCGGCTAGCAAACAGGGTGCAGGCAAGAGCCATCGCAGGCCGTAAAACGGTACTGCGATGGCTGACGGATCAATGCTGGAAACGCCTGGATCAGTTGTGTGCGTGCAGCTCTTCGTTCAGCTGAATGGCACTCTTGTTGGTCACGCACTGTACTG
Organism: Oceanobacter sp. 1_MG-2023; assembly: GCF_030689025.1. GTDB lineage: Bacteria > Pseudomonadota > Gammaproteobacteria > Pseudomonadales > Oceanobacteraceae > Oceanobacter. The sequence goes on from NZ_JAUYWA010000039.1 coordinate 4,900, forward strand.
CGCCACTGATGGAGTCACGACGGAACAGCAGATCGGATTTGCCCGCCAGGTCACGGCCCTTGACGGTTTCAACCACATTTTTCTGGTCGTCCAGTACCAGAATCTTGGTACCGGCGGTGACGTATAAACCGGCTTCAACGGTACAGCGATCACCCAGTGGGATACCAATACCGGCGTTAGCGCCCAGCAGGCAGTTTTCGCCCACCGAAATAATAATGTTACCACCACCGGACAGTGTGCCCATGGTCGAACAACCGCCACCCAGGTCAGAACCGTTGCCGACCACAACACCTGCTGAGATACGGCCTTCAACCATAGAGACGCCTTCCGTACCGGCGTTAAAGTTGACAAACCCTTCGTGCATGATGGTCGTGCCTTCACCCACGTAAGCGCCCAGACGGACACGGGAAGTATCGGCAATGCGTACGCCTGCAGGTACCACGTAATCGGTCATGCGAGGGAATTTATCAACGCTGTTGACGCTCAGCAATGTACCGTTCAGGCGCGCATCCAGTTGGGCCGCCGGCAGTTCTGCCAGATCGATGGCACCCTGGTTGGTCCAGGCGACATTCGGCAGCAAGCCAAACATACCAGCCAGATTAACACCGTGTGGCTTGACCAGGCGATGGGACAGCAAATGCAGCTTGAGATATACCTCGGGCGTGCTGCTGGACTGGGCATCGGTTGCCAGTACTGTGATTACCACCGGCTGTTCGCTTTCAATACAGGCACGGGCAAGGCCGGATTGAGTGGCATCCAGTTCTGCCAGCGCATCCGCAAATGCACTCAGGTCGCCACCGTCGGCTTCAATCGCCTGGTTGCCACCTTCGTAGCCCAGGGCGCTTTTGGCCGCTTCAATCAGGCTGTCGGCGGGGTTGAGCAAGGGCTTGGAGTAAAAGACTTCCAGCCATTCTCCTTTGCTGTTTTTGGTGCCGACACCGATGGCCAGTGCAAATGCATTACTCATGTCATATTCCTCAATTCAATTCCGCTGCGCCAGACAGGTACGGGCAGCCAGTCAGTCTGTGGATTGTTTAATCGGGTTTGATTAATCGGTTTGGGTTGCTGGTGGTTGGTTAAACAGGGCGGCGTAAGTATCTGGCTTGAAACCCAGTAACTTCTGGCTGCCGGTATCCAGCAAGGGTCGTTTGATGATCGACGGGTTCTCGAGCATGGCCTGGCGCGCACTGGCGTTATCCATCCGGGTTTTGAGGTCATCCGGCAGGGCGCGCCAGGTAGTGCCGCGTTTGTTGATCAAGGCTTCCCAGCCCAGCTCGTCCAGCCACTGGTCAACCAGCGCCGGGTCCAGCCCGTCTTTTTTGTAATCGTGAAAGGTAAACTCAATCGCTGCCTGATCGAGCCAGCTGCGGGCCTTTTTGATGGTGTCGCAGTTTTTGATGCCGTACATGGTGATCATGATGAAATCCGCTGCCGAAAATCGAAAGGCGCAAGGATACCAAAGCCAGCGGCGGAGTTCAGCGTGTGGTGGTGATTCATGGCTGGATATACAAAGATCAGGAAGCCCGGGTATGACTGAGGCAGCTGCTGAGAAAACGGCAGACATCGGCAATTTCAGGATGCGACACCTCGTGTTGCATCGGATAGCTGAACCACAGTGGTTGCAGGCCATGCTGACGCAGCTGTTCCAGCGCCGTTGTTGCCAGCGAGATAGGAACCACCGGGTCGACTGTGCCATGGGCAATCATGACTTGCAGCTGGCAGTTGGCCGGATGCAGTTTGAACGGATTTACCCGACTGCCATCGGGCACGTAGGTGCTCAGGGCAATCAGGCCACCGAGTGTCTGGCCAAAGCTGGAGGCGGTCTGATACGCGACGGCCCCTCCCTGGGAGAAACCGGCAATAAAAATGTTCCAGGATGGAATACCGCTGTCGATCTGCTGCTGGATCAGGCGGTACATACGATTGACGGAATCGGCCAGCTGGTCGGGATCAATCGTGCGTTTGGGAGTCATGGCCAGAATATCGTACCAGGAGCGCATCGAGGTACCATTGGCCATGGTCACCGGGCGTTTGGGGGCATGGGGGAAAATACAGCGCAACTGAGAGGTGTCCATCAGGCTGCCCATATGCTGCACCACCGGGACAAAGTCGTAGCCATCGGCCCCCAGGCCATGTAACCAGATCAGGCAGGCATTGGCCTTGCCGCTGGACGGTTCGAGCACCACCTGCTCCGGGGTTTCGGTCATATTCATAGGCTGTATTTGTCTCCAGATGGGGCAGGGATCATGTCCCCCGGTCAGAAAAACAGACCGGCTTCGAGCTGCGCTTCTTCTGTCATCATGTCACGATGCCACTGGGGTTCAAACACCAGTTCAACGTTGACAGCACTGACATTGGGTACCTTGGCGACCCGGTATTTGACGTCAGAGATAAGCACTGGCCCCATACCGCAGGTGGGGGCGGTCAGGGTCATGCGAATATTGACCTGGGTGCCATCGATATCGATGCCATAAATCAGACCGAGATCAAGCAGGTTGATCGGGATTTCCGGATCAAAAATCGTCCGCAAGGCCTGCTCGACCTGATCTTTTCGAACAATGCCGTCATCGTGTGCGGCAAATTCGATTTGTTCTGCTTCCAGCCCCAGTGCGGCAGCATCCGTGCCGTCCACGCGCATCATATTGCCGTTCACGGTAACGGTGTAGTTGCCACCCAGCGCCTGGTTGATGGTGACAAACACACCTGGCGGAATGGTGGCAGGAATACCGGAAGGTACCTGTCGCGCTGGACATTCGGCCAGCGAAACAACCATACGTTTTTCCATAAAAGAATTACCTGTAGCGAAGGTTTTGCTCCGCGATGACGGTATGGCGACCGGTATCGCGGAGTGACAGTGCTGGTGTGCCAAACATCAGTTGCCAGACAAGGCGGGCAAGCTTACACCGACTCAGACCGAAAAGGATTCACCACAGCCACACAAATCACGGGCATTGGGGTTATTGAACTTGATGATGCTGTTCAAGCCTTCTTTGGTGAAGTCGATTTCGGTGCCACGGACATAGGACCTGGCATCGGCAGCAACATACAGGGTGACATCGCTGGCGACCTGTACAATCTGGTCGCCGTCACTGGGAGCGTCGACAAAATCGATATCATACTTGAAGCCGGAGCAGCCGCTCTTTTTGACCGCCAGGCGGACGCCGGTCTTGTCACTGTTTTTGGCCAGCATGTTGCGGATGTGCTGGATCGCTGCAGCAGTCATGCTGACATCGGCAGCGGCATTCGGGTCGTAGGTTTCAATACTCATCGGTGTGTCCTCAATCGGTCACGAATCATTACAGCAAAAACATCTTGGCTTTTTCCAACCCTTTGAACAAGGCATCAACCTCGTCCAGAGTATTGTAAAACGCCATCGAAGCCCGCACGGTGCCGGGAACACCCAGACGTTCCATCAAGGGCATGGCACAGTGGTGGCCGGTGCGTACGGCAATGCCTTGCTGGTCGAGCAGGGTACCAACATCCGCCGGGTGCACTCCCTCCAGCAAGAAGCTGAAGACCGAGGCTTTTTGGGCGGCTTCACCAATAATACGGATACCGCCCAGCTCCAGCGCCATGGCATGGGCTTTTTTGATCAGTGCTTCTTCCTGGGCCGCCAGTATCTTGCGGTCAAGCCCGTTGAGATAGTTGATCGCGGCGGCAAGGCCAATCGCCCCGGCAATGTTTGGCGTTCCGGCTTCAAACTTGTAAGGCAGCTGGTTGTAGGTTGTGCCAGCAAAGGAGCAGCGTTCGATCATTTCACCGCCACCCTGATAGGGCGGCATGTCGTTGAGCAACTCTTCCTTGCCGTACAGCACGCCCATACCGGTCGGGCCGAATAATTTATGGCTGGAGAAAGCGTAGAAATCGACATCCAGTTGCAATACGTCGATATCGAAGTGGGATACGCCCTGGGCGCCATCCACCATGACGACGGATTCGTTGATGCGGGCCATACGGACAATGTCCGGAATGGGGTTCACGGTGCCGAGTGAGTTGGACACGTGGGCCACCGAAATCAGTTTGACACGGGGTTCCATCAATTCGGCCATGGCGTTGAGGTCGAGTTCGCCATTGTCTTTCACCGGAATCGGAATCAGCTCAGCACCAACCTGCTCACACAGCATTTGCCAGGGCACGATATTGGAGTGGTGCTCCATCTCGCTGACCAGAATACGATCACCCTTGCCAATGTGCTTGCGGCCCCAGGTGGCGGCAACCAGGTTTATGCCTTCGGTGGTGCCACGGGTCCAGACAATTTCTTCCGGTTTCAGAGCACCAATAAATTGCTGCACGGTGCGGCGGGCACCTTCAAACTGTTCGGTCGCCACGTCACTGAGATAGTGGGCACCACGGTGGACGTTGGAATTAACCGTACGGTAGAAGTTGGCTTCGGCTTCAATGACTGCATTGGGTTTGTGCGTTGTCGCGCCGTTGTCGAGATAGACCAGTGGCTTGCCATGGACCTGCTGTTGCAGTGCCGGGAAGTCCTGACGGATCTGTTCGATGTAGCGGCGGGTCTCGGTGGCATAGGCGTCGATCATGACAAGGCCTCCACTTGTTCGGTGGTAAACGCCGGGGCGCGGCCAAAACGTTGCGCCAGCAGCGGGCGTAACCAGTCCCCGATGACAGGGTGCGGCAGAGCATCCAGCAGTTCGTTGATAAAACCAAAGCTCAGCATTACCTGGGCATCCTGTTCACTGATGCCGCGGCTTTGCAGATAAAAACGGGCCTTGTCATCGAGCTGGGCGACGGTTGCACCGTGGGCGCATTTCACATCGTCGGCGTAGATTTCCAGTTCTGGCTTGGTGTCGATTTCAGCCTTGTTGGTCAGCAACAGGTTTTTGTTGCTCAGCTCGGCCAGGGTTTTTTGCGCATCCTTGTGAATATGAATGCGGCCGTTAAAGACGGCTTTGGCCTGGTCGTTGATAATGCCGCGGAATACTTCGTTGCTGGTGCAATGGGCGGCAGCGTGTTCGATACAGGTATGAAAGTCGACCAGCTGCGATCCTTGCGGCACATACACACCAGAAATCTCTGAGTGCGAACCACCTATATTGTGGTTAACCACCAGATCGTTGCGCGTCAGTGCTGACCCCAACCCTAAATGAAACGCCTGATAGTGAGCATCACGCTGCAAGTCGATGCGGCTGCTGCCGATAAAGGCGCTGGCGGACTGCATCCGGTTCAGGCGGTAATGGGTCAGACGGGCATTGTCGCCGATCTGGATATCGGTCTGATTGTTGGTAAAGCTGTTATCGTCGTGTGCAGAGACGGAAGCAAATTGTTCAATCAGTGTCAGTTCCGCATTGGTTTCCAATACCACCAGAACCCGGCTATTGACGCTGTAGGCTGATTCGGCTCCGGTGTTGATGGAACAGATTTGCAGCGGTTTGTCGAGCTGGCTGTTACGGCCGATGGTGACCAGTACGCCGCTGTTGAGCACGGCGTCGTTAAGGTCGTTGAACAGGTGATGATTCGATTGCTGGCGGGCGTTGGCCAACTGTTCAGCGATGGCAGCTTGCTGGTCTGTATTGGCGTTCTCAAACAGTACCACTTGCTCCAGCGCCAATGCACTGGACAGCTCGGGATGGATCTGGCCGTTAACCAGCACCAGCTGATAGCTGTCCAGTCCGGCGATGGTTGCCGCTGCTGCCAGATCCTTGTTATTGGCCGCGGTGATAGGGGGGATATCAGCATGGTAGCTGTCCCCGGCCAGGGTTTTCAGCGAGCAGTATTTCCACGCTTCGGTTTTGCGGGTCGGCCAGGGGGCAGCGGCAAATGCAGCACTGCCCTGGGCGCGAATGGGCTGTAACCAGTCTGGCGCATGGGTGCCGTTGACTCGTTGCAGTTGTTGATCTTGAAAAACAGTAGCCACCTTAACTCTCCGGACTGTGGTGTTGTAACGCGTCAGAGTTCAGATTCTTGACGCCAGACAGACAAAAGCTCGCCATCTCAGGCTTCGCTTTCCAGCCAGCTGTAGCCTTTTTCTTCCAGTTCCAGTGCCAGCTCTTTACCACCGGACTTGACGATTTTGCCATCGGCCAGTACGTGTACGTAATCCGGCACAATATAGTCGAGCAGACGCTGGTAGTGGGTCACAATAATAAAAGAGCGGTTTGGATCTCGCATGGCATTGACGCCATGGGCAACCACTTGCAGGGCATCGATATCCAGACCGGAGTCGGTTTCGTCGAGAATGCACAATGACGGTTCCAGCATCATCATTTGCATCAGTTCGTTACGTTTTTTCTCGCCGCCAGAGAAGCCTTCGTTAACACCACGCTTGAGGAAGCTCTGGTCGAGGTTAACGGCCTTGATTTTTTCCCGGGCTTTTTTCAGAAAACTGACTGAATCCAGTGGCTCTTTGCCCTGGTGAGCGCGAATGGCATCGACTGACGCCTTGAGAAATTCGAGGTTGGAAACCCCGGGAATTTCAACCGGATACTGAAACGCCAGAAACAGACCTTCGCGAGCACGCTCTTCTGCTTCCAGAGCGAGAATGTCCTTGCCGTTCAGGGTGGCAGAGCCGGCGGTGACTTCATAACCATCGCGGCCTGCCAATACGTTACCCAGAGTACTCTTGCCCGCACCGTTCGGACCCATGATGGCGTGAATCTCACCGGGTTTGATGTCCAGGTTGAGGCCTTTGAGAATGGGTTTGTCTTCCACTTTGGCGTGCAGGTTGCTAATGCTGATCATGGTTGTTCCTGTCTTCGTCTGGCGTCAGACGCAGGACGTCGGACGCAGGATTTATTGCTCAGACGTCGGTTGACGGACGTCTGATGCTGTTGTTTTCCCTCGTTGTCATACTCAAGCTGGCAACGAGTTTGCCGATACACGTTGGTGATCCGGCTCTTGCGCGGGCGCAAGGGAACCGGGGTATCGGGTTGGGTGTGGGTCAGCCCACCGAGCCTTCCAATGACAGCTCCAGCAGTTTGCCCGCTTCGACGGCAAATTCCATCGGCAGCTCTTTAAACACCTCTTTGCAGAAACCGTTAACAATCATGGAGACGGCTTTCTCGGTATCAATGCCGCGCTGGCGACACAAGAACAGCTGATCGTCACTGACTGTGGAGGTAGTGGCTTCGTGCTCGATAACGGCCGAAGGGTGCTTGCTTTCGATGTAGGGGAAAGTATGGGCACCACACTGATCACCAATCAGCAGGGAATCACATTGGGTGTAGTTTCGGGCACCGGCTGCGTTCGGGTTCATACGCACCAGGCCGCGATAGGCGTTCTGGCTTTTACCGGCAGAAATCCCTTTGGAAATAATGGTGGAGCGGGTGTTTTTGCCCAGGTGAATCATCTTGGTGCCAGTGTCGGCCTGTTGATAATTGTTGGTCAACGCGACGGAGTAGAACTCACCGACGGCGTTGTCCCCCTTGAGAATGCAGCTCGGGTACTTCCAGGTAACTGCAGACCCGGTCTCGACCTGGGTCCAGCTGACCTTGGCGTTGGTATGGGCGACGGCGCGTTTGGTCACAAAATTATAGATGCCGCCCTTGCCTTCTTCGTCGCCGGGATACCAGTTTTGCACCGTGCTGTATTTGATTTCTGCATCATCAAGGGCGATCAGTTCCACCACCGCAGCGTGTAACTGGTTTTCGTCGCGCATTGGCGCGGTACAGCCTTCGAGGTAGGAAACGTGGGAGCCTTCATCAGCGATGATCAGGGTACGTTCAAACTGACCGGTTTTGGCTTCGTTGATACGGAAGTAGGTCGACAATTCCATCGGGCAGCGGACGCCTTTGGGAATATAAACAAACGAGCCATCGGAGAACACGGCACTGTTAAGTGCGGCATAAAAGTTGTCACGCTGTGGCACCACGGTACCAAGGTATTTTTTCACCAGTTCCGGGTGTTTGTGTACCGCTTCGGAAATCGGCATAAAAATCACCCCGGCTTCCGCCAGTTTGTCGCGGAAGGTGGTGGCAACGGATACCGAGTCAAACACCGCATCGACGGCAACACCGGCCAGCATCAGCTGTTCGTGCAGCGGAATACCCAGTTTTTCATAGGTGCGCAGCAGTTCAGGGTCGACTTCGTCGAGGCTTTTGGGGCCATCGGCCATGCTTTTTGGGGCGGAATAATACGACAGTGCCTGAAAGTCCGGCTTGTCGTATTGCACGTGAGCCCAATCCGGTTCGACCATTTCCAGCCAGGAGCGGTAAGCTTTCAGACGCCATTCGGTCATCCATTCCGGCTCACCTTTCTTGGCAGAAATAAATCGCACCACGTCTTCATTCAAGCCGGGGAGCAGGGTGTCGGATTCGATATCACTGATAAATCCGGCAGCGTATTCTTTCTTGAAACGCTGGTGGATTTCCTGATTCGCTTCGGGGTCGGTCAGAACTGGGGTTGGGGCATCGGTCATGGCGCTATCTCTCGGTCGGATGACATCGTTCCGTTCCTGATTGCAAACCGTGAGGTGATGGCTTGCCAGCATTGCTGCTGAACTCAGCGGTCAACGCAGGCCACGATGGCTCAAGCTGTGCGGATATCATCATTTCGTTAGTCCCACCATTCTACTCAAGTAATCACGGTATTACCAGAATCAATACTAATTTGGTATGCTTTGGTGATAAACCGGTTTATGCCACTGTTGCGGTGGCTCCTGAAGCAGCGATCTAGCGCTGGCTAATGGACGATCAAGTGAGTAATTACTCTCCATGAAAATCAGCAAAATGACCGACTATGGTGTGCTGGTACTGAACCATTTGGCGCAAAGCGGCGGGGCTCAGCAGTCCACTGATGAAATTATCAGCAGTATTGGTGTGTCGTTGCCAACCGCTCGTAAAGTATTAAAAACCCTGGCTGATGCCGGACTGGTACAGGCGCGGCGCGGGTCTCGTGGTGGATATCGGCTGGCCCGTCGTCCGGAGCAAATTCCTTTGCTGACGATTGTGGAAGCCTTTGAAGGCAAGGTCAGCCTGACCGAATGCAGCACGGTTGAGTCGGGTTGTGATATTACCGATAGCTGCTCATTGGCCGAAAACTGGGGCGGAATCAACCAGGTGCTGACGCTGGTACTGTCGGGTATCAGCTTGCACGACATTCGCCATCCGCAAGCGCTGCAGCGTATTACCGCCTGTTTAACCTTGTCTACCGATCAGATTCCGCTGACCAATCTGGATTAGGTCATACCGTGGCTGCCGGTGTTCTGTCATGCAAATGTCACCGAAGCGTCATTTGAGCTGATATCGACAAGAATCTGTCATGTTTCGTATCTAGACTGGTTTGATGAATATTACGGACCGATCTGATATGCGCCTGGTTTCCCTGTGTCTTTTCTTACTGTTATCGATGGCGACGATTGAAGCGGCAGAGCTTGAATCCCATGTGCTGGAGTTACAAGGCGTTGCGGTTTATCAGCGGCTGGATAACGATGTGTATCTGGCTTCTGTCTACAGCGCCAGTGGCAGCAGTGATAGCTGGTTACACGCCAGTCAGCCACTACGGCTGGAAATGCATATCCTGGCTGAAGAACTTTCTCCCCGGCGTTTTTATCGGCTCTGGAATGAAGGGCTGGCAATTAATCTCAGCGAAGAGGAAATGAACCAGCGAGTTACGGAAGTCACCCGTTTTATGCATTTGCTGAAGGATGACTTGCTGGCAGGGGATCATCTGGTGATTTCCAACGAAAGCAATCAAACGCTGGTGTCTGTTAACGGGGTTGAGCTGTTGCAGTTGGATGATCCTGGGTTTGTACGGGCGTTAGTGGCTGCCTGGGTAGGGCAGTACCCTCGCTCACAAAAATTCAAGGATGATCTGGTGCATATGTCTGCCGATCAGCGCCAGTTGCAAGAGGCCCGGTTGCTGTCTATACAACCTGCACCGGGGCGTCAGCAAGTGATCAAGGGGTGGCTGGCCGCAAGCAAACCACCGGCCCAACCGGTCCGCCGTCCATCACGTGAGCGATTGGATGCGGCAGCCGCGGTTGCAGCACCTGTATCGGCTCCAGCTCCGGTATCGGCTCCTGCACCGGCTTCGGCATCAACGGCAGCTGCTACAGAGCACGTGGTTGCCAGTACCGTCAGTAATCAGGCGGCTCCGGAGACGGCGATAGTGCTGGATAAAACGGCGGATACAGCCGTCGAATTACCCGACAGTACTGACGCCATGGCAGAGGATGGCGTGAGTCCCTTGGAGGCAGAATCAACAGCAGACGCAGCGGTGGATGTGTCAAGCACTGAACAATCAGAACAGCAGCAACAACTGGAAATACAGGCCGTCGCGGCACAAGCGGCGGCTGAACTGGCCGCGCAGCAGGCACAGCGTATGCGTCAGGAAGCCTTGCAGATTGAACAGCAACAAGCTGAAACCCGCTACTATCAGGAGCTGCTGACGAGCGCAAACGGGAAGGTGCTGTACCCCAAGCAGGCGGTGCGGCGCGGGCTGGAAGGCACCACTCAAGTAACCTTGAAATTGCAACGGGACGGACAGCTGGTATCGGCCGTTGTCAGTGATAGTTCCGGCCATGAAGTGCTGGATTCGGCTGCGGTGCGAGCGGCAGAACGGGCCGCGCCTTATCAGGCGTTGCCGGATGTGTTATCTGGCTCAGATTTTGAGTTCGATATTCCTTTTCGTTTTGTGATGAATGCCCGTTAACCAGGCTGCCAGTCCCCGGTGCGTCGTGCTAACGTTGGACAATCTGAAGGGATGCGGAAAGACGCGAAGGGCAAGATAAACGCCTGCGTTGTGTTAGTGTGATAAATATCATTAACACGTCGTGCAAGGGGGTTTTTCTGGTAATACCAGATCCAAGTCATTTCAATCCAGGCAGGGTTGTAGTAATGAAACGTATATCAGTGCTTGTCATGTTTCTGATACTGGCCACTCCCGCTTTTGCGGCAGGTGAGCGGACGTACGGTAATTTTGAGGTATTGGGCAAGTCCTGGTTTTTAGTGGCTTTGAACAATACCGCAGAGTCTGGCAAACAAGGTACTGTGACCGAAGGTACACGCCTGGAATTAAAAGTGGTTGAAGACGAAATTTCACCACGCCGCTTTCGACAGCTCTGGATGGAAGCCTTGGCATCCGCTGGCACCACACACAAGATGGCTGATTATCAGCAAGATCTTGATCGTTTCTTTTCTTCAGTCAAGGGCGCCTTGTTAAAAGACGACCGAATCTCTCTTGAATTACAGAGCGGTGATACCGTACTGGTGATCAATCACTATGACCATGCCCACCTGTCTGCAGAGTTTATGTCCTTGCTGGTTGATTCCCTGACTGCACGTATTGCACCGATCCCACAATTACGACAGGGCTTGCTCGGTTTGATTGAACCAGAGCAAATGATTGCACTGGAAAATGAATTTCATGCCGAAGAAATCCCCCTCCAACGTATCAGCCAGACATCCCGCTGGTTGCGTTTCCCCAGTAAAACCCGCGTTTCCCAGCTCTGATATACTCCGTCCTTCACTCGTGGTGATTGACGTGTAGCATTCAGAGGTAGCAGTGACTCCAACATATACAGACAGATTTGGCGGTATCGGCCGTCTTTATGGCGTTTCCGGACTTGAGCGTTTGTCCTGTGCCCGCGTTTGCGTGGTGGGTATTGGTGGTGTTGGTACCTGGGTTGCTGAAGCCTTGGCCCGCTCTGGTATTGGCGCCCTGACACTGGTGGATCTGGACGATATCTGTATCACCAATACCAACCGTCAGATTCATGCTCTGACCGATAACGTCGGACAGATGAAAGTGACTGCCATGCGCGAGCGAGTGCTGCAAATCAACCCTGAGTGTGATGTGCAGGTGGTGGAGGATTTTGTCACCGGTAACAATATGGCGGCGATACTGGCACCGGATGACCAGTACGATTATTTTGATTATGTGGTGGATTGTATTGATAGCGTCAAGAGCAAGGCGGCGTTATTGGCTTTCTGCAAGCGTCGTAAAATCCGCGTGGTAACAACCGGTGCGGCGGGTGGCCAGATTGATCCAACACAGATCCAGATTGCCGACCTCAATAAAACCACCAATGATCCTTTGGCGCGTAAGGTCCGTTCCCTGCTGCGACGTGAGTATGGGTTCTCTCGTAACCCCAGCCGTAACTATTCCATTCCTTGTGTTTTTTCTACCGAACAGCTGGTGTATCCACAGCCGGATGGCTCGGTCTGTCAGATGAAATCTGCTGACAGCGATAGTACCCGGCTGGACTGCGCTTCCGGTTTTGGCTCGGCGACCATGGTGACGGGCACCTTTGGCTTTGTCGCGGCTTCCCGTGTGGTCAAGCGCATTGCTACGGATGCGGGCAAAAAAGGCTGATGTTCGCGATCACCTTGCAGGAATAAACAAGGAGTTGTTGTGGGATTGAGCTGCGAGGAGTGAGCTGCGGAGAATATGGCTGCTACTGCAGCCATACCAAAAAACGCCGTGCTGAACAGGGTTTGGAATCCATTCCACCTCTGCCCCGGTTGTTCTGATCCCAATGGTCAATGGTACTGACCGATTGGGGGTGGCGGCTTCTGGACTCCGGTTCTTATTGCACAATCGTCACAGGATATACCGCTGATTTTTGAGCCGTCGGATTCAGTTTGGCCATTTCCGGTGCCAGCTTGCCCAGATCGCTGGCGCGGCTGCTGGATGACGGGTGAGTAGACATGAATTCCGGTACGGAACTGCCGCTGGCTTGCTGCATTTTTTCCCAGAGTGTTACTGCCGAGGTTGGAGAGTAACCGGCACGGGTGGCCAGCTCGATACCAATACGGTCGGCTTCTGTTTCGGCTGTGCGGCTATTGGGCAATTGCAAGGCATATTGAGCTGCCAGAGCACCGCCAGACAACACCATGGCGTTGTTGTCTGTTACCGCAGCAGTGGCCATTAATCCGGCGTTAATGACCATGGCGCGGGACATTTGTTCGGCGGTGTGGTTGGCCAGCGCGTGGGAAATTTCGTGCCCCATAATCTGGGCAATTTCATCATCCGTCAGATTGAGCTGATCAATAATACCGGTGTAAATGGCCATGCGACCACCGGCCATACACCAGGCATTCAGTGTGTCCGGGTCATTGATGATGGCAACGCTCCATTCCCAGCTGCTGGTATCCGGGTACTTGGCGACCGCTTCGGTGATCAGGCGGCCAGTAATGGTGCGGATACGGCTGATTTGTTGTGGGTCAGTGACCAGTTGGTCGCTGGCTTCCAGTTCGCTGACGGTACTCAAGTATGCCGTTTTGGATTCCGTAATGGCTGTTTCTGGTGAGATCACCATCAATTGCGAGCGGCCTGTCGGGCTGGTTGAGCAACCGGCCAGCAGCAGGGCTGCAGTAATGCCAGTCAACAGCAAGGATTGGCAGGTGGAGGTGTTGGCAGTGTGCATGAGATCGTTTTCCGTTTTGAATATCCTGATGCGGTCAGTTTACGGTCAATTGCCTTTAGGGGACATCCATTTAATCCTGCACGGCTCTGCGCGAGTGTTGCCGTTGTTCAGGGCAAGGCGACGAATGCAGCGA
>NZ_JAUYWA010000004.1 GCF_030689025.1 Oceanobacter sp. 1_MG-2023
ACTTGACCCGTCAGGCCTGCAAGTCGGCTTCGTGATTCGAAACCATCCGGTAGCCCAGAGTGAGCACCGGATTAAATGAATGTCCCCTATAGTACTAGTTGTTATTTCAAAAAGATCAAACATATTATTAATCAAAAACAGCGGCTTCCAATACGGCACCAGTCCAATAATCATGGCAACCCAAACAATAAATGACCGTCAAAATAGCACCGCTGCGCTGCTGATTATCGCCGTTACCCTGAATGAATACCGATTAACAGGCTTTTTCAAATCAATGATTGATCTGGCTGTTTGATTGGTCTGATCGATGCTCCTAGAATTTTAATATTTGCACGATCCTACGATTTGATAGAACTGACACGAAGGGAAGACGACGATGAGATTGATGAACTTTTTTGGATTTGGCCACGATCATCAAGATGCTATCCATGCCAAGGAAGCAGCCAAGAGAGCCAGTGTATCGCTGGATATTGATGTATCCATTGCTGCGCACGAAAACTGGTTGACCCGGCTGGAAACCTATATCTCCGGTCACAGTCACGAAACACTGGATCCAACCCATGCTGCTTGTGACGACGAGTGCGAACTGGGCAAATGGATTTATTCCGATGGCGAAAAGTACCTCGGCCAATACGCAGCGTTTAATGACCTGAAAGCAACCCATAAAATGTTTCACTACAAGGCATCATCCATCATCAGCCTGGTACAAGCCGACAATCATTCTGATGCAGAGAAAGAACTGGCCGGAGATATCCACAAGCTGACCCTGAAAATTCGCCAACGTCTGCAAGACCTGAAATACATCGACTAGCCCATTGCCGGCTCAGACCCACAGGCACTGACGACAGCAGCCAGCAGTGCCTGATTATTACCCCTCCCGATTGGCCTTCCCCTGTTCACACCACGGCCCAAAACAGCCAGTAACCCGCTGACATTCCCGTCATCACGACCCACAAACCAGCAACGGTTGGTTCTGTACTTGGACATACAACCCCGTCATGATCAGGACTGACGACCATTGCCCATCAGACACGTTATGAACTATTGGCTATTTAAAACAGAACCGACAGCGTTCAGCATCCTGGATCTGGCATCGCGACCGAAACAGACAGAGCCCTGGGACGGGGTACGTAATTATCAAGCCCGCAACTTTCTACGTGATGAGATACAGCCGGGTGATCAAGTCTTTATTTACCATTCCAGCTGCAAGGAAATTGGCATCGCCGGGCTGGCGGAAGTGGTGCGGGCTGGCTATGTCGATCCCAGCCAGTTTGATCCCGAATCCAGATACTACGACCCGAAAGCCACGCAGGAAAAGCCGCGCTGGTATCAGGTCGACATCCAGCTGGCGCAGGTTTTTCCACGGGTGTTGCCGTTGCAAGACATCAAGGCCATGCCGGAGATCACCGAGTTGGGGCTGATAAAAACCGGCAACCGTTTGTCCGTTATGCCTGTCAGCCCCCGTGAGTTTGATATTTTGCGACAGCGAGCCAGCTGACAACAGCCAGCCCTCCGAACAGATCCAAACAACACAGACAATCAGGAGTACTGATGAAAATCTACGGCGATAGCCAGTCCGGTAACTGCTACAAAATCCAGCTGGTATGTGCGCTGCTGAATATCCCGCATCAATGGGTCCGGATGGATATCCTGGCCGGTGACACCCACTCCCAGGCCTTTTTACGCAAAAACCCCAATGGCAAGATCCCGGTCCTGGAGCTGGATGATGGTCGCACCCTGAGTGAATCCAACGCGATCATCAACTACCTGGCAGCCGGTTCCAGCCTGTTACCAACGGATACCTTTACCCTGGCCAAGATGCAGCAGTGGCAATGTTTTGAACAATACAGCCATGAGCCCTATATTGCCGTTGCCCGCTTTATTGCCAAATATCAGGGAATGCCCGCCGAACGACAGGACGAATATAGCGCCAAACAATCGGGAGGTTACCGGGCCCTGGATATCATGGAACAGCAACTGGCCGTCACCCCCTGGCTCTGTGGCGACCAAATCACTAATGCCGATATCAGCCTCTATGCCTATACTCATGTGGCACATGAAGGCGGCTTTGAGCTTGACCGCTATCCCGCCATTCAGGCCTGGTTGCAGCGTCTGGCCGCAACACCCGACTGGATTGCCATGGCATGATATGAACCAATAACCGCTGCTAATATCCCAGACAGACCATTCAGGAGATTTCCATGTCAGGCTATCCAGATACTTCGTCTTCCAAGCCCCCTCGTCCCCCTTTGTCACCACTGGACGATGATGCCAAAACCCAGGCACTGATTGCTTATTGCCTGTTAGGTGCCGGCTATTTTACCGGCGTGTTCTGGGTAATTGGTGGCGTCTGGGCCATGGCCAAAATCAGTGATTTTCAAGGCTCTCTGTTTGAAGACCACTTTGCCAATATCATCAAGGTATTCTGGTGGGGGCTGGGCATGATGGTGATAGGAATTGTGACCTCTTTTATTATTATTGGCTGGCTGATTATTATGGGGACTTTTATCTGGACGGTATTCAGGATTGTCAAAGGGTTATCCCAACTGACCTCAAACCGGTCCTACTCAGGGCGTGGCTGACCGGAGTACCCCGTCTGTCAAAGCGCCAGATACACCGTAGACAGCAGCCAAACACAGCCGCTGTATCAAGCCGGTATCGTTCTGCAGTTGACAGCCCACTTGGGCACCCTATGATGACGGAATCATAATAGTCAAAGGACGCAGTCTTGAACGAAGTTCCCTTAAGTGTGCTGTTTGGCATACTCGCGGTACTGATCATTTTTTCAGGATTCTTCTCCAGTTCAGAAACCGGCATGATGTCGCTTAACCGCTACCGGTTGCGGCATATGGTGAAAAACAATCACAAGGGCGCCAAATTGGCCGCCAGACTACTCGAAAAGCCCGATCGTCTGATTGGCACCATCCTCACAGGCAACAACCTGGTCAACTTTGCCGCAGCGGCACTGGCGACTATTATCAGCCAACGACTATGGCCCGATAACCCCGATCTTGCGGTATTCGTCAATACCATCCTGTTTACTCTGGTGGTACTGATTTTTGCCGAACTGACACCCAAAACCCTTGCGGCGATTGCGCCGGAAAAAATTGCCTTTCCTGCGTCTCCCATCCTGCTGGGACTGCAGTGGCTTCTGCACCCCTTTGTCTGGTTTGTCAACGCCATTGCCAACAGTCTGCTGAAGCTGATTCGTATCGACGTCCACAATACCCATTCCGATCATTTGAGTACCGAGGAGCTGCGCACCGTGGTGCGGGAAGCCGGGTCAATGATTCCCAAGCGTCACCAGCACATGCTGTTAAGCATTCTCGATCTCGAAAAGATGACCGTGAATGACATCATGGTGCCTCGCAACGAAATTTTTGGTATCGATCTCGATGACGATATGGATATCCTTATCGAGCAACTGCGTACCACCCAGCATACCCGGGTGCCCATCTACCGGGGCGATATCAATAACATCATTGGTATTCTTCACGCCCGCTCCCTGGCACGGGTAATGAGTCAGGGCGAATTCACCCGCGAAGACATCGAAACAGCAGCGCGCGAGCCGTACTTTATTCCGGAAAGCACCCCACTTCACACCCAATTGTTCAACTTTCAGAGCCACCAGCGCCGTATTGCTTTGGTCGTTGATGAATACGGTGATGTACAAGGCATTTGCACACTGGAAGACATTCTTGAAGAAATCGTCGGTGAATTCACCACCGATGTGCTGTCGACCAGCTCCCCCGATGTACATCCCCAGGAAGACGGGAGTTTTATTGTCAATGGCACGGCCTTTATTCGTGATGTGAACAAGACCATGCACTGGGACTTGCCGATCAATGGTCCAAAAACCATTAACGGCCTGATCGTCGAAATTCTGGAAAACATCCCGGAATCTCCGGTCTGCCTGCGTATTGGCCGCTATCGTTTTGAGATCCTGCAGCTCAAGGACAATATGGTCAAGGCCGTCAGAGTCACTCTGGACAGCCCGCGTAAAGAACCCGTCACGTCATAACAAACGTCCCCCGGTGGCACTCTGCCACCGGTCGGGTGCAGCAACAGTTACCAGCTATCAACTGACCTTTTGCTGCAGTTCGGAACCATCGTCCCGGATCACCCAGCCAATAAATCCAAACACCGGAATATTCATCAGCAAACCATACATCAGCGGTACAATGGCCAACTCGGGTTGATGCAATATCGTTAACGCCACCATCATCGCCGTTCCTGCATTCTGCACGCCGACTTCCATCGTAATCGCACGACTGTCTGATGCATTCAGAGATAACTGCCGGGTAATCACCCAGGCCAGCAGTAACGCAGACACACTTAACGTCATGACCGCGACGCCCGTCAATGACACCATTTTTTCAACAACGCCCCAGTTGTCCACCAGTAACAACCCAATCACCAGTAACATCAGGAAGGTCGCCACCAACTTGACCTGTCGCTCGGCCTGCATCGCCAGCCGCGTCCAGAAATGGCGCAAGGTCATCCCCAGAACAACCGGTACCAGTGTCACAACCATCAACTGAACAATCATTAGACCAACCGGCAAACCAAACTGGTTGATCTCCGCACCAGCGAATTGCATATACACAGCAAATAACACCGGCAAGGTAAACGGCACCAGCAGGCTCGTCATCGCCGTCAAAGAAATACTCAGCGCCACATTACCGCGCGCCAGGAAAGTCAGCATGTTGGACGTGGCACCACCAGGGCAAAGCGCCACCAGAAACAGGCCGGCACCGGCCATCAAGGGTAATTTGAACAACACAATAATGATCAGGGCAATGACAGGTAACAAGACTATCTGCAAGAACAAGCCTATCAGGCACACTGTTGGCTGACGCCACACCGCGACAAAATGCTGACGGGTCAACCCCAACCCCATGGTAAACATAATCAAGGCAAGGACGATGGGAAGGATGACAGGGGCGACCAGCTGCTGCATATTGATTCTCTTTGTTATTCACGATCAGATTGATATAAGTGCCACTCTAGCCTTCATTCAATTAATCCAGAAGCCACCTGACTCAAGGTTTTGTTATAAGCTCTGCATTTCTGCGGCCTGATAACTCCGCGCAACCATACTCCGATAACAGCCCCATATTCTGAGGAATCCCGCGTGTCGTACTGGTGGCTAGCCATTCGCCCGAAAACCATCCCTGCTTCCATTGGCCCGATTCTATTGGGCACTGCACTGGCATCGACCGAGACCCAGCTCAACGGTCTGCTGTTTGGCCTGGCCATACTCTGTGCCGTTGCCCTGCAAATTGCCGTCAATCTCGCCAACGATCTGTTTGATGGCCTCAGCGGTGTCGATACCGAAGCCCGCCTCGGCCCGGCCCGAATGGTGCAATCCGGCTTTATTACTCCGGCGGCCATGGCGGTTGCACTGGCCATTTTTACCCTGCTGGCCACCTTGTTCGGTCTGACACTGGCTGCCCTGACCAGCTGGAATTTACTGTTTATCGGCATCGCCTGCTTACTCGCCGTCTTTGCCTACAGTGCCGGGCCAGCGCCACTGGCCTCCATGGGCCTGGGGGAGGTTACGGTTCTGGTATTTTTTGGCTGGATTGCGGTAATGGGCAGCTACTGGCTGCAAACCGGTGAGTTGACCGTCACCGCCTGGTTGTATGGCACCAGCGCCGGACTGTTCAGTGTCGCCATATTACTGGTCAACAACCTGCGTGATATTCCCACCGACCTGGCCAGTGGCAAACTCACCCTGCCAGCCCGACTGGGAGAAACACGCACCCGGCGGCTGTTTGTTGGCGTTATGATAGCGGCCTTGCTTGTACACCTGGTCGCCGCCTGGCCCTGCCCCTGGCTGATGCTGCTTCCAGCAGGACTGTGTCTGAAACCGGTGCTGAATCTGATTCGCCGTATTGACAGCCTCCGCGGTCGGGCATTAAACAGCCTGCTGGCCCAGACCGCCCAAGCGGGGCTGATTTATTGTGGCGCCAGTGCCACCCTGCTGATGCTCCTGGCATCACCATAAATCGCACCGCCAACGGATTACCCTCACCATCGAGGGTGAACCTCCTCTCTGTACCCGCTACAATGTCGCCCTTTGATTTCCACCCGTTTTTCCACCGGTAGCCCTTTCCATGACAAACAGCACTCGCAAAATTCTGGTCACCAGCGCCCTGCCCTACGCCAACGGCTCCATTCACCTCGGCCATCTGCTGGAATACATCCAGACCGACATCTGGGTTCGCTTCCAGAAGTCCCGTGGTCACCAGTGCACCTATGTTTGTGCTGACGACGCCCATGGCACCGCGATCATGCTACGCGCCGAAAAGGAAGGCCGCTCACCGGAAGACCAGATTGCTGCCGTCAAGGCGGAACACGAAGCCGACTTTGCCGCTTTCCAGATCGGTTTTGACAACTTTCACAGCACCCACAGTGAAGAAAACCGTGAGTTGTCCTGTCAGATATACACCCGTCTGCGCGACAAGGGTCACATTGCCGTACGCTCAATCAAGCAGGCATTCGACCCGGAAAAAGAAATCTTCCTTGCCGACCGCTACATCAAGGGTGACTGTCCCAAGTGTTCAACGCCAGACCAATACGGTGACAACTGCGAAGCGTGCGGCGCAACCTATACACCCGCAGAGCTCAAAAACCCGTACTCCACCATCTCGGGCGCCACACCGATTGAAAAAGAGTCCGAGCATTATTTCTTCAAGCTGCAAGATTTTGATGCCTTTCTGAAGGACTGGACACGCTCCGGCACCCTGCAACCGGAAATTGCCAACAAGCTGGCTGAATGGCTGGACTCCGGTTTGCAAGAGTGGGATATCTCCCGTGACGCTCCTTACTTCGGCTTTGAAATTCCTGATGCTCCAGGCAAGTACTTCTACGTCTGGCTGGATGCACCGATTGGCTACATGGCCTCGTTCAGAAACCTTTGCAACTCCGACGCCGGTCAGGCCCGTGGCCTGAACTTCGACGACTACTGGAAAGTTGGTTCCGACGCTGAGGTGTACCACTTTATCGGCAAGGATATCGTCAACTTCCATGCCCTGTTCTGGCCAGCCATGCTCAGTGCAGCAGACTACCGCACCCCGACGGCAGTCAACGCCCATGGTTTTGTCACCGTCAACGGTGCCAAAATGTCGAAATCGCGAGGCACCTTTATCAAGGCCCGCACCTATCTCAACCATCTGAACCCGACTTACCTGCGTTACTACTTTGCTGCCAAACTGGGCTCCAGCGTTGATGACTTCGATCTCAATCTCGAAGACTTCGTCCAGCGCGCCAACACCGACCTGGTCAACAAACTGGTCAACATCGCCAGCCGTACCGCCAACTTTGTCTTCAAAGCCGGAGGCAAGCTCAGCGACAGCTGTGCTGAGCCAGCCATGGTGCAGGAATTTATCGACGCCGGAACCCCGATTGCCGCCCACTACGAAGCACGCGATTTCGGCAAAGCCATGAAAGACATCATGGCACTGGCCGATCGCGCCAACGAATACATTCAGGAAAAAGCCCCCTGGGCCATGAACAAGGAAGAAGGCCGTCAGCAAGAAGTTATCGACGTCTGCTCCGTTGCCCTCAACCTGTTCCGCCAGCTGATGACCTACCTGACTCCGGTATTACCTGAGCTGGCAGAAAAAACCTGCCAGTTCATGAACCTCGACTCCCTCGACTGGGAAGCCCGCAGCAATATCCTGCTGGGCCACGAGATCAACAAGTTCAAACCCATGCTGGCCCGGGCCGAGATGGACAAGGTTACTGCGATTCTGGAAGAAACCAAGGCCGAACTGGCGATCGAAAACGGTGAACAACCAACGCCGGAAACCAGCACGGCCCCGGCCAAAACAAGTAAACAAGAGAAGAAGAAAAAATCCAAAGGGCCTGAACTCAGGGAAGATGGCAACGAAGTGATTGCCGACACCATCGAATTCCCCGACTTCGCCAAGGTCGACCTGCGCGTTGCCCGCATCATCAAGGCTGACCACGTTGAAGGTGCCGACAAACTGCTGCAACTGACGCTGGATATTGGTAACGGCGAGACCCGCAACGTTTTCTCTGGTATCAAGGCGGCCTACCAGCCAGAAGACCTTGAAGGCAAACTCACCATTATGGTTGCCAACCTGGCACCCCGGAAAATGAAGTTTGGCCTGTCTGAAGGTATGGTGTTGGCCGCCGGGCCAGGTGGCTCCGAGATTTACCTGTTGGAACCCAATGAAGGTTCACAGCCAGGCATGCGAGTGATGTAAATCTGGCAATCGTTCAGCGCCACGCTTCATGTCCCGTCCCAAGGCTGGGGCAGGAGTCGTGGCCTGTTCAGCGCAGTCCCATGGGTACCGGACAGGTATCCAGGTATTGCCTCCTGACCTCTGCGTTATAACCAGCGTAACTTGCGAAACCAGACCAACAGCCCCACGGCCAGAGTCGCCATCACTCCCAGCAAAATAAAATAGCCGTTTGCGACTTTCAGCTCGGGGATATAATCGAAGTTCATGCCGTACAAACCGGCCAGAAACCCAAGCGGAATAAATATCGCGGTAATCACGGTGAGCACCCGCATGGTGTTGTTAAGCTGGTGTGATGCAACAGCAAGATAACCATCAATCAGATCACCACAGATGTCATAAAACATCGCTACCAGGCTGGCCAGCCGCTCAAAGCGGTCATGCAAGTCGTTCAGTGTGTGGTCCAGCTCCAGATCTGGTTGTGTAAACAACGCCAGATCACTGGTTTTTAATTCATCGGTGATGCTTTGGTGATAATTAAACACCCGCCGCAATTTCACCAACCGGGAACGATACCCCATTAACTGGCGCATCAAGGCGTCAGTGCCCTGCTCGTACAAGGCATCTTCCAGATCACTGAGCTGGTCTTCAAAAGCCAGCACATGCTCCAGGTACATACCGGCGGAGGTATGCATGATGCGTAACGCCAGTTGGGCCGGGCAGCGTTGTAAATGAATGCCGCCATGACCTGTCATCAGCAGATTAATACTTTCGGTCGGCAACGGATGGTAACTGATCAGCAAGCGCTCACTGATAAAAAATGCCACGGACTGGGGCTGGTAGTGCAGCTCACTGTCGAAATGGGCAATACCGCGATACAGAATAAAGACGTGATCTTCAAAGGCTTCGTATTTGGGCGGATGGCGATCGCGCTGGGCGTCTTCGATAGCCAGGGCATGACACCCCAGGCCCAGTAACAACTGCCGTTCCTGATGATATTTTTCAGCCCCCTCCGACGTCAGGTCCAGCCAGAGTCGGCTGTTATTGTCGCCACGCCAATCGTGTATCAGCTCTTCACCGCCACTGAACGACTGGCCGCTGCTGTTGATCATCAGGGTGCGAATCATGCTCTGTCCTGCGACGAGAAAACATTCAACAAAAAGTGGCGTTCAGGTCAGGCGCGTTACATCAACCGCAACACGTAATACCGGATTACTGCCGCCACCATAAATAACGCCACACAGCGGCGTCACATCATAAAAGTCGCGGCCCCAGGCTGTGACAATATGCTGTTCATGGGCCATGCAGTTATTGGTTGGATCGTATTCAAACCAGCCTTCTCCGGGAGCGTATACCGCCAGCCAGGCGTGGGTAGCATCGGCACCCACCATTTTTTCCTGCCCCGGTGGCGGCAGGGTTTCCAGATAGCCAGAAACGTAACGGGCTGCAAAACCTAACGATCGCAAGATGGCAATTTGCAGATGCGCAAAATCCTGGCAAACGCCACGACGGCTTTCAAGAACTTCCTGCAAGGGAGTGGCGATGGTGGTGGACGCCGGAGAGTATTCAAACTCCTGATAGATCTTGCTGGTCAGGTTCATAACGGCAGTCAGTAACGGCGTATTGTCGTCAAACAGACTATCGGCATATTCCTTCAGGGTCTGTGATGCCTTGAGCATCGGCGAGTCCAGCAAAAACTCCCGCGCCAACAAGACTTCCGGTGCCCGGGATGAACTCATCGCCTCCCGCGCATCACGACAACTGATACCCAGTTCCAGCTCTGGAGCGGCTTTTTGCAGATTGGTACGCACTTCGCTGGTCGAGGTGATCACCAGTTTTTTGTGCGGTTTCTGTATTTCAAAGTGATAGGCATTATTGCCAAAATAATCACACCGGTTCGAGGTAAAAGCCGCACCGGGCAAGACGTCAACACGGGTCGACAGACACTGCTGACGCAGGGTGTCCCGTGGCGTCACGTGGGCCATGTTGTAACAGTGGGAAACCCGACTGTGGTACACATATTCTGTGGTATGACGAATGCGATATAACACTAGATGCTTTCCCAGGTACTGTTAACCAGTTGCTGTGACGCTTCCCGGTGATCAAAGTATTTGTCTGTAATCATTTCACTCAGGCCGCTTAACTGGTCGGCTATTTTGGTCATTTGCTCACCCAGATGGCTGCGTTGGAAGCCGTCAGCCTTGCTGAGCTCTGCCAGTGATGACAGCTTGAGCAAGGTTTCACATTCAAGGATACGACGTTCATCCGCAGACAACTCGTGCATCTGGGTCGGTGTTTTTGGCAACGCCCCGATATGTTGGCGTAATTGCTCAACCTGATACATCAACGAACGTGGATTGGTCGGGTCCATCATCACCAGATCGAGACTGGTCTGAATACCGACACGGGCACGATAACGGCGACGATAGCTGATCAGGGCTTCCAGCGATAACAGCAGTGCCTCACAGAGCTTGCTCTGATCCGACTCCGACAACACCGGAACAATCAGACTGTCGATGGCAATGGCGATCTGATAACCCCGTTCGAGACGCCGTCCCATATCCATAAAGCGCCAGCCAAAGCCTCGAATCATGCTTTCCTGGGTCAGGCCAGACAAGGCCATCAAGGCGGTTACCAAGGGGTCGAGGGCTTCTTCCGGTGCCGATGCCAGGCTGCCCGAGAAACTGACCCCCAGCATATTCAGGGCATCACGAATGTCGTTGATGACACGATA
This sequence comes from Oceanobacter sp. 1_MG-2023, assembly GCF_030689025.1. Classification (GTDB taxonomy): domain Bacteria; phylum Pseudomonadota; class Gammaproteobacteria; order Pseudomonadales; family Oceanobacteraceae; genus Oceanobacter. The sequence goes on from NZ_JAUYWA010000004.1 coordinate 10,948, forward strand.
GGTATCCGACGACAACAGCTCTTTGGTCTCTTCTGCGCAATAAAGCATGGCATTAAGGTTGCCGGAAATACTGCGTAATACTGAGCCGTTTTCGATAATGCCGCGCAAGGCTTCTTCTGCGGTTTGTTCATCGGTGGAGCGTGACGGTGTGGCAGTAATCATCGATACCGCATGCAGCAACTGATGCTGGGTTATATCACTGATTCGCTCTTCGCCGTTCAACATCATAAAGGCGGTACGCAGGATTCGCAGCGCGGCTTCGGCACGCTCGGCATAACGTCCCATCCAGAACAGGTTTTCCACCACCCGACTGGGCAAGCTGATCAGGTCGGCTTCGCGACTGACCGGCTCATCGACCTGCTCATCATGCACCATACGCTCCGGCTCAGAAGCGATCACCCAGGTGTCCTTGCTCTTGGCACCGGTCTGGTTGGAAATCATGAATGAACGTTCGTCCTGACCGATACGGGTCAGGCCACCGGGCATCACGGTATACGAGGTATCCGTTGCGACGGCAAAGCTGCGCAAAATTACCGGACGTGGTTTCAGCACACCGTCAACAAACGACGGGACGTGGGCGGCTTCCATGACCGGCTGAGCCACATACTGGGTCGGGTCCGCCTCAATCCGGGCTTTCAGCGAGCGGGCTTCTTCTGCGCTCAGCTCCGGGCCGTACAAGCTGCGGTTATCAAGATTACGATACACCGGCTTGACCACCAGCTCATGCAAGTGATCCAGCACATACGCCCGATCGTCCTCACGGCCACACCAGTGGGTTTCGACCGATGGCAAACGCAGTTCACGGCCAAGAAAATGTTTGGCAATACCGGGCAGATAACGCAAAAAAACCGGATTTTCGAGAATACCGGAGCCCAGTGGATTAGCCACCACCACATTACCGGCACGCACTACTTCCAGCAGGTTGGCCACCCCGAGACGGGAATCGCCCCGTAATTCGACCGGATCACAAAACCAGTCGTCTACCCGGCGCAGCAAGACATCGACCCGGCTCAGGCCATCCAGAGATTTCATCCATAAAAAGCCATTACGGACGACCAGATCATCACTCTGAACCAGATGAAAACCCAGGTAGTTGGCCAGGTAGGCATGTTCAAAATAGGTTTCGTTATGGGCACCTGGCGTCATCACAGCCACACGCGGTGCGCTGTTGGGTGACAAGGAATTCAGCTTGGTACGTAAACGCTGAAAAAAGGCCGCCAACCGATGTACGTGGCTATCGCGAAACAGGCTAGGAAAAACCCGTGACATCACGTTGCGGTTTTCCAACGAATACCCGGCCCCACTCGGGCTTTGGGCGCGATCACCCATGGCCATCATCTGGCCATCGGCACCACGCACCAGATCAACCGAGTGCAAAATCAGATCGTGCTCACCGGGTAATTTGATACCGTTACAGGCTCGTAAAAAACCACGGTGGCAAAACAAGGCATCCGGCGGAATCACACCGGAACGAATCAGCTCCCGATTACCGTACAGGTCGCGCAGCAGCAGATTGAACAACTCCGCCCGCTCCAGCAAGCCTGCCTCGATCCGGCCCCACTCTTCACTGCCAATCACATACGGAACCAGATCCATATTCCAGGTGTGAGATGGCGTGCTGGAGTCGCTGTAGATGTTATAGGTCGCCCCATCGTCCCGTAGAATACGCAACGCTTTTGACTGTCGTTCATCAAATAACGCTGGCCCCAGCTCTTTCAGGCTGTCGAGAAGATAGGACCAGTGCGGGCGCAGCTCTCCATTGGCATCGACAGCTTCATCCTGAAGCGCCGGATTATGACGATAGATCAGATCATCGCTGTCTGGCCCGGAGGCCTGTGACATAGTCTGCGACATGCTTGTTCTCGCTGCGGATTTCAATAAATGCTCGTTAAAAATTCAGACCAAAAAAATGGCCGCTTATTAGCGACCATTATGTCAGATTGGGGAAATTGTCTCAGCTTTGTTTGCTCCCCTCAGCAGCGAGGGGAGCCAGCCTGATTTATTTCCGCCGCAAGTCCAGCGTACAAGGATAGTCGTTCGGAGACTCTTCCGGTGGCGGAGCCATTGGACGTGGCTCGCTATGAGGGAAAAACTCCCGAATAGCATCCACATCCGGACGGGGTGAATACTCACCGTGGCTATGATCCAGTGTCGAGAAACGATTGACCCGACGTGATTCCGCTTCAAAGGAGTTCACCGGGAAGGTGTCGTAACTGCGGCCACCCGGATGCGATACGTGGTAGCTACAGCCACCCACGGAGCGACCGTTCCAGGTATCAATCAGATCAAACACCAATGGTGATTGCACGCCAATGGTTGGATGCAACGCCGACGGTGGCGCCCATGCCTTGTAACGCACCCCGGCAACCATTTCGCCATGGCGACCGGTGCTGGTCAGTGGTACACGACGACCATTACACGCCAGTACATAGCGCTTGTTGGTCATGCCGTAGACCTTGACCTGCAAACGTTCCACGGAAGAATCCACATAACGGGATGTACCGAAGCTGGAGACTTCTTCACCCAATACATGCCATGGCTCGATGGCCCAGCGTAATTCGATCTTGATATCACCGAGTTCAACCCGACCGTAGTGCGGGAAGCGGAACTCTTCAAACGGCAACAGCCATTCGGCGCGGAAATCGAGACCATGTTCCTGCAGGTCCTGGGCGACTTCCTTGACGTCTTCCCAGACGTAGTGCGGCAACATGAACTTGTCGTGTAACTGGGTATTCCAGCGCACCAGATCATGCTTGTATGGATCTTTCCAGAAACGGATCAGCAAGGCCCGGATCAGCAATGCCTGCACCAGACCCATGCGGCTGTGCGGTGGCATTTCAAAGCCACGGAATTCCAGAATCCCCAAACGGCCTGACGGGCTACCCGGTGCAAACAGTTTATCGATACAGAATTCAGCCCGGTGGGTATTACCGGTCACATCGATCAGCAGGTTACGCATGATACGATCGACCAGCCATGGCAAGGCGGACTCACCTTCCGGCATTTGCTGGAAAGCGATTTCCAGCTCATACAAGCCTTCATCACGACCTTCGTCCACACGAGGTGCCTGACTGGTCGGGCCGATAAAAGCGCCCGAAAACAGGTAGGACAAGCTCGGGTGATGCTGCCAATAGGTCACGAAGCTGCGGAGCAGATCGGGACGACGGAGCATCGGGCTGTCTGCCGGTGTTTTACCACCCAAAGTGATGTGGTTACCACCGCCGGTACCGGAGTGACGGCCATCCAACATGAATTTCTCTGTTCCCAGGCGCGACTCACGAGCCGCCTGATACAGTTCATTCATGGTATGCATCATATCGCGCCAGTTGTCGGCCGGGTGAATATTCACCTCGATAACACCAGGGTCCGGTGTAACCAGCAACTTCTGCATCCGCCAGTCACGTGGAGGCTCATAGCCTTCGATAATGATCGGCATCTCCAGTTCAGCAGCGGTTTCCTCGATCATGGTGAGCAAGGCAACGTAGCTTTCCAGATACGGCAGTGGTGGCAGGAAAATATGAATCTTGCCACCACGGGCCTCGATACACATTGCCGTCCGTACCAGATTACGCCAGTAGGTTTCGGACTGGTCGTCATCGTCAGTGCGTTGTTGCTGTGACTGTTCGTCCGAGACAACCTGTTCCGCAATCGGCTCCGCAACTGTTGCCGTAAAGTTGCTGATAATGTCTTCACGACTTTGCAGCGCTTCTGTGGTGCGGAACGGGTCGGCTTCCTGTGGCAGCGGTACTTCTTCTGACCATGGCAGCCCTTGCAATGGCAAACGCAGACCCATGGGTGAATCACCCGGTATCAGCGTAATGCGGCCACGGCGTAATTCCCACACGCTGGAGCGCCAGCTCTGGCCATAAAAGTCCCACTCAACCGGCACAACAAAACCGGTGGGGGTATTCAGCCCCTGATCCAGCACACGAGCCAGACGGCGACGGGCCAGCTCATCCTTGGCTTCTGCAATTTCAGAATCCAGGTTGACCGGCAGGTTCTGTTCTTCAAGCAGGTAATGCAAGCCGTCTTCATACGCCGCTTGCACATATTCGTCAGACAGACCCAGTTTTTCCGACAACAGGGTAGCAAACCGGCCTGCGTCTTTTTCGGTGTGGCCGTAGTCTTTATCGACCCGGGCCAACAGCTCGGGGCGTGTCCACATCGGTTCGTTATCGGTCCGCCAGAACACACCCAGTGCCCAACGGGGAACTTCTTCGCCGGGATACCACTTGCCCTGGCCGTAATGCAGCATGCCTTGCGGAGCAAAACGGTCACGCAATTTCAACAGCAGGGTTTTGGCCAGACTCAGCTTGTGGGCACCCAGGGCTTCGGTGTTCCACTGGGCCGATTCCATATCATCAATCGATACGAAAGTTGGCTCACCCCCCATGGTCAGCCGGACATCGTTTTCTTCCAGCAAGGCGTCGACCTTGTCGCCCAGTGACAGCACATCGGCCCATTCGGCATCGGTGTACGGCTTGGTGACACGAGGGTCTTCATGGAAGCGGGTCACGTCGTTCTTGAAGTCAAACTCTACTTCGCACTTGTCGGTGAAACCATTGATCGGGGCTGCCGATACCGGGTGTGGTGTACAGGCCAGAGGAATATGGCCCTCACCGGCAAACAGCCCGGAAGTAGGATCCAGACCAACCCAGCCTGCTCCTGGCAGATAAACTTCGCACCAGGCGTGCAGGTCGGTAAAGTCTTCTTCCGGGCCGGAAGGGCCGTCGAGCGACTTTTCGTCTGAGGTCAACTGCACCAGATAACCGGAAGCAAACCGCGCCGCCATACCCAAATGACGCACGGCTTGCACCATCAGCCAGGCACTGTCACGACAGGAGCCGAGGTGTTTTTCCAGCGTCTCTTCCGGTGTCTGAACGCCTGGCTCCATACGAATGGTGTAGTCAATCAGCTGTTCCAGCTGGGAATTGACGTCGACCAGAAAGTCGATGGTGCGGCGTTTTTCTGTCGAGATACCAGCCAGAAACTTTTCGAAAGCCGGCCCTTGTGGCTCCAGCTCCAGATAAGGCTGCAGTTCTTTTTTGGTTTGCTTGTCGTATTCGAATGGAAACTCTTCCGCGTCTTCTTCCAGGAAAAAGTCAAACGGATTCACAACCGTCATATCGGCAATGACTTCAACCTCTACCGAGAACTTGCGGGTCTTCTCGGGAAATACCAATCGAGCCAGATAGTTGCCATAAGCATCCTGTTGCCAGTTGATAAAATGCTCTTCTGGCTGAACCTTGAGGCTATACGCTTCAATAGGTGTACGACAATGAGGCGCTGGACGCAGTCGAACCACATGGGGTGACAGTGAAACAGGCCGGTCGAAGTCGTAGTATGTGTTGTGCTGAATCGCAACACGGATAGTCATAACTGCTCCCGAAATAGGAAATCTCTGAATATCATTATAAATGCTGGCCGGCATCGCCAGACCAGCATTTCATTTTCATCCCTGATGCCGGTTGGGACTTCGCTATTGATCCGACAGGAACCAGGTTTTTTGTATCAGGTCATGAACATCTGCCAGTGACAATTGCAGTTCATTCAGATCTTCACGGAAAGCGACATTAAATTCTTCAGCTTCCAGGTCCGCCGCCACTTCGTCACAAATCAGTCGGGTGCGAGCAATCACACCCTCACCTTTCGGCAAACAATCCGAGCTTGCCACGATTTTTTTCAAACAAAATGCAATGGACCGGGGAAACTGCTCATCGCCCAACAGAAACGTGACCACCGGCGTTCCCTTGATGGCTGAGCGCATGGTACGGCGGAACGGCTGGTCGGCATTTAATGAGCGCAGCACATTACCCCAGATAATCTGACGACTGTTAACGGCGTATTCATCATCAGCCACCTGATGGATCGCAGCAATAGCAGCATCCAGATTACGGGAGGTCATGTCTGCCCGTTCCAGGTTTTGCCCCATCAACAACATGTCCCAGCCTTCGTCCCGGGTCATATTGACGTACAGCAAGCCAACAATTTGCTGGCAGGACTTGATGATGCTCTCCAGGAACTCGTGACGCATACTACGGTTAATGCCAAGAGACAGATTCTCTTGCACAAACATGCTCAGCTCGTTGACCAGTTCCCAGGCTTCCGCTGGAATCACATCCCGTGTCGTACGGATATTCTCACGAATCGCTCGCAAAGAATTCACTATCGAACAAGGGTTGGTGTCATCACCCAGCAGGAACTTCACCACATTACGCTCATCACGAACGGAATACCGACTATTGTAGTCGTCTTCCAGGCTGTTGATCACAATAAGATTGTACCAGCCCAGATTGACCCGCCGAGGCATGTCAAACAACAGCTTGTCATAAATGCTCAGCAGTCGCGCTGTGCTTTCAACCCGCTCCAGATAGCGAGCGGACCAGTAAATACGTTCTGCAACTTTCGATAGCATTATTCGATTCCTGTTCCTGTATCGACAATCCAGGTGTCCTTGCTGCCGCCACCCTGAGAAGAATTAACCACCAGAGAACCTTTTTTCATGGCAACCCGGGTCAAGCCACCGGTAGTGACATAGCTGTCGCGGGACTGCAGTACAAACGGCCGCAGATCCAGGTGACGGGGTTCAACCTTGTTTTTGCCCACCAGTGTTGGTGAGGTCGACAAGGCCAGCGTTGGCTGGGCAATGTAGTTACGCGGGTTGGCCTTGATCAGATCGGCAAAGGTTTCGCGCTCTTTCTTGGTGGAATGTGGCCCAATCAACATGCCATAACCACCGGACTCATTGGCGGGTTTAACCACCAGTTTGTCGAGGTTCTCCAACACGTGCTGACGCTGGACATCGTCATAACACAAAAAGGTTTCCACATTGGGAATCAATGGCTCTTCACCCAGATAATACTTGATGATAGCTGGAACAAAGGCATACACCACCTTGTCATCCGCCACACCGGCGCCCGGTGCATTCGCCAAGGCGACATTACCGGCACGCCAGGCACGCATCAGACCAGGAACACCCAGCGTTGAATCGGGGTGGAACACTTCCGGATCGAGGAACAAATCATCGATACGGCGATAGATCACGTCGACCCGTTCCAGACCGGCGATGGTTTTCATGTAGACGCAGTCGTCTTCAGTCACCATCAGGTCACTGCCTTCAACCAGCTCGGCACCCATGCGCTGTGCCAGAAAGGCGTGTTCAAAATACGCGGAGTTGTAAATCCCTGGCGTCAGAACCACAACGACCGGTTTTTCGACTTCACGTGGTGACAGGGCGGCCAGGGTCTCAAACAAGTGCTCAGGGTAATCGCCCACAGGAGCAATGCTGACTTTTTCAAATACTTCCGGAATAACCCGCTTCATGATGGAGCGGTTTTCCAGCATATAGGATACGCCCGATGGTACGCGCAGGTTATCTTCCAGCACATAAAACTGGCCATCCCCGTCACGCACCAGATCGGTGCCACAAATATGGGCCCACACACCAAAACGAGGGCTGATGCCTTCGCATTCCTTGCGATAATTGACCGACTGTTTAAGTATAAATTCCGGTACCACACCATCTTTGAGAATCTTCTGATCGTGGTACAAATCATCAATAAAGAGGTTTAATGCCCGCAAACGCTGTTTCAGACCGGCGGCCGTCTTATCCCATTGATTCTTTGAAATTACCCGGGGAAGAATATCAAAGGGCCAGGCCCGGTCGATATTCCCACCTTCTGTGTATACCGTAAATGAAACACCCATTTCCTTAATGGTCGATTCGGCCGCAATTTTGCGCGAATTCACATCTTCATCCGAGAATGATTCCAGATAGGAAATAAGTGCTTCAGCAGGTTCACGCGCGCATCCGGGTGCGCTGAAAAGTTCATCGTAGAACTCGCCCGGTGCGTAATCCTTCCACTCGATAGACATACAGCTCCTGAAATTTGCCATCAGGTTAATGAGGAATTGACGCCAGGCTGGCAAGCACTGGGTCACTCTGAAAAGACTACAAAGTGCTCAAAGTAAACCATTACCCATGCATGACTGCAAGCCGCCACAGAGGCCATTCTGGCGCATCATACACCATATCAGGCAACCGCAATTAACCCTTGCTACAAAGGCACCAATTCCAGACTTTTAGCGCCCTCGCGCACCATTAATGTGCAGCATATCAATTAATCCGCCAAAACCCGCCTCATAGAGAAACACCCATGCTGCAAGATAGGGCCAGATTTATTAACCAGCCGGATCTGAAGGTAATCTTTTGAACCCGTGAGCATCCGTCAACACCGCCCAGAAACACAGCGAGCTGTTGCCCCTATGGCTCAGGGCAGAGCAGTCTTCACACCATCATTTCATACAGCAGGCCTGGTCTTTGTCAGCTCAGACTATCGTCACAGACTTATTTTTTGACAGACGTTTATTATTTGATCAGTCTCAATATCCTTGATATGGGCAGTCTTCTCCTACAAGAGAGATTAGTGAATTATCAGCACGAATAATCAATAACAGCACGATCTGATAAAAACACGGTACCAATAAACAATGGCAAGAAATGGCCAATCCATATCAATAACTTTTCCTGATAATCTTTCCGCAATCTCATTCTGTTTAATTCTGAACAGATCATGGCAGGCCATTAAAATAACAAGCCGCCAATAGCAAAAACATAATAACAACCAGAGCGCTATACATCTTTATGCGCATTAGCCCAGCAAAACAGACCGGTTATTCTCCGCTCTGGGGCGTATTTCAAACAGAGGGTGCCGGGGGCTACCGAATGATCTCGACTCGGCGTCCCGACTTTTGGCTTGACCCGTCAGGCCTGCAAGTCGGCTTCGTGATTCGAAACCATCCAATAGCCCGGAGTAAGGATTAAACAGGTGCCCCCAACAGGTCAGTTATCGTCTCCAGCAAACGATTGTATTCACCAGAGCCGTCCACGGCGTAGTTGAGGTTCTTGAACAGGCCGGTCAGGCGTGTGTAGAAAGTGCGTACCGCAGCTTTCCTTTGTGAGTCGGAATCCGCATCCATCTGCGGCTGATGAGCCGCTACGGCTTCCATCAATTCAAACAACCGTTGCTGACGATCCATCGGCACCGACACATCCACATCATCGAAGGCATCCTGCTGCAAATACACCATATCCAGCAGCAGCGCTTTCTGTTGCACGATAAAGTCGTCCAGCGTTACCCCCTCTTCACCAGTCACCTGCATCATGCGGCTGACTTCATCACCTCGTACCAGCAGTTCCGACAACACTTCGACCCGCCGCGTCCAACCCGGGGATAAATGGGTATCAAACCAGGGCTGTAACTGTTTAAGGTAACGCGACCAGGAAATCAACGGGTCAACCGCGGGATAAAAGCGCCGATAAGCCCGATCCGCAGACAGCCCCAGAAAGGTTTTGACCGTCCCCAGCGTGGATTGGGTCACTGGCTCTTCAAAGTTACCACCAGCCGGTGAGACGGTCCCTACCATGGTAAAGGTACCTTCAACGCCATCGGTACGACGAATCACCCCAGCGCGCTCATAAATATTGCGAATCGAAGAGTCCAGATAAGCCGGAAAGGCTTCCTCACCTGGAATTTCTTCCAGCCGGCCGGAAGTTTCCCGCATTGCCTGGGCCCAGCGCGACGTCGAATCGGCGATCAGCAAGACGTCATAACCCATGCTCTGGTAATACTCCGCCAGAGTGATACCCATATAAATAGAGGCTTCCCGGGCAGCCACCGGCATCGATGAGGTATTGCAGAGAATAATGGTTCTATCCATCAGGCTGCCGCCGGTTTTGGGGTCCGTCATACCGGGAAATTCCTGAATGGTTTCAACCACCTCACCGGCCCGCTCACCACAAGCCACCACGATCACAATATCCACATCGGAGTAGCGGGAAATCAGCCCTTGCAGCACGGTCTTCCCTGCGCCAAATGGCCCAGGAATACAACCAGTACCACCTTTGGCCAGGGGGAAAAAGGTATCTACCAGACGAATGGTGGTCGACAACGGCTGGCTCGGATAGAGACGTTCCGCCTCTCCCAGCGCCATCAATCGACGAGAAATCGGCAGTCGAATCGGCCAGCGCTGACTCAGGGTCAGGTTACGACTGCGATGCGGGTCAGCCACTCCTTCAGCCGACAGTGGCGTCAGGCGGGCAACCGGATCGGCAACACTGAAGCTGCCCTCCAGAATCCAATCCAGCTGCCATTCTCCTGGCCAGTCAAACGGCACCATAATCTTGTGCTCAAACCGTCCTTCTGCCACCACGCCGGCAATATCACTCGCCCGGACTTTCTCGCCTTCCTTGATCAGCGGCTTGAAGGACCAGCGTCGAGCCTGATCCAGACCGCGAATATCCACACCCCGCGGCAAAAAAGTGCCGTAGTTGGCCGCCAGTTGCTCCAGCGGGTTTTGCAAGCCGTCGTAGACCATACCCAGCAGACCTGGACCCAGTTCAGCCGACAACAGTTCTCCGGTTTGTAGTACCGGATCACCGATACCAACACCCCGGGTGCTTTCGTAAACTTGCGCGTCGGCCCGGCGGCCATGAATCCTCAGGACTTCGGCTTTCAGCCATTCCTGTCTGCCATCTGCGGTCAGGCGGCCGGGCAAGACAAACACCACTTCATTTTTGGACAATGGCCGATAGTCTCCAGACCCGGCGACGGTTTCGATGCTTTCTATTGTCACCAGATCATCCTGTACTGCGACAATACGTGCTGTTGCTTGCTGACCTGAGTCCGCCTTTTCTGCGGCTGTCTCCATCGTCATAACGGTGCTCCACTGGCCATGGTCGATGATTGGGTAAAGTTGCTACTGGCTTTGGGGTCAAGAGGGCCTGGCTCAACGGCTGTTACCGCAGCAATGTCCACCGCCACCCAGTCACTGAAACGGGCCTGGGCCTGGGTAGCGTCATAACCGATACGACGATCCAGCATGTCCCATTTGAGGACATACGCCACGACAGCCACCAGACTGTTGTCTCCAGGCAACAGGTAGCGCCCGGTCAGGATCCAGTTATGCTGCAATAACATCTGCTCCAGCTCCCAGGGTTGATGAGAGCGGATACAGGTCAGCGCTTGTGGCAACCAGGGCTGGGCGACCTCCAGTCGGAACGTTGGCTCATGCCAGTACTGCTCTATGGTCTGACGATAACGACTCACACTCCAAAGGCCGGATGGCGGTGGATCGTTGTCCTGCTGATACTCCCGTCGCCACAGTGCGGCAACCAGCGTCCGGACATCCAGCCGCTGCTGAATCAACGCCAGCAGAGCCGTTGCTTCGGCCCTCGGGCGGGTATCGTCATGCCGCAACGTCTCAAGCAGTTTTCGTTGCCGCAATACCAGTTGCTGGTTATCGCTGGTAATGGGAAGTTCACGCCATTGCAGCAAGGATTCAATACGTGCCAGCAGGTCAGCATCCGGCTGACTTAACAGTCGCAATCGGCGCTCCAGTTTCAAGCGGGAAAGCGGTGTCTGATGGCGGCTTCCCCAGCGCTCATGGGCCGGTAAACTCGACATCAACAGGGTGTAGCGATCACGCCAGTCCATTCAGACCCCTAGTGCAAACAACCAACAACTAACGAATAATGCCATCAAGAATAGCGCGAAATCTGGGTTGTAAATAACCCAATAACAACCCGGCAATGGCCCGGTCACTGAGATCCACTTCAATTTTCTCGTCACGCAGTACCAGCGTAATACCATGGTGATCAGCCGAACCGGCGGCCAGGGTCACACCATCACGCAGCATGTCGATCTGTAACGCAAAAGCCAGATCGGCCAGCGGCCCTTGCATGGCGGACTCCGGTGATCGCCGAATATCATCCAGCGCCAGTATCTGCGGTGGTAACAGCAGATCCAGCTCACTCTCGGCGGGTAATTCGGCCTGCTCCAGTAGCCGTCCTGCGGCGGCCCGTATCAGCTTGGCCAGCAGTTGCGGCTGATCCAGTTGCTGGCGCACCAGGCGCGAAACATCCGCTGAAAAACGCTGCTCCAGCATGGATTTCATATCCAGAACCAGATCCCGAAAGGCGATTTGCATGGCTTCACTGGCGGCCTGCTGCTCACGACGGGCGTCTTCTTTCGCCTCGGCAATCAGCTTGTCGGCTTGTTGGCGAGCATCAGCCAACAAGGCCGCGGCCTGTTGGCGGGCATCGGCCAGAATTGCCTCGGCTTCTGTTTCCCCCGCCTCAACGCCATCCTGACGCAAACGGCTAACCAGCTCGTCAATCCCGGCGGAAACGACGTCACTGCCTGATTGTTTCATCCAATTCCTCCTGCGTTTACCCGTTTATCAAACAACAGATAAACATCCATCAGCCTGTTACTGAGCCGCCAGAGCAGGAATACCGCCCGACAGCACCAGCGCAAAAATAAAGACAAACACACCGAAACCTTCAACCACGGCCGCCGGAGCAATCGACATACCAAAAATCTCCGGCTTCTCTTTTGAAGCACTGATCGCAGCGGCACACGCTCGTCCTTGCCAGATCCCGGCGACCATCAAAGACAGCCCGGATAATAGTCCGATACCAAACAACCCGGCAGCGTTTTCAATACCGACCTCTCGTTGCAAGGTAAACAGCAAGACGATGCCATAAATCACAAACGACGACGGCAACACCGACAAACCGATAAAACGCCCATGGCCACTGTCTGTATCCAGCATGGCACCAATGGCAGCCTGACCAGCCAGACCACAGCCAATCACACTGCCCATACAGCCCAGTGCAATGGGAGAAAACATTCCAATCCAGCCCAGGCTTATGACCAGCTCATTCATCTTCCAACTCCTTTAATTGAAACGGCTGGAAAGCGTAACCTTCACCCGGCTCGCCCCAGTTGTAAAATTCAATAAAATTCAGCCTCAGGCCGTGTACAACACCACTCATCACTCCCAAAGCAATATTCACTACGTGCCCCAACAGCAAGATCAGCACCCCACCAAGCAAGGCCAGCCCACCTTCGGTAGCCATCACCTGTACTGCCAGCTGATTAAATGTCAGCGCCAGTGATACCGACGCCAGCCCCAACGCAAACAGGCGCATATAACTGAGCACATCGCCAAACAGCTGACTCAGGCCCGGCAACACCATCAACCCGCGCAATAGCCGCTGTACGCCTCGTTGCAGCGGACTGGCAGAGGCTGATATCGGCCTGGCCCAGCCAGAACCCACCATAATGGCCAGCACCGCGACAACCGCCAACACCACTACTGTGGCCGAAATACCAATAAAACCGGCCCAGCAGCCCAGTAGTACGACCCCGGCCCAGCCCGCCCGGCTAACCACAAACCAGTGTTCATGGCGGCGATGCCAGGCCAGGCTGGCATTCGCCAGCAGCAGATGCACAACCCCGGTCAGGATCGATACCTTCATCATGGTGTTGTAATCCTCGATATCCATGACCACCAGACTGGTCAGCCAGTTATCGTCCGCCAGCTCCACCCCGAAGTACTCGCCCGCCATAACACCCCATACCAGCGCGGCCCCGACCAGAGACAAAAACAGCTGGCGGAGACCGCGACCGGTTTCACTCTTACCCATCGCTTTCCAGCGCAACGCCAATAACCCGCCCAATGCCAGGGCATAACCAGCATCCGACAGAATCATGGCAAAAAAGACCATAAACGACAGATACAGGTGCACGGAAGGATCCCAGGAACGGTAGGCCGGTAACTGGTAAAAACGGGTCAGCAACCCGCCAGCAGCAAAACCCGCCAGCGGCTTCAGCAAGGTAGGGGGAGATTCATCAGCGGCAGGGTCACTGGCAACAAAGGCAAAACCGGTTTCCCGAGCCAGGGTTGATAACGCCGGCAAGGAAGATACCGGCACCCAGGCCAGCAGCGTAAACACCTGGCCATCCGAGGACAATCGATCCACCACCTGACGCCAGAGTGTGTGATTGTGCGTCCTTGCCTGATGACGTTTGAGCAACAACAGATAACGGGTTAATTCTTCCCGTCGCGATTGCAGAGAATCGAGCGATTGCTCAATGGTTTCCAACGCTTCGGTCAGCTGCTCCAGGGTACGTGAACCCAAATGTTCCCGGGGCACAGGCATGCAGGCCGATGGTGGTTCCGTTGCAGATAACAGGACAACATAAAGATGGCGGCTGTCACGGCCGACCAGCTGCCAGGGGATGCCCCAATGAATATCATCCGGACTCTGGCTCTGGTCAGGAAGCCGGATTGCCGCTCCGGCCTTGTAGAGCCGATCCAGCCAGCTGCGCTTGTTCACAGGCAAGCAATAAAACCACAGCCGTACATGGTTAACCCACGCGTCGTCGGGGAAATGAAACTCACCCCAGGGCAGCATCCGCTGTATCCGGGCCTGGACTTCGTCACGCTGGTCTTCCAGTTGCCGCAGCTGGTGCTGTACGTCAATGGCTTCATTAACGACCGGTTGCAAATGAAAACCGGTAAATTTTTTTAACGGCCGCCGGCGACTTTCCCCTTGCTCCAGAAAACGGATCGCCTGATTCAAATGACGAACCCCTTCCGGCACTTCCTCGCCGCTCTCATGGCCATCAATCAGATGCAGCTGACCAAATGCCTGCAAACGGGCAATGACCGCTTCCTTGTCTTTTTCACGCCCGGCGATGGCCACTTTTTTTAACGCGACGATTGTCATGATCCACCCGCAGCCTGACGTTTGTTTTTAGCTATTTTCGATGTCACTACCGACTCCCTGTCCTTGTCGTCCAGATAGATACCAATACGGCGGATATTGGATCGGGTCTCGGGTATCAGTACCTTGTCGAACAGATTTACCCGCTGGGTCACCTTGCGCAGAGCCGCCGCCATCACGCGGTGTTGCTGCTGCAACAACTGGTGTTTGACGTCCAGAGTCATGCCTTCCTGTAACCATTGTTGCAGAGGTGCAACCCAGTGCGGTTTTGCCATCAGGGGGATAATGGCCAGATCAAAGTCAATTGCCTCCAGCTCGTTGATCCAGACACCGACGATGTTACGTCGCCGCAGCTGTAAACTCCGCACGGTGCATAATCCCTTTAAATCGATTGAGGTAACCGCCAGCATCGGCATCTGCTCGCCAATACGTTGTGCCAGTTGCTGCCGTTGCTGTACCAGCTCCTGCTGCTGCACTTCCACCTGTTTGATGGCTCCTTGCAGCTGCTGGCGTTTCATATCCAGTGCCGGTAAAAAGCGCTGGTAAGCCGCCAGCTTTTGCCGCTGGGCCGACAAGGTGGCCTTCGACAACAGCAAACGTGCCATATCAGACCGTCTCCAGGCTGCCCGCCATCTCGGTCGGGTAATACTTGTCGATCAGTTCGGGCTTCATCAGCAATTGCTCGGCACGGAAACATTGCGCCATCAGCTGCCACCCCTTGTCCAGCGCCTGTTCCAGCGGCATCGACACATCCAGAGACATAAAATGCTGACGGAACAGTTGCCCGTATTGCAGTAGCTGCTGATCGTAATCACTGAGATCAAAGGCCATGGCCTGTTTCTGTTCGGCTTCGACGGCGCCGGAGTAAAGCCGGATCATGGTATTCATCACCTGGCTGTGGTCTTCCCTGGTTTGTTTGCCGATCACCAGCTGTTTCAGGCGCGACAAGGAACCAAACGGATCCAGCTGGCCATCGTGCAAATAGAATTGTCCTTCGGTGATATAACCTGTGTTATCCGGTACCGGGTGACTGACGTCGTTGCCAGGCATGGTTGTAACCGCAAGAATCGTGACCGATCCACCCTTGGCATAATCACAGGCTTTTTCGTAGCGACGGGCCAGCTGTGAGTACAGATCCCCCATATAGCCACGGTTCGAGGGGACCCGCTCATTGGCGATACCGATTTCTTTCAGGGCATCGGCGTAGGCGGTCATATCGGTCAGCAGCACCAATACCCGTTTGCCTTCTTCCACCGCAAAACGTTCCGCTACAGCCAGCGCCATATCCGGCACCAACAAGCGTTCGACGATCGAATCCGAGGCCTGGTTAACAAACATAACGGTACGGGCAAAAGAACCCTGATCTTCAAAGGTCTGGCGGAATGAATAAAAGTCGTCAAACCCCAACCCCATACCACCAAACACGATAATGTCGGCGTCGGCCTGCGTACCAATACGGCCAAGAAAGGCGTTGTATGGTTCTCCAGAAACGGAAAAAACAGGAATTTTTTGACTCTCGACCAGGCAATTAAACAGGTCGATCATGGGAACACCCGTACGAATCATGCGGGATGCCAGCACCCGTCGCATCGGGTTGACGGTTGGTCCGCCGATCTCGACCTGGCTGTCAAAATCGAGCGCCGGGCCATGATCCATCGGCTTGCCGCGACCATCAAAGATACGCCCGAGAATATTGGCGGAGTAAGTCACCTGCATCGGATGACCCAGGAATTGCACACTGGCATCGGTCGCCAGCCCTTTGGTGCCATCAAACACCTGCATCGAGACTTGCTCATCGCGGATGTCGATCACTTGCGCCAGACGGCGGGTGGTGCCATCCCCACTGACCAGTACGGCCAGGTCATCCAGCCGCACCCGGGTTGATTTACCTGATTCAGGGGTTGCAACGCGCAACCGCACCAGATCCCCCACAATCGCAACAATCGAACGATAGGACGTACTGTCTGAACCCATTTCCAACCTCCTGAACCCTGCCCACCAAGGGGCGGGTATGTATTACCAACAGATATAGTTGTCACCAGGACAATATCTCTGGGGACATCATCATGACGGGCCTGAAACACATCACCTTGACCCCGCTCAGGATTAAACTGCTTTCACGGAAGTGTCACGGTATTTCATGCGGTAATACGGTACGTCACCCGCACCAGAGAGTCGCCCGACCCTGGCTGGCTATATCACAAGGCAGCCGTCACTTCGTCGCGGTACCACTGCGACGAGGTTCAACATATTGCGCCATATGACTGCGATTTTTGACGATCATTACAATCTCAAGGTGATATAAATCAACAA
This sequence comes from Oceanobacter sp. 1_MG-2023, assembly GCF_030689025.1. Classification (GTDB taxonomy): domain Bacteria; phylum Pseudomonadota; class Gammaproteobacteria; order Pseudomonadales; family Oceanobacteraceae; genus Oceanobacter. Next base: position 27,836 of record NZ_JAUYWA010000004.1, read on the forward strand.
AATGTCACTTTCCCTGCCAATGGCATTTTCCCTATCCCAACACCGGTAAAGAGCACTTCACTCAACTCGCCCTTCGATAACCAGACCATAGGGAGCTGGTTATCGAACCGGCAAGTAACAGCGAGCAGACAGATCGGGGGCTCAGTCTTCCGGCATCAGGTCATTACCCGGATGAAAAGAGACGGGCTGATAAATATCCGTCATACAGCGAGCCTCACCATCCGGTTGCACAATACGGGCGTGTCGACGACTCAGGCCACGCGGTTCATCAACACCACAGGAATGGGCGATAACCCCGACTTCCTGTACCAGACTCTCGACAAAGTGCTGTACCCGGACGGCCTTGTCCGAAGGTACCAAACCACTCTGCAAATGCTTGTTGTGAGTAGTGATGCCAGTGGGACAAGTGTTTTTATTGCATTGCAACGCCTGGATACAGCCCAGAGCAAACATAAAGCCTCGGGCCGACACCACAAAATCAGCGCCCACACATAACGCCCAGGCGACCCGGTCCGGGGTAATCAGTTTGCCCGAAGCAATCACCCGGATACGTGGTCGCAAGTGAAATTCATCCAGCGTGTCCACCAGCATGGGCAAGGACTGATTCAAAGGCAGCCCCATATAATCCATCAGCGACTGGGGTGCCGCTCCCGTGCCACCTTCGGCACCATCCAGAGTGATAAAATCCGGCGCAGATTGTTTGCCGCGCAACTGGATGGCACGACACAAGTCCCGAATCCAGCCAATATCTCCCAGTACGACCTTGAAGCCCACCGGCTTGCCAGTCACCGCCCGCACATGACCGATCATATCGAGCAAGTCATCAACCGAGCGGATTTCCGGGTGGCCATTGGGGCTGATTGAGGCTTCGTGCAGGGGAATATGACGAATACGGGCAATCTCTTCATTCACCTTGGTAGCCGGCAAGATACCCCCCTTGCCTGGCTTGGCCCCCTGACTGAGCTTGATTTCAAACATGCGTACCTGTGAGTGCTCGGCGATGGCCTTCAACTTGGTATCGTCCAGCATGCCACGTTCATCCCGCACACCGTACTTGGCCGTGCCGATCTGGAACACCAGATCACAGCCGCCTTCCAGATGATACGGAGACAAACCGCCTTCACCGGTATTCATCCAGCTACCTGCCATGGCAGCGCCACGGGACAAGGCGGTAACTGCCACACTCGACAGCGCACCAAAACTCATGCCCGAGATATTCACCAGTGAGCTGGTGGTATAGGGGCTGCGGCAATGCTCACCAATGGTCAAGGGGCCTGAGCTGGCAAAATCCTGCTTCAATGCCGGAAACGGGCTGTTGACAAAGATAACGGTGCCCGGCACATCCAGACGACGGGTAGAACCAAAGGCGATGGTGGTACTTTCCTGTTTGGCGGCGCGATATACCCAGGTACGATCCGCCCGGTTAAACGGCATCTCCTCGCGATCCATGGCAAAAAAGTATTGCCGAAAGAACTCACCCAGGTGTTCAAACAAGTAGCGGAAACGTCCAATCACGGGGAAATTACGCCGGACTGTGTGCTGCGTCTGTCGCACATCCACCACCCAGGCGTAGATCACCCAGGCGCCCAGCAGCAACGCTAATAACGCCAACAGGCCCATCAGGGTTAATACACTATATGCAGCAAGCTCAAACAGGGTCTCGGTCACATCCAGCCTCGGTACATGGTTCGAAAGGAGGCTAGACTAACCTGATGGCACGACTGAAAAAAGCCATGATCGTTCCATCAGACTGTTCTGGAGATAAAACAGGCAGGGCAATTCAGGTCAGGCGGTGGGCGTGATGTCTCTAACGGCATGGGCCGTGAAATAAACGAATTTACCTTCAGCATCTCCCACTTCTACTTGAGACGGGGACAAGGGAGAATGTTTGATGGCGGCAATATACAGGCTGCGACAGGCCACCAGGCTCTTCTCTATGTCATTAAACAAGGGCAACGAGAAAACAAAGGAGTGGCGCTCACAACCGCGTTCCAGCGCCAATAACAGCCGCGCATCGGTCAACTCACCGGCACGCAAGAAATTGATGTAGCTGATACGGTATTCCTGACCAAATTCATACAGGTAAGGTTCCATGGTTTGGCGGCTTGTACTCATGATATATCCTGCGTCAATGCTGACCAGCGGCCAATAAACGTGTCGGTGCCAACCTGGCCAAAACAACGAAGCGGATACCAATGGATCACACTCACTGACGTCATTCCGGGCATCCGGGCATGGCACAAACACGGTCAACCTCTAGACTTGACGATAGTGGGTCCAATTACGGCCAATACTGGCCAATGCTTCAGATAGTGTAGTGTACCGATACGAAAACGCCTGCTCCTGCAGCTGAAGAGGCAATACTCGCTGCCCCTTGAGCAGCAGGTCCGCCATCTCACCAAACACGATACGCGCCACGGCTGCGGGCATGGGCAACAGTGCCGGACGCTTCAGGCAAGTCGCCAGCACACGGGTAAAATCACGGTTTGTCACCGCCTCTGGCGCCGTCATATTAACAATCCCCTCTGCCTCCGAGGCCAGCAGATGGTTCAGTGCTGCCAGATAATCCTCAATATGAATCCAGGACAAATACTGTTCGCCGGAGCCAATACGTCCTCCCAGCCCCAGAGAAAATGGCGTCCACAAACGCTTTAGCATGCCCCCCTGCTCTCCCAGCACCACACCGGTCCGCAAGATCAGCGACCGCCGCGACAAGGCAAACAAAGGGTGCGCAGCCTGTTCCCAATCGGCACACAGCTGAGCGGCAAAATCTTCGCCTGCCGGGCTGGTTTCAGCCACGGTCTGCTGGGCGGCAGTTCCGCTCAGGGCACCATAGACCCCGATCGCTGAGCCACTGGCCACAACATCAAAGCGCCGACCGGTTTGTATTGCCCACTCGGCCAGACGATTGGTCACACCGATGCGACTCTCGCGCAACGCCTGCTTGCGCGAGTGGCTCCAGCGCTGGTCGGCAATCCCTTCTCCCGCCAGATTGACAAGCCAGTCAAAGGGCCCAACCAACTGATACAAATCATTCACCGCCATCACGCGACCAGCCCATCGTTTAACCACCCAGTCAGGGCGTCGGGTCAATACGGCAATCTCATAGCCTTCCGCGAGCCATCCGTTCACCAGGCGAGAGCCTATAAATCCACTACCACCCGTTATCAGTATACGTTTGCTCATACTTCACTCCGGAGAAATTGCCTTGTGATCAGCAAGTACATTTATATATACAATACTTATACAATAGTATATCCAAGGACAAAATCAAAAGCGGATGCAAAAAACAGCCAAACAACACCAGTCCCAGCATGATTATTGTTGCTGGCATAAACAGAGATGATGCTGACATGGGCGGACTCCATCCAGAATGACAGCAACCACACAGCATTGCTGAAAGATTCGCCCTCTCTGGGGAATTGCTCACAGACAGCCATGCGTATTTGACGACCACCTCACAAATGACATCGCCGTTCCCCATGACCGATATGGCATAAGATAAACCAGCACCGCCACCGACACCTTAGCCCGGAGCAGTCGGTACAATGTACGGCGGTGCTTGTTCACAATGAGTTAATCGTTCACTACCAGTGATATGCCATTCCTGAAAAGAAACTGAAACAGTATTTTCACATTCACCGGCAACTAATTCTGGCAATCTGCAGAAACTGGTTACATTCTGCGGATATAGAAGATGCTTGGCCAAGCGACAGAGCCGTCGACAAGGCCTTGCTCTATGGACATGGTCTGTATTGAATTTCGCTATCAATCAGGAGGTTGCATTATGCAAACCCGATCTAATAACCACGCCACTATTTTATTGGCGCACGGAAGTAGCGATCCAAACTGGCTCAAGCCTTTTGAACAGCTGACAGGGAATATTTGCGCAGGCATGGCCAAATCCAATCAGATACAGCTGGCCTATATGGAGCTGGCTGAACCTTCCCTCGAGAATATGATTGCTACCCTGTCCAATGACGGCGTCACTCACATTGATATATTGCCGTTGTTTTTTGCTGCTGGCCGCCACTTGCGTCAGGATGTGCCAGAGCAAATAGAAGCCTTGCAACGACAACATCTGGTCAAGCTGACCCTTCATCCCCCAGTCGGCCTCGAGCCAGAAGTCGCCACCGCCATCAGCAATGTAGTGGTGCGAAAACTAATGGGAGAATAAATAGCCCGGCTTGATGTAGAACACCTTCCATTCAGGGCCATGGTATTTCGATACCAGCCCCTGAGTTTGCCCCTGAACTCCTTACGACTCCCTGCCTTTTGCCTTTGCTGCCGCCCCGCCAGAATCCGCCTGACAGTCAGGCTGTGCGTTATGTCATTTTGTCTCTTGCATACCAATACTTATACAAAAACCTATGCAAATAACCATAATTGCATAACTTCTATTGACAACAGTGCGGCAATCACCTCAAAATAAAATCTATACAAAAAACCTTAACAAAGGTTATACAAATGAATAATACCCAGCAAACTGCCACTCTCAAAATTGGCATCAGCGCTTGTCTTCTTGGTCAGCCGGTACGGTTTAACGGCGGCCACAAACAGTCACGTTTCTGCACCGATGTATTAAGCCAATACGCAGAGTTTGTGCCGGTCTGCCCGGAGGTCGCAATTGGTCTGGGTACCCCGAGAAAGCCTATTCGCCTGGTCAGTGACAACAGCCATGATACAACCGTACGTGCCTTGGCCAGTGCCGACGCAGAACAGGACGTCACTGAACCACTTAAACAGTATGCGCAGCAACAAGCCCTGGAGATGAACGATCTGAGTGGCTTTATTCTGATGCAAAAAAGTCCAAGTTGTGGCCTGTTTGGCGTCAAGCGCTATCTCACCAACGGCCACCCCGAAGGTACCACCACCGGCGTATTTGCACGGGAATTCCGGCGACGTCACCCGCTACTGCCTATGGAAGAAGCTGGAAGACTGAACGATGATGCCTTGCGAGAAAATTTTATGGTGCGGGTATTTGCCTATCAGGAATGGCAAACCTGCCGTGCAGCCGGTATGACGGCCACCAAACTGATCGATTTTCACAGTCGCTACAAATATCTGGTGATGGCCCACAGCCTGGTGCATTACAAGTCCATGGGAAAACTGCTGGCCGACCTGCACCATGCATCACTGGACGATATTGCCAACGAGTATTTCACCCAGTTAATGACGGCTCTGGCCACCCCCGCCAGCCGTAAAATGCACACCAATACCCTGATGCATTTGCAGGGCTACCTGAAACGTCTGATCACACCAGCAGACAAGGCGGAACTGACGGAAGTTATTCAACAATATCGCCAGGGCATTGTCCCTCTGGTGGTGCCCTTGATGTTGCTGAAGCATCACCTTAATCACGACAAAACAGTCAACGCTTACGCTCGCCAGCAGGTCTACCTCAATCCACATCCGTATGAAATGGGATTGAGGAACACCCTGTGAGCTCGTCGATTCCTCAGGGTAGCTACCCGATCCGGGAGTTTGCCCGTTGCACAGGGGTTAACCCGGCAACCTTGCGGGCCTGGGAGCGACGCTATGGCCTGATTCATCCCTTTCGTAGCGAACAAGGCCATCGCTTTTTCAGTGAAGAACACGTCCGTCATGTCCGGCGTATCCTCTATTGGCTGGAACAGGGCTACCCGATACGCCAGATCAGCTTGTTGCTGCTTGGCCATCATGAACATATCGAAGGACATGGCTCAGCTGGCAACCCGGATCACTGGCAGCAACAGCAACAAGGCGTGATCGACAGCCTGATGGCACTTGACCTCAAACGTCTCGATGCGCTCTGGTGCAAGGCATTCTCGACCTATCCGATTGCACTGTATTACCAGCATTGCCTGGCACCCCTGCGGCAGCAGTTACGTGCCGGTAGCAAGCTGGACGATCCCATGCTGCTACACACCATGGAATATCTGCTACAGCGCAAGCTGAACTGCCTGTTTTATCAGCAACAGCGCCGGGCCAGCAGCCCCACTCTGTTAATGGCGACCAATCACCCCAGCGGTGAACTGGACGTATTGGTACGAGCCTGCGCCATTGGGGCTGTCGGCCTCCGGGTCGAATACCTTGGTCCGAACCTCACCCCCAATGATCTATGCCTGGCCGCCTCCGTTCTGGAAGCCAGACAGATCTGGATTCATTTTATCGCGACCACGACCGACCAACAGACACGCTGGCAGCGCTACCTCTCTCACACCGAACGCAGCAACATTATTACCGGCACACCACCCAACCATGAGGGTGGCCGACCCAATATGCAGCGTTTACGAACGCCATTACCACGACAGATACAGCACTATGTACTGAACACCGGCAGGGCAACCAATGCATAACGACCACCCAATCCGCCATCTGGTCTGGTTTCGAACCGATCTGCGCGTACATGACAACCCGGCGCTGCACCATGCCATGAGAGCGGCCAGTAACGCCGATGAATCAGCATCCGTACTGGCGCTGTACTTCGTCACACCACGGCAATGGCAACAACACGGCCTCGGGCAACGTAAAATCCGCCTGATACAGAACGCGGTACATAACCTCAAACAATCACTGGCCAGGCTGGGTGTCGAACTGCTGGTATTACAGGCGGATACCTTCAGTCATAGCCTGCAGCAACTGCAACAGCTGGTAACTGAGCTGGATATTCGTCACGTCAGCTTCAACAACGAATACGAAGTTAACGAAAGCAACCGTGATCGCCACTGGGAGCGCTGGGCCAGGCAACACCAGATTTCGGTTCATCGTTTTCATGACCAGTGCCTGATTCCTCCCGGCGACCTGGCCACCAAAAGCGGCTCACCTTTCAAGGTCTACAGCCCGTTCCGCAAAGCCTGGCTAGCCCGGGCCGAAGGCGCGCAGCTTACCCCGCTGCCCTGCCCAGATGCCTTGCCAACACATACCCGCCCAAGTCTCTCACTGCGCCATGGGCTGGTTGACACTGATTGCTCCCCGGACGCTCTCTGGTTTGACGACGAAGCCAGTGCACATGATGCACTGGAGGACTTCCTGCAGCAGCAAGGCCGGCTTTACCACCAGCAACGAGACCTGCCAGCACTGGATGCCACCAGCCAATTATCCGTTGCCCTTGCACTCGGTTTGCTGTCGCCCCGTCAATGCCTGTTTGCTGCCAGTCAGATGAACAATGGCTTGCTGGCAGGAGGACAGGCCGGTCTGGACAGCTGGATCAACGAACTGACCTGGCGTGAGTTTTACCGCCATTTGCTGGTCGCCTTCCCCCGGCTGTGTCAACACAAGGCGTTCAAGGCAGACACAGAACAGCTGCCATGGCGCGATGCGGAGGCCGACTTCCAGGCCTGGTGCGAGGGCCGTACTGGCTATCCATTGGTGGATGCTGCCCAAAAACAATTACTCGCCAGCGGCTGGATGCATAACCGCTTGCGTATGGTCAGCGCCATGTTTCTGACCAAACACCTGCTGATCGACTGGCGTCGCGGCGAGGCTTTTTTTAATCGTCATCTGGTGGATGCGGATTTTGCCTCCAACAACGGTGGCTGGCAGTGGAGTGCTTCCACCGGTGCTGACGGGGTGCCTTATTTTCGTATTTTTAACCCCACCACCCAATCGCAACGGTTTGATGCCAGCGGCCAGTTCTTGGTGCGTTATTTACCGGAGCTGGCCGCACTGCCCGCCGCCCGCCGCCATCAGCCCAATACCCTCGAACGCCAGCAATGTGGTTACCCGGCAGCGATCGTCGACCACGCCTTTGCCCGTCAGCGTGCCCTGCAAGCTTTCAAGTCACTCAAGATCATGCAGACAGAAATGGAATGACGGAAGTGGTCAAAAGAGAACCACTCATGTCACAGATACTTCACTCACTAGCAGTAAGTTGATATTGATTAACGCTATTATTAGCTCCACCATCAATGTCATTGACCGCCCTATCAATGCACCTTCCATGGACACAGGACGCCGTCATGAAAGCGCTTTCTTCATCCCGACTTCTGCCATTCGTCGCGACAATGTTTGCCTCTCCTCTTGTGGTCGCGGCAACACAAGACGAATTCTCAGAGCCCTCTCTGGCTGATGATCCTGATATTGAGGTGGTCGAGGTACTGGGGGTCACCGAACCGATAACATCGGTCAGTCCGCGCAAATTGTTGCGCGTCCCGGGTGCGGGTAATGATCCACTGCAAGCCATCGAAAGCCTGCCCGGTGTTGTCTTCAGCGGTGGCCGGGAATCCGCCCCCGCAGTGCGTGGCTCGTCACCGGATGACAACGCTTATTACATCGATTTTTTCCCGGTTGGTTATATCTTTCATAGCGACTCGTCGAGCATTCTCAACGACAACGTCATTGATGGTTTTATTCTCGAAGCCGCCGCCTTCGGGCCAGAATACAATGGTTCGACCGCCGCGGTGATTGATGCCAGCTCACGTTCTCCGGATTTTGCCACTCCCCAGGCGGTCATCGATGTCAGCCTGCTCAAGGCCGGGCTTTTTATCGAACAGCCTATCAACAGTGAACAGGGCTTTTATTTATCGGGCCGGCAGAGCCTGTTCCAGTACTATATCGACGCCTTGCTGGACGATGAAGATTTCCAGTTTACGACCTTGCCCGAATATTACGACTATCAGGGCAAGTATGAATATCAGCCCAGTCTTACAGAAAGCCTGGTGGTTCAGGTCATTGGCTCACGGGACAAGGCTGGTCTCAAATTCGACGAAGATTCTGACGAGCTGGCGCAAGACCCGGGTCTGGAGGGTGGCATCAGCTCTGAACGCTACTTCAACAGCCAGGCGATTGTCTGGGACAAGTTTTATGGCAATGGCCTGCAACACCAGAGCGGCCTTTCCCAACTGGAGGAGAAATTCCAGCTCACTATCGGCCAGGGAAATTTTGTTGACGTCAAAACCAATGACTACATACTGCGCAGCCAGTTTTCCCAACCGCTAGGCATAAATCACTATTTACACTGGGGAGCTGAGCTGTCCGAATCCCACGCCTCTATCAAAGGCAGCTATTCCGGCCCACCCTGCGACGAGTACAACCCGGACTGCCGCCTTGTTGATGGCGAAGAAACGGTCACCCTCCATGAAAATATCGTTATCACCAGCGTCAACCTCAACGTTGCCGACAGCTGGCAAGCCACAGACAACTGGACCATAACCCCCGGCGTGCTGGTGGCTCAGGAAGACTATACTGACGAGCTGTTTATTGAACCCAAACTGAGCACTGAATGGCAGGTTGCTCCCGGCTGGAATCTGACAGCCGCCTATGGCCGCTACCACAACTTCCCCGACAACTTTGGCCAATACGCCAAAAACTTTGGTAATCCCGATCTCAAACTGGAAACGGCAACCCACTACGAAACCGGCATTGAACATGAGCTACGGGATGATCTGCTGATCCGCCTCGAAGGCTACTACAAAACCATGCAGCGGCTGGTAATTGCCCGGGCCAACCAGCAAACGGTTTACCCTGATCTGTCGGATGAGGAATATCTCGACCTGCCCCGTTACACCAACGATGCCAGTGGCGAGGCCTGGGGCATGGAACTGTTTATCAACAAGGACCTGAGTGAACAGTGGTACGGCTGGGCTTCCGTTGCCTGGTCCCGTACCCGCCGCACCAATGAGCTGACCAATGAAGATTTCCGCTACAGCTATGATCAGCCCTTAATCGTCAATCTGGTCGCCAGCTATGATTACAGCGATGTATTGTCCCTGGGCTTCAAATGGCGCTACCAATCCGGTCAACTGGTGACACCGATTATTGGGGCAGAACAAGACGCCAATGACCCGGAGCTATACAATCCGATTTATGGCGCACTGAACTCCGAACGTTTACCGGCTTATCACGCCCTGGATGTCCGGGCCGATCGCAACTTCTTTTACAGCCACTGGGAAATGACCCTGTACGGTGAAATTCTCAACCTGTATGGCCGTAATAATGTCACTGACTATCGCTACAAAAATGCTGATTACAGCGAGCGGGAAGACGTGACTGACTTGCCAACCATTGTTTCTCTGGGCGTCAAAATACGCCTATAGATAAGAACAATGTCTTAACATAACCAATAACGCATGGATATATACACCAAAATAAAGAACAATAGATATTTTTAATCTACCATTGTTCCAGGCTTTGTGGCACGGTAAGGCCCGAAATGCTACTTCAAACGTTATGTGTTCGAAGACCAACCGCCAATACCAGGAGAGCCTAATGCAGATTGGCAAGCGCGAAGAATTTGACCTCAATGAAATGGCGATTTTTGTCCATGTTGTGGACGCTGGCAGCTTCACCGGTGCCGCTAAAAATCTCGGACTGCCCAAGTCCACTGTCAGCCGCAAAATAACCCAACTCGAAGAGCGTCTTGGTGTGCGACTGATCCAGCGTACCACCCGCAGCTTGCGCCTGACGGATACCGGCAATGCCTATTATGGCCATTGCTCCCGTATCCTCAGTGAAATCGAAGAGGCCAATATCGCAGTTACCCAGATGCAGACCACACCAACCGGTACCCTGCGTATTACGGCACCGGTGCTGTTTGGCTCAACGGTATTATCCAGTCTGGTGGCCGAGTTTATGGATCAACATCCCCAGCTCACCATCGACCTGGTGCTGTCTGATCAACTGCTGGATCTGGTACAGGAAGGCATCGACGTGGCTTTCCGCATCGGGCAGCTGGAAGACTCTTCCCTGATTGGCCGTTATCTCGGCGATGTGCGCATGCTGTTATGCGCCAGCCCGGACTATCTGCAACGCTTCGGTACACCGAAACATCCGGATGACCTCGCCAATCACCGACTGATTTCAGCATCACGCTGGCTGCAATGGAATATGACCAGCCCGGAAGGCAAAGAGCTGACGGTACAGGTCAAACCCAAGTTACAGGCCAACGATTTTGCCTCACTGTATGCCCTGACCTTGTCCGGTAGCGGTATTACGCCGCTACCTGTGCTGATTGCAGCACCGGCCATTCAGTCTGGCGACCTGGTACCCATTTGCTGTAACTATCCGTTTGAAGCCAACCCGATCCATACCCTGTACCCGAGTAACCGCCATCTGTCTGCCAAGGTACGCAGCTTTGTTGACTTCGTGATTGATCACATTCGTCCGAACCCGCCCTGGGAAGTGGACATGCCACACGCCTCCAGGGAATGTGAAGTGCCCAAAGTGACCGAACACTAGATTCCGCTCTGAACTATTCCGCACCGCTCAACAAATCATCACCCACCAGAGCAATCATGCCCGGTGGGTGAATCTCCATCTGCCTGTTATAGCAGCAGCAGTTCCTTCGCCTTATTCAACGCCTGAGTGCGGTTTTTCACCCCCAGTTTGATATTGATCTTGCGGGCGTGGGTCTTGACGGTATGCAAGGAAATAAACAGCTGCGAAGCAATGTCCTGATTCGATAATCCCTCCGCAATCTTGCGTAACACATCGTGCTCCCGATCACTGAGCTGGACCCGTACCGGCTCGGTAATCGACGCTTCTGTTTCTCTGGCCGGAGCATACAACTCTGGCAGCCAGGCCTTGAAGCTCATACTGATACCTTCTTGCCGCAACTGGTGCCCGACCTGATTAAAAATATGCTGACTTTCAGCAATCTGATTACGGCCACGTAACGCCGCGGCACGAATCAGCTGAATCAACATCATGATCATTGGGCTGGAGTTACAACGCAGCCATTCATCCACTTCCGCCAGACACTCATTAAAACGGCCACAGACCAGATACAACCTGGCCTGGGTCGCGGCAGCAAAATCCGGTAATAACGGAAACACATCCGGTCGTGACAGCTGCGCTACCGGCTGCCCATCCAGCAGTTCAACCAGACAGCCCTGGGCCCGATGGTGCTTGCCCTGGGAGATCCAGACATTCGCCTTTACCAGAATCAGCCAAAGATAAGTATCAGACTCAACCCCCCAGCCATGCATCAACCGTTCAACCTCATCCAGCATACCCAGAGCCCGGTGATACTCACCGTCAGCGGCGGCCATCATCGCCTGCAAACCATAGCCATAACACACAATGACATCCGCACCTTCGCGACAATAACGACTGCCCTGCTGCAACAACTCGGGCAGGGTCTCGGTTTCGCGACGAGTCACCCACAATAAAAAAGCCCGGTAGACCATCAGTCGCCCCATCGGCACAACCGGGATACGTCCGGGCTTGTCCCGTAGCAGCTGAATGCTGGCATCGACGATATCGAGGCTGAACTCCAGATGTCCCCGGTGCAGCTCGATACGCGCCTGATCAAACATGGCCAGGGCTTCCAGTGCCCAGACGCCATGCTGTCGCGCCAGTTGCATCGCCTGCCGGTTCCAGGCACGGGCATTGTCGAGGTCGGTCTCACCCAGACTCAAATACGTCAACGTACTGCACATCAGAAAACGGCTGCTGTAACGATCGCCCGGCAACCCGGCCAGCGCTTTTTTACACAAGTTCATCGCACTTTTGTGCTGTCCTTTCAGTCGCGCCTGATACCCTTGCAACGCCGCCAGGTCGGCCTCATTCAGCAACTGCCGGTGGATCAGCTGGCGCAGCATCGCGTCGGCCCGGCGCTGGCGGTGACTGACCAGCCAGGCCCAACAGGCCAACTGCATCAGCCGTGGCGACCGATTCAGCACCTGCTCCCCTGCCAGCTCACACCAATCAATCAGACCGGCAATATCCAGACTGGCCATCAATGCCTCGGCCTGGGATTCCATCCACGGCGCCAACTCTGCCACCATCGCCGTTTTCTGCGCGTGTTCCAGCGCCCGTACCGGCTGCTGATGCTCGCCGTACCAATAAAAGGCCTGTCGATGCCATTGTTCACGCTGCACTTCCGTGACCGTGGCAGCCACCAGCCGCTGGAACGGTGCCGCAATCGATACCCAGCCACTTTGCTCCAGAGGCTGCAAAAAACCATTCCGTACCAGCTCTTTAATCCCGGCACTGGCATCCTGATGATTCAATCGCCGCAACAAATCCTCACAGCCCTGTTCCAGCACCGACAGCTGCTGTAACAGCAAACGGCACTCTGCCGACTGCTCGGCGACCACGTCACTGAGCCAATAGTCCTGCAACTCAAAAACCCCCAGGCCTGGGGCCATTACATCCAGCGTGGCATAGGCACGGACACAGGCCAGCCAGATACTCATCGCTGCCGGCCAACCGGCCAACCGGCGATCCAGCAGTGCCCGTTCCTCCGGAGCCAGCTGCAGCCCATGCTGTTCCAGCCAGCGCTGTTGCTGTTGCCTGGTAAAGCTGAGCTGATGCATACCAACGGCCAACATGGATGGGTGCTGGAACACGGCGCAGGCACCTCGGGGAGCGCGACGGGTCGCCAATGCAAGGAAACAAGACTCAGGAGCCCGCCGGATCAGAAGCTGAACCAGTTGCCAGCCAGTGTCATCAAGGTTCTGCAGGTTATCGATACACAGGCACAGCGGCCGGTCGATCAGCGCCAACCAATTGAGCAGAATGGATTCCAACTGCTCGACAGCGAAGGTCGGAGGTTCCTCCAGAGGCCAGCAACGCCGCGCCAGCGCCATCGCTTCTGCCGACCCATCACCGGCCAATAATGCCTGCAGCAACAAGGCGGCATCATCCGTCACTTCACAATTGAACCAGAGGACATTCAGCCCTTGCCCCTGCCAGCGCTGATACCACTCCAGCAGATATTGCGTCTTGCCAAAACCCGCCGGGGCATGAATCCACACCAATCCTGGTGCCGCCATATCCAGCGCATAATCGAGACGTTTGATAGATGGAGACAAGGACAAGGGAGGACGTCGCCGGGCCAGTAACAGCGGAGACGCAAGAATGTCCACTAACGGTGCAAGTGATGTGTTATCGGAATAGTGTTCAGAAGCTGACATAACGGACTGCTGTGACCATTTGCAGCATTATGGCGAGTTTTGTCGACGTACAGCAACCGCCGTCAACGGCAATGCAAACCATCGCGCCACGTTTGATAACGTGGGCCAACGCTCTCCAGCGACAGCAACAGCCATGCAGACGAGCAACAACGCAAGCACGTCATGGCGAATGGCGGCAAGCACAACCGGTGCGAAGCCGGGCGGCTTCGCACTCGTAACGATCAGGACTCTGCCGCTGCTTCGTCAAGCAGAGCTTTTAATTCGCCCTTTTCAAACATCTCGGTGATGATATCGCAACCACCGACCAACTCACCCTTAACCCACAACTGGGGAAAGGTTGGCCAATTGGCATACTTGGGCAAATTGGTGCGAATTTCCGGGTTGGACAGAATATCGACATACGCGAACTTCTGGCCACACTCCATCACGGCCTGCACTGTGCGAGCCGAGAAGCCACACATGGGCTGATTGGGTGAACCCTTCATGTACAGCAGAATATCGTTGCTTGCGATCTGGTCTTTGATGACTTCCATAATATCCATGGTGACAAATCTCTCATCAGGTGAATAAGGTGAATAAACAGCGGCCAGATTACCACAATCCTGACTAATCCCGACAGCCGCACTTGGGTTTTAGCGTCCAGCCACTGGCACAGTGGCGGTACCGTAACCACCACCACCCGGTGTATGAATCGCCAAGGTATCGTTCTCTTGCAACTCCAGTCGGGCACAACCGGCAACAGGCAATACCGATAGCGGTTCTCCGGCGGCGGTACGACCGCGCATCACCAGATTGACTCCGCAACGACCGGCATCCCCCCCCTGAATCCCGAAAGGGGCTACCTGGCGGCGGCCACTGATAATATTGGCGGTCATCGGTTCGAGAAAACGGATATGCCGCTCAACGCCCATGCCGCCCGGGTATTGGCCAGCGCCACCCGAGCCACGGCGTAAATGAAAGTGATCCAGCACCACCGGGTAACGTTGCTCCAGCACTTCCGGGTCGGTCAGCCGTGAGTTGGTCATATGACTGTGCACAGCGCTGGCACCGTCTCCCGAAGCACTGCCACCGGCGCCACCACACAAGGTTTCGTAATATTGGTAACGTTTGTTACCAAAGGTCAGATTGTTATTGGTGCCCTGACAGGCCGCCATCAGCTGCAGTGCGCCCATCAAGGTATCAACCAGATACTGGGCGGTTTCGACATTGCCGGAGACCACTGCCGCCGGATAGCAAGGGGCAATAATCGATGCCTCCGGTACTCGAATGGTTAACGCCCGGAACAGGCCAGCGTTCAGCGGAATCGGCCGAGCCACCAGCACCCGGAATACATACAACACGGCAGCTCGGACCACGGATGTGGGCGCGTTAAAGTTGCCCGGATGCATGGCCTGGTCCGGCCGATAACCGGTGCCGGTAAAGTCAATCAGGGCACTGCGCGCCTGCTGATCAACCTTGATCGTTACTGCAAAGCGGGTGCCATCATCCATCTGCTGCTCGAACTGCCCCGATGGCAGCTGGGCCAAACACGCTCTCAGAGTATCTTCGGCGTTGTCGAGCACATGGCCCATGTATTGATGTACCCGTTCCCGACCATAACGCTGACAAAGACGCGCCAGCTCTCGGGCACCGGTTTCACAAGCCGCCAGCTGGGCCTTCAGGTCGGCCATATTCTGCGCTGGGTTACGCGCCGGGTAACGGCCGTTCGTCAGCACATCCAGCATTGAATCCGTCTGCAATACTCCGTGTCGCATCAGCAACAGGTTATCGATCAGTACACCTTCTTCCTCAATATGCTGGCTATTGGCGGGCATCGATCCTGGGGTTATGCCACCAATATCAGCATGATGACCACGAGCCGCCACAAAAAAATCCGCCATTCCGGAACGGTTACCGTCAATAAAAACCGGTTTGACGACGGTGATATCTGGTAGATGTGTGCCTCCTTCATAGGGCGAATTCAGCACGAAGGCATCCCCCGCTTCCATTTCCGGGTGGCGACGGACGACGGCCAGCACGCTGTCACTCATGGAGCCAAGGTGCACCGGAATATGAGGCGCATTGGCGATCAGTTCAGCATGACGGTCAAAGATGGCGCAGGAGAAATCCAGCCGTTCCTTGATATTGACGCTGCTGGCGGTTTTTTCCAGCACCAGCCCCATCTGCTCTGCGGCGGCCATAAACAGGTTATTAAAGACTTCCAGTTGTACCGGATCCGCCCTGGATGGTTCCGGGTCAGGCAGTGCCATATCCGATAGCGGCACGGATAGGAGCGCCTGTTTCTGCACGGTATCCGGCATCTTTTCCAGTACCAGTGCACCGCTGGCGATCATCTTGCACACCCAGCCCGGCTCAACGATCAACGTGCTGTTACTGTCGGTCAAGAGCAGTGGCCCGGCAGCACAAAAGCCATCGGGCAAACGGGCGCGGGGATAGACAGTGACCGACTGCCGACCATCAGCAAAGACCATGTCGATGGTGGCCAATGGCTCGGGAGTGGCCCTGGCTGTCGGCAGCAACCGGGGTAATGGCTCACCGGGCTGAATACGTTCCAGCTGAATGGCGTCACAGATCAAGGCCTGATCCGCAGCCGCAAACCCGAACAGTTGCCGGTGTCGGGCAGTAAATTCGGCGGTCATCTTGTCTGGCGTAGCCAGCGTTACCAACAAGGGCGTATCGGCACCCTGGTAACGCAGATAAGCACGCCACTGATCCGTCACCCCGGCAGAATCCGGTAACGCTTGTCGGGCTTGATCGCTCAATTGCTGACAAACCCGTTCACGAACGGTGTCCATCTCGGCCAGTACCACTTCGACCGGCTGTTCTCCCAGCCAACGCTGATCCGCAACACCAATACCATAAGCGGACAATACCCCAGCCATCGGGTGCAGGTAGACCTGTGTCACGCCCATTGCCTCTGCCACCTGACAGGCGTGTTGGGCGCCGGCACCACCAAAGGCAACCAAGGCGTAGTCCCGTACATCATAGCCGCGCTGTACCGAGATTTTTTTGGCGGCACTGGCCATATTATCGACGGCGATGGCCAGAAAACCCTGCGCCAGTGATTCTGCGGTCTGCACTTGCCCGGTCTGCTGACTCACTTCAAGTGCCAACTGTTGAAACTGTTGCCGGACGCTGTCCACATCCAGGGGTAAATCCTGATTCGGCCCAAACAAACTGGGAAAATACTGTGGCTGGATACGCCCCAGCAAAACATTGCAATCGGTGACGGTTAACGGCCCACCATTACGATAACAAGCCGGCCCCGGATTGGCACCGGCAGACTCCGGTCCGACCTGTAACCGACCGTCAGCAAACTTGACGATGGAACCACCACCAGCCGCCACAGTATGAATATTCATCATCGGCACCCGCAAACCGACACCGGCAATACGGGTGCTGGTCTCGCGCTCCAGCTCACCGGCAAAATGGCTGACATCCGTTGAGGTGCCACCCATATCAAAGCCGAGCAGGCGCTCAAATCCATCGGCACTGGCGGTACGTACCATGCCCACCACACCACCGGCCGGACCAGACAAAACGGCATCCTTGCCGGATAACAAGGCCGCCGCTGCCAGGCCACCATTCGACTGCATCAATGACAATGTCGCATCCGGGCAAATCGCCTGCAGCTGCTGTTCAACATGTATCAGATAACGCTGTAATACCGGCGTCAGATAGGCATTTGCCAGAGTGGTTTCGCCTCGGGCGACCAGTTTGATCAGTGGGCTGACCTGATGGGATAGGGAGATTTGTTCAAAGCCCAGCGCCAGCGCCAGTTCCGCCAGTGCCAGTTCATGCTGCGGGTATTTGTAAGCGTGCATCAGCACCACGGCGACCGCACGAATACCGTTGTCCCTGGCTTCCTGCAGTTGCACACGGGCAGCGTCCAGGTCCAGCGGCCAGTCAACCTGACCACTGGCCAATATCCGCTCTGGCACTTCGTACACCGCCTGATACAACGGCTCGGGTTGTTCGATGGCAACGGCAAACAGATCCGGGCGGGTTTGATAGCCAATCTGCAACTGGTCGCGCAGGCCACGACTGATGAACAACGCCACCGCCGCCCCCTTGCGCTCCAGCAGTGCATTGGTGGCGACCGTAGTACCCATTTTTACTTGACCAATAAGACGCCCCTGGTCTGGATAAAGCGCCAATAACTGACGAATGCCTTCAATCGCGGCATCGTCATAATGATCCGGATTTTCAGACAGCAATTTGTGCGTCACCAGTTGACCGTCCGGGCGTAACGCCACCAGATCGGTAAAGGTGCCACCACGATCAACCCAGAATTGCCAACGACGGGCAGAGGAACATAAGGCAGAAGAATCAATGGGAGAATGTGTCATGGCGAGGTCACTGGTCTGTCGGGCAGACCAGTCTAGCAGAGCAGCCAGCGGGCGAGAAAATCTTCGCATAACCCGGCATCCGGTTATGCGAAGTCGGACTGCTGTTAATAATCAGGGCATATGGGTCACATACGCTGCCAGGTCTTTTAATTGCTGCTCGGTCAGATTCTGGACCACACCAATCATTGGCGATGTTTTCCGATCCACATTCTTGTTCTTGAAGTTCAGCAGGGTTGTTTCCAGAAACTCATAAGGCTGGCCTGCAATCCGGGGATAGTCACGGGAACCATGACCCGATTTTCCATGACAGACATAGCACACCGCCTCAAACAGCGCCTTGCCCTCAGGGGAAGACGCAACCGGTGCCTCTCTTTCCATAACCGGGCGATTGGCAAAGTACAGCGCGATCGCGACCCGATCCGAATCGCTGATCTGCCCGGCCAGCTTGCTCATCACATAGTCCTTGCGCTCGCCGCTGGCGAAGTGCTCAAACTGGGTAAACAGGTAAGACGGATTCTGGCTGGCCAGATTGGGAATATATGTCCGGGTACTATTGCCATCCTTGCCGTGACAGGAAAAGCACAAGGTACCGCGATATTCTCCCTGCTGAATAGCAGCTTTCAGTGCTACCGGGTCTTGTTGGATACGAGCCATATCGGCCAACAATTCGTCAACAGTCTCCGCCTGCACAGAGACGGACAACAGCCCCAACGACAGGAGCAAACACAGTACAGGTTGGATGATATTTTTCATTGCCATAACAGTCCCAGTGATGATCCGATAAAATACCGATCCGGCTGCGTTGCTCCAACCCCTGAATGGGCTGTTTTGCCAGTTTGTCGGACAGCTACTGACCTGAGTCAACAGGCCTATTGGAGCACGGTCGTTCAGAATACGTCGAACGCGACATTGTCACGCATTGTCCTCTGGCCCAATCAACAGACTCCGCGGTTCAGTCGGTGTTCGCGCCGGGCGCATTCGGTTAAACTCCCTTTCCTACTTTCCCAATCACGTACCCGACGTCAAAACCAACATGATGCAAGAGACTTACGCTCCCCACGACATTGAACCCGCTGTCCAGCAACAGTGGCAAGAAAATCAGGTATTCCGCGCAGTGGCCGATGCCAGCAAAGAAAAATTCTACTGCCTGTCAATGTTCCCCTACCCCAGCGGCCGACTGCACATGGGCCATGTCCGTAACTACACCATCGGTGACGTCATCTCCCGCTACCAGCGCATGCTAGGCAAGAATGTGATGCAACCAATGGGTTGGGACGCCTTTGGTCTGCCTGCAGAAAATGCCGCCATCAAACACCAGGTCGCGCCAGGCAAGTGGACCAAAGAAAATATCGCCTACATGAAAAACCAGCTGAAATCGCTGGGTTTTGGTTACGACTGGGAACGTGAAATTGCCACTTGTGACCCGGATTACTACCACTGGGAACAATGGTTTTTCACCCAGTTAATTGAAAAAGACCTGGCGTACAAAAAAGTATCCGCGGTCAACTGGTGCCCTCACGACCAGACCGTACTGGCAAACGAACAGGTGATCAGCGGTTGCTGCTGGCGTTGTGACACCCCGGTTGAGCGCAAGGAAATTCCACAGTGGTTTATCCGCATCACCGCCTACGCAGAAGAACTGTTGGCCGATCTCGACCAGCTGGATGGCTGGCCGGATCAGGTCAAAGCCATGCAACGCAACTGGATTGGCAAATCCCGTGGCGTACAGCTGACGTTTGGTCTGCAAGGCCGGGACGATGAGCTGGAAGTGTATACCACCCGTCCGGACACCCTGATGGGTGTCAGTTATCTTGCCGTAGCTGCAGGCCATCCGTTGGCACGTGAAGCCGCGGCCCACAATCCGGAGCTGGCAGCCTTTATTGAAGCCTGCAATAAAGCCGGTACCGCCGAAGCCGACGTCGCCACCAAGGACAAACAGGGTCTGAAAACCGGTTTCAGTGCCATCCATCCCCTGACCGGCCAAACGGTCGACATCTGGGTCGCCAACTTTGTCCTGATGGAATTTGGCACCGGCGCGGTTATGGCCGTTCCTGCCCATGATCAGCGCGACTTTGAATTTGCCACCCAATACGGCATTGATATCAAACAGGTGATTGCCGCCAACGAGGGCGATGCAATCGACCTCAGTCAGGCTGCCTATACCGAAAAAGGCACCCTGATCAATTCCGGTGAATTTGATGGCCTCAACTTCGAACAGGCGTTCGATGCCATCGCCGCCAAACTGGCCGAGCTTGGCAAAGGCACAGTCACCACCAATTATCGCCTGCGTGACTGGGGTGTCAGCCGCCAGCGTTATTGGGGTTCGCCCATTCCGATCATCCGTACCGAAAACGGCGAATCAGTGCCAGCACCGGCTTCCATGTTGCCCGTGATCCTGCCTACCGATGTGGTGATGGATGGTGTGAACTCTCCCATCAAGAATAATCCGGCATTCGAAAACATCGAGTTCAACGGTGCTCCTGCTTTCCGTGAAACCGATACCTTCGACACCTTTATGGAGTCGTCCTGGTACTACGCCCGCTACTGCTCGCCCAAGGCCGACCAGATGCTTGACCCGACCGAAGCCAACTACTGGTTACCGGTAGACCAATACGTCGGTGGTATCGAACATGCCATTTTGCATTTGTTGTACGCCCGCTTCTTCCACAAACTGCTGCGTGATGCCGGCCTGGTTGATAGCGATGAGCCTTTCAAAAGCCTGCTCTGCCAGGGCATGGTTCTGGCGGACGCCTATTACTACACCAACCCCAATGGCGGCAAGGAATGGGTCAATCCGCTGGAAGTCACCGTTGAGCGTGATGAAAAAGGCCGCATGATCGCCGCCAAACGCACCGCCGACGGGCTGGAATTACAACATTCCGGCATGAGCAAGATGTCCAAGTCCAAAAACAACGGCGTCGACCCACAAGAAGCCATCAACCAATACGGTGCCGATACCGTCCGCCTCTATACCATGTTTGCAGCGCCCCCGGAGCAAACACTGGAATGGTCAGACTCCGGCGTCCAGGGTTCCCAGAAATTCCTTCAGCGGGTATGGCGTCTGGCCTACGAGCTGCAACAGCTCGACCCGGTCGAAGTGGCAGCCGTTACCTTGAGCAAGTCCGACAAGGACGCTCGTCGCAAGCTGCACGAAACCATTGCCAAGGTGTCCGATGACATTGGTCGCCGTTACAACTTCAATACTGGCATTGCGGCCATCATGGAGTTGATGAAGACCCTGACCAAACTCGACCTTGCGGTTGAGTCCAGCCGTGCTGTGGCTGCCGAAGCCATGGACGCAGTGATTCGTATGCTCAGCCCGATGGCGCCGCATATTACCCAGGCACTCTGGGTTGCCTTCGGCAACGAAGGACTGGTGATTGATGCCAGCTGGCCAGTGGTTGATGAATCCGCACTGGTTGCCGATACCATTCAGGTCGTTGTGCAGGTAAACGGTAAGTTACGCGCCAAACTGGATGTCAGTGCCACAATCGGCAAGGATGAATTGCAGGCTCAGGCCATGGCTGACGAAGCAGTCCAGAAGCAGCTGGAAGGCAAAACGGTACGTAAGGTGATTGTTGTACCCGGCAAGCTGGTCAATATCGTCGCGAACTGAACAGGCACACTATCTTGAGCTATTTTCGTCGGCCATACAGCCTCCTGCCGTTGCTACTGACCTTGCTGGTCAGTGGTTGCGGCTGGCAACTGCGCGGGGCTTACCAGCCTCCCGCAGACACCACCGTCCTGATGTTGCAGAGCCAGGCCAGCAATCTGTTTAACCAGCGCCTGCAACAGGCATTGGAAAATCAGGGCTGGCTATTGGTCAGTCATGGTGACAGCGCCCAGGCCGTGCTGGACATCCAATCCTTCACGATCAGTCGCCGCACCCTGACGATTAACAGTGAAGGCCAGGTGGCGGAATACCAACTGGAAGCCGAACTTCAGGGACGGCTGGTCACCTCGACCGATGCTGCCGACCCCATCACACTGTCAACCCAATCCTGGTTTGACAATGACGTCACCCGGGTGATTGCCACCGATCTGGAAGAAGACGCCACTCGTGAACGCCTCACCGAGCGTATGGTGGAGTTATTGCTGATCCGTCTTCAGCACATTCGGAGCGACTCTTGAAGCTGCATAGCAACCAGCTACTCGCACATCTGGGCAAGCCCTTGCTACCGGTGTATCTGGTATCTGGTGACGAACCCTTGCTGGTGATGGAAGCCTGCGACCAGATTCGCGCCGCCGCCCGGCAGCAAGGTTTTGAGGAGCGTCAGCTTTTTCATGCAGAAGCCGGGTTCGACTGGAGTCAACTCCGGGATGAAGCCGATGCCATGTCGTTGTTTGCCAGTCGCCGAATATTGGAAATCCGGATTCCCAATGGCAAACCCAGCGATAAGGGCGATACCCTCAAAGCCTTGTTACAACGACCCAATCCTGACAACCTGCTGCTGATTATCTGCCCACGTCTCGACAGCAAGTCACAAAACACCGCCTGGCACAAAGCCGTCGACAAGCACGGCGCGCTGGTGCAAATCTGGCCGATTGAACGCAACCAGTACGCTGGCTGGCTACGCCATCGCCTGCAGCAAGCCGGCTTGCAGGCCGACCCGACCGCGATCGCATTGCTGGCCCACCAGACCGAAGGCAACCTGCTGGCTGCGGTACAAGAGATAGAAAAGCTGCGCATGAGTGGTGCGAGCCGTATCACAGAAGACTTGTTGCTGGACGCACTGGGAGACAATGCCCGCTTCACGGCGTTTGGCTTTGCTGATGCCTGCCTTGATGGCAGTGTCCAGGATGCCAGCCGGATTCTGTCGCATTTGCGCGCCGAGGGGGTTGAAGTGCTCTCCATTCTCGGAGCCTTGACCCATAAAATTCGCCAGTTGCTCACCCTCTCTGGCAAGACCGGCCAAGCCCTGGCAGAAGCGTTCAAGCAAGCACGGGTCTGGCCACGGCAACAGGGCAGCTACAAGACAGCACTCACCCGACTGACGCGGCAAGAGCTACAGCAAGCACTGATCATCGCCGCCAAAGTGGATGCTGCTGCCAAAGGCCAGGGGGGCAATGCCTGGTTGCTGATGAGTGAACTGACACTTTTGGTCACTTCGACCCAACTATTTTGTCCTCCCCGTTTGGGACAGAGTTAACAGCACACCCTCCGACCAACGCACAGTTTCCCGCTATTCAAGCTGCCATACTGATGTTCGTTGGGAGTTGACAAGACGTTGTCAGAAATAAAGGCCGTCGACAAATGCTCACTCTGGCTTGATCACTGACAATTTTTGTCCACAAAATACAAAATGCGGCATATTAGTCTGCCCCGTTACCGAAAAATCTAGTAACGTTGGGCCCATACGTTAAACTGCATATTACTCGTAAGGTATACAGGATGAATTCTGTGAAACAACAACGTAACGCGGACCTGGTGTGGGATCTTCAAAAAATCCACCAGCACAAGCGGGCCGTCAATTTTGTCAAACAGTTCGAGAACCACTTCTGTGTGTTCTCTTCTTCCGTGCGTCAGCTTTATACCAACTACAATGTCTTCTTCCCTGAAGAAGCGCATCGCCAGCTGGTGATCCTGCCGGATCCTTATGCATTCCACGATACGTTTAACCACCTGAATCCAACCGCGGTACAATCCACCGGCTTGCACGTGATTCCCGGCAACCTGATTGGCAAAAGTGGTTTGTATCTGATTATTTCTCACCGGGATAAAAACGTACGCTCAGTCCCTATTCCTTTCCAGGAAGGCATTCGACAGATTCTGCGGCGTTCCAATAGCGAAGATCCGTTCTTGCCAGTACTGATGAAAGGCGATCTGCGCGAGTTTAACGATCAGCTGCCTTGTCTCCATCTGCACCGCCTGCGGCTGAATGAATTACAATCCCTGTCATCTCTCGATCGCGAAAGTATCCGCACGGTTATCACCGACAAGCTGATGACGCTGTATCAGGAATCCAGTGCCCTGAATCTGTCATAAGTCTGATGTGATTGAGTCAGGAGACATAAAAAAACAGGCCCACTGGCCTGTTTTTTTATGTCTGACAGCCACCGCATTCCTGCGATATATCATGCTGCCCGATAATAACGCCGTACCAGACGCCCCAACCCGGTTCGCCATGGCTTGCGCTTGATCCCGAAGGTGTGGAACAGTCGTGCAACATCGCCGTTTGGAGTCCAGATAGCGGGCGATATTCCATCGCTGTGTTCTATCAAGCGAGCACAAGACAAGTCTTCAAACTGCCCGGCTTCAGCCAGCAGGGCTTCGGCAAAGGCGTAGGATGTCACCGGCTCGACACCACAAAAATGGTACGTCCCCCACAACTCATCGCTACAGTCCGCTTGCTTCAGCATCGCCAGTAATACACTGGCAATATCATCATCCGGTGTCGGGCTGAAGGTACGCTGATCATCAACTTCAATCTGACCACTGTCGCGGATACGGGTCAGCAAGGCATGAGCAAAGTCCCCGGCCTGTACCGAAAACGTCTGGCCCACCCGTAAGATCAAGTGTCGGCGACATTGGCGGATTCGTTGCTCCACTTCTTGCAGGAGCATACCCAACTCAGACGAACTGTACTGCTCGTCTGACTCTGAAAACCGATGCGAATCGTCGGCGGCAAACAATGCCAGTGACGATACCAGCACCACCGGCGCATCATGCTTGTCTGCCAGATCGACCCAGGCCAGCACCTCGCTCAGATCACCGGGATGATACAGCGACGGCACCAGCACAAAAAACGGCTGGCCAGTCGACTGCACCGACAGGCGCTCCTGCCGTTCAATCGCCAGGCCCTTGTAAACATAGTTTTCTGCTGCCAGCGCCCTGGTCAGACACTGACCAATCGAGCGGTCTGCACCAATCACATAGCTGTAAAAAGGATTTACCGACAAACCTGTGACTCCCCGCCCATTGCGTTATTACTGGTATTGCAACGACAGTCGCTGCAATTCATTTGTATTACTCAAAGCATCCTGTTTGCAAGCAAACAGGCGCACATCATTCAACCCGATCAGCAGCACAAACCCGCCCTCCAGACCGACATAACCCGCCCGGTATTCCAGAATCAGGGGCGAGCAATCAGGCAGACACGCCTCTGCTGTCAGGGCCACGCTACGGATCAGGCCATTCCCCAAAGGATCTTGCAGGGCATCCAGATGGCGATATAAAGCCAACCCATCACAACTGATGGTCAGAACACAACCATTTAACAGGGTCGCGGCATCCACACAGGTACCATTCGCCAGCTGAGTAACATGACTCGAGACAATCAGATCCGAACTGGTTTCTATCAACATACGGTTCACCATAACATGACGGCCAAGCCGCTATCATACGTCAAAGTGATACGCGAAAAGCGATGAAAGCAGATAGCGCATCTGGATCATGAAAAAACAAACCAATGAACTTTTATAACCAAAAAGAACATACCATACTGACCAGACAGTGCTAAACATGATCCAGACAGACATTATCCGCTTGTGAACATCCAGCTCAAGGAGCAACCATGACTACATTGATCAACAAAGAAGGCCAGCCAGTACCATCCGTCAGCTGGCCCGCCCGTGTCGGCGATGACTGGGTACAAATCTCCAGTGATGATATTTTCAAAGATCGTACCGTTGTTGTTTTTTCACTACCCGGTGCTTTCACGCCAACCTGCTCCAGCACACACTTGCCTCGCTATAATGAACTGGCCAGCGTGTTTCAGGCCAACGGTGTTGATGAAATCATCTGTATCAGTGTCAACGATACCTTTGTTATGAATGCCTGGGCTGCCAATCAGGAAGCAGGCAACATTCGCATGATTGCCGATGGTAACGGTGAGTTCACCTCAGGTATGGGGATGCTGGTCGACAAGAATGACATCGGCTTTGGCAAACGCAGCTGGCGTTACAGCATGCTGGTGAAAAACGGCATCATCGAAAAAATGTTTATTGAACCACAAAAGCCAGGCGACCCGTTTGAAGTGTCCGATGCGGATACCATGCTTGACTATATCAATGCCGATGCGGCAAAACCCAAATCGGTAGCACTCTTCACCAAACCGGGCTGTTCTTTCTGTGCCCGTGCCAAGGGTGCACTGGAAGCGGCCGGTATGGATTACGAAGAGATCGTTATGGGCACCGATGCCAGCATTGTGTCGTTGCGGGCGATTACTGGCAACGAAACCGTGCCACAGGTGTACATTGGTGGTGAGCACATCGGTGGTTCGGATGAACTGATCAAATACCTGTCTGGCAAATAGGCCGACAGCGATCAACAACCCGCAAGGCTGCCACCAGCCAGTCTTGTGGATTGTGTATCTTGTTGGTTGTCTTGATTAGTTGTTAGTTGTAGCTTGATGGTTCTGTTGACCGCTTCTGTTTGATGGTTGCGACCAGTCAAAAGGCCGATAACAATCGGCCTATCTATCGCACTCTTTCCCGCTTATTCCCCAGCTTTATCAGCCTCTGGCTGCCCGTGTCCCAGCGTCTCCCGGCACGCAACCGGCCGGTTTTTACTATCAACCAGGATACCGGCCACTTCATGACCATTGGTGGGTCGCAGCAATAAATAGCCATCCACACAGAAGGCTTCTTTTCCGGATGCCTTGTGCGATACCTTGACGTCATAACCCGGCTCCAGAGACATCAGTACAAACTCATCGATACGGGCCCTGTCAGTCGTTGAGGGATGTTTGACAAAACCGTAATACTCCATCGCCAGTACAGCCAGGATGACACCGGCAACAAAGCCGATTAATGCCCAGCGGGTCATGTCCGGCGGCTCGACCGCCTGTTGATTTGATTCGTTATTGGCTTCAGTCACCGGGTACTTCTCCTGGCTGGTAAGTTGCTCCCCACAGCGGCATCAGCGACTGGGGTATATTAAGTTGATTAAGAATACGGGCGACCACAAAATCAATCAGATCCTGCACTGATTGTGGCTGATGGTAAAACCCCGGACTGGCCGGCAAAATCGTCGCCCCCATACGTTTCAGGGTCAGCATATTATTAAGATGAATCTCTGAGTACGGGCTTTCCCGTGGCACCAGAATCAGTTGGCGGCCCTCTTTTAATGCCACATCAGCCGCCCGCTCAATCAGGTTATCACTGGCACCCACCGCAATCGCAGACAATGTACCGGTACTGCACGGACAAATCACCAGCGTGCCCGGCTGGCCAGAGCCAGAGGCCCAGGGGGACATCCAGTCATCACGGCCAAAGACGCGCAAACGTTGCTCGTCCACCTGAAAATATTGCTGTAACACCCGGGCCTGTCCTTGAGGCCGGCCCGGTAATTGTAATTCGGTCTCGGTTGCCATCACCAGCAAGGCCGCCTTCGAAAAGATCAGATCTACCGGCTGATCAGCGGCCAGCAGCACTTCGATCAACCGCAAGGTGTAGGGCGAACCGGAAGCACCGGTCACCGCGATACAGATACGACGTTCTGTCACGAGGGAGTACTCTCGGCTTGTTGTGTTAGCCAACGGGCAAAGCGGGCAGGCAAGCCGGAAAAGCCCCCGTTGGACATAAATACCACGCGGTCACCCGACTGCACGTGCTGCTGCAAATGCGCCAACAACGCCTCGGTACCATGGAAGCACTGCCCTTGTGACTCAGGCAAACGCTCGGCCAAACTCCATCCCTGTCCTTCCGCTTCCAGCCAGAAAGAGAGATCAGCGTCAGCCACCGCAGGCAGCAGGGTATCCTTGTGCAACCCCATTTTCATGGTATTGGAGCGCGGTTCAAGCACCGCAATCAAACGACCAGCAGCAGGCATGGCGGCTCTGGCTCCAGCCAGTGTGGTCTTGATGGCTGTCGGATGGTGAGCAAAATCGTCATACACACTCACCTGACCGGTATCAGCCAGGCATTCCATCCGTCGCCGCGGCAAGCGGAACGACGCCAGCGCCTCTAATGCCTGCTCTGGCCGCACCCCCATATGCCGGGCTGCCAACACCGCCGCACAGGCGTTATTCACATTGTGATCACCGTTCAAGGTCCATTGAACCTGACCCAGACACTGCTCACCCTGCCACAGCGAGAACTCACCGCCATCCTCCCGCTGTTTGCGGACATGCCAGCCAGTCGGCTCACCAAAGCGTTCAACGTCACTCCAGCAGCCTTGCGCCAACACCCGCTCCAGTGCGGGTTCGAAGCGCGGTAATATAATCCGTCCAGAGGCCGGAACCAGTCGTACCAGATGATGAAACTGGCGTTCGATGGCGGCCAGGTTGTCAAAGATATCCGCATGGTCAAATTCCAGATTGTTCATGATCACAGTGCGTGGCAGGTAGTGAACAAATTTGGAGCGCTTGTCAAAAAAGGCGGTATCGTATTCATCCGCTTCAATCACAAAAAACGGACTGTCACCCAAGCGCGCAGATACCGGAAAATTCCCGGGTACGCCACCGATCAGAAATCCCGGAGCCATGCCGGCACATTCAAGAATCCAGGCCAGCATACTGGCCGTTGAGGTTTTGCCATGTGTGCCCGCAACTGCGGCGACCCAGCGCCCTTGCAACAAGTGCTGGTTCATCCATTGCGGACCGGAGCAATAGGGAAGCCCCCGTTCCAGCACATATTCGACCGATGGATTGCCTCGCGACATGGCGTTACCAATAATCACCAGATCGGTATCCACAGGAATCGCCGCAGGATCAAAGCCTTCAATCAGCTCGATACCCGCTGCCGCCAGTTGTTCACTCATCGGCGGATACACTCCATGATCGCTGCCCGACACCTGATGCCCGAGCGCTTTGGCCAACTGCGCCAGCGACCCCATAAAGGTGCCACAAATTCCCAAAATATGAACACGCATGGCCAACTACCCCTGCAAACTAACAAAAGGCCGCTAGTGTAGCCGTTGCCTCTCGCTGACCCAAGCACAGATAAATCGACCTGTCTGTCGCTACAAGAAGGCGAAATCAGGTCGTCACCAGCCGCCAACACTGCAATTGGCACCTGATTCCGGTAGTATCGCCGCAACGGAAAGAATGTGACCAACGAGGCCTAGCGACCCATGCTTAGATTGAGGACTTTTTTACAGCAGCACTGCGATCAGGCAGAACTGATCGATGTCATCGACCAGTTAGCGGTGACCTGCAAAGATATCGCCCACCAGCTCACCCTCGGTGAACTGGCCGGTATCCTTGGCAGCGCCGAGCAAGAAAACGTACAAGGTGAATGCCAGAAAAAACTGGATGTGATTGCCAACGATCTGCTGAAGGACTCACTGGCCGAGGTGCCCGCTGTTCGAGGTATCGCCAGCGAAGAAGAACCAGACCCCGTTGCCTGCAACGACGACGGTTCCTATCTGGTGCTGTTTGATCCACTGGATGGCTCCTCCAACATCGACATCAATGTCACCGTTGGAACCATCTTCTCTATCCTGAAAGCGCCGGAAGGCACGCTCGGCGGAGATGAGGCAGCCTATCTGCAACCCGGCAATCAGCAAGTAGCGGCTGGCTACGTACTGTATGGGCCATCCACCATCATGATGCTGACGATTGGTCATGGCGTGTATTCATTCACACTGGACACCCGTATGGGAGAGTTCCTGCTGATGAAAGAAAACATCCAGGTACCGGAAGAAACCGCCGAATTCGCCATCAATATGTCGAACCAGCGTTTTTGGGATCCGGCCATGCAGCAATATGTTGATGACCTGCTGAAAGGTGAAACCGGCCCACTGGGCAAGCGTTACAACATGCGTTGGGTGGCGGCCATGGTGGCGGAGATTCACCGTATCCTGACCCGCGGTGGTATTTTCATGTACCCGTTTGATAACCGCGATCCTGGCAAGCCTGGCAAGCTCCGTCTGATGTACGAAGCCAACCCCATGAGCATGCTGATGGAACAGGCTGGTGGCCGCTGCAGCACTGCCAGTGACGCCATTATGTCGATTCAACCCGAGGGTATTCATCAACGCGTCCCGGTGGTTATGGGTTCTGCCGCTGAAGTCACGATCGTCGAGCAGTATCACCAGTAACACTGCCCGGATCTGCGTCATACCAGAGGTCAACCATCGATTGTGTTGGCCTCTGCGTCGGTTTGCTGTTGTCCCCATTTCATCAGGATAGCTTTCATCGCAGCCAATGAAACCGGCTTGCTCAGATAGTCGTTCATTCCAACACGAATACAGCGGCGGAATACCACTTCCGAGCCATTTGCCGTACAGGCAACAATCGGTGTTGTCACTCCCCTGGCCCGTAAACAACGAGTGGTCTCAAAACCATCCAGAACCGGCATCTGGCAATCCATCAGAATCAGGTCAAAATCCTGTTCTTCCACACGCTGCAGACATTTTTCCCCGTCTTCTGCCACCACGACTTCCGTCTCCGGGAAAGCCTTGATAATCATCTTTTTAGCCACCCGATAGTTGATGTCATTATCTTCAACAATCAGAACGCTGAGTGCAGTACTGATCGGGCCAGCATCCTCAGGCTCAGCAGAAGCCACCGGCTTGACGGGCAGATTGACCATCACCCTGGTGCCGCCTCCATCGTTATCCTGAATCTGGATACTGCCACCCAGTATCTGACAGATATGTTGGGAAATCGTCAGCCCCAGGCCAGCACCACTGTGCTGGCGACTGAACGATGAGTTAATCTGGGAAAAGGCCTCCATCACCTGCTGACGCTGGTCAGGCGGAATACCAATACCAGTGTCATGCACCTGAATACATAACCAGTGTTTCAGCGCTTGATGATGTATCGAGAGGAGCGCCACCACATACCCTTGCTCGGTAAACTTGATGGCATTATCAACAAGATGTCGCACGATTTGCCGTACTAACGAAGGGTCTATCTGAACCTTGTTTTGTAACAGCTCGTCGTCATATTCGACGACAAACGACAAACGCTTTTCCAGCGCCTGCAGGCTGAACTCGTGCGTCAGGGCATCCAGTGTTGCAGGCAGGGAATGCTCGGCAAATGCCACTGGCAAATTGTTTTTATCTGTATCCACCACCACCAGAACATCTTCCAACAGCTGCGTCAGATTGGTCAGTGACTGCTCGGCCGTCGACTTGTACTCGGCAAACTCATCCGGGCTGTTGTTCCGGTCAATCAGCTGCAACATTCCCACAGCACCATTCAGTGGCGTGCGTAATTCATGGCTCATCATCGCCAGAAATTCATTTTTGGCCTGACTGGCTTGCTGGCTTTTGTGTTGTTCCTGGCGCAGCTGTGCGGTATAGCGACGATGCGCCTGTTGAGCCTGTTGCAGTGACGCCGCCAACTGGTTGACACTCTTTTGCAGATTACCGATCTCGGCGCCACTATCGACCACCAGACGTTGTTTGACCTCCCCTCGGGCCAAATGACCAATAAAAGAAACCAACCGCTCCAACGGCGGGATAATCGTTGTCGAGATCCCCCCCGCCACCAGTATCGAAATCAGGATAAAGCCCAGTCCGGTAAACAGCGACTGGTACATAATGGCCCGCTGGCGCTGGCTCATGATCGTATTGGCCACCTGCATACGCACCTGACCAATCCGCGCAGGATTCACTGCTCTCCGGGCATCCAGTTCAGCGAAGCCATCCAGAGCGGGCATCTCAGGCACAATATCCCGAACCAGAATACGGATATCATCCGCCGGAATGTCGCCATAACGCTCGGACTGCTGAAAATAGAGCGTCTGGCCATTCACATCCAGTATCTCGACCACGACGATAAATGGCTGTTTGAGTACCGCGGCGACCACAGGGTCCAGTAACTGATAGTTACCCGAAAAAATCGGATACTCGGCACCAACGGCCAAATGATCCAGCGCAATACTCGACAGGCTATCGGTTTCACGCTGCACTTCTTTCCAGCGTTGCACCATGTGATAGCTGGTAATCAGCATTGCTGCCAGCACCACAGGAATGGTTGCCACCAGCAGGATTCTGAGACGGATCGACCAGCGTCGAACCGAAATCATGGTTGTTCCCGGTCTCGGAGACGGCTGACCATCTCTTGTTCATCCGGCAGCACCAGGTTCAGCGAGCGAGCGACTTGCCCGTTGTAGCGTACATTGAAATACGGGTTATAACCCGGCTCAGGCCAGTGGCCGGAGCGCAACCCTTGCTGAATAATCTCCACCAGACGGCGCACGATGTCATCAATATCACTATAAGTGGTCGCCAATGCTCCGGCACGAATATAAGCACTGGATGGCCCAATCAGTGGCCGGTTCTGGCGGTAGGCGGTAATAAGGATATTCTTGATATTGGCCGCACTGAACAATTCCGGGTCATAGATACCCACCAGCGCCTGATTATCTTGTAACAGGTCGACCAGGGCGCGATTCATGCTGGGATAGTCATTGATAAAATACGCACTGACACCGTGCTCGCGGAGAGCTTGAGGAGAACAGCACAAGGTCTGTAACCGTTCAGGACTGCTTGCCAGTAATCCAAGCGGTACTTTGCGGCCCATAATCTCGTGTGCGAGCGCTACCTGACGCATCAGCGGTGGTTCCAGATACAGCGCACTGGAGAGATAATTGGCATTGATGCTGTCTTCACGTGTGATCAGTGCCGCCACCACCGGCATATCGTCTGGCAACGGCAGCGATGCCACCTGCTGTATCGCCACAGGGCCAACCAGCACGACCACATCAGCGCTGGCAACCGCGGTATTGATAGCCGGGTCCGTTAACAACAACACTGTCGAACGGGCGTCCGAACCGGTCGCCGTTTTTTCTGCCAACTCACTGACCAACCCAACAATCTTGTGAGTAATAAACAGTAATTCCAATGCATTGGCAGTACCACTCAGCCCGATCAACAAGGGGAGAGCCAATAATCTAAGCCATTGCCTGAAAGACCATGCATCCATGCAAGCATCCACTCCTTGTCAGAAATTAAGACCAACCTGTACATTGTACAGATTAGTGGTCGAGTACTGCTGATTCACGTACACCAGACTGCCGTCATCCACCAAATGCTGCAAGTGGAAACCCAGCCAGGGGTTAAAGCGACCAACCCGGTCAAATACCTTCATACTGATCTCGTAACGCCGATAACGGTTTCCGTGACGGCTGTACTTGCTGTTGTAGGCGTCGTACCAGAAATGAGAAGCCGTCAGACTCCAGTTATGCGCTTTATGATGCCAGCTGGCCACCACACTGTCCTGGGCGCTGAGTCTGGTATCCACACGCTGCTGACGCCGCTCGCCTTCTTCGCCCTTGAGTTCAACATTAATATAGGCCGACGACAACCAGATCCAGTCGGTTGGCCGGATGCGCCAGTTAACCTGCAGCTCAGCACCGTCGATATCAATCTGGCTATCCGAGCCGATAGCCAGGCTCCGCAGCTGGATGGAGTCCGCAATCAAATGTGTCATATGCTCCTGGAACAACTTCAGATCGACCTCAATATCAGGGCCTGAAAAACGGCCATAGTAGCCAAGTTCCGTACTGATAATTCGTTCATGATCGAGATCCCGGGACTCCGGCCATTGATGTATAAAAAACGTCCCTTCCGAAATGCCCAGATAATTATCATCCAGGCCACTGATGATTACATTATAGTTGGGATTTTGCTCCAGCAAATCGGGTGAGCGCACCGCCTCGGAATGAATCAGGCGAATTCCTTGTTGTGGCGCCAACAACAGGTTCAGGCCCACTCGAGGAGAAAAGGCGTCCTTGTTGGCGTCTTCACGCTCGTAGGTCCCCCCCATATTCACAATCAGGCGATCGGATTGACGCCACTCCAGATTACCGAAAAACCGGTAGGTATCGTTATTTACCTTGCCGCCGAAGTAGGTCTCGGAAGTTACTTGGTCGCGGCGCATACTGACACCCAGGACGGTACGCAGTGACCGGTTCCAGCGACGGGTATCCTGAAATTCAATATCAAACCGCTCGTCGGTTATATTGGAGTCGGTATAACCGTTTACCTGCTGTGACAGATTGGAGAGGTCGCCACCCGTGTTAGCCACTATCTCCTGTAAATAGGCCAGGTCAGACTCACTGACATCCAGCGCATAACCCGCTGATGCCGCCAACGCTTCCAGCTGCTCTGCCGACGCCCCGGATGCAACCGCACTGACCACCGGAACACTCACCCCCTGCGAGGCCAGTTGCGGATTATCACGATAAAGATCATAGAGAGCCGGGTCCAGCAAGGCAGTCGGCACCCGCACAAAGGTTTCCTGCGTGCGCCGGTCATGCTGCCAGTAGGCTCGTAATGAGGCGGAGTGGTTGGCATTAAAATCCCGCGACAATTTTGCCATCAGCATGCCCTGACGTGTGTCCTGATCCGGGGCGACCTGATCGTAATCACTTTTGCGAATATCGGTATGACCACTCTTGTAAGCAGCCTGGGTATGCAACTGCCAAGCGCCATCGAAGTTCCGCTGCTGATCAAAATTGATAAAGCCGTGGCGCTT
The DNA here is from genome assembly GCF_030689025.1 of Oceanobacter sp. 1_MG-2023. Taxonomy (GTDB): domain Bacteria; phylum Pseudomonadota; class Gammaproteobacteria; order Pseudomonadales; family Oceanobacteraceae; genus Oceanobacter. The sequence continues at coordinate 62,396 of NZ_JAUYWA010000004.1, forward strand.
GCTGTCTCGTAACTCATCTGCACCGTTTTCAGCGCCCGCCCCGTCAAAGCCATCGGATGCATTGATCTGTACGGTCAGGCGGTTGGCACTGCGCCCCTGCTGCCAGGAATAACTGGCAAAACTGTCGTCTTCACCCTGATTACCATTCCGGTAACGCAGGCGCACACCCAGCGTATCCCCAGGATGTTTGCTGATAATATTGATCACTCCCTGAAATGAGTTCGATCCATAGGTCGCCGAACTCGGACCTCGGGTGACTTCGATACGCTGGATATCTTCCAGCGCAATGGGAATATCATCCCAAACCACCGATGCAATACCCGCCCGGAAGACCGAACGGCCGTCCACCAGCACCTGCAAGCGCCGCATCACACTGGGGCTGGAAGAATGATAGGCAAGGGAGGCATTATTTTCGTCATCCCCATGACCAATAAACATGCCGGGAACAAAACGCATCAATTCCGGCAAGGTGGTGACGTTCCAGGCCTCAATCTGCTCAGCATCGATCACCGTTACACTGGCAGGCACTTCGGCACGGGGTTGGCGCAATCGGGTCGCAGTCAGAACAACCGGAAGATCCTCATCATCCAGACGATATGATTCCGCCAAGCCCGGAATCAGCTCTTCTTCAAGATTATTGGCCATCGCCTTGTCTGCGATACAGAACAAGGAGATAACCATCAGGGTCCAGACTAATACCGCCATAAGTTGTATTTCTTTTTCTCGTTGTTCAAGCTATCAAACCATCGTGCCTGCATCTTTGGTCGATGCCTGCCGTTTTATACTGATGTAGACCTGACAGAACAAGAGCTGCTTGGCTATAATCCGCTCAAATAACTCAACAATCCCAGGAAAATAAAATGAGCTACAACGCCATTTCCGCAGGTAAAGACCTGCCAAACGATGTTTATGTCGTTATTGAAATTCCAGCCAACCACGCCCCGATCAAATACGAAATCGACAAGGACATGGATTGTCTGATGGTCGATCGTTTCATGGCCACACCGATGTTCTACCCAGCCAACTATGGTTACATTTCAAATACACTGGCGGGTGACGGCGATCCTCTGGACGTGCTGGTCATCACACCGTATCCGGTACAACCTGGTTCCGTTATTCGCGCGCGTCCGGTTGCTGTACTTAACATGGAAGACGAAGGTGGCGAAGACGTCAAGTTGCTGGCCGTGCCTCACACAAAACTCAGCAAAATTTATGATGACGTACAGGACGTAAATGACGTTCCTGAACTGCTGCGCAACCAAATCGCCCATTTCTTTGAAAATTACAAGGATCTGGAAGCTGGCAAATGGGTCAAGGTGCGTGACTGGGGTAATGCCGATGAAGCACGTCGCCTGATCATGGAATCTGCCGAAGCCTACAACAACGCCAAATAATCGGCGTCCAAAAGCAGCGCTTTAATGTTCCCCAAAAAGCAGAGCGCTATCGCGTCTCTGCTTTTTTTATGTCGCTGGGTGATGATTCAAGCCGGCTTCTGGCGTAATTCGGCCAGCTCCGCTTCCGCTTTTTCGGCTCGCTGCAAAGCGTCTATCGTCGAGGTTACGTCCTTCTGCACACCGATGTAATACATCAGTTGTTCTTCGTCACTGAATACCGGCGACAAACTCAGTTCATTCCAGAACAGCGAACCATCCTTGCGATAATTCCTTAGCACCACACGGGCAGAACGCCCTGCCGCCATCGCCTGGCGAATTTCCTCCAGAGCAGGCTGGTCTTTGTCGCCCAACTGCAAAAAACGGCAGTCCTGATAAAGGATTTCATCCGCCTGATAGCCCGTCATACGCTCAAACGCCCTGTTGACGTACACCAGAATATTATCGTCACCTTCCTGCTCGGCAATCACAATGCCATCGTTGGAGACATCAATCGCTTTTTTCAACAGCTCAAGGCTGATCGGCCCTTGAGGATCTGACGCATCAGCAAACATACCCACTCTCCAAGTTATCATTCCGGCAAGTTAAGCAGCCCCTCTGTCCTGGTCAAGTAATTGACAGACTTGGAAGGCGACTTTTACTTTGTAGCAATGTAAGAATAGAATCTGTACACCTTTGTATACCATTGGCAAGTGTGCGGATTTTCTCCACTGGCCCGGTAACCGTCCACCCGAGGTGACAGCCTGATTGTTACCAGATAACGCAAGAGCTCCTAACATGACAGGCAATGGTTCTGACTCCCATGCTGCGTATTATCCAATCCGGATAGTGTCTGCGGAAACAGGCGTGAATGCCATCACCTTGCGCGCCTGGGAACGGCGTTACGGGCTGATTGAACCGAAACGAACCGCCAAGGGCCATCGCCTCTACACCGAGCAAGACATACAACTGATCAAGCAAGTAACCACCTTATTGAATCGCGGTATCCCCATCTCCCAGGCACAGGCCATGCTGGCCAATGGCGACTCCAATAACGATAGCCCCCTGACGGCGACCAAACCCTCTCAATGGCAGCATTATCGGGAGCTGCTGCAACAAGCAACCCAACATTTTGACGACCGCTTGCTGGCCTCCACCTTTGATGAAGTCAGCCAGTTTTTTCCGGTTGAACTGGCTTTGAGATTTCTGTTTGTACCCTTTTATCGTCAACTTAAAGAGAGCAAATCCCAGCCTTTGGGCGACGCCAGACTGTGTTTTTTCAGTTCTTTTCTACAGGCTCGACTGGCCTGGCGACTGTCAGAGAGCGACACCACGGCCGTCACCACACAACCTCGAATCCTGCTGGCCAACTGCACCAGAGACAGCGAAATCAACTTGCTGTTGCTGGGGTTATTGATCCGCCAGCTGGGCCTTGGAGCCACCCGTCTGTCCGGCCTGATGGCGCTGGATCAGATTATTCTGTTACTGAACGAGTGCCGACACTGGCCCGTCGCAGTTCTACAAATAGAAGTAATTCCTTCGACAGAACGTATCCAGCAATTACACACCATTGCCGCAGAAACCGGCTGCCCGCTGTTTGTCACCGGGCAGGCCAGTGAATTTGATGGTCCGCTACGCCAACAAGGGCTGGTCCCGCTTGGTGACGATTACCAAATAGCAGCATTAAACGTACGAGACATAGTGCAAGGAATGACGGCATGAACCAGGCCCCCTATCAATTATTGACCCGCCACCCGGATTTACTGACTGCCAACACACTGATTCTGACCAGTGAAAGTGAGACCGACCCGGCCTGGCTAGCCATGGTACGCAGCGCCGGATGCCGTGTGCAAACCTGGGACTGGCGCTGCTATCAGGTCATGCTGGCCGCCCTCGGAGAAGACAAGGTCACCTTCGCCATCCCCGAAGTTGAACTGCCAGACAATACCGAACGCGTCATTATCGTCTGGCCCAAAGCCAAACAGCTGGCCATCGCCCTGGTACAGATGCTGACCCGGATTCCGGCTCACCGACATCTGCCAGAAGTCTGGCTGGTTGGCTCCAACGACAGCGGCGGCAAAAGCATCAACAATGCGATCAAGCATCTGGCCGATACCATGAAACACGATAGCGCCCGCCGCTGCAGCTTGTGGTCAGCGTTGTTACGGCCCCAACAAACGTCTTTCAACTGGCTCGCTCTCGCCAAGGCTACCCATTATGACGGCCGGGATTACCTCTCCTTGCCCGGAGTGTTCAGCCAGGGTTCCCTCGACAAGGGCAGCGAATTACTGCTGGCCCAGCTCAAGCCACTGCATGGCAACGTATTGGATCTGGGGTGCGGCTCTGGCCTGCTCGGAATCAGTCAGGCATTACGCAGCACCGACATCAATCTTACGCTGGCAGACACCGATGCCTTCGCCTTGCGCAGCAGTGCCCTGAACGCAGCCCGTATGGGCGTAAAAGCAGATATTGTGGCCAGTGACGGACTGGGCCAGGTCAATGGCTACTTCGATACCATCATCAGCAACCCACCGTTCCACGCCGGCAAGGAAACCGATTATCAGTTTGCCGAACAGCTGTTTGCCAATGCGCGCAAGCAATTACGGGCAGGAGGCAAACTATGGATTGTGGCCAATCGTCATTTGCCTTACGAAGAGTGGGCCGCGCGCTGCTTCAGCCAGGTCGAGGAAGTCGCTACCGCCAATGGCTTCAAGATACTGCGCATCAGCCATTAATGTCAGACCAGAGCCAGATGCCAGGGAGATGTTTCATGTTCCGCACCGCACCAGTGGCCAAGATCAAGCAGCATCAGTATCTCCCTGGGTCTGGGGTTATTCAGCTGTTGATGGTGCTGCTATTCGGAGCAGCAACGACAGCCCAGGCCAATGACGCCACACTGTCCTACGACCCGGAAAATTATAATCGCTTCCTGCCTCTGACCGCCCTCGACCTGCTCGGTCAACTCCCGACAGCCGGTTTGGGCAAGAACCTTAATCTGGAAGATGACGTACTTCTCTACGGCATGAGCGGCAGCTATCAAAGCCTGTTGATCAATGGCCAGCCATTACTGGGCGACAGTAATGCTCAACGAGTGGCGCTGGAACGTATTCCCGCAGCCATGATCAAGCGTATCGACATCAGTGAAAACAGCCAGGCAGATCAGGACTGGGGAGGCGGTGCCGCCGGGGCCATCAATCTTATTCTCAAAGACCAGTTCAGCCCCGATACTTATCTGGCTGGTATCAGCGGCCCTTACCAGGGTTATCAGCTACTGGCAGATGCCTCACCATCCCCGAACCTGCGCGTCGGGCTCTCCCGCATCCGTCAGGTCAGCCACAGCCAGGGCTCGTTCACCACTGCTGACCTGAATCAGGATTGGTCACAACGGCGTCAGCAACAGGATGACACCTTCCGGCTGTCCCACCAAATGACCTGGTCCACCGCCACTCGCCTGAGCAGTGAACTGATTCTGATGAACAGCGACTATGACCGCCAACACGAGCCACTGCCGTTCACCCTGCGTTACGATGCCACTCACCCGGGTCTGAGTGATACGTCTTACCAGCATAACCGGACAAACCAGCACCTGCGCCTGAATGCCAGTCATCGCAGTGATAGCCTCATCAGCCAAGTGTCATTGGCGGGCGAACAGTTCAAGCAACAGCAGCAGCGCGACACCACCAATAACGACGAGAATGCCAGCCGTTATCGACTCCACTGGACACTGGCAGAAACTCGCGACGAACATCGCTGGTCCCTGGGCCTTGGCTATCAGCAACGCAAACAAAACACTTTTTATTCTGGCACCGGCCAGCAACGGCTCAAGTTCAAGGAGAATCGGGCTTCTGCATTTGTGCAGGATGCCTGGCAGGTCACTCCCGGCACTCGGCTGACCCTGGGGTTACGCCTCGAGTCTTATGAACTCAGCCAGGATAACGCCGGGAGCCAGAATCTGGACCAGCAATCTGAAATCGCCACCGCCAGTTACTGGTTACCCAGTGCAATTCTAAGCCGCCGCCTCGACTATCACCAACAGCTGCAAATCAGCCTTGGTCAAAGTATCCGCCCGGCCCGTGCCAGCGACCGCGTACCCCATAATCTGGACGACGAAGAGCTGGTATGGATCGGCAATGCCGACCTGGTCGACGAACAAATGACGTCTTATGTGATCCGCTACCAACGCCAGTTCCAGACCGGCGTCCGGGCCGAAGAAGAAGGTGTGGTGCTGTCATTGTTTCAGCGCAGCATCTATCAGCCGATTCATTATCTTTACAGTGCCACCACCTCCGGGCAATTTCAGGTCACTCCGGTCAACAGCGCCGTCCCGGCGGTATTACGTGGCGTCAGCCTGACCATGCGCAAGCCGTTACAACGGGGAGACAATCCGCTGATCATCGAGCTGGGAGTCAATCTGTATGACTCCGACATTCGCGGTAGCGAGGTGATTGAACAACGGCGACGACTGGACCAGACCCCGGATTCAGTGGTCAAAGCCAGTGTCGAGTACTGGTACCTGCGCCATGCCCGTATCGGTGCCTACTGGTGTTATCAGGGCCCGTCGACGCATCTGGCGATTGGCGACAGCAGTGATATCACCGTCCACAATACATCGACCCACAATGCTGGCGGCTATCTGGATTATTCATGGAAAGGAGGCTGGCGGATTGGTGTTTCCATCAATCAGCGCCAGGCCGGCGACTATGACAGTGACTCCCCTGCCTTCCACATGGAAAACGACAACGAATGGCGCTGGCAATTACAGCTACGCAAAGAAAGCTGAATCACCCCAAAAGATCAAGAGACTGACACCAGAACGGGTCAGCCGAAACAGCCGCTGGCTGATACCGGGCAGCGCGCTGATCACAGCCGCTCCCGGAGTACTGCAGAACTGCGGTATTTAGTCTGGCATATTACGGGAGTAGAAAATCTCCAGCATTTCCTTGCGCACCTTGTTCTCGATCACATCCCGTTCAGCGTCACTCAGGCTGAGCGCAGCTTCACCAAACAGATAGTTATCCAGTTCAAAATCCTTCAGCAGCATCTTGGTATGGAAGGTATTTTCCTGATACACATTCACATCGATGGTCTGATAGGCGTTACGGGTATCTTCGGTCAGGTAGTTCTGGATCGAGTTGATATCATGATCAATATAATGCTTGTTGCCATCAACATCGCGGGTAAAACCGCGCACCCGATAATCCACCGTCACAATATCGGAGTCCAGCGCATGAATCAGATAGTTCAAAGCCTTCAGGGGTGAAATCAGCCCACAGGTCGATACATCAATATCCGCCCGGAAAGTACTGATCCCGCCATCCGGATGGCTTTCCGGGTAGGTATGCACGGTCACATGGCTTTTATCGAGGTGTGCCACCACAGAATCTCTCAGCGGCCCCGGCTTCTCTTCCATCAGGTCATCGCTGGGCGGCACTTCATGCTCAGCAATCAGAATGGTTACACTTGCACCCTGGGGTTCATAATCCTGACGAGCCACGTTCAGAATATTGGCACCAATAATATCCACCACATCGCCCAGAATCTGGGTCAGACGATCGGCGTTATAAAGCTCATCAATGTATTCAATATACTCCTGGCGCTCTTTCTCGGTCTGGGTATAACAAATATCGTAGATATTAAAACTCAAGGACTTGGTCAGGTTGTTGAAGCCGTGCAGGCGCAACTTGTCGTTCAATAGCGTATCCTCATCAACCCCGCCTGATGCGGTGGTGTGGATGTTAAGTAGGTTAACCTTCGGTCTGAATACCTGATATCAGGCTTCAATCACTTCATGACTGTGAGTAATTTCAACCCCAGCCTGTTCGAGCATAATCGATGCTGAACAATATTTTTCTGCCGACAAAGCCACAGCCCGCTCGACACTGCCCGCCTTCAGGTTCTTGCCAGATACCTTGAAGTGTACGTGTATGCGCGTAAAAACCGACGGCACCGTATCGGCCCGCTGCGCTTCAATGGCGGCCACACAATCGGTCACTTGCTGGCGCTGCTTGGTCAAGATACTCATGACATCAAAACTGGTACAACCGCCCAGCCCCAGCAGCAGCATTTCCATTGGCCGGACGCCCATGTTTCTGCCGCCGTGATCTTCTGGTCCATCCATGACAACTGTGTGACCACTGCCAGATTCACCCAGGAACATGGCCCCATCTACCCACTTGATTTCTGCTTTCATCTTATCAACCAGCACAGTTATTGGAGGAAGGCGCGGAGCGTATCATAACCAGCACGCCCGGTTAAATTGTCTCAGTCAGACGTGTCACCCTACTGCCGTATTTTGTCATTTTAACAATAAGATACAATTTAACTGCTCCTGCAGACGTCAGCAGTCCGGCAAAAAGTAGTATCCTCTGCCTTTTGAAAAAATCGATCTAACATATAAATCAACGGCTTACGCGATATTTACCCTATATGACCAATATTAATGATCTGGTTCACGGAACTGAAAACCATACGCTCTGTAATGGTAAAAGCACTAACGCACCGCGTCACAAACTGACATACTGTTTAACTTATTCTGTTCATGAGCAATAATTGCATCAGTACCGGATTGGAAGCCCAACTATGAGCCTGGTAAGACTGCCCCAAAAGGATCCCTACCTGGAAGACTTTTTGTCTCAATGTCACCGACGCCGTTATCCGGCGCGCAGCACTCTGATTTATGCTGGAGAAGAAAGTCATACCTTGTACTATCTGGTTAAAGGTTCCGTCAGCGTCATCATTGAAGACGAAGATGGCCGCGATATGATCATGGCCTACCTGAATCCGGGTGACTTTTTTGGTGAAATGGGCCTGTTTGATGAAGAACACAAAACCCGCACCGCTTGGGTAAAATCCAAAACCGAATGCGAAGTGGCCGAAATCAGCTACAGCAAATTTGAAGAACTGGTCAAACTGAACCCGTCATTACTGTTCCGCCTGTTCCGTCAAATGGCACATCGCCTTGGCCATACCACCCGCAAAGCAGGTGATCTGGTGTTTATGGATGTAACCGGTCGAGTGGCCCGCACCCTGTTGGAACTCAGCAAGGAGCCAGATGCCATGACGCACCCCGATGGTATGCAAATCAAGATTACCCGTCAGGAAATTGGCCGCATCGTTGGCTGTTCCCGTGAGATGGTTGGTCGTGTATTAAAAGACCTTGAAGATGGTGGCCTGGTATCAGTCAAAGGCAAAACCATGGTGGTCTACGGCACCCGCTAGCTGTACATACAATCATTGAGCAGGCTGTGCGCTACGCCAGCCAAAGCTGCGACCAAAAAAAGCATTGCCTGTGGCAATGCTTTTTTGTTTGTAACGCGTATCAGGATAACCAGTGATGGTCAGAAAAACAGCTGACTCAATGCCTCACCCGGATCTTGTGCCCGCATAAAGGCTTCGCCAACCAGAAAACCGTGCACGTTACGCTGACGCATGGCATCCACATCGGCACGCTGCAGAATCCCGCTTTCCGTCACCAGCAAGCGGTTATCGGGTATCGACGCCAATAATCCATAAGTGGTTTCCAGCGTTACTTCAAACGTATGCAGGTTGCGGTTATTGATTCCCAGCAACGGCGTGGTCAACGTCAAGGCTGATTCCAGCTCATCGTGGTCATGCACTTCTACCAGTACATCCATTCCCAGTTCATGAGCCAGGCCTTCCAGATCCTGTAGCTGCATTCTCGACAGCGCCGAGACGATCAGCAGAACACAATCGGCATTCAGCATGCGGGCTTCATAAATCTGATAGGGGTCGACCAGGAAATCCTTGCGGATCACCGGCAGCGAGCAGGCTTGACGCGCCTGCTGCAAAAAATCTTCATGGCCCTGGAAATACTCATGATCTGTCAGCACCGACAAACACGCTGCACCGCCTTGCTCGTAGGATTCGGCAATCGCACCCGGCACAAAATCTTCTCGTATCACGCCCTTGGAGGGTGATGCCTTTTTGATTTCAGCAATCACCGCGGGATCACCCGCATCAATACGGGTACGCATGGCCTGACAGAAGCCTCGCAACTGTTCCGGGTCCTGGTCCTGTGCCTGCGCTTTCAGCTCGACGACCGGCAGCTCACGCTGCCGTTGTCTGACTTCCACCACCTTGGTAGCGAGAATTTTTCGGAGTACGGTTGGTGTTTCGTTATTCACTGCGTTATTCGCCTTTGGTTTCGCCGCCGTCAGGCCGCACCATCTTCGGCCAGACAGACTGAAAAGCTGACCAGCTCTTTCATTTTTTCCAGTGCCAGACCCGAATAAATCGCGTCTTGCGCCATGCTGACACCATCTTTCAGGTTCAACGCCAGACCGGCAACATAAATCGCAGCACCGGCATTCAGCGCCAGCATATCGGCGGCTTTTTGACCGGCTTCGGTTTTACGCTTGCCCAGTGCATCCTGAATCAGTGCCAGGCTTTCCTCGGCGCCATTGACCGTCAGACCACTCAGGCTGCGAGGTTCAATCTCAAGCTCTTCCGGACGAATGATACGTTCCCGCAACTCACCCATATACAGCTCACACGCAAAGGTTGGAGCCGCCAGACTGATCTCATCCAACCCATCGTCTGAATGTACCACCATGACATGGCCCGCGCCCAACCGCTGCATCACTTCTGCCAGCGGCCGTACCAGCTCTTTGCTGTACACACCGATCAACTGGTTCGGGACACTGGCCGGATTGGTCATTGGCCCGAGAATATTAAAAATTGTCCTCATGCCCAGCGACTTGCGTACACCAATCGCATGTTTCATGGCACTGTGATGTTGAGGCGCAAACATAAAGCCCACGCCCAGCTCCTCTATGCAACGGGCCACCTGAGTGGCATCCAGCGTCAGCTTGACCCCTGCAGCTTCCAGTAAATCGGCGCTGCCGGATTTTGATGACACTCCGCGATTACCGTGCTTGGCCACTTTGCCGCCGGCCGCCGCTACCACAAAGGATGAAGCCGTCGAGACATTAAACAGGTTCGATCCATCACCACCGGTCCCCACAATATCCACCGCGTGTAACGGATGAATGGTGACGCCATGGGCCAGCTCTCGCATAACCCGGACGGCTCCGACGATTTCATCGATGCTTTCGCCTTTCATTCTCAAGGCAACCAGAAACGCACCGACCTGGGCATCGTCACACTGTCCGGCCATTATCTGTCCCATAACGTCGGTCATCTCGTCCGTCGTCAGGTCATTACGTTCGACAACCCGAGCGAGGGCAGCACGCATTTCCATATCAGTCTCCTGGTCAGTTCAGCCGCATGTGCAAAAAATTGTTGAGCAAGTCATGGCCGTGCTCAGTCAGAATGGATTCAGGATGAAACTGAACCCCTTCAATCGCCAGCTCGCGATGTCGAATCCCCATGATTTCTTCCTGGCTGCCATCGTCATTCTGGGTCCAGGCCGTCACTTCAAGGCAATCCGGCAAGGTGTTTTTATCAATCACCAAAGAATGATAACGGGTCGCCTGATAGGGATTGGTCAGGCCCTTGAACACACCGACATCGCCATGATGAATGGCCGATAATTTACCATGCATGACCTGTCCGGCTCGTACGATGGTGCCGCCAAATACCTGCCCAATCGATTGATGGCCCAAACAAATTCCCAAAATTGGCACCTTGCCGGCAAAGTGCCGGATAGCGGCCATCGACATTCCGGCTTCATTCGGCGTGCAAGGCCCCGGGGAAATAACCAGGTGATCAGGAGCCAGAGCCTCTATTTGCTCCAGCGTCACCTCGTCGTTACGAAACACCCGTACTTCTGCGCCCAACTCGGCGAAATATTGCACAATGTTGTACGTAAAAGAATCGTAGTTATCTATCATTACCAGCATGCTGTACTCCAACGGCGCCCGGCATCAGGCCCCTGTCATTCATTCGGTAGGTAGCGACCTGTCTGCAGGTCGTTATTGATCCAGCCCGGCTTCAGCCAGAGCAACGGCACGGAACATGGCGCGACCCTTGTTCAGGGTTTCCTGCCATTCCATTTCCGGCACCGAGTCGGCCACGATCCCGGCTCCCGCCTGAATATTCAGCATGCCGTCCTTGATGACCGCGGTACGAATGGCAATCGCCGTATCCATATTGCCATTCCAGCTCAGATAACCGACCGCACCGCCATACACACCACGCTTGGTGCTTTCCATCTCATCAATGATTTCCATTGCCCGGATTTTGGGCGCACCACTTAAAGTACCGGCCGGATGTACGGCTCTCAGTACATCCATGGCCGTGGTGCCTTCTTTCACTTGCCCGGTGACATTGGAAACGATATGCATCACATGACTGTAGTGCTCCACCACCATCCGGTCGGTCAGCTCTACCTTGCCCGTCTGGGCAACCCGGCCAACGTCATTACGCCCCAGATCGATCAACATCAGGTGTTCGGCGATTTCTTTCGGATCGGCCAGTAATTCCTGCTCCAGCGCCAGATCTTCAGCGGCGTTGTGACCACGCTTGCGTGTACCGGCAATCGGCCGCACCGTGACTTCACCATCTTCCAGCCGGGCCAGAATCTCTGGTGAAGAACCGACCACATGAAAGTCACCCAGATGCATGCAATACATATAGGGTGACGGGTTCAGCGTCCGCAGGGCGCGGTAGATATTGACCGGATCACCGGCAAACGGAATCTGCATCCGCTGGGATATCACGCACTGCATGATATCGCCAGCGAAGATGTAATCCTTGATCGAAGCGACTGCCGCACGGAATTCATCGGCACCAAACATTGAACGAAAATCTTTTTCCTCGACCTCGCGCGGCTGCGCCAACGGCTGGCCTATTTCCCCCTGATAGGGCTGACGCAACTGTTCGCGCAGTTGCTCGATACGCTGTTCAGCCACCGCCAGCGCGTTGGGCTGTTGCGGATCGGCCAGCACGATCAGATGCAAGGTGCCACTGAGGTTGTCGAACACCACCACTTCTTCGGACACCATCAGCAGGATATCCGGGGTATTCAGCTCATCAGCGGGGCAGCCTTTTTCCAGCCGGGGTTCGATATAGCGCACGGTATCGTAACCAAAGTAGCCGACCAGCCCGCCCTGAAAACGCGGCAAGCCGGGCAAGTCCGGGACTTTGTAGCTTTGCTGTAACTCGCTGATGTATTGCAGCGGGTCACGCACTTCCAGCTCGCTGACCGTGTCACCGTTTTCTTGCCGGATAATCCGATGGCCCGTTACCTTGATAACATGGCGGGCGGGTAATCCGATCATTGAATAACGCCCCCATTTCTCCCCACCCTGTACCGATTCGAACAGGTAGGAATAAGGCCGGTCGGCCAATTTGAGGTAGGTACTGAGAGGGGTATCAATGTCGGCCAACACCTGGCGCGACACAGGGATACGGTTGTAGCCCTGGGCAACCAGAGTTTCAAATTCTTGCGGAGTCATAATAGGAACCTGAGTGTGAGTAAACGCAATAACGGATGCATCCTTTTGTGTGATGCAGGAAATCAGGCGTTTATCACCATCGACGGGCGAGTAGCTGGCCCTGTTGCTGAGGACGATCCAGAGGGTAGAACACCACGGGCTCCCTAGTCGTGATTTAATCGAGCATAGATCATACCAGAAGGCCCACCTCCGGCAAGCCTTACAATGGTTGATTTCAGTTTTTGAGTGGTCGCCAGTCCAGACAAGGCCAACTGCGCAAGGCCGCTGCATCACGTAAACGGGCGTTCGGATTCAACACCACTGGCTGGGCGACTTTTTCCAGCAAGGGTAAATCTGCATGACTGTCGGTATAAAAGGCGGCATCACTGAATTTCAGGCCACGCTCACGCAAAAATGCCCTAGCCAGGCCAACCTTGCCACTGCCGTAACACAAGGGGCGCTGCAAGCCGACGATACGATCATTCACCACCTTGAGGCGATTACTGATCACATGAGTGATACCCAGCGCGTCGGCGTAAGCACGGGCAACATAATCATCAGCGCCAGTAATCATCACCAGTTCAACCCCCTGGCGCTGGTAGGCAAATAACAGCGAAGCCGCTTGCGGATAAATATGCAGGTGCCCGCGCTCGGCAAAAAATTGCGCCACCCGCTGCTGATATACAGACAAAGCCATCCCGCGAGCACGGGTCTTGTAATAGTTGGACAAGCGCCAGTGTGTTACCCGACCCTTTTTATAGGCACGATACAAGGAAGCCAGCGCCAGCGTCGCCTCGACCAAAGCCCAGCGCTCACGGCGTACTCGCCATTTGATCCAGAGACTGTTTGCGTCTTTGTTAATCAGTGAGTCGTCCAGATCAAAAAAAACGACCTTTACCTTGTATACCTGCATGACACTCCGCCCACGATGCTGTCGCTCAGACTAACACGCATTCAAACCCTGCCCAATGCGAATTCGTCGCGTCCATTCACTGTTGCATCCAAGGCAAAAAGTTCCGCAAAAAAAACATAAAAATGTTACATCCAGATGATTGACCTTGTGACAAGTTAATGTAGTCTGAAGACATAAGGAAATGACAGAGACACGGCAACAAGAACTGGCAAAAGATGTTTTCCAGTTCGCCAGTGTTAATGGCAACTTATTGTTTTATAAAGGTTTTAAAGACTACCGTTACGTTGAAGGGAGGTAAATATACCGATCCAGGCGCACTCGGCAAGATCCAGAAACCGGTCTGTATACCAATACGGATCTGCCCTTTGGCACGTGCGTAAAGACAACAGCGCCAACGCGATGTTGTCCGCCGGATTTCCCGGCGTAGCCTCATGCTTATTTTAACCAAGGAGCGTTTATGAAAGGTCTGGCAATCAGTTTTCGTGACATCGAACATTCAGACGGTATAGAAGCATCTATCCGAGAGAAAGCCACCAAACTTATCTCCACCTTTGACGACATCACCGGGATTCGTGCGGTTGTCGCCATGCCACATAACCACAGCTATAAAGGCAAGTTGGCTCATGTGTCGCTGGAGGTTGGCTTGCCTGGAGAAACTGTCGCGATCACCCATGACAATCACGACAACTCTGACCACGAAGATATGTATGTTGCTGTCAGGGATGCGTTTGAAAAGGCCCAGCGTAAAATCCGCAAGATTCATGAAAAACGGGTTAATCGTAATCGTCGCACGGCCTCGATTGTTGCTCAGGCAACCTGAACCTTGTCGTTAAAACCCTGTTAAATAGCTCTGAAAGCCGCTGATACCAGCGGCTTTTTTGTGGCTACCCAACATCCAGCACTGGCCAAGCGCCATGCAAGCCGGTTTCATATCCACACGGTACAATCCAGCCGTACAATCCAGCCGTACAATCCAGCCGTACAATCCAGCCGAACAATCCAGCCGAACAATCCAGCCGAACAATCCAGCCGAACAATCCAGCCGAACAACCCAGCCGAACAACCCAGACACATAATCCAGGCATAAAAAAGCCACTCCGAAGAGTGGCTGGTATCCATCAGCGCAATCGCGACCGGCTTACAGGAAAGAGAAATCCTCTTCGGCCATATCCATCAGACTGGCGGCTCCTGCTGTCATGGTGGCAGCATGCATCCGGGTACGGGGCAGGATGCGGCGGAAGTAAAAGTTTGCCGTGGTCAGTTTGGCCTTGTAGAAGGCCTCTTCACTGGTACCTGCAGCCAGCTTGTCCTGAGCTACCTTGGCCATGCGCGCCCAGAAGTAACCCAGCACGATATAACCGGAGTACATCAGATAGTCGACAGCAGCGGCGCCTACTTCATCGCGATTTTTCATCGCCCCCATCCCCACTTTCATGGTCAGGTCGCCCCACTCCTTGTTCACTTCCATCAAGGGCTTGATCAGTTTGGACAAGGCTTTATTACCCGACTCCGCCTTGCAGAACTTGTGCACGATCTTGGTGAAGGTGCGCAGGCTCGCCCCTTGCGTCATCAATACTTTACGGCCGAGCAAATCCAGCGCCTGAATACCCGTGGTTCCTTCATAGATAGTCGCAATCCGGGTATCCCGCACCAGCTGCTCCATTCCCCATTCCGTAATATACCCATGGCCACCATACACCTGCATACCCAGGTTGGTTGCTTCACAACCGGCTTCGGTCAGGAAGGCCTTGGCAATCGGCGTCAGGAAACTGAGCAGCTCTTCAGCACTTTTACGTTCGGCTTCGGTCTCGGCTTTTTTGACAATGTCGTTTTGCTGCGAGGCAAAATACACCAGTGCCCGGCTCGCTTCGTTGAGGGCTTTCTGCGTCAACAACATACGACGGACATCCGGGTGCACAATAATCGGATCGGCGGCTTTTTCCGGCGCTTTTGCCCCGGTCAGTGAACGCATCGCCAAACGTTCTTTGGCATACGCCAGAGCACCTTGATAAGACGCTTCCATCGCAGAAGAACCTTGCAAGGCAGTACCGATACGGGCGGTGTTCATAAAGGTGAACATGCAGTTCAGGCCTTTGTTCTCCGGTCCAATCAACCAACCTTGGGCACCATCAAAGTTCATGACACAGGTAGAGTTGCCGTGAATGCCCATTTTGTGTTCCAGCGAGCCACATTCAACGGCGTTTTTATCTCCCAGCGTGCCGTCTTCATTCGGCAGTACCTTGGGCACAATAAACAGCGAAATACCCTTGGTACCAGCCGGAGCACCAGGCAAACGGGCCAGCACGATATGGATAATATTGTCTGCCATATCGTGATCACCGGCAGAAATAAAGATCTTGGTGCCGGTAATGGCATAGCTGCCATCCGGGTTTGGCTCTGCCTTGGCTTTCAGAATCCCCAGGTCAGAACCACAATGCGGCTCAGTCAGGCACATGGTGCCGGTCCACTCACCAGAGACCAAACGGGTCAGATAGGTGGCTTTCTGGGCATCGGTACCGTGTTGTTCAATGGTGTTCATGGCACCGTGAGACAAGCCGGGGTACATCCCCCAAGACCAGTTGGATGAACCAACCAGCTCGGAAATCACAATCCCTAGTGATTCAGGCAAACCCTGACCACCAAATTCTTCGTCATGGGCCAGAGACGGCCAACCGCCTTCAACAAACTTGGCGTAGGCTTCTTTAAAGCCGGTCGGTGTGGTGACGGTGCCATCTTCGTGACGCTGACAGCCTTCGATATCACCGACACGGTTCAGCGGTGCCAGCTCTTGTTCACAAAAACGAGCGCCTTCAGCAAGGATGGCATCCACCATGTCCGGAGTCGCCACATCGGCGTAAGCAGGAATATTGGCGTAATGGGACGGCATATCCAGCAGCTCGTCCATAACGAATTTAATTTCACGCAGGGGGGCTTTGTATTCTGGCATTAGGGATACCTCGTCGCCTGACTGGTTTGGGTCGCCTGATGGCGCTCTGTTTATTAGTAGTCGTACCGGCCATCAATCAATGAACCAGTACGCTGTTGTTATTTCGTTGTTCCGTTGTTGCTTGATCGCCCGGTGACCGCGTCATGCGCGTGTGTTGCCGTGGTGTATCACTTGATGTTTTAAAACAACTGTTTGAAACATACGTTTGCTTTATAGCTCTGTCAAGCAAAAACACACAACAATGACTTGTCATCCCGACACTGGTAGCAGGCAAAATCCCACGCCAATACAACAACGGCTATCAACCCAGCATAGGACACAAATTCCACCACCGAGAAGGCACAATACGGATTAGCAACCATTGACCCGATATCACCCTCCAAGCAGGATAGTGGCTGCGTTTTATCAACAATCAGTATTCAATCAATACCCAATCAGAGTCAGGGAAGACGATGGCAGGCAACCCACAGCAGCAGCAACAAAAACAGCAGCAAAACCAGCTACCCAGACAGCGGTCTCTGTCCCGTCAATCAGCCGCCGGGCCGCTGTCGGACTTTCGTTGTGAATGGTGCCAGAGCTCGGTCAGCAAGAGCATCAGTGGTTTTTTGTGTCACCACTGTGAAGAAGTGCTGCGCACCCCCTATCCGGCGTGCAGCCAGTGTGGTGAGTTACTCAATAACAACGAACGCCGCTGCCAGCATTGCCAACAAACGCCACCGGCTTTCGATTACACTCACATTTTTTTACCTTACCAAACACCGGTTAGTCACTGGTTACGCCAGGCCAAAGACCGCCGTCGTTATGAGTGGCTGTTACGCCTGGGTCACTGGATGGCCCATCATCCACCCGCGGCGATTACCCAGGTCGATGCGCTGGTGTACGTGCCATCCGATTGGCGCAAGCGTCTCTGGCGCGGCTTTAACCCTGCCCGGATTATTTGTGAACAACTGGCTTCCCGTCATCACAAACCGATATTACACCAGGCGCTACGCCGTCGAGGCAGTACCCCACAACGAGGCCAGCACCGCGCTTCCCGCTTGCAGCAAGCCCGGCAACAGTTCGACAGCGGCCAGCAATCCCTGCACGGCATGCACCTGCTGCTGATTGACGATGTACTCACCACCGGTGCCACGGCCGATGCGGTAGCGACCTTGCTGAAGCAGCAAGGGGCAGCCATTGTTGGCGTCTGGACACTGGCGCGAACACCACCCCCTGGAATGACCATGCCGTTAGCATTGCATGGATGTGGCTTGCCAGAGAGTCAGGCATAATCGCCCGTTGAATCCAGACGAGGGCCGATTATGTCTACCACACATCCTTACGCCAACCTGACCCCGGAGCGGGTGATGGATGCCATTGAGTCCGTAGGCTATCTCTGTGACGCCCGGGTATTCCCGCTGAATAGCTATGAAAACCGGGTATACCAGGTCGGCATCGAAGACAGCGAACCACTGATCGCCAAGTTCTATCGCCCCGATCGCTGGAGCCGTGCGGCGATTCTGGAAGAACACGCTTTCATGTTTGATCTGGTCGAAGAAGAAATTCCGGTGGTTGCCCCGATTCAAATCGACGGCGAAAGCCTGTTCTACAGCGAGCCGTTTCTGTTTGCGCTGTTTCCACGTCGTGGTGGTCATGCCCCGGAACTGTCCTCCAATGCCGACCTGGAGTTGCTCGGTCGCTGGCTGGCGCGCTTGCACCAGGTAGGCAGCTGGAAGAACTTTGATCATCGCCCACTGATTTTGGGAGCTGAGGATCTGGCCCAGGCCGCCGACACGGTACTGGCCTCAGGTCATATGCCTCTGGACTACCACGCTGTTTACCAAAGCATCTGGCCGCAACTGGTAGCAAGCCTGGAGCAACAGATGTCTTCCAGGTCGTTCCGTACCATCCGGTTACATGGCGATTTACACCCCGGCAATCTGTTATTACGTAATGAACAGCTGTGGATGGTCGATTTCGATGATTGTTTACAAGGCCCGGCCATGCAGGATATCTGGATGTTGTTGAGCGGCGCCCGTGATGAACAGGTGTCCCAGCTCAATGTGATTCGTAACGGCTACGAGATGTTCCGCCCCTTCCCTTATACGGAACTTTCACTGGTGGAGTGCCTTCGAACCATACGCGTAATGAAACACGCTGCCTGGTTGTGCCAGCGTTGGGATGACCCGGCCTTCCCTATCGCCTTTCCCTGGTTTGACAGCCACCGCTTCTGGTCTGAACACATCCTGACCTTGCGCGAACAGCAGGCCGCGCTGCAACAGGAGCCGTTGGTACTGTTTGCCTGAACCGTTTGCCTGAACCAGCGCCGGGCCTGTTATGGGCCTGTTATGGGTCTGTTATGGCAGTGATACGCTCACTTATTGTTATCTAACACGTGTTAAGGAATTATTATGACTCGTTTAATGCTACCCACTCTCCTGCTGCCCACGCTGTTCTGCGCGGCAACGGCCGTTCAAGCCGATGGCATGGACACCAGCAAACTGTATCTCGGTGGCAGTCTCTCCTATAACACCATTGATTCTCCGTTCGGCGGTAGCAGTGCCGATGCTGGAGGCCTGCAGGGATTGGTCGGGTATGACATGGGGTCAATCGATGGAGGCATTCACACCAGCATGGAGCTGGGTATCAGCCAGACCGATGACTTTGACAACACCGATGAGAGCATCAGCGGCCTGTGGATTGCGGCGGTTGTGGAAAAAGACCTGCCGGAAATCAATCCGGAGTTATCCCTGATTGGTCGGGTTGGTATTGATGTCGGCGATGACGACGGCATTCTGACCGGCGTCGGAGTGGGTTATCGGCTGAACAGCCAACTGCAAGTACGCGGAGAGTTTGTAAACAAGGATGCTTCCAATCAATACCTGGCCAGCTTGGTGATTCATCTCTGACGTTCAGGTTTCCGCCAAAAAAAACAGCGCCGTGTGAGTACTCACACGGTGCTGTTAAGCAAACGTTATGGATCGTATTGCCAGCGATGACCACGAGGTCATCTGCAAGCGGTGGTTACCTTTGGCCTATACAATCAACGGCGACCAGAACGACGCAAGGCCGATGTTGAATAGTCCCGGGATGAGCGCTCGCCACCAAATACAAACGAACCCTCTTCCTCATTATCCAGTCCCAGTGCCAGATAACGGCCAGAAGTCAGGTCGTACAACACTTCCAGTCCGTACCATGGCACAGTGGCGTTGTAGTACATCACGCCATGTCCTTCTGCTACCCGCCATAACAGGCCACGACCGTCATAATGATCAATCACTGCCGCTTGCCAGGAATCCTCATCGATATAGAACACCCGCTTGGCATAGACATGGCGCATACCGTCTTTCAGCGTCGCTTCCACCTTCCAGACCCGGTGTAATTCGTAACGGGTGACATCCTGGTTGATATGACCGGGCTGAACGATATCGTCATATTTCAGCTGGCCAGACTTCAGCTTGTAGCTGTTATAGGGAATGTACATTTCCTGTTTACCCACCAGCTTCCACTCATAACGGTCAGGCGCACCGTTGTACAAATCGAAGTTGTCCGAGGTACGCATGCCGTCAGACGCGGTTCCGGGGCTGTCGTAGGCGATGGCAGGAGCACGGCGCACCTTGCGCGATCCGGCGTTATAGATCCACGCTTTACGGGGTTCTTTAACCTGATCCAGAGTCTCATGCACCAGCAGCACATTGCCCGCCAAACGCGCCGGTGACAGTACATCCTGCTTGAAGTAGAACAGGACGTTGTCATCCTTGTCGGGATTATAGTCGGTCAGCTTGTCCCTGAAGGTAAACTCTTCCTGAAAGCGTACCAGTGTATAGGCACCGTTTTCCTGCGGTGTCACCTGACCAATGGTACGTTCAACACTGCCACCACGATAACGGACGATATGGTTCCAGATAACTTCCAGACCATTGGACGGTATCGGGAATGGTGTCCCCTGAACGTAATTTTCCAGGCCGTTACCGCCATCCACCAGCTTGGTGGCTGTGGCGTTACGGGCGGTTTCCTGATAAATGCTGTCGCTGTAGGCCGCAGTCCGGTGAGTCGGGTACACCGGCATGCGATAACTATCCGGATATTTCTCGAACATGGCTTGCTGGCCATCCGATATGTGATCGGCATACTGTTTGTAATTACTGCTGTCGATCACAAACAGCGGCTTTTCATCGGTAAAAGGATCGACCAGTTTGCCGCCTTTGGTGTACCCCGCAGGAGGCTGTAACAGCCCTCCTGTCCAGGCTGGAATATCGCCGGATGCGGCCTTGTTGGCTCCCACCGGTGTCAGTTCTTTACCCAGTTTGGCCGCTTCTGCTGCCGGGACGGCTGCTTCAACTGCCAACATCGGCAGTGACAGAATCAAGGCACTGCCCAGTACGCGAATCGTTGATTTGATCATGCTGTATTCCTCGCTTGTTCCGCTGGCTGCCAATTAAAATGAGTAGGCTGCAGACAGGCTGATATTGTCGCGGTCTTTCATGGTGTTGTAATCGCCACCAGAGTAGTTGCTGTAGCTCACGTCAACCGACGTGGTGTTCAGGTATACAAAGCGTAGCCCCAAACCTGTGGTCAGGCGGTTATCAATAAACTGGGCACCCGGCTCCGGGCCATACCCCTTGTCATACGCCAACGAGACAATCGGAGTGATATTCACCCCGGCCAAGGCATTGTTGTAGTCGAACGACATACGGAAGCGCACGCCCCCGGACAACTGGGTCACATAACCATCGTCAGTACAGTTGTCGGTGTTGGCATTCTGGCCGCTGTTGGCTTCGTCCGTCCCTGGAACGGTATCGGCCGTACAGAAGTTGGTATCTCCGGCGGCGCTGTAAACGCCATCGTTGTTACCGATGCCATAGGCACCGGAACGGCCATAACGTGCATCATCGGTATCGGGCAGATCAGGAATAAAGCTCACCCCCACTTCGGCCACCAGCGCCGCCCGATCAGCACCCAGTATCCGGTCCAGGAAGGTGATATAGGTTGCCTGGGCCTGCCACATATCAAACTCGTCGTAACCAATGGCAAACTCACCCGACAGATCCGTTGGATCACCACCGGCTTCCGCCAGTCGTTGTTGATACAAACGGCTATAAGGTGCGGCGTTACCCGCCAACAACAGCTCGAAGGCATTCCACTGCAGAGGCATATCCGGACGATAGCTGACCTCACCGGATATGGAAGCACCGCCTTCCGTGGCCCTTGCAAAGCTTAACCCCATGACCTGAATGTCTTCCGGGTAGGCGATCTGGTAGAGCGGATAGTTACTCTCATAGGTGGCATCAGCGTTGTAATAACTGCTGTCGGATTTATTCACCACCACACCATTAATAAACGGCAAGCGGCTGTGAATATTCATGTAGTAAGCACCAAATTCCGTGTCACCCAGCGCTTCGGAATACCAGCGAAAGGCCAGACCGTACTGGCCAGAGTCTTTGGGTTCACCATCTGGCAAGCGTTCAGCCACCGGCGCCACACGCTCAGACAACGGCTGGTTGTCGGCCACTTCCTGATCCCGTGCCGCCAGAATATCCAGCTCGCTGGACGTGCCCGACAAGATCACCGGGCCACAGCCATCAGCGACAAAGTCCGAGCTTGAGAAGAGCGTACCGCAAGGGTCAGTACGGGTTTTTTCCCACTGCAGCTGATAAAAAGCCTCTACCGACAGGTCTGGCGTCAAACCGACGGAGGTATACAGCATATTGACGGGCAGCAAGCCTTCTTTCAGCTCAGCGCCCGGTTTGCGGAAGGCCGAGGCATCCACCGGGTTAATGCTGTTGATACCACCCTGGATAAAGGTGCTCTCACCCCAACTTAATACCTGACGCCCCAGGCGCACCGATACCGGTGTTTCACCGAAATCAAAATCCCCCCAGACGTAGGCATCCAGCAGGTCGTAACCACTACCGGCAGCGTCTTTGGTTTCATCACTGAGGTCTTTGAAATCGGTTGAGTCATTCATGATGGCGTCATCGTAAAACGCCCGCAGCCGAAAGAAGCCACCATAGTTTTCGTAGCTCATTTCGAGGTCGGATGTCCACTTGATCACCCGGGTGTAGACATCACCTTTGCCATAATTCAGCGTACCGTCGTCATAGTTATACGATGAGCCAGATGCACTGTTGCCCGTAGCCGCGCCGTTACCCGGCATGATTTGCTCTGCCCCCGGCTCTTCCAGTCGCCAGGCAATCCCGGCGCTAATGGTGTTGTCCAGACGCATGTCGACCGCGCCCACCGAAAACTCGGTAGCCTGGGCTGAAGTGGCTGCAAGAGCCGAAATGGCCAGAGCCAATGGAAGCTTTTTCATAGCGTGCCCGCCTGTATTCTTATTATTCATAGTCGCCTCGGTTTCTCAGCCTTATTCTGTCACTGCTTCAACAATACCCGCGCCGTCATCGACCAGAGTCGGAGCAGCAGGATCGTCAAACAGGCTCACAATATGGTTGGCGATAACACCAAAGGTCGCCGCCGTTTCTGTCGATGCATCATTGCTATCCGGTACTGCCATGGAGCTATGACTGCTCAACTCATCGGCAAGACGGAAGGCAATCTGTACCGGACTGCTGGCCGACAAATCCGAGGAGGTATCCACCAATGTGGCACCCAGTACATCGATCAGTGGGTCGGTACCCGCCAACGGCGCAGCATCCACCGCATTGGGAATCACGTGATCACCGACGGCTTCGATCAGCGTATAAGGCGTTCCGGTCGCAGTCAGTTGCGCGGCATAGTTAACCGGATCAGACGCATCGACGGTAGCCTGGTACACGTACAACAAGGATTCATAATCTGACCCGCCCTGGGTGAGATTAAAGCTATCCGGGTCGGTTAGTCCTGCCACAATCGTCGGGCCATAAGCGTCTGAGCTTTCCAGCATCTTCGCCAATCCGCCTCCGGGCACCCCGAACACTGCCGCTTGAATCGGATTCAGCGCGCTGTTGCCTGCTGCGTTAGCCGTCAGGGTATTGGCGTTATTAATCGCCACGTATTCCGTCCCCACAATGGCACCCAGTGAGATACCGGCAAAATAGATATGGCTGGCATCAAAATCCGGGGCACTGTTTAACACCCCATTGCCGTCGCCATCAATATCCATAAAGGGAATCGAGGCATTCAGGTTAAGCAAGTCCATCACTGCCTGACGGGTGTTATCCCGGGTGGTCTGGAAGCGGACAAAGTTGATATACAAGGAGCCGGAGCTGTTGGCCGAAGCATCGGTGGCGCTGACGGCTGTCGGCGCCACGCCATCTGCGGTCAAGCCAAAGTGGCGCTGACTGTAGGTTTGCGCCGTTACTATCTCGGTGACTTTTTCCAGTAATGCCGTCGTGCCGTCGGTTTGTGCCAGCGCGTACAGGCTGGAAGCACTGTTGTCACTGTTCTCACTGCCTTCGACAATCGCCAGAGCCGGTACGGCGGCAAATTCAGCCCCCAACAGCGCAGACAAATCGACGGTGTCGGTCGGCATCACACCGTGCAAGGGCAGATCAATCGCGACGGTGGCATAGCAGTTCTGGGCGAACTGGTCGGCCAGTGGCAGAGTATCCAGTCGCTGGGAGTTCAGGCCGTGCTGGTAAATCACCACCGGCCAGCCAGTGGCCGGTTTTTCACAACTGGCGACAGGTTCAACCACCAGTACCGGGGCCGATACCGTGCCTTGGGCAGCAGCAAATGGAAACAGGTCGGTGACGTTTTCTGACGGTGCGGTATAAGCCGCAGCGGTAGCAGCATCAGCGCCCAGCGCCAGCTGGATATTACTGATCACTTCCGCATCCGACTGCCATTGGGAGGTGATTACATTGGCGGCGCTCAGCTGTTGCGACAAACAGCTATCATCTGTATCGCTTGTCGGCGTACAGGCATAACCACTGGTTGGGTCTTCGCCACTGTAAGCACCGTCCGGCGCGCTGTGATAATAAGGTAATTCGATACGACCACTACGGAAAGTCGCCTGCAAGCCGTCGGCCAGCAACGCAGAAGGTACTGAAGCGCTGCTGCTGAAATCGGTTTTGCGGGGGGCCGGGGCCGGTAAGGTCGATAACAGCGCATTCCCCTGAATCAGGGCCGTCGCTGCTTCGGTGTCGCCACTGGTCATCATGGTGACGGTGGCCATTTGGGTTGTGGCATCATCGTCGGTGGTATTCAGGTAATGCTGCACCAACGCCGGAATATCCTTGTTACTCAAGGCGCTGTTGGCATTGCCCGGTGCGGCCATCGCGTTCATCACCGACGTTGAACCACCGGTAGTGAAGGTATAGGCCAGAGCGACATTCACGTCGTTACGTTGCAATACGCTACCGACAAAACCCTCTGCCAGCTGCTGCCAGCCTTCAATCGCGACTTTGGCAGAGGCCAGCTCATCAACGTAGGCATCCAGATCCGGGTCAGACAAATATTTGTATTGCGTCGAGGCATCAATCTGGTTGTCGTTGGCACCCAACAGGCTGTCGAGCACAACCACCAGATAACGGGTACTTTCGAGCAACGGTTCTTCGGGGCTGATACGCAGCACGTTGTTATTCAGGCTGCCATCGGTATAACTCACCACCTCGGCACGAATGGCCGGGATATCCTGATACAAATACGGCGAACTACTGACCAGGCTGCCCAGTTTGGGGCCACCGTCGTAGTTCAGTGGCACCAGATAAACCGAACCGCTCGGTACCTCGGTCGATAATTCACCATCAAAAGCGATATCAAACGGAGCCGTTGCCGAGAATCCATCCAGATCGTTAATGGCATCATAGACCGGGTTGTAGTCTGGATTGATGCTGCCCGTCGCCGTCAGCGGCTCAATGTCTTTACCCGCTTCATAATACAGCGTGCCATCGGCATCGGTGGCATCAACAGCCGAACCATCATCATTGGTTGGGTAGGTCTGGAACAGAAAATCGATATTCAGCGGCAGTTCTGACGTCGCCGGATTAAATACCGGAGAAACAAAGGCATCCAGACTGTCACCGCTACCGGCCTGCACCGGTGTCTGCTCAACGTCACTGTTACCATCCACACTGCTGATGTTGCAGCCAACCAAGCCTGCGGTTGCTGCCGCCATGGCCAGACTGAGAATCGTCTTGTTAACCATATTACTACCTGTCGTTTTATTGTTATTAGTGCTGTGACCCAGCAAGGAAACATCCTCTGTCACAGCGATGTCACAACTGTAAGAGGAATATAATCTGCCCAAGCAACCACACTCATCCCTCCAAAGTATGATTCCGCTGAGAATGCCCATTCCTTTTGTAATTATATGTAACAAAAGTAATGCGATCTGACGACACAAATGATCATCAAGGATCATCAGCAGTATCTACAAGCGTAGACAAAGAACCTTGATTCGGGAAAAAATCTGCTGGATTTCGGCCGTCATCCGACGCTAAAACCGCGCTCCGTAACCACACACCCCCTGCAACACCGCCGGCAACACCATGCACGGAACACAAATACGGCCGATTCCTCACAGGTGTCGTATAGTAATAATACGACCGACGGCAGGAAATAATCGCATTATGAGCAGCTACGAACTGATTCACCCGAAAACTCACCTGCGTGTTTTATCGCGCTACGAAATTCAGCAGCTACGCGATGTCAGCAGCCAGGAGCACGATCTGGTACGCCGTTGTTGCTACGCCGTCCTGAATGCTGGCAGCCAGAGTGACAGCTATATTGATATGGAAGCGGCCTATCAGCCGTTCGATATTCATTTTGAACAGGAAGATCGTGGGCTGGTATTACGACTGGTCAACCCGCCTCCCAGTGCCTTTGTCGACAACGACATTATCCGCGGTGTGCGGGAGCAACTGTTTTCGGTCTTGCGCGATGTCCTCTATGCGCAGGATTCCATTATCAAGCCCCAGCGCTTTGATCTGAACGACAGCGATGGCATCACCAATGCGATTTTTCACTTGCTGCGAAATGCCGATGTACTCTGCGCCGACCGGCTGCCCAACCTGGTGGTGTGCTGGGGGGGACATTCCATTCCCCGCAATGAATACAAATACTGCAAGGAAGTTGGTTATCACCTCGGCCTGCGAGGCCTCGACATCGGTACCGGCTGTGGCCCGGGCGCCATGAAAGGCCCGATGAAGGGTGCCACCATCGGCCATGCCAAGCAGCACAATCGCGACGGTCGTTATATCGGCATTACCGAGCCTGGTATTATCGCCACCGAAGCGCCCAACCCCATTGTTAATGAACTGGTCATTTTGCCGGATATTGAAAAACGTCTGGAAGCTTTTGTGCGCATGGCGCACGGCATTGTTATTTTCCCTGGCGGGCCAGGCACAGCAGAAGAATTACTGTATTTGCTGGGCATTCTGACGCACCCGAAGAACATCACACTGCCCTTCCCCGTTATCATCACCGGGCCAGAAGAAAGCGGTGACTACCTGCGTGCCATTGACCGTTTTATCGGTACCACTTTGGGGGCACCGGCCCAGGCCCGTTACCAGTTGATCATTAATGACGCCCAGGCGGTTGCCCAGGCCATGAAGACAGGGATTCACAGTGTCCAGCTCTGGCGCCAGCAACAAAAGGATGCCTACTTTTTTAACTGGTCCTTGCACATCCCGGCCGAATTCCAACACCCGTTCGACCCCACTCATAAGGCCATGTCTGCTCTGAATCTGTCCTTCGATGCACCGGGGCACCAATTGGCTGCGGATTTACGCCGTGCCTTTTCTGGTATTGTCGCCGGCAATGTTAAGGCCGCTGGCATTCAACGGGTACAGGAGCATGGCCCGTATCAGTTACAGGGTGACCCGAAAATCATGGAAGAAATGAACGCCTTGCTGGCTCATATGGTCGCGAGTGGACGTATGAAGATGACCGGGGAATATACCCCGTGTTATGAAATTACAACCGCTGACGATGCTGTGCAGAACGACCGTTAGGCCATCCTGCACACACGCTCAGTCAATAGAGGTTCAATACTTCAGTGATACCAGTAGGGCCGTACAGCTCCACTTCTTTATGCACCACATTCATAGGAGTGATTACCGCATCCCGTCCCAGCTTGTAGCTTTGCTCGTCGACAATGGCCTTATACGCCTTGTTCAACGTCAGGGCCCTGTCACGACTTGGCATCAGCAGATAGCTGACATCGGTTTTCAAACGCTCGAACGCTTCTGGTTTTTTGCTGCCATCCGAATGGAAGAACTTGTTGAGCACCTCGTCGTTGGTGCGGAATTCATTCCCCGTTGGATTGTGCTCCAGATAAAAAGCGTACTCTCCCTGACCGTCTTCACGGACATGATCCTTAACGCCTTCAAAGCCTTTTTCCATCCAATGGTACCAGCCATTCTGGAATGAATGCCCGGAATCCAGTTTGCGCGTAAAGGCGAAAGTTGAGTCATTGGTCGCCCCAATACCGGAGTGGCAGCCAACACAGAAGTAGTTTTCTTCGTAACTTTGTGGTCTTAGGTCACCGGCCTTGTCTTCAATAAATCCTTGATACACCCAGCCCAGAGGAACAATCAGGCCTTCTTCCATATTACCAATAACCGTTTTGGTACGTTCCGGGAAGTCGTAGCGTTCTTTCTCTTCTTTTTCCACATAGCGCTGCAAATTAAAATAAGTGCGCCAGCTGGCTTTACGGCCATATCGAAGCTCTTTCATCCGTGGAGCAATACTGGTTTTACCCTGATCATCCACATCGATATAACGCACGGTATGTACAAACTCTGTTCCTTCTGGATATAAACGTGCCGCCAAATGCACCTGTTTATTTTCCAGCTGTTTTTTGGCCTGACCCACATAGCTCATATAGATTTTGTCAAGTGGGGCCCATTCATAACGAATTAGATGGCTTTTACCAAGCTTTCCATCTTTATTCAGATCAACGCCATAGCGATTTTCATCCACTTCAGGGATAACCACATCCTGCTGCTTCATCAGGCTTTCCACAATGGCCAGGTTGATTATGTAGGTTTCCTGATCATATTCCCCCGGCTTGAGTTCACGAAACGCTTCAGGCAAGCGAATCAACACGTCGTCCGTTGAACCGTTGGTTGGCATAAAGGTACCCAGAAACGGATAGTAAGCAAATACACGCCAGCCTGTCGGGTTGCCAGAAGGGTCATGATCAAATCCCTGATTATCGAAATCGAACCAGACATCCGGGATATAGCCATCCCATTGACCGTTTTTGTTGCGATCCCATTCTGCAGGGACATTCTTCAATTTCTCTGCCAGATAAATCTCACCATGACGACTGGCGTAGTTATCCTCTCGTACATAGCTCAGGATATCTTCATCACTGATATTTTGAATAGCTTGGGTACGATCTTTAAAGACATTCATCCAAGGGTTATTAACCCCGGGTTCGGGCATGTTATAGGCCACCTGAACATCAATATCACTAAAATAATTAGGTTCTTTGCTCTCGGTATGACAGGCATAACAAGGGTTATAAGATCCACTGTCATCTACCGGGTCGGTATAACACTGAGGTAGTAAATAAGGAGTCTTGTTATCAAGGCGATCCGCGGTCAGGTAATCACTCACCTGCTTTTTTACAAGACTGCTATTTGACGAGGTTTCAGCAACGACATCAAACGCTAGTAATCCAGCAACCATAGAACCGGATGTTAACAACAAATGGAAAATTCTCACAACAACCTCACAAACGGAAAAAGGGCGGGTCTCCCCGCCCTTATAAACTCATACTGATATTATTACTCAGCGATGCCAGGGAAAGGACCAACATAACCGGTATAAGCCATGTCTTCACCAGCACCTGTGTCCATATCGCGATCAGACTCACCATATGGATGCTGAATAACCGACATCAGATAAGCCCAGCCATTGATGTTCGGGTACCAGTAAGGAGACGTGGTTTCTGCACCGTAAGGCGTAGTCTGGATACGAGTCAGTGATTCATCATCAAACTCATAAGACCAGATCACATCATTCTGGTGACCAGAACCCGTGTCTTCACCGATAATCAGCTTGTCGTAGCCAGACATGTACGTCACGTTGTCCGGGTTGGCGATGCCATCAATATGACAAGAGTTGTTATCTGCGAAACCAGTCACTTGCTCTGACTCAGAAACAGGAACACCTTCTACCAGTGAGTACATAGAGTTGGCAACGTAGTCAGAGCCGATGTCTGTATCTGCTGCTACATCCAGCTGATAGACGATGCCACAATCATTGCTTTCAGCCAGCTGAATGTCACCGCTGCTATCGCTCATGCCACTACCAACACTGGACATGCCAACGTACAACTTGCTACGAGTTGGATCGAACGTAACGCCTTCTTCTTTCTTGAATTCGATGGAAGCACCTTTTATCGCAGCATAACGACGGGTTTCCATACGAGAGGCCTGAGTTTCCATACCTTCGATCACTTTCAAACACTCAGCACCACCGCTAGCAGTATCCACGTAAGTGAAGCCGTCAGTTGCGCAAGCACCATCCGTGACATCTTCGCTGTCAAACAGGTCAGTGAAGGTCAGCTGTTCTTGTGTATCAGTACCAACAACATAAGGTTTCACATCATCATCAGATGCGTGGCCCAAGTCGATCCAGCTGATGTCTGCCGTTCCGCCATTATCAGCAGAAGTCTGTGTCCACTTGGCGGCGTACAAAGTACCAGCGGTCAGATCACCAGCGGTATCCGCAACAAACATATAGAAGCCAACGTTGGTGCCGTCATCTGTCATATAAGTTGTTTTGGAATCTGGCATTACATAAGCCAGCTCAAATGCCAGACGACCCATGGCGTAATGCTTGGTCAGATCGGTAGATGCATCTTCAGAGACTTCGATTTCGATATTCCAGCCGTAAAAGTACGGGTTCCAGGAAGCTTCGTCCTCGTAGTAGGACAGCATGCTACGTTGGCCGCTATCCGGGTTACGGGCATTCGGTTCATATTCTTCAGAGGCCAGGTGAGTGGTCCATGGAGTAACAGAAGCTGCACAATGTACCCAACCACCGTTCACACCAGACTGATCAATCTGCTTCATACTTTTAACAGACAGAGCGCCAGTATCGTCATCCTGATTCAGTTCCATCAGGAACATGGCTCCAGGAGTAGATTCCATTTGAGAAACAGAGAACAACTTGTCACCGATAGGCAACAGTGACGTGTGTTCGTTGCTGTTGGTGACGTTGATGCTACCGTCAGTGCTTTGCAGCACAGTGCCGGATTCATTAATCAGCTGTCCAAAAGTCACACCATTATAATCGGTACCGGAGCGTGCCAGAGTGTTAAAAGAGCCACCAAAGGTGCCTTCTCCAACAGTGGCTGTAGCAGCGAAAATAGCGCGCTTGTCAGCATCGGTTGCAGGTGCATCAACACCTTCAAACGTCAGCTCAGTGCCGTAGGTTGCGGTAGTATGATCGGCTACGGTCAGATCGGTGCCATCAACACCATCGGTACCGTCAACACCGTCGGTACCGTCAACACCATTGGTACCGTCAACACCATCAGTGCCGTCATCACCATCTGAACCGCAAGCAGACAAGCCAGTAGCCAAAACGGCCATCAGCAATGCTTGTAGCAGTGCATTTTTCTTTAGTTCCATAACGCTCTCTCTCATCTTTTATATGGATGTTTAGTGCGGCACAGGCTAGCTTCGAAAAATGACAAATTAAGTGAGATTTCATGTCAAAAAAAAGACATTATTGTGACGGTCGTTAGCAGGTACCTGCTGACGAAAGTGGATGGACTCATGTGGCAGTGGACGCGGAACAGGCAAATGCCCCCGGATCTGATTTACCTCTCAGAGCAACACAGTGGCGAGAGGACTTGATCGGATCAACGATACTGTAGAAGCCAGAGAAGAGTAAAGAAATAAACAACGGGTGTCAGTTTTGTCAATATATGTCAAACACAAAAAAACCGGCGTTGCGAACACGCAAAGCCGGTTATTCGGTCACATAAACGTGATCAATCCACTTCTTTCGCCGCAATACGGGCTGCCCACTCAATCGGGCCAGTCATGTGAACAGATTCACCTTTGGTATCCACGGCAACTGTCACCGGCATATCCACCACGTCGAACTCATAGATAGCTTCCATACCCAGGTCATCAAATGCCAGTACCTTGGCCGCACGAATCGCCTGGGATACCAGATAAGCAGCACCACCTACGGCCATGAGGTACACCGCTTCGTTGTCCTTGATGGCCTCAATCGCCAGAGGGCCACGCTCGGATTTACCAATCATGCCCAGCAGTCCGGTTTCTTCAAGAATGGTGCGGGTAAACTTGTCCATACGGGTTGCGGTAGTCGGGCCAGCCGGGCCAACCACTTCTTCACGTACCGGGTCGACCGGACCCACGTAATAAATAAAGCGGCCTTTCAGATCCACTGGCAGCTCTTCACCACGGGCCAGCATTTCCACCATACGTTTGTGGGCCGCGTCACGGCCAGTCAGCATCTTGCCGGACAAGAGTACGGTTTCGCCGGTTTTCCAGTCTTTTACGTCTTCTGGCGTCACTGTGTTCAGATCCACACGACGTACGCTGTCACCCACTTCCCAGCTGATTTCTGGCCAGTCTTCCAGCTTCGGTACCGGCAGTACCGCCGGGCCGGAGCCATCCAGCTCAAAATGCGTGTGACGCGTTGCTGCGCAGTTAGGAATAATGGCAACCGGCTTGTTGGCTGCGTGTGTCGGATAATCTGCCACTTTCACATCCAGAACCGTGGTCAGACCACCCAGCCCCTGGGCACCAATCCCCAGTTTGTTGACCTTTTCGTACAATTCCAGACGTAGTTCTTCGGCACGATTGCTGGCACCACGCGCTTGCAGCTCCTGGATATTGACCGGCTCCAGCAGCGATTCCTTGGCGATTTCCATGGCTTTTTCTGCTGTGCCACCAATACCAATTCCCAACATGCCTGGCGGGCACCAGCCAGCGCCCATGGTCGGGATTTGCTTCAGTACCCACTCCACCACATCGTCAGACGGGTTCAGCATGGCAAACTTGGACTTGGCCTCAGAACCACCGCCTTTGGCTGCCACGTGCACGTCAACGGTATTACCGGGTACCAGCTTCATGTGAATCACGGCAGGCGTATTGTCTTTGGTGTTGGTCCGCTTGCCGTCCGGGTCCGCCAGCACGGAAGCGCGCAGGACGTTGTCCGGATTCAGGTAAGCACGGCGTACACCTTCGTTACACATGTCTTCTACCGACATGTCGCTTTCAAATCTGACGTCCATACCAATGGTCAGGAAAACGGTGACGATACCAGTGTCCTGACAGATCGGGCGCTTGCCCATGGCACACATACGAGAGTTGATCAGAATCTGGGCCATGGCGTCTTTGGCGGCCTTGGACTCTTCACGCTCGTACGCGGCGTGAACCGCATCGATAAAGTCTTTTGGGTGGTAGTAGGAAATGTACTGCAACGCATCAGCGACGCTTTGGATCAGGTCTTC
Organism: Oceanobacter sp. 1_MG-2023; assembly: GCF_030689025.1. GTDB lineage: Bacteria > Pseudomonadota > Gammaproteobacteria > Pseudomonadales > Oceanobacteraceae > Oceanobacter. The sequence goes on from NZ_JAUYWA010000004.1 coordinate 95,352, forward strand.
TTGCTTGATCACTGTCATGGTGGGTTCTCTCTCTGTGCTCTCTCACGGGTGCCCTGGCTCCGTCTTGCGACAAAACGCTCAGCAGTGCAATGCGCCAGACCGATGCTGGCGCGAACGGTGGCCGATTGTACCCGAAGGAACAAGCGGCTCAAATGCGCTAGACAACGCCTTTAGTCACATATCACTTCGTGGCGGCGGGCGCGTGTAACGTGGTGATACGTAACTCGACCTGACGTAATTGCTTACGCAGGCTGTCGATTTCCTGCTGACGACTGGCCAGCGATGTTTTCAGACTGGCGACATTCCGGCTCGCCATTTGTACGGCCTCGCTGTTCTGGGCGATACGCAGCTCGGATTCCGGCAAGGATAGCAGCCCCGCTTCGTTGGCCGAGACTCGCTCAGACAAGGCACTGCTCGCCAGTTGCTGCTGTTCCAGCAGCGTTTGTTGTTCTGTCAGGCTAGTCTCTATCCTTGACTGGAGCGCCTTCAGCGACGCAATGCTTGCAGCAATGGCCTTTTCATTACTGGCAATCAGGCCCTTGTTGCGCTTGTTGGCCACATCCCACAATTTGCGAATTTCGGAATCGTGTTCTTTTAACAACACCTTCAGCGCATCCAGCGACAAACTGGCGTTTTCACCAGTAGCAGATAATCGCTCGTTCAGCAGCTTCAGATTGCTCGACTGCTCCTCGATAATCTGTCGGGCTTCCAGCAGTTCATATTGCTGTGCCTGCAGCATTTTAAAAAGGTAGGCACCACCCCCAAGGGCAGCCAGCGCCAGCAACACAGCGACCACCGCCAAGCCGGAGGAGCCACTGGGTTTACTGTCAGCTTTGGCCGGTGATGTACGGCGCGGTTTGGTTTGCCGCTGACGCATTTCGATATCGTCTTGCGATGGTTTGATATCAGGAATAAGCGGTTCTTTAACGTTGTCCATAAGGATTTCCGCAATTGGAGATCAAAAAATAAATGGCCCGCAGTATACAAACATTAGCGCTGAAATACTGATGGGACTGGAATTTTTCCTCCGCGTTGCCGCCCGGGCGGCCAGCTCACCACCACGCCAGCAGCCACGACCACAGCCGGAGCAACAGACCCCAAGCAACAGCACGAAGGACGGCGACAGGCGGTACGACAACATAAACTCACCATCATTCATGGCAACCATGCTCGATAGATATTCACTATCAGTAACACATAGCCCCTCTGCCCGCGCCGGTGTTATCATGCTGCGACTTCGGAAGGCGGGATGGAGCCGTTGAATTATTTTTATAAAGCCCCATCTACCCCTGAATGCAACCACCCAGCCTGATAATGGAGAACGCTCATGGCTTTCGAACTGCCTGCTCTGCCATACGAAAAAACTGCTCTGGAACCTCACATTTCCGCAGAAACCCTCGAGTTCCACCACGGTAAACACCACAACACCTACGTCACCAAACTGAACGGCCTGATTGGTGGTACCGAATTTGAAGGTAAAACCCTGGAAGAGATCATCAAGTCTTCCTCCGGTGGCGTATTCAACAACGCCGCTCAAATCTGGAACCACACCTTCTACTGGAACAGCCTGGCACCTAATGCCGGTGGTGCTCCAACAGGTGCAATTGCAGATGCAATCAACGCTGCCTTTGGTTCTTTCGAAGAGTTTCAAGCCAAGTTCAACGACATGGCTGTCAACAACTTCGGCTCCAGCTGGACCTGGCTGGTGAAAAAAGCAGACGGCACTCTGGACATCGTCAACACTTCCAACGCCGCTACACCAATCACAGAAGAAGGCCTGACGCCTCTGCTGACGGTTGATCTGTGGGAACACGCCTACTACATCGACTATCGCAACGTACGCCCGGATTACCTGAAAGGTTTCTGGGCACTGGTGAACTGGGAATTTGCGAACGCTAACTTCGCTGCCTGATCACCACGCCAATAAAAAAAGGAGCTTCGGCTCCTTTTTTTATGTCAACACGTTACTGACGCAGGCATACCATCAGCGACCAGCCACTACGCTGACGTCCTGGCGTTGTTTGTTTTCTATCACGCTGCCGGAGTTTCCATGCAACTGTTACTCGCCTCTTCATCCCCCTACCGACGCCAACAGCTGGCCCAGCTGGGCCTGCCGTTTGACTGGGCCAGTCCAGATATTGACGAAACCCCATACCCTGATGAAAGCGTTGATGCCTGTGTGCAGCGGCTCTCTGAACAAAAAGCACGGGCACTGGCAGCACAATACCCGCAACACTGGATCATCGGCAGCGACCAGGCCTGTTCTCTCAATGGCGAAGTGGTCAGCAAACCGGGGAATCATGAGCAAGCCCGGCAACAACTGTTGGCCAGTTCAGGCCAGCGTATTTGTTTTTCGACCGGTGTGGCCTTGTGGCATGCCGGTGAAATCACCAGCGCAGTCGAGCATGTTGAGGTGCAGTTCCGGCCATTGTCTGCGGAAGAGATTGAGGATTATCTGATGCTTGAACAGCCGTACGATTGTGCTGGCAGTTTCAAGGTTGAAAGCTTGGGCATCCATTTGTTTGATGCCTTGCACGGGCGCGATATCAACAGCCTGATCGGACTGCCGTTGATTCGCTTGTGTGACCTGATGCGTGCGGCCGGGCTGAATCCTCTGGGTCTGGCTGCCCATTACCGCAAGACGACTCGTTTGGCATAACAGCAAGCGACATCAACAAACAGCATCAGCGGCAACACAAGAATAACGGCAAGCCGTTCCCCGGCACGGGGAACGCTCTATCAACAATCATCGACTAATGGTTGTTTGGCTAACGGTTGTTAAGGACGTCCATCAAACAAACGTTCAAGCGAGGCATCAATATCATCACTACCCAGTTGATCGGATAGCTCAAACTCCCAGATACCATTGTACTTCTCACGGGTCACGTCACGGGATGTCTCGGCACTGTTCACAATGGTCGGACGCAGGAACACCATCAAGTTACTTTTGACATGCTCACTGCTGGATGAACGGAACAGCCAGCCCAGTACCGGAATATCCCCGAGCAGCGGCACCTTGCTGGTGCTTTCGACGATATCATCACGAATCAGTCCCCCCAGTACGATTGTTTCTTCGTTACCGGTCAGAATCATGGTTTTGATCGAACGCTTGTTGGTAATCAAATCAGCGCTGCCCGAAACGGTCGTGGTTGATACCGATTCTGCGGTGGCTTCCACTTCCAGACGAATGGCAGTGCCATCATGAATATGTGGTTTTACCTTCAGCGTCACACCAATATCTTCGCGGGTGATGGTGGTAAAAGGGTTGGAATTACTGCTGGATGATGTCGAGCCGGTAATAAAGGGCACGTTCTGGCCAACAATGATTTCCGCTTCCTGATTGTCCATGGTCATGATGCTGGGCGTCGACAGCAGATTGGTATTGCTGTCGCTTTGCAGCGCCTGCAGAATCAGGCCAAAGTCCAGCAAGCCATTGTCCTCGCTGTAAGCCCCCAGGGTCAGACCACTGCTGACGGCGCTGGTGTAGGTCTCCGACGCAATGCTGGTGGCAATGGTACTGAGCGACGGCCCGGCATTGCTGAAGTTGGTCATCGCGACCGGGTTATCCAAATCGCCGGATATCCATTGCACCCCCATTGCATCACTGACGTCACCAGTGACTTCCACAATTGCAGACTCAATCAGCACCTGGGCACGGCGCACATCCAGCGATGCCACCAGCTCCTGGATTTCTTTCATCAATGATGGCTCTGCACGTACGACCAGCGCATTCAGCTCTTCATCCGCATGGATACCCACCGTACCTTTCACCTGTTCGGCGTCTTTATCGCTACTGGTGGCTTCGCTCATCAGGTTTTTCAACAAATCAGCCAACTTGGTGGCATCTGCATATTGCAGGCGAATCACCTGGGCCGTACCACTGAAATACGACGGCTGGTCGAGCTGTTCAATTAATACCCGAATACGGTCACGGGCGGTTTTTTCACCTTTGATAATCAACCGGTTGCTGCGCTCATCGGCCACAACACGGATGGTGCCTGCGGTGTTATCGCTTTCTCCGTTACCTTGCACCACCTTGGATGGGTCCAGGCTTTGCAACATGGTAACAACATTCCCCACCCAGGCTTCTTTCAGCTGCACCACTTCCAGCTCATCGTTGCCGGATTTATCAAGCCGGTCGATGATCTGCTCGATACGACGAATATTCATGGCATGGTCGGAAATAATCAGCGCATTGGCAGACTTTACCCCGGCAAGATGGCCGTACTTGGCCACCAGCGGACGCAAGATAGGCACCAGATCCAGAGCCGGGGTATTCTTGATCATGATCACCTTGGTGAGCATTTCCTGGCTGTCGTTGGTTGATTGCGTATTCAGGTCACGGCCAACCTGCTTGACCTCGTTTTGCTGCACAATCAGCACCACGTCTCCTGCCGGAACCGCGGCATAACCGTGTACCTGCAGCACGGAAAGAAACAGTTCATACACCCCGGTAGAATCCAGTGCTTCACTGGTCAGGACGTTGACCTTGCCTTTGACACGCGGGTCAACCACAAAGCTTTTGCCGGAAATGTCCGCCACCTGGCTGATAAAAGCACCGATATCGGCTTCTTTCAGATTGATCTGCCAGCTTTCCTGGGCACTGACCGTAAAGCTCAGCGAGACCAGGACAGCCACTACCCAATGTTTAAACACACCCATATCTTTAATTCAGCCTGTGGTTAACGGTAAAACGATCATTGCCGCGTTGTACTTCGATACGCACACTTTCAGTATTCTGCAAGTCAGCCAACAGACTCTGGTCACTGGCCGGATCGCCCAGTGACTGGCCATTAATGGACAACAGCAAATCTCCGGGTCGGAGTTTGAACTGCATCAGGGGCGAGCCGGGTTGTACCCGATACCCCTGACCACTCCCTTGTGCTGCCAGCCCCATACGACCCAGTGCTTCCAGCGGATCATCCTCCAGCTCGGACGTTGCCAGGTCGACCAGTTCGGTGGCATTACGGACCTTGCTGAAGCGTTCTTTCAACGAGCTGGCGCCGGACCTTGATTTGGCCTCCGGCACCGCCCGCACATCTGACCCCCGACTGGTGTGCTCTTCAAATTTGAGCGTTTCGAGCTTGCCAGCGGTGTCCAGAATGACCTTGTCGGGGTACACCCCGGCCAGGCGGGTGCGGCCCTGTACCGTATCACCCATACGATAAAATTCGCCGGAACGACCGGCAGCCGAGATAATCGCACTGGATAACTCTTCCCGAGAGGACTGATTGATCCCCATCAAGGTTAACTTCAAGCGGGTATCCGGTGCTTCCACCGCTTTTTGTACGACTCGGGGGGCAACTGCCGTTGCCTCGCCAAACAGATGGTAAGCCGCCGTTCCGCGCACCTGCCCATCGTCACTGTCAGTACTTGCCTGAGCCGGCGCTTTCAACACTAACGGCGTCGGGGCGATAACCATCCAGGCCAACTGTGCACTCTGCCAGCTTAATAAAACCGTCAGCACCAGCTTGCCCGTCAGTAATGTCCACTTTTGCCATAACAGCGGCTCTACCACATTCTTTTCCAAATCGACTGCTCCGAATCGGCGCCAAGGTTATAGAATCTTTCGCGACACTTCAAAAATCACGGTGTCTACTTCGGCTTTGTCCGGCCAGGTTTGCCCCAATACATCAATCATCCGGCGTCGTACTGCCACCCCTGCCCAGCCATCGGGCTGTACAAATCCTTGTACCAGCGGCTGGCCTTCAACGGTTGTCACATCCAGCACCGCCTGTTCCTGTGTCATGCCCAGTTGTCCGACCAGCATCGGCACGTCGGCAGAGATACGCTTGCGTTGTACCGGAAATACTGCGCTACCGCCACCAAACACCAGGCGACCATCCAGAGCACTGATTACCCGGGTATCCAGATGAATCACCGCCGACAGGTCGCTGGCTTCGATATTGCCAGACAATTCCACCCGGGACGGTCTCAGCAGCGGCCGTAACAGCTCGGTATCCAGAAAACCATCCAGGCCACGGATATGCAGCGCTTGATCAGCCCCCAGACGAGCCAGACCCTGCAATCGCACGAAAGGTGATGTCAGGGTCAAATCCACTTCGGGTGCCGCCACCAGAAGCGAAGCAGGCGATAAACGCCACTCGGCATCCAACAAACCCAAATCCCGTTGCTCAGCCTGTACTTGCCCGTGCCAGATCGTTCCAGACACAGACCTGACATCAACCGGCAAATTCTTTAGCTCGGGTTCCAACATGCGCCAGACAAAATGTAATGGCGCATTGACGACCAGAAAGATCAAGAAGGCAAACAAACCAAGCAGCAGATACCAGCGAGCTGCCCAAATAGCTGAAAACATGATGATTATTGTGTCCGTATCGCTACAAATTGCATGCCATTCTACTGACAGGACGCCGGAGTCTAAAGCGAAGTTATGACATCCATGTAACAATTACACAATGTGACGGTAACAAACATTCTGCTCCCGTTCGTCTCGTTTCTATAAACCTGCCAACAAACGCCGCTGCATCGCTGCATCGCCAGCAATCAACCGTTCCTTTTGCGTACGGCTCAATTGCTTGGCCCGATACTCGACTTTCAAGGCGACAGACTTGTTTGGCAGTTCCCAACTGAAATCCAGCTGCAAGGGTGCCTTGCCCCGTAACGCCCGCGCCGCCCGCACGCCTCCGGCACTGTGCTCACGGAAACGCCGGATCACATGCGTGCTGACGCCACAATACAAGGTATCGTGGCGAGTACGGATAAAATACAGAAACCAGCGCGTGTCGGCAGCACTGGCACCGGCCGCAACATTGGCGTCATACTGTAACTCTGCCATCGATATACTCTCTGCTTTGATCATGACGATGCCGGTGCTATCAGCCCTGCACGTCAAGGAATGCTCCATGACCCGGATACTCGCGCACTCATCTGCCAGCCCCCAAGCCCTTTTTCGTGAGCCAGTCAGCGGCTTTAGCCATCTTGCCGGCGCTCTTCTTTCGCTGGTAGCACTTTATATTCTGTATAGCCGGGCAGCGCAGTACGGCAACCTCTGGCACATTGTATCTTTCAGTCTTTTTGGCATCACCATGCTGCTGATGTTTGCCAGCAGTGCCCTGTACCACCTGGTACAAGGCTCCGGGCAAACAATCACCCGGCTCAAGCGGCTGGATCATATCGCGATTTTTTTACTGATCGCCGGAACCTACACCCCGTTTTGCCTGATTCCACTCCATGGCCCGATGGGCTGGTGGTTGTTTGCAATCGTATGGACGCTGGCGGGATTTGGCGTGGTACTGAAACTGGTCTGGATTACCGCACCACGCTGGCTATCAACTCTGGTGTATGTTGCCATGGGCTGGCTAGTGGTTGTCGCAGCGCAGCCCGCCATGGAACGTATCCCGGTTGACGCCCTGTTATGGCTGGCCGCTGGCGGCGGCTTCTACACCGTTGGTGCAATGATTTACGCTTTCAAGTGGCCCAACCCGTGGCCAGATCATCTGGGGTTCCATGAAATCTGGCATTTATTTGTACTGGCCGGCGTATTCTGTCATTTTTGGGCGATTGCCTTTGGCCTCGCGGATTTACCCGTTCCTCCATCGTCGCCTGCATGAGAAAGCGACCATGACCAATGCGAACAGCAACTCTGCCATCACCACGGGCTGACCCATTCTCAACCAACAGAACGCCATGACTGATTCCGAAACCGAACTGGAAATTTCCAGCCGCCTCTCCATTCCACTGTATCAGATTGACCTGCAAGCCATCCGTGCCCAGGGTGCCGGTGGCCAGAACGTCAACAAGGTATCCAGTGCCATCCATTTGCGCTTTGATATCGGTGCATCGTCCCTGCCTGGTTATATCAAGGAACGCCTTGCCAACATCTCGGACAGCCGGATCAGCAAGGACGGCATCATAGTGATCAAGGCCCAGCAACACCGCACCCAGGAAAAAAACCGCCAGGATGCACTGGATCGTCTGGCAGAGCTGATCCGCAAAGCCACGGTGGTCTTGCCACCCCGGGTTGCTACTCGCCCGACGCGTTCATCACAGCGTAAACGGGTCGACCAGAAAACCCGCCGCGGCCAGATCAAGAACATGAGAGGCAAGGTGAACAAATACGATGGCTAACCAATGAGCCAACGATAAAAACGTTGCATCCTTGCCAGAATCCACCACGTCAAACAACCCGAATTCCCTCTCGGCCCCATTGCTAGCTGCTCATGCCCCCGGATGCCGCTGGCACGATCCAGCAAGCCGCCGGTCTTCATTCAACAACAGCCGGCCACCCTGGTGGTATGACCTGAACACTGGCAGGTGTTCTAGTGGGGGCTGGTTTGGTAATCTTAGCGGCTCGATTTCCAGCTATCGCTGGCACAGCCTCTAAACCCCTTATTGTCCTCGGTGCGTATGCAAGCCACAGCAAAAAAAGACTCAAAACCCGCTCAAACCCCGATGATGACGCAATACTTGCGAATCAAATCCGAGTTCCCGGACACCATGCTGTTTTATCGCATGGGAGACTTCTACGAACTGTTTTTTGATGACGCAAAAAAAGCAGCGCAACTGCTGGATATCACCCTCACCGCCCGTGGCCAGAGCGGCGGCAAGCCGATACCGATGGCCGGTGTGCCTTACCATGCCGCCGATAACTACATCGCCCGACTGGTCAAACAAGGTGTCTCGATTGCCATTGCTGAACAGATTGGCGATCCGGCCGCCAGCAAGGGCCCGGTAGAACGCAAAGTTGTGCGGGTAATCACTCCTGGCACCCTCACCGACGAAGCCTATCTCGATGAGCGCAGTGACAACCTGATCGTCGCCGTCTGCGCCCAGCACACAACCTATGGTCTCTCGGTACTGGAAATCTCCAGCGGACGTTTTTCGGTACTGGAAGTCACCACCGAGGCTGAGCTACTGGCCGAAATCGAACGCCTGCGCCCGGCCGAACTGCTCTATGCCGAAGACCAGCAGCTACCCGCAGAACTGCCAGCACGCGCTGGCGCACGGAGCCAGTCGCCCTGGCATTTTGATGCCGACAGCGCCTTCCGCTTGTTAACCCAGCAATTAAAAACCAGGGATTTACGGGGCTTTGGCTGTGAAGACATGACCCTGGCGGTACGTGCCGCCGGTGCGCTGCTGAATTACGCCCGGGAAACCCAGCGTAATGACCTGCCCCACGTCCGCTCATTGCAGGTTGAACTGTGCGACGATGCCATTGTGATTGATCCGGCCAGTCGCCGAAACCTTGAAATAGACATCAACCAGCAAGGCGGCAACAGCCATACCCTGGCCTGGGTAATGGATAAAACCGCCACCGCCATGGGCAGTCGCTTGCTGAAACGCTGGCTCAACCGGCCAATCCGCAACCTCACGCTACTGGAGCAGCGCCAGACACTCATCAAACAGTTGTTAGAGACCGGCAGCTGGCAAGACCAGCAACCCTTGTTACGCCAGATTGGTGATATTGAACGGATTCTGTCCCGCGTTGCTCTGGGGTCGGCCCGCCCTCGCGATCTCGCTCGCCTGCGCGATGCCCTGACCGTCTTGCCAGCCGTTCGCAGTTTGCTTGAGCCTGTCGACAGCCTGCTGGCCCAACAACTGTGGAGCGAGATTCAGGAGTTCCCACAGTGGGTTGAACGCCTGCAAGCCGCCATTATCGACAACCCGCCGGTCGTTATTCGAGACGGCGGGGTGATTGCTCCGGGTTATGATGACGAACTGGATGAGTTACGCAGCCTGAGTGAAAACGCCGGTGATTTTCTGCTGCAACTGGAAACCCGCGAACGGGAACGCACCGGCATCAGCACCTTGAAAGTCGGTTACAACCGGGTGCACGGCTATTACATCGAGATCAGCAAAGCCCAATCCGCCGATGCACCAACTGAATATATTCGCCGCCAGACACTCAAAAACGCCGAGCGCTTTATTACCCCGGAATTAAAAACCTTCGAAGACAAGGCATTAAGCGCCAAAAGTCGTTCCCTGAGTCGGGAAAAACACCTCTATGATCAGCTGGTCATCGACCTGGGTCTGGCACTGCCGGGGTTACAAACCTGTGCCGCAGCACTGTCGCAGCTGGATGTGCTGGTCAACCTCAGTGAACGGGCCGACACCCTGCAGCTGACCTGCCCGACCTTGACCAGTGACGCGGTGATTGATATTCGCCAGGGGCGCCATCCGGTGGTCGAAGCCCTGCTCGACGATCCGTTTGTGGCCAACAACACCCACCTGGATAACCGCCGCAAGATGCAGATTATCACTGGCCCCAATATGGGCGGTAAATCGACCTATATGCGTCAGGTGGCCTTGATTGTCTTGCTCGCCCATATCGGCAGCTATGTCCCCGCCGAACACTGTACCCTGACCACGGTTGACCGTATTTTTACCCGCATGGGTTCGGCCGATGATGTTGCCGGTGGCCGCTCGACCTTTATGGTAGAGATGACCGAAACCGCCAATATTCTCCACAACGCCACCGCCAACAGCCTGGTATTGATGGATGAAGTCGGACGCGGTACCAGCACCTTTGATGGCCTATCGCTGGCCTGGGCCAGTGCTGCCTATCTGGCCGAAAAAACCGCCGCCTATACTCTGTTTGCTACCCACTATTTTGAAATGACGGCACTGCCGGAGTCTCACCCCCAGGTGGCGAACGTACACCTCAAGGCAACAGAACACGAAGACCGGATTATCTTCCTCCATTCGGTAGAAGACGGCCCGGCCAGTCAAAGTTACGGCTTGCAGGTCGCACAACTGGCCGGCGTGCCCGCTGTAGTGATCAACAATGCACGGCAGCAATTGCAGAAACTGGAACAAGGCAGCTTGCCCCCAACCAGCAGCCCGGCATCAGTGACACCCGGTATTGCCGAGCCACCTCTCCAATCGGATATGTTCGCCAGTGTCCCTTCCGCAGCCGAAACCCGCCTGGCAGAACTGGACCCAGACAACCTGACGCCCCGTGCCGCCCTGGAGTTACTGTATGAACTCAAGCGGCTGGTCTGAGCAGAGCTGACAGACAGGTCGAAAAACAGAGTGTTGCCACCACCGCGCAAGCCAACAACCACACCAACCCCTTGTTTGGCTTGCGACCTGACAGACGGATACCTAGAATGAACGCTTATTCCAAGCCTGAGCAAAGAACTCAGGTATCCAACCGATTAGCCTGCGCCAACTCACTGTCTCTGGCGCACCATGAGGAGATATTCCATGCCTTTTGTTGTCACCGACAACTGCATCAAATGCAAATACACCGACTGTGTTGAAGTCTGCCCGGTCGATTGCTTTTACGAAGGCCCTAACTTTCTGGTGATTCACCCGGATGAATGTATTGATTGCGCATTATGCGAACCAGAATGCCCCGCAGAAGCGATTTATTCCGAAGACGAAATCCCGACAGGTCAGGAACAGTTTATTGAATTGAATGCCGAGCTGGCAGAAATATGGCCGAACATCGCCGAGCGCAAAGAGCCGCTGAAAGATGCCGAAGAGTGGGATGGTAAAGAAAACAAAATTGCCATGCTGGAGCGCTAGGGCGCAAGAATCCAGCGGATTATTCGGGCCGTATGTCTGGCGGCCACTGCATTCAGTCTGGCCATTGCCAGGCTGAATGGCTTGAACTGCCCCTGTCATTCGCTCACCGCAGGCGGTACGACGAACGAGTGTCAGGGGCGGCGTGTCAGGCTTCGCCGAACAGGGTCTCGGCATTCAATCCCTGACCTTCCATGATATCGCGCAGGCGTTTTAACCCTTCAACCTGAATCTGGCGTACTCGTTCACGGGTCAGATCGATCTCATGACCAACCTTTTCCAGCGTGCTGATATCATGACCTCGCAGCCCGAAACGACGGGATAACACTTCCCGTTGTTTTTCTGGCAGCTCATCAATCCAGTGTTCCAGATTGTTCTGGATATCGTTTTTCTGCAGCTCTTCACCAGGATCAGCACTGCGCTCATCAGCAATGGTATCCAGCAAGGACTTGTCGGGTGAACCAGCCAATGGCGTATCCACCGAAGTAACTCGCTCATTCAGCTTCAGCATCCGTTTTACATCGGCTACCGGCTTGTCCATCAGCAAGGCGATCTCTTCAGCGCTTGGCTCATGATCCAGCTTTTGGGTCAGTTCACGGGCCGCGCGCAAATACACATTCAGCTCTTTCACCACATGAATTGGCAAGCGAATCGTCCGCGTCTGGTTCATGATGGCACGCTCAATGGTCTGACGAATCCACCAGGTAGCGTAGGTTGAAAAACGGAAACCACGCTCAGGATCGAACTTTTCGACCGCCCGGATCAGCCCCAGATTGCCTTCTTCAATCAGATCCAGCAAAGCCAGACCCCGGTTGAGATAACGGCGAGAGATTTTTACCACCAGACGCAAATTGCTTTCAATCATGCGACGGCGTCCCATCTCGTCACCCTTGATCGCCAGGCGAGCGTAATGCACTTCTTCTTCTGCAGATAACAGCGGAGAGAAGCCAATTTCATTCAGATACAACTGGGTTGCATCCATTGACTTGTAAGTGCTGTCGTCGGTAATTCGTTTTCCGTCCTGGTGACTGTCCGAACCTTCTCGTTCGTCACGCTGCTGTTGTACCGCCATAATCCTTCCCGCCTGTTTAATTCTTTTATTGTACAAAGAGTTAAACATGATCCATGCCAGAACAACTGTTCACAGAATAATTGGTGCGGTTAGCGCGCTGGCAAGTACAGCAAGGGATCCACCGGCTTACCGTTTTTACGGACTTCAAAATGCAGTTTCACGCTGTCTGTGCCGGTAGAGCCAACCTCAGCAATCACCTCCCCGGCCTTGACCTGATCTTTTTCCTTAACCAGTATGCGGCTGGCGTGGGCATAGGCGCTGAGATAGGTTTCATCGTGCTTGATAATCACCAGGTTGCCGTACCCCCGCAGTCCCTGACCGGCATACACCACGGTGCCTCCAGCGGCGGCAGACACCGATTCTCCCTGCACTCCTGCCAGATCAATCCCTTTATTGACGGGTTTTGAGGTCGAAAATTGAGCCAGTATCTTGCCAGGCACAGGCCAGCGCCACGCAGCACTGCTAACCGGTTCGGTGGTTACCGGTGTGACGACAATCGGTACCGGAGCAGTGGCAACAGGAGTGGTAGCAACAGGGCCGGAGACCACCGGTGTTGAGGGTGTTGAAACAACAGGTGTCGACGTAACAGTGGTTGAAACGGCCGCTGGCGGAGCCGTCGGTGCAGAAATAACGGGGGCTGGTGCTGCAGGTGCCGGTTTACTGACGCTGGTAGAAGCAGACGATGGATTACTCACGGCAACGGTCGATGACTTCGCTCGAACGTCAATTTTCTGACCCGGAAATATCGTATAGGGGCTGGAAATACCATTGGCTCTGGCCAGACCTTGATAATCCAGACCGTAACGCCAGGCAATGGAGTAGAGCGTGTCGCCTTTTCTAACGACATGATAGCCTGACGAATTATTGACGCTCCCGGTCGGCTGATAGATCGAGCCTTCAGAGCCGCCGAATTTTTCTTCGGTGGAAATAAAGCCGCTGCCTGAAGAGCAGCCAGCCAGTGTGCCAATAATCACGGCGACAATAATCACAGTCAGGCGTTTCATGGTGTTTCCTGATTGGTTGGTTCTTGACACCTTGGAGTGACAGATTTTCATTAGCAGGCGCACGTTGAACCAGTCTAACGACACTATGTAATAATAGACCCTTAACCCCTGACGGCCGGTTCCGGCCATCAGCAAAGATGAGTCAGTCGGCATCACCTTGACGTTTGGCGATCCATTCAAGCAACAGCACCGTCGCCAGCCCGGCCACCATCAACAACAGCGCCAGCAGTAAATCGGTACCGATATCTGGCAGAATATTCTGCTGATACACCGGCACTGTCTCTCCCTTGCTGTTCAGGCGGGTGGTCAGCGTTTCTTTCCAGGGCCAGACCTTGACCAGCGAGCCGATCATAAATCCCGTCAAAATCGCAAAGGTTGCCTCTCGCCAACCGGCCAGCAACCAGCTGAGAAAGCGGGAAAAACTCAACAGTCCGATCACGGCTCCAGCACCAAACAGAGCCATAATGCCCAGATCAAAACTTTTTAATGCCCCCAGAATCGGTTCGTACAACCCCATCAACAATAAAATAAAGCTGCCGGATATACCCGGCAAAATCATGGCACAGATAGCGATACTCCCCGCCAGAAAAACCACCAGCGGTGTGGCTTCAATCGAGGTTGGAGCGGCCATGCTGATCCAGCCTGCCACCACGGCTCCTGCCGCCAGTAATAACAGAGTGGGCGCATTCCATTGACGAATCTCACGGCCAACATGCACCACCGACGCGATAATCAAACCAAAAAAGAAAGCCCACAGCCAGACCGGGTAATGCACCAGCAAATAATGAATGCCTTTGGCCAGGCTCAGAAGTGCAGTCAGCACCCCGGCTCCCAGAATAACCAGAAAGGTGCCATTGATATGCTGCCAGGCGGCTTTCGGGCCTTGCTTGAACAACAACCTCACCGCCTCGGCATCGACCTTGCGGATAGAACCCAGCAACTGATCATAAATACCGGTGACAAATGCGATCGTACCGCCAGAGACGCCAGGAACCACATCGGCCGATCCCATCGCGATACCTTTCAGAAACAGCCAGAAGTGGTGCATGTAAAATCCTTGTTAACAAAGGGAAAACTAACGCTGAATCCCGGACAGAAAAGGGACAAACAACACATCTTCCAGAATCTCAGTGACAAAGGTGTCACCATCACGGGTAATCAGAGTCAGTTTTTGCTGCTCACCCCCTACTGGAATCACCATCCGGCCACCATCGACCAGTTGTTCCTGTAGCGCACTGGGCACCTGTTCCGGGGCCGCGGCAACGATAATACCGTCAAACGGGCCTTTTTCTGGCAGTCCCCAGCTTCCATCCGATAATGAGCAATGGATATTACGGTATTCCAGTTCAGAAAGACGGTTTCTGGCACGAGAAAACAGTGGTTCTATGCGCTCAACACTGAAGAGATGATCCACCAGCGGTGACAAGACCGCCGCCTGATAACCACAGCCGGTTCCAACTTCCAGTACCCGCCCAAGACGTTGCTGATTACCCAGCAGGATTTCCGTCATCCGGGCCACGGTATAGGGCTGGCTGATGGTCTGACCATAACCAATGGGCAAGGCAGTGTCTTCATAGGCCCGATGTGCCAGGGCTTCATCGATAAATACATGCCGTGGCGTTGACGCTATCACGCTGAGCACCTGCTCATTACTTACACCCGCTTCCCGTAAGCGCTGCACCAGCCGATTCCGGGTGCGCTGGGATGTCATTCCTATTCCACTCAGTTGTTGCGTATCCAACCACCTATCTCCATTAACCAAGCACTGATTGCATATGCTCCAGCACCGCATGCCGAGTCATGTCCATTTGAATCGGGGTAATCGAAACATACCCCGCTTCTATTGCAAAAAAATCGGTTTCCGGCCCGGCATCCGCGACAGCACCAGCAGCAGAAATCCAGTAACACTCTTTACCCCGCGGATTGGTCGCCAACACCGGATTATCCGAACGGTAGCGATGACCCAACCGGGTTATCCGATGACCTTTCAGTTCAGCGTATGGTCGATCCGGCACATTGATATTGATCACCGAGTGCGGAGGCAGCTGCAGCTGTTCCAGTTGGGGGAACAATGCCACCAGAACACGGGCAGCAGTATCAAAATGCTGTTTGCCCACCAGGGAAATCGCAATCGGTGTCTTATCCAGAAAACGACCTTCCATCGCCGCTGCCACGGTGCCGGAATACAATACGTCATCACCCAGGTTGGCCCCGGCATTGATGCCTGAAACCACCCGTTCACACTGATCGCGAAACAGGGCGTTGGTGCCCAGATGCACACAATCCGTCGGTGTACCGTTAACGCAATAAAAGCCGTTTTCAAGTAATACCGGGTGTAACGGGCCATCCAGTGTCAGGGAATTACTGGCACCGCTGCGATCACGATCCGGGGCAATCACCGATAACTCATGGCCGGCCTGTTGCAGATATTCCGCCAGAGTCCGTAACCCCGGTGCATGGGCACCATCGTCGTTGGAAAGCATCAACCGGCTCATGGGATTTCTCCTGCTGCTGTGGTGTCGATAACAGCCGCCGCCATACGGTCCGGCTCACGGACTGTCAGTACTTCTTGTAATAGTGACGTCGCATAATACCCGGCTCCCAGCGAAAAACAGACTCGCAATTGCAATGTCTCGTCATCACATTGCTGCCATTGCCAACTCATGCGCTCCGGTTTCACCACCAGCGCTCGCCGCTCCTGGCTCAAGCCGCTGTGTTCCAGAGCATCCAGTACGTCGCTATAGGGAGCCAGGACTTTTGCTTCAAACGCCAGCGCCTCCTCCGTGGCCAGCGAACGGCCCCGCCCCCACATCGGTGCGGTCGTCTCACCGGCTGGAGTCAGGGGTTCGCCCAACATGGGCGTTGTCCAGTCACCGGCAACGATTCGTGCTGCCACCACCTGATTAAACATCCAGGATCGAACAGCCGATAGATAAAGGCCTTTTTTATTGGCATTCCGTACCCGGATTTCACGGCGCAACATGGCCACCCCCTGAGGCACATTCGCACCGCCATGACCAAAACGCTGGGCACCAAAATAGTTGGGGTAGCCCCGGTCACGAATAGCGGTCAGGTTGGCGTCAATCGCTGCCTGGGATCCTTCGACCTCACGGAGCAATAATTCAAAACGGTTGCCCAGCAAATCACCCCGGCGTATTTTTTTCGAGTGGCGTTGCTGCTGCATCACACGGAATTCATCGTGCTGCAGGGCCAGAAAGTCCGGCGTCTCTCCCTTGGGAAAATACACACTGAACCACTGGCGGGTGATCGCATAACGATCCTTGAGGCCGGCAAAACCGACATCCATATCGCGCACACCTGCGTAACGCGCCAGCTCCGACGCCACCCATGCGGTATTGGCTCCACGCTTTTCGACCCACAGCCAGATATGTTCACCTTCTCCCTGAGGCAAGGCCAGCGGCAGCTCATCAACGATAAAGTCCTCCGGCACCTGCTTGAGTATGCCGTGGGCAGCGGTGTCCGGTAAGGATGCAGGCCAACCAATGGGCCAGTGATGGTTCGCCGTGGTGACGTCAGGTTCTGCTGATGAAGCAGAAGCAGGAGCAGCAGTGCTATCGATGGAATCAGTCAAAGAATCAGTTACTCAGTTATCAGTTCTGGTAGCCACCGGGGCCAAACCAAAGAAGTTAAAACAGACGGTCGATTATATACTTGCCAACAGCCATAGCCGGAGATTATCCGGGCAGCGCAAGAATCAGTGCCACAGCATGCACCGCAATGCCTTCCTTGCGGCCCACATACCCCAGCTTCTCGGTGGTTGTGGCTTTGACGTTGACATCATCCAGCCGCACATTCAGGTCTGCGGCAATCAATTGACGCATCCGGGCAATATGAGGCGCCATTTTCGGGGCCTGGGCAATAATCGTAATATCCACATTGCCAATCCCATAACCTCGGTCAGCCAACAGACTCACCACGTGTTGCAACAGCAAGCGGCTGTCGGCACCGGCCCACTGTGCATCGGTATCCGGAAAATGCTGGCCAATATCCCCCAGGGCAGCAGCGCCCAGCAGTGCATCGGCTAACGCATGCAAGGCTACATCCCCATCCGAGTGCGCCTTGAGGCCCTGATGATAAGGAATCGTAACGCCTCCCAAGGTAATACAGTCACCGTCCTCAAACGCATGAACATCAAAACCGTGGCCAATTCTCACAACGCACCTCGTTTATTGATTGCCTGGTCAGACTCTGAGGTCTGCTGTAAATAAAAAGCCACCAATGCCAGATCGGCAGGACGAGTGACCTTGATGTTATCTGCCCGGCCTTCGACCAGCCTGGGCGCATACCCCAAGTGTTCAACGGCAGAGGCTTCATCGGTCACCGCCAGACCTTCAGCCCGGCAGTACTCCAGTGCCTGGATCAATAACCCCAGCGGAAACACCTGTGGTGTCAGCGCATGCCAGAGCTGTTCCCGCTCCACCGTGGCGACAATATCGGCCTGCCCCTGGGCGTTGATCCGGCCACGCTTCATGGTATCGCGGGTCGGGCTGGCCAGAATGGCACCGGGAAAACATAACGCTTCCAGCAAGGCGTCCAGATCACTGTGCTGCAGGCATGGACGGGCCACGTCATGCACCATCACCCAGTCATCTTCTGCTGCCAGTGTCTGCAAGGCGCGCAAGCCGTTTAATACCGAGTCACACCGCTCCGCTCCACCACAGGCACGCAGAATCCGCGCATCATCAGCAAATTCACTATCAGGCCAGTAAGGATCGTATTCAGACAGCACCAGCACCAGGCGTGTTATGCCCGGATAGGTCAGCAAGGTATCAAGGGTATAGTCCATCAGCAGGCGCTGATTCAGACGTAAATATTGTTTCGGGCGATCGGCCTGCATACGGCGGCCAACCCCTGCGGCAACAACTAATGGCCAGGTCGTCATGGTTGTGGCTCAACAAACAGGATCAGGGTTTCGCCATCTTGTACCAGACCAAGATCTTCACGGGCCTTTTCTTCGAGAATGGCACTGCCATGGCGTAAATCGTCGACTTCCAGTGTTAACTGATCGTTACGGCCTTCCAGTACATCGATATCTTCGGCGATACGGTCAATCAGATGCGCCAGCGTCCGGCTGGCCAATATACCACTGTCATCCCACCAAATGCGGTACTGGAGCACCAGTACCAACAGGGTACCGGTGAATAACATGACTCGCTGGGTCGTAGTGCTCATGGTATTTCCGGAAGTCAGGCGAACAAAAACCGGGCAATCGCCCGGCTTTGTTATTTGATCAGGTGTCGATTACTGACCCTTGATCTCTTTCAGGCCATTATAAGGGGCCTTGGCACCCAGCTGCTCTTCGATTCGCAACAGGCGGTTGTACTTGGATACACGGTCAGAGCGACACAGCGAACCGGTCTTGATCTGGCCAGCACAGGTACCCACGGCCAGATCGGCAATGGTGGTATCTTCCGTTTCACCAGAGCGATGCGAGATCACTGCAGTGTAACCGGCGTCCTTGGCCATTTTAATGGCTTCCAGTGTTTCGGTCAGAGAACCGATCTGGTTGAACTTGATCAGGATGGAGTTGGCAATGTGCTTGTCAATACCTTCTTGCAGGATCTTGGTATTGGTAACAAACAGGTCATCGCCAACCAATTGCACCTTGGCACCAAGTTTTTCAGTCTGGTATTTCCAGCCATCCCAGTCGGACTCATCCTGGCCGTCTTCAATAGAGACAATCGGATACTGTTCGCACAGGTCGTACAGGTAATCCGAGAACGCCTCTGCAGTGAAGACTTTACCTTCGCCTTTCAGATCGTACTTGCCATCTTTGTAGAACTCAGAAGAAGCACAGTCGAGTGCCAGAGTGATGTCTTTACCCAGTTCGTAACCGGCTCCGGCAACCGCTTCCTGAATGGCGGCCAAGGCATCGGCGTTGGAGGCCAGATCCGGAGCAAAACCACCTTCGTCACCAACAGAAGTGCTCAGGCCTTTGTTGCCCAGCACTTTTTTCAGGCTGTGGAAGATTTCAGCACCGGCACGTAACGCTTCAGCAAAGCTTGCAGCGCCAACGGGCTGAACCATGAATTCCTGAATATCGACGTTGTTGTCGGCGTGCTCACCACCATTGATGATGTTCATCATGGGTACTGGCATGGAGTACTGGCCAGCGGTACCGTTCAGATCAGCAATGTGTTCGTACAGTTCAACACCCTTGGACACAGCCGCCGCTTTGGCAGCTGCCAGAGACACGGCCAGAATGGCGTTAGCACCCAATTTGGCTTTGTTGTCGGTACCATCCAGCTCGAGCATTTTTTCATCCAGGGCACGTTGCCCGGTTGCGTCCATGCCAATCAGAGCAGGCTTGATAATGTCATTGACGTTAGCAACGGCCGTCAGTACGCCTTTGCCCAGGTAACGGCTTTTATCACCATCACGCAGTTCAAGTGCTTCACGAGTTCCTGTTGATGCGCCAGAAGGAGCACAAGCGGTACCAAAAAAACCGCCTTCGAGGGTAACATCCGCTTCAATAGTCGGGTTACCGCGGGAATCCAGCACTTCGCGTGCCTTGATGTCTACGATCTTAGCCATAAGGTTTCTCCATGAGTAAATGGCAAATTGGATGCCCTGACCCGGCTCATATGTGCCGGTCAGGATTGCCGGTCGTTATATTTTTTCTTTGTGGATCAATGCTGCATTGATAAAGGCCGAAAACAGGCCATGGCCATCACGGGGAGTGGACGTAAATTCCGGGTGGAACTGACAACCCACAAACCAGGGATGATCAGCCACTTCGATTACTTCTACCAGCTCACCATCAACCGAGCGGCCGGAAATCCGCAAACCCGCGGCTTCCAGTTCCGGCACCAGGGATGAGTTCACCTCATAACGGTGACGGTGACGTTCCAGCACTACATCCTGACCGTAGGCCGCCGAAGTAGTGGACTCAGGCAGCAGAACACATTCCTGCCCGCCCAGTCGCATCGTGCCACCCAGATCGGAGGCTTCGCTACGCACTTCGGTTGTACCTTCAGCGGTCGTCCATTCAGTGATCAAACCCACCACCGGATGCGTCGTCTCGGTGCTGAATTCTGATGAGTGGGCGTCTTCCCAACCCACAACATGACGAGCAAATTCAATTACCGCCACCTGCATGCCCAGACAGATACCCAGATACGGTACCTTGTTCTCACGAGCATACTGAACCGTACGGATCTTGCCTTCGACACCGCGATTACCAAAACCGCCAGGCACCAGAATAGCATCGACATCCGACAGGATTTCCACCCCTTTACGTTCCACATCTTCGGCATCGATATAACGGATATGGACTTTGGCGCGATGATGGATACCGGCATGATCAATCGCCTCAATCAGCGATTTGTAGGCATCCAGCAGATCCATGTACTTACCGACCATGGCAATGGTGACTTCTTTTTCCGGGTTCAGCTTGGCATCGGCCACCGCATCCCACTCGGACAAATCAGCGTCTTTACATGACAGGTCGAATTTCTCAACGATCAGATCATCCAGCCCGGCTTCGTGCAGGTGTCGTGGAATCTTGTAGATGGTGTCGGCGTCTTCCAAAGGAATCACCGCCCGCTCTTCAACGTTGGTAAACAGCGCAATCTTGCGCAGAGCAGAGGCTTCGATCTTGTGATCGGAACGGCAAATCAGCACATCCGGCTGCAAGCCAATGGTGCGCATTTCCTTTACCGAGTGTTGGGTCGGCTTGGTCTTGGTTTCACCGGCAGTGGCGATATAAGGCACCAGCGTCAGATGAATGGACAGCGCCCGGCGCGAGCCCATTTCAACCTTCATCTGCCGTACCGCTTCCAGGAACGGCTGCGATTCGATATCGCCCACCGTGCCACCGATTTCAACCAGCGCAATATCCGCACCTTCAGCGCCTTCCAGAACCCGGCGCTTGATTTCATCGGTAATGTGCGGGATCACCTGCACGGTTCCGCCCAGGTAATCGCCACGGCGTTCCTTCGCCAATACATCGGTATAAATACGGCCAGTGGTAAAATTGTTCCGGCGCGACATCGTCGTGCGAATAAAACGTTCGTAATGGCCAAGGTCGAGGTCGGTCTCAGCACCGTCCTCGGTTACAAACACCTCTCCGTGTTGGAAAGGGCTCATAGTGCCAGGATCGACGTTGATATAAGGGTCCAGCTTGAGCATAGTGACCTTAAGGCCACGGGCTTCCAGAATGGCAGCCAAAGATGCAGAAGCGATGCCTTTCCCCAACGAAGAAACAACACCACCTGTGACAAAGATAAATCGTGTCATAGAAGGTCCGCGAAATAGAGGTGATAAATCAAAACGGAAGGTGCAGAACCTTCACTTGAGATGGGAGGGCAGGTTAACAGATTCGGCAATTCGGGTAAATTTGTTTAGGCTCGTTCCTGGCAGTTAAGTCACGGTAATTTCCTGAACAACCCTGGAGTTGGCCGTTTTTACCCCGTTTAACCGCCCCTCCCGGCCTCCCCCTTTTCAGGAGGAAGAAATTTATTACTCCCTCCCCTTGCCAAGGGGAGGGCTGAGGGGGATCAGGCAATCCCGCGCCGCAGCGACCACGGCTTCTCTTAATCCACGCATCACCGGGCTTTCGGTTTGCCAGTAGTGCCAGTACAGCACCACATCCAGATAGTAGCCGGGCACCATGTCCACCAGCGTGCCGTCTTCAAGATATTGGGTAACTTGCAGTTGCGGCATCATGCCGTAGCCAAGGCCTTCCAGCGCCATACGCACAAAGCCTTCGGAGGTCGGTGAAATATGGTAACGCTGCGGCTCCGGTTGTTGCGGGCACAGCGCCTGCAAAAACCGGTGTTGCAGACGGTCGTCCTGGTTGAAGATCAGACAAGGCAATTGTGCCAGTGGCGGCTGCGGCATTAACAGCGGCTGCCCGGCCCCATGCCGCGCTACAAAGTCGGGGCTGGCAAAGGCGCGGTAACGGAGGATGCCAAGTGGCTGTAATAACCCGCCATTCACCGGGGTATCAGCGGCGCAGATACAGGCCATGACTTCGCCATTTTTCATCCGTCGCAAGCCAACGTCCTGATCGTCGACCAACAATTCAAAATCCATGCTGTGACTGTCTGGTGCGGCAGCCAGCGCCGGAACCAGCCAGGTATCCAGCGAGTCGGCATTAACCGCCAGCCGAATCCGCACCGACTGGCCTTGGTCGCCTTCGTCCAATAACAGGCCTTGTTCCAGCTGCTGCACCTGTTGCCGATGGTTGGCGAGGCGCTGTCCCAGTTCGGTAGGTTTGGGGGGTGTGGTGCGCAGCAAGACTGGCTGGCCGAGTTTGAATTCCAGCTGGCGAATACGTTGGCTGACCGCCGATTGGCTGATGTTCAACCGTTGTGCTGCGCGTTCAAAGCCTCGGGTTTCGATCACTGCGACCAGCGCTTCCAGCGCACGATAGTCAATCATAAGCTTCTCTAATATCTCATTAGATTTATGACTTGGACTTATATCAGTTCTCTCCTTACTCTGCCACGCATCTGCTCGCCCAATGCCGTCAGCGGTACAGCGATGGCGAAGCGAATTTCTCTGTGTGGCGTTTTTTGAGTACTGGAGCACCCTGCCTGTGTCTGATCTGTTATTGAGCCTGCAACCGGCCATCACCGGTTTTGCCATTACCACTGGGTTGATTGTGGCCATCGGCGCACAGAATGCCTGGGTGTTACAAAAAAGCCTGCGTGGCGAAAACCCCTGGACGATTGCCGGTGTGTGTACCCTGCTGGATGCCTTGCTGGTGTCTGTGGGGGTGTTTGGGCTGGATTATATCCAGTCACTGCTCCCCTCTCTGGTGCCGGTGCTCACCTGGCTGGGAATTGCCCTGCTGCTGTGGTTGGCGTTGCAGGCCTTTGGCCGGGCGCTGCAAGGCGGCAATGGCCTGGTCGCGGCGGCGGCATCAGAGCCGGTCAGCCCGTGGCGCAGTGCCGGCCAGGTGATGGCGCTGTCGTTGATCAATCCCCATGTTTACCTCGATACCGTGGTGCTGATTGGCAGTGTCGGGGCACAGCAGAGTCATCCGGGGCTGTTTGTGGTGGGGGCTGCTTGCGGCTCGGCCAGCTGGTTTATCTTGCTGGTTGCCGGTGCCAAAAAGCTGCGGCCTCACTTGAGCTCTCCTTATCACTGGCAGGTGCTGGATGTGATTACCGGGGTGATTTTGCTACTGGTCGCCCTGACTCTGCTGCCCTGACCCGAACAGCCGTTAGCCAACCAGTAATTGATGAGCAAGCAAAATCAGTAACAGCAATTCCAGCGCGGCGGCACTTTGCCAAAAAAGCACCGGATTACGCGCCATCAGCGGCGGCCGTGTCTTGTTTAAAAAATTCTGGTTGGGGGTACGCAAGTCGTGCACAAATTCAAAGATATCCTCATAGCGTTTGTATGGATCGATGCATGTCGCTTTCTGGATGGCGTCGTCTACCCAGGCCGGGACTTCCGTATGTTCATCGACCAGTATGCTGCGATAGCGTAGCCGTTTTTGAGCCGCAACCGACTGGCAACGCGCCACTTCGACCCCGTAGGGAAATTGGCCAGTGAGCATATGATAGGCAAGCACGCCGAGAGAAAACTGGTCTGATTGCAGCTGCCCCCGTTGCCCCAAAAAGTATTCCGGGGCCATATACAGTGCGGTGCCGGGAAATTCATTGCTGTTATCCAATCCGATTTCTGCCAGCCCCCGGACAATGGTGGAGCCGAAGTCGATAATCATCAGCCGCCCTTCGGCATCGATCATCACATTGTCGGGCTTGATGTCCTGGTGCAGCATATCCAGCCGGTGAAACGCCCGTAAGCCACGGGCAATCTGATCAATAATATGGCGGACTTGTTCCAAGGTTGGCCTGGGGTTGTCTTGCAGCCACTGCGTCAGGGTCTGGCCTTCAAAGTATCGGCTGGCGATATACAGGTATTGGCGCGGCTGCTCTGGCACATATGGCTGGATAACATGGGCATTCTGGATGCGTCTGGCAATCCACTCTTCCATCATCAGCCGCTCCAGATAACCGGCATCCTGTTGCAGCTCGCCGGATGGCAGTTTCAAGACCACCCGGTCGTTGCTTTGCAGGTGACGGGCCAGAAAGACGTGACTGCGGCTACTGGTATGCAGGTTACGAATAATCCTGTAACCGTCGAAGGTCATGCCGGGTTCCAGCCCTGGTGGCAGAGCCAGGCGAGACATATCGTGCAGCAGCGATGCCTGCTTGCGATCAGGGAGCGCCGTCACCCGGATTAGCTGGATACTCAGGTTGTCATCGCTGCCGTTATCCAGTGCTTGTCGGGCAATCAGGGTGGCGGCGTGATTCAAATCGTCCGGATATTGGTGGATGGTTGCGCGCAGGTATTCCGGGGTGACATATTCATACACCCCGTCGGTGGCAAGAATAAAGACATCGTTTGCTTGCAGGCTGGTGTGGCGGTAATCAATCTCGACCTGTTCGCTCATGCCAATGGCCCGCGCCAGATAGCTTTTCTCAGACGACTCCCAAAGGCGGTGATCGCTGGTCAGCTGCTCCAGCGTCTGCTCTCTCAAGCGATAGATACGACTGTCACCAACATGGAACACATAGCCATCACACCCACGCAAAACCAGTGCGCTTAGCGTACAAACATAGCCCCGGTTGATATCAAACCGGAAATCACTGCGCTGGTTTTTTAAATACAGGCTGCCATTGATTGCCCGTATTACCTGTTCACCCGAATGTTGTGCCGTCCAGGCTTCCGAGGTTCGGTAATAGTCTTCCAGAAACGTATCAATGGCTGTTTGACTGGCAATATGGCTGACGTTACTGCTGCTGATGCCATCAGCAATAGCGGCGCTGACACCCTTGAATGCCAACAGAGAAGGTGCCGGTGTCACCAGTCCCAGGCTGTCCTGGTTGCTGTTTTTAAGGCCTTTATCGGAATACTGGCCAGCAGCAATGCATAGGTCATGCGCCATGCATGGAGTCCTTTTTATATTAATGGGGGCATATATGTCCCCATGAGTATTGCCACCTGATTAAAAGAGAGCCATTACCTCCCTTTTAATCAGAATAGACAATCCGTCGTGAATCAGGAAACCAGAGGGCGTTTTGAACTTGTGCGTACGTGGGTGTAATACAGCGGCAAACCAACAAACAGGAAGCCCCCAATCAGATTACCCATCACTGTCGGCAGTTCATTCCAGATCAGATATTGCCCGATGGTGAAATCACCACCCATGATCATGGAAAACGGGAACAAAAACATATTGACGATCGAGTGCTCAAAACCGAGGAAGAAAAACACCATGATCGGCATCCACATGGCGGCTATTTTGCCGGTGACAGACGTCGAAATCATCGCCCCCACAACCCCCATGGAAACCATCCAGTTACACAGCATGGCGCGGATAAAAATGGTAAACCAGCCGTCAACACCATGAGCGGCGTAACCCAGTGTACGGGACTCACCAATGGACGATACCTTGGCCGCCAGAGCACCACCGTCGGTGTTGTAGCCATACGTCAGAACAAAGGAAATCATAAAGGCGACAGCCAGCGCACCACCCAGGTTGCCCAGAAAGACCAAACCCCAGTTACGCAGCAATTGTTTGATATTGCAGCCGGGGCGCTTGTCGATCAACGCCAGCGGAACCAGCGTGAAGACCCCGGTCAGCAAGTCAAATTTCATCAGATAGAGCATGACAAAACCAACAGGAAACATGCTGGCACCCAGGAATGGAGAACCACTTTTCATCGCTACAGTAATGGCAAAAATAGCCGCCAGGGCAAGGGTTGCACCGGCCATAAAGGCGCGTATCAGAGTGTCCTTGGTGGACATGAAGATTTTCTCTTCACCGGCATCGACCATCTTGGTCACAAATTCGGAAGGCGCGAGATAGGACATATCAAATTCCTTGGGTTCGGTAGGTATTGCGTTACTGTCGATACCTAATGATTTGGTTCATGTGCCAAAGGGCGACCATGAAGACTCAGATCACGAAGTTGAGTAACTGCTGACGCTTGAACCTACCCGAATAAGGTGTTTTGACATGCTATGGAGCACGACGTGGCACCATCCGCTGGCAAAAAGTCAGGGAAGTACTCAACGTCGTTGTTTTCAGTGCTGTGCATCATCATTGATCCACAGTCTTGGGATCTCCAAGCATCTGGCGTGCCATTTATCATAAACCATTGATTTTGTTGGATTTACTTAAAAAAATCAGACAAATAATACGTTCACATACCACTGGCAGTGCTATTTTTGGATTATTTCAGGGCTTGATTTCCCCCAGGTGCTCCATCTGTGTGCACCAGCAGAATATGCAACTGCTGCAGCCGTGACCACATGGAGTTTGGCCCGGCAGTTATGGCGTCCAGTGGTCTGACTCCTGGGTAGCCGTGCCATCAATCGGTTATCAGTCTGGCCAGGAAAGGAACAGCGCATATCCCGGTACTGCTGGTACTGCTACATGACCGGGTATTGATCGATGGCCCGGTATTGAGCTTGGTCTTGGTATAAAGAGTTTATTCCAGAGAAGTACTGTCGCCGTCGTTCAGTTGCAGCATGTCGGAGACGCTGATGATATTACGGACGATATCGATAATGCGCTTTTTGTTGTCCATGGCGGACTGGCGAATCTGGCGATACGCTTCTTCTTCGTTGATATTCTGATTTTGCATCAGCAAGCCTTTGGCCTTTTCGATCAGTTTGCGCTCATCCAGTGCCTGACGTGCCTGTCTTAATTCATCTCTCATGGCTTCCAGGTGTTCAGCCTGACGCTGTACCAACTCGGATATTGAACTGGCCACGTTAGTATTAAATCCGGGCGTCATGGTCAGCTTGACAGGGTCGTTAATGGAATCAGGAAAGGAAGACAACACCGATGTGGGCGGCTCATCGATATCTGTCAGTTCCCGAACATGATTGTCATGCAGCCGAAGATCTTCTTCTGCCTTGGCAATTTTTTGCTGGCAAAGGTGAAACAGATCCGCTTCCAGCTCCTTTTCAATCGCCCGCATATCATCAATCCGATGTGTCGACAGCTCGTACCATACTTCGCTGATTGCGGTTGGCAGGGTGTCGTTATGACTGAAGCGGGCAATCATATTACGCAACTTGTTGAATTCGATGGCAGCCTCACTGCTTTCTGCCTGCCGCCATTGATCAACCGGCATGGCCTTGGCCTGGCTGGAAAAGATATCAAAACAACGTTGCTGGGCATCCTGAAGCGTCTTGATATGTATCTGTTGTTTTTTGGTGAATTCTCCCATGGCAAAACCGATAACGCCCAAGGCTCGTTCCTGACCGGAATATTCCTTGCCTTGCACAAAATTGAACATGGCCACCAGTGCATGGGTGATATCCGGGTCGCTGACACTGCCGGCGGCTTCGAACACCACACTCAGCAAACCGGAAATCGTACGGTTAAAGAGCCGGGTATTCTCATCCGCGGTGAGTTTTTGCGCATTAATCTGAAGCCGTAATGCGGGTAATTCATCCAGACAATGCAATACAAAGGACAAGGACCGGAACAGGCGGGCAGACGAGGGAGAATCACTATCCAGCTCCAGCAACGACAAGGCTTCCCGAAAAACACATTCTGCTTGTTTGGTGGCTTCCAGTTCATCGAGCCGTTGGCGGGCAAAACGTTGGCCATGGGATACCAGATAAATATTCGACAAGCCACGTTCACGTTGCAGCTCATGAATCAGATCCGTGACCCAGGTGACCAACCCACTGCTCACCAATAATTGTTTCAGAGCACTGATCTCAGCACGTTTAGCCGCCAGCAGAAAGTCTTCACTCGTTAATGTCATCTGGAATCACTGTATGGTTTTGAGCTTGACCCGGAAGAATAACAAGGGCCGCCATGCTTCCACAGTGGTTTGTCCTGCCACCACCGGGAACGGATCGGGCTGGCTGACAAAGTGGCTTAACAGTCCCCCGTCAATCCAGTACATCGCCGTTGGGTGCCAACATATCCAGCAATGGCAGGCCTTGCGCCTGTGCCAGCGAGCGATCATTTACCCGACACAAAGACGCCAGCGGCAGGTGATTGGCGTCATGACCAAACGGTTCTTCCAGCTGTTGCGCCAAGGCATCCAGACCAAAAAAGGTATACGCCACAATCACAATAAAGACCGGCATCATCCAGCCCAGACTGCCCACCAGCCCGAAAGGTAACAAGTAACAATACAGATACGCCGTCCGATGCGTCAGCAAGGAATAGGCAAAGGGCAACGGAGTGGATGCCAGCCGTTCACTCGCCGCCTGAATCGCCGCCAGACTGGATAAATGCTCATTCAGAATCCGTATACCCTGGGTATCCAGCTCATTGGCCGCATATGCCTGACGCAAGGTTTCTGCCATTGCCAGCCCCACACCATCGGCCACGTTACCCTTCTCCACAACCTGCGCCAGCCGCTCTGTCGACAAACGGGCCAGCACCCAGTCGGGAAGTTCCTGTTGCAAAACAGCCACTGACAACGGCTGCTGACGCAGCTGCAAGCGCAAGGCATGATAAAACACGGAACACCAGGCCAATAGCTCCGCCCGCCGCTCGGATGGCAAGAGAATATGCGTTGAACGCGCCAACGAGCGCACTTCAGAAACCATTCGTCCCCATTGCCGGCGACCTTCCCACCAGCGGTCATAACAGGCGTTATTACGAAACCCCAGAAACAGCGACAACGCTATCCCCAGCAAGGTAAACGGAGCCACCGAATAACGAGCCAGATTGGCCCAGTGATCGGTATGAACCACCACCACAGCTGCCGCGAAGACCAACAACCCCAGTAAATGCCAGGCAATATTCGGCAAAATTGAACCACGCCAAACAAACAACAAGGCCAGTGCATGGGGACGTTCACGAACAATCATTCATTTTCTCCGAACCATCAAAAACAATCAGTTAACGCGGATTCCAGTTATCGACCCTGCCCCTGCAACGTCGCCAACACACGGCGACTGCCACCCTGGTGTCTGTGCTCGCCGAGGTAAATACCTTGCCAGATCCCCATGTTCAGCTCGCCCCCCGTAATGGGAATCGTCACGCTATGGCCCAATAAACTGGCCTTGATATGGGCGGGCAAATCATCACTGCCTTCCAGCGTATGACGGTAATAGGGTTCGTCTTCACGCACATTGCGATGAAACCAGGCTTCCATATCCTGACGCACAGTAGGATCTGCATTTTCGTTAATGGTTAATGACGCTGATGTATGTTGGATAAACAGCTGCAATAACCCGATATCGATACTCGCCAGCTCCGGCAATTGTTGGCGTATTTCTTCCGTAATCAGATGAAACCCCCGCGACCGGGGAGATAACCGTATTTCTTTTTGTAACCACATACACCCTCTCCGATGACCAGCCCCAAAACCACGTATACAGGTCGCCACGGCCGGAATAACAACACCCAGGCTACAACGCTGCACAAGCCCCCCGTTACGCCGGGCGGCCAAGAATAGCGGTATGAAATTTGGTGAACAACTTTTGTTGATTCGATACTATTTTTTGCAGCACTTTTGCCGCTGCCAGAAAATGAGAAACTGGAAAGTTGAGAAGCCGGAAAATAATCGAACGGAATACCGTATTGAGTCGGCGATAAAATGCCCACCCGCTACGCCGGCTATCAATAAGCATTGAGGCAGACGTAGTGAGCGACCAAAAGCAGATGGATTATGACTGACAGGGAACGTGTGTTTAAACAAACCGGAATATAAAAGCCACCGCTCAGCCTTGCGCAAGCAGGCTACTGCTTACCACACCGGAGCAACGCTACTGGCAAGCGGTCAGAGGCAAACAAGGTGGAACCAGGTTTCGGCAGCTGCATGGCATTGGCCATTACATTGTCGATTTTATCGCTCTGAGTGGAAACTGGTGATTGAGCTGGATGGTGATTCGCATGTTTCAGAACAGGCCCTGCAACCCCACCCCAGCCCTCCCCAGCCCTCCCCTTGATAAGGGGGCCGGGAAAAGGTCAGTTCTGGATCAGGCCTGAAATTCCTGCATTTCACCACTGGCTTCATCGGTGTAACTCAAACGCGCGGTATTAAACTGCAAATCCACAAACGCCCGGCAATAATGCTCGCCATGACGCCAGGCCATATCGACGCTGGCGCTGTTGGAGAAGTTCAGTTCAAAGTGGCCATCAAACGCCGGGTGACTGCTACGGAAACGCATCAGTGTCAGCAAGCGCTTCACCACCGGTTTCTGCACCGCTTCGGCCACTTCATCCAGGCTGTAATAATGACGGTTGATATCGCGCAGTTCGCCGGTTTGCTCCATCAGCTCGTGGTCATTTTCACCGGCCAGCAAGCCCACGTAATACACCTGTGGCGTACCAGGCGTGAAGAACTGCACGGTGCGGGCAGCGATATAGGCATCGTCGTTCTGCATCAGGGCATCGTAAAAGGTGCAGGTAAGCTGATAAATCGCACCAACACTATGAATATTGGCAGCTGAGCGGCGCAGGATCGGGTCTGCCGAGCGGTCGTTGATATTATCAATCAGGATACGGATTTTATCGTCCGGCAAGACCCCTTCAACGTCTGGAATACAAATACCATCGTGGGTATCCAGAACGGTGATCATATTGCGCGGGCACATCCGCAACCAGTGCTTGAGGTATTCGCTGTTGCCATCCAGCAGGGAGTAGAGCAGCAGTGGCGGCAAGGCAAAACCATACGGATGCATATTGCGACGGCCAATCGCGTATTGATAACTGGAATGATCGTGCACTTCAGGCAGGATTTCTGCCCCCAGGCTTTGTGCCACTTCGTTGCACCAGTCGAGGGTTTGATACACGTATGGCTCAACCAGAAAACAGCTCGTGCCAATCCGTTTGGTAGTGTAACCAAAGGCATCCAGGCGGAACAGTTTGACGCCCTTGTCGGCCAGGAAACGGAACGTATTGGCGATATAGTCGTAAGTTTGCTCAGACTCGTAATTCAGGTCGATCTGGTGTTCGGTAAAGGTACACCACACCCGTCCAACACTGCCGTCGGCAAATACTACTTCCCGGAACGGCTCTTTCTCTTTGCGGATGTGGATTTTCATCAGGTCGTCGTGGCTGATTTCGCCCATTTCATCGACATCAACAAACAGCGAGGCGTATTGCGATGCCTTGCCTTTGGCCAGGTAGTCGATAAATTCTACGGATTCATCAGAAATATGATTCACCGTTACATCGGCGCAAATATCGTATTCGGCTGCAATGGCTTCGATATCACCCCAGTCGCCATACACTGGATCCACTTCTTTGTGGGTCAGGGGAGAAAAACCGGCATCGGCATTGGACGGGTAAAACGGCAGGATATGAACGCCACCCACGGCACCCGCAAAGTGGGTGTTGAGAACGGTATGCAAATCTTTCAGGCTGTTACCCAGGCGGTCGGGGTAACAGATCATCTGGACGGCATTACGAAGAGCCATAAGGACCTCTGGTCGGTTGCTGTCCGATCAAAGGCTGACGGTTGAGTTAAGCACATGCAAGCCGAAGCCCGTCTCAACTCCCCAATCTGGCCAATTCACAAGACAGGAAAATTCATTCCGGTTGGCAGCAACAGGCCGAGAAAATTCCCTGACGCCAGTCCAACCCGTACAATGGCGCGCTGTGCCCACTGTTGGAAACACTTGCATGAAAGTCGATCTCGCCAAAAAACTGCACCAGAAAAAATACCGCACCGAGACCGGCTGCTATCTGGTGGAAGGCGAACACCTGTTACTGGAGCTGGAAAAATCCAGCATTCAGCAGGCCGAGCTGTTTGTCACCGAAGCCCACCAACACTGGCCAACCCGATTCCGCAAAACCCTGATTGGTGAGCGTCAAATGGCGCAGCTGTCGGACACCCGCTCACCGCAGGGACTGGTCGCTGTCGTGCCCATGGAGGAAACCCGGACCCAGGTGCAACAGGCCAGTCAGGCGACGACCAGCACCGAACGGGTGTTATATTTATATCAGATCCAGGACCCTGGCAACTTGGGTACCATTTTGCGGACACTGGCCTGGTTTGGCGGCTGGCGCCTGTTACTCAGCCCCGACAGTGTCGATCCTTTTAACCCCAAGGTGGTACGCAGCAGCATGGGGGCAACATTTCATGTGCCCGTTGAACTGGAAGTCACACTCGAGCAGCTGGCGGCGCGTTACCCTCGTATTGCCACATTGGATATGACCGGCGCACCGCTCTCTTCCGGGCAGTTCAGCCAGTTTGATGCTTATCTGTTTGGCAACGAAGCCCGGGGGGTGCCCCATGCCTTGCTGGCACCTCTGGCCGTGACGGCGTTTACCATTCCCGGCAGCGGCCAGATTGAGTCTCTGAACCTGGCCAGCGCCGTCAATATGAGCCTGTATGAATTACACCGGGGTTGATGCCTGATATGTTAAGTGGTCAAGCCAACATCTGGCGTCAACCCAACATCTAACGATGGTTAGCCTTTTTTCATCCTGATGAGTAACCCTTATGAAAGCTGTATTTCTGGATGCCGATACATTTAATGATGTCGATATGACGCCCATTCATGACTGTGTCAGTGAGCTGGTCTTGTATCCCACCACTTCACCAGAGGAGCTGGGGCCACGAGCCGCGGGTGCCGATTTGCTGATCACCAACAAGGTCAACATCAGCGCCGATGTGATGGCCGGGAAACGGGGCATTCTGGTGGTCGCAACCGGGCTTAACAATGTCGACCTCGAGACCGCCCAACAGCTGGGTGTACCAGTATTGAATGTCCAGAATTACGGCACCGCCTCGGTAGCCCAGCACACCATGATGCTGATGCTGTCACTGGCTGGCCAACTGCCACGTTATCAGCAAGATGTCGCTCAGGGTGCCTGGCAACAAAGTCCTTTCTTTTGTTTGATGAACCACCCGACCCGGGAGTTAACCAATAAACGGCTGGTACTGGTCGGCGAAGGTACGCTGGGCAGTGCCGTGGCACGGCTGGCAGAAGCCTTCGGTATGCAGGTTGAGTTTGCTGCCCGGCCGGGCAAGGCCAATGATACCCGTCCGTCACTGGACAGCCTGTTACCCACGGCCGATGTATTAAGTTTTCACTGCCCACTCACCGAACATACCCGCCATCTGCTCAATGCCGATAACCTCACCCGCATCAAGCCCGACTGCCTGGTCGTGAACTGCGCCAGAGGTGGCATTATTGATGAAGTCGCCGCCTTGAATGCCTTGCAGCAAGGACAGCTGGGTGGACTGGCAGTGGATGTGCTGCCAACCGAGCCACCCGTCGATGGCCACCCACTCCTGGAGGCGCTCAATACTGGCCTGAATCTGATGGTGACGCCTCATAACGCCTGGATCAGCCCGGAAGCGCGGCAGAATATTATCAATCTGACCGCCACCAATATTCGCCAGCTCAACGCGACTGACCAAACCCCGTCAGCTTGATGTACATCAGCGCCGTGGAGATAACATCTCCCATGGCGGTATGGCGCTCGACGATAGGCACTTGCAGGTCGCGCGCCAGCCCTTCAAAAGTCAGATCCAGATGCACTTCGTGAATATGGTGCCGGCGTTTGCTTTTGACGTAGATTTCCGACACTTCGATAAAGCGGTTGGGCAACCTGAAGTTATACAACTCGCGAATATAACGGTTCAGAATGGCGCGGTCGTATTCAATATAAAACCCGCAAATTGGCCGGTTGCCAATAAAATCCAGCAGCTTTTCGATGGCTTCTGCCAGGGCTACACCTTCGAGCCGGTCTTCGCGACGTAAATAATGAATCCGCACCGCGTTCGGGTCGGTTACGGCGTCGGAGCGGATGGTCAGGTCCAGCGATTCGGCCAGACGGATCTGATTACCCCGTACCCGCACTGCTGCCACACTCAGCAACTCGCCCTTTTTTTTATCAAACACACTGGTTTCGCAATCCAGCACCACCACTTCGTCACCCTCGTACGGCTCGGCCAGGTGAGCCCAGCGGCCTTCTGGCAGCATTCGCCGGGGCAAGCGTTCTTCAATCCAGCGACGTAACATCAGAAGTTCTCCAGATGAAAATGCAGTGATAGCTGCTGCTTGAATTTTTTCACCCGGTGCAAGGCGTGACGCAGCAGATTGCGGTCGACACTGCGCAGCTGGTTGATGTCCAGTTGCTGACTCAGGCCACGGTTGGGGGCATCATGTTCCAGTTGCTGGCGCAGTCGTATTCTTAAAAAGAACACCAGCGCATCCCGTAAACCTTGAGCGGTCTCGCTATCTAGCACGCCTTTTTCCATCAGTATCGTCAGCCGTTCGAGGGTGTTGCATTCATCGATCGCATGTTCGAATGCCATGGCCCGAACGCCATGCACCAGCGGGAAAATAGCGCCTTTCTTGATATCGATATTGCCGTGATCTTCCCGGATATTGCCCAGAAAGGTCAGAGGGGTTTCGAACTGCAGCGCGGGTTTGGCAAAACGAGCGGATACAATACTGGAGCGCAGGGTTTCCAGCTGCCAGCTGGCCTTGATCGGCCAAAACAGTTCCGGATTACCACATACGGGTTCGCCATCCATAAAAATGGCCATGTTCATCATCGCATCCGGATTGCCGGAATCCAGCCAGCGAGCGACCCGCTCCTGCCAGCCTTCGACGGTATGAATCCAGCTGTCGTTAATAAACATGACGCCTCCCGGACACGGCGGATAACCAAAATCCAGCAGGGCCTGGTGTAGCTGTTGCAGCAGTGGCAAGACGGCTTCGCGGTCGTGTTCGTTGTTCAGAATGATGGCGTTGTCCTGGTCGGTCTTGAGGATTTGTTCCCCCCGGCCTTCACTGCCCAGTACCAGAATACAGACGGACTGCCGCAAGCGAGGCGGGAAAATCAGCTCAAACGCCTTGAAGATCAAACGCCGGTTCAGCGTTGTCACCAGTTCCATCAGGGCGGTGATTTTAACCCCCTGGCCATTCAGGGTTTCGATCAGGATTTCCAGTCGTTTGGCCGCTACCACCAGTTCTTTTAACGATTTGGCCTGGTCAATCCGCATGGCAATAATATGCGAATGGGTCGAAAAGGTACTGAGCATATCCATCAGTTCCAGCAGGCCAACAATCTGGCCTTCCTTGCGAACAACCACACGTTCGATCTTGTGCTGGGTCATTTTCAGCAAGGCACTGAACAAGAATTCGCCGTACTCAACGCCAATCAGGTTGAACTGGGCCACATCGGCGGCACGGGTTTGTTTGGTCTTGTCCCCCAGCAAGGTGGCCTTGACCAGGTCGGTGCCGGTCAGAATGCCGATTTCCTCGCCGTCACGTACCAGCAAGGCATCGTGTTTTTTCTCGTACATCAGCGCCGCGACACGGGCCAGACTGGTCTGGGCCGACACGTACACAGGAGGGCGAATCACATCCTCATCAACCCGCGACAGGATAAATTCCGACACGCTGGAATCCTGGCGCTCCACCATCGACTGCTGGGTACCCAGGTCGGTATTAAAATAAATCGAAAAATCACCGGACTGATCAAGCAGCTGGATAAAGTCGTCGGCCCGCAGCAGATAACACAGGGTTTCTTCCACCGCGGCAAAGGTATGCTTGCAGCCGTTCTCCAGTACCGCCCGGACGTCGAACAAGTCTTCCTTGCCATATTGGGAAAACACCTGCCCGGTCTCGCCATCACGCTCTTCGACCAATCCTTTGTAAATAATATAAATGCCGGGAGCCGGGACACCCTGTTGCAGAATCAGTGCTCCGGCATTAAAAAAGACCAGGTCGAGGCGACTGGTCAACCAGTCGAGTTGCTCATCCTTCAGAAAGGAAAAAGGCGGTTGGTTGAGGTTGATCTGAATGGTCATACCGGGCCTCCGGCGGTTGTTTAACGTTATTATTATTCGGGCGCATCGATTTGCCCGGTGGGGGCTACGAGATGATGTGGATGTTCCCATTGGTCTTATCTTGGCGGATTGTCACGGGTCAAGCCATGTGACCAAAGCAGACATCTTGCAGGGCTGGCGGATTCAGCAAGTCCTGCACTGTGGTATTTTAATAATACCAAGACAGCCGGGCGGACCAGTGTGTACAGCACACATGGTATGCTTCCCCGTTCGCCTTGTGGCGCAGCCTCTTACACCAATAACCTCTAACAATAAGGGTACCTATGATCCAGGTATGGCAACTGGTGTCCATTTCTGTTCTGTATATTGCAACCTTGTTCTGGATTGCCTGGTACGGCGACCGGCGCGCCCATGAAGGACGGCCCATTCATAACACCGGGGTGATTTACAGTCTGTCACTCGCAGTATATTGCACCTCCTGGACGTTTTATGGTGCCGTCGGCCAGGCTGCTTCCAGTGGCTGGAGTTTCCTGTCGATTTACATCGGCCCGATGCTGTTCCTGATGTTTTATTGGCGCTTGCTGGGCAAGATTACCCGTATCGCCAAAGAAAAACGTATCACTTCCATTGCCGATTTTATCGCCACCCGCTATGGCCGTGATCATACTCTGGCGGTACTGGTGACACTGGTTGCCATTCTCTGTGTTGTGCCTTATATCGCCTTGCAGCTGAAAGCCATTTCGACCACGTTTGAACTACTGACCTTGCCTCTG
The DNA here is from genome assembly GCF_030689025.1 of Oceanobacter sp. 1_MG-2023. Classification (GTDB taxonomy): domain Bacteria; phylum Pseudomonadota; class Gammaproteobacteria; order Pseudomonadales; family Oceanobacteraceae; genus Oceanobacter. Next base: position 132,412 of record NZ_JAUYWA010000004.1, read on the forward strand.
GGCCGCAGTATGGTGGGGGTAAATCACTTCTGGGAAGACACGGCATTTTATATCAGCCTGGCGATGGCATCGTTTGTGATTATCTTTGGTACCCGGGATATCGATGCCAGCGAGCAGCACCCGGGCATGATTCTCGCCATTGCCTTTGAGTCGATGATCAAGCTGATCGCTTTTGTTGCGGTTGGCATCTGGGTGATGACATTCCTGTACGACTACCCGTCCGAGCTGCTGGAGCTGACCACGCAGGTATTGCCCGACCACCCGCTACTGAACAACGACGTCATCAGTCTGTCCTTTTTGTTGCAGACTCTACTGGCTGGCTTTGCCGTACTGAGCCTGCCACGGCAATTCCAGGTCTCCGTGATTGAAAACGAATCGTCCCGTCATCTGCGTACTGCCCGCTTTCTGTTTCCGCTCTATCTGTTTTTAATGATGCTGTTTGTGGTACCGATTGCGCTGACAGGCCATCTGTTTTTGCAGGATATCGGCTTTGCACCAGACACCTACGTACTCAGCTTGCCTGTGGCTCTGGGGCAGGAAACCCTGGCAGTGATGGCTTTTATTGGTGGTGGCAGTGCCGCGACCGGCATGATCATTGTGGCGACCATTGCCGTCAGTACCATGGTCTCCAATGAACTGGTGCTACCGGCCTTTTTCCGCCAGCAAGACAACGAGGATTTGCAGCATTCCAGTAAAGTACGAACCCTGGTGCTAACCGTACGGCGTCTGGTCATTCTGGTGATGATTCTGGCTTCCTATCTGTTCTATCGCCTGGTAGGTGAGTTCGATTCCCTGGCGGCGATTGGTATGCTGTCGTTTGCTGCAGCCGCGCAGTTTGCACCTCCCCTGATTGGTGGCCTGATGTGGCAAGGAGGCAATCGCCAGGGGGCAATCGCCGGTCTGATTGCCGGTACCAGCGTCTGGTTCTATGGCTTGATGTGGCCATTTATCACCCAGAACCTGCCAGGGGTGCAGGGCAGTCAACTGGTGCATATGGTCAGTGGCCTGAACCTCGATAACTTCAGTATTGGCGTTATGCTCAGTTTGCTGGCCAATCTGTTTTTCTATGTGTTGTTTTCCGTTGTCACGAACGCCTCTGTGCGTGAACGTATGCTGGCCGGTGACTTCACCAGTGCCCATGTCATGAGCCAGAACGATCGTCTGGTGCCTGCGTTTGATTGCAAGGTGGATGATGTCCAGGTGGTGCTGGAACGTATTCTGGGTTTTCGCAAAACCGATGATTTTTTCAGCGATTATCAGTCCCGCCACGGCATTCAATACGACAATGCCATCGCCTCCAGCGCCCTGATTCAGGAGGCAGAGAAATTACTGGCATCGGTGGTTGGGTCTTCCTCTGCCCGAGTCATTTTCTCTACCTTGCTGGGCGGCGAACGCATCCAGATTCGTGATCTGGCCTTCCTCGCCAGTGAAGCCAGTCAGGCGTTTTCAATGAGCCGGGAACAACTGCAAGCCGCTCTGGAAAACCTGCAGCAGGGGGTCAGTGTTGTTGACAAGGATTTAAAACTGGTCGCCTGGAACCGGCGTTATCTGGAAATATTCAATTACCCCTCCAGCTTTATTTATACCGGCAAACCGATTCAGGAAGTGATTGCCTTTAACGCCGGTCGTGGCTTCTGCGGCACCGGGGATATTGCCGATCAGGTGAACCGGCGCATGAGTTTCCTCAGTACCGGATCGGCGCATCAGTTCGAACGGCTGTTACCTAATGGCGTCGTGATTTATATGCAGGGCCATCCCATGCCCGACGGCGGTTTTGTCACCAGCTTTACCGATATTACGGTGCATCGCCGGGCCGAACAGGCGTTAAAGGAGGCTAATGTCTCTCTGGAACGCCGGGTCGAAAAAAGCTCGCAGAAGCTGGATGATTTGACCTCCCAGCTGATTGAAGCCAACAATTCCAAAACCCGCTTCCTGGCCGCTACCAGCCACGACCTGATGCAGCCGCTGAATGCCGCCAAGCTGTTTGCCTCGACACTGAGTCAGAAGAACCTCAACGACGAACAACAAAAGCTGCTGAATCACCTCGAAGGGGCACTGCAATCGTCCGAAGATGTGCTGTCGGTGCTGGTGGAAATTGCCAAGCTGGATGCCGGTGCCATGGAGCCGGTATTACATCCGGTACAACTCAGTACTGTGCTGAAACCGCTGCGGGATGAGTTTACCGCTCTGGCGGCCGATAAGGGACTGAAGTTGCGGGTACGGGCCTGTGATGATATCTGGGTCACCAGTGATGCCCATTGGTTGCGCCGTATTCTGCAAAACCTGCTCAGTAACGCGGTCCGTTACACCCATCATGGCAGTGTGCTGCTGGGCTATCGCCGTCGCCAGGGCCATATTGTGGTACAGGTATGGGATACCGGTCAGGGGATACCGGCCAACAAGATGCAAGAAATTTTTGGTGAGTTCAAACGGCTGAACGAAGGCAAGCAAGACGTCAAGGGACTCGGCCTTGGACTGGCCATTGTTGATCGCATGACCAAACGTATGGACCATCAGGTCAGCGTGCGCTCCACACCGGGCAAGGGTACCTGCTTCGATCTGGTACTACCGGTTGCCCAGGCAGATGTCAGTCGTCAGGACAATCATGACCAGGCAGTCATCGCTACCGCCAGCTTTGAGGGTATCCCGACCTTTTGTATCGATAATGATGATGAAGTACTGGCTGGTATGCAGGCGTTGCTGGGTAGCTGGCACTGTCAGGTATACGCGTGCAAGGATCTGGCAACGGCTCAGCAAATCCCGTTCAAGCCAGCCATTATGCTGGCTGATTACCAGCTGGATAACGATGAAACCGGCCTGCAGGCAATGTCTGATCTGCGTGAACGGTTTGGCGACCCATCCATTCCAGGGATTCTGATTTCCGCTGACCCTCGCCAATCCGTTGCAGAAGAAGCCAAGGCGCTGGGTTATTACTTCTTGCGTAAACCGATACGTCCAGCGGCACTGAGAGCCCTGATCCGACGACTGGTTTAACCGGGCGGGTTGGTACGGGGCTGCCCTGATGGCATCCGGGCCTGCCCGCACACGCTATCCGGCTCAGCTTTCTGCTTGCGCATTCGCCATTTGGGTATCCGGTTTCTCTATATCCAGGCTTTGCACGGCAATAACGGCCTGGGTTCGGGTGCGGACACCCAGCTTGCGGAAAATAGCCGTAACGTGGGCCTTGATGGTGGCTTCGCTGACTTCAAGGTCGTAGGCAATCTGCTTGTTCAGCATCCCTTCGGCCATCATGGTCAGTACCCGAAATTGCTGCGGTGTCAGGCTGGCCAGACGCTCGGCAATATCCAGTGCATTCTGGTTCGGGTGGTGTTGGTGACGGCGGGCAATATCGGGCAAATACAATTCCCCTTCCAGCACTTTACGAATCGCCACGGCAATATCTTCCAGCGGTGAGGATTTGGCAATGTATCCGGATGCCTGATGATCCAGCGCCTGACACATAATGGCGGGATCTTCACAAGCCGACACCACAATGACGGGAATTTCAGGGTAATGGGAACGCAAAAACACTAATCCGGAATAGCCATGGGCACCGGGCATTTGCAGATCGAGCAAAATCAGATCAGCATCCGAGTTCTGCTCAACAACACGCTGCAGCTCCGGTAATGAGTCGGCCTGGGGGATGGTGGCATCGGGTACCAGCTGTTTGACAGCCTGGTGCATCGCGGTGCGGAATAAAGGATGGTCATCGGCAATAATGATTTTTTGGGCAAGCTGCATGGATCCTCCTGAGCGAACAGCGCTTGCTGTTCGGTGATGCCTCCGGCGGGACGGTCAGGCCGGATCATCTTAAACGGGCTGGAAAGCCAACAAAAAACAACGCCGATTACAGAATTAACTGTAATCGGCGTGTTTGAGTCTGATCGATCAGCGTCTTCGAATCAATATATTCAAATCAACGCCTGTTAATCTAATCAGCGATTTTTACGCTCTTCAATCAGACTATCGACCACGGTCGGATCCGCCAGAGTAGATACATCTCCCAGAGCATCGTGCTCATTGGCTGCAATCTTGCGCAAGATACGACGCATGATTTTGCCGGAACGGGTTTTTGGCAGTCCTGGGGTAATCTGGATCAGATCCGGTGTTGCTACCGGCCCAATCTCGGTACGAACCCATTTACGCAGCTCCTGTACCAGCTCTTCGCTGCCTTCTTCCCCTGCATTCAGGGTGACATAAACATAGATACCCTGACCCTTGATGTCGTGTGGGTAGCCAACCACTGCGGCTTCCGCCACTTTCGGGTGAGCAACCAGTGAGCTTTCCACTTCTGCTGTACCCATGCGGTGGCCAGACACGTTGATAACGTCATCAACCCGACCGGTAATCCAGTAGTAACCATCTTCGTCACGACGGGCACCGTCACCGGTGAAGTACATGCCACGGAAGGTGGAGAAGTAGGTTTGCACAAAACGATCGTGATCACCAAAGACGGAACGTGATTGACCCGGCCAGCTGTCCACCATCACCAGATTACCTTCTGTAGCACCATCCAGAATCATGCCTGAGTTATCCACCAGCGCTGGCTGGACACCAAAGAACGGACGAGTAGCCGAACCCGGTTTTAATGCTGTGGCACCTGGCAGCGGGGTGATCATGATGCCGCCCGTTTCGGTTTGCCACCAGGTATCAACGATCGGGCATTTGTCTTCACCGACAGTTTTGTTGTACCAGTCCCAGGCTTCCGGGTTGATTGGTTCACCCACAGACCCCAGCAAACGCAACGAGCTACGTGAGGTGCCTTCAACAGCAGCCGTGCCTTCAGCCATCAGCGAGCGAATGGCCGTTGGTGCGGTGTAAAGGATATTGACCTGATGCTTGTCGACAATCTGGCTCCAGCGATTGATCGCCGGGTAATTCGGCACCCCTTCTGAAATCAGGGTGATGCCACCATTCAGCAACGGGCCGTAAATCAGGTAGGTGTGACCAGTAATCCAGCCAACATCGGCGGTACACCAGTAAACGTCACCATCATGATAATCAAATACATATTGGTGGGTAATCGATGCCCACACCATATAACCACCGGTTGAGTGCACCACCCCTTTGGGCTTGCCAGTAGAACCGGAGGTATACAGGATAAACAGTGGATCTTCAGAATCCATTGCTTCTGCCGGGCAGTTGGGAGACGCCAGTGCCACCAGGTCGTGATACCAGACATCGCGATGTGGATGCCATTCAACATCAGCACCGGTACGCTTGACGACAATCACTTTTTCCAGCGATTTGATCGCTGGGTTGGTCAATGCTTCATCCACGTTGGCTTTCAGGGCAACGGTACGACCCGCCCGTACGCCTTCGTCAGAGGTAATAACCAGCTTGGTGTTGGAATCCTCGATCCGGCCTGCCAGAGCTTCCGGAGAGAAACCACCAAAGACCACGGAGTGAATGGCACCGATCCGGGTACACGCCAGCATGGCAACCGCAGCTTCAGGAATCATCGGCATATAAATGCAGACCACATCACCACGATGAATGCCCTGGCCACGCAAGGCATTGGCAAAGCGAGACACTTCTTCGTGTAACTCTTTATAGGTAATGGTTTTGCTTTCATCCGGGTTGTCGCCTTCCCAGATAATGGCGGTCTGATCGCCACGGGTTTCCAGATGGCGGTCAAGACAGTTGTAGGCCATGTTGGTGGCACCGTCTTCAAACCAGCGGATGTCGACGTTGTGATCGTCGAAAGATACATTGCGAACCTTGGTAAATGGGCGCATCCAGTCGATACGTTCCATTGCTTGCTCACGCCAGAACCCTTCCGGGTTGATGACGGATTGCTGATACATTTGCAGGTATTTGTCGTTATCGATCCAGGCTGAATCAGCAAACTCCGGCTTGACCGGATAAACTTTCTGGTCGCTCATGGCGTACTCCCCTATTTTATTTATTTTATATGATCGCGAATTCCGTGTAGCCGAGGCGGCGATACAAACTGCTGACCCATATTGGTCATAGGTGGGTAGGCAAAAAATTAGACAATGGTCTATTCGAGCTAATCCGGATTATTTCTCAATCAGGATTGAACATTATGGGCCATCCTCAAACCACGTATTTCCCCGTAATAAGTGAGCTGGGTACACTTTCCGACCATACATTGTCTTCTGTCCGGTAGCGGAATTGCATACCACAACCACTCGCTCTTGCCCCGTTCCCAACAACACACCATACACACTCAAACCCTTGCAGTGTGTGGATTTGTACCAGTCTGAACATCACGAAACCGCGTATCAATAACGGTTTAGAAAATATGATCCTGAGCATAACACCACTAAAAACATAAGTTACATCAGCCATTTAGCCGATTTAGTCGGCTATAGGTAGTTATACCAGTGTCGCTTTAGCGGTACGACTTTTGGCTAATTTTATCCTCATAGGGGACTAACCATAGTGGCTGCGCAGAACAATGATAATTACAAAAGGAGAGCGAGCACATGCGCAAAATCTCACTGATCTTGTTGGCTACGGCAACCCTGCCGATGGCGGTACAAGCTGCAAACACAGAATTCAGCTACGGCGGCTACATCAAAGTAGATGCCATGATGTCCAACTACTCTGAAGGTGAAATCACTTCGACCAGCAGTGGTCGCGATTTTTATGTTCCTTCATCAATCCCAACCGGTACTGCTGGCAACGACAGCAGCGCCTTTGATATGGGTGCGCAAACATCTCGCATTAACTTCAAAACCGTTACTACCCTCAACTCTGGCGAAAAAGTCACTACCTTTGTTGAAATGGACTTTCTGACCGGAACAGGCAACGAGGTGGTATCCAACTCCAACTCACCACGTCTGCGTCATGCTTTCTTCAAGCACGGCAACTACACCTTTGGTCAGACTTGGACAACCTTCATGAACACCGGAGCATTGCTGGAAACCGTCGACTTCCTCGGCGTCAGTGATGGTACTGTTTTTGCCCGTCAGGCCCAGATCCGCTATACCAATGGCGGCCTGCAACTGGCACTGGAAAATCCGGCAACCACTGTAAACGGTGTTGGTAATACAGATGATTCCGCTCTGCCAGACCTGGTGGCTCGCTATAACTTCAAAGCGGGTAATGCCGATCTGTCGGTGGCGGGTATCGCCCGTAACCTGTCATACAAGGACGAAGCCAATAACATTGATGAATCCATCATGCGCTTCGGTATGAACGTTTCCGGTAAACTGATGGTTGGCAAGGATGATCTGAAGTTCAGCATCACCAAGGGTCACGTTGCCCGCTACGTTGGCCTGGCCATGTCCAGCGATGCAACTCTGACCAATAAAGGTGATCTGGTTGGTAATGACGTAACAGCCGCATTTGTTGGTTATCGCCACCACTGGAATGACAGCTTTCGCAGCACCGTTGGTTACAGCATGGTCTCTGCTGACAATCATGCCGATGCGGGAGACAGTGTGAACAAGTCTTCCAAAAGCATGCGTGCCAACGTGATGTGGAGCCCAGCTGAGAAAATGACTTACGGTGTTGAGCTGAGTAAAGCCACACTGGAAAAAGAAAGCGGTGTTGATGGTGATATGACGCGTGCGCAGTTTACTGCCAAATACGCCTTCTGATTTATCCTTTCGATCGACAAACAACCCGACGTTATGTCGGGTTTTTTGTCGCTGCCATTATGATATCCGCACGTATAATCCGATACTGGCAGCACTTTTTATTCTTGGCCTGATCAGCCCAAATTGCTAATGAATAGCTATTCATCATATCTGGGACAATCACTGCGCAAACCGTTACGTCATGATGGTTATTAGCGGTTGTTTTACCGATCTCACCGCCTTTCGCTTGAGCCTTTCGCTTCAGTATTCCCTTGCTATTCCAGTACTTGAACAAGTGCTTGAGTGCTTGTTTTTTAAACAAAAGCTTCTTTTGATTCTTTCGTTTTTGTATAGTTCTGTCACATTCAGTCCGCAGGAAGCCTTACATGAATCGACAATTATCCAACCCGTTGTGCCGAACTCTGATTCTTGCTGCGATAACAGCCGTATCCACGCCAGCAATAGCAGAATATGAAAACCGCTCTTTCAGTGTGTTTGGTGCTGCTGGTATGCAATACATCAACTATAGCGAAGAGTTGAACGACTATTACGGCGTTGATATGAAGTCGTCTTTCGAAGCCGTCAATTTTGTCCAGCGTTCCGGTGGTTACACTGCCGTTAATGAAAAACTGGGGTTTTCGATTATCTCCGCCTCAACCCTGCTGAGCTTTGAAAACGACGAAGACTGGGAAATGCAAGGGCAAAATGGTTACGTCCAGCACAATACCACCTCGCTGAGCTTTCAGACCCTGGACATGATGATGTCGTATCATTTCCAGAATGGCTGGTATACATCCGCCGGCATGCACTACCAGAAGACAGCGTTTTCGCGCTTTGACTGGAGTACAGGTTCGGCCAACGATGCCTACAACAGTACGATCGAAAACTCGATTCGCGATAATCCGGCCATGATGGAAGTGGTACAACAGTACATCGATCAGGTCGATTCGATCACCAGCGAAGACGAGTATTTTGCGGCCATCAAGAACGAGCCGGAAGCCAACCAGACGGTTGTATTTGAGGATGCCAGTAATTTTGGTGTCATGGTGGGCATTGCTTACGACAGCTACTTCATGAACCAGTCCAGTGGTATGCGTTATCAGTTCTCACTGGAAGTGGGCACACCGGTCTACGAAAAAATCCTTAACAGCAGCCATAGCGGCTCTCTAGACCGCACCTTTGGTGGTGGCCTGGATGTCACTGGCAAGCTGGGCATCGGCTACCAGTTCAGCCGCAAACTGAGCACCATGCTGCTCTTTACCGGGCTGTACAGTCATCGCGACAAACTGCAGGAATGGTCCAACGCCCTGGATTCAGTCACGCTGCCAGAAAATACCCTGTATGCGGCGGCGTCCTATCTATCGCTGGGCTGGAACTTCAAATAACCGGATAACCCACCGCTCCGACAGGGCTAAACCCCGGTCGGCGGTGACGGTTCCACAGACGCTTTTCCATAAGCAGACCAGCTGGTAATACGATGATCGATCACCGGTACCCCTACGGTGAAATGATATAACACCTGTTGCTGGTCGTTTTGCAGCCCCAACAGGTTGTGCACCATATCGTCGTAATAGCAACCGATACCGGTACCTCGCAGTCCCGCCGCTTCGGCTTCCAGATATAACACCTGTCCTATGGCACCGGCCTGCCAGTATAGATGGCGATAGCGCCATGGCTCCGCCTCCATGCCGTCACAATCGGCCAGCATCGCCAGACTGAAGGCACTCTCCCCGGCAATGGCCTGCTGACAGCTGAGGCGCATGGCGGTACGTCGGGTACCAGCCGCCAGCAGCCGATAAAACGGCAGATGTTCCGGAGCTGACTCCACCGGCTGCCACTGGAATTCTGCCCGTAACGACGCCTGCATATCAGTCAATGACCGACCGGTATCACGTTGCAGGCAGTACAAGCCAGAGGGCAAGCCTTCAACCTTGTGCACAAACAGCATCAGCTGGATACCATGGCTGAGTGGCAAGGTATGCCACGGGCTGTAATCCGATCGTGGCAGGCAATGATCCAACAAGGTATAGAAATCCGCCAACGCCATGCCTCCGGCAGCATCAAATGCCTGCGCCGAACGACGCTGTCGAATCAGCCGGGCCGCCGGTTGCCGGGCTTCAGAACCGCTGGCGATGGCAGGTGCTGGCCAGTCCGCCGCGGCCAAACGTGTGGTTGCCGAGGCTGGACTGGTGGCTGGAATACGAGCAGCTGCGGCCACTTCGTCAATAACCGGCCACTGATACATATGCCGGGGGTCGAGCACATTGGCCCTGCCCATCCACTCTTTCTGCTGCCCCAGCCAGGCGATGATTTGTTCTGCTTCTTCTGCTGACGCGCTATCAGGATGCCTGTTGGCCAGTAGATTCAATAAACAATCCGGATGCTCGGCTTCTGCCATTGAACCATCGGCTTGCTGCAGATCCTGTGGGCGATCCAGCCCCAGCAAGCTGGCCAGTGTTGAGTCCGCCAGCGCCACCGGCCGGATCTGGTGCTGATGCCAGCCCAGTGTGGATGCCGCAAAACTGACCGCAGCCAATGCATGCCCCACATCAAGCTGACAATAACGATAAGCCCGCTCGCCATACTTCCAAGCTTCCCGCCAATGTACGGAACTCAAGCCAAGGTACAGCAAGGGTTCCGGACTTTCCTCCTCCAGGCCCAACGGACAACGCAACTCCAGTGCGTGTTGATCCGGCCGATAGTGATACACCCCGTCTTCCAACCCCGCCATCGAGCGCACCAACAGATAACACTCGGTCGGGTGCAGGTTCCCACTGGATGGATTCACCCGTAGTGACCACTTGGCATTGCCAAATTGTTTCCAGGCCGACAAGGCCAATGACAGCTCCAGCAATAACCCCAGCTGTGCCAGATCCGGAATCACAACCGCTTCGGACGATTGCCCGACCGACGGCTGCCACAGCTGCTCCCAACGGCGTGCATCCGGCCGGGCCATCAGGTCGGTAGCCCCCAAAGGCAAGGGAACCAGACGAGCACCGTCATAACGGCGGAACGGGTTCGGCTGGGCATCCCAATCGAGGCTTTCCGGCCCGGCAGCGTAAGCATCCGGCAAGTGTCGGGTACGTTGGTGGTATTCCCGGATTGGCATACGGCCTCACTCAATAGGGTTAATGGGCGATAGGGTTAATGGGTAACTGGCGGTTCCGCGCTGATTTCGTCTGGAAAACAGGTCACCAGATGAAATGGATTGCCTGCTTCATCAGGAAAACACACCAGCAGCATCTCCTGCTCCGGGTTTTCTTCCAGATGCCCGGTGTTGATCAGCATGCCCATGGTGCCGGGTTCGGCAAAGACATGGCTTTCCGGTGCACTCGGCACAGAGCCATCATTGATGATGGTAACGGTGGCGAAAACAGCATCGCCTTTTTGCCATTGTGTCATGTCGCAACTCCTGTCGTTGTTGGTTTTGTCGTGTCGTATTAACGACAATCACCACAGTATCGGTCGGTTACAAACGTCGGCCATAACCGGTGCCGGATAAGGTTTTCCCTTGAAAACAGCGGGTTGTCACAACGTGAACATGACAACGGGTCGTCACTGCTTTCTCTGGAATACCCTATGCAGAGCAAAAGCTTTGCCATGCCCTTGCCACAGAGGAGTTGCTTTATGCCTGTTTCACTGGAACCTGTTACCCTCCAGCCTGCCACGATCAGCTGGATGATCGAGCACGGCTTTGATCCTCAGCGTCCTGACAGACCAGCTCGCTACAATGATACGCCGCTGATTCTGGCCAGCCGCCAGGGGCGTCTGGATGTGGTCGCCGACCTTGCTATCGTCGGCGAACCTGCCATGGCGCTGAATCACCGCAATATGGATGGCACCAACGCGTTGTGGGCTGCCGTGGTCGCCAATGACTATGCCATCGCTGATTTATTGGTCACTCTGGGCATCGATATCGATAACCTCAATGACAACGGTGCCAGCGTCCTGATGTATGCTGCGTCCAGCGGCAAAGCTTCCTGGGTGGCCTGGCTGCTCGAAAAAGGGGCCGATACCCAGGCTGCAACACTCGACGGTTTTACCGCCCTCGATCTGGCCAGTAATATTGACTGCCTGCGGTTGCTCAAGCCTTCCCGGACACGCGCAGCAGAAGCCTGAAACCTGACCGGCCGGTCAACCACAAAACCTGACTGGTATCGATGGAGAGTAATTTTTAAATGGATATTTCCAGTGAAGACCTCACCGCCGTTTGGTTGACGATCAAACTTGCCGTCCTGGTGACCGCGATTCTTTTACTGATCGCCACTCCTATTGCCTGGTGGCTGGCCCATACCCGCCACCCATTACGCGGCCCCGTCAGTGCGCTGGTGGCGTTGCCACTGGTCTTGCCGCCCAGCGTGCTGGGGTTTTATCTGCTATTGACCATGGGGCCGCACGGCCTGATTGGTCAACTGACCCAAAGCCTGGGACTGGGAACCTTGCCGTTTACCTTTGCCGGTCTGGTGGTGGCATCGGTGTTTTATTCCCTGCCTTTTGTTGTACAACCAATACAAAACGCGCTGGAAGCCCTGGGCGAGCGCCCGCGGGAAGCCGCCGCCACTCTGGGGGCCGGGCCATGGGATACCTTCTTCCATGTGATCTTGCCTCTTGCGCGTCCCGGTTTTTACACCGCTGCCGTATTGGGTTTTGCGCATACGATTGGCGAATTTGGTGTGGTACTGATGATCGGCGGTAATATTCCCGGTGTCACCCAGGTTATTTCTGTGCAGATTTATAATCATGTCGAAGCGCTGGAGTATGGCCGCGCCCACACCCTGGCTGGCGGTATGGTGGTGTTTTCCTTTGTAGTGCTACTGCTGTTATACGGATTTCGTCGCGATCAGGGAGCCAAACCACTGCTATGAATACTGTTACCAAACAAGAGTCTGCAGCAACCCAGGTCCAGGATGACCTGCGAGTACGCTGTCATTTGCAGCGCCCGGATTTTACTCTGGATGTTGACCTGACCCTTCCGGGCCGGGGAGTCAGTGTGCTGTTTGGCCATTCCGGCTCAGGCAAAACCACGCTGTTACGCTATATCGCCGGGCTTGAACGAGCCAATGGCACTTTGCTGTTTAAAGACCAATGCTGGCAAGACGAACAGCATTTTGTACCGACCTTTCAACGGGCACTGGCCTATGTCTTCCAGGAATCCAGCTTGTTTGACCACCTCACCGCGGCCGGTAATCTGCAGTTTGCGATCAAGCGTGCTCGCGGCAAGGTCGACAAGGAGGATTTTGAACAGGCGATTGATTTGCTCGGTATCCACCACACCCTGAAGCGTTACCCTCACCAGCTTTCGGGCGGCGAACGCCAGCGGGTGGCCATTGCCCGCGCCTTACTCAGCAAACCACGTTTGTTACTGATGGATGAACCTCTGGCATCTCTGGATGAACGCCGCAAACAAGAGATCTTGCCCTGGCTTGAACGCCTGAAAACCCATCTGGATGTACCGATTGTGTACGTCACTCATTCCCCGGCAGAAGTCGCCCGGCTGGCCGATTATCTGGTGGCACTCAAGGATGGACGGGTGATTGCCAGCGGCACCTTGAATGACACCCTCACCCAAATCAATTCGCCGCTCCAGCAGGGGGAAGAAGCCAGCGTGGTACTGCAGGGTCATATCCGCGAGCGTGACCGCCACTGGCAATTGGTGCGTATCGGTTTTGCCCACCCGGAACACAGCCAGGATGATGACGGCTCTATCTGGATCAGTGATCCGGAGGTTGGCAATCTCCCCCCGGATGGATCGACAGCCAGTGCCAGCGACAACACCGGCTCCCATGCCGACGATCTTGACCAGCCAGTGCGGGTACGGATTCTGGCCAGTGACGTCAGCCTGTCCCTGAGCCGCCATGATGACACCAGTATCGTCAACGCCCTGCCCTGCATTGTCGAAGCCATCAGTGACGATGAACACCATTCTCTGGCGCTGGTACGGGTCAAGGTGGGAGAAACTCTGCTGCTGTCACGCATGACACGACGTTCGGTGATGCACCTGGCGCTGACGCCCGGCAAAACGCTGTGGGCACAGGTAAAATCTGCAGCGCTGGTGTAAATTGCGGCAGCTGGATTGACGCTGGCGATAGCTGCCTGGCGTCAGTCCCTGCAACGCGATTCAGTCACTTTCACCCCATAGATATTCGTCGATTTCTTTCATCAGGTAAGCATTATCTTGCAGATTGGCCGCCAGCGCTTCTGCTTCCTCACGGCTGTAACCATGCAGGTTAAAACTGGTGGTGCCGGCCGTATCGCCATCGTAAAACAAGTGCACAAGAAGCAACCAATTGTCGGTTAGTCGGGTTGGTCGCAGCTCAACCGCTGCACGTAACTTGCCTTCCAGCTGCAGCAGATAATGGCTGCTGCTATCCAGGGCCTCAGCATTTACCGGTATATCCTTTGTCATAGCGGACTCCTTTTCAGGTACTCCACCAGTGCCGCATCCATGGTGCTGACGTGCAAATCAAACCAGCCGGGCAATTGCTCCAGCGCATAGGCGCGACCAAAGCGCACCCGCCCTGCTTCAACACGGGCACGGAAGTTGGTCATCTCGCCCAGCACCCGGTTATGCTCGCCCCGATGTTCGGCGCTGGCAGGATAACCGGATTGCATCATCAGGCTGTTTTCACGCTCAAAATGCTCGGCCAAGTGATCGGTCAGCTGGCCAAACTGCTGAATAAATGCAGCGCCGGAAGCGGCTTTCAGTTGTGCCAGTCGCTCGGTAAATTGCTGATGGTCGGCATCAATATCAGCGTGACCAAGCATTAACTGGGGAGTGGTTGGGTCAGTGGTCATTAACTATCATCATCCGCAAGGCTGAGAGCCATTTGATACACCACGCTACCACCCACTTCATCTCGTGGGTCCAGTAGCAATAATTTTGTCAGCACCTGTTCAGCCAGTTCGATATGCCCCGCCCGCAACGACACAAAACCCAGGGCTTTCAGGCTGTACAGGTACAAGCGCACCGGACCATGAATGCCCGTACCTGGCAGCTGGTCAAACGGTGGCGAGTCCGGACTTAATAAACGCCAGTCGGGCTGAAAACCCGCTTGTTGCGCGGCCCGCTGTAAAACCTGTCCAATCAGTTGCCGGGCAGCATCCAGACAGTTGGCATAGGCATACATTTTGTAGAGTGCGATTTGTACTTCCAGCTGATCCGGCAGATGCTCGGCAACCTGTTGCAACAGTCGTTCGGCCCGGTGCCAGTCACGGGCAATATCAATCGGTTCACGCAAAAGCCGCTGCACCTCCAGCGAGATCAGACCATCAGGACTCAAGGGGGCATCGTTAAACAGTTCTCGTACCAGCATGGTCAGTCGGACTCCCGAGTCAGGCGGCATTTACCGAAGTACTGGATTGGCGGGCAAGGGTTTCGGGCAGCAGTCCCTGCTGCCGAATCCAGCGTTTGAAGGCTTTCATCACTGGTCGTGTCAGCCGGGTTTCTGCCAACAAGCGCCGCTCGTAAACGGCCAGAGTCAGTGACGGGTCCAGCTCTGCCAACGATTCATCCGGCAATTCGGCTGCCTGGGATTGCACTCTGGCCCGATACAGACACTGGCGAGCGCGTACGATCAGCGCGTGCGTATCACCCCCCAGCAACTCGCCGGGCTGGTGTTTGACGGCATCGTAAAGCCAGCTCATTCGCACTTTTTCATGTCGGGGCATTTTGCATTTACCATCCAGTACCTTAAGCATCACGGTGGTGGCGCAATCCACTTGCTCTGGGGTCAAGGGGTGATTGATCACCCAGACGCGGACCTGTGCCTCGACGGTCAGCTCGGCAGACAAGGTTGGGTCAGTCAACATGGCTATGGCTCCCTTTTGACGGTGGTTGGCTGCTGTGCCAGACAGCGATCGCGATATTCGTGCAATGATTCTTCGATCCCCAGATACGCATAGTCAGAGACCGGCTCGACCCCAACAGCACGAAGCTTGTCGGCTGGGCCGTCACCCACACGAGCCACCAGCACGGCGTCGCAGTCCTTGATCGTGGTCAGGATATCGGCCATGGCGGCATGATCCGCGCTATGGCCGTGGCAATACAGTCCAACGTCTCGCTGCTCCTGCCGCTCAATCCCTGCCTGGCTCAATTGATAGATAATAAAGTGACGGGCGTGACCAAAGTGCTGATTGATCGAGATATCATCCTTGCTGGCAACCGCTACGCGCCAGCTGGATGATGCTACCGGCCCAGTCCCAGGCACAGATATCGACTCAGACACGAACGTTTAACCGCGCCGCAGCCGCTTCCCGGACTTCACTGTCGTCGTCATCCAGAACCGGGGTCAGGGCATCCAGCGGAGCATTGGCCACCGCTTCCAGTCGCACGGTCCAGTCCGGGTCATCAAGCAGCACCACGACGTCCGGCCCCTGTAGCCGGGACGCAACAATACGGCGTACTTCCGGTTCCGGGTCGTAAGCCATCATGACCAGACTTTCTTCCGGCAGGCGTTTCGCCACCATCTTGCGCACCTGGCGGTCTTCATCTCGCATAAAGCGGAACAGTCGTCCTTCCGGCAGGCGTTGAACGACATAGGCTCGCACCAGGTAATCACGATCAACCGCCATTTTTTCCAGCTGTTCCAGCGGCAAGCGATCGGCCACGGTAATACGCACTTCCCGGTCTTCGTCGTTCATCAGGGCGTGCAGTTGCTCTCGCGGCAGACGATAGGCAACGGCTCGGCGCACCGCTTCATCAGAATCCGTCACCAGTTGGTTCAGGTCGTCCAGCGGCGCATATCGAACCGCGATGGCGCGCCGCTCCCAAAAGGCATCGGCGAGGTAATGCCGTGCCAGCTCTGGGTTAAAACGTAAGAAACGATCCATTTGCCGACCGCTATCTACCGCAATACAGGCATCTCCCGGGATGCAGCGCCCTGCCAGTAGCAGATTGGCGCGATAGCGACAACGGCGACAGTCACCAATGGGAGTGAGATTCTCGGTATCGGAATTCATGCTGGCTCCGCTAGTCGTCAATAATTTCGGCAAATACGATCCCGGAAGCGACTTCAACATCCCGCGTCAGGGTCGAGCAATGATCACGGGAATCGACCAGAAACACGTTGAATCCCGGCCTTTCCAGGTAGGGAAACGGGTAGTTGATATCGTCATCGAAGCACCAGGTAAAGTGCATGCCCTTGTACTGTTCACGCAGCTCGAGCAGCGTTTTTTCACTCAAACCCTGCTGTTCGACATAGTCAAAAATCGCTTGCAGTTGATGGCGGTTACTCATGATGAACTCTCCTGCTGTCTGGCCCAGGTCGCCCGTGCGGACGCTTCCATAATTTTTAACAACCAGGGTGGTGGCGTTTGATCCAGCACCCGTTGAAACTCAGCCATCATGGCTGTGGCAGCCCGAGGTGTACCGGATTTGACCGGGTGCAAACCAGCATTCACAACCTTGGCGCTGGCAAGGCCGCCAATGGTCAGTGCACATAACACATGGCAATCCCGGATCAGATTGGCTCTGGCGCTGTGCTTGTCACCCTTGTATTGCTCAACCAGCACTCTCGGGGCTGGTACTTCACGAACATCAATCAGACGAACTTCCAGTGCCGATACCTGATAAACCAGAAAACGTTCACAGGTGCCAAACGGGCCATCGACACGATCACCACGATTGGAGGCACAGGCAATACGCACAGATCCTGGCATATCACCTTCCTGATAAGGCTGTGGTGAGGGCACCGACTGGCGCATATCCACACCTTGACCACGTAACAGCGCAATCACTTGGCGCAGAGTGTCATCGTCGACCGGTTTTAATGCGCCTCGACCAGCCTGGCGCAGGCGATTCAGACGCAAGCGTCCAAGCCGTTGTGGCGTCAGCGGCAACCCTACCGCCCGGATCAGGATATCCATCCATTCAGCCAGAGCGATATCGGGCAACAACCGCGATGCCATCCCAATCCGCAGCGCGACGTGGTCGGTTAACCCTGACGCCGCGGCCACCTCAAGCCTCCGCGCCGCGTTTTGCCCGGACGGTCAGAGGCAAGTCCGGTTTACCTGGCAAGGTAGCTATGATGTAGCTGGAGCCATCGCCCAGGGTCAGTTCCCCTCCCCAGGCATCGGCGGAATCAAATTCGATAGTGGTAATAATATCTTCCTGGTCTTTCTTCGGGACATACAGGGTCAGTTCACCCTTGTCGTTTTCGCGCAGCATGATATTGGGCATGGGAGTCATCCTAGGTATTGTCATTCATGAGTTCAGCCACTGTTTATCGATCTGCATGCGCTGATAAATCTCCTTACAGAGCACGCCATGCGCGATTCAGTGTGACCAGAAGGTACATTGAGGCATCCGTTACAACTGGAGATCCAGCTGGCGGAAACCAGAAAACCACGAGTGCCAAAGGCAACTCGCGGTTTCAACAACTGACCATCAGCGACCAGCGACAGGGCAACCCCGCGCAGGTCCAGCGGTAACACCCCACTAACAGGTGTTACTGCAACCGACTGGCGATTATCTGACCAGGTCGTAGTTATAATCAGTTGTTTGCATGCCACGAGTGTCGTCATCCAGACGTTCCAGCACAGAGTTAACCAGTGTGGTCAGAATCTGCATGGCACCTTCATAGCCGAGGGTAGTTTGGCGATGCAGGTGGTGACGGTCGAAGATCGGGAAGCCGATACGGATCAGCGGTACTTCGAACTCTTTGCCTTTGTAAAGCGTGTCACGCTGGATGAACTTGCCGTAGCTGTTACCAATCATGAAATCTGGCTTGTTGGTGAATACCAGTGAGCGCATATGCCACAAATCCTTACCGACATGAACTTCACAGTCAGCACCTTGTGGGTAATTGGCCAGCATGGCGTCCATCATTTTTTTCCAACGCTTGTTACCGTTGTTGGCGAGAATATGAGTTGGTTCACAGCCCAGTTCCAACAGGAAGTGAGTCATGCCTTCGACATAATCCGGATCACCCCACAAGGCAAATTTCTTGCCGTGCAACCAGGTGTGTGAATCCGTCATCATATCGACCAGACGACCCCGTTCTTTTTCCAGAGAGGCGGCAATCGGCTTGCCGGTGATTTCGCTGACTTTCATCAGGAATTCGTCGGTCCAGCCCAGACCCATCGGGATCTTCAACGCAGGTACGGCATGCTTCCAGGTGTTCTTGACGTACTTGGTGGTTTTGGTCAGCTGGTTAGGCTGCAACATGATGGTGTTCAGCGCGTTAGGCGCATCTTTCACTTCATCCTGAGTGGTGCCACCAGCGTACATGCGGAACTGGCCATCAGCCGGGGTATCCAGTACTTCATCCGGATCAGACAGCAGGGTGAAATCGACATCCATCTCTTTCATCATGCGTTTGATAACGCGGTAGTTACCCAGATAGGTTTCAAAGCCTGGTACCAGGTTCAACTTGCCGTTGCTACCCACTACCTTGTCTTCCATGTAGTTCAGGGTGAAGTAGCGGGCGATACCTTCAAACATATTGTCCCAACCAGTCACATGCGAACCCACAAACGATGGCGTATGTGCGAATGGTGTTGGGTACTCCTGCGGCACGTGTCCTTCTTTTTTGGAGTTATTGATAAAGGCGTTAAGGTCATCACCAATAACTTCTGCCATGCAGGTGGTTGACACGGCAATCATGTCTGGCTTGTAAGTTGCCTTACAGTTTTCCAGACCGTCTTTCATGTTTTGCTGGCCACCAAATACTGCGGCGTCTTCTGTCATTGAGTCAGAAACACAAGCCACTGGCTCTTTGAAGTGACGGTTGAAGTAGGTACGGAAGTACGCCACACAACCCTGGGAACCGTGTACGTAAGGCATGGTTTTTTCAAAACCCAGGGCACACAGAACAGCTCCCAGTGGCTGACAAGCCTTGGCCGGGTTGACGGTCAGGGCTTCACGCTGGAAGTTCAGCTCCTTGTACTCTTCAGAGGTGGTCCACATGAAGGTTTCGTCAATTTTTTCCTGACTGTGGGCTTCTTCGAAACTGGCTTTCTTGTTGCTCAGTGACTCTTTGTAATCATCATCACGGAACAGCGGATAGCTTGGTTTAATGTTGTCTACTGACTGGCTCATAAGAGTCCTCCTCTCCCGCGCCACTAATCTGTGGTCTGGCGGGTAAATGGGATGATTCAGATGAGGGCAACCACGCCCTCACCCGTTCGTGCATCGGGAAATCAGGCGCTTGCTGCCACAGCGGAGTCTTCCGCTTCGGTTTTCTTCCATGGCGCAGCCAGCATTTTCCAGCAAGGGTTATTCAGGGTCATATCCATGTCGCGGGCGAAGATGGCGAAACCATCAAAGCCGTGATACGGGCCGGAATAATCCCAGGAGTGCATTTGACGGAAAGGCACGCCCATTTTCTGGAAGATGTATTTTTCCTTGATGCCGGAACCGATCAGGTCTGGTTGGACCTTTTTCACGAACTCTTCAAATTCGTAACCAGTCACATCATCGTACAGCAGGGTGGAGTCACCCATTTCTTTCAGAGTACGGTCGTAATCATCGTTGTGACCGAATTCATAACCGGTACCAACCACTTCCATACCCAGATCTTCATAGGCACCAATCACGTGACGAGGACGCAAGCCACCGATGTACAGCATGACGCGCTTGCCTTCCAGGCGTGGACGGTACTTGGCGATCACGGCTTCCCATTCTGGTTGGTACTTGGCAATCACTTCTTCACACTTGGCCTGGATGCTTTCGTCAAACTGGGCAGCAATCTTGCGCAGTGACTCACAGGTTTTGGTAGGGCCGAAGAAGTTGTATTCCATCCACGGAATCTTGTACTTCTCTTCCATGTGACGGGAGATGTAGTTCATTGAGCGATAGCAGTGAACCAGGTTCAGTTTCACTTTTGGCGTCAATTCGATCTCAGAGATGGTGCCATCACCAGACCATTGCGCCACAACTCGCAAGCCCATTTCTTCCAACAGGATACGGGAAGACCAGGCATCACCACCGATGTTGTAATCGCCGATAATGGCAACGTCGTATGGTGTGGTTTCAAAACTGTTGTCTTCGTCACGGGCACCCAGTGCCCAGTCACGGACGGCATCGTTGGCAATGTGGTGACCCAGGGACTGGGAAACGCCACGGAATCCTTCACAACGAACCGGTACAACTGTCTTGCCGTGCTCGGCGGTTTTCTTTTTGGAGACCGCTTCAATATCGTCACCGATCAGACCGATCGGGCACTCGGATTGAATGGAAATCCCTTTGTTCAGCGGGAACAGGGTTTCGATTTCATCGATCAGCTTGGACAGTTTTTTGTCACCACCGAAGACGATGTCTTTTTCCTGAAAATCCGAGGTAAAGTTCATGGTCACAAAGGTGTTCACCCCTGTGGTACCGATGTAGTAGTTACGACGTCCTGCACGGCTGTATTGACCACAACCAACCGGGCCGTGAGAGATATGGATCATGTCCTTGATAGGACCCCATACCACACCCTTGGAACCAGCATAGGCACAACCACGAATGGTCATTACACCGGGCAAGGATTTTTTGTTGGACGTAATACATTTCTTGGATTGTTCGAGTTCAGGGTCGTTTGGAGTCAAGTGCTTGGCGCGGTCTTTTTTGGCTTTTTCTGGATAGACCTCAAGCACTTCCTGAATCAACGATTCTACTTCATCGCGGGACATGGCCATGGTGAGCCTCCTTCAAGTTAATAACGGGTAACAGACCGGGTTGCGCAAGTGAGGGGGTACCTGCGCAACACGGGTTCCGATAGGACCAATCTGTCCTATCCCGAGCATGGGCAGCCAACTCAGGAGAGTCAGCTCAGCCCGACCGCTTAAGCTTCGGCAGCGAGCTCAGCAGCAGTTTTACCGACGACAGAAGCGTCTTCTTCTTCCATGATGCCGAATTCCATCAACAACTCTTCCAGCTCATCCATAGTCACAGGCTGTGGAATAACCAGTTTTTTGTTGTCGATGATTTTGTTGGCCAGGGCACGATATTCATCCGCTTGTTTAGCGGTTGGATCGTACTCAATCACAGTCATACGACGGATCTCTGCACGCTGTACTACGTTGTCACGTGGGATGAAGTGGATCATCTGAGTGCCGATTTTGGCAGCCAGTGCTTCGATCAGCTCATCTTCACGGTCAGTGTTACGAGAGTTACAGATCAGGCCAGCCAGACGAACACCGCCGGAGTTGGCATATTTCACGATGCCTTTGGAGATGTTGTTGGCTGCATACATAGCCATCATCTCGCCAGAGCATACGATGTAGATTTCTTGCGCTTTGTTTTCACGAATTGGCATGGCGAAACCACCACACACCACGTCACCCAGTACGTCATAGAAAACGAAATCCAGATCGTCTTCGTAAGCGCCTTCTTCTTCCAGGAAGTTAATGGCCGTGATAACACCGCGACCGGCACAACCAACACCTGGCTCTGGACCACCGGATTCAACGCAACGGATATCGCCGTAGCCGGCTTTCAGTACGTCTTCCAGTTCCAGATCTTCCACGGTGCCTGCTTCAGCAGCCATTTCCATAATGGTGTTCTGAGCTTTGGAGTGAAGGATCAAACGAGTGGAGTCTGCTTTTGGATCGCAGCCAACAATCATTACTTTTTTGCCAGCTTCTGCCAGAGCAGCCACCAGATTCTGAGTGGTAGTGGACTTACCGATACCGCCTTTGCCATAAATGGCGCATTGACGCATAGCCATAGTCTGTATCTCCTGTAAATTTCCGAGCGAGGACCTTTACCCTTAAGGGTTCGGGGAGGCAGGCAACCGTGCTTCGTTGGCACTACTGATAACAAATCAGTCGCTTCCGGCATTTACCGAAAGCCTGTGCTGCCTGTTCACCAGTCCAATACTGCAGACCTCATGCCATTCCGAATAAAATATATAAGTCATTGTTTTTTAAGTTATTTTTATTTTTGTTAAGGATTTATTATCAGTATGTATCACGACAACAACAGTGACGATGTACTACACCCAACAAACAATTTGTCGGGTTTTGACGATTCTATTGATGTCAGATTATTGTCATATATCGATCGCCATATCCGGGGATAAAAAGTCTATATAAGTAGCTATATCTGAATGTCGTCTTTACGCCAAAAAACAGCCGTACGGTTGCTTTGCTACACAAAAAAACAAGGCCGGGAGGAGAGAAATTCAGCGGCCACAGGGCGCAGACAGCCGATCTGGCGGAACAGACTGGCCCGCCATCAATCTGGCCTGAATATTGAAGCAGTCACGGTAACGCTCAAGCGATTTATCCAATATGACGACAGAGAGGAATCCCACATGGCAAGCTCGGAGCTTCTGCAAACACTGACCAACGGTCTGCGTACAGGGCAGATCATTCCGTACCTGGGTGCGGAAACATTAAACGGTGTCGTAGAAACCACCACTGGCGAAGCGATTCCTGCCGACAGTGACAGTCTGATACTGGCAATGAATGGCGGTAAACCCATGGCCCCGCGACTGATGTATGAATTCCCCCGTGCGGCGATGAACCTGGAAAACAAAAAGGGCCGCAAATTTATCGAGCGCTTTCTGACCACCCAGTATGGCGAACGCCAATGGACCCAGTCCCCCTTCCACCAGTGGCTGGCGGATATGGAACTGCCTTACATTGTTGATATCAATCGCGACACCCAGCTGCAGAATGCCTATCAGGGCCGCCCCCATACCCTGATCGTAGGTATCTCTCGTATCGCTGGCACCGACTATCGTTTCCGGATTTTCCAGTCCGATGGCAGTGACTACAGCGAAATAGACCAAGACAGCGTCGACAGCCAATTGCCGATCCTGTTCAAGCCCATGGGTACTCCGGTCCCCGAGCCTTGTTATATCGCTTCTGACGCCGACTATGTTGACTACATCACTGAACTGATGGGAGGTTTCGCCATTCCTGGTTTCCTCAAACAATACCGTCAGGGCAAACAATACCTGTTTGCTGGTATGCGGATGCAACGGGACACCGAACGCATGGTGTTGAGCGACATTATGTACAGCGCTGGCGAACCGGCGGGCTGGGTCTTGATGCCCGAACCTAATGATAAAGAACGTCGCTTCTGCGACAAAAAGAACCTGGTGATTGTTGAAGCCGATTTCAGTGAACTGATGGCTGAAGCACAAGCACTGACGGCTTGATACCTTGTTGATAGCTTGATACCTGTTGCCCTTATTGGACCCGTACCAATGGGCTTCAGCCCTCTCAGCCTAATCGTGGTGGGTGAGAGGGCTGATATTGACTCCTCATTTCTGTTCTCACCATCCTCTCTGTTGTCGTATTACTGACCCGGCCCCGGGCCTTCTCCCCCATACAGTCTTCCGTGCTTCTGCCCTGGATAACACACCATAAGACCTTTCAGCACGCCCCTCTTGCCTTATCCAACTTGCCTTGTTTTGTCATACAAAAAGACTATACCTTGACATAGTGGGTAATCCTGTTCAAAAACAGCTTGGAGCCTTGCCGTTGACAGGTATAACTACATAAGCAAACACTTGAAGCGGTCATCAGGAAAGCGGATGCTAATAACAAGGCAAACGCTGGCAGCGGATGTCCAGCTCATCAAACCAGCCTCTTTGCGCGATCATTGTAAGTAACCCGACATCCCTTGGAGCACCTGTCTTCCATCAGGGCTCAGGGACAAGGAATCAAGGCCCGGACGCCTTACCGGCCGGTGCCAGCACCTCGGCAAAAGGATAACCATATGCTCAAGAGCTACGATGATGCACCATTAACAACCGACCTCTCTCGTAAAACCCTGGCCCTGGTTCTGGCCGGTGGTGAAGGCAGCCGATTAAAACAGCTCACTCGCTGGCGGGCCAAACCGGCGGTTCCTTTTGGTGGCAAATACCGCATTATCGATTTTGTATTGTCGAACTGTGTTAACTCAGGTATTCGCAAAATCAGTGTGGTTACCCAGTACAAATCCCACTCGCTGATTCGTCACGTCCAGCGGGCCTGGTCTTTCATGCGTTATGAAGTGGGTGAGTTTGTTGAACTGATGCCCGCCCAGCAACGTATCGATAAAGGCTGGTACAAAGGTACCGCCGATGCCATTTATCAGAATCTCGACATCTTGCGCCATCACACCCCCAACTATGTGCTGATACTTGGTGGTGACCATATTTATTCCATGGACTACACCCGCATGTTGGCCGCCCACCAGCAATCCGGTGCCGATGTCACGGTCGGTTGTGTCGAAGTTCCCCTTGAAGAAGCCTCCGACTTCGGGGTGATGTCGATCGACGAAAACATGAAAGTCACCCGTTTCAGCGAAAAGCCCGCCAACCCGGAATGTATTCCCGGCAAACCAGAATCAGCGCTGGCCTCCATGGGCATTTATGTCTTCTCCAGTGATTTTCTTTACCGCACCCTGATTGACGATAACGACAACCCGGATTCCTCCCGCGATTTCGGCAAGGACATTATTCCCGGCGTAATATCACGGCATAATGTCCAGGCCTTCCCATTTACGGATGAAGCCAGCGGTAAACCGGCTTACTGGCGGGATGTTGGCACTTTGCAGGCGTTCTGGAAGGCCAATATCGATCTCTGCAGCATCACCCCGGAGCTGAACCTCTATAACCGCGACTGGCCAGTCTGGACGTATCAGCCACAATTACCTCCCGCCAAATTCACCTTCGATGACGAAGGTCGCCGGGGTGAGGCCATCGACTCGCTGGTCGCTGGTGGTTGCATTATTTCCGGTGGCAGAATCAAGCGCTCGATCATTTCCAGTGACTGCCGGATTCACAGCTACTGTCATGTCAAAGACACCGTCATGCTGCCAAACGTCAATGTACATCGTTATTGTCGCATCCAGAATGCGGTGATTGACAAGGATTGCGAAATACCGGAAGGCACCATTATTGGTGAAGATCCCGAAGCCGACCGTCAGCGCTTTTACGTCGATGAATCCGGCATCGTGCTGGTCACGCCCGATATGTTGGGGCAAAGCATCCATATGACCCGCTGATCCGGTAGATAAACTGACGGCCAAAGCCTCACGACAGCCCCATACCGACAACACCCTGGAACCTGTTTCCATAACGGACCGTTCATATGCAGCCAAACAAGATCAAACTGGTTATTTGCTGGCACATGCATCAGCCTCACTATCGTGACGGGCTTGATGGCCAGTATCGCCTGCCGTGGGTTTACCTGCATGCCATCAAGGATTATTCCGATATGGCTGCCCATCTGGAAAACAATCCGGCGGCCCGCGTAGTCGTCAACTTCGCCCCGGTGTTACTGGAACAGCTGGATGACTATGCCATCCAGATGCGCCAATGGCTGGCCGATGCCCAACCCACCGGCGACCTGTTGCTGAACCTGGTCGCTGGCGCCAGCCCTGTCACCGATGACCTCGCGGCTCGGCTGGATATTCTGCAATCGTGCAGCAAGGCCTTTGCCCCAACCATGATTGATCGCTTTCCACCGTTCCGCAAACTGCTGGATATGGCCCAGGGTGATCAGATCACCACAATCGACGATGCGCACAGCCTGTCGTATTTCAATCGTGATTTTTTTACCGACCTGCTGGTCTGGTATCACCTTGCCTGGATGGGACATTCCCTGCGCCTGCGAGATGAACGGGTTGGACAACTGATCAACAAGGGCCTGGCAGAAGAGCACTTTAATCACGACGACCAGCGCACTCTGGTGTCCATCATGGCGGACATCCTTGAAGACATTGTGCCCCGTTACCGCCAGTTACAGGATAGCGGCCAGATTGAAATATCCATGACGCCATACGGCCATCCGATTGTGCCGCTGCTGATTGATTTTAATACCACCCGTGATGCCATGCCGGACGCCGCCTTGCCAGAGCATCCGGGTTATCCCGGCGGTTACGAGCGTGCCCGCTGGCATATGCAACACGGTATTGAGCAATTCCGGCATTTCTTTGGGCGCGCACCTTCCGGGGTCTGGTTGTCCGAAGGGGCGGTATCCAGTGCCGCGGTCGGCTTGCTCGATGAATTTGATATTCGCTGGACCGCTTCCGGTGAAGGCGTCTGGCGGCATTCCTGTGAAGCCTCCCAGCTGGATATCCACGATATCTCCTCCAAACGGGCACTCTATCAACCGATGCGCCACAACGATCAACAATGTGCATTGTTTTTCCGCGATGACGGTATGTCGGACCTGATTGGTTTTGAATACAAAAGCTGGGACCCGCAAGACGCCGCCAACAACTTTGCCCACAATCTCGACAACATCGCCAACCACCTTGGTGACCAGGTCGACCAGCATGTGGTTGCGGTGATTCTGGATGGCGAGAACCCCTGGGAATATTACCCGGACAACGGCTACACCTTCCTCGAAACCCTCTACCAGACCCTGACCGAGCATCCGCGTATCGCCATGACAACCTTCTCCGATGCCCTCGACCAGAATGCCTGCGTGCGTGATTTACCAGTGCTCAAGGCTGGCAGCTGGGTGTATGGCAGTTTCTCAACCTGGATTGGCGACAAGGACAAAAACATCGGCTGGGACTTGCTGGTAGAAGCCAAGCAGGTGTTTGATCAGGTCGTTGCCAGCCAGCAACTCAGTGACGATGAACAAACCATTGCCACCCACCAGCTGGCGGTCTGTGAAGGCTCCGACTGGTTCTGGTGGTTTGGTGACTACAACCCGGCCGACTCGGTTCGTGACTTTACCCTGCTTTATCAGCGCCACCTGGAAAAACTGTATCAGCTGCTGAAGCAGCCAATACCCGACAACCTTGATCGCTTACAGGCTGGTGGTGGCAGTCACTCCAACCATTCAGGCACCATGATTCGCAACTGAACAGGGATGATGATGGCTAATACAACCGCAAGCACTGCGCCCAAGATACAACCGGATCCACGCTCACGCTGTGCCGGAGTGCTGCTGCACCCAACCTCGTTGCCATCCGGCAAACTGGATGAATCGGCCTGGTTGTTTCTCGACTGGATGCAGGCCGCTCATTTGACGGTGTGGCAAATGTTGCCCTTGATGGAACCTCTGGACGGCCTGTCACCCTATCAGGGTGTCTCGGCCTTCGCCCTCAATCCTGCCCTGTTGCCGGATCATTGGCAAAACCAGATCGACCCTCAGGCGCTGGCGGCATTTATCGCCAATCCACCACACTGGCTGCAACCTTACGCCCGTTTCACATTACTGAAACAGCTGCATGACGGCAGCGCCTGGAACCAGTGGCCCGATGTCTACAAATTCCGCGACCCACAGGCTCTGGCCGATCTGGATCAACACTATGCTGACGAACTGCACGCCATTGTCAGCCAACAGTTCGCCTTGATCCAGTGTTGGCAGCAGCTGAAACACGCAGCCAATACCCGCGGCATCCAACTGTTTGGGGATATGCCGATTTTTGTTGCCTACGACAGCGTCGATGTCTGGAGCAATCCGGACGAATTCAAGCTCGACGACAACCTTAACCCTACCGTTGTCACTGGTGTGCCACCGGATTATTTTTCTGCCACGGGCCAGCGTTGGGGCAACCCTCATTACCACTGGCCTCATATGGAAGCCAACGGCTTTTATTGGTGGCGACAACGTATGGCCTGGAGTCTGGAGCTGTTTGACCTGGTGCGTATTGATCATTTCCGCGGTCTGGAAGCCAGCTGGGAAATTGCCGTCAGCGAGCCAACCGCCATGACAGGCAACTGGGTTAAAGCCCCCGGACACGCTCTGCTCTCGGCATTACAAGCCACCCATGACCCACTGCCAGTGATCGCCGAAGATCTCGGAATCATTACCCCGGAAGTGGTGGCGCTGAAAGAGGCCTTTGGTTTGCCCGGCATGTCGGTACTGCAATTCGGTTTTAATGGCTTGCCCGACAACCCTCACGCACTGACCGAACAGGTCGAAAATTCGGTGGTTTATACGGGTACCCACGATAACGAAACCACCCTTGGCTGGTGGCAAGCCCTACAAGATGACGGCCAGAAACACTGGATTCTGTCACAGCTCGACCTCCATGTCGGTGAGATGCCCTGGCCGCTGATCGATGCCGCGCTTCAATCACCTGCCTATATGGCCATTATGCCGCTACAGGACTTTCTCGGACTGGATAACCAGTCCAGAATGAACACTCCCGGCACCATCGTCGATAATTGGCACTGGCGTTATCAACCACAACAACTGACTGAGGCGCTGGCACAACGGATTGCCACCCTGGTCGATCGCTGTGAACGCTACCCTGCCGAGCAAGAGAAACAGAAACCTCATGACTGAAACAACCGCCGTGTCACAACACCTGCAATGGCTGGAAAACGGCGAACATCCGGACCCTTTCCGTTTTCTGGGTTTGCATCAGGATGACCAGGGCTGGCTTGTCCGGGTCTGGTTGCCCGGTGCCCGTCAGGCCTGGCTGGAACAGCAACCACTGCAACCGCTGTCGGATAGCGGTTGTTTTGTTGCCCGTCTCAATAAGGCCCAATACCAGCAGCTACCAGAACATTACCGCGTTGCCTGGCAAGAAGACGACGCCATTCGCCATGAAATCACTTCTCCCTGGTCTTTTTCCCGCCAAGCGGGAGACCTTGATCTGCATCTGTTTGCCGAAGGTCGCCACTGGCAAATCTATAATCTGTTAGGTGCTCACCCACGCTGTATTGATGGCATCGACGGCGTGTATTTTGCTGTTTGGGCACCCGCAGCCAAACGGGTCTCGGTGATTGGCAGCTTTAATAACTGGCATGGCCTGCGCCACCCGATGCGCCCTTGTGATGGTTCCGGCATCTGGGAACTGTTTATCCCCGGCCTGCACCCCGGTGATCTCTATAAATTTGAAATTCTCAGTGGCCATACCAATACCCTGCGCATCAAGACCGATCCTTACGCCCGGCAGATGGAACTGCGCCCGGAAACCGCTTCCGTCGTTTGTCGCAGTCAATATGCCTGGCAAGACAACCAATGGCTGACGCAGCGGGCTGCGGCCGACTGGCAACACCAGCCCATCAGTATTTATGAGCTGCACCTTGGTTCCTGGGCGCGGGATAATCAGGGCCACTTTCTCAATTACCGTGAACTGGCCCAGCGGCTGGTGGGCTATTTGCAACACACGGGCTTTACCCATGTTGAGCTACTGCCCATTGCCGAACACCCTCTCGACCAGTCCTGGGGCTATCAGACCTCAGGGTATTACGCTCCGACCAGTCGCTTTGGTCATCCCGATGACCTGCGCTTTCTGATCGACCTGCTGCACCAACACCAGATAGGTGTCTTCCTCGACTGGGTACCAGCCCACTTCCCACGGGATGACTTTGCTCTCGCCCGCTTCGATGGCACCGCGCTGTACGAACACGCTGATCCGCGTCAGGGTGAGCATCTGGAATGGGGCACCTATATTTTTAACTACGGCCGTAACGAGGTACGTAATTTCCTCATTGCCAATGCCCTTTACTGGTTGCAGGAGTTCCACCTCGATGGCCTGCGGGTTGATGCCGTGGCCTCCATGCTGTGCCTTGACTACGCCCGGGAAGAAGGCCAATGGTTACCCAATCGCTATGGCGGCAACGAAAATCTGGAAGCGATTGAATTCATCAAGACCCTCAACCACGAAGTACACGCCCAATGCCCCGGTGCCCTGATGATGGCAGAAGAGTCCACCTCCTGGCCGATGGTTTCGCGCCCGACCTGGATGGGTGGGCTGGGCTTCTCCATGAAGTGGAATATGGGCTGGATGAACGACACGCTGAGCTATTTCAAACAAGATCCTATTTACCGCAGCCATCACCATAACCAGCTGACGTTTAGCCAGATGTACGCCTACACAGAAAACTTCGTCTTGCCGTTGTCCCACGATGAAGTAGTGCATCTGAAAAATTCACTGGCAGGTAAAATGCCTGGGGATAACTGGCAGAAAATGGCCAACCTGCGGCTATTACTGGCCTGGCAATGGCTGAACCCCGGCAAAAAACTGCTGTTTATGGGGGGCGAACTGGGCCAGTGGACTGAATGGAACGAAGCCGTTTCCCTCGATTGGCATCTGCTCAACTACCCGGATCATCAAGGGATCCAGCAGCTGGTGTGTGACCTCAACCACCTGTACCGCCAGGCACCGGCGTTGCATCAGTACGAGTTTGAACAACAGGGATTCGAATGGATCGACTGCAATGATTCCCAGCACTCACTGCTGAGTTTTATCCGCAAAGGCGACCACGAATGCATGGTCTGTCTGTTCAACTTTTTACCGCTACCACGCCAGCATTATCCGGTTGGCATGCCGCACGCCGGCAGCTGGCAAGAAACCCTGAATACCGATGCCGGACTGTACGGCGGCAGTAATGCCGGTAATCAGGGCATCGTTTATACACAAGAGCAACCGCTTATGGGTCAACCCTGTTCCGCGCTGGTGACATTACCACCACTTGGCGCAGTGGTACTGACATACCAGGATTACAAGGGTCCTCATCCTTCATGAATATATTGTTTGCCACCTCTGAAATTCATCCGGTGATCAAGACCGGCGGTCTGGCGGATGTATCGGGAGGTTTGCCGAATGCTTACTCCCGTCTCGACAACCAGGTACGTGTTGTACTGCCGGGTTACCTCGCGGTATGGGAAAAGCTGACCCAGGTTCGCAAAATTGCCGCATTCCAGATTCACACCAGTTTTTACAGTCACTCCGTGATCATCAAAGAGGCCTGCTGCAAAGGCATCGATGTTCCGCTATGGATTGTCGATATTCCTGAACTGTTCGACCGTCCAGGGAATCCTTACCTGGCCGATGATGGCCGGGACTGGTGGGACAATGGCGAACGTTTCGGGGTGTTCTCCCGCATTGTTGCCGAGCTGGCCATGGACAAACACGGCATCGGCTGGCGCGCCGACCTGGTTCAGGCCAACGACTGGCAAACCGGCCTGGTACCGGCTTACCTCGCCGAAGAAAGCCAGCCTCCGGCCACTATTTTTACCATCCACAACATGGCTTATCAGGGCAATTTCCCCAACAGCCTGTTTAATTATCTCAACCTGCCCTGGCACTGGTGGAACGCCGAAGGTGGTATCGAATTCCATGGCCAGATGTCGATGCTCAAAGCCGGTATCGAGATGGCTGACTGGGTCACTACCGTCAGCCCCACCTACGCCCAGGAAATCACTCTGCCGGAATTTGCTTACGGGCTGGAAGGTGTGATGGCCCGCAAACAGCGCGAAGGCCGTTTGGTTGGCATTATTAACGGCATTGACGAGGATGTCTGGAACCCTGAGACCGACCGTCTGATCAGCCGTACCTACAGCGCCAAAAAAGGCCGGGTAGCGGCCAAGGCCGATAACAAGAAGGCCTTGCTTAACCATTTTGGCTGGCATGAATCCGAAATCGATCTCAAGGTCCCGGTGATTGGAATGGTCGGCCGTCTGGTCTGGCAGAAAGGCGTGGATCTGGTACTGGATCTGATTCCACAAATGCTTGAGCAGCACAATGCCATCTTTCTGGTACTGGGCAGCGGTGATCGCCAGCACCACGAAGCCCTGCAGCGACTGGCCATCAATTATCCGCGCCGGGTGCTGGTTTATCTGGGTTATTCAGAAGCACTGGCTCACCTGGTCGAAGCCGGGTCCGATATGTTCCTGATGCCCTCCCGTTTTGAGCCGTGTGGCCTCAACCAGATTTACAGCCTGATGTACGGTACTCCACCTATCGTGCACAGCACCGGCGGCCTCGCCGATACCGTGGTGAATGCCACCAAGGAACACCTCGATGACGGCACTGCCACCGGTTTTGTTTTTTACGACCCCAGCCTGCATGCCCTGAAATCAACCCTACAGCATGCCCTGCACCTGTTTGGCAAAAAACGGACTTGGCAAAAGCTGCAAAAACAAGGCATGCAACAGCATTTTGGCTGGCAGAACAGCGCCCAACACTATCTGAACCTGATTCAGTAATTCAGCAGGAGAGCTTTATTATGTCGGCACACATTCCCGCGACAACCCCGAATGCCCTGTCTCCGCAAGAACAGCGCCAGTTAATAGAAGACTTGCTCAAGAAGGTCGGCATGAACGTGACCGACATCGAAGAAGACTTTGTTGACTACCTCTACAACACACTGGGGCGCAACCTGGCCTCGGAGCCGGATTACCACTACAAGGCGCTGGCCTACGCCGTGCGCGATCGCCTGATGAAACTGTGGAAGCAGACCTGGGCTGGCTACCATCAGGAAAAAAGCAAAAAAGCCTATTACCTGTCGATGGAGTTTTTGATCGGCCGCTCGTTAAGCAACAACATGCTCAACCTCGGCATTGAGAACAAGGTTGATCAGGCCCTGTACAAACTGGGCCTGTTGTTGGAACACGTTGAAGATGCCGAAGCCGATGCCGGTCTTGGTAACGGGGGCCTGGGCCGTCTGGCCGCCTGCTTCATGGACTCCTGTGCTACCTTGAGCCTGCCGGTGATGGGCTACGGCCTGCGTTATGAATACGGCATGTTCAAACAGCTGATCCAGAATGGCCATCAGATCGAAGCCCCTGACCATTGGCTCGGTTACGACAACTACCCCTGGGAGTTCCCGCGGCGGGAATATACCCGCGTGGTCCGCTTTGGTGGCGTCTCGCGCCCTTACCGCGACCACCAGACCAATCGCCTGGAAGTGCGCTGGGAAGATACCGAAGAAGTACTGGCCGTGCCGTATGACGTCCCAATTCCGGGCTACAAGAATGGCATCGTCAACACCTTGCGCCTGTGGTCTGCCCAGGCCACCGAAATCTTTGATTTTTCTGAATTCAACCGGGGGTCTTATTTCGAAGCCGTATCCTCCAAGGCCGAAGCAGAAAACATCACCATGGTGTTGTACCCCAATGACACCAGCGAAAACGGCAAGGAGCTGCGCCTGAAGCAGCAGTACTTCCTTGTCTCGGCATCACTGCAGGATGTGGTCAGCCAGTGGATCGAACAACACGGCCACAATATGGACGATTTCGACGACCATAATGTTTTCCAGCTGAACGATACCCACCCCAGCCTGGCGGTCGCAGAGCTGATGCGTATTCTGCTCGATGATATGGAATTCGACTGGGACAAGGCCTGGGCCATCACCAGCCGCTGTATGGCCTATACCAACCACACCTTGCTGCCAGAAGCCCTGGAACGCTGGCAGGTATCACTGTTCCAGAAACTGCTGCCGCGCCTGCTCGATATTATTTATGAAATCAACACCCGCTTCCTGAAGCAGGTAGCGATGAAATGGCCTGGTGACAACAACCGTTTACGGCAGATGTCCCTGATTGATGAACACGACAACGTGCGGATGGCCTACCTTGCCATTGTTGGCAGTTTTTCCGTCAATGGCGTAGCCGCCCTGCATTCCCAGTTATTAAAAGATGGACTGTTCAACGATTTCTACCAGCTCTGGCCAGAGAAATTCAACAACAAAACCAATGGCGTGACCCAACGGCGCTGGATTGCCAGCTCCAACCCCGGCTTGCGCCAACTGCTGGGAGAAACCATTGGCGACAACTGGATCACCCATCTCGACGAACTGGCCGCCATTGAGCAATATATTGACGATCGGGCTTTCCGTCAGTCCTGGCGGGACGTCAAACGTGATAACAAAAAGCGTCTGGCACAGCTGGTACAACAGGATACCGGCGTGGTGTTCAACCCGGATGCCATGTTCGATGTGCAGGTCAAGCGGATTCACGAGTACAAGCGCCAACTGCTCAACGTATTACATGTGATCCATCTGTATGCCCGTATCAAGCGCGGCGATACCCACAACTGGACCAATCGTTGTGTACTGATCGGAGGTAAAGCGGCACCGGGCTACTTTATGGCCAAGACCATTATCAAGCTGATCAACAACGTTGCCGAAATTATCAACAACGACCCGGAAATCGGCGACAAGCTGAAACTGGCCTTTATCCCCAACTACCGGGTATCGGTGATGGAAATCATCGCACCGGGCACCGACCTGTCGGAACAGATTTCCACCGCAGGCAAGGAAGCATCGGGCACCGGCAATATGAAGTTCATGATGAACGGTGCTGTCACCATTGGTACTCTGGATGGAGCCAATGTTGAGATTCTGGAGGCCGCCGGTGAAGACAACTTCTTCCTCTTTGGCTTGAAGACCAGCGAGGTTGCCGAACTGCGCCACCACTATCATCCACAGACCTATATCGATCAGGACCCTGATCTGCAAACTGTCTTCGAGTTGCTGGAATCCGGTCACTTCAATCACTTTGAGCCAGGGCTGTTCGACGACCTGATCAATGGCATGAAATCCGCCAATGACCCTTGGGTGACACTGGCCGACTTCCGCAGCTTTGTCGATGCCCAGCAACATGCCGCCAATGCCTTCCGTAACGTCGAGCACTGGACCGACATGAGCATTATCAACGCGGCTCGCAGTGGCATGTTTTCCACTGATCGCACCATCAGTCAGTACAACGAGGAAATCTGGAAACTGACACCGATTGGAGAACAACCAACAGCAACCACGGCTACATCAACAAGCAGCAAGAAGAAAAAGAAAAAAGAAGAGAAGCGGCGTTAAGGCAGGAAAGCTGCCTGGGCAATCAGGCAGCCAGACGCTCGACCGGCGCATGAAACCATCATGCGCCGGTCGATCAAACAGACATTACAGCGCGCCGTGTATCTCACGAACTGCTGTATTGGTCATTGCCATTACATCGTCCAACGACACCAGCGGGTAGCGTTTGGGTTTGTAGCCTTTCAGCTCGGAGTACATGGTTTCCAGCTTGGCGGCAGGTTTCTGGCCTTTGAAATCGCTTTTTTCCAGCGCCAGTTCTTCCATCAATTCGTTCCATGGTACCCCCTGCACCATAGGAATCAGGACGAAGTTGATACCATTGATATCGACCTGGGCCGGACTGGTCAGGTTCACAACAAACAAGACCGCTTTCATATCATCCGCAAAATCATCTTTGTAATAATCGACCAGGCCAGTGATCGATGACATTTTATCGAGTGCTCCCACCAACATATGGATCTTGTCATCCGCCAGAATAACGGCTTCCCGCATCAGTTCTTTAGGTGGCAAGGTATGGCCTTTATCGTCGCCCACTTCTCCGGCCACAATCACCAGATCGCCACGATAGGCCTGCATACCGGATTCTTGGGTGGATTCCAGAAAGTTGGAATAGAACAGACGCCCGGTTTCTTTATAGGTAGTAAGCAGCATATGGTAATTTCCTGTTAATAGTGATGAATGCCTGCTCTTTGCTTTCAAGAATCTTGCCGTCAAAATTCTCCAGCCATTAACAAAAAATCTTTTAATATCAAAATGTTACAAGGGACTAAAAACACACCAGAGCGATAATGTCGGATTTACAACACAACATTACCGACGCTATCCGACAAAGCAGACACGAGATCTGTGCTGGGCTTGCCCCATCGGGCACAAGCAACAGTATCCGCAAACAAAAAAACACCAGCGACCGGAAGTCGCTGATGTCCAGAGCAGGTGTACAACTCAGGCTTCTTTGGCAAACCGCACCCGGTCTTCGGCAGCCACACCCAGAATCTTGGCCAACCAGGGTGGTGGTGAGTTTTCCATCACGCCTTGTAAGCGCGACAGGACTTCGCTGGCTTCACAGACGTCTTTTTGCTTGATCGGGTACACACCGGCACGAACCACCTTGGCCGCCGCCGGACCGCCAATGGATTGTACATAGGCGACCTGACAATCATTAATCAGGCGGGCACGGAACGCATTACGATCATCTGACAGATCAGCTTCCAGTGCCGAGCGAACATCAACCAGTTGGTACTTCTCGGCACTCAGTTCATACACCAGAAATCGCAAACAAGAACCAAAATGGCCATTCAGTAACTCCCCACTGTTGGAAGCCACCGCCACACGAATGGAATTGGGCAGAGCCTCCGCATCGGCGACTGCTTGTGGCAGATCTTCTGCTTCGCTTTCACCCCAGAGAATCCGCACAGCTTCCTTGATGGCGGGTAAGCCAAGGCTGATGTCTTCACCATCTTCTTCACCGTCGGCACTGCCGAAGCCGGTTTTCAAATCCGTAACCGTAATGGTCGCCAGGGATTCTTCCGATAACTCACCCTCGATCCGGCGAGTCAGAATATCCAGTAATTGACCCACACTGGTATCCGGCAAAATACGGGCAGCCATGGCTATTCGAAGCGCCGCTTCACGGCTGATAGGCGGTAGTTCACTCATCGCTAATCTCCATCTCATTATTGGGCACCTTTCCTCGCTGGCCACCAGGGCAGTCTGAGCAGGTGTCTTGCCAGGTCTGCGGTTGTCAGACCCGGTTCCGATTACATCAATTGAGTCAGGCCACCCTGGGCTTTGGCTTGCCATTCCGCTGCCGTAAAGGCTTCCACGGTCAGGGCGTGTAATTCACCACTGGCCAATGGCTCACTGAAAGCGGCCAGGATACGTTGCTGCCGCTGCACCGGTCGCAATCCCTCAAAGACATTACTGATAACCCGGGCGGTAAAATTGCAGTCGGCACCATGGATCTCGATCTTGGCTGCCGAGTCGTCCAGTGCTTGCTGGATACGCTGATGCACTTCGCTGGTTTCCATAACGTCGTCCTGTTATTCAGCGCTGGCAGTGGCTTCTTGCAGCAGTGTTTTCAGCGAGCCATCCGCCGCCATGCTGCAGACAATATCACTGCCACCGACCAGTTCTCCGTTCACGAACAACTGCGGAAAGGTTGGCCAATTGGAAACCATTGGCAAACGTTCCCGGATTGATGGAGCTTGCAGAATATTGACGTAGGAAAAATCAACACCGGTTACCTGCAGTGACTTGATTGCTGCGGCAGAAAAACCGCACTCCGGTGCTTCCGGGGTGCCTTTCATATAAATCAGAACCGGATTGCTGCTGATTTGCTTATTGATGGTCTGGATAATATCGGTCGTGCTCATGGTGTTTTCCTCAGGCGACAAAGCGATGAACCGGATGGGTATCCGGCAGAATGTGATGTTGCAACAAGCGTAAGGTGCTGGCTCTGGCAGCGACGTCAAGCACCGAGAAATCATCTTTCGTGGTTGGGGAGGCGTCGGCACCGGCTTCCAGCAGTTGTGCCACCAGCGCGTCATGACCAATGGATGCGGCATAGATCAGTGCCGTCGCACCATGATCATTTTGCTGATCCATATCGATATCGTTATCGAGCAGTAATTGCACGATACGGCTGTTTTCACTGAGACAGGCCATCCAGAGGGCGTTATTGCCATCCTTGTTGACCAGATCAATCCCTGCCCCTGCCATCACCAACTCACGGGCAATATCCAGATTGCCATCACGGCAGGCCTGCATCAGGGCGGTGTCCTGATTGTCACCCCGCTGATCCAGGTTGTAAGGATCAAAGCCGTGCTCAACCAGCCAGCCACGCAGCGGATGACTCAAGGCATCCAGCGGACGGCTGATACTCGGGTACCAGGCTTCGTAACCGCCATCCAGGCTATAACAGCTGGTAAAGCCAAAATCACTGAACAACTGGGCCATATCCTGACTGGCATGGCCGTGATAGCAGTAGATCAACACCGGGACCGAACGCGCGGTATGTCGCAGCAAGGCGCGCAGATTGGTGTCGTTCAGATGCAATGCCGCGGGATGATGCCCGGACAGATAAGAACGGAAATCACGCATATCAAGCAGCAACATAGGGCTGTCATACAGCATGGCTTCTGCTTCAGTTACAGACAGGGTTTGCCATTGGGTCATGGTGAGATCCTCTTCCAGAAAAGTGGGTTGTTAACGGGTCATTTGCAGTACTTGCAGCACTTGCAATCAGTCTTCAGGGCCAAAGCACTCAGCATAAGCCGTACAGTCATCACAGCTGGGAGCACGACAGACATAACCGCCACCGGCTTCACACAGCTGTTTGTAAAAAAAGCGTTTCCATTTCATGTCGCGATCGTTGGCGGCCACCAGCGCAGGAAAATTCTGCGACAGCAAGGCACTGAGTTCACCGCGGTTAAGCAAACCGAGGTCACGCCAGAGATGCTCTTTGCCCAGGCAACCGGCCGCAACGATATCGGCCATCAACAACTCGCTATCATCCTTGCCAGCCCGGTGTTGTAGTAATAACTGCCGGATTTCCAGCCACTCATCTTCACGCATTTCCAGCAGTTGCTGACGCAGGTCGGCACCATGACGTTGATTGTCACGGTCTTGCTGCTGCGGAAAGGGCAAACTCTGATAACGATTCTGGCCATACAGATAGCGGTGCAAGAACCAGCGATAATCAACCGGTTTCAGCCCCAGGTAATACGGCAGGCACGTCCGTCCCTGCCGCTGGCTGCGCAGTATCTGCCCCAACCAACGGCTGGTGTTGGTACGCAGGGATTCGCGTTCGCTGGTCGATGCGGGTAATAGCTGGGTCATAATCTGGCGCCAGAGTGTAGGTTTTACCGTTACAGCCAAAGTCATACCGTTTCTCCTGCCAGCGGTGTTGGGCAACCATTGCCCTGGATATGCTTGCTGGCACAGCCTTCTATATCGTCCGGTACATCCAGTTCTTCCCGGCTACGGGTGCTCAGGCCCAGTTGCTGCTGCAGACGCGGCCAATCGAAGCCGCAGTGATACCAGCCCTCAAGCTGAATGAGCGGCCGGCGAATCAGCAAGGGTTCAGCAATCATGGCAACCATCGCTTGTTCCGGAGTGCAGTTGTCAGGATCAATATGGCCAGCCTTGACTGCCGGAGCCGAACGGTTGAACCATTTGTTGACCGGCAAGGAGCCAAAAAACCGTCGTAACTGCTGTGCCTGCCATGGCGTATCGAGCAGGTTATGTTCGATCACATCAACACCCGCTTCACGTAGAATTTTTTTCTGTCGGGTGTTGTTGATACAACCGGGTTTTTCATAAAAATGCAGCACGATAAAACCTCCTGTTTCGACCATAAAACGGTTCTTGCGACGATGACTAACCAGCGTTAGCGAGCCTGGATTTCTTGTAAGGCTTCAGCCATTTTTTCTGGTGGAATACCGGTCAGGGAACCCGGTGGATTGATTGCCACACCAGACGCATCCAGAATTGCCTCTTCAATCGGACAAATACTGGCGCATTGAGGCTGGGCATAATCCCCTTCACACTCTGTACATTTGCGCGCATTGATTTTGAAATGCGGTTTGCTGTCATAAATAGCTTCGCTCGGGCATACGTCGTAACAGGCCCAGCAGTTCACGCAAGAATCAACAATAGATAACGCCATGCTAACCTCCGAAGGTGCAGTGAATGGCCGGGTTATGCCCGGCCTGGTGATGACTCAGACAGAAGCCCGTTGTGCGGAAGATGTCTCTGCGGCCGCTTCGTCAAGCACGCCGCTGGCAGCCATTTCCTGATAAACCTCCATCACGGCTTCTTCGATGGGTTCCATCGCGTGTTCGCCGTTAGGCACAATGCCGGCCTCTTCCAACAACGACCATGGCTCGTAGCCAATCTTTGAGCACAGCACGGCTTCGCAACCACTCAGGGCACGAATCGATCCGGCCAGGGCACTTTCCTTTTCGCCACAGCTGTCGTCACCCACACAGAACTGGTCGACCTTGCGATGGCTGATAAAACGCACGCCTTTTGGAGAGGCTTCGTAGATCAGGAATTCGGTCGCATGACCAAAGTGCTGGTTGATCAGACCGCCGCCACTGGTGGCAACTGCCATCAGTGCCGGGCGCAGATCGCTGGCGATGGTATTTTCCACAGTCGGTACAGAAACCGCGGCCAGACGGCTGCGCTTGGCTTCTTTTTCGTCCAGTTCTTCGAGAATACCGGCGTGTACCACAGCACGGGTCTTCATGGCGGCGTTGTAATCGATATCCATGGCAGCAATTTTATCGAGGGTGAATTCTTCGCCCCGATCTTCACCCAACAGGCCAACGGCATCGGCACGGCACTGACGGCAGTGACGCATCATGTTCATATCACCGGAGCAGGCATCCTGCAGATCTTGCAGCTCTTCCGGCTCAGGCCCGCGCTGCCCCATAATGCCGAAGAAGGTGCCGTGTTCTGCTTCAGAGATCAGCGGCATCACGTTGTGCAGGAAAGCGCCTTTGGATTTGACGGTGCGCGAGACTTCTTTCAGGTGCTCATCATTCACCCCAGGAATCATCACCGAATTGACTTTCACCAGAATGCCGCGTTCAACCAGCATCTCGAGGCCTTTTTGCTGTTGGGCAATAAGGATCTTGGCGGCTTTTTCACCGTAGATACGTTTGTTATTCCAGTAAATCCAGGGATAGATTTTGGCCCCCACCGCCGGATCGACACAGTTGATGGTGATGGTGACGTGATCAATGTTGTGCTTGGCCAGCTCTTCCACTGAGTCTGGTAAAGACAAGCCATTAGTCGATACACAGAGCTTGATATCCGGCGCTTGCTCACTCAGCATACGGAAGGTTTCGAACGTGCGTTCGGGGTTGGCCAACGGATCGCCCGGGCCGGCAATCCCCAGTACCGTCATTTGCGGGATATTGGCCGCAACGGCTTTGGTTTTCATCACCGCTTCTTCTGGCGTTAATACTTCAGATACCACACCAGGGCGAGATTCGTTGGAGCAGTCGTACTTGCGATTACAGTAATGGCACTGGATATTGCAAGCGGGGGCGACCGCTACGTGCATACGAGCAAAATAATGATGCGCTTCTTCGGAATAACAAGGATGGTTCTTGACCTTGTCACGAATTGAATCCGGCAGCGCCGACATCTGGTCGTTATCACTGCCGCACGAACCAGAGGCACAGCTACTGGTGGCTGCGGTTTCCTCTTTGCTTTCGTCTTGTCCAAGCACTGTCAGTTGCATGGTCTCAGCTCCTTCATTATGACCTGCCTGCGGCAGGTGAATCTCTGATAACCCGGGTGGGCCGGTTGCTAACAAGTCGTTGCAATGCCAATGCCTAAATATAACGCTTTGTTTTTATTGGTTTTTTATATTCCAACCTGATGATTTGTCGTATTCCGTACAGCACATCCAAGGGACTTTTTGTGGTGTAGGGAACAAAGGCAAGAATGCTCAATGTCATCGTAATCGTGATTTTTTGTCACAAACATGTGATTCCTGGCGTCCAGGAACAGCAAGCTATAGAGCAGAAAGTCTATAGGGGGCATCTATTTAATCCGGTGCTCACTCTGGGCTACCAAATGGTTTCGAATCACGAAGCCGACTTGCAGGCCTGACGGGTCAAGTCAAAAGTCGGCGACACAGAGTCGAGATCATCCGGCAGCCCCCGAAGGGCGCGGGTTGCCGCCGTCCAGTGCGGTGTTGACGAATTTGAAAAGGACTCGTCATTTCGCTGCATTCGTCGCCTTGCCCTGAACAACGGCAACACTCGCGCAGAGCCGTGCAGGATTAAATCGATGTCCCCTATAGCTTGCGCACGTTGATTTTCATGGTTTGGATCCGATAGGCAATTTGACGCGGCGTCATATTCAGCAGGCGGGCGGCTTTAGCCTGTACCCAGCCGGTCTGTTCGAGAGCGGCAATCAGACGCTCCCGCTCATCCATTTCCGGGTTGTCGAGGTCAACACTGGTCGCTGAGGCCGGGGACGGATGACTGTAGCCTGAATGACTATGGCTGCTGGCCATCGTCTGGCGCTGATGATCCGGCAAGGCAATCACATCGCTGTCGATAATG
This sequence comes from Oceanobacter sp. 1_MG-2023, assembly GCF_030689025.1. GTDB lineage: Bacteria > Pseudomonadota > Gammaproteobacteria > Pseudomonadales > Oceanobacteraceae > Oceanobacter. The sequence continues at coordinate 174,469 of NZ_JAUYWA010000004.1, forward strand.
CCTTCTTCACTCATCACTGCCGCCCGTTCGAGACAGTTTTCGAGCTGCCGGACATTGCCGGGCCAGTCATGACTCATCAGGATACGAATGGCATTGTCAGTCAGACGCAAGGGACGCCCTTGCTGACGCGAAACCTTGTCGAGCAGGAAGGTAGCCAGTTCCGGAACATCCACCAGCCGTTCACGTAACGGTGGCAACTGGATTGCCATCACATTCAGGCGATAATAAAGATCTTCACGGAAGCGGCCTTTTTCGACTTCTTCTTCCAGGTTGCGATTGGTAGCGGCAACAATACGGACATTGACCTTGATGGTTTGGCCACCCCCTACCCGTTCCAGCTCACCTTCTTGTAATACACGTAATAACTTGGCCTGGAACAGAGCCGAGATTTCACCAATTTCATCCAGAAACAAGGTGCCACCATCCGCTTGTTCAAAACGCCCTTTGCGCTGTTTGACGGCATTGGTAAAAGCGCCTTTTTCGTGACCGAACAATTCGGATTCCAGCAGGTTTTCTGGCAAGGAAGCACAGTTAAGACAGACAAAGTGGCTGTGCGCTCGCGGCGAATTATAGTGAATGGCGTTGGCAATCAACTCCTTACCAGTACCAGACTCGCCCAGAATCAGTACGGTGCTGTCCCACTTGGCGACCCGACGTACCTGGTCAAAGACCCGGCGCATGCCATCGGAGTGGCCGACCACCATATTGTCAAAACCATATTTGACCCGAACCTCACGGCGCAGCTCATCGCGCTCCCGGGCAATGGTCTGGCCTTCTTCCTGATTGACCAGTAGACGGACTGTCTGGGATAACAGGTTGGCCGCAGCGGTCATAAACTCGGTACGCTCGGCCAGATAGTCATCCGCCGGAACGTCAGGTTGAGCTGCCAGAACACCAATCGCCTTGCCTTTGGCATCCCGAATCGGCACACCGATAAAAGGCAGCTCCAGATCGTAGAGTTCCAGCCGATCAAGAAATCGTGGTTCGCTGGAAATACGCCCCAGCACAATCGACTGGTTACTCGACAGAACGCGGCCAACAATACCTTCGCCGGGCTGGTATTTGACCGATGGAGCCTTGCCGCCCCCATCGCTATCACGATACACAGCGCCTACTTGCAAGGTGCTGTTTTCCGGGTCAAACAGATTGATTACACCGTGCTGCAAGCCGCCGTGATTGTGTAAAACCGCCAGAATCCCTGTCAGGGTTTCTTCAATGGTGCTGGCTGCTGATAACACGCCAGCCACTTCAGCCAGGCAACGGAACTGTCGCTCCATCAGCTCGGATTTGCTGTTAATGCGTTTGCCAGCCGCTAATCGGGAGGTTGTCATCATGTTTGCCTCCTAAAGTGCCGAAACAAACGGGAGACGTACGACTACTCGACATCCCGTTCGGTGGGACAGATCAATATGCACGGTGCCGGAATGATCCGTAACGATATCGTGCACCATTGGCAGTCCCATGCCCCGACAACCATTACCCGAGGTTTTGGTGCTGAAGAACGGCTCAAAAACCTTGAGCTGTAATGGCGGTGCAATACCAGGGCCGGTATCGATGATTTCACAGCACACACCATCTGTTTCGCTGCGAGTAATAATGCTCAACTCACGCCGTCGAATTGCGCGATCGCTCATGGCGTCGACCGCATTGTCGAGCAGTTGTTTGAACATGCTGCGTAAACGCCGCTCCCTGCCAATCACTGCTGGTAAATGCAACGCCGGTTGCCAATCGACGGTGATTCCTTGTGCTAATAGTCCTTCTGTAGACAATGCCAGCGACTCCCTCAGCAGTTCATTAATATTGACTGGTTTCTTGCTCTCTTCCAGTGCGTCGGGCATTGCATCCCGCATGTTATCCATCGCACTGTTACCCGAGGCCAATGCTTCTTCCAGGGCACCCAACAAGGCGTCATCACGGTGATCGCCGGTGCGCCGTTGTAACATGCTGACCGCGGTACCCAGTAAGTTGACCGGCCCCTGCATCTGGTGAATGGCACCATTTACGGTTTCGCGCATGCCTTGTACCAGGTCTTCTTCCGCCATCAGCGCCTTGAGTGCGTTGAGATGGATTTCTTCCTGACGACGACGGATATCGGTAATGTCATTGATCATCAACAACACGTAGTGGCGTACGGTCTGTTCAAAAAAACCGTCCGCTTCTTCACATTTCACATCGATAGTGGTGCCAAAACAGGAATACCAGCGTCCGCGGCTACGGCCGTAATCCAGCGAGAATTCCTTGTCATCGAAGCTGCGGCGATCTTCCAGCAACTGCTCGTAGGCTGACCCCAATTTGGTACCGATAACATTCACCACGGTTTCCAGCGGCTCGTCATGCAGCAGCTCAGAGGCCAAGGCTCGGAAACTGGGATTGGCCGATACAATGCGATGATGCTCGTCCAGTACCAGTACCGACGCCGGTACTGAATTCAGCACCGCTTCCATCATCAGTTTCTGATTCATTACCCGCTGTTCCAGCTCGTGCATATCGGAACCATCACGATGCATACCGAGGTAATAAAGTGTCTCGTTGTTTTCATTGATCACCGGCGCAACGGTCAGCTCGGCAAGATAAAGACGCTTGTCCTTGCGCCGATTCAGCATCATGCCGGTCCAGGATTTCTGTTGCGCCAGACGACCCCATAACGCCTGATACACAATGCGCGGGGTGGTGTGATTGGAAAGGATCGACTCGTTGTGCCCCAGGACTTCATCCTCGCCATACCCGGTCACTTGGGTGAAGGCACGATTGACGTAAAGAATGTTGGCCTTCAGATCCGTAATGGAAATAGCGACAGGCGAATGCTCCACCGCTTGAAAAAAAACCTCTTCGGGCAGCAGCACACCTTCGGGATGAATTTCACTGATGCCTTTTTCTGCCAGGTCTTTTTCTTCTAGCCCGGCGGCGGCAGCCTGTTCTTGCGAGAGTCTGACGTTACTCATAACAGCTCCTGATAAGGTGACGTATTGCTATACCTTAATGGTTGGAGCAAGGAGTATGCCGCGATAAAAATTAACTGAGAGGCCCATGTTCTCTGTCAATAGCCCGACAATGCCGCCGACATTTGTCGTCAATACGACAAAGGCTTTTTCCGGTTTTTTGCCAATTGTCGCAAACCCTACAAGCTGAATCTTTGTCGTTTTTCTATCAAATGCCCTGTTATCAGGCCTTGCGCACCATTCTCAGTCATTCCTTTGTCGCTTACCTGCGACAACAGCATTCGCCTCAAATCCATGGCACAGGAAATGCAATTTTGTGCTCATACGACCGACCCGCCGAATTTCAGGAGACCTTATGGAATATCTGTTGATTCTGGTCAGCACATCGCTGGTCAACAACATCGTACTGGTGAAGTTCCTGGGTCTGTGCCCTTTGATGGGTGTCTCCAGCAATGTATCCGCTGCCTGGGGCATGAGCCTGGCCACCACCTTTGTACTGACGCTCTCGGCGCTATGCAGCTGGATGATTGAACACTGGCTACTACAGCCTCTGGATATCGAATTCCTGCGCATCCTGTCCTTTATTCTGATTATTGCGGCAGTGGTGCAATTCACCGAGGTACTGATCCGCCGGGCCAGCCCCCTGCTGCACAAGGCACTGGGTATTTACCTGCCGCTGATTACGACCAACTGCGCTGTACTCGGGGTAGCACTGCTGAATATCACCGAGGAGCACAACCTGGTCGAAAGCCTGATGTTTGGCCTCGGCTCCGCCCTCGGCTTTGTCATTGTCATGGTGATGTTTGCCGGACTGCGGGAGCGGCTGGCATTGGCCAATGTTCCTGAGCTGTTCAGTGGCACGCCGATCAGTCTGGTGACTGCCGGTTCGTTGTCGCTGGTATTTATGGGCTTTAGCGGAATGATCTGAATGCGCCGTCCTCGACGCCGTGTTGTTTCTTACCACTCACGCCGGTGCAGACCGGCACAGGATCTTCAGGAGGCATTATGTTGATCGCAACCTTGGTACTCACTCTCTTAGGCCTGGTGCTTGGAGGCCTGTTGGGTCTGGCCGCCAAATACTTTGCCACGGGTGATGACGATCCTATCGTAAAAGAGATCGAACAGATGTTACCTGGCAGCCAATGCGGCCAGTGTGGTTTTCCTGGCTGCACCCCGGCGGCAGAAGCCATTGCCAACGGCGACGCCGCCGTTACCTGCTGTCCTCCGGGAGGCCGGGCGCTGGCGGAAAACCTTGCTCGCCTGCTCGACGTCGATATGTCGACACTGGGAGAGTCCCCGCAACCGCTATTGGCCAATATCGATGAAAACCTCTGTACCGGTTGTACTCGCTGCTACAAGGCTTGCCCCACCGATGCCATTGTCGGTGCCAGCAAACAGATTCATGTTGTGGTCGCCAAGGCCTGCACGGGTTGCAGCCAATGCCTTGAAGCCTGTCCGGAAGACTGCATCAGCCTGAACACAGCACCGGTGACGCTGGAACGCTGGCACTGGTCGAAACCCGAGGCAGCCTGATATGTTATTCGGACTAGGAAAAATCCGTGGTGGCGTCCACCCCGACGGCCATAAAATCGACAGTGCCCGGCTGGTTATCAACAGTCAGTTGCCCTTGCCCGACACCCTCTGGTTGCCGCTCTGCCAGCATTCCGGCGAAGATGCCAGGCCGCTGGTGCAAGCCGGAGAGCGTGTACTCAAGGGTCAGCGTATTGCCGCTGCCGCAGGGCGTTTTTCAGCCAATATTCACGCTCCGACCTCAGGCACGATTACGTCGATAGACACCATTACCATGCCCCACCCGTCAGGGCTGCCTGCCAATGCCATTATTTTACAACCGGATGGCAAGGATGAATGGATAACACTGCAGCCACCCGCTGACCCGTTTTCGATGCCACAGGAAGCGTTGGCCACCCTGGTGGAGCAAGCCGGCATTGTCGGGATGGGGGGCGCTATTTTCCCTGCCGCCATCAAGTTGCGTCAGGGCCGTCGTTTTGAAATCAAGACCCTGATTGTCAATGGCAGTGAGTGTGAACCCTATCTGACCACGGATGATCGCCTGATGCGTGAGCGCGCCGCCGAGATTGTCGAAGGTGCGCGACTGGTACGCTACATTATCGAAGCCTACCGCACCGTTATCGCCATTGAAGACAACAAGCCCCAGGCCATTGCTGCCCTGCAAGAAGCGGCCGCCAATGTCGGGGCGATTGAAATCGTGGTGGTGCCCGCCCGCTATCCAATGGGATCGGCCAAACAACTGATCCAGGCCGTTACCGGACTGGAAGTACCCGCCGGAAAACGCAGTAATGACATTGGTGTTCTGGTTCACAATGTCGCCACCGTATACGCCATTCAGCAAGCCCTGATCCATGGCAAACCCCTGATTTCCAGGGTAACGACCGTTGCCGGAGGCTGTGTTGGCGAACCACGGAACGTCGAAGCGTTGCTGGGCACTCCGATTCATTACCTGTTTGAACAGTGCGGCGGACTCACCACAACACCCGCCCGCTTGCTGATGGGAGGCCCCATGATGGGCCAGGTATTGCCCACCACAGAGGTTCCCCTGATCAAGGGCAGCTCCGGGGTACTGGCGTTAACCAAAGCCGAAGTCAACGAACATATGCCATCGCCATGTATCCGTTGTGGCCGTTGTGTGGATGCCTGCCCGATGGGACTGCTGCCGCTGGAAATGGCTCGCAACTCAAAACAGGACGACTTCGACAGCGCTCAGGATGCCGGTTTGCGTGACTGTATTCTGTGTGGCTCCTGTTCCTACGTCTGCCCTTCCCATATCCCGCTGGTGCAGTATTTCGAATACGCCAAAGGTGAGCTGGCCGAGAGCCGTGCCAGCCAGCAGAAACTGAGCTACACCCAGGAACTGATGGCCGCCCGTAAAGAACGGCTGGAACGGGAAGCAGCAGCCAAGGAAGCCGCCAAACAGGCGAAAAAAGCCAAGGCCAAAGCCAAAAAACCGCGTAAGGCAGCCGCCCCCACGACGGTAGCGGCTGACACCGCTGATACAGCCGAAACGGCCTCTACCACCGACCACGCGGGAGCATGATCATGACCGCCGACGCCCAGTATATTCCCACCGCTTCCCCCCATGCCCACGACCGCTCCAGTATTGATCGCATCATGCTGCGTGTCTGTCTGGCACTGACGCCCGTCAGTCTGTGGGGGTTCTATTGTTTTGGCTGGCCAGCCGTGGTGATGTTTGTCACCACCTGTCTGGCTGCGATTCTGACCGAACTGGCTTGTCTGTATGTACAGCAACAGCCACTCAGCCGTTTGTGGGATGGTTCAGCCTTGTTGACCGGCTGGCTACTGGCCCTGACCCTGCCCCCCTGGGCTCCCTGGTGGATTGCCGTCGGTGGTGCTTTTTTTGCCATCACCATCGGCAAACAGATTTATGGCGGTATTGGCCAAAATGTCTTTAACCCGGCGCTGCTGGCCCGTATCGCCTTGCTGATCTCGTTTCCGGTGCAGCTTACAACCTGGGTCAATGTCACGCCGATCGATAGCGCCAACGCCCCTGGTCTGGCCGATGCCTTCGCTATTATCTTTGCCGGTCAGCCCTGGATGAGTGACGCCGCCGACGGCATCACAGGTGCAACCTGGCTCGGTGCCAGTAAAGCCGCCGCAGCCGGAGGGGCCGACCTGGCCGCAATGCTCAGCCAGGACTTTTCTCTTTACGACGCTTTCCTGGGGTTGACCCGTGGCAGTCTGGGTGAAACCTCCACGTTACTGGTACTGCTCGGGGGCATCTGGTTATTAATAACCCGCACGATCAGCTGGCATATCCCGGTCTCTCTGCTTGGTACGCTGGCTTTACTGGCCTGGCTCGGCAATCTCAGCAACCCACAATCCTACCCCGGCGTCCTGTTTCATCTGACCTCTGGTGGCGTCATGATCGGTGCTTTTTTCTACGCCACTGACTACGTGACCTCACCGTCAACACCGGTAGGCAAGCTGATTTTTGGAGCTGGCTGCGGCGTTGTGCTGTTTGCCATTCGCAGCTGGGGTGGCTTTCCCGAAGCGGTCGCCTTCGCCATTTTACTGATGAACGCACTGGCTCCGCTGATTGATCGCGTGACCAAACCTCGGGCTTATGGCCGACGTCATTCTGGCGACGCCATCAAACACACACCGGCACAGCGCAGGGTGGTATGACATGGAACAACCACTGGATCAAACAACACAATCCACACCCACTGCCGCATTTCGCGACCAGCCCCTGTATCAGGCTCTGCTGTTGGGAGGTGCCTGCGCCATCGTCAGCCTGCTGCTGGTCGTTGGTAACCTGGGTACGCATCAGACCATCGCGGACCATCTGACTGCCGACAAGCTGGCCATGCTGGCTCAGGTACTGCCACAGAGCTATTACGACAACGATCCGCTCAATGATACGGAGCAGCTGTCCAGTCCAGTGCTGTCTGGCCCCGCGACTCTGATGCTGGCACGTAAAGACGGCGATATCACCGCATTGGCCCTGCAGATCAGCATCGCGGGCTGGGGCGGCATCATCGATATGATTATGGCCACCACCCCAGACGGGGAACTGTTAGGGGTCCGTATCATCAGCCATAAGGAAACCCCCGGACTGGCCGATAAGATCGAACGTCCCAAAAGTGACTGGATCACGGGTTTTGATGGCGCATCACTTGCCAACACCCCGGAACAGCAGTGGGCCGTACAGAAAGACGGCGGCCGCTTCGACCAGTTTACCGGTGCCACCATTACCCCCCGAGCCGTGGTCAAGGGCGTGCATCAAGGCTTGCTGCTGATAGAACAATGGCGTCAACAACAGCCTCAATTCCAGCAGCCGTCTTCGGTAGCCATCACCGGCAACGAACAGGAGATTTTGCAATGAACCAGTACCGGCAGATTTTTCGTGAAGGCATGTGGGACAACAACGTGGCCATGGGGCAAATGCTGGCCCTTTGTCCACTGTTGGCAGTGACTACCAGCGCCACCAATGGCCTGGGCATGGGTATCGCATCCCTGGCGGTGCTGATGATTACCAACATCATGATTTCAGCAGTCCGCGGGGTGATCAGCCCACAAGTACGTATTCCGGTACTGATTGTATTGATTGCCACCGTGGTCACCATGGTGGATATGGCCATCAATGCTTTCTTGCATGATTTGTACAAGGTGCTTGGGTTATTTATCGCTTTGATTGTTACCAACTGTGCCATTTTTGGCCGCGCCGAAAGCTTCGCCAGCAAACAACCGGTGCATCTGGCGGCGGCAGATGCGCTTTCGATGGGATTGGGATTTACCTGGGTACTGGTGGCTGTGGGTGCCATGCGTGAAATCATCGGCAGTGGCACCTTGTTTGCCAATGCGTCACTGCTGCTCGGCAGTCATTTTGCCTGGCTGGAAACCGAAGTGATCCCTCATTATTCGGGCATATTACTGGCCATTTTGCCCCCTGGTGCCTTTATGGCGCTCGGGTTTCTGATTGTTATCAAACGCATGATTGATCGCCGCTTGTCTTCTTCCAGTAACGATGGCCTGGTGACAATCCAGAGCCACTGCTGAACACCGGGCGATGACACAACACCAACCTGTTGGATCAATACGAAAGGAACACGCCATGCACATCAGCGTTGTTTATGCCATTGGCAACAACCAACCCTGGATTGAACTCGACGTCGAAGAACCCTGCTTGCTGGCCGATGCGGTCGCGCAATCCGGCCTGTTGGAGCACTACCCCGACATTAATCTTGAGCAACAGCGGGTAGGGATTTTTGGCAAGCTTGCCAAGCCGGATACACCGCTGAAAAACGGCGATCGTGTTGAAGTGTATCGTCCGATCATTCGCAATCTGGATGACGACGACGATGAGGATGACTGAACGCCCTGACGGGCGTTCGTTCTTCTGGGTTACTCAAGAGCAGCAGCTACCGGTATCAGGCTACAGCGCCGCAGCTTCTGCTTCCAATGCCTTGAGTGCCGGTGCTTTTTTACGCCATTCCTTATACCAACGGTCCACCGCATCCCCAAAAAACTCACGACCAACCTTGGTCACAGGCACATCCGAGGTTTTGATCTTGGCCAGGTAGTCCTGATCCAGTTCAGAATAGATCGAAAATACCTGATCCAGATGTTTGCCCACCAATGACTTGACCAGATTCCGGTCGTCACCGCTTAATCCAGCCCAGCGTTTGCTTGATGCCACCCCCACCATGGGTAACAACATATGGGAAGAATGAATCACACTGCCCGCAGAGGCCAGGTAACGGGCATTCCAGGTACCTTCAAAATCGATTTGCATACCATCCACCTGCCCATTGGCAAAGGCATCGTAAAGCCCAGGCAGAGGAATCGGTGTTGGAGCAGCGCCAATTTTCACCCAAAAATCACGCTCAGGTGCAATCGGGATTGTCCGGACTTTCTTGCCTTTCAGATCATCAACACTGTGGACTTCGTCGCGCATAACAATCTGGCGGAATCCTGCCATGCCGTAACCCAACCCCACCAGCCCCAGGGTTTTTAACTCATCCAGCATGCCGGTGGCTGTTTTGCCATGCAGCAAAAACATCGCATCTTCGGGGGTATTCACCAAATACGGCGCAAACAGTGCAGCAAAATCCGGACGCCGGTTGGCCATTTCCCCTGCCGTCAGAAATGCCATATCCAACGCCCCGGTCTGTAACTGTTGCAACATTTGCGCTTCGTTACCCAGCTGGCCGGATGGAAAAACCAGGACCTTGAGTTTGCCGTCGCTGCTCTTTTCCAGATCGGCCGCAAACGCCTTGGCCGCCAGTGTCCATTGGTGACTGGGTGGCGTAATCAACCCCAGCCGCAAGGTATCGGCATACGCCATTGCCGGTAACAGTAAAGCCATCAGCAATGCTGAGAGATAGCCTGTTATTTTTTTCATCTGTATCTCCGGGCAGACAAGCTGCCATTGTTATTATTTGAAGAAATATGACCCGCAAGTGGTCAGAGGTGGGTAACGTGCGTTACCCGATCGTTATCGGTTCCTGTTTCAGATCAGTACCGTTATCAGCACAGGGAAAAACACCAACAGTAAAATCACCAGCAGCATGGCACCCAGATAAGGCCCCAGCAGCAGAGCAATACGCTCGGCCTTGACACCCGACAGGGCCGAAGCAGTAAACAGCGCTGAACCAACCGGTGGGGTCAGCAAGCCCAGTACCAGCGTCAGACACACCACCACACCAAAGTGAAACGGATTGATGCCATAGACCGAGGTCGCGACGGGTAATAACACCGGCACCACCAGAATCAGCGCCGGTATCGGGTCGAGAATCATACCGATCAACAACAGCAACCCGGTCACCAGCAGCAGGAAGACCAGCGGGGATGACGACACTTCTTGCAACCAGGCAGCGGTCAGGCCCGGTAAATTTTCAAAGGTAATCACCCAGCTAAAGACTTGTGCTGCCGCAATCAATAACAGCACAATGGCAGAGCTTTTGGCCGTCCGTACCAATGCTGGCCAGAGGTTGTTCAAATCAAATTCACCGTACACATAACGACCGACCAGTATCGCTACGACTACCGCCAACGCCGCGGCTTCTGTCGGTGTTGCCAAGCCGGATAAAATGCCGCCAATAATGGCCACAGGTACCAATCCGGCTGCCAACCCATTACGGAAAGAGGCCAGCCGCTGACGCCAGCTCATACGTTCGTTGGCGGGGAAATCATGGCGACGGGCCATCCAGCCCAGCAGCGCAAAAAATGCCAGCCCCAATAACAGCCCCGGAATAATTCCGGCAATAAAGAGGTCACCGATGGAAATCTGGGCAATCACCCCAAAAATCACAAACAGCATGGAAGGTGGAATAATCGGCGCTAACAGGCCACCAGCCGCCGTTAATGCCACGGCCATATCTTTGGGGTAACCCGCCTTCTCCATCTCCGGCACGGCGACACGGGTCATAATGGTGATTTGTGCCACGGTGGAGCCAAGAATGGATGCCATCATCATATTGGAGAGCAGGTTCACATACGCCAGACCACCCCGTGCTGAGCCGATCAAGGCCATTGCCATCGCCATCAAGCGCCGGGCAATGCCGCCTTCATTCATGCATTCACCCACCAGAATAAACAGCGGCAGCGCCAGTAAACCGTAATTTTCCAGCCCGCCGAACAGCTGTTGGGGGTAGGAACTGAGCAGTACCAGGTTGTCGCTGCTGAAAATGTAGATCAATGCTGTAATAGCCAGCAGAAAAGCAATCGGCATCCCGATCACCAACAAGACCAAAAAGCTGGAAATCACCATTATTGTTCTCCTTGTGTCGTGGAGACCGTCAGAGCAGTCAGGTCTTTCACACTGTTCAGCAACCGGACAACCAGGTGAAACACAGACCCCAGGGCAAACACCGGCAGCACCAGCCAAAACCAGACCTTGTGGAAGCCCAGCGTCATCGTCGGTTCGTCATAAATAAAGTTGAACGTGGATGCGGCATAAGCCGAGGTATCACCCCCCATACTCCAGAGAGTCAACGGGTCAAACCAGCGCCACAACATCCATAACAGCACCCCCACAAACACCAGCAGAGTGGCGTTCACCACAACGGCCATCAGCTGTGCCAGACGCTCTGGCAGCCGTTCAATCACCAGCGTCATCGCGATATTGGTGCCATTGTGCAAGCTGGCGGCGCTGGCCAAAAAAACCATCCAGACCATGCCCAACACCGCCGCCTCATCAATCCAGAACAACGCCTGGCCAATGGCACGCGTCACGATATTGAGTAATAACAACCCCAGCACCAGGGTCAGCATCGCCCCGGCCGCCGCCAGTTCCAGCCGCGCCAGACGGTCACTCCACTTGGATAACATGATCAGAACTCCTGTTGGGTCAGGGTAAGAAGCTGAGGTATCCGTGGCGGTTTCGACGCCACCGATAGCGGATGCTCCCGAAGCCGCCAGCGGGTTCATTCCGGGTCTCCCCAAGTCAGGTAATCCCACATACGTTCAAAAATGCGGCCACTGCGGGTCGCCCGCTGTTGCGCTTCTGCCGCACTCAACTCGCGCACGGAGTGTGCCTGGGCCAGACAGTCCAGTTCGATGCGGGCGGCGTCATCCAGATACCAGGTCAGGGACACCGCTTCTTCCAGTGAGACCGATGCCGTGACCACGCCATTACCACGCATCACAATGGCATTGCCATCACCCAGCTGATCGGCCAGGGCATTGGCGGCCGCGTCAGTACGAATCAGTTGCGGGTCATCCCAGAGTGCCGGAGCCGGTGCAAAGTAACTGCCCATACCGTGCAAGGCCCGAGGTGTACGCCCCAATGCCGATAGCGACATCGCCGAAGGCGGCATACTGCGCACAACCCCTCCGACTTCCGGGCGACGGCGATAAATTTCACGGTGTATGCGCACTTCCCCTAACACATGCTCAGGCAAATCGCCGTAGATCGGGACGATGGTGCCGTCATCTTGCGGCCCAATCGTTCCCATGGGCTTGGGGGCACACACCAGAAAGTGGCTGTCACTGAGCCGTGTGCTGCAATGGCCATAAGCGTGAACCAGACCATGACGATCCAGTGCACGAGCAGCGCGACGGACAAGAATTTGGCTGGCAGCAGGCACCATAGTGCTCTCCTCCAGTGAATGAGGACGTGTCGTCATAAATAAAATCTCGTTATCGAGGGACGGTATGTACCGGCTTAACTCTTGAACTCGGCAATATCGGGTTTGGACCCCCACATGCAGAAACCGGATGGCTCCAGAGGGAATTGCCGCGGCCGATGAGTGGCTTCATCCACTTCGGATACGCCACAGGAATATTCGTAGATCATGCCTTCTGGCCCTTCAAAGTAGAGGAACCTGGCCCCTGACGTTGGGTGGCGACCAGGGCCAAACACAACCTTGACACCCTGCTCTTTCAGGAAGTACCAGGAGCGCATGATGTCGTCGATGCTCTCAACCTGATGATTAATATGTTGAACACCGGAACGATCAGTTGGAAACAGCGCCAGCCGGTGATGAATCGCATCCAGCCGTAACAGGGCCGACGGCCCGATCCAGTCACTGACCCGGGCATTAAAGATCGATGTCCAGAATTGCTCATCACGGGCCGGATCTTTTGAACACAGGCCCACATGGCTGAAGCCGGTAATGCCTGCGTCACGGCTGGGGAAATAACGCCGTCCACTGGCATGGGGGCGCCACACCAATTCAATCTTGTTACCGGTGTGATCGCTGAAGGTTAAAAACGCATGCACATAACGCTGCTCGCATTCTTCTGGCGTGCCAAATCGCGGGAACAAGCCATGCTGCTCCAACTCGGCAGCTGCCAGCTCCAGCTGATGGCCATCGCTGACTTCAAAACCGAGAGTATGATCACTGGGATCACCTTCGAAATAACACAGGGTATGGTCGCGATCATCGGAACGAAAATACGCACTGCCGTGCTCTTGCCGTACCAATTGCAGACCGACAATACGCGTGGCAAAGTCGATGGCGGCGGGTAAATTACGGGTACCAAAACGGACGTAACGGACGTCGGTAATATCGGACATCGTCAGACTCCTGTTTATTTTTATTGTTTGTCATCCACAGGGATCAGCGCTGGACTGAACCGGTGAACAGCTTATGAACCGACTGTATTACACCCCCCCTATCACTGGTAATGAATAATAAGCATCCAGCCATAACAAAAAGCAATAGCCGTCACCAAAGACAAGCGTGACGGGCCTCTGTCACGCAGGGCCTTCAGTCACTGCTGTGATCGTAGCGTCCGGCAATCCCGCGCAGTTCTTCGACCAGCCGCAAGGCGGCGTACGACAGCGGCCGCTCTTTCACCTGGCTGATGCCCACCGCTCCAAACGATTTGGCAGGGTTGACCGGGATTGCTGCCAGCAGCCCGGTATCCAGATCTGTCTGGATCACCTGGCTCGGAAAAGCCGCAATGTAATCCGTGGCCATAATCAAACGACGATTGGTAATCACCGAGATGGATTCGCACGGGGCTTGGGGCAAATCCAGCCCGGCATCATGGAATGCACTTTCGACCATTTGCCGCAGGGTGGTATCAGGCAATGGCATGATCCACGGCCAATCCAGCAGGTCCTTCAAGGTAACGTCGGGCCGGGCCAGCAAGGGATGGTCAGGACAAACCGCAAAGGTAATGGTTTCTTCATACAAGGGTTCGACGGCCAGACCATCACGAAAGCGGTAAGCCGGAATACGTCCAACGATCATTTCAATCGCCCCTTGCTGCAACTGGGGAATCAGGCTGTCGTAGGTGCCTTCGATAATAGTGACCCGAATACCGGGATATTGACGGTACAAGCTCGCCAGTGCCCGGGGCAAAAAGTCGGCACCACCGGCTGGTAATACACCAACCACCACATGCCCACTCAAGCCTTCATTGATGTCATGAATTTCCTGGGCGACCCGTTCCAACTGGGAAAAGATTACCTTCACCCGCTCAACCAGCATATCGCCCATCGGCGTGGTATGACTGCCCCGGCTGGTACGGGTAAACAGCTCCACGCCCAGGTCGGTTTCCAGTTCACGTAGTATTTTACTGACGGCAGGCTGGCTGAGATTCAGGGCTTCCGATGCCTGTACCAGACTGGGACTGTCTGCCAGCGCCAGCACCGCACGTAACTGCTGCAGTTTGACCCGACGTATCCAATTGACATTCTGCATGGTGTTTCCCCGTATCTCTTGCCCATGGTTGTTGTGAGTGGTCACTCATGCAAGGCAAGTCGAGATAATGATCCCGTTTCTGACCATCATACCGTTACGAAAGGCCGGGGAGCCACCGCTGGCGACAGTCATCAGAATCAGGCTCATGCAGGGGAAAATGCAGAATATGTCAGAAAGGTAGGTGCCGAACTTGCTTGTTGTCCGACGATTTGTTGCTAACGGATGTTCGCTTATACCGTGTATTTATGTCGTGTGCCTGTGCTGTTATCACCCGCGACCGCAAGGAAGCGCTGGTTTATACCAGTGCTTCAACCGGTAGCAGGATATCGACCAGCGTCTGGTCTGGCGCCACAAACGGTGGGAACTGCAACCGCTCAATCAGGCAAAGCCCTTCGCCCAGCTCATAACCAGATGTTGGCAACCAATCATTCAGCAGCCAACTCAGAGCGCCCCGCAATCCGGCCTCTCCTCCTTGCACTCTCAACCGGGCATACTCCCCCGACCCCAATAAATGCAACCGGAAGCCATCCGGCAAAGCTGCCCCATAAACGGCTTCCTTGTGTGATGCCGGAATACTGGCACCGATACCAATATGCCAGTTGCTATCGATATCTGGGGCATGTTCGTACAACAGGGGGCATCTATTTAATCCGGTGCTCACTCTGGGCTACCGGATGGTTTCGAATCACGAAGCCGACTTGCAGGCCTGACGGGTCAAGTCAAACGTCGGCGACACCGAGTCGAGATCATCCGGCAGCCCCCGAAGGGAGCGGGTTGCCGCCGTCCAGTGCGGTGTTGACGAATTTGAAAAGGACTCGTCATTTCGCTGCATTCGTCGCCTTGCCCTGAACAACGGCAACACTCGCGCAGAGCTGTGCAGGATTAAATGGATGTCCCCAACAGGTTAAATATGCAGCTGATATCGGGGTGCAGCCGCAACGCCTGACGCAAGCCGATCAGTTGCTGAATCGTGTCCGGCAACTGCGCCAGAGAGCCACGGTGATCCACGACCAGCAAGCTGAGCGATGGCAAGACCAACAGATCCACCCAATCATGAGAGTGGATAGCCGCAGCATCAAGCCAGTCCACAGACTGGCTGACGGCCACCGCAGATAATGACCCCGGAATGGCAGCAGGCACCGTCATTCTCCCTAAAACAAACTCTTCAGTTTGTCTTTGGCTTGCTCTTTCAGCTTGGAGGCTTCTTCATTGGCCTTGGCACTGGCCTCGTCTTTGGCTTCCTGCTTTTGCTGGGCGACATAGTCATCCAGTTCGGCACGGGCCATATCTTCCAGTTGCGCCAGCTTGTCCGTTACCTTGCCATCGGCATTATTCAGCGCCTGCAAGTCATCAGCATAAGGACCGGCGTATTCACTGATCTTGTCGTCCAGTTTGCTTTGCAGCGTGGCTTCCAGCTTGTCTTGTTGCTCGCGCAAACGCTGGTTAAAGGCGGCACTCAGCTGTTGATCGATATCCGAGCCAAATTCCAGCGATGGACTGATCAGATCACCATTGGCACGGGCGTCGATGGTGAATTGCTCAACACTGGCCAGTGCCAGGGCCAGTTCTTTGGCAAACAGGGTCTGGCCGCTGCTGTTGAACGTCGCCTGTCCGAATTGTCCTTCCAGACGGGAAGACAACTGATCCCGTCCTTCACCACTGGTGATCTGCGCCATACCTTGCAACTGTCCCATGGCGGATTCCAGTTGCGCATCACCCAGCCCAAGATTAACGCTGTCCAGCTGCCAGTCGGTAACGGCCAATGTCAGGGTGTCGCGCCCGACAGCCTGGCGGTGATCAATCACAATATTCAGTTGCAGCGCCTCAACCTTGTTAAGGCCAGCACCATCGATATCGATACGAGCAGGACGACCCAGTACCGCTTGCTGATGCGTCAGGTCGGTACCACTGATAGCCAGATCACCGGCATCGGTTTCAGCACTGATCGCAGTATGGCGAATCAGGAATTCAGGCCAGGGGTTACTGGTCGGGAAATGGATATAACGACCGTCAGGACGCTGATACTCCGGCTCTTCATCCGAGTTATCAGATGCCAGGTAGGGTTTGATTTTTTCATACCAATACAGTGCCTGGGTTGCCCATTCCCCCGTTTGGCTGCCAAATAACAAACCACTGAGATTGGCTGCCCCCTGGGCATTGAGCTGGTATTTGTCGCGAATACTGGCGAGGTCTTCACCGGGTGCCGCTTTCAGATCCTGCAAACGCTGGGTGACTTCGACTCGTGTTTCACCAATCAGGTCCTTGGCCGTATTCAGGGCTTTTTTATCAGCCTTGAACTGCTCCCGCAAAACCTCAAGCCGTTGCTTGCGTTGGTTAAAATCCTCCAGCGAGGTGATCTTTTCTGTTGTCAGGGCGGTTATTTCTGCCTGATATTGTTTCAGTGCGGCTTCGTCCGGCACATTATTCAACGCGCTGTCCAGCTGCTGCTGGCGACGGTCAAAGGTTTCGGTAAACGCCTTGCCTGCGGCTTCTGTCTGCAAGGACTCCCGGGCCAGAATTTCTTCTGCCGATGGCAACTGACTGATCAGCTCTTCTGCCATACCGGGTTCTTGCTTCGCACCGTCGCCACCACTGGCAGACGAAGCGGATTTCTCCAGTGCGCCGGAGGTAGTCCGGGCGGTATTAAAACGCAGTGTGTTAACGCTCAGTTCATCAATAATGCCATTTCCCATCAATAAGGGGCCAAGGTCTACGGTAGCCACGGCTGACTCGAATTCCAGCAGGTTTTCCATCGGCTTGTCGGCATTGGCGACCGTCAAATGACGTAATTCGAAACCAAGCGGCGACAGGCTCAGTGACACATCATCGACGTTTACCTTGGCTCCGGCGGCACTGCTGCCGACTCCTTCGATGGCCATTTTGACCAATGGCCCAGCCGCTAATAAAAAGAACGCTGCCAATAGCGCAACAACGGCAGCGAAACCCAGCAAGCCAGACCAGCGAATCCATTTCAACATATCGGTTACTCCGCCACTGCCTGGTAGATGGAATAAAACTTCGACGCTTTCAGCGCCTGTACGATTTTGAGCTTGCTCACCCAGGTCATCACCCGGCTACGGTATTGCTTGATCAATACCTGCATCACCACAAACAACGGAGCCATACTGACCACCGCAATAACAAAACCACCCAGCGTCAAGGTGTGGTTAAAGCCCATCAGCCGCCAGAAATCACTCTGATACAGCGCAGTCCAAAAGTCGATCAGCGCCGGATTCGCCAACAGGCTTTCACCCAGACGCACGGATAACGGATCAACCAGCATGGCCGCAAGTGAAAACAACGCCAGACCAAACAGGAAACCTGCAATATTGGTACGGATCAGCAAGACCAACAGCAAGACCAGCAAGTTGTGTAGTCCCCAGAATGGCGTCAGTGCCACCACCAGCGACAAGCAGACGGCCAGGGAGATTTGCCAGGGCGAGGTTTCAGAGTTCAGAGCTTTCAGCAGGTTGGCCAACATACTCAACATAAGCAGTTCCTTGCGGCGGGTGCAGAGAAAAAGAAGAAGCGCGTAGTGTTGCGCCAATATAAAACCGGGCGGAGGATAAATCCACCGCCCGGCTCCAGATGCCTGTTAATCAGGCAAATCATACGGGAGTGACAAGCAGCTGCACTTGTCATTCACCGACGATGTTTCAGACCCAAGAATCAAGTCGTTTTCTTGTTACCACCCATCCATTGCGCCATCTTCATCACCAGCACATAAAACAGCGGTACAAAGAAAATAGCCAGGAAGGTCGCACTGAGCATGCCACCAATCACGCCGGTACCGATTGCCTGACGGCTCGCTGCGCCCGCTCCGGTACTGAGTGCCAGAGGTAACACCCCCAGAATAAAGGCCATGGAGGTCATGATGATTGGCCGTAAACGCAAGCGTGCCGCTTCCGTTGCCGCCGCAACCAGAGGTTTGCCTTCTTCATGCAGTGCTTTGGCAAACTCTACAATCAGGATGGCATTCTTGGCTGACAAACCAATGGTTGTTAACAGGCCCACCTGGAAATACACGTCGTTGGCCAAGTCTCGGCCGTACGTCGCCAGCAAGGCACCCAGAATCCCTAATGGAACAATCAGGATAACCGCAAACGGCACCGTCCAGCTTTCGTACAATGCTGCCAGACACAAGAAGACAACCAACAGCGACAGCGCATAAAGCATCGGCGCCTGGGAACCAGCCATCCGCTCTTGATACGACATCCCCGTCCATTCAATACCAACACCAGGTGGTAATTTGGCCACAATCTCCTCGATCGCTACCATTGCATCCCCGGTACTCATACCCGGTGCAGCCTCCCCTTGAATATTAACCGCAGGGACACCGTTGTAACGTTCCAGTCGTGGCGAGTTGTAGCCCCAGTAGGACGTGGCAAAGGAACTGAAGGGTACCATTTCACCAGTGTTATTACGGACGTACCACTTGCCAATATCTTCCGGCAGCATTCGGGCTGGAGCATCCGCCTGGATGTAGACCTTTTTCACCCGGCCACGGTCCATGAAATCATTGATGTAAGCCGAACCCCAGGCCGTACTGAGCGTGCTGTTTACATCACTGACACTGAGCCCCAGGGTTTTGACTTTTTCATAATCAATGTCGACGTGGAAAACAGGCACATCTTCCATGCCATTCGGGCGTACCCGCACCAGACGAGGGTCCTGTGCGGCCATTCCCAGCAGCATGTTGCGAGCCTGTACCAGTTTGTCATGACCAATATTGGCCCGGTCTTGCAACATCGCGTTAAAGCCGGTTGCGGTACCCAGTGCAATAATAGGCGGCAGATTCAGAGGATAAATAATCGCGTCTTTTACCTGACTTAATGCCCCCCATGCCCGGCCAATCACAGCACCAACCGATTGATCAGGCGACAGCCGCTCTCCCCATGGTTTCAGTTTGACAAACGCCAGACCCTGGTTCTGGCCACGACCGGTAAAGCTGAAGCCGGAGACGGTAAAAACAGAATCTACCGCCGGTTCGTTCATATAGTGCTCGTTGAGCTTGTCCATGACTTCGTGGTTACGTTCCATTGTCGCACCGGCTGGCAACATCACCAGGTTCAGCAGGACACCCTGATCTTCATCGGGCAAGAATGACACAGGCAAACGCACATAGACCACGACCATAACAACCAGCAAACAGCCATAAATCAGCACCATACGAATCGGCGCTCTCAAGGTACGCGAGACACCGCCTTCGTATTTATCGGTCGCCTTGCCGAACAAGCGATTGAACAAGCCAAAGAAGCCTGATTGGCCATGCCCTTCCTTGTGTGGACGCAGCATGGTCGAACACAATGCCGGAGTCAGGGACAAGGCCACCAGTACCGACAGTCCCATCGCCGAAACAATGGTTAACGAGAACTGGCGATAAATAGCCCCGGTTGAACCGGACATAAAGGCCATGGGTACAAAGACCGCCGACAGCACCAGAGCAATACCGATCAGAGCGTTGGTAATCTGGCGCATCGAGCGTTTGGTGGCTTCTTTGGGAGACAAGCCTTCTTCTTCCATCACCCGCTCAACGTTTTCCACCACCACAATGGCGTCATCCACCAACAAGCCAATGGCCAGCACCAGACCAAACATGGTGAGTGTGTTAATGCTGTAGCCAGCCAGCGCCATGATGCCAAAGGTTCCCAGCATCACCACAGGTACCGCAATGGTCGGAATCAGAGTGGCCCGGAATTTACCCAGGAACAGGAACATCACCAGGAATACCAGTACCACGGCTTCTATCAGGGTATGTACCACTTCTTCAATGGATATTTTTACGAACGGTGTGGTATCAAAGGGATAAACAATTTCCAGCCCCGGTGGGAAAAACGGCTGCAGCTCTGCCAAACGCTCACGTACAGCCGCTGCCGTATCCAGTGCATTGGCACCACTGGCCAACTGAATCCCCAGGCCGGTGGCCGGTTTGCCATTATAACGACTGTCGACCGCATAGCTTTCGGCCCCCAGTTCCACTCTGGCAACGTCTTTGACCCGCACCTGAGAACCATCCCGATTCACCTTGATCAGAATGTTTTCAAACTCTTCCACGCTTTCCATGCGCGTCTGGGCAATGATGGAAGCATTCATCTGCTGGTTCTCAATCGCCGGCAAACCACCCAGTTCACCCGCGGGAAACTGGCTGTTCTGTTCGGATACAGCCTGACGCACTTCCAATGGCGTCAGACCATAAGCGGTGAGTTTTTCCGGCTGCAACCAGATCCGCATGGAATACTGGGCACCAAAAACCGTGATGCTACCCACACCCTGAACCCGGGACAGCGGATCTTTCAACTGTGCGATACCGTAGTCAGCCAGGTCGTTCCTGCTCATGCTGCCATCACCAGAGACCAGGCCAACCACCATCAGGAAGCCGGTGCGTCCCTTGCTCACGGCCACACCTTGACGCTGCACTTCTTCTGGCAACAAAGGCTCGGCCTGTGACAATTTGTTCTGCACCTGAACCTGGGCAATATCCGGGTCCATACCTGCGGCAAAGGTCAGTGTAATGGTCGCCCGACCAGAACTGCTGCTGTTGGATGACATATACAGCAAGCCATCCAGACCAGTCATATTCTGCTCAATTACCTGGGTCACACTGTCTTCCAGCGTCTGCGCGGAAGCACCTGGATAGGTTGCCTCAATGCTGACTGCCGGTGGCGCGATGGTCGGATATTGCTGAATCGGCAGGTTCATAACGGCCAGGCCGCCCGCCACCATAATCATGATGGCAACTACCCAGGCAAAAATAGGCCTGTCGATAAAAAATTGGGCCATAATCCGCTACTCCTTACTGCTCTGCCGGGGCATTAATGAGATTAGGAGCAACGGTTGCACCTGCTTTGATCTTCTGAAGCCCTGCGACCACGACTTGCTCATCGGCCTGCAAGCCGGACTGAATCAGCCACTGATCCCCCACTGCACGGGTCACGACAACCGCTCGTGGCTGAACCACGTTATCGGCACCCACCACCATAACGGTTGTGGTGCTGTCGGGGTTGCGGGATACCGCTTGCTGTGGCACCAGAAGAGCATTCTCAACCTGGTCATAGGCGATATTGGCACGCACAAACATACCCGGTAATAACAACCCGTCGGTATTCTCGAACAGGGTCCGGATATTCACTGTACCGGTTCCCTGATCCACGCCGACATCGGTAAATTGGATCTTGCCGGTCTCGGCAAACGTCGTCCCATCTTGCAACGACAAGGATACGTCCTGTGAAACATCAGCCGACTTGATACCCATCACTTTGGTCGCCGGACTCTGCACATCCACATAAATCGGTGAAATCTGGCGAATCACGGTCAAAGCACTGTCTTGAGCATCAGAAACCAATGCGCCTTCGGTAATGCTTGAACGTGAAATCACACCGGAAATCGGTGCAGTGATCTTGGTGTAGCCCAAATTGATTTCGGCACTGCGAACAGCGGCTTCCGCCAGTTTGATTTGTGCTTCAGACTGTTTCCAAAGCGCTTCGGAATCATCCACATCCTGACGACTGATGGCAGATGTACGAGACAACTCCTTGTAACGTTCTGCTTTTAGTCGCGCACTGTAGGCATTGGCTTCTGCTACTGCCAGCTGTGCTCGGGCACTGGCCAGTTCAGCTTCGTAAAGTGTAGGGTCAATCTGGTAGAGCTTGTCACCTGCCTTGACCGTGGCACCTTCATTAAAAAAGCGTTTGAGAATAATACCGCTGACCTGCGGACGGATCTCAGCCACCCGATAGGCCGTAACACGCCCAGCCAAGGTATCGGTCAATTCAAAGGATTGTGGTGCCAATTGCACAACATCCACGCCAGTAGGTGGCATTTGTGGTGCCGCCGCAGATACCTGCTGCTCTTCCTGACAGGCACTGAGGGTTAAAACCAATGCGGCCAAAAGTGGGAGTTTGAGGTAACCCGAACCTGCCTGATGTCTTCCCATACTGTCCTCTTATATCAACTGAAACGATGCTATCTGCGGCGGTTACGAATCTGCCTGGTTCTTCAACCTGCCAGATTACCTTCCCGACACGAGCCAGCACGGCTATGTGTTCCGAATTGCGGCATTGTGGTGTAGTCCCGGTGAAATGACTAGGGCAGCAGACGGAATGAATTGTTGGCATGAGAGCAATAGTTATTCTTAGTTGTGATTACTCTGACAGCCCCTGCTTTTTTACAAACACCACAAGAGACAACGCCCATGGCAATCAGCCTAGCCGCAGTATTCCTTGATCTTGTTACGATAGTTGTTTTTCTTGTCACGCTTTTTGAGCGCATCATCAATATTATCGCTCAGGGTTTTACTGGCCTTGCGGTATAAATCGCGGTATTTGGCACAACGCTGTTGCTGCAACTCCCGGCTTTTCTGCTCTGCGGCCACACTGTTTGCCCGTGCGGTTTTGGACACAGCACCGCTGTCAGACGCATAAGAAGAAGGTGACCAGCCCTGCCTGTGCGCTGGCGGACTGGTATATTCCGATATTGGCTGCAGCTCAACGGTATTGGCCTCCACCGCATCATCGACCGGCAGCGCATCGGAAAAATGCACACGCCCGTTATCATCGCGCCACTGATAAATCTCCGCCTCGACATTACCACCCCAAGTCAGAATCAGCAGCAACATCAACCCCAACAATGCGTGATAACAGGTTTTCTGATTGCTGTCCTTGCTGGCCGCACACGTCGCCAGGCATTTGTTTTCAGAGGATATGTGCTCGTTCACTGGAGCCATCCTGGCCCTCCTTGCCATTCCTGGCAGTGATACTTCCTTGTTTATAACCCCGGCTCAGCACGCTGTGGATATATGACTTACCAACAACTGTACACTTTGCCGACCACGAAATTCATTAACATCCAGCTGATAAACCAGCTCGACCCGATCAACTGGAGACGGCCATTGCTTGGGGTCGACATTAAAACAAATGGCATCCAACAGTACATCGCTGGCTTCTGGCTGTACCAGCATCTTCAAATGCTTTTCACCCACCAGACGCTGTTGCTGCAAATGAAAAACACCAGTAAAAACCGGCGCAGGAAAGCCTTGCCCCCAAGGGCCAGCCCAGCGCAGCTGTTCCGCCAGAGTCAGTGTCAACTCGGAAGGTTGCAGCTGACCATCCACATCGGTGCGCTCTGTCAAGTCATCGGCACTTAACAACTGCTGGCATATCTCTGCAAATGCCTGAACAAAGGCGTCAAAACCACCCGCGACCACGGTCAAACCCGCCGCCATCGCGTGTCCTCCAAACTTGGTCATCAGGTGAGGATGACGCTTGTGTAACAAATCCAGCGCATCACGCATATGCAGCCCGGCGATCGAACGGGCTGATCCTTTTAGCTCCCCGGTATCCGCCAGAGCAAACGCAATCACGGGACGATGGATTTTTTCTTTGACCCGAGAGGCCAGAATGCCGATCACGCCCTGATGCCAGTCACGATGAAACAAACACACCCCGGCAGGCAAGGTCTGGCCATGTCCGGGCCGGGCGCTACCGACTGGTTTCATATCCAGTGCTGCCAGAAAACGTTCAGCATCGGCAGTCATCGCCGCCTCTATCTGACGCCGGTCGCGATTCAGTTCATCCAGCTGCGCGGCCATCTGTAACGCCAATGACGGTTCATCACACAGCAGGCATTCAATGCC
Organism: Oceanobacter sp. 1_MG-2023; assembly: GCF_030689025.1. Taxonomy (GTDB): domain Bacteria; phylum Pseudomonadota; class Gammaproteobacteria; order Pseudomonadales; family Oceanobacteraceae; genus Oceanobacter. Next base: position 198,693 of record NZ_JAUYWA010000004.1, read on the forward strand.
CAATGCCATATCATCCAACCTGCCGGCAGCATTCAACCGTGGCCCAACAGCAAAGCCAAAATCCGCCGACACCACCCGCGCCCGATTTTTACCCGCGACCTGTAGCAGGGCTGAAATCCCGGCGATGGTGCGGCCGGCACGAATACGCCGCAACCCCTGCTCCACCAGAATCCGGTTATTAAGATCCAGTGGCACTACATCGGCCACTGTCGCCAGTGCCACCAGGTCAATCAGCTGTACCAAGTTTGGCGGCTCCATGGCTTTTGAAGCAAAATAGCCATTCTCGATCAAGCGGGCCTTGAGTGCCAGCATCAGATAAAAAACCACGGTACAACCACAGGCCGCCTTGCTGGGAAAGTCACAGCCCGGCTGGTTCGGATTCACAATCGCGGCGGCATTCGGCAGTTGGTCAGCGGGCAAGTGGTGATCGGTCACCAGTACTGGAATACCGTATTGCGTTGCCGCCCTGACGCCCGCCATCGCCGCAATGCCGTTATCAACCGTCATAATCAAGTCAGGCCGCCGAGACACCGCCACTTCTACCAACTCGGGGGTCAGGCCATAACCAAAATCGAAACGATTAGGCACCAGATAATCAATACAGCTGGCACCCATCATCCGCAAAGCCCGGATCGCCAGCGCCGTACTGGTGGCGCCATCAACATCAAAGTCACCCACAATCAGCAAGCGCCGCTGTTGCTGGATCACCGGCAGCAGCAAGTCCACCGCTGCCGCGATACCTTTCATCGAGTGATAAGGCAATAATTGCTGCAACGACAACTGTGTTTGCTCAGCAGTAGTAACACCACGAGCTGCGTATACACGCTGCAACACTGGTGGAATCTGCTCTGCGGATTCGAATTGCCATGAGGCGGGTAACTGCCGTTGTACTATGTGAACCATCGGTTGCTCACTGTGCTTTGCGCAAAGCCATGAGTTTAGCACGACCATTACTCGACCTACTCTTTTTGCCGGACTCGGACAAAACGGGCGAATCTCGGCAAACCATGGACGGTATAGCCACTAAAAGCATAAGTGACCCATGTGCCAACCGCCGGGGGATTTTGACGTAACGCATCGGTCAGACCAGAGCCCAGGCGAATTTCCCGGCCGTCATCAATTACCACTCGCAGGGCACCGGTCATTCCCTGATATTTACCGTTACCAGGGACATACCCCACCACCCGGCCTTCGGCATCCTGCCAGAGTTTGTACTTGAGCAAATCATCGCTACGGTGCGCCTGATAAAGCGACTGGCGGCGTTTCAACATCAAGCCTTCACCACCCGCCGCTACCACCTGTTTGAGCCTGGCCTGCAATGCGGCCCGGTCGTTCACCGTCTCTTGCACAACCGTTTCCAGATAAGGCGATTGCTGCCTGGCAACCAGCGCCTGCAACAGGCGATAGCGCTCTTCAAACGTGGCTGGACTGGCGGGTAAATCCAGCGCCATAAAACGCATCGCTCGCCAGGCATCTTCCTGATCACGGGTAGATCGTACCAGTTGACTGACCTGTTCAAACGCCCCCCGACCCGCCCACAATTCACCATCCAGAGGCTGTGATGGTAATTCACTCAGGAACCAGTCTGGAGCATGGATCATCAGGCCACTGCGACTGAGCAACTGCTCACCATCCCAGTAAGCGCGTACGCCATCGAGTTTTTCACTGACCAGATACGCCGCCGGGCTGAGTGTCTCTTGCCAGGTTTTGGCCAACATCAAAGGGGGAGCGCGATCACCAAATGCCGTCAACGGGAAGGCACTCAGAACAAGCGCCAGAATCAATCCAACCAGCCAGATCATATCCATATCAGCCTCCTTGAGGTATTCCGTCTCCTCTCCAGCAGGCTATTATTTAGCCTCAGCTCGATCAGGATGAACAGTAGCAATTATTCCAACAAGGTCACTTTTTATACACATGATTGGCCGCGGAATGACTTGACAGCAACGGCAGAGGTTTTCCATTCTTATCCAACTTTTTATTGGCGGGAGTTTTTATGGCGTTTTATCTGCTCGGACTGGGTAGCAACCTGGATCCGGACACACATCTGCCACTGGCACGTCAGGCGCTGAGCCAGCACTTTGAACTACTGGCCACCTCTCCAGCGCTGGAAACCGCACCCGTTGGCGATACTTTCCACTACACGTTCAAAAACCAGCTGGCGGTTATCCGCACCAGCCTGACTGCCATTCAGGTCAAAGACATTCTGCTGAATATCGAACGTACGTTAGGCCGAGAAGCCAAGTCACCAGCTCGTAAACTCAAGGATCGCACCATCGACCTGGACATTCTGGCCGAAGCTGATGCCGCCCCTCAGTGCCTCAGCCAAGCATTGGATGACAGTTATTACCGACTGGTACAAAAAACCTGGCAATCATTATTATCCGCAGATAACCCGTCTCAATCGTTGGTGAAAGTCTGATCGTACCGATTGGCCACAAAACGACCGCCATCAACCCGCATCACCGAGCCGGTCACCGCCTCATTATCCAGTAAATAATCACACGCCTTGGCGATAGCCCCGTAACCCAGCTCATGGGGGATCAAGGATTGAGATAATACCCGCTGACGATATGCGACATCGTGATCAGGCAAAAAACGGATCGGCCCCGGCTGAATGACATTGACCCGCACCTGTCCCGCCAGTCGCTGCGCCATACTAAGCGCCCAGTTTTGTAACCCGGCTTTACTGGCACAATAAGCACTGAAACGCTGGTTCGGAATATCGGCATAAATATCAGCCAGCACCACCATAGCCGCCCCGGTATTCCAGCGCTGCTCCAGAGCCTGGGTAATCAAGGCAGGAGCCATCACATGGACATTCAAATGGTCTGTCAGATGCGCCGCCTGCTCAGCCAGAGAAATACCACTCGCAGCATCCGGCACAAAACAGGAGGCATTATGAATCACCGCATCAAATGGTAGCTGCTGTTGTAACTGCTGACACATAGCCAGTGTCTCTGAGGTGTTGGCCAGATTGGCTTGTAACAGTGACAATTCGCTATGCTCTGGCAACTCGCTGACGGTATTGTAGTGGGCAACGACTTGCCAGCCCTGCTGTAAAAAATGCAGCGCCAGCGTTTTACCCAATCGCCGTCCCGCCCCGGTAATCAGCATTCGTTTCGACATAATATTCCCCATTAAACACTGGCATCAGCTTAGCGAGGTTGCTATCAAATACAACGTGCTGCCCGTTCGTGCCCAACCGTCAGTATCTCACAGGCATAAAAAAACCCCGCCCTGCATAACAGGACGGGGTATTTCGTTTAAGAGCTTGACGATGACCTACTC
>NZ_JAUYWA010000040.1 GCF_030689025.1 Oceanobacter sp. 1_MG-2023
CGCCCCCGTAGATGTCCAACAGCGACAGCCAGTATCCGTTCCAGTATCCGTTCCTGTATCCGTGCCAGTATCCGTGCCAGTATCCGTGCCAGTATCCGTGCCAGTATCCGTGCCAGTATCCGTGCCAGTATCCGTGCCAGTGTCTGTTCCTGTATCCGTGCCAGTGTCTGTTCCTGTATCCGTGCCCGCCGCCGCATCGCTGCAACCGTTAGAGCTGAAGTTGCCGTCATGTTCCAGCTGGAAACCAAAGCTGTAGGTCGCAGCCGCTGCCAGGTTGCTGCCGCTGGCAATGATGTTATTACCACTGAGGGTTACGCTGGCTCCCCAGCTATTGGTGATGCCAGTGACACCACTGACCGGTAGGATCACGCTCCAGTCAGCCTCGCTGTCGCCCAGGTTGGTGACAACAATATTGTTAAGGACTGCGCCGGTATTCCACTGGTCGATGCTACCAATGCTGCAGTCAACACTGCCAGGTTGGGCTTCGGCGACCGTTACTGTTTGTGTTGACGTATCACTGTCTTCCCCATCACTGACGGTCAGGGTGATATCGTAACTGCCGGCGCTGTTGTACTCATGGCTGGCCGTCAGTCCGGTTGCTGTATTGCCATCACCCAGATCCCATTGGTAGGTCAGGGTGTCATCATCGTCATCGGTCGATGCACTGGCATCCAGGCTGATGCTCAGAAAGCTGCCGCCGACACTGAACGCAGCAACCGGCACGTTATTGGGTGGTGCAACGACGGCATTGAGTGTCAGTGTGGTGCTGGCTCCGGTCGCCGCGCCGCTGATATCGAGGCCAGTCAGGGTCACACTAAAGCTGCCGGTGCTCGATGGCGCGGTCAGGGTGACCGAACCGCTGCTGTTGGCACTGGCCACCGGGTTGCCGTTGAGTGTGATCTCGACAGAATTGACATTGGACATGTCGAAGGTCAGCACAAAATCACTGCCTTGAACAATGTCGCTGCCATTACTCGGCGTGCTGATGCTGACGGCAGGCACAATGGGTTCTGCCACTGTCAGGCTGACGCTGGCCGGGTCTGAGCTGGCACCCTGATCATCAATCACAACATAGGTAAAGCTGTCGCTGCCAAAATAGCCGCTGGCGGGGGTGTAACTGGCGATGCCGGAAGTGATGGTGACGCTGCCGTGGGCTGGTGCGGTATCCACTTGATAGTCACTGATGGTGCCATCTTCGTCACTGCCACTGAGGCTGATGGTAACGGCCGTTTCATACGGCGTGGTGGCACTGGTGGCCTCGGCCGTCGGGGTGCAGTTGATGCCGGTATCAACACCGCAAGCCGGGGTGGGTTCCGTCCCCCAGACCAATTCGCCATCGTCATACAGGGCGATTTGAGGGGCATTGGCCAGCGTGCTGCTGTAATCGTCCCAGGATGGGTCAGCGCTGTTGTCCCAGTCGCTGTTGTCGGTATCGGTGGGCAGTGATAGACGGAATTGCACTTCTTTCTGTTCGTCAGACTGGCCACCTGGAAAAATATCAATCCCGGCAAACGAAATGTCGACGTAGTAAATATTGTCTGCCGGGTCGCCCCAGGCGGTCAGCGGACTGATGCTGCTGGCCTGACTGTAAGCGGCGGATACGGTGATATCGCTGGCGCTGTATCCTGCGGCTATCTCGTGATTAAGATCAACCCAGTAACGCATGGTGAGGTTATTGCTGATCCGGGCTGGCCAGGCGGAGCGGTTGTGGACTGTGGTTGCCAGCTCAATAAAACGTGGGCCGCTGGCGTTGACCTTGGCTTCAACAAAAAACTCGGTATCACGAGTTTCTGCGGTAGGAAATTCGCTATCAGGAATAGGGTCGCCGCCAAAATCCAGATAAAGCCGTGCCAGTGCCGAGGTAAAACCGGCGTTGTAGTCGGTAGCGACTTCGTTGGAAATGTAATCGCTGCGGTCATCGCTATAACCGTCACCGCTGGCAGGGCCACCCACCAACGCGCCGATCAACAGGTGGCGACTTTGGCTTGGGCTGCTGATGTCATCTGCCCAGCTGCCATGAGCCGTACGATGGTGCGGGTTGAGTGGGCCGGTGGAGCTCAGGCCAATCTGGTAGGGGTGGCCCATCGGGTTGTCACCGAGCAGGTATTCCAGCTGGCTGGTGGCGAAGTTGTAGTAGCTGCTGATACGGCTGTTGGATGGCTCAATGCTACGGAGGTAGTCGGAATACACCAGTGCCACCCAGGCGGTGTTGGCGGCGTAACGAGTCGCGCCCCATTGATCCAGTTGCGCCAGGCCACCGGAGGTATAGGGAACCTGCTCGCCGTTGTAGCCAGTGCTCCAGTAATCAAGCCAGCGTTCGGCATCGGCCCGGTATTGGCTGTCGCCAGTCAGCTGCGCCAGTAAAACGTAGGAGCCGTAGGATTTGTCATCCCAGGCTTGCGTCCACTTGTAGGCTTTATTGCTGCTTTGGCCTTCGGTACCGAGTTGGTTGTAGTCGCTTTGGGCGTTGTTCAGATAGGTGCTGTCGCCGGTCGCCTTGTAGAGCCAGGCGGCAGACCAGACCAGTTCATCCTGATAGCCACTCCAGGAGTTGTAGAAGGATTGGGCATCGGTAATGCAGTCGGAATATTTGCCCTGGAATTGCCGGGCAAAAGTATACAGTTGTTCGGCATGGGTCAGCAGGGTGGTGGAGTAGGCCGGGTCATCGCTGGCAAACACCATGGCGATTGCAGCCAATGCCGCCGCGGTTTCACCGGCGAGGTCGGAACCGGGGCAGGATTCGGTAATGGCATATGAGGGCCGGGTCGCGGCAGCACCAGAGGTGGCGTGCATGACTTCTGCCGGTCCCCACCAGGCATGATCGCTGGAACCGGTTCCAACCTGACCATACAGGACGTTAGGGGACGGATGGGCATTCACAAAATAATCGGCAACAAATCGCAGGTTGTTCTTGATGTGGACCATTTGGCCCGATTGGGTATAAGCCGATGGGTTTTCAATCACACCCCAGGCCAGCATGGTGGCCGAGGCGGCCATGGGCAGGCCAAATTTGACATGGTCACCGGCGTCAAACCAGCCACCGGTCAGGTTAACGCTGTTGTCGGCACCGTCGTTGGGGGTTGAGTCACCACGCCACTCGACCCGGTTCCAGGCGGGCAGCTCACCTGCTTGTTGTGCTTCGTAGAAATAAATGGATTTTTGCAGGGCTTCGCCGTAGTTGGGGGTGGCGTAAGCGTGTGTTCCGAGTGACGCGATGGCGAGCGATAACAGTGTTTTCCTCAACCCTGAAAGCGTTGTATGAGTCATGGGCCATATCTCCTGTGGACCGTTTGGCTGATGGGGCCAAATATAGGTGGCCAGCATAGTCGGCAGCCAAGATGCTGGATGTGCGACAAGTCACGAACCTGATTGTTGGGCAATTTGTTTGCCATAGAGGCCAAGACCTGGCGATACCGTCTGGTTGTGTCGAGTGCAGCGCTGCTGTTTATGCCACCTTGAGTCTTGATGAAAAAACAGACACTAAAAACTCTATGAGAATAGTAAGGTATCGGGGGAAGACAAGGTATCGGGGCTCGAGTTCGCTTTGTGGGTTGCCTGGCAGCGAATGACACCGGCAAATGGGGAATGGATAGATAACGTCGGTCAAAGCCGGTGGGCACCGGCGTTATTGGCACCCGCTGGATGTTTGTAGCGGATGAATGGCGGTGCCCAGGACTGAGGACTGGAACAGGAATTAAACCGGTTTGCCAATACCGTTATCGAGAGCGTAACGGATCAGTCCGGCAGAATTGTTAATGCCCAGCTTTTGCTTGATCTTGAGGCGATGGGCTTCGACCGTGCGCACGGAAATATTCAGCTGACCGGCAATTTCCTTGTTGCCCATCCCCTCCGTCAGTAGTGATAACACGTCGGTTTCCCGTGGGCTGAGTGCCTGATGACCCTGGCTGTTGGTGTTTCGTGCCGGGGCAGTACCAAATTCGCTGAACAGGGTTTTGGCCACGCTGGAGCTGAAGTAGGTGCCTCCCTGAAAGACGGTTTGGACTGCCAGTAGCAGTTCTTCGGTGGGGACGTCTTTCAAGACGTAACCGGCGGCACCGGCTTGCACGGCCTTGAGGATATATTCCCGGTTGTCGTGCATGGTGACAATCAATAAGCGAATTTCCGGAAAGCGTTGCCGAAATGACTCACAGGCTTCCAGCCCTCCCATAACGGGCATGGAGATATCCAGCAAAACCACGTCGGGCCCTAACAGGGCAGCTTGCTCCAGCGCTTGCTGGCCATTGCTGACATCGGCAAGGACTTCAATCAGATGCTCGCTTTCCAGACTGACCTTCAGGCCTTCGCGCACCATGGGGTGATCGTCCGCGATCAATAGGCGAATGGGCGGGCGGGCGCGTGTGGTGTTCATTTCGATTCCTTACTGAGTTCGGGGTCCCTTGCCAAGCCTGGCTCCGGATTAAGCAAAAACGCTGCTTTTATGAGTGTACCTTTGCTGCGTCGACTACGGACACTAAACTTTCCTCCTAATAGCTCGACCCGTTCGCGCATATTCATCAAGCCAACGCCACTGCTGTCTTCATCACTGGCAAAGCCACATCCGTTGTCGCCCATGGTCAGCACCAGCTGTTGGGCGCTGGCGGTCAGGCTCAAGCTGACCTGGGTGGCCTGGGCGTGTTTGTGAATATTGGTCAGAGCTTCCTGCACGAGCCGGTAAACGGTCATTTCGATGGCGTCTGGCAGGCGTTCCCGTGGTAGCCGGATGCGGCGACGGGTGGTGATGTCCGATTGTTCTTCCAGTTCATCCAACAGGCCGTGCAAGGCCGCTTCCAGACCGAGATCATCAAGTAAAACCGGCAGCAGGTTGTGGGAGATGCGGCGCACTTCCTGGATGGCGATGTCCAGTTGTTCGACCGCCTTGGTCTGGTGCTCGAGTGCCTGGCGCTCAGGCCATTGCTTGTTGGCCAGATTCAGCCGCAACTTGGCCGAGACCAGCAGCTGGTTGATGCCATCGTGTAATTCGCGGGCAAAATGACGACGCTGAATAACCTGAAAGGAGACAAAGCGGTTGGCGAGTTGTTGTAAATGTTGGTCGGCCAGTTGGGTTGTATGCATGTTGACCAGTGTGACGATAAGCACCACGGTTGTCAGTGTCACAATCAGCAAAATGGTTGATGCCCAGAAACTTTTGCGCACATTATTGGCGACCTTTTGCTCCATCAAGGCGATTTCCTTGGCGATGTCGTCGACGTACAAGCCGGTACCCATCATCCAGCCCAGTGCCGGAATCTGTATGACGTAACCGAGTTTGTTGACGTCGTTACCGTCGGTGGGTTTACGCCAGAGGTATTGGTAGAACCCACCACCGGATTCGGCAATATCAAGCAGGTCCCGAATAACAAATTGACCGTTTTCATCCTGCAGGTCGATCAGGTCCTGTCCTTCCAGATGGGGTTGGGTGGGGTGGACAATATTGGTGCCAGCTTGGGTGTAAACAAAGAAATAGCCGTCACTGCCATAGCGCATGCCACGTAGCTGATGCTTGATCCGGTATTCGGCGCTGGAGCGTTCCATACCGTTCTCGAGTTGTTCGAGTGTGGGGGATATCGAGTTCATGGCCAGTAGTGTGTAATTCTTGAGTGCCTCGCGGCGGCCGGCCATCAGGTTTTCTTCAAAAACAGCGACTTGCTGGTAAGCCAGTTCCTTGGCCTGGCGTTGATACAGCCAGCTGATCGTTAATGACAGGGCGATCAAGGGCAAGACCGTCAGTAACAGGATTTTTGCTTTGAGTGACAGGTTCACCGTAATGTCGATTCTTGTTGTTGTGAAGTGATAACGACAGCCCATGCTGGCGCATGGGCTGTCCAATGTTATCCGGGAACGGCTAGTCGATCAGACCGTAAAACTCCGGAAACATCATGATAGACACTACCAGGCCTACCTGCATCACAATAAAAGGCAAAACCCCTTTATAGATGTCTGTTGTTTGCACCTGTGGAGGCGCGACCCCTTTGAGATAAAAGAGCGCGAACCCGAACGGCGGTGTCAGGAAGCTGGTTTGCAGGTTCATGGCAATCAGAATGGCAAACCACAGTGGGGCGATCCCCAGGGCATCTGCAACCGGCGCCAGAATCGGCACAATGATGAAACTGATTTCAACAAAGTCGATAAAGAAGCCAAGAATCAGAATAGCGATCATCGACAGGATCAGGAACCCGAGTTGTCCACCAGGCAGGCTGGTCAGGATTTCTTCAACAATGTAGTCACCACCGGTGTAGGTGAAGGCCATGCTGAACGCTGTTGCACCCAGCAGAATCGCGAAAACCATTGCCGTGATCTTGACGGTTTCCTGCGCCGACTGGTACAGCATTTTCCAGCTGAATTGGCCGTAAACAGTGGCCAGGAAGATGGCACCAATGCCACCCAATGCAGACGATTCTGTCGGGGTTGCGATACCGGCAAAGATTGATCCCAGTACCACCAGAATCAGCGCCAATGGCGGAATAATGGCAATAATCGCCTGGGTATACATCTGGGCCTGGGTGGTGCCATCGTCTTCGACAGGCAACGCAGGCGCGGCTTCTGGCTTGAGGAAGGAATAAACCAGAATATAGAGAATATAAATGCCAATCAGCATGAAGCCGGGCATGACTGCTGCCTGGAACAGATCGCCGACAGGAATCCCCATCACGTCACCGAGAATGATCAGGATGATGGACGGCGGGATGATTTGCCCCAATGTACCTGACGCACAAATGGTGCCGCAGGCGAGGGATTTATCGTAGTTGTATTTCAGCATGACAGGCAGTGAGATCAGGCCCATGGCGACAACGGAAGCACCGACCACACCGGTTGAGGCTGCCAACAGCGCCCCTACCAGAACCGTCGAAATCGCCAGGCCACCACGGACGCGTCCAAACAGCTTGCCCATGGCTTCGAGCAATTGCTCCGCCAACTTGGTGCGCTGCAGCACGATGCCCATAAAAATAAACAGCGGAACCGCCATCAGCGTGACGTTTTCCATAATGCTTTGAATGCGGAAGGGCATGAAGGCAAACATGTCCGGGCCTTCGGCAATCACACCAAAAATTAGTGCTACACCACCAAAGGTAAAAGCCACAGGGAAGCCAAACATCAGCATCAGCAGGGCCACAACAAACATTACAATACCAATCACAGTGCAGCCTCCTTGTGGTGCTCGTGTTTGACGCCGCGCAACTCATTGATTGAGGTGAGTATCATGCCAACACCTGAAATGGCGGTGGCAAAAAAGGCCACGGGAATAACGGATTTGATGATCCAGCGAGCAGGTAAACCACCGGGGTCTCCTGAGGTTTCACCCAGTTCCCACGCTTCGTGGGCAAAGCCGATGCCGTAGTAACCGACCAACAGGCAGAACGGCAGTAATAACAATAAGCCGCCAGCAATATCGATACAGTTTTTCTTTGGCATGGACAGGCGTTCATACACCAGGTCAACACGGACATGGCCTTCGGCTCTCAGAGTGTAGGGAACGGCCAGCATGAACATGGCTGCAAACAAGTGCCATTCCATCTCCTGAGAACCGATATAAACAACGTTTAGCGCGTAGCGCAGGACAACGTCGATAAAGACGTTCACCAACATGATCAGAAACAGTACGGCGGATATCGTACCGAGCAGATCGGAAAAGCGATTAATCGCTCGCTCAAGCCGAACCAACATAATTTTCTCCCTTGGGGTACTGGAGGGAACAGAGCAGAGGGTGACTCTGCTCCAGCAAGCCAACGGTCGGGGTTAACCCGGTTGTTGACTTGCATGAATCACCGCAGGCTTATTGGCCGACAGAGACGCTGTTCAGGTAGGCCTTGTCGGAAATATCCGTCCAGGCACGTGCTTTTTTCATGTAGTTGGCTTGGGAATCAAGAATTTCCTTGGCCAGTGGGTCTTCAGCCGCTTTTTCTGTCAGCAGTTTGTCGTTGGCTTTGCGCATGGCAGCCATGACATCAGCAGGGAAGGTTTTGATTTTGACGTTCGGGTATTCAGAGTTGATCACGTCCAGGTTAATGGCGGATTCGTGGTAAGACTGAATGTACATTTCATAAGATGCGGCACGCATGGAAACACGCAGGATTTCTTGCAGATCTTCTGGCAGTTTGTCCCAGGTGCGCTTGTTAACCAAAAATTGCAGCTCAGTGGCTGGTTCATGCCAACCGGTGTAGTAGTACGGTGCAATTTTGTGGAAACCCATACGCAAGTCCAGTGATGGACCTACCCATTCCAGAGCGTCGATGGTACGACGTTCAAGTGCGGTGTACAGCTCACCTGGTGGAATGTTGGTTGGGCTGACGCCCAGTTCTGCCAGAACTTCACCGGCGAAACCGGGTACGCGCATTTTCAGACCTTTCAGGTCATCAAGGGAGTTGATTTCTTTCTGGAACCAGCCGCCCATCTGATTACCGGTGTTACCACCCGGGAAACTCATCAGACCAAACTTGCTGTATACCTTGTCCATCAGTTGCATGCCGCCGCCGTAGTAGAACCAGGCGTATTGCTCAGGTGCGGTCATGCCGAATGGCATGGTTGTGAAATACAGGGTGTTGGGGACCTTGCCTTTCCAATAATAGGACGCTGAGTGCCCCATATCGTATTGTCCGGCACGGACCATATCGAAAACACCAAACGGTGCTTTGTGCTTGTTGGCTGAGTCGATGGTGATTTGCAAACGGCCATTGGACATTTTCTCTGCCATGGCTGCCATGTTGCGTGGAGAATCACCAAAAATAGGGAAGTTGGCACCCCAGGTTTCGGCCATTTTCAAACGGTAAACCTTGTCTGCTGCCTGGGCACCAGAGGCGACAACCAGACCACAGAATCCGGCCAGCAGGCCGCGCTTCAGTTTCGATAATTTGAGCATCTTGTTGTTATCCTTTTTTATAGTCCGTCGGAACGACGTCGAGGTGGCAACTGCCTGCACGACCATCAATCGTCTCGTGGAGGCAGTATAGTCGTTGCAGATGATTGTTTCGGCTATTCGTTGGACTGCGGGGGTTGCTGGTGTTTTTACTATATTGGTGATTATTGGTAGGTAAATTATCTTGGTGTAACTACGTAAGTAGTATGCAAATGTGACCGGAAAGACAGCACAAAATCAGCGTAAAAAACAGCTTCAAAGTCCCATTGTTATTGGGTTTTCCATGCTTTGGCGCAATGAGCTTGCGACAAGTTGGGTATTGCTGTTTATAGGAATAAAAGTTCAGTAAATATCGTGTACTACTTTAGGCTTATGTTGGGGGTGGGTTGGCCTGTCTGGCCCTTTCATCAGGAGAACCAGCAAGACGCTGGCCCCGATTTACCGATTGAGGGCCTGATGTCGATGTCAAATCAGCTTGGATTCAATGTCCTTGACGTTTTCCATCACAACAAAAGTACTGGTCTGGGTGACGTAAGGAAGGGAAGAAATTTTTTCTCCCAACACGGCGCGATAGGATTCCATGTCGGAAGTGCGGACTTTTAACAGATAGTCAAAGGTCGCGGCGGTCATATGGCATTGCTCGATTTCAGGGATGGTACGCACGGCATCATTAAAGGCTTTGAGCGCACTGGTGCGAGTATCGCTGAGCGACACTTGCACAAAGGCAACGTATTTGGTGCCAAGTTTCTTTTGATCAAGCAATGCCATGTAACCAAGAATGTACCCTTGTTCTTCGAGCCGTTTCATACGGATTTGACAGGGAGTTTTGGATAATCCAATCAGCGAAGCCAGCTCGGTTACGGTGATTCGGCCGTTTTTCTGCAGCTCGCGAAGGATGGCCATATCGAGCTTGTCAAGATTTTCTTGAGAATCCATGAAGTTTTGATGTCCTTGTCGGGCAGTAATGGGTCATTTACAGGAACGGGAAAGAGCCATTGTAGTGGGAAATGATGCGTATTTTGTTCTAAATAAAACAATAATATTAGAGAAATTATCTCAACCTATTGGTTTTGATTAACAATTATGCCTTTCTGATTATGCACTGACATGGTGCTTTTGCGTGTTGGGGGTGATTATGTTGCACGCTGGTGATGCATCGGTGAAATTATCTTTACACGCATAAAACTTGGTCGAAATGCAGTTTAAAAAACAAATTTAAAAACAAATAGACCATGAAATATTAAAAAACAGCCAATTTGACCACTGGCTCTGCTTTAGGCTTTATTTCCCATGGGCTCGAACCTGACAGTATTGGCTGGATAAGGTGAGATGTCTCTCTGCAAGAGCGGTATCTTCTTGATGCGATACCTCAATTAATAGCAAACAATGAAAGAGGACGATCCATGGTTACTTTGACGTTTATCGTGTATCTGGCAGTCATGCTGGGTATCGGCATTATTGCTTATCGACGCACTCAAGACTTGTCGGATTATGTATTGGGTGGCCGTAATCTCGGGCCAATTCCCAGTGCCCTGAGTGCCGGCGCCTCGGATATGAGTGGCTGGCTGTTGCTGGGTTTGCCAGGCTACGCCATGAGTGCAGGTTATGGTGCGTTTTGGTTGGCAGGTGGACTGCTGATTGGCACCTGGGCCAACTGGTTGCTGGTTGCCCAGCGTCTGCGGGTTTATTCCCAGCGAGCCGGTGATGCGCTGACCTTGCCGGCTTTTTTTGAAAAGCGGTTTGAAGATAAAAGCCATACCTTGCGGGTAGTGTCTGCGATTTTTGTGCTGGTGTTTTTCCTGTTTTACACCAGTTCCGGCCTGGTGGCAGGAGGCAAGCTGTTTGAAACCGTATTCGGCCTGGATTATCAGCTGGCAGTTGTGCTGGGGGCTGTGGCAGTGATTTCCTACACCATGTTTGGTGGCTTTCTGGCGGTGTCCTGGACGGATGTCGTGCAAGGCTTGCTGATGGTCGGGGCGATGGTTCTGGTACCTGTGATTGCCCTGTCCGAGATGGGCGGCATATCGGCAACCTTCGACAAGATAGCCAATAGCAACCCCGAATTGCTGGATGCGTTCACCAATGCAGACGGCACACCGATTACCCTGATTGGTACCCTGTCATTGATTGGCTGGGGTTTTGGCTATTTTGGCCAGCCGCATATTCTGGCGCGTTTCAAAGGCATCAAAAGCAAGGATCATGTACCGGCAGCCCGTCGCATTGCTGTTGCCTGGACCGGGGTGGCGATGATCGGTTCGATGGCCATCGGGCTGTTTGCCGTGGCTTATCTGAAAACAGGTCTGGGAGACAATGAAACGGTCTTTATGGTGATGGTGGATGCCATCTTCCATCCGCTGGTTGCCGGTGTTCTGCTGGCCGCTATTCTGGCGGCGATCATGAGTACGGCGGATTCCCAGTTGCTGGTGTCTTCTTCAGCATTGGCGGAAGACTTCTACAAAGCGCTGTTTCATAAAGACGCCAGTTCCGAACAGTTAGTAAAAGTCGGACGTTTTGCGGTTGTGGGTATTGCCGTTATCGCTACTGTTCTGGCGTTAAATCCGGAATCCGGAGTATTGGATCTGGTGTCTTATGCCTGGGCAGGTTTTGGTGCAGCCTTTGGTCCGGCCCTGATCTTGTCGTTGTATTGGAAACGGATGACGCGTCAGGGTGCGCTGGCTGGCATTGTTGTCGGCGGTATTACCGTGGTGGTCTGGAAACAGCTGGAAGGTGGCTGGTTTGATTTGTACGAAATCATCCCTGGTATTCTGCTGGCGACCCTTGCAGTGGTGGTTGCTTCCATGGCGACCCGCGAGCCAGAGGATTCAATCCAGCAGAAGTTTGATGATGTGGTGACCGAAGTACGTAGCTGATTGATTTTTGTAGTTGAGGTTGCCGGGGCTAACAGAGCCCAGTGAAGGCGACGTATTATGGTCGTCTTCAACGGTACGACCGGCATGGTGCAATGGTCAGGGAAGGAACCTGGCCTTGTGCTGCGGGTATTCTCTTGTTGATCTCTGTTTCACTTCGACTGCAAAGTCTGCTGTCTCTCCGCCGTACCTGTTGCGGGTCTCTTCCCGGTCATTCCCGGCAGCTTTGTCAGCTGCTCTTCTTATGTCTTTCTTGATCGTTTTTCGAGGTCTATGGGAGTGATTCACTGGTTTTTTCTTTTTAGTGATTTTCTGCTTGTATTGACTATTTTTTATTGTGTTTTTTCTTGTTTTTTAATAAAAATTAGTCTTAAAGTAATGTCAATTAATATATTTTAGGAAAAAATAAACACAAAAATGCGGCATATTCAGCTTAATGTTTTGTATCCATGAGGGCTGTAACATGAGTGCCAATATCCCTGCCATTCGCGACGCGATTCGCGATCATTATTTAATGGATGAACGCCAGGCGCTGACTGAACTGGTCACCGATAGCCGTTTGTCTGCGCCACTGCGCCAGGAAATTTCAGCTGATGCGGCTGCCTTGGTGCGAGCGGTCCGCAGCCGCAAGCGTTCCACCATGATGGAGAATTTTCTGGCGGAATACGGCCTGACCACTCGAGAAGGGGTGGCGCTGATGTGCCTGGCCGAAGCGCTGTTGCGTGTGCCGGATGCATTTACCATCGATCAGTTGATTGAAGATAAGGTGGCTCCGGGGCAATGGAGTGAGCATCTGGGGCAGTCCCGCTCTGGTCTGGTGAATTCTTCTACCTGGGCGCTGATGCTGACTGGCAAACTGATTTCGCCAACAGGAGCGGAAGGCTTGCGGTCAACGTTGCGGGGTCTGGTGAAACGGCTGGGAGAGCCGGTGATTCGGGTGGCCGTGGCGCAAGCCATGAAAGAATTGGGTCGCCAGTTTGTGCTGGGCAGTCATATCCGTAATGCCACCGAACGGGCACGCAAGCTGGAAAGTCAGGGCTACACCTATTCCTACGACATGCTGGGTGAAGCGGCTCGTACCGCAGACGATGCCAAAGCCTACTTCGATGCTTATAGACAGGCTATCGCTGCTTTAGCAGCTTCTTGTACCGGCGCAACGATGGCTGAAAACCCCGGCATATCGGTGAAGCTGTCGGCCTTGCATCCTCGTTATGAATTTGCCAAACGGGAGCGGGTCATGATTGAGCTGGTGGCACGTACCCGCGAACTGGCACGTCAGGCCAAACAGCACAATATGGGATTCAATATTGATGCGGAAGAAGCTGATCGGCTGGATCTGTCGCTGGATGTGATTGTCGCAGTGCTGGAAGATCCGCAACTGGCCGGTTGGGATGGCTTTGGGGTTGTCGTACAGGCGTTCGGCCAGAGAGCGCCGCATGTGATTGATTTCCTCTATGCCCAGGCGCAACGGCTGAACCGGCGCATCATGGTGCGATTGGTGAAAGGCGCCTATTGGGATGCCGAAATCAAACGGGCCCAGACCTTGGGGTTGGCAGGATTTCCGGTGTACACCCGTAAGGCACATGCCGATGTCTCCTACCTGTGTTGTGCCGAAAAGCTCTTGGGCATGACTGATCATATCTATCCCCAGTTTGCGACCCATAACGCCCATTCAGTAGCGGCAGTCTTGCGGATTGCCCAGCACGTCGGCAAGCATCAGTTTGAACTGCAGCGACTGCATGGTATGGGAGAAGCACTTCATGATGAAGTCTTGAAGCGCGAAGGCACCCGCTGTCGTATTTACGCCCCGGTGGGCGAACATCGCGATTTGCTGGCCTACCTCGTGCGGCGTTTGCTGGAAAACGGAGCCAACAGCTCGTTTGTTAATCAGATTGTCGATACCCGCATTACACCTGAGGTGATTGCCCGGGACCCCTTTGATATCGCAGCGGTGTGGCATGACCCCAAACCCAGCAGCTTGATTGTTGCGCCGTCACAATTATTTGGTGATCAGCGCCAGAACGCCAAGGGCTGGGACGTGACCGATGTGGTCGAGGTTGAGAAGATTCTTGCCGCCCGTGCTGCCTTTGCGACCAGCCAGTGGCAAGCCATACCCATGGTCGCCGCTGACACAGCAGCCAAGGAGAGTACAGAAAGCGCTGCATGCTCATCGGTCATCAACCCGGCTCAACCCAATGATGTTGTCGGGCAGGTCACTGCCGCCAGTCCCGCTGATATCGAGTCGGCGATTGTTGCCGCAGTGGCAGCAGCCCCGCGTTGGGCAGCGGTTCCGGTGGCGCAGCGGGCAGCCTTGCTGAACCGGGTGGCTGACCAGTATGAACAGCATGCAGTGGAGCTGTTTGCACTGGCACAGCGAGAAGCTGGCAAAACCCTGCTGGATGCCGTGGGCGAAGTACGCGAGGCCGTGGATTTCGCCCGTTATTACGCCGATCAGGCACAGCAACTGGACGACCGCTTGACCGCCAGGGGGGAGGAGGTCAATGCCCGTGGTGTGATCAGCTGTATTTCTCCCTGGAACTTCCCTCTGGCAATTTTTACCGAACAGGTGTTAGCTGCCATTGCTGCCGGGAATACAGTACTGGCAAAACCCGCCGACCAGACCCCGCTGATTGCGGCGCGGGCGGTAGCCTTGATGCATGACGCCGGTATCCCACTGGACGTGGTGCAACTGTTGCCGGGCTCGGGGCGGGATGTTGGTGCACCATTGACCGCGGATGCCCGTATTCAAGGCGTGTGTTTTACCGGTTCTACCGCAACGGCTCAAACCATCAACCGGGCAATGGCGAGTGCGATGTC
Organism: Oceanobacter sp. 1_MG-2023; assembly: GCF_030689025.1. GTDB lineage: Bacteria > Pseudomonadota > Gammaproteobacteria > Pseudomonadales > Oceanobacteraceae > Oceanobacter. The sequence continues at coordinate 14,536 of NZ_JAUYWA010000040.1, forward strand.
TGCAGAAGCGCCACTTATTGCCGAAACCGGCGGTCTGAATGCCATGATCGTCGACTCAACTGCACTGCCGGAACAGGTCGTACGCGACATACTGGCATCGGCATTCCAGAGTGCCGGTCAGCGATGCTCAGCACTCCGGATCGTATATTTACAGGAAGATATTGCCGACCATTTGCTGCATATGTTGTACGGCGCCATGGACGAACTGGCACTGGGAGATCCCTGGTTGTTATCAACGGATATTGGCCCTGTGATTGATGACGCTGCTCGCAACAAAATCAATCAATACCTGGATGAACATGCCGCTGCCGGACGACTATTGAAGCGTATGACAGTGCCAGAGCAGGGGCGATTTGTGGCTCCGGCGGTGGTCAACGTCAATGGAATTGCCGATATGCCAGAAGAGATTTTTGGTCCTGTACTGCATGTGGCGAGATTCAGGGGAGAGGATGCGGAACAGGTTGTTGACGCAATTAATGCACGTGGATTTGGCCTGACTTTTGGTTTGCATACCCGTATGGATTCCCGGGTTAATGCCTTGTCCCGTCGTATTCGTGTGGGTAATACCTACGTCAACCGCAACCAGATTGGTGCTGTGGTGGGGTCTCAGCCATTTGGTGGTGAAGGGTTGTCGGGGACAGGTCCAAAAGCCGGTGGGCCGCATTATGTTGAACGTTTTATCGCACCGTCTTCTGCGCGAGAAGTGCTGGCTATCGATCACGCCACCATCACCGCGGCGACGTTGCAACAAGCATTGGATGATGTCGCCGGGCAAGGATTTGCTGCCGCCAGGCAACACGCCGAACCATTATCGCAGCAGATCAATGACAGCTTTGCTGCCCTGGGTATTCAGGTCGTACTGGAAGATCCGTCGACACTTGAACTCCCCGGGCCAACGGGTGAACTCAATCGGTTATCGTTGCATCCTCGTGGTGTGATGCTGTGCCTTGGGCCAACGCTGGCGCGGGCTCTGCATCAGGCGGCGCTGGCATTGGCTTGTGGTAATCGGGTGGTTGTTATAGCACCGGGTGCCGAACAAGCCGTCGCATCGTTACGCGGACACGAGTGGCCGGTGGTTGCGCTCGATGGCGCATTGCAAGCGGCTGCACTAACGCCAGTAAAAGGCGTTGATGCGGTTGTTTGTGCTGGTCAGGAAGAGTACATGCGAGCGTGTCGTATCGCACTGGCACAACGGGAAGGAGCCTTGCTGCCCCTGATTGATGACGATAAAAACAGCCATCGTTACCAGCTTGAACGGCATATCTGTATCGATACTACCGCTGCTGGTGGCAATGCCAGCCTGATAGCGGCTGCGGAATAGCCATATCAATATGGTCATCGGCCTGACAAAGTCAGGTGGGTGACCATTGTCTGAAGTCTGCTGGTGCTGGGTGTCTCCACTCACTGGCCGATCCTCCATATACCGATCCTCCATATAAAAATGGAAGACAGCGAGAGATATTCAAAGCAGTGGATTATTTGCGGCAGATTTGTTGCTGTTTTGTGCTAACGGGTGACACTGATTCTAATCGTGGCCGATCGAATAACGAATAAATATTCGCTGGGGTCTGACCAGCATAAAATACGGGGGGCATTTATTTATTGATACCAAATCAGTCTTTGACTGATGAGATAATTTTTCCTGTTTTTTATACTGCTTCTTAAATTATTTCTAAATTACTTCGATATTTTAGACCTATTTGGCATCTTAGTACTTTGCTAGTTGCTGAGTATGGACGCCTGAGTTTCTTAATGATAGAAGTGGCCGCTATTTCCAAGGATGAGCTCTGGGTGGCCACCCTATTAAACAAGGAATGATTGCATGCCGATTTATCGCGTAGCCGTTTTTAACCCTCTTAATGACTATGCTGGTCAAGTGTATA
>NZ_JAUYWA010000041.1 GCF_030689025.1 Oceanobacter sp. 1_MG-2023
CCTGCAAGTCGGCTTCGTGATTCGAAACCATCCGGTAGCCCAGAGTGAGCACCGGATTAAATAGATGCCCCCTATTGTGTGTCACGACCCACATCAAGCCATGATTAATCCTCGACCTGCTTTGCTCTGTCTGGCATAAACCATGAGCTGTCAGCTATATAATTGTTATTTAGCCTGTGCATTTTTATCTTAGTAATGTGATCAGTTGATCAACGGAGACCCGACATGACCAGCGCCGTCAGCGACGCCCTGCAACAGCTTAACCGGATTATTCTGGGAAAACCGGAACAACTCAAACTGGCCCTGAGTTGCCTGTTAGCCGATGGACACTTGCTGATTGAGGATTTACCCGGCATGGGAAAAACCACGCTGGCGCATGCTTTGGCAGGGGTGCTGGGATTGAATTACAACCGTATCCAGTTCACCAGTGACTTGCTCCCGGCAGATATTCTCGGGGTCAGTATCTTTGAAAAACAGCCAGGCTCTGACCTGGGCCAATTTCGTTTTCATGAAGGGCCGGTATTCAGTCAATTACTGCTGGCGGATGAAATTAACCGGGCAACACCCAAATCCCAAAGTGCCTTGCTGGAAGCGATGGAAGAGCGTCAGGTCACGGTAGAAGGTGAGACCCGGCCTCTGCCTGAGCCATTCTTTGTGATCGCGACCCAGAATCCGGTTTCGCAGTCGGGTACTTTCCCGCTGCCAGAAAGTCAGCTGGACCGCTTTCTGATGCGTATCTCGCTCGGTTATCCCTCCGAACAGGCCGAACGTCAGCTGTTGGAAGGCGTCAGCCGGCGGGAAATGGCCAACCAGTTGTCGGCAAAAATTACGCCGCAGCAATTACAGCAGTTACAGCAGGAAGTGAGCAAGGTCCATGCTTCGTCTTCTGTGCTGGACTACCTGCAACGGTTGATTGCCTTTACCCGCTACGAATCGGGTTATCTGTATGGCCTGTCCCCACGGGGTGCATTGGCGTTGTTACAAGCGGCCAGAGCCTGGGCTCTGGTAAGTGAGCGTTCGCACGTTTTGCCTGAAGATATTCAGGCAGTGCTGCCAGCGGTGGTGGATCACCGCCTGGCAGATGCCGCCGACGGTGGCGGGCATAGTGTTTCGGCCCGGATGCTGAGCTCGGTTGCGGTGTTGGTGTAGCCGTGTCGGTGTTAGTTGATCGTCTGTTTGGCGACCGTTGGCAACGCTGGCTGAATCGGCGACTACCCGCTACCCGCAGCCTGGTGTTGAGTCACCGGGCTATCTTTATTGTACCGACCCGGATCGGTTTACTTTATCTGGCACTGGTGGCGTTGTTGTTGGTCACTGCCATCAATTATCAGAACAGCCTGATCTATGGTATGGCGTTCTGGTTATTCAGTGTTGGTCTGTCGGCCATGTTGCTGACGTTCCGGAACCTCACCGGGCTGACGGTCAGTAGTCAGGAAGCCATCCACGGCTATGCTGGACAGGTGTTCGATCTGCCGTTGCGACTGGTGGCAGCACCACGACGGGAGCATCTTAACCTGTGGTTGCAGTATCCGGATAATCCGGGGCAACGGGTCAGTATTGAACGTGGAAGCGCGGAGTCCGTGCGGCTCAGTTATCGCTGTTATCAACGGGGTTACCTGTCTCCTGGACGGGTACTGCTGGAAAGCCGCTTTCCATTGGGATTATTCCGTGCCTGGAGCTGGATCAAGCTGGATTTTTCCACATTGGTGTACCCACAGCCGCAGCCATCGCCTTTTGTATTTCGCAGCGGTGAGGGGGCAGGAGAATTGCTGGGGGCGACACTGGAAGTTCGTGGCGAGCAGGATTTCCGGGGCTTGCGTCAGTATCAGCCCGGCGATTCCATGCGTCAGATTGCCTGGAAACAGCTGGCACGGGGCAAGGGACTGGTCACCAAGGATTTTGACAGCGATGAAGGAGCCAGTTGCTGGCTCGACTGGGCAAACACCAGTGGCGATCTGGAGTCACGCTTGTCCCAGCTTTGTGGCTGGGTGCTTGAAGCCCATCAACTGGGTTGGCAGTACGGCGTGCGCTTGCCGGGTCAGGAGAGCGCTCCGGAACATTCGGATGCTCATCTTGGGGCCTGCCTGAAAATGCTGGCGCTGTATCAGCTGGATCAACCGAGTGAGAGCCCGTCATGACAGCTACCCCTCATTCCGACCATAACAGGGTATCAGACCCGGTGTCTGTTGCCGCCGAGAAACCGGCCATCAAGGCGGGAAGCCAGCCGCATATGAAGCCCGCGGCTCGGCAGCAGCAGATTCCTCGTTCAGCCTTGTTCTGGCTTCTGAGCGGTGGGGCGCTGGCCTTGTTACCGCATTATTCGCACCTGCCATTGCTGTTCTGGCTGATGGCCGGTGCGGTGGTGTTCTGGCGTTGGCAAATGCATATCGGCCGTTTTGCTTATCCGGGAACGATGGCCAAGGTCGTTGCCATTATGGCAGTGGCTATTGGTGTATTTATCAGTTTTAGCGGTCAATATTCGCTGGAAAGTGCGGTGGCGTTTTTTGTTGCTACCTGCCTGTTAAAAGTGCTGGAAATGCGCACCCAGCGTGATGGCTATATCGTTATTTTTCTGTGCTTCTTTCTGGCCGGGACCGGTTTCCTGTTTGAACAGTCGCTGCTCTGGGGGCTATACGGCTTACTGGTGCTCTGGGTGCTGATGGCAGCGCTGGTGTCGTTGCATCTGGTCTCCCATGAAGCCAGGGGCGTCTGGGTGGCCAGTCGATATGCCTTTGGTGTGCTGATCAGTGCCATTCCGGTCATGATGGTGTTCTATCTGCTGTTTCCGCGTATTTCACCATTGTGGAGCATCAACCTGCAGTCGGAAAAGGCGATTAGTGGTCTTAGTGAGCAGATGGCTCCGGGGGACATTGCTTCTCTCAGTCGCTCCGATGAGCTGGCATTCCGGGCAACGTTTGATGATGGCCAGCAGCCGTCCCGTGAACAGCTGTATTGGCGAGCTCTGGTTCTGGACCGTTATGACGGCCGGACCTGGCGTTTTTCAAAAAGAGACCAGTCGGTGGATTGGTTTCCAACCGAGCGGCCGGTTCCGACCGGTACGGACGGTGTACTGAACTATGAAATCATTCAGGAAGCGACTGGCAAGCGCTGGCTCTACACCTTGCGGCACGGTACGGCGTTGGAACGGGGTATCGGTGTTACTGCGGCCGGGGTGCTGATTAATCGCAGGCCAGTGTATCAGCGCAAACGCTATCAAGGGCTGGGTCTCCGTCGTGAACTGGTGCGCCAGACGCTGGATTCCCAGCAGCGCCAGCATAATCTTGATGTGTCCGCTGGTGGCAACCCCCGTACCCGTGAGTGGGTGGCCGGGTTGGTGGCCAGCAGTGAGACGCCGATGGATCTGGTGAATACACTGATTGATTATTTTCGCAATCAGGGTTTTCTCTACACCCTCAAACCACCGGCTTTGGGGAATAACGACATTGATGCGTTTCTGTTTGATACCCGGCTGGGGTTTTGTGCGCACTACGCCGGCGCTTTTGTTTATGCCTCCCGGTTGGCAGGCATTCCTGCCCGGGTTGTGACTGGCTATCAAGGGGGCGAATGGAACGAGGCTGAAAACTATCTGACAGTGCGTCAGTATGACGCCCACGCCTGGGCCGAGATCTGGCTGGAGGGCACTGGCTGGGTTCGGGTGGACCCGACTGCGGTGGTAGCACCGGATCGTATCCAGTTTGGTCTCGAGCAGGCTCTGCAGGAAGAAGGCTCTTTTATGGAAGACAAACTGCTGTCACCGGGGCGTATCCGGCAAATTCCCTGGCTGAACAGGCTGCGTATGGAGCTGGAATCGGTGAACTACCTCTGGCATCGCTGGGTACTGTCATACGATAACGAACGCCAGAAAAACCTGTTAAGCAATATATTGAAAAAAACCGATTACCAACAACTGTTGATCTGGCTGGTCGGGGCGGTAGGGCTGGTCTTTCTGGTTATCACGCTGATGATCGTCTGGCAACGTCCACGTCACCGTGCCAGTCCGATAGCCCTTGCCTGGCAGCAACTGGTCAACGTTGGGGAACAACAGTATGGGGTCGCTTTCCAGACCGGCGAAAGCCAACGGCATTATCTGGTACGGCTGGCGCAAGTACTGGGAGCTGATGGTGATTATCTGCTGGCACTGGCACGGCTGATGGATTTTCAGTTATACGCCGCCAGTGGACAGCAGCCTGCGGATGAGAAACAACTGATCAAACAGCTGCGGAAAAGCCGCAAGCGCTTGTTACGGCAATCCTGGCGCGGCAAGCCCCGTTCAATCGGCGCCTGAAGGCAATGCATCGGATGTGGTTGGCCAGCGGCAGAAACAGCCGCTGCCAGCAACATTGATAAACGGTCCGTATTGGCCATCGGTCATTTGGCGCACCATATTCGGAAAAAAATCATCGCTGGCGACGCTGCATAAAGCACCAAAACCATAGGCGCCAAAATAGCCCAGGCGGCCGTTCTCCTTAACCAGTGCCAGGGCTGGAGAAGATGGAATCAATGCCGTCAGGTCATCGGCCTGGATCAACTCCATGCGCTGGCCATTCAGCTGGTGGAACTCCGCCAGCTGTTCCGCGGTGGCATTGGCAGCCGCGACAACGACGATGCGTAACTGGTAGCGATCAAAGGCCGATACCAGGCCATCAAAATGACGGCGACTGACCTGGTTACAGAGGCAGTCCGGGTTCCAGAAATGCACCATGGTGACCGGTGCCTGGGTTACATGGGGATTGGTTGGCAGGCGTGCCAGCAAGGCTGCGAGTGTGGTTTCCAGAGCCTGGGTGTTTAACGCCGCAGGTGAGCTGTCGGCGGCCAGAAAAGACCGGATGGTTTGTGATTGAAACCACCACAAGGCAAGGCCGGTACCCGAGAGCCACAAGACCACCACCAGGCCCAGCACAATATTACGCTGGCGATTGGGATTATTGGTGGGTGATACGGCAGCGGACGGTGGTGGCGGTGGTATAGAAGATGGCATTGGCGATGACGTCGGTGATGGGGGAAAGTTCGTCCCGCCAGTATCCCGTGAGACGCACGGGATGACAATGCCCTGAACTCGAGTGGGCCAATCGGTTGGTGGCGGTTTCGATCGTTGGCAGGTTTCTGGAAAGCCTGGATTAACCCGTGTACTCTCCTTCAGGTGTACCCAGACGCTGTTTCCATGAGCCACCTTCCAGACGAACCCACTGCATTTTTGTCGTATGTTGCCAAGCTGGCGCAAAACAGCCTGGTACTGGTCGATTTTCAGGCCAGCTGGTGTTCCCCCTGCAAAGCCTTGCTGCCTGTGCTTGAGCATTTGGAGCAAGAGTTTGCACCACAGCTGCGATTGCTGACGGTGGACGCCGAACAACAACCGCAGCTGATGAGTGTGATGCAAGTGCGTGGCTTGCCCAGCGTATTGCTGTATTACCGTGGCCGAGAGGTGAACCGCTTCACCAAGGCACTCCCGGAAAGTCAGATTCGCCAGCTGCTGGCTCCGTATATCCAGCAACCCTGTGACAAATTACGTAAACAGGCGGAACAACATATCGCCCGGCAAGACTGGTCGCAGGGGTTGGCGTTATGGCGTCAGCTGGTACAGCAACGTCCTGGTAACACCGCCGACCTGGCCCGCTATTGTCAGCGCTTGATGGACGCCAGCCAACAGCAGCCTCAGCGACTGCAGGAAGTAGCCACCTTGCTGGACAACCTGACTGCGAACAGTCAGCGTGACCCGGCGATACAACAAGCGTTATCGCGCTGGCATTTATTACAGCGGCGACAAAACAACCTCGATAGCTTGCGGCAAACCTTTCGCGATGCACCCACCCCGGAAAATCGACTGGCACTGGCCCAGGAACTGGCTGCAGAAGAGCAGTACGAGCAAGCATTCAAACTGCTGATCGGCCTGTTGCGACGGCCATGCTCCCCTGAGCTGGAAAAACAGGGGCAGGGGCTGCTGATTGAATTGATCAATATCTTGCCCGACCGCGCCAGAGCCAATCGTTATCGCCGGGAGTGGTTCAGCCATCAGCGGAACCGGAACTGGTCAGAAGAGCCGGATCAGACTGATTGATCTGTGCCAGACATACCTGAAACAGTGTCAGGGCAACATAGCCTGTCGAGCCCATCACGTTTGGATCAGCGATCGCCCTGATAACCAAACAAAATAAGCTTTTAATATTTTCCAGAAATCCAACCATTTACCGGGTGTGACACAAGTCAACGATGGTCGATTCCCGGCTGTAAATACGCAGTCACAAAAACTTAATGTCGCCACTTTATCCAAATCCCGTCTTTAGCTCTGTTCCTTGGGGGCGCAGCTCGGCTGTGTTCACAAACTTTTATCTTTTATCAAAAGGGAAGAGACGTAATGAGGGCTGGACATACACGGCTAATTACCGGCACGTTAGGGCTGTTAATCGCCAGTCCGCTGTGGGCAGCGGGCATCAAAGTAGATTTTGTCATGGATGGCCAGCCGGTGGGTGATGCCATCGTGTTGGAAGATGGTCTGGAATTGGGCCGTACTGACGCCAATGGCAGCCTTTGGATCGACAGTGTTGATGGCGGCCGCAAGGCGCTGGTGGTTGAAGCGGCGGGTACACGTATCCCCGTCAGCTTTACGCTGGACAGCGACGAAGCAGCGTTCGTCAGTATTAGCAAAACCAGTGGCGTGGCCAGCGCGGAAAAATCCGTTAAACGTATTCCTCTGAGTCAGTTGAGCCACCGTAATGGTCAAGTCAGCTCTGACGATGGTGCACTGGTGGGAGTGATTGAAGGTGCTGTCACCGACGACATTACCGGCGCGGCCATTGCCAATGTGGTGGTCTCGGTTGAAGGCAGCGACATCACGACTCGTACAGACGGTTATGGTACCTACGAAATTCAGCTGCCAGCTGGCAACTATCGGCTGACTTTGCAACATCCTGATTATCGTGGCCAGACGCTCTCTGGCGTCAAAGTGGTGTCACAGTTATCGGTCAATCTCGAAACCAATATGAGTAGCAGTGACGACGGCTACAGTCAGGGGATCGAAGAGGTAGTCGCTACTGCCAGCTATCAACCTTATAACCCGGTCGACATGGAGCGTATGTCCAGCTCGGTGCTGGACAGTATGGACTTTACCCAGATCGCCCGCTTCGACGACAGCACCGTCAGCTCGGCGCTCAAGCGGGTGGTTGGGGTCAGTTTGGAAGACAGCCGTTATGCCATTGTGCGTGGTATGAAAAGCCGTTACCAATCCACGTATTTTAACGGTGCGGTGCTACCTGCTACCGATCCGGCCCGGCGTGACCTGCCACTGGATATATTTCCGGCCAGCATTATGCAAACCCTGTCGTTGCAAAAAAGCGCCACTGCCGACGTGCCCGGTACCGCCACCGCTGGTCATATTGAAATGAAAACCAAGCCAACGCCGGACGAAGGCTTCTTCAAAATATCGGCCACGCTGGGCTACGGCAAAGCCAACAGCGAAGAAGGCTATATGAGCAAAGAAAGTGGCGGCAGCGACTGGACCGGTTATGACGACGGTTTTCGTGAAATGCCAGACATAGCCAAAGAAGCCCGAGGCGCTTATTTCTTTGGAGATCCAGACTCAGCTGGCAGTAACGGACTTGGGTATAGCGAAGAGTTTCTCCAGTACCGTGAAGACCTGGGTGAGTCCTTTGAAAACTACGGTGTTTACAAAGGTGATCTGCCCGCTGATGTGTCCTTCAGCCTGGCGGGTGGTGACAGCTGGCTGACAGAAGACGGTCAGCGACTGGGGGTGATTGGGGCCTTCCGTTACAGTAATAAATGGACCAACGACGAAAAAATACAGAATGGTTTTGATCTGTATACCGTTAATAATTCTGATACTGGCGAACAGGAAGATATTATCGCTTTGACCTCATCCCAGGTCACTTACGATACCAACAATATCATTGATCTCAGTGCCATGTTAAATGCTGATTGGCGAATTACAGAAAATCACACTCTGGGAATAAACAATCTTTTGCTGCGCCATACTACCAGCTCCGCAGAGTTTGAAGACCAATATAATATTGCCAGTGGTTACTGGATTGCCCAAAATGATATTGTTCTGCCAGAAGACCCGCGCGATTGGGCCGTTGACTCAAGTATTGAAAAGTTCCAGACCCAAAGTATTGATTGGATAGAAGAGCAGTTGGTCAGTCATCAGCTATGGGGCGAGCACTACTTTAATATATCCGAAGTTTCTGGGCTTTTGGGTAATCTTAAGGCCAATTGGCAAGTTGCCCGTTCGTCCAGCGAATACGATCGCCCCAATGCTCAGCGCTATACCTACCAGGGAAGCCAGACCTCAGACCCTACCCTTCTGGTTGGCTATAGTACGGCTTATAATCTTTGGGAATATTCCGAAGAGGATGGTAATGCCTCGAGTATCGACCTGGAACTTCCTATTAATGAAACTGGCAATATTGCTGTTACTGCTAAAGCCGGTTTGTACAAATTGGACCGCACCCGGGATGGCTATGAAGACCGATTCTCCTATCGCGATAATATGTTAGAACAGGAAACCAGAGAGGATATTCTGTTGTACCCCGATCCTGCAGATATATTTACCGATGAATATATTGGTGATGGCACCAATGGCAGTAATGGTTTGTATGTTAATTATGGCGGCTCTTTAAACGACGAAGATGATATTGGTATCGATAACGGCTATCAGTACCGTGTTGAACAACACACCAACGCCATGTACCTGCAAACTGATTGGAACTTGTGGAATACAGTCACCGCCAATCTTGGGGTGCGTCGTGAATCCTTCAAGGTAGAAGCTGACCAGTACTACTACAATCCGGAGCCATTGTACGAACTGCTGGACGAAACCAAAACCTTGCCATCCGTGGGGGCTACCTGGCTTATTAACGAGCGCTGGCAATTACGTGGTGCTTTCAGCAAAACCGTCAGCTGGCCAGAAACCTTCGAGTTGCTGCCGCGTACCTATCGGGACATTGAAACCCTTACCGCATATAAAGGTAATCCGGATCTGAAGCCCGCGGACATCAAAAACTACGATATGCGACTGGAATGGTACCCGAGCGATACCGAATCTGTCAGCCTGGGAGCCTATCGTAAAGATATGGATAACCCGATCGAAAATGCTTTCGATACCATTGGTAATGACTACGATTACTACACCTTCGTCAACGTCGACTCCGGCAAGGTTAGCGGTTGGGAGCTGGATTTTCGTACGGAATTTGACCTGGGTTACAGCCACGCCTTCTTTGTGCAAGGTAACTACACCGATATCGAATCGGAAGTTACCCTTGCAGAAGACTCTAAAGAAACCGACTTGGATCGTCCATTACAAGGCCAGCCAGACTATATTGCTAACTTACAATTGGGTTACGACCATATTGAAACCGGTCAGGAAGTCACACTGGTATTTAACCGCAAGGGGAAAGAGCTGGTCATTGTAACACCAGATGCAGGCAGTAACGTTACCAATGTGTATAGTGAACCTTATGATGATCTTAAAATTATCTATACCAAACGCTTTGGTGACGATTTGAAAGTGTCATTATCCGGTGAAAATATTCTGGACTCTGAAAAACGCCAATATTACGAAAAATACAACGTGGCGTATTTGAGCTATAAATCTGGCCCCAAATACAAGCTAAAAGTCAGCTACGACTTTTAATGCTGAATTTCTTGGATATCCAACATAAGTAACAGGTGACAATATGTTATTGAATTATTCGTTTCAGGCGACCCGGTATATACCCCGGCCGCTGCCAAAAGTACTGGCCACAGCACTGACAGCCGCCGTACTGGCCAGTTGTGGTGCCGATGTATCCGATGAAACTGCCATGCAAGACAGCATGGAGGTATCGCTGGCCCAGTGTGAAATTTTGCAGTACGGCGTAGTGGGAACACCCACTGAACCGGTAGTGGTTGATGGCGAAGAGGTGAATGCCTGCCTGCTCAGTACTAGTTTTGGCGAGTTAGAGAATACCCGTTCTATCTCCGATAACCTGAACATGATTCAACTGAAAACCAGCTGGAACTACGAGCCGCTGGTCTGGGTATTGGATGGCGTTTACCAACTGGGTGAAAGCAAGCAATACCAAACACTGGATGAACTGGTTGCAGATCACAAAGCGTTTCAGTTGGGTTCCAGCTCAAGCACGGTTTACGCCAAAGAAGGCACGGTTGTGATTGTGCATCGTAACGCCCAGCTTTCTGCCAGTATTCAATCGCTGGACGATAATCTGGTTGGTGGTGGAGAATGGGGTGGTATCATCATCAATGGCATCGGCTCTGCGCCGGAATGCTCGCAAACTGCCAGCCCGGAAGCACTGTGTAACATCGAAGGCCCATTTGGTTATTACGGTGGTGTCAGCCCCAGCACCGACCTGGTTACTTATGGTTTGGGGTTCAATACCAACACTAGCCAGGGGCTGCCCGGTTTATACACCCTGGGCTCTGGCACCAGCTCGGTGATTGGTGAAGCTGGCGCTGAAACCCAAGTAACGCTTGAAGGTTACGAAGGCGGCACCATTCATTCCGCCGTTACCGCCTATGCCCCGGTAGCAGGACAAGTGGGTAACGTGATTGCTTATTCAGGCAATACCGCGATAACCGCCTATGGCGGTAGCTGGAACCTGTTTACAGATACTTTCACTGGATCTGTTCCCACACCATATATCACCGAATCGCCCAGTACAGCCGTTGAGCTGAACGAATATCAGGGCGGCTTTGCTGCTCGGGTGAGCCACAGCAACAGTACGGCTGCTATTATTCTGAATGGCGGAGAGGTTGATCTGATCAACACCACACTGTACGACCAGTACAATCAGGCGGGCAGTGCACTGGCATTGACCGGTGCTTCAATGCTGTCCATCGATGATGTGGTGATACAGGGTTTTGATACCTGCCTGGCACCACAGGATTCGGCCAGCCAGATCAGCATTGGTTCTGCTTTGCTCAACTGTAGCAATATAACGAACAGCACCGATAATGCATTAGCGGCAATTGCGGATGCCACCGACCTGATAACCGGTGCCGACCCCTTACTTAGCTATATCTGGGCAGTAACCAACGACAGTTTAAGCTTTGCCAATGTTGAGGATATTAGCCAATTAGGTGCTGGTAACGTTGGTGTTTCCAGTAACGATCTTTACAGTGCCGCTATTCTCTTTCCTGAATGTATGGATGTGGGTACGCTGGCCAGCGACACCGTGCAGATCGACAACCTCACCTATCAAATCTGTGATCTAAACCCTACCGTGGCACAATCTGCGACGCTATACAGCAACTTTAGTATTGAAGGTCGTTTGGATAACGGTGGTTCACCGGATTATTACCCTAAAAATATTGCTTGGCGTATTGATGGCCAGGTACAGGTCGGTACAGACTTTACTTCCCTTAGCAGCAGCGAACAGGCTGCCGCATTGGCCAGCCCGATACAGCTGACACTGGCTTCCAGCACGAAGCTGGTGGCCACTAGCAACAACGATACCGAACTGGTGATTCAACCTGATGCTCAGTTGCGTGTAGCTGGTTTAAGTGCTGCCGCTGTCGAATTAGGTGTAGGTCTTTCTGGCGATATTACCTCAAGTTGGCGTGGTATTACCGTTAATGGCCACAGCGACGCCGAGCAACAGCTGGATATTCACTACCTGCGCCTGTTCGATACCGGCGAAGACGGCCAGGCCGCCTTGACCCTGAACGAGGTTGATGACAATTCCCAAATAGCCTATCTGGATATTTATGGTGCCGGGGCTGACGGCCTCAATATCAACGGCGGTGCGGTAAACTTTGATCATTTAGTGATGGCCAATATCACCGGTGACCAGATTCAGTGGCAAAACGGTTATACCGGCACCATTGAAACCGCCATTGTCATCCCAGGAGATGACAGCACCGGTCATGTATTGCATGGCATCAACGACAGCACGGATTACGACGCCAGCCCGCGTTCGCGTCCGGTGATCACCAATATCACCGCCGCTGGCTTTGGCTCTGCCAATACTGCCGTATTGCTGGAACAAGGCTCTGGTTTACTGATGTTTAATTCGGTGTTCTCAGACTTCGCCACCTGCCTGGATATTGACGATGCCGAAACCGCCGCCTTACAAAGCAACGACCCGCAGGGGATTCTGTTTGATGGCGTGATATTCAGTTGTGAAAACACCTTGGCAGCAGATTCCGAAGACAGTGGCTACGATTACGGCTACACCGTTGCTTCTTCTAGCGGTGTTTACGAAGAAGATCCCGTACTGGATACCAGTTATGTGATTACCGGCGATACCTTGGCCAGTCAGGCCAGCCTCAGTAGCTACGCCGGTCTTATTGGTGACAGCTATAGTCAGCTGAACGACGCTGGCTACATTGGCGCCGTCTCGGATAGCAATGACAACTGGTATAACAATTGGAGTGATTCGGTGGTAATTGCTCCAGATTATGAGTGTAATAACCTTGGAATACTGACAGCGTTGGATAGTGAGCTGACTGCTGGCGCCTACCGTTTTGGATACGATACTAATGGCGATGGCGAGATCAGCTCTAATGAGTACTGGTATCCGGCATCCAAGTCGTGCCGAATTTTAGGTGGTATCTATACCAACAACGTTACCATCAGCCAGTACACGGGCTTGCCAGGTGAAACGGTTGAACAATGGCTGAACGATGGTTACACCCTGGAGGAAATTCAAGCAGATGCTCTGACCGGCGGTTGGGCAATCAACACTAACACGGGTGAAACTCGCTATATTGAAGAAGCAGTAATGCGAGTGGCACCGACCCACTGGAGTATTAAAGGAGTCGTTCATATTGGTAATGGTCATCAGGAAATTACTGATATTGATACCGTAGCTGAAATGAAAGCAAATCCGGCGAAGTTAACTATTGAGGCTGGGGTGGAAATATCTTCCGAATCTGATAATAGTATTATGCATATAACTAGAGGTGGAAGCCTGATAATACAGGGTGGCCCTGAATATTTCAAAAATAATGACACACCGGCTGACAGCCAGGGCATGGTAACCTTGAATATACCATTGGTAATGGATGGCTTCGGTCGTCACAACGAATGTAGTGATGCTGATACTGCTGAAGTTGGCACTCAAGTATGTAATATCCAAGGGGAATACGGTTACTTTGGTGGGTATGATAATGGCTATGGTAATGTGAGCATTGAATACGTCAATGTGAACGGCGATGCGAATCTTACCTTGAATGCATTAGGGCGCGGTTCTTTTCTACAACACTTTAACCTGATATCAACGGGGTCGTTTGGGTCTCACGAGAGATTCATGCTGGAGATAAACGGCGGTGCAGTTAATGTCAGGGATTTCTATTATTCGGCAGAAAATTATCATGGTGCCTTGAAGTGGTCGTATGGCTATGTGGGTAGTATTCAAAGTGTATATCTTACTTCCCTTTACGCTTTGCCAAATAATGAGAATGGAATTGCAGCGTTTATCAAAGGGGTTAATAACCCTGGGGCCGTGGATGCCCTTCCAAGATCCGCTCCTGTGTTGGCAAATATAAGTATTAATTATTCGTCTTTCTCTTCGGGGGCGCAGCAGACGGGTATTTCTTTGTATGATGGTAGTGCTTTTAATTTATACAATAGCGCTATAGGGAGTAATCTTGACACATACTACATTTCGACACTTGATCAGTGCATATATATTGATGATTCTGATAGTTTGTTAACTTCTGAAAATATAAATATAATCAATATGGCCGCTGGCTGTGCTGAATTTAGTAATGACTCGCGCATTGATGAAATTCCAGTGTTTACAGGTAACGCAGTATTTAACTGGAATTATTTCCAGATTAGTAATGCCTATAACAATATCCGGGAAGCTGTATCCGGGTTTTATGAAATGGAACCATTGTTAAAAAATCGACAAACTTCTGGATTTTCGGCCGAATTTCCCTATCGGGAAGTTGCGGTGCAAGGAAATTTGGTTGGAACGAACTCTGGTGATTATAGTGAGTCTGATACGGCAGATACCGAATTTCTTGAGCAAACGGATTATTTAGGTATATTTGATTACAACCAACATTCTGAGATTGTGAACTATCTTGAATAATTAAGATGTATCTGAAATTCTATTTTTTATTGAATGAGTAAGATTTCTGTTTTTTAGGGAGCTTCGGCTCCCATTTTTTTGCTAATTGCGTTTGTCTCTGAAGGAAGGATGTTTGAATTGAAGAATGTTTGTACTTTTTTATGGAGTTACTTTTTTGTTGTTTTCTGAGATTTTTTATCCATGAGATTTTGGGATGTAGAAAACGTACGTTATTGATAATGGCCTGCTGATTGTTTTGGTGGGTTACGGTTTTGTAAAAAATAGCATTTCTTTTTTAATTTGCAAGTTGTTGATTTGTAAGTTGTTAATGTATTGTATGACAGTTTTAATATTTATTGGTATTAAATTGTTATTATGGTTCTTTGTGGTTAGCTATAAATATAATAAAACTGTATTTTTTATGTCATGCGGAATGTGTGAAAATAGCTTTGCTCCTTAGGGGGGTTCATCGGATTAATGATCCGATATGCTTGGTGTTAGCTTATAGCACCACCGTTTCAATCACGAATGTTTGTGTTCGAATTATTCGAAATCAAGATACATGGAAATACATTACTGGAGATTGATTATGAAAAAACTGATTCTTGCGTCTGCTTTGATGGTAGCTTCTGCCGGCGCTTTTGCTTCCAACGGTGCTTGCGTAGCAGTTGGTTCCGTTGCTGATTCTTCTTATAGTTGGAATGGCACAACTTACACCCTGTGTGAGTTGCCAACTTCTATCACCACTAACAAAACGCTGTTTAATGGAAACGATATTCCATCAGGCCAACCCGTTCTGTGGGCTCTGCCTGGTATCGTGACTGTGGGTGATGGTTATGTGCAGAATACCAGTTACGCTGCGGCTAACCATTCTGTGCTGACCATTGAAGCTGGCGGAGGGTGTTCATAGTTCTGTGTCACCCATTACTTACAGATCCACGTAGCCGTCGATCCGTCCTTCGAAGTGGATGCT
>NZ_JAUYWA010000042.1 GCF_030689025.1 Oceanobacter sp. 1_MG-2023
CGAGTAAACACGCCGTAATTCTGGCCATCCTGAGCCCAGGAAGACCAGCTCACCACAAAACCACCATTCGCCAGTGCAGTAACGGCGGTTTCTACCTGGGTGTAGTCGTTGTAATGGTTGATGCGGGTTTCGCTGCCCACCGTAACGCCATCGGCATCAACTATTTGCAGGTAAGTGCTGAAGTAGCCACCGTCCTGGCTTTCGGAGGTCCAGGTCACGACAAAGCCGCCGTCGGCCAGGGCGGTAACACTGGCGTCGTTCTGATTATTTGTCGTGTAGCTATTCACCGCCAGTTCAGCGCTGATCGCGTTGCCGTCGGCGTCGTAGATCCGGGCGTAGACGCCATCGGCGTCACCGTCCTGACCGTTCGAGGTCCAGACCACCACGTAACCACCGCTGCCCAGTGCTTCGACTTGCGCAGCGCTCTGGCTGCCGGTGGTGGTGCTGTTGATAACGGTTTCGCTGCCAATCCGCTCGCCGCTGGCGCTGAACCGCTGGCTGACAATACCGCTGCCATCGCCGTCGTCGGCGGTGGTCCATACCACGATAAAGCTGCCGTCAAGCAGGGTTGTTACCGAGGACTCGCTCTGGTCTCCCGCCACCGTGGTATTGATCTGGAATTCATCCCCCAGGGTCTGGCCGTTGGCGTCGTAGCGTTGGCCTACAATACCGCTGCCGTCGCCGTCGTCGGCGGTCGTCCAGCTCACCACGTAACCGGCGGCGCTGGAGGTAAAGGTTGGAGCGGATTCGTCCAGATCATTCACGGTCAGGGCGACAGCCTGACTGCTGTAGTTACCCGCCGCATCCGTCACAGTGATGATCAATGAGTAGTCAGTGCGGGTTTCAGCATCCAGTATGGTGTTGAGGCTGACGTCGCCGGTGCTGGCATCGATGCTGAACAGTGCGGCATCGTCGCCCGAGAGCGAGAAAGTCACGCCACCGGAGATATCCCCGGAATCATCGGCGGTGACCGTATGAATCACAGAGTCAATGGCGGTATTTTCATCCACACTCACGCTGCTGCCCGAAGTAATGACCGGGGCGATTTCATCAAGGTTGTTGACCGCGATATCCAGCACCTGATTGACCTGATTACCGACACCATCGGTGGCTGTAACAGTAAAGCTGTAGCTTGGTTTGGTCTCGTAGTCCGCATCCGCCAACAAGGTGACTTCACCAGTGATGGCGTCAATACTGAAGTAGCTGGCGTCGTCGCCCTGGAGGCTGTACGTTACGCTGGCGCTGGTATCCGTGCCCTTGTCATCGGTGTCGGTAGCCACGGCTGTGTACACCACTTGCCCGGCACCACTGTTTTCCGCCACCGAGAGAATAATCCCTGCCACGGATGCATCGTTCTGGTCATCACTGGTATAGCTGTTAACCCGGTATTCGCTCCCTACTGCATGACCATCGGCATCGTATACTTGGGCATACACACCATCGCCATCACCATCCTGGTCGCTGGATGTCCAGGTAATGATAAATCCACCATTGGCCAGCGCAGTGATACCGGGCTCTGACTGGTTTCCGGCAGTGCTGGTATTGACCTGGAATTCGCTATCAATGGTATTGCCGTCGGCATCGTAACGCTGGGCAAATACCCCCATACCGCTGCCATCCTGGTCATAAGACGTCCAGACCACCACAAAGCCACCGTCTTCCAGAGCGGTGATACTGGCATCCAGTTGATTGCCGGTCGTCTCGGTATTGACCCGGAATTCCCCGCCCAGGGTATTGCCATTGGCGTCGTAACGCTGAGCATAGATACCATAACCAGAACCATCCTGGTTCTCGGATTGCCAGACCACCACAAAACCGCCGTTCGTTAATCCGGTCACCTCCGGTTCAATTTGAGAACCGGCGGTTGTACTGTTGGCATAAATCCCGGCCGTCACCACCTCACCATCGGCGCCGTAAATCTTGACGGCAATGGCATTCTCATCGTAGATCCCAGGGCCCAAATACCTAACGGTAACTACATATGCCACCACGACGCCACCACCGGCCAGCGAGGCAACGCTGGGGCTTTGGAATGGATAATCGGAAATATCATCAATAGCAATATTACCCGCAACGGGGTTGCCCTCGGCATCCAGCCAGTTTCCGATAATATCACCATTATGGCTCTCCTCCCAAACCACGATGGCATGACCATCGATCAAGGTTGCTACCTCAGAGCGCCATTGATAGTTTGCGCTAATGGTATTCACCGCGTATTCACTGGTGATCACATTGCCTGCGGCATCATAACTTTGAACATAGGTCTCCCAGTAACGATTACCATCTGATCGATCACTGCTATAGCTGACCAACCAACGCCCATCGTTATAAACGGCCACACTGGATTCGTATTGCGCATTGGTGCTGTAGCTATTGATCTGTATTTCTTCACCCACCGGGTGGCCTGCCAGATCGTAACGTTGGGCATACACTCCCGTCGATGAGCCGTCCTGGCCTGCCGATGTCCAGGTGACAATAAACCCGGCACTCAACGAACTGAACACCGGGGCGGTTTCGTCCAGGTCGTTGACATCAAGGGTAACCGCTTGGTCGGTATGGTTACCGGCATCATCGGTAGCGGTGACGGTAAAGCTGTAGCTGGATTGGGTTTCGTAGTCGGGATCGGCCAACAGGGTCACTTCACCCGTGCTGCTGTCGATGCTAAACAGGGCGGCATCGTCACCTGAGAGCGAGAAAGTCACACCATCGGAAATATCAGCAGAGTCATCCGCAGTGGCGGTATACACCACCTGTCCGGCACCAGAGTTTTCATCGATCGAGGTGGCCGTAGCGCCAGATGTAATGCTTGGCGCTGCTTCATCCAGGTTATTGACCGCCAAGGTGACGGTTTGATCTGTGTGGTTACCCGCCCCATCGGTGGCGGTGACGGTAAAGCTGTAGCTTGGTTTGGTTTCGTAGTCGGCATCCGCCAACAAAGTGACTTCGCCGGTTACCGAGTTGATGCTGAACAGTGACGCATCTGTACCAGACAGGCTGAAACTCACGCCATCAGAAATATCAGCAGAGTCATCCGCAGCAGCGGTATATACCACTTGCCCCGCACCAGAGTTTTCATCGATGGCAGTGGCCGTCGCGCCAGAGGTAATCGTCGGTGCCACTTCATCCAGGTTATTGACTGCTAAAGTAACGATTTGATCGGTATGGTTACCCGCCCCATCGGTAGCGGTGACGGTAAAGCTGTAGCTGGACTTGGTTTCATAGTCAGCATCCGCTTTTAGAGTCACTTCTCCAGTATTGGTATCAATGGTGAAGTAAGCCGCGTCAGTACCACTGAGGCTAAACGTTACGCCGTCCGAAATATCAGCAGAGTCATCAGCGGCCGCGGTATACACCACCTGCCCAGCACCGCTGTTTTCATCGATAGCAGTCGCAGTAGCGCCAGACGTAATGCTTGGTGCGACTTCATCGAGGTTATTGACCGCCAGGGTAACGGCTTGATCGGTAAAGTTACCGGCCCCATCGGTAGAGGTGACGGTAAAGCTGTAGCTGGACTTGGTCTCGTAGTCGGCATCAGCTTTTAGAGTCACTTCGCCAGTATTGGTATCAATGGTGAAGTAAGCCGCGTCAGTGCCGCCAAGGCTAAACGTTACGCCGTCCGAAATATCAGCAGAGTCATCAGCAGTGGCGGTATAAATCACACTGCCGGCACCAGAGTTTTCATCGATCGCGGTAGCCGTCGCACCAGAGGTAATCGTCGGCGCTGCTTCATCGAGGTTATTGACCGCTAGTGTCACGGTCTGGTCAGTGAAGTGACCAGACCCATCGGTGGCGATTACAGTAAAGTTGTAGCTGGACTTGGTCTCGTAGTCCGCATCGGCCAACAAGGTGACTTCGCCGGTTACCGAGTTGATGTTGAACAGTGACGCATCTGTACCAGACAGGCTGAAACTCACGCCATCAGAAATATCAGCAGAGTCATCCGCAGTGGCGGTATACACCACTTGCCCAGCACCAGAGTTTTCATCGATCGCAGTAGCCGTAGCGCCAGATGTAATGCTTGGTGCCACTTCATCGAGGTTATTGACTGCTAAAGTAACGATTTGGTCGGTAAAGTTACCGGCTCCATCGGTGGCGATTACAGTAAAGTTGTAGCTGGACTTGCTCTCATAATCCGCATCCGCCAACAAGGTGACTTCGCCTGTAGCAGAGTTGATGCTGAACAGTGACGCATCTGTGCCTGAGAGGCTATAAACCGCTGTCGCGTCATCGGTCGCTGCGGTGTAAATAACCGAGCTGGCGCCAGAGTTTTCATCAATGGCATCAGCCAACGTGCCGGAGGTAAATACCGGTCCTGACTCATCCAGATCATTGACCGCCAGCGTCACGATCTGATCAGTGAAGTGACCGGCTCCATCGGTAGCGGTGACGGTAAAGCTGTAGCTTGGTTTGGTCTCGTAATCAGCGTCGGCCAACAAGGTGACTTCGCCGGTGGCTGAGTTGATGCTGAAATATGCCGCATCGTCGCCAGAGAGCGAGAAGGTCACACCATCAGAGATATCGGCAGAGTCATCAGCGGCCGCGGTATACACCACCTGTCCGGCACCAGAGTTTTCATCGATCGAGGTGGCCGTAGCGCCAGATGTAATCGTCGGTGCCACTTCATCCAGGTTATTCACCGCCAGCGTAACGGCTTGGTCCGTGTGGTTACCCGCCCCATCAGTAGCTGTGACGATAAAGCTGTAACTGGACTTGGTCTCATAGTCGGCATCCGCCAACAAAGTCACTTCACCGGTGCTGGCATCAATCGAGAAGTACGCCGCATCGTCGCCTGAGAGCGAGAAGGTCACACCATCAGAGATATCTGCGGAGTCATCAGCGGTGGCGGTATACACCACTTGCCCGGCACCGCTGTTTTCATCGATCGCAGTGGCGATAGCGCCAGAAGTAATCGTCGGTGCGACTTCATCCAGGTTATTGACTGCTAAAGTAACGATTTGGTCGGTGTGGTTACCGGCTCCATCTGTGGCGGTGACGGTAAAGTTGTAGCTGGACTTGGTTTCATAGTCAGCATCAGCTTTTAGAGTCACTTCGCCAGTATTGGTATCAATGGTGAAGTAAGCCGCATCAGTACCACTGAGGTTAAACGTTACGCCGTCCGAGATATCCGCGGAGTCATCGATAATCGCTGTGTAAATAACCGAGCCAGCACCGCTGTTTTCATCGATGGCAGTCGCGGTATCACTAGACGTAATCGTCGGTGCCACTTCATCGAGGTTATTCACCGCCAAGGTGACGGTTTGATCGGTATGGTTACCGGCTCCATCGGTAGCGGTGACGGTAAAGCTGTAGCTGGACTTGGTTTCATAGTCAGCATCCGCTTTTAGAGTCACTTCTCCAGTATTGGTATCAATGGTGAAGTAAGCCGCGTCAGTACCACTGAGGCTAAACGTTACGCCGTCCGAAATATCAGCAGAGTCATCAGCGGCCGCGGTATACACCACCTGCCCAGCACCGCTGTTTTCATCGATCGCAGTGGCGATAGCGCCAGACGTAATCGTCGGCGCTGCTTCATCCAGGTTATTCACCGCCAAGGTGACAGTTTGATCAGTGAAGTGACCGGCCCCATCGGTGGCGGTGACGGTAAAGCTGTAACTGGACTTGGTCTCATAGTCGGCATCGGCCAACAAGGTGACTTCACCGGTGCTGGCATCGATCGAGAAATACGCTGCATCGTCGCCAGAGAGCGAGAAAGTCACACCATCAGAAATATCAGCAGAGTCATCAGCAACAGCGGTATAAATCACACTGCCCGCACCGCTGTTTTCATCGATCGCAGTGGCGATAGCGCCAGATGTAATGCTTGGCGCTGCTTCATCCAGGTTATTGACCGCCAAGGTGACGGTTTGATCGGTATGGTTACCGGCTCCATCGGTGGCGATTACAGTAAAGTTGTAGCTGGACTTGCTCTCATAATCAGCGTCGGCCAACAAGGTGACTTCGCCTGTAGCAGAGTTGATGCTGAACAGTGACGCATCTGTGCCTGAGAGGCTATAAACCGCTGTCGCGTCATCGGTCGCTGCGGTGTAAATAACCGAGCTGGCGCCAGAGTTTTCATCAATGGCATCTGCCAGAGTCCCGGAGTTAAATACCGGTCCTGACTCATCCAGATCATTGACCGCCAGCGTCACGGTCTGATCAGTGAAGTGACCAGCCCCATCGGTGGCGGTGACGGTAAAGCTGTAGCTGGACTTGGTTTCATAGTCAGCATCAGCTTTTAGAGTCACTTCGCCAGTATTGGTATCAATGGTGAAGTAAGCCGCGTCAGTGCCGCCAAGGCTAAACGTTACGCCGTCCGAAATATCAGCAGAGTCATCAGCGGTGGCGGTATACACCACTTGCCCAGCACCAGAGTTTTCATCGATCGCAGTCGCGGTATCACCAGAGGTAATCGTCGGTGCTGCTTCATCCAGGTTATTGACCGCCAGGGTAACGGCCTGATTGGTAAAGTTACCAGCTCCGTCGGTAGCGGTGACAGTAAAGCTGTAACTGGACTTGGTTTCATAGTCAGCATCAGCTTTTAGAGTCACTTCGCCAGTATTGGTATCAATGGTGAAGTAAGCCGCATCAGTACCACTGAGGCTAAACGTTACGCCGTCCGAAATATCAGCAGAGTCATCAGCGACAGCGGTATACACCACCTGTCCGGCACCAGAGTTTTCGTCGATCGCAGTGGCGATAGCGCCAGAGGTAATCGTCGGTGCCACTTCATCGAGGTTATTCACCACCAGCGTAACGGTTTGATCTGTGTGGTTACCCGCCCCATCGGTGGCGGTGACGGTAAAGCTATAACTGGACTTGGTCTCGTAGTCAGCATCCGCTTTTAGAGTCACTTGGCCAGTATTGATATCAATGGTGAAGTAAGCCGCGTCAGTGCCGCCAAGGCTAAACGTTACGCCGTCCGAAATATCAGCAGAGTCATCAGCGGTGGCGGTATACACCACTTGCCCAGCACCAGAGTTTTCATCAATCGAGGTGGCCGTAGCGCCAGACGTAATGCTTGGCGCTTCTTCATCCAGGTTATTCACCGCCAGGGTGACGGTTTGATCAGTAAAGTGACCAGCCCCATCGGTAGCGGTGACGGTAAAGCTGTAGCTGGACTTGGTTTCGTAGTCAGCATCCGCTTTTAGAGTCACTTCGCCAGTATTGGTATCAATGGTGAAGTAAGACGCGTCAGTACCACTGAGGCTAAACGTTACGCCATCCGAAATATCAGCAGAGTCATCAGCAACAGCGGTATACACCACTTGCCCAGCACCGCTGTTTTCATCGATGGCAGTCGCGGTATCACCAGACGTAATCGTCGGTGCCACTTCATCCAGATCATTGACCGCCAAGGTGACGGCTTGGTCCGTGTGGTTACCGGCCCCATCGGTGGCTGTAACAGTAAAGCTGTAGCTTGGTTTGGTCTCGTAATCAGCGTCGGCCAATAAGGTGACTTCACCGGTTACCGAGTTGATGCTGAAATCCGCCGCATCGTCGCCAGAGAGCGAGAAAACTACGCCATCAGAAATATCAGCAGAGTCATTGGCAGTAGCGATATACACCACTTGCCCGGCACCGCTGTTTTCATCGATGGCAGTCGCGGTATCACCAGACGTAATCGTCGGTGCCACTTCATCCAGATCATTGACCGCCAAGGTGACGGCTTGGTCCGTGTGGTTACCGGCCCCATCGGTGGCTGTAACAGTAAAGCTGTAGCTTGGTTTGGTCTCGTAATCAGCGTCGGCCAACAAAGTCACTTCGCCGGTGGCGGAGTTGATGCTGAAATACGCGGCATCGTCGCCAGAGAGCGAGAAAGTCACGCCATCAGAAATATCAGCAGAGTCATCAGCAACAGCGGTATACACCACTTGCCCGGCACCGCTGTTTTCATCGATAGCAGTCGCGGTATCACCAGAGGTAATCGTCGGTGCGACTTCATCGAGGTTATTGACCGCCAGGGTGACGGTTTGATCGGTGTGGTTACCGGCTCCATCGGTGGCGGTGACGGTAAAGCTGTAGTTTGGTTTGGTTTCGTAGTCGGCATCCGCCAACAAAGTCACTTCGCCTGTAGCGGAGTTGATGCTGAAGTACGCCGCATCGTCGCCTGAGAGCGAGAAAGTCACACCATCGGAGATATCCGCGAAGTCATCAGCAACAACGGTATACACCACTTGCCCGGCACCGCTGTTTTCATCGATGGCAGTGGCGGTATCACCAGAGGTAATCGTCGGTGCTGCTTCATCCAAGTTATTGACCGCCAGGGTGACGGTCTGATCAGTGAAGTGACCAGCCCCATCGGTAGCGGTGACGGTAAAGCTGTAACTGGACTTGGTCTCATAGTCGGCATCAGCCAACAAAGTCACTTCGCCGGTGGCTGAATTAATGCTGAACAGTGACGCATCAGCCCCCGAGAGGCTATAAACCGCCGTCGCATCATCGGTCGCTGCGGTGTAAATAACCGAGCTGGCGCCAGAGTTTTCGTCAATGGCATCTGCCAGAGTCCCGGAGTTAAAGACCGGTCCTGACTCATCCAGATCATTGACCGCCAGCGTCACGGTCTGATCAGTGAAGTGACCGGCGCCATCGGTGGCTGTGACGGTAAAGCTGTAGCTGGCTTTAGTTTCGTAATCAGCATCCGCCAACAAGGTGACTTCACCGGTGCTGGCATCAATCGAGAAGTAAGCCGCGTCAGTACCACTGAGGCTAAACGTTACGCCGTCCGAAATATCCACTGAGTCATCAGCAACAGCGGTATACACCACCTGCCCGGCACCAGAGTTTTCATCGACCGAGGTGGCGGTATCACCAGAGGTAATCGTCGGTGCGACTTCATCCAGATCATTAACCGCCAGAGTGACGGTCTGATCAGTGAAGTTACCAGCCCCATCGGTGGCGGTGACGGTAAAGCTGTAGCTGGACTTGGTTTCATAGTCAGCATCAGCTTTTAGAGTCATTTCGCCAGTATTGGTATCAATGGTGAAGTAAGCCGCATCAGTACCACTGAGGCTAAACGTTACGCCGTCCGAAATATCAGCAGAGTCATCAGCGGTGGCGGTATACACCACTTGCCCAGCACCAGAGTTTTCATCGATCGCAGTAGCCGTAGCGCCAGATGTAATGCTTGGCGCCACTTCATCCAGATCATTGACCGCCAGCGTCACGGTCTGATCAGTGAAGTGACCGGCGCCATCGGTGGCTGTAACAGTAAAGCTGTAGCTTGGTTTGGTTTCGTAATCCGCATCCGCCAACAAAGTCACTTCACCGGTGCTGGCATCAATTGAGAAATACGCCGCATCGTCGCCTGACAGACTGAAGGTGACGCCATCAGAGATATCTGCGGAGTCATCCGCGGTGGCGGTATACACCACTTGCCCGGCACCAGAGTTTTCATCGACCGAGGTGGCGGTATCACCAGAGGTAATCGTCGGTGCCACTTCATCCAGGTTATTGACCGCCAGGGTAACGGCTTGATCGGTAAAGTTACCGGCTCCGTCGGTAGCGGTGACAGTAAAGCTGTAACTTGGTTTGGTCTCGTAGTCCGCATCCGCCAACAAGGTGACTTCACCGGTGCTGGCATCGATCGAGAAATACGTCGCATCGTCGCCTGAGAGCGAGAAAGTCACGCCATCAGAGATATCTGCAGAGTCATCCGCAGTAGCGGTATAAATCACACTGCCAGCACCGCTGTTTTCATCAATGGCAGTCGCGGTATCACCAGAGGTAATCGTCGGTGCGACTTCATCCAGGTTATTGACCGCCAGGGTAACGGCCTGATTGGTAAAGTTACCAGCTCCGTCGGTAGCGGTGACAGTAAAGTTGTAGCTGGACTTGGTCTCGTAATCAGCATCGGCCAACAGAGTCACTTCACCGGTGCTGGCATCAATCGAGAAGTAAGCCGCGTCAGTACCACTGAGGCTAAACGTTACGCCGTCCGAAATATCCACTGAGTCATCAGCAACAGCGGTATAAATCACACTGCCGGCACCGCTGTTGTCATCGATGGCAGTCGCGGTATCACCAGAGGTAATCGTCGGTGCCACTTCATCCAGGTTATTGACCGCCAGGGTAACGGCTTGGTCCGTGTGGTTACCGGTCCCATCGGTGGCGATTACAGTAAAGTTGTAACTTGGTTTGGTCTCGTAGTCCGCATCCGCTAACAAGGTGACTTCACCGGTGCTGGCATCAATCGAGAAGTAAGCCGCGTCAGTACCATTGAGGCTAAACGTTACGCCGTCCGAAATATCCACTGAGTCATCAGCAACAGCGGTATACACCACTTGCCCGGCACCAGAGTTTTCATCGACCGAGGTGGCGGTATCACCAGAGGTAATCGTCGGTGCGACTTCATCCAGATCATTAACCGCCAGAGTGACGGTCTGGTCAGTGAAGTGACCGGCTCCATCGGTGGCGGTGACGGTAAAGCTGTAGCTGGACTTGGTCTCGTAATCGGCATCCGCCAACAAAGTGACTTCACCTGTGGCTGAGTTGATGCTGAACCGTGACGCATCTGTGCCTGAGAGGCTATAAACCGCCGTCGCATCATTGGTTGTGGCTGTGTAAATAACCGAGCTGGCACCAGAATTTTCGTCAATGGCATCCGCCAGAGTCCCGGAGGTAAATACAGGCCCCACTTCATCCAGGTTATTCACCGCCAGGGTGACAGTTTGATCTGTGTGGTTACCCGCCCCATCGGTAGCGGTGACGGTAAAGCTGTAGCTTGGTTTGGTTTCGTAGTCGGCATCGGCCAACAAAGTCACTTCGCCGGTGGCTGAGTTGATGCTGAAGTACGCGGCATCGTCGCCAGAGAGCGAGAAAGTCACGCCATCAGAAATATCGGCAGAGTCATCAGCGACAGCGGTATACACCACCTGCCCAGAACCGCTGTTTTCAGCTATCGCAGTGGCCGTAGCGCCAGAGGTAATCGTCGGTGCTGCTTCATCCAGATCATTAACCGCCAGCGTAACGGTTTGATCGGTAAAGTTACCAACCCCATCAGTTGCTGTGACTACAAATGAATAGCTAGCTTTGGCTTCGTAATCGGCATCCGCCAACAAAGTGACTTCGCCTGTAGCGGAGTTGATGCTGAAATACGCGGCATCGTCGCCTGAGAGCGAGAAAGCCACACCATCGGAGATATCCGCGAAGTCATCAGCGGTAGCGGTATACACCACCTGCCCAGCACCGCTGTTTTCATCGATGGCAGTGGCGGTATCACCAGAGGTAATCGTCGGTGCCACTTCATCGAGGTTATTGACCGCCAGCGTAACGGCTTGGTCCGTGTGGTTACCCGCCCCATCAGTAGCTGTGACGGTAAAGCTGTAACTGGACTTGGTCTCATAGTCGGCATCGGCCAACAAGGTGACTTCACCGGTGCTGTCATCAATCGAGAGATACGCGGCATCGTCACCGGAGAGCGAGAAAACCACGCCATCCGAAATATCAGCAGAGTCATCAGCGGTGGCGGTATACACCACTTGCCCAACACCGCTGTTTTCATCGATGGCAGTGGCGATAGCGCCAGAAGTAATCGTCGGTGCCACTTCATCCAGGTTATTCACCGCCATGGTGACAGTTTGATCTGTGTGGTTACCGGCTCCATCGGTAGCGGTGACAGTAAAGCTGTAACTGGCTTTAGTTTCGTAATCAGCATCGGCCAACAAGGCAACGTCACCTGTGGCTGAATTAATGCTGAACAAAGCAGCATCAGCCCCCGAGAGGCTATAAACCGCTGTCGCGTCATCGGTCGCTGCGGTGTAAATAACCGAGCTGGCGCCAGAGTTTTCGTCAATGGCATCTGCCAGAGTCCCGGAGTTAAATACCGGTCCTGACTCATCCAGATCATTGACCGCCAAGGTGACGGCTTGGTCCGTGTGGTTTCCGGCCCCATCGGTGGCGGTGACGGTAAAGCTGTAGCTTGGTTTGGTTTCGTAGTCGGCATCCGCCAACAAGGTGAC
>NZ_JAUYWA010000043.1 GCF_030689025.1 Oceanobacter sp. 1_MG-2023
CGCTCGGGAGGATTCGAACCTCCGACCACCTGGTTCGTAGCCAGGTACTCTATCCAGCTGAGCTACGAGCGCACATCGTGGGGCGCGTATTATATTCAGGAAACGATAATAGTCAACTAATATAAAACACTACTGCCGAAGCAGAAAACGTGGCGGAGAGAGAGGGATTCGAACCCTCGATAGGGTATAAACCTATACACCCTTAGCAGGGGTGCGCCTTCAGCCACTCGGCCATCTCTCCAGATCACGGCGCGCATGATACCACGTTATTTAGAAATTCAAAGAAAAAAATGCAATTAAATCGATGGCTTAGTAATTACCAGCGGATTCATCACCATCTTTCTCACGCTGAATGCGCTGATAAATTTCTTCGCGGTGAACTGCGACTTCTTTCGGTGCATTCACACCAATACGTACCTGGTTTCCTTTTACTCCAAGGACGGTGACGGTCACTTCGTCACCTACCATTAACGTCTCGCCTACGCGACGGGTCAAAATAAGCATAGGTTACTCCTGCAAATCCTATTGATTGGTTCTAGGTAGTTCTAGGGTGCTGTGGCACAAGGCCCATTCTTTTCATCTATCAGTATTGACCATATATTCCGTTATGGTCAGAAAAAAACCGGGATGTTAAGAATGTTTGGTTATTAGGGCCCTTCCATTACGGAAGGTTCCCCAAACAGACAGGAGCAGAGATGCTCAGGCTTCAACCTGAGTATCTTCTTCGGCATCCAGTCCAAACGCAGTGTGCAGCGAACGAACGGCCAACTCCAAATACTTTTCTGCAATCACCACGGAAATTTTGATTTCCGATGTGGTAATAGCAAGAATGTTGATATTTTCATCCGCCAGGGTCTTGAACATCTTACTGGCAACACCGGCATGGGATCGCATACCGACCCCAACCATAGAGACCTTGCAGATGCTGTCGGTACCGATCACCTGACGGGCATTCAGTTCATTGGCGGTTGCTTCCAGAATCGCCATTGCCTTGCTGTATTCATTACGATGAATCGTGAAGGTGAAGTCGGTTGTGCCATCATCCGATACGTTTTGCACAATCATATCGACTTCAATATTGGCATCACTGATGGGCACCAGGATACGGGAAGCGACACCTGGGATATCTGGTACACCTTTGACGGTTACCTTTGCTTCGTCACGATTGAACGCGATACCTGAAATAACGGGATTTTCCACGGAGTCATTCTCCTCCATTGTAATCAGAGTGCCGTTACCTTCCTTGAATGTGGAAAGCACGCGCAGCGGAACCTTGTATTTACCGGCAAACTCGACCGCTCGAATCTGCAGCACCTTGGAGCCCAGACTGGCCATTTCGAGCATCTCTTCGAACGTCACCTGCTCCATTCGACGGGCCGAAGGCACAACGCGAGGGTCCGTTGTGTAAACGCCATCAACATCGGTGTAAATCTGACATTCATCGGCACCCAGTGCCGCTGCCAGGGCAACCCCTGTGGTGTCGGAACCTCCACGTCCCAGGGTCGTGATGTTATGGTCGTCATCCACGCCCTGAAAACCGGCCACAATCACCACACCGCCACTGTCCAGCTGCGTGCGCATGGCCGTGGTATCAATGTCTTCAATCCGGGCTTTCATAAACGCGTTGTCGGTTTTGATACCCACCTGCCAGCCGGTGTAAGAGCGCGCATTAACGCCACGCTTTTCCAGAGCCATGGCCAACAGGGCGATGGTCACCTGCTCTCCGGTGGAAACCAGTACATCCATCTCACGGGGAGAAGGATTATCAGAAACAGATTTGGCCAGACCAATCAATCGGTTGGTTTCGCCACTCATGGCAGACACGGCTACCACCACCTGATGACCCGCGTCGCGGAAGGATTTTACCTTATCGGCAACCATTTCGATCCGTTCAACAGTACCGACCGACGTGCCTCCATATTTCTGTACGTATAACGCCATGATGTAACAACCGGGGTTGACTAGTCTGAAAAGGGCGCTAATTAAACAACAATTGTCATGAACAAGAAAGATACAGAGTGTATGTAAAACACGGAGAACAGCGGGACAGAGTTATTCCTTCAAATACCCATGAAAAGTAAAAGGACATAACTTCTGTTGTGGCAGTTGTTGCCTGGCATCTGTCAGTAATAATGGGCGTCCATGCCTGTTTTGACCAGTATGGATATCAATGATTATCGATATCCATACTCATGCCTCCTGTCGGTTTGCCCGACTGGCCGGGTATATCCGGTCAATCAGACGACGGATGCTGCCCAGCGCTCAAACGCGGCCAGGGCATCATCAATACCGGCGGGTTTTTGACCACCCGCCTGAGCCATTTCGGGCTTACCGCCACCACGACCATCGACGTATTCTGCACAGGCCTTGACCGCATCACCGGCTTTGGCCGACTTGATCAGGTCTTTGGTAACACCTGCCAACAACGTCACTTTGCCGTCATTTTCGGCGGCCAGCATGATCAAGGCGCTGCCCAGCTTGTTTTTCAATTGATCCATGATATTACGCAAGGCGTTGACATCAGCACCTTCCAGACGGGCTGCCAGCACCTTGACGCCGTTGATTTCCCTGGCATTGTCAGCCAGATCGGAACCGGCGCTGCTGGCCAGTTTGGACTTCAAGGCTTCCAGCTCTTTTTCCAGTGTTTTGGTGCGGTTCAGCAGTTGCTCTACTTTGTCACCTACGGTTTCCGTGGTGCCTTTCAGAGACGTCGCGATGCCCTTGAGCACCTGTTCCTGCTGTCCGACAAAATCCAGTGCGGCTTGCCCGGCCACCGCTTCGATACGGCGAATCCCTGCAGCAATACCACTCTCGGAGCTGATTTTCAGCAAGCCGATATCACCGGTACGGGCGGCGTGAATACCACCACACAGTTCGACAGAAAAGTCGTCGGTTCCCATCGACAGCACCCGGACTTCATCGTCGTACTTCTCACCAAACAATGCCATGGCACCGGTTTCACGAGCAGCATCGATATCCATCAGTCGGGTTGTCACTGGCGTATTGGCGCGAATCTGGCGATTCACCAGGGTTTCAATCTGCTGCAGTTCGTCCGGCTTGATCGCTTCCAGATGAGAAAAGTCGAAGCGTAACTTGTCATACGTTACCAGCGAGCCTTTCTGTGCCACATGGGCACCCAACACTGTGCGCAAGGCAGCGTGTAACAGGTGAGTAGCCGAGTGATGCAAGGAGGTCGCCAAACGCTTTTCGGCATCAACCGTGGCGGTCAGTGTATCTCCGGCCTTAACCTGGCCTTCGACCAGCACCCCTTGATGCAAGTGGTTCTTGCCTTCTTTGGTGGTGTCCTTAACCTGGAACACAACCCCGGCTGCAGTCAGAAAGCCGGTATCCCCTGCCTGACCACCGCTTTCGGCGTAAAAAGCGGTTTCGTCCAGTACCAACGTGGCTTCGTCACCGGCTTGTAGCTCGGCCACGGCTTCGCCATTTTTGAACAGTGCTTTCACCGTACCGGTATTCTCCAGTGCGTCATAACCGCAGAACCGGGTATCACCGTCAATCGTCAGTCCGGTGCCATGCTGGGCACCAAAGTTACCGGCAGCACGGGCTTTTTGACGCTGCTTGTCCATTTCGACATCAAAACCGGCTTCATCTACCTTGAGATTACGCTCACGTGCTACGTCGGCGGTCAAATCCAGCGGGAAACCGTAAGTGTCATACAGGCGGAAAGCGGTTTCACCGGGAATGGTGTCGCCTTCCAGTGTTTCAATCGCGGCATTCAGAATCGCAATGCCCTTGTCGAGGGTCTTGGCGAACTGCTCTTCTTCCAGACGCAGTACCTTTTGCACATGAGACGACAGTTCAGCCAAATCAGGATAGGCCTCGCCCATCTGTTCAACCAGTGCCGGGACCAGAGTGTGGAAAAAGCCAATCGGAGCGCCCAGCATATGACCATGACGAACGGCACGGCGAATAATACGACGCAAAACGTAACCACGGCCTTCGTTGGACGGCAGAACCCCATCGATCACCAGAAAGCTGGTAGAACGAATATGGTCGGCAATCACCCGCAGCGACTTGTTCTCGGTGTCCTGACAGCCAGTGGCTTTCGCCGCAGCCGCCAGCAACGCCTGGAACAAGTCGATTTCGTAATTGCTGTGGACACCTTGCTTGATGGCTGCAATACGCTCCAGCCCCATGCCGGTGTCTACCGATGGTTTTGGCAATGGCAGCATTTCACCGTCGGGCTGACGGTCAAACTGCATAAAAACGATATTCCAGATTTCGATAAAGCGATCGCCGTCTTCTTCCGGTGATCCTGGAGGCCCACCCCAAATATGCTCGCCGTGGTCATAAAAAACTTCAGAGCAAGGGCCACAAGGCCCGGTGTCACCCATTTGCCAGAAGTTGTCTGACGCAAAACGACTGCCTTTGTTGTCACCGATGCGGACAATTTTATCTGCCGGGACACCCATTTTTTTATTCCAGATGTCAAAGGCTTCGTCATCATCGGCATATACCGTGACCATCAGCTTCTCAACCGGCAGGCCCAGCCAGTCTTTTGAGGTCAGTAGCTCCCAGGCAAAGCGGATGGCGTCTTCTTTGAAATAATCACCAAAGCTGAAGTTACCCAGCATTTCAAAGAAAGTGTGATGACGGGCGGTGTAACCGACATTCTCTAGGTCGTTGTGCTTGCCACCAGCGCGAACACAACGCTGTGACGAGACCGCTCGGCTGTAGCTGCGCTGGTCTTGTCCGAGAAAGACATCCTTGAACTGCACCATGCCAGCGTTGGTAAACAGCAGCGTTGGGTCATTGGCAGGAATCAAAGGACTGGATGGCACCACCTCGTGCCCTTTGGAGGCAAAGAAATCGAGGAATGCCTGGCGAATATCTGCGCTTTTCATACGAGGGCGTAATTCCGAAGGTTGGTTGCATCAAAGCGGCAGTATAGCGGTTTGCTCCGCTTTGTCCGAGTCCTGCCCTCTTGCAAAGCAGAAATTCACAAGAAATCGCTTGACCTGACTTCAAAACAAAATAACCATACAGTTATATTTGAATGTTCTGATATCGCAGATACATTCACATACTCCCCCTGAAATTTACTTGACTCGAGGTTATAGCCATGAATGTCGACCGTATGGTACTTGCGCTTGCCGGATGCTTTATTTTAGTGAGTGTGGCCCTGTCCCAGTTTCACCATGTGTACTGGCTCTGGTTTACTGCCTTTGTTGGCGCCAATCTGTTTCAAGCCGCATTTACCGGCTTTTGTCCGTTGGCCATTATCCTGAAAAAGGTGGGCATCAAGGCAGGCTGTGCGTTTTCCTGAGTGCTACCAGTCCCAGCGCTCGTCCTGCTCATCGTGAGCTTCACAACAGGCATCCAGTGCGTACTGAATCTGGTCTGGGTTAAACCCGCGATAGCCTAGAAAACGGTAAAGACGGGCTTTTTCTTTCTGATCAGCAAGGCGGATTTTGGCCAGTTCGCCACGCACCCCCAATTTTTTGGCGGCTCCGGCTCTGGCCAATTCAAACCAGTCAGCATCGCTGTCTGCCAATGTCATGCGGACAATATCGTCAGCAACCCGTCGCTGCCGCAACTCTTGCTGGATACGTAATGGTCCCTGCCCCCGCTGAAAACGGGTACGCAAAAAAGATCGGGCAAAACGCTCATCACTTTGCCAGCCCCGTTGAGCAAAATCATCCAGAATATCGGTCAGTAATGGCTCGAAAGAAAGGCGGATAGCGTCGTCGATTTGTCCATAAAAACGGCGTGTCAGCTTGCTGTGTAATTCATCACGGCTGTGTTCGCGGCGGGACAGCAGGTCGATACCAGCCTGGCGTAGCTGCGGGCGCAGTTCCACCAGACTGGCGATAGTGCATGGCTCAGTCTTCTTTGGCTTCGACATTGTCTTTGTCGGCAGGCTGCTCCAGGTTGGGGACAACAATCAGCTGGGCACGGATACCGGCTTCGATTTCAGCGGCAATTTCCGGATGTTCTTCCAGATATGCGGCGGCATTGGCCTTGCCCTGACCGATCTTGTTGTTCTGGTAGCTGTACCAGGCACCGGCTTTCTGTACCAGTTCACACTTCACACCCAGATCAATAATCTCGCCCATATGGTAGATACCCGCGCCATACATGATCTGGAATTCTGCTTGTCTGAAGGGAGGAGCGACCTTGTTCTTGACCACTTTGACACGGGTCTCGTTACCAATGGCTTCATCACCCTGCTTGACCGAACCCGTACGGCGGATATCAAGACGAACGGAGGAATAAAACTTCAAGGCATTACCACCGGTGGTGGTTTCCGGGCTGCCAAACATAACGCCGATTTTCATCCGAATCTGGTTGATAAAAATCACCAGACAGTTGGCGTTTTTGACGTTACCGGTAATTTTACGCAGCGCTTGAGACATCAACCGGGCTTGCAGGCCAACGTGGCTGTCGCCCATTTCCCCTTCGATTTCGGCTTTTGGAGTCAGCGCTGCCACAGAGTCAATCACAATGACATCGACCGCGCCAGAACGTACCAGGCTGTCGCAGATTTCCAGCGCCTGCTCACCGGTATCCGGTTGGGAAACCAGCAGACTGTCGAGGTCGATACCGAGTTTTTCGGCATACAGAGGATCCAGCGCATGTTCCGCATCGATAATGGCAACCGTCTTGCCCTGTTTCTGCGCCTGCGCCATGGTTGATAAACACAGGGTGGTTTTACCTGAACTTTCCGGCCCGTAAATTTCAACAATACGCCCCATTGGCAAACCGCCAATGCCGAGCGCGATATCCAGCCCTAGGGAACCGGTAGAAACCGCGGGAATGGCTTCACGGGGCTGCTCGCCCATCTTCATGATGGCACCCTTGCCAAACTGACGTTCAATCTGACCCAGAGCAGCGTCAAGGGCTTTTTGTTTGTTCGCGTCCATTGAATATCCTCTAATCACCAGGGCGTCAAATTCACTGGCTGGCCCGGAAAGTTTTTACTGTAAATTTGACCAGTAGTTAAACACAAATTCCTATCAGCGCCAACCCGGCAAAGTGTTTTTTACTGGATGGATTCACAGTTTTTTATGCCTGCTCCAGCCAGCGGGTCAACCCCAGGATGGCATGGGCAATGGCTTGCTGGCGTACCGCAGCACGGTCACCATCAAAATGGCAACATTCGGCACCAATACGGCGATGATTCCCCCAGGCAAACCAGACGGTACCGACCGGTTTGCCGGGTACGGCTCCACCCGGCCCGGCGATACCACTGACCGACACCGCCACATCAGCACGGCTGTTACTCACCGCACCAGCCACCATTTCTCTGACCGTCGCTTCACTGACCGCACCATCCACCACCAGCGTCTCTTTCGATACATCCAGCAGTTGTATCTTGGCCTCGTTTGAATAGGTCACAAACCCGCAATCGAACCAGGCTGATGAGCCAGGCAGGTCGGTACAGGCAGCAGCGATACCGCCACCAGTGCAGGATTCCGCCGTCGCCAGACGCCAGTGGCGCAGCAGTAGTTGATTGGCAAGGTCTTCCGTCAGGCTGTTCAGATTCATAGTCTCCTCCAGATACCTCCAGTGTACCGCGTTGCAGAACGACTGGTTAGAGGGGGCGGTTCCAGGGAGCATCAACCGTTGATAATCTTGACCCACAGACCATGAACAAGTGTTTTATGATGGTTGTTTCATAGCTCCGGACATTCACCAGTGCTCTGGCTCAGTCCGTTGCTTCAGAGGCGTAACAGGTCTCGTCGTCACCTGCAATTACAGCGACCACGACGCAATTACGCCCTCGGCTTTTGGCCTGGTAAAGAGCCTTGTCGGCTTTCAGCAGCAGTTGGCGGGCACTCTGCCCGGGCTGAAGGCTTTCAACCAGGCCAATACTGGTAGTGACGTGATCAGCATCTTCGAACTGTTCCGCGGCAATGGCTGTGCGTATTTTTTCTGCCAACCGATAGGCAAGCGCTGCGCTGGTATCTGGCAGAATAATCATGAATTCTTCCCCACCCCAACGGCCAATCTGGTCGCTGGTGCGCGTATTATCTTCCAGCAGACGGGCCATGCGCTTCAGTACTTCATCCCCCAGCAAATGGCCATACTGGTCGTTGATCTGCTTGAAGTGGTCGATATCCAATATGATGACAGAGAAAGACGATCCTTCCCGCTGCTGATCTTCCAGCACCTTGTCCAGCTGACGCTCAATCGACAGACGATTCGCCAGACCAGTCAGGTTATCGGTTGTGGACAGTATCGACAGCTCGCTGTTTTTACGATTCAGCTCGGAGTTGGTGTCTTGCAGTTGCTGTTCCGCCTGATGCCGCAATTCCATCTCGGTTTTCAAACGCTGGTTCAGACGCGCCAGCTTCCAGTTCCAAAGCACAATGGCCAGCATAATCACTGACACTAGCGCTGCCAGCTTCCACACCAAGTGGTAATTCACCTGTTGCTCAAATGTCACGGCGACCCAGCGCTGAAACACTTTGGAACGCTCTTCTTCAGTGATGTAGTCGGTGGCTTTATTAAACATCGAAAGCAGCTCGGGCGTATCGTTACGCACAGCAATTGCCAGCTTCCAGTCTTCATCCAGACGGCCACCAATCTTGAGATCAATAAAACGGTCCTTGCGGATGGCATGACCGATCGGGGCGATCGCTCCAATCATGCCGAATATCCGGCCTTCTTCAACCTGGCGCAGACCGGTGCTGATATCGGGCAGCTCAATCACCTCCAGGCTCGGATAATCCTGCTGCAGCTTGGTCAGCAACCCATATCCTTGAGGCACTCCGATGGTTTGCTGGTCGAGTGATTTCAGGCCATCCACAAACAACGATCGTTCCTGAATGGCAATCACCAGTGGCAAACGCAAATATGGTTTGGTGAAGTTCAGCTGACGTACGGCGTCCGGAGTTTCAAATGCCGCCGACATGATGTCGCAACGGCGGCTTTTGGCGTACTCCAGCGACTGCGCGGTACTGTCGGTCTGAACCAGGGTCAGGCCAATCCCGATACGGTCGGCCATCAGGCCCAGATAATCCGCCACCATGCCTTCGTGCTTACCGCCCGTGCCGATTTTTTCCAGCGGCATCCAGTCGGGGTTGGCGCAATAAGTAATGTTGGGCTGTTTTTCCAGGTAGGCTTTTTCGCTGGCGGTCAGCGCCATACCGCTGCCGGGTCTGGCAATATAGTTTTCATTGCCCATCCAGCGCTGGGAAATAGTTGCTTGCTCATCACGGGACAAGGAGTCCACGGCACGGTCCATAATTCCCTGCAGAATCGGCCAGTCCGAACGGACGCCAATCCGTAAATTGGCCAGATCCGGTTGGCCAATATCGACTTCACCGGAAATGGTGAGGTCGTTCAACATATTGCCGGCAATCAGGTGGTTAAAGACCGCCGCTTCGCCGACTGCCGCATCAGCCTTGCCAATGGAAACGGCTTTCAGCCCGTCAATGGCATTTTTCACCAGATGCAGTTTGATCTCCGGGTATTCCTTGCCGAGCACTTCTTCATAAAAAAAACCTCGCGGGACAGCAACGGTTTTACCTTTCAGGCTGTCGATGTGTTCGTATTTGTTACTTTTTTTACTGGCAATAATGTTTGGATTAACAGCATACGGACGGGTAAAACGGATGTACTGCCGCCGCTCCGGGGTATTCACAATATTGAGCATCATATCCAGCTGGCGATTGCTGATCATATGAAGAAAATCCCCCCAACCCGGGCCACTGATGTACTCAATACGAAAGCCGGTCTTTTGAGCAATCAGATCCATCACATCAATCGAAAACCCTTTGGGCTTGCCTTGTTCATTGAAGTTGAACGGCGGCCAGTCCATTTCATTATGAACTCGTAATACCGGGTGAGCGGCCAGGAAGTCTTTTTCTTCCTTGTCCAGTTGCAACACCTGGGTTCTCTGCAAGCCACTGCTGAGCCAGCGACGCCCCAGGTTGCTTAGTTCCTGCTCGGTGACGGATTCCAGTGCTTTTTGCAAAATATCCCGCAATATCCCCCAGTCAGGCCGAATGCCCATCCGCAGGTTATTTTCAAAACGCGGGTCGTCGAGACCACCAATGACCTTGGTATTGTTGATCAGATGCTTGCGCATCAGGTAGTTCTGAATCGCTATACCGCCGATGGTCGCGTCAGCGTGGCCAAAGGATACTGCTTTGAGGGTTTCCAGTTGGTCGGTCAACAGCAACAGTTGAATGCCCGGGAAATAACGTTCGATAAGCTCCTGATAATAGAACCCTTTGGGAATCGCCAAAACCCGACCGTTCAGATCCCTCAGGTCACGGACGTCATGATTGTCATCACGCACCACAAGACCTGGAGGATTGGTAACGTATGGCTCGGTAAACAGAATAAACTGGCTGCGATCTTCGGTCTGGACAATATTGAGCATCACATCCAGTTCTTGAGTGCCCAGCATCGTCATAAACTCACTCCAGCTTGGGCCGGTGATGTACTCCACCTGGATACCCAGCTTTTCGGCCAGCAAATCCATAAACTCGATCGAATAGCCTTTGGGACGACCGTATTCGTGGTAATTGAACGGCCCCCAGTTGGCCTCGTTATGCACCCGGATAGTCTGATGGTTCAGCAACCAGGTACGTTCTTCTGCCGTAAGATCAAGATTGGCCGCAGGCTCTGGTAACGTTTTGGATGCAGCACTGGTTATTGCCGCCGCAGCCGGACTCAGCAATAGCAGGAACACGACAGCCAGCCCGGCGGCTGACAAGAGGATAAAACGGGCAGATAGCCATCGAGCGGAGTAGAACGGGATAAAACGAGTAATGGTCACAACTTGCCCTTGATACCAACGGATGCCTCCAGATGCCCCCCAGGTGCGGAGTCATTCTGGCCGATCTAACGAACTATAGGGGCATCTATTTAATCCTGCACGGCTCTGCGCGAGTGTTGCCGTTGTTCAGGGCAAGGCGACGAATGCAGCGAAATGACG
>NZ_JAUYWA010000044.1 GCF_030689025.1 Oceanobacter sp. 1_MG-2023
GGACTGGTAGTTCAGTTGGTTAGAATACCGGCCTGTCACGCCGGGGGTCGCGGGTTCGAGTCCCGTCCAGTCCGCCATCTTTTCCGATGTAAAAGGAAATGGAAAGACCACGGATCATACGATCTGAACGTCTCTCTGGTTCGTCAGCTTTACTATTTTACCTGCAATAAACGATTCATCCCGCAAATACGATTTCTCTGAAACGGTTTACCGTTGCTTCCCTCAAAAGACAGAATGATTTCTCGGGCACAATAGCACCGGCCATGTCCGCCGGAATACTGCTACCGCCTGCATTGCCTACGCCTCGTTTTTTAGTTATTGATCTAGTCTGTTTGACGCTGGTTACTGCCTGAGCAGTAGCGCCGTGACCCTGTGCGTCACCCGGTCCTGATGCTGACAACCGACGGTTACAGTCGCTTGTGGTCAGTCATACCCGGCAATCAGAATGCTTCCGTTCACCTTCAGTAATAGCCGAACCAGCCACATCGCTGGCAGCTGTGCCTGAGGAGCCCATCGTCGTCCTGGTCACTTGATACTGGTAACAACACGCCAAAAACCCGGGTATACAAGCCCATGTGGTTATTTATGACACTAGTCTGATAAAACTGCCTTTCTGTGAAACGAGTCATGCACTTGTCACAGACAAAAGCTAACGTCAGCCCTGCTTGAAGAGATGGCAATACGGAACCTTCGCGGTTTCAGTGCATCTTATACAACAAGCAGAGAGTGTCGAAAGGATTTTGGCACACCAGCTGCTTGGTAATTGGTACCACAAACAACAATAAGTCGCTTCTGATTGCAGAGGCATAGTTCGAGTCAGCTAAAAAGAGCTGATCATAAAGGAAAAGGAGAAAGATATGTCGGATTACACAGATGAGCTGCTAGATACCAGCTACGACGAGTACGATGACGACGTCGATGACGCCGTAGAAATGTAAGTCCCGGTTACAACTGCCGATACTGGCGTGGTGTTTCATTCGTCCAACGTTTGAAAGCACGCTGGAAGGCAGTTGCTGAACCAAACCCCGTTAAATAAGCAATTTCCCCCATGGTCAACGGCGTTTCTCTCAGATAACACGTTGCCAATTCCCGCCTTGCCTCATTCAAGACCTCTTGAAAACAGGTATTTTCTGCCGCCAACAAGCGTTTGATCGTCCAGCCGGGTTTCCCCATTTGCGCCGCCACATCCGCCAACTCCGGTGTCTTGCCCTTGAGTAATGGCGAAATCGCCCGAGCCACCTGCTCTGCCATCGACAAACCATGCCGCACTTGCAGTAATTCGGCTTCAGCCAGATCACACAGATAACGAAACTGGGATGCACAAGGATGGCTCAACACTCGTTCAAGGGCGCCATCACGGAGCACCAGCGCATTACACCCCGCACCGAACTGCACCGGACATGGCACAAACCGGCCATAGGCCTCGGCATAATCCGGAGCCTCAAATTCAATACAAAGCGACGCCACAAGCTGATCACCACAGGCCTGGTTCAACACGTTCATCCAGCCCACCAGCACCGAATCAACAACAAAACGATTAAACTCGTTATAGGGGCTGATCGAATAAAACTGTAGCCGCCCTCGCCCCTGTTCAACCACAAATGCCGAACGACCACGGGCATTAAAGCTGAACAATAATTCATAACGCACCAGCGCTTCGCAGGCCTCACGCAAGGTTGATGCACTGTGAGCAATCAAACCCGCCAGCCCCAGATTGGCAGGCCCTGTTAACGACCCCATACGCAGCCCCAGCCAGGGAGCTGCCGACGCCTCAATCAAGGCATGACCAGCACGCATAAAGCGCGGAATACTGACGCGGTTACCGGGTAACGCCAGCCGCGAGGCCGGTAACTGATACCCTTCCAGCACGGCTGTCGGATCAACCCCCTCAGCCCGGGCGGCACGGGCGAGTAATTCGACATAGGCGACGGACAGATCTCCCAGCTTCATGATTCAGGCATCAAAGCCATCCGACGAAGAGGACACGACCGGATGATCATTCCCCGACTCAAACGACGTCAGAAAACGGTAGGATAACGACATCATCACCAACGAGATCAGGCTGGTTACATAAGAACCAAAGGCGGCCA
This sequence comes from Oceanobacter sp. 1_MG-2023, assembly GCF_030689025.1. Taxonomy (GTDB): domain Bacteria; phylum Pseudomonadota; class Gammaproteobacteria; order Pseudomonadales; family Oceanobacteraceae; genus Oceanobacter. The sequence continues at coordinate 2,091 of NZ_JAUYWA010000044.1, forward strand.
GATAATTCAGCAAGGTATTGTCCAGTAAAAACAGCAGCAGGAATGGCCCACTGATCAGTAGCGGCGCAATCCACACCACCATGACCAGCCGCGAACCGTTACCCTTGCTCAGCTTCCAGGCACGCTGGAAACTGGTGGTCTGGCCAACGGCGATTTCAGGCAAGGTTATCGCCAGCCGCGCACTCACATACAAGCCCGTCATAATGGCAAGCGCACCACCCAGCACCATCATTTGCTGCACTTGCAGCAATGCAAACAGTATTACTATTGGCGTAATCACAACCGAAGTCGCCAGCCCCATCAGCATCAATCGCATCAGATAACGCCACTCTTCCTGACGCCAGATGCCTTTTTGAACCAGACTTTTTTCCGGCATCAGTGTCATCCGATGACAGGCTGTCGCAAACACAACGCCCAACAACATGGAGACCAGCATAAAACCCAGCTGCCCGAATAGATGAGACTCCGACATCCAGGTACTACTGACCCAGTCCAGCCCCGCCAACAACAGCATCACCGGCAAGAATCGAGCGCTGACAATGCCCCGCTTGACCCACAACAATCCTAGTGACTCCTGCACGATATCCATCACCGGCAAGTCTGCATCGAGACCCAGTGGGCTCTTCATTCCTTTCTCCTGCTTGTTATGTCAATAATCACCGTCATCGCCAGTATAACCAAAGCGGATAGGTGGCTCATCTGCATGGCGCCCCGATACAGACCCGGTTTATCCATAAATGACTCCCCGCCCATCGACGGCAAGATGCAATACTCGACGAGATTATCACGACATTGCGATCCCAGGTTCATCGGTGCGGCGTTATCGTTGACCGAACCTTCCGATGATATTCAACTCATAACAAGCCAGGGTGCTCTGCCATAGCGGGAGTTTTCCCCTGTTCTGTGCGGTTGGAGGGTTAGCCTGTCAGTAACCAAAACACAATCATTGCACCAGTCGTCGCACACCGGTAATGATTTGGCGCATTCTTAACCTGTCATTAACCCTTACGCGGTGAGAATAGAATCAATCGAGACAGACACATTCGCAGGAATAACCATGAGACAGGCCAGCCGGTCTGTTGATTGGGTCGGGAAGCTGATTGCACCAGCATTATCACAACCAGAGGAATTTACGATGCGTTTGAAATACAAAAATGTGGCACTGGCCATGGTAACGGCCGTTATGTTGGCAGCTTGCGCAGGCCCTCATCACGGTGGTAGTGGTGGCCACAGTCATGATGGCAAGGCACATGACGGGAAGTCACATAGCAGTAAAGATTACAAGGAAGACCACCGCTAATACCACTGCCATAACGATGCTGGCTCTGTCCATATCCGCGATAACGGACATGGACAGAGCCACAGATATGGACAAATCCGCTAAACGGACAACGCCGCTCCCTGCGCGAGTTCGACCTGTCCTGCAGCAATACGAACCGGATAAGCCTTGACCGTTACTGCGTCATCTTCCAGGCATTCCCCCGTCGCCAGATCAAAATGCTGCTTGTACAGCGGCGAAGCCACTACGTAGCGCTCACCGATAGAGCCAACAATGCCACGAGACAACACATTGGCTCTGCCTATCGGGTCGTAATTGCCAATTGCAAACACCTGTTCAGTCTGGCCAAGACGAAACAGCGCCACCTGCTCTCCCTGATGCAAGGCACACACCCCGGTATCAGGGGCAATATCGGTCAACGCACAAATCTGAGTCCACTGAGTCATGGGATTTTTCCTTATTTGCCAGAATTCAAATCAACGAGTTCGATACGTTCAACATCGGTGGCCGGACGGCGCTGCCCCCGCTCACGGACATACAGCAAGTTATCGTCTGCCGCATCGGCATTGATGTAATGTTGGAAACGCTTCATTTTTTCAGGGCTTTCGATGGTTGTTTTCCACTCGCACTGGTACGTACCCACCACTTTCGTCATGCCGTTTTCCAGCTCATCCGCAATGGCCAGCTTGTCGTCAATCACCACCTGTTTCAGGTAGTCCAGCCCTCCTTCCAGATTTTCCAGCCAGACCGACGTACGCTGTAAGCGATCGGCGGTGCGAATATAAAACATCAGCACCCGGTCGATATAACGAACCAGGGTTTCATCATCCAGCTCGGTCGCAAACAGATCGGCATGGCGAGGACGCATCCCCCCGTTACCGCAGACGTACAGGTTCCAGCCTTTTTCGGTGGCGATCACACCAATATCCTTGGATTGGGCTTCAGCACACTCACGGGTACACCCGGAAACACCGAACTTGATCTTGTGCGGTGAGCGTAACCCCTTGTAGCGATCTTCCAGAGCAACAGCCATCGACACCGAATCCAGCAGGCCATAACGACACCAGGTAGAGCCCACACAGGACTTCACTGTCCGTAGTGATTTGCCATAGGCATGGCCGGTTTCGAAACCGGCATCCACCAGTTTTTTCCAGATTTCTGGCAGCTGATGTAGTTGTGCGCCAAACAGATCGATCCGCTGACCACCGGTAATCTTGGTGTACAGATCGTAGTCACGGCCGATTTCCCCCAGAACAATCAACTTTTCCGGAGTAATTTCACCAGCGGCAATACGCGGAACAATCGAGTAGGTACCGTCTTTCTGCATGTTACCGAGGAAAATATCGTTGGTATCCTGCAGGCCAATGTGCTCGTCCTTGAGAATGTATTCGTTGTTGAATGACGCCAGAATCGAGCCCAGCGCGGGCTTGCAGATTTCACAACCGTGGCCCTTGCCATGGCCTTCCAGCACCTGCTGGAAGGTCGTGTATTCTTGCACCCGGACGATATCGGCCAACTCAACACGGGTGTAGGCAAAGTGTTCACAAATATCGGTGTTCACTTCGACGCCCAATGCTTCCAGCTCGGCATCCATCACCTGCTTGACCAGCGCCGTACACCCACCACAACCGGTTGATGCCTGTGTGGCACTTTTAATATCTCCCATGGTGCAGCAACCGCCTTGCACCGCCTCGCTGATATCGCCTTTGCTAACGTCGAAACAGGAGCAGATCTGGGCCGTATCCGGCAAGGACGACACCCCCAGCCCAACCGCTTCCTGGCCATCCATTGCAGGCAGAATCAAGGCTGCCGGATTACCGGGAATATCCATGTCGTTCAGCATCAGCTGCAACAAGGTACCGTAGGCTTCGGAATCCCCAACCAACACGGCTCCCAGCAGTTTTTTTCCATCCTCAGAAACCACCAGTCGCTTGTAGACTTCGGTGACATCGTCACTGAATACATAACTGTGTGACCCGGCCGTGCGGCCGTGGGCATCGCCGATCGAAGCGACTTCAACTCCAAGCAGTTTCAGCTTGGTGCTCATATCCGCACCCTGGAAGGCGCTGGTGGCCGGTTCATGGGTTACGAGCTGGCTGACAATATGCCCCGCCGTCACCTTGGCCATCGCGTAACCCGGAGCGACCAAGCCATAGATTTTGTTATCCCACAGTGCACATTCGCCAATGGCGTAAATATCGTCTGCCGAAGTCTGGCAATAATCGTTAATAACGATGCCGCCGCGCTCACCGATTTCAAGATTGAACTGGCGCGCCAGTTCGTCTTGCGGGCGAATACCGGCCGAAAACAAAATCATGTCGGTTTCCAGAAAGGTACCGTCCACAAAATTCATGCGATAGCGGCACTCTTCACCGGCCACAATCTCTTTGGTGTTTTTCTCGGTATGTACCTGGACACCCAGGCTTTCGATTTTGCGCCGTAACAGCTTGCCGCCGCTTTCGTCCAGCTGCACCGCCATCAGGCGTGGAGCAAACTCGACAACATGGGTTTCCAGGCCGGCAGCTTTCAAGGCATTGGCCGCTTCCAGACCCAACAAGCCTCCTCCCACAACCACACCGGTCTTGCTGACTTTGGCGGCAGCAGAAATTGCTTCCAGATCTTCAATAGTGCGATAAACCAGACAGTGAGGCTGGTCTTTACCGGGAATCGGCGGCACAAACGGATAGGAACCGGTTGCCAGTACCAGCTTGTCGTAGCCTTCTTTGCGGCCACTGGCGGTGGTAACGGTTTTTTCGTGGGCATTAATCTCCACCACCTTGTCGTTCAGTGTGTAAATAACACCCTGGGACTGGTAGTCAGATTCGGTGGTCAAGGCGAGGTCTTCAGCGCTGGAGCCGGAGAAATACTTGCTCAGCTGCACCCGGTCATAGGCCAGACGCGGTTCTTCTGAGAAGGTAATAATATCGAATTCGGAGGAATGTTCTGAGGTGGCCAGTGTGTTGATAAAATTATGACCGACCATGCCGTTGCCAACAACGACGACGCGTTTCTTGCTCATGAGGGGAATCTCTCTATCTCATCATACGGATATGTGTCTCCTGTGTGCGTCGTTGCTCTGACCTTCTTTTTGCTCCATTGCAAAAAAAGGCATCAATCCGAAACAGCAATTAGGGTGCCAAGTCATAATAACGACCTGCTGTCTTCATAACCCAGTAGCCCGCCTGCTGGCAGCACCGCCACCTGCAATCCGCATAGTGAGTGCTTGAACACCCGACCTTCTCCTGCATCATGGTTGTAGTGATCAGCATAAAAGCTCCCGATACAGCGACCCCGCCCCCTCCTGTTACCGTGATCAGACACCTTATCTCGCACCACCAGCAAACACCGATAACCCCAAATGCGCCATGAGCGTGCAAGAATTCCCCCTGATTGGCTTGTCAGCCAGCAATATCTGGCACCACTGCCCCGCCGCCTCTTTTCTACCCTCGTATTCCCTGCTTTCTCCTTTATCAACCGCCCAAACCCCAGCCTGTTGACCCATAGGGGGCATCTATTTAATCCGGTGCTCACTCTGGGCTACCGGATGGTTTCGAATCACGAAGCCGACTTGCAGGCC
>NZ_JAUYWA010000045.1 GCF_030689025.1 Oceanobacter sp. 1_MG-2023
TCGGAGGTTTCAAGCGTCGCGGCAATTTTCGCTCTCACCGGATTTAAATCCACGTAAGCCATGCAACTGAGTAACGCCGCTTCGTCGAGCAATGCCTGGGACTTGAAACGACCTTCCCAGAATCGCCCGGAGCAGTCGTCTTCCGCATTCGCCTCGCGGGCAATGGCTTCGTTTAACACGCGCATAAACCAGCTGATATCCGACAGTCGGGAACGCCATTCCTCAATCAGTATCGACAACCGTTGCTGCTCCGGCTCTGAGAGCAATTCTTCCCGCACAAACCGCTGCGACAGCGCATTGCCCTTGAACAGCTGATGCCAGCGCAGCACAACGTCCATATCGCTCCAGGCCTGAACCTGTCGGGTATCGATAAACAGCACCACGTGGTAGTGATTCGACATCACTGCATAAGCCGCAACCTGGATGGCGAATATTTGCGGCAACGCCAGAATACGCTCTTCCAGCCAACCGCGCCGATGTTCGTAACTCTGGCCAGACACTGAATCTGTTCCACACAGATAAGCGCGACGTACACAGCGAGAAACACAGTGGTAATAAGGAGTGGCCTCAATCGAGACCTGTTGTTTACGAGGCTTGGGCATAGTCGAACTCCGTCCGTGAAGTTGATGATTTTTCAATTATGACATCGCGACGCGGCAATGGAATCAGGCAAAAGTACTTGATTGATGGGTGTCCTGATAGTCTTCTAATAGTCCTGCTCTTGATTGGTGGGTGTCCTAATAGTCCGGGTGTCCTGATAGTCCGCTGCTGATAGTCCGTCCTTGATCGGTGGGTGTCCTAATAGTCTGCGCTGTCCGGGATTAGTTGACCACTACAAACACCCCCGCTGACAGCCCCTACGAACGAGAGCCTCTATATCACTTTGCTGTGTTTTATCACTTGAGTTGATTGTATTAAATCCAGAGCAAAAAGGTCCTTGGTATAGTCCGCATTCATATGGGTTGCCAGTGATTCCTGACTGGTAAAAATCTCCCATAAGATAAACTGGTTTGGCTTTTCGGCTGCTTTAAAAAACCTGAATTCAACACAGCCTGGCTCGTCGTTGGTGACTTTCTCGAACTCTGGCAACTGTTTTTCCAATGCTTCTGCACAACCGGTTCTGGCTTCAATAACAGCAGTCATTGCAATGTAATCTGACATATTCATTTTCCTGTTACTTCAAGAGATACAAGCAGCTTATGTTCCAGTAAACACGGTATAAGCCAGCGGATAATCACATTTCAGCAAACCGATTTCTGCTTGCTGATGTACCTGTATAGCTTGTGCACCAGCGGGCAGGTAGTCCAGTGTCAGTATTGGGAAAAAGAATTGCGCAGGTGGCATATATCTTATCCCTGCGGCATTTGCGTGGCCGCTGCTTGATTTTCCGTTAACTCAACTCCCGAGCCGCTCTGCCAGAAAATCCACCAACAGCCTGACCTTGGTCGACAGGTGGCGGCTGTGCGGATACAGCGCCCAGATCCCTTCGGCTTCCGGCTGGAATTGCGGCAAGAGCTCAACCAGTGCGCCACTGTCGATATGTTCCTTGACGTAATAATTCGGCAGCTGAACCAGACCTATGCCCTTGAGGGCTGCATCGACCAGCGCCAGGCCGCTGTTGGTGCGCAGGTTGCCGCTGACGCGGAGGATTTTTTCCCGGTTGTACTCTCGAAAACGCCAGTAATCGAGAGTGCCCAGCAAACAGTTGTGGTGTTGTAACTCCGAGAGCGAATGGGGCTCGCCCCGTTTGCTCAAGTACTCTGGCGAAGCACACAGATATTGCTGGCGAGTGGTCAGGCGGCGAGCCTTCATGGAGGAGTCTTCCAGCTTGCCCAGGCGAATGGCGAGGTCGTAACCGCCGTCAATCAGATCGAGTTTCTGGTTGGTCATCTGGCATTCAAGCTGCACCTGGGGATGCAGCAGCAGGAAGTCGTTGAGCAACAGGGAAATATGATTTTCACCATAGGTGAACGGTGCGGTCAGTCGTAACAGTCCGGTGGCTTTGTGGTTGAGGGAGTTAAGCGCTTGCTCGGCTTCTTCCAGGCCATCAAGCAAAGGCCGACAATGCTGATAATACAGTCGGCCGGCTTCCGTCACCGACACCTTGCGGGTGGTGCGGTGGAGCAATTCGCTGTTGAGTCGGGCTTCCAGTGCGGCAACCTGGCGGCTGACCTGAGCTACCGATAGTTTCAGCCGTTGGCTGGCCGCGGTAAAGCTGCTGGTTTCGGCCACGGCAACAAATTCTCTGACTCCTTCCCATTGCACCATTATTTCTACACCGTAAAGATAAATTGTTAATTGAGGGGATTATATCCATGTGGGGAAAAACTAGAATGGTGTTTTACAATAAATAAATCCTCAGCAGGAGAACAACATGACTGGATCCATCACATGCCGTGCCGCGATTGCCTGGGGCCCGAAAGAGCCTCTGAAGATTGAAGAAGTTGAAGTTGCTGCACCAAAAGCCGGTGAAGTGCGAGTAAAAATTGTCGCGACCGGTGTGTGTCACACCGATGCCTTCACGCTGTCTGGTGAAGATCCTGAAGGTATTTTCCCGTCGATTCTGGGCCACGAAGGTGGTGGTATCGTTGAGTCTGTTGGTGAAGGCGTGACCAGCCTGAAAGTAGGCGACCATGTGATTCCGCTGTACACCGCCGAATGTGGCGAGTGCAAGTTCTGTAAATCCGGTAAAACCAACCTGTGTCAGGCTGTACGTGCCACACAAGGCCAGGGCCTGATGCCAGACGGCACCACGCGTTTCACTTGTAAGGGTGAGCCAATTTTCCATTACATGGGTTGCTCTACTTTTTCTGAGTACACTGTGCTGCCAGAAATCTCTCTGGCCAAAGTCAACCCGGATGCCCCGCTGGAAGAAGTGTGTCTGCTGGGTTGTGGTGTTACCACTGGCATGGGCGCAGTGATGAACACCGCCAAGGTCGAAGAAGGTGCCACCGTGGCTATTTTTGGCCTGGGCGGTATTGGTCTGTCGGCCATCATTGGTGCCACCATGGCCAAAGCCAGCCGTATCATTGGTGTGGATATCAATGAAAGCAAATACGAATTGGCGAAAAAACTGGGTGCAACCGATTGCATCAACCCGAAAGATTTCGACAAGCCGATTCAGGAAGTGATCGTTGACCTGACCGACGGTGGGGTGGATTACTCGTTCGAATGTATCGGTAACGTCGATGTGATGCGTTCAGCGCTGGAATGCTGCCATAAAGGCTGGGGCGAATCCGTGATCATCGGTGTTGCCGGTGCCGGTCAGGAAATCTCTACCCGCCCATTCCAGCTGGTGACTGGCCGAGTCTGGCGCGGTTCAGCGTTTGGTGGCGTCAAGGGTCGTTCCGAGCTGCCGGAAATCGTTGAACGTTACATGGCTGGCGAATTTGCCCTGAACGACTTTATCACCCACACCATGCCACTGGATCAGATCAACGAAGCCTTTGACCTGATGCATGAAGGCAAATCAATCCGTTCCGTTATTCATTACTGAAACCCCTGATGCCAGATGGCGGATGTCTGGTCTGGCCAGCTCCGCCATCGGCATTGCCGTTTAACCATTTGCATCTGACGTCTGCTGGCAGGCGTCTGACCTATCTGAAGGGGACTTCCATGGAAATGATTAGTCAGAACAAAAGCTTTGATGGCTGGCACAAGCAATATACGCATCGGTCGGAAGTACTGAACTGCGATATGCGCTTTGCGATTTATCTGCCGCCACAAGCGGTGCAGGGGCAAGATGTACCGGTGCTGTACTGGTTGTCGGGACTGACTTGTAGCGATGAAAACTTTATGCAAAAAGCCGGTGCCATGCGAGTGGCAGCGGAGTTGGGCATTGCGATTGTCGCACCGGATACCAGCCCGCGTGGTGAAGAGGTAGCCGATGCAGACCAGTACGACCTTGGTCAGGGGGCTGGTTTTTATGTCAATGCCACCCAGGAGCCTTGGAGCAAGCACTATCGCATGTACGATTATATCGTCAGCGAATTGCCCGCCCTGATCGAAGCGACTTTCCCGGTGACAGCCAAACGGGCAATTGCCGGTCACTCGATGGGTGGCCACGGGGCATTGACGATCGCCTTGAAAAATCCGGGTATGTTTTCATCTGTATCGGCATTCAGCCCTATTTGTAATCCGGTGAACTGTCCCTGGGGTCAGCAAGCCTTGACTGCTTATCTGGGTAAAGACCGTGAATTGTGGAAGCAACACGATGCCAGTGAGCTGATGAAAAACCCAGCGGTGCGTATTCCTGCGCGAGTGGATCAGGGAGAGGCAGATAACTTTCTGGTGGAGCAATTAAAGCCAGAGGCACTGACCGCTGCTGCAGAAGCAAGTGATTACCCACTGACATTGCAAATACATGCCGGTTACGATCACAGCTATTACTTTATTGCTTCATTTATTGAAGAGCACTTACGTTTTCATTATCGCCATTTCTGATATTGGCGTTCGGGTATTGGTTGGTACTTGCTTATCAATCACTGCTCAGGGGTAACAAGCAGAACATGGCTTGAGGGTCGAGAGTGTGGATACTGGCATCTGCGGATGGTCGTCGGATGCCAGTATCGTCGTGCGGAGCCATCAGGCTGGTGTACCCGTCAGCTCCAGTCTCTAGCAGGCTGTTGATTTTATCCCTGATACCTACTGGCTTCGGTAAGGTTCCACACGATCACCCATTACGATCCATCAAAACCCTGTTAGATCAGGCGCTCACCCACATCGATTGGAAACTCAGCCTGATCTATTCCGAGCGCGGGCGGGAATTCATTCCTCCGGAGCGTTTATTGAGAGCCTTGCTGCTGCAAATCCTCTTCAGTATTCGCAGCGAACGGCAACTGGTCGAGCAGATTCAGTACAACATGCTCTATCGCTGGTTTGTCGGCCTGAGCATTGATCACTCCTTGATCTGATATGTATGGATATCCAGTATAATTGAAAGTTGCCCAAATCAATGCGCGCTTTTTCAGAAGCCTTGCGCGCTTTCCCGGACGTTGTTATCGTCAAGGCATTGATACACGGAAAGTTGTTGCGCAGGTTGACAGATTAATACGCAAGGCACACAGGAACAGGAGTTAATGCGCATGCTCGCTTTCACAGAATGGACTGATCTGGAAATGGATTTTACTTCCTATCATTCAAGTAGTTACGGTGATTTCCCAGAAATCGGCTTGCCCAGAAACCGCGCATGCGCACTAATAAACTGTTAGGGAAACTAAAGGAGAAACCTACCATGAAAGAAATAATAGCCGCTGTTGTGGCACTTTTAATTGGGGCTGGTGGAGCCTACTTTTTCCAAAATGGAAAAATTAATAAGCTCGAAGAGAGAATTGACGCTCTCATCACAGGCCAAGTTCCTGCTTACGGAATTTTATCCAGAGTCAACAGGGTAGAATTAGAAAAATCAAGCAGTCCATTTACCTGTAAGCTACAAGATGGAGGGTTTCCAAAGTCTAAAGGGATTATTCGTTACTTTTGGGATTTTGAGTACGCATACGGAATTATCGTGCCACCCAATTACGATTGGAAAGTTGACGAATTAGGCAATGGCGTGGGAGAAGTTGTAGCGCCTAGCTTGCAGCAACTAAGACCTGCAAAGGTTGAGTTCAAAGATTTCGATGAAATCAACGAAGCTAACGGCGACCGCTGGGAGCGCATGTATTACGATGCACTTATAGTCGCAAAAGAGTGGGTGGAATATACGGGAGAATTCCGTCTAAAAGCAGATGAGAATTTATGGAATGATTCAAAATCATCATTAACAAATATGTTGCTTCCCTTGGTTGTAGTGGTCAACTAATCCCGGACAGTATTTTAAGGTTTTCCTCAGCTGCAACAGGCGAAATGCCGCCGTTGAAT
>NZ_JAUYWA010000046.1 GCF_030689025.1 Oceanobacter sp. 1_MG-2023
TCTCACAGGCATAAAAAAACCCCGCCCTGCATAACAGGACGGGGTATTTCGTTTAAGAGCTTGACGATGACCTACTCTCACATGGGGAAGCCCCACACTACCATCGGCGATGCTGCGTTTCACTTCTGAGTTCGGGATGGATTCAGGTGGTTCCACAGCTCTATTGTCGTCAAGCAAACTGTTATGGTGTTGTCTGTCTTAAGGGGATCCTGTGAAGGATCGACCCGGCAGCGTTCACCAAATAAGGTTGGATACATGAGTTTTTTGAGAGATTTTTAACATTTTGTCTAGCAGTTGCTCAGGGCTTGGGTCGTTAATAACAGCCCGGTTTGGGTGTTATATGGTCAAGCCTCACGGGCAATTAGTATCAGTTAGCTCAACGCCTCGCAACGCTTACACATCTGACCTATCAACCTGGTGGTCTTCCAGGGCCCTACAGGGAACTCAAGGTTCCAGTGAGATCTCATCTTGAAGGAGGCTTCACGCTTAGATGCTTTCAGCGTTTATCCCGTCCGAACGTAGCTACCCGGCAATGCATCTGGCGATACAACCGGAACACCAGAGGTTCGTCCACTCCGGTCCTCTCGTACTAGGAGCAGCTCTTCTCAAATCTCAAACGCCCACGGCAGATAGGGACCGAACTGTCTCACGACGTTCTAAACCCAGCTCGCGTACCACTTTAAATGGCGAACAGCCATACCCTTGGGACCGGCTTCAGCCCCAGGATGTGATGAGCCGACATCGAGGTGCCAAACACCGCCGTCGATGTGAACTCTTGGGCGGTATCAGCCTGTTATCCCCGGAGTACCTTTTATCCGTTGAGCGATGGCCCTTCCATACAGAACCACCGGATCACTATGACCTACTTTCGTACCTGCTCGACGTGTCTGTCTCGCAGTTAAGCCGGCTTGTGCCATTACACTAACCTCCTGATGTCCGACCAGGATTAGCCGACCTTCGTGCTCCTCCGTTACTCTTTGGGAGGAGACCGCCCCAGTCAAACTACCCACCACACAGTGTCCTCGATCCAGATAATGGACCTGAGTTAGAACCCCAAATTGACCAGGCTGGTATTTCAAGGTTGGCTCCACGACAACTGGCGTCATCGCTTCAAAGCCTCCCAGCTATCCTACACAAGCCAATTCAAAGTTCACTGTGAAGCTGTAGTAAAGGTTCACGGGGTCTTTCCGTCTAGCCGCGGGAACGCAGCATCTTAACTGCGAATTCAATTTCACTGAGTCTCGGGTGGAGACAGTGTGACCGTCATTACGCCATTCGTGCAGGTCGGAACTTACCCGACAAGGAATTTCGCTACCTTAGGACCGTTATAGTTACGGCCGCCGTTTACCGGGGCTTCGATCAAGAGCTTCTCGTGAGATAACCCCATCAATTAACCTTCCGGCACCGGGCAGGCGTCACACCCTATACGTCCACTTTCGTGTTTGCAGAGTGCTGTGTTTTTAATAAACAGTTGCAGCCACCTGGTATCTTCGACCGGTCTCAGCTTACGGAGTAAATCCTTCACCAAAACCGGCGCACCTTCTCCCGAAGTTACGGTGCCATTTTGCCTAGTTCCTTCACCCGAGTTCTCTCAAGCGCCTTGGTATTCTCTACCTACCCACCTGTGTCGGTTTAGAGTACGGTTCATTTGTAGCTGAAGCTTAGAGGCTTTTCTTGGAAGCATGGCATCGACCACTTCGGACTCCGTAGAGTCACCGTCGTCGCTTCTCGGCATAAAGATCCCGGATTTGCCTAAGATCTCTGCCTACCAGCTTAAACACGGACAACCAACGCCGTGCTGGCCTAGCCTTCTCCGTCCCCCCATCGCACTACAAACAAGTACAGGAATATTAACCTGTTTCCCATCGACTACGCTCTTCAGCCTCGCCTTAGGGGCCGACTAACCCTGCCCCGATTAACGTTGGACAGGAACCCTTGGGTTTCCGGCGGGGGAGTTTTTCACTCCCCTTGTCGTTACTTATGTCAGCATTCGCACTTCTGATACCTCCAGCCTGGTTCACACCTTGACCTTCAACGGCTTACAGAACGCTCCTCTACCATGCGTATGAATACGCATCCGTAGCTTCGGTGTACAGTTTGAGCCCCGTTATATCTTCCGCGCAGGCCGACTCGACTAGTGAGCTATTACGCTTTCTTTAAAGGGTGGCTGCTTCTAAGCCAACCTCCTAGCTGTCTGGGCCTTCCCACATCGTTTCCCACTTAACTGTAACTTTGGGACCTTAGCTGACGGTCTGGGTTGTTTCCCTTTTCACGACGGACGTTAGCACCCGCCGTGTGTCTCCCATGATTGAACTCACCGGTATTCGGAGTTTGCAAAGGGTTGGTAAGTCGGGATGACCCCCTAGCCTTAACAGTGCTCTACCCCCGGTGGTTATACATGAGGCACTACCTAAATAGTTTTCGAGGAGAACCAGCTATCTCCGAGCTTGATTAGCCTTTCACTCCGATCCACAAGTCATCCCCTACCTTTTCAACGGGAGTGGGTTCGGTCCTCCAGTGCCTGTTACGGCACCTTCAACCTGCTCATGGATAGATCGCCCGGTTTCGGGTCTAATGCTAGCGACTGGACGCCCAGTTAAGACTCGCTTTCGCTACGGCTCCGTTAACACTTAACCTTGCCACTAACATTAAGTCGCTGACCCATTATACAAAAGGTACGCAGTCACCGAACAAGTCGGCTCCCACTGCTTGTACGTACGCGGTTTCAGGGTCTATTTCACTCCCCTAACAGGGGTTCTTTTCGCCTTTCCCTCACGGTACTAGTTCACTATCGGTCATCTGGGAGTATTTAGCCTTGGAGGATGGTCCCCCCATGTTCAGTCAGGATAACACGTGTCCCGACCTACTCGTTTTCACAATCTATAAGTTTTCGTATACGGGGCTATCACCCACTATGGCGGCACTTTCCAGAGCCTTCTACTAACTACAAGATTGCTTAAGGGCTAGTCCCCGTTCGCTCGCCGCTACTAAGGGAATCTCGGTTGATTTCTTTTCCTCGGGGTACTTAGATGTTTCAGTTCTCCCGGTTCGCCTCTTACACCTATGAATTCAGTGCAAGATACCTGTAAACAGGTGGGTTTCCCCATTCAGAGATCTCCGGGTCACAGGTTGTTTGCCACCTCACCGAAGCTTATCGCAGGCTACCACGTCTTTCATCGCCTCCAGATGCCAAGGCATCCACCGCGCACGCTTAGTCACTTGACCATATAACCCCAAACCGTTTACCTTCCTACAAGCTATGAGGAAGAAAACTTTCATGGCAGGGTTAATGTTGACGTTAATCCGCCAAGCAACTGCTAGCTTTCTATGTTGAGAATCTCAATTCTCATGTATCCAAATTTTTAAAGA
>NZ_JAUYWA010000047.1 GCF_030689025.1 Oceanobacter sp. 1_MG-2023
GCGGGTTTACAAGATAGCCAAGCCGTGACGCTGGATGTGAATGATCTGGATGAGTCAGGACCGGTATTTAACTCCGGCACGTTGGCAGATGCCATTGACGAAAACTCTGGTGCCAGCTCGGTTATTTACACAGCCACAACCAATGACGCGACGGCGGTTTATAGCCTCTCGGGGGCTGATGCTGCTTTGTTTAGCATTAACTCGGCCACGGGTGAAGTCACTTTGTTGGCCGATGCCGACTACGAAACCAAACCAAACTACAGCTTTACTGTCACCGCTACCGATGGGGCGGGTAACCATACCGATCAAACCGTCACCTTGGCGGTCAATAACCTGGATGAAGCAGCGCCAAGCATTACTTCTGGCGCTACGGCCACTGCGATCGCTGAAAACTCAGGTGCTGGGCAAGTGGTGTATACCGCTGTTGCTGATGACTCTGCTGATATTTCTGATGGCGTAACGTTTAGCCTTGGCGGCACTGACGCGGCTTACTTCACCATTGATACCAATACTGGCGAAGTGACTCTAAAAGCTGATGCTGACTATGAAACCAAGTCCAGCTACAGCTTTACCGTCACCGCCACCGATGGGGCGGGTAACTTTACCAATCAGACCGTCACTCTGGCGGTCAACAACCTGGATGAAGCAGCGCCGACGATTACGTCTGGCGCTACGGCTACTGCGATCGATGAAAACTCTGGTGCTGGGCAAGTGGTGTATACCGCCACCGCTGATGACTCTGCTGATATTTCGGACGGCGTAACGTTTAGCCTCAGTGGTACTGATGCGGCTTACTTCACCATTGATACCAATACTGGCGAAGTGACTCTAAAAGCTGATGCTGACTATGAAACCAAGTCCAGCTACAGCTTTACTGTCACCGCTACCGATGGAGCGGGTAACTTTACCAATCAGGCCGTTACCCTGGCGGTCAATAACCTCGATGAAGTCGCACCGACGATTACGTCTGGCGCTATGGCTACTGAGATCGATGAAAACTCTGGTGCCGGGCAAGTGGTGTATACCGCCACTGCTGATGACTCTGCTGATATCTCTGATGGCGTCACCTTCAGTCTGTCAGGAGACGATGCGGCGTACTTCTCGATTGATGCTAGCACCGGTGAAGTCACCTTATTGGCCGACGCTGATTACGAAACCAAGTCCAGCTACAGCTTTACCGTCACCGCGACTGATGGGGTTGGTAACTTTACCGACCAAATCGTTACCCTGGCAGTCAATAATCTGGATGAAGCAACGCCAAGCATTACATCTGGCGCGACGGCCACCTCGATCGATGAAAACAGCGGTGCCGGGCAAGTGGTGTATACCGCCACCGCGGATGACTCCGCAGATATCTCTGATAGCGTCACTTTCAGTCTGTCGGGTGCAGATGCAGCGTACTTCAGTATCAACTCAGCCACCGGCGAAGTCACCTTATTGGCCGACGCTGATTACGAGACCAAACCAAGCTACAGCTTTACCATCACCGCCACCGATGGTGCCGGACACTTCACTGATCAAACTGTCACCCTGGCGGTGAATAACCTGGATGAAGTGGGGCCTGTATTTACCTCTGGCACATTGGCGGATGCCATTGATGAAAACTCCGGTGGGAACGCGGTGATTTACACCGCGACCACGGACGACGCGGCAGTGGTTTATTCGTTGTCTGGTACAGATGCGTCACTGTTCAGCATCAACTCAGCCACCGGCGAAGTGACTTTGTTGGCCGACGCCGATTACGAAACCAAGTCCAGCTACAGCTTTACCGTCACCGCCACCGATGGGGCTGGTCACTTCACTGATCAGACCGTGACACTAGCGGTCAATAACCTCGATGAAGCAGCGCCAAGCATTACATCTGGCGCGACGGCCACTGCTATCGATGAAAACAGCGGTGCTGGGCAGGTGGTGTATACCGCCACCGCGGATGACTCCGCTGATATTTCTGATGGTGTGACTTTCTCGCTCTCAGGCGACGATGCAGCGTATTTCAGCATCAATTCAGCCACTGGCGAAGTCACCTTGTTGGCGGATGCCGATTACGAAACCAAACCAAGTTACAGCTTTACTGTCACCGCTATCGACGGAGCGGGTAACTTTACCAATCAGACCGTGACGCTGGCGGTCAATGATCTGGATGAGTCAGGACCGGTATTTAACTCCGGGACTCTGGCAGATGCCATTGATGAAAACTCTGGCGCCAGCTCGGTTATTTACACCGCAGCGACCGATGACGCGACAGCGGTTTATAGCCTCTCGGGTACAGATGCGTCACTGTTCAGCATCAACTCAGCCACCGGTGAAGTCACCTTGTTGGCGGATGCGGATTACGAAACCAAGTCCAGCTACAGCTTTACCGTCACCGCGACTGATGGGGTTGGTAACTTTACCGACCAAATCGTTACCCTGGCAGTCAATAATCTGGATGAAGCAACGCCAAGCATTACATCTGGCGCGACGGCCACCTCGATCGATGAAAACAGCGGTGCCGGGCAGGTGGTGTATACCGCGATCGCTGATGACTCTGCTGATATTTCCGATGGTGTGAGTTTCTCGCTCTCTGGCGACGATGCTGCGTATTTCAGCATCAACCCAGCCACCGGTGAAGTCACCTTATTGGCCGACGCTGATTACGAGACCAAACCAAGCTACAGCTTTACTGTCACCGCCACCGATGGGGCGGGTAACCACACGGACCAAGCCGTTACGCTGGCGGTCAATAACCTCGATGAAGTGGCGCCGACGATTACCTCTGGTGATACCGCCACTGCCATCGATGAAAACAGCGGTGCTGGGCAGGTGGTGTATACCGCTACCGCTGATGACTCCGCAGATATCTCTGATGGTGTGACTTTCTCGCTCTCAGGCGACGATGCCGCGTATTTCAGCATCAACTCAGCCACCGGTGAAGTCACTTTGTTGGCGGATGCCGATTACGAGACCAAGTCCAGCTACAGCTTTACCGTCACCGCCACCGATGGAGCCGGTCACTTCACTGACCAGACCGTCACTCTGGCGGTTAATGATCTGGATGAAGTCGCACCGACGATTACCTCTGGTGATACCGCCACCTCGGTCGATGAAAACTCTGGTGCCGGGCAAGTGGTGTATACCGCCATTGCGGATGACTCTGCTGATATTTCTGATGGCGTCACCTTCAGTCTGTCAGGCGACGATGCAGCGTATTTCTCGATCGATGCCAGCACCGGTGAAGTCACCTTGTTGGCGGATGCTGATTACGAAACCAAACCAAGCTACAGCTTTACTGTTACAGCCACCGATGGGGCCGGTAACCACACGGACCAAGCCGTCACCTTGGC
>NZ_JAUYWA010000048.1 GCF_030689025.1 Oceanobacter sp. 1_MG-2023
CTGAGCCTGGCTTCCAGTGAGTGGATTACGTTAGTGGATGAAACGGCACCCACGTTTACGTCTGGCACGACCGCGACTGCGATTGATGAAAACTCCGGTGAAAGCACGGTTATTTACACAGCGACTACTGATGACGCGACGGCGGTTTATTCCTTGTCTGACACTGACGCCAGTGACTTCAGCATCGACAGCAGTACGGGCGTTGTTACCTTGCTGAACAACCCCGACTACGAAACCAAGTCCAGTTACTCATTTATCGTTACCGCTACTGATGATGCCGGTAACCATACCGACCAAGCGGTTACTCTCGATGTCAACGATCTGGACGATACTGCCCCAGAAGCCAGTATTGTGTTATCGCTCGCGACAGCACAGCTGGAAGCGTTGGGTAATACCACCAGTGGTGACTTTGCCCCTCAAATCACTGCGGTAGGCAGCGATGGCGCCTATGTGGTGACCTGGTACGGGACCGATAGCGACGGTGACTATTCAATCTTTGTGCAGGTATTTAATGCTGATGGTTCCTTCAACGGTGCCACGGTACAGCTGGAAGCACTGGGTAAGACCAACGGTGATGACGAAAGTCCTCAAATCACTGCGGTGGGCAGTGATGGTGCCTATGTGGTGACCTGGTCCGGAAGGGATAGCGGCGGTGACTATTCGGTCTTTGTTCAAGCCTTTGATGCTGACGGTTCCTTCAATAGCACCACGGTACAGCTGGAAGCGCGGGGTAATACCACTGGTTATGACTATTTTCCTCAAATCACTGCGGTGGGCACTGATGGCGCCTATGTGGTGACCTGGTACGGGTTAGATAGCAACGGTGATCTGTCGATCTTTGTGCAGGCGTTTAAAGCCGATGACTCCTTCAACGGCACTACGATACAGTTGGAAGCACTGGATAATATCACCGGTGCTGATCGGTACCCTCAAATCACCGCCGTGGGCACTGATGGCGTTTATGTGGTGACCTGGCGTGGTGATGATAGCGACGGTGACTATTCGATCTTTGTGCAGGCGTTTAAAGCCGATGGCTCCTTCAACGGTGACAAAGTACAGCTGGAAGCGCTGGGTAACACCACTGGTCGTGACTATGATCCACAAATCATCGCCGTGGGCAGCGATGGCGCCTATGTGGCGACCTGGTATGGGGTCGATAGCAACAATGACTATTCGATCTTTGTGCAAGCGTTTGATGCTGATGGCTCTTTAAACGGTGCCACGATACAGCTGGAAACACTGGGTGGGTATGATGTTGATCCTCAAATCACCGCCGTGGGCACTGATGGCGCCTATGTGGTGACCTGGTACGGTGAGGATAGCGACGGTGACTATTCGATCTTTGTGCAAGCCTTTAACGCCAATGGTTCCTTCAACGGTGACACAGTACAGCTGGAAGCGCCGGGTAATACCACTGGTGATGACTATTTTCCTCAAGTCACCGCCGTGGGCAGTGCTGGTGCCTATGTGGTGACCTGGTACGGGGCCGATAGTGGCGGTGATGATTCGATCTTTGTGCAGGCGTTTAACGCCGATGGTTCTTTCAACGGTGACACAGTACAGCTGGAAGCGCTGGGTAAGACCAACGGTGATGACGAAAGTCCCCAAATCACTGCGGTGGGCAGCGCTGGCGCCTATGTGGTGACCTGGTACGGGACTGATAGTGACGGTGATGAGTCGATCTTTGTGCAGGCATTTAATGCCGATGGCACACTGGTGATAGATAGCACCTATGAAACAGGGGAGTTGATCACACTACAAAGCAATGAAGCGGGTACGGTGTATTTGGTGAGCGATACAGTGGCCGTGACCACTGAGGCCGATATTCTTTCTGCAGACGGTAGTTTGTGGACCCAGGCCGTTGCCACGGCTGATGCCAGTGTAGCGGTTGATAGCAGCGGTCTGGCTGGCGGCAATTATACGGCCTATGCCGTCGACAGTGCCGGTAACATATCGCAGGCCGCGGATGAAACCGTCACTCTGGTTGATACCAGTACGGTGGTGTTTGATCTGGTAAACGGCAGTTCGTCAGATCACAGTGGCCGGACGTTTGAGGAAGATACCAGCTATACCATTTACGTCCGGGTGGATTCTTCGACAGAGGTCTTGAATACCGATTCAAGTGAGTGGGGCAGCTGGGCCAATGCAGAGGCTCTTGGCAGTGATGATCAGGTGGTCTTGGTCGGGTCAGGGAGTGCGGTACTGGGTGCTAATAATTCGGCGGTTGCTTCTTTCAGTTCTCCCGGAGTATGGGGGTCGGCTTTCTCATTGCAGGAGTCGGGTTTTGTTTTCCGCTGGACGGACAATGCATCATCCGGTTCGGTATCGTTGTGGGATGGAAGCTGGAGTGATCTGAATGAGGGGCGGTCTCTGAATGAAGTCTACCTGACGACCATGCCAATGGGCGTTATGACATCACAGGGGTTGGTCTGATGCTGACAGGACACTCGTTAGCAGATGCGGGTGATGGCGCAGCCTCTGGCCACGGTGACGATCCAGCAGCCGTTGCTGACTTTCGGCAAGTTGAGCCGTGCCATTGAGCTGGCACGGCGGAAAGGCGAGCTGAGGATGTCGGCCTGTTGCAGGTTCGTCGAGATCTGGTTGAAGCAACCAGTCAGGCTTATATTGCGGTTGATGCCTTGCGTCGGCCGTTGCACATTGCCTAGCAGAACATCAGAGATCATCAGCATCTGTACGACCGTATTACGCAGCATGCGGTGCTTGATGAAAGACGACATGCAGCGCAGTAATGAACGTCAGGGGTTGTTGGTCGATAGCATTCAGGGAGCCGAGACCATTCAGGTTGCGAATGCCAGTTGGCATTTTTCCGAAATTTGGCAATCTATCAGTGAAACCGTGGCCGATCGAATAACGAATAAATATTCGCTGGGGTCTGACCAGCATAAAATATGGGGGGTATTTATTGATACCAAATCAGCCTTTTGACTGATGAGATAATTGTTCCTGCTTTTTATACTGCTTCCTTCCAAATCACTTCGATATTTCAGACCTATTTGGCATCTCCGTGCTTTGCTAATTGCTGAGCCTGGACGCCTGAGTTTCTTAATGAGAAGTGGCCAACTATTTCCAAGGAAGAGCTCTGGGTGGCCACCCTATTTCCAAGGATGATCTCTGGGTGGCGACCCTGTTGAACAAGGAATGATTGCATGCCGATTTATCGCGTAGCCGTTTTTAACCCTCTTAATGACTATGCTGGTCAAGTGTATA
>NZ_JAUYWA010000049.1 GCF_030689025.1 Oceanobacter sp. 1_MG-2023
TGTAAACCCGCGCCATCGGTGGCTGTAACAATAAAGCTGTAGCTGGACTTGCTCTCATAATCCGCATCCGCCAACAAAGCAACTTCGCCGGTGGCGGAGTTGATGCTGAAATACGCGGCATCGTCGCCAGAGAGCGAGAAAGTCACACCTCCAGAAATATCCGCGGAATCATCGGCCGTCGTGGTATACACCACTTGCCCGGCACCTGAGTTTTCATCGATTGCAGTAGCCGTCGCGCCAGACGTAATGCTTGGCGCTGCTTCATCCAGGTTATTAACCGCCAGGGTAACGGCCTGATTAGTAAAGTTACCGGCTCCATCGGTGGCGGTGACAGTAAAGCTGTAGCTGGACTTGGTCTCGTAATTGGCATCAGCCAATAACATCACTTCGCCGGTGGCTGAATTAATGCTGAACAGCCCTGCATCGGCTCCCGAGAGGCTATAAACCGCCGTCGCATCATCCGTCGCTGCGGTGTAAATCACCGTGTTTTCACCAGAGTTTTCGTCAATGGCAGTCGCTGTTGAACCGGATGTAAATGCCGGTGCCACTTCATCCAGATCATTCACATCCAGCGTCACGGCTTGGCTATCTTGTAAACCAGCACCATCGGTGGCGATCACGACAAAGTTATAGCTGGATTTACTTTCGTAATCGGCATCCGCCAACAAAGTAACTTCGCCACTGCTGGTATCAATCGAGAAGTACGTAGCATCTGCACCCGACAGACCGAAACTCACGCCATCAGAAATATCAGCAGAGTCATCCGCAGTGGCGGTATAAATCACACTGCCCGCACCGCTGTTTTCATCGATCGAGGTGGCCGTAGCACCAGATGTAATGCTTGGCGCTGCTTCATCTAGGTTATTAACCACCAGGGTAACGGCTTGGTCCGTGTGGTTACCGGCGCCATCTGTCGCTGTGACAGTAAAGCTGTAGCTGGACTTGGCCTCGTAATTGGCATCAGCCAATAACGTCACTTCGCCGGTGGCTGAATTAATGCTGAATAGCCCTGCATCACCCCCCGAGAGGTTATAAACCGCCGTCGCATCATCCGTCGCTGCGGTGTAAATCACCGCGTTCTCACCGGAGTTCTCATCAATGACATCCGCCAACGTACCGGAGGTAAATACAGGCCCCACTTCATCCAGGTTATTCACTGCCAGGGTAACAGTTTGATCGGTGTGGTTACCCGCCCCATCGGTAGCGGTGACAGTAAAGCTGTAGCTGGACTTGGTCTCGTAATCGGCATCAGCCAACAAAGTCACTTCGCCGGTATTGATACCAATGGTGAAGTAAGCCGCATCAGTGCCGCCAAGGCTAAACGTTACTCCATCGGAGATATCTGCGGAATCATCGGCCGCCGCGGTATACACCACCTGCCCGGCACCGCTGTTTTCATCGATGGCAGTCGCGGTATCACCAGAGGTAATCGTCGGTGCTGCTTCATCGAGGTTATTGACCGCCAGGGTGACGGACTGGCTATCTTGTAAACCCGCGCCATCGGCGGCGGTGACGGTAAAGCTGTAACTGGACTTGCTTTCGTAATCCGCATCCGCCAATAAGGTGACTTCACCGGTGGCTGAGTTGATGCTGAAGTACGCGGCATCTGTACCCGACAGACCGAAACTCACGCCATCAGAAATATCAGCAGAGTCATCCGCAGTGACGGTATAAATCACACTACCCGCACCGCTGTTTTCATCGATCGCAGTGGCGATAGCGCCAGAAGTAATCGTCGGTGCGACTTCATCCAGGTTATTGACCGCCAGCGTCACGGTTTGGTCCGTGTGGTTACCGGCTCCATCGGTAGCGGTGACAGTAAAGCTATAACTGGACTTGGTCTCGTAATCAGCGTCGGCCAATAAGGTAACTTCGCCGGTGGCTGAATTAATGCTGAACAGCCCTGCATCGGCTCCCAAGAGGCTATAAACCGCCGTCGCATCATCCGTCGCTGCGGTGTAAATCACCGTGTTTTCACCAGAGTTTTCGTCAATGGCGGTCGCTGTTGAACCGGATGTAAATGCCGGTGCCACTTCATCCAGATCATTCACATCCAGCGTCACGGCTTGGCTATTTTGTAAACCCGCGCCGTCGGTGGCTGTAACAGTAAAGCTGTAGCTGGATTTGATCTCATAGTCCGCATCGGCCAACAAAGTAACTTCGCCACTGCTGGTATCAATCGAGAAATACGCAGCATCTGCACCCGACAGACCGAAACTCACGCCATCAGAAATATCAGCAGAGTCATCAGCAGTGGCGGTATAAATCACACTGCCGGCACCGCTGTTTTCATCGATCGCGGTAGCCGTAGCGCCAGACGTAATGCTTGGCGCTGCTTCATCCAGGTTATTGACCGCCAGCGTCACGGCTTGGTCGCTGTAGTTACCGGCCCCATCGGTAGCGGTGACAGTAAAGCTGTAGCTGGACTTGGTCTCGTAATTGGCATCCGCCAATAACGTCACTTCGCCGGTGGCTGAATTAATGCTGAACAGCCCTGCATCGGCTCCCGAGAGGCTATAAACCGCCGTCGCATCATCCGTCGCTGCGGTGTAAATCACCGTGTTTTCACCAGAGTTTTCGTCAATGGCGGTCGCTGTTGAACCAGATATAAATGCCGGTGCCACTTCATCCAGATCATTCACATCCAGTGTCACGGCTTGGCTATCTTGTAAACCAGCACCATCGGTGGCGATCACGACAAAGTTATAGCTGGATTTACTTTCGTAATCGGCATCCGCCAACAAAGTAACTTCGCCGGTGGCTGAGTTGATGCTGAAATCCGCCGCATCGTCGCCTGAGAGCGAGAAAACCACACCATCAGAAATATCGGCAGAGTCATCCGCAATGGCGGTATACACCACAGTACTGGCACCGCTATTTTCGTCGATCGCAGTGGCGATAGCGCCAGATGTAATGCTTGGTGCCACTTCATCCAGGTCATTGACCGCCAGCGTGACGGTTTGATCGGTAAAGTTACCCGCCACATCAGTAGCGGTGACGGTAAAGCTGTAACTAGCTTTTGTTTCGTAATCGGCATCCGCCAATAACGTCACTTCGCCGGTGGCTGAGTTGATGCTGAACAGTGACGCATCTGTACCAGACAACGAATAAACCGCTGCCGCGTCGTCCGTGGTCGCGGTGTAAATAACCGAGCTGGCACCAGAATTTTCGTCAATGGCATCCGCCAGAGTCCCGGAGGTAAATACAGGCCCCAC
>NZ_JAUYWA010000005.1 GCF_030689025.1 Oceanobacter sp. 1_MG-2023
CCCGTGGGGGTGTTTCTCCCTGCCTGTTGCTGTTGCTCCCAGAACTCAGGTCGTCCCCACGCCCGTGGGGGTGTTTCTCCCTGCCTGTTGCTGTTGCTCCCAGAACTCAGGTCGTCCCCACGCCCGTGGGGGTGTTTCCCTCACCCAGTAGTACCCGGCCTCTCTCATACAGTCGTCCCCACGCCCGTGGGGGTGTTTCTATTCCATGATTCGGCATTTTTCCCAAGACCACGTCGTCCCCACGCCCGTGGGGGTGTTTCTTACCGTGGAAGTGACTCGTACAGACTGGCAATGTCGTCCCCACGCCCGTGGGGGTGTTTCTTACCCTGTGAGCGTCTGCGCGGCTCATCAGGTGTCGTCCCCACGCCCGTGGGGGTGTTTCCAGACAGGCGGTTGCAAAGTTGGCAGTACCCAGGTCGTCCCCACGCCCGTGGGGGTGTTTCTCCTCAATCTCCTCCAGGGCTGATATTTTCTCAGTCGTCCCCACGCCCGTGGGGGTGTTTCCATCCATTTCGTTGGTCATGTCGGACAGCCATGGTCGTCCCCACGCCCGTGGGGGTGTTTCTTATACCCTGATTGATCTCATATTTCGACTGAAGTCGTCCCCACGCCCGTGGGGGTGTTTCTGAGCACATCAGAACAGATGGAAATCACGGACAGTCGTCCCCACGCCCGTGGGGGTGTTTCCAACCTATTCGCCGACCTGATCGCCTCCGGTGCGTCGTCCCCACGCCCGTGGGGGTGTTTCCTCGTGCGCCTTGACTTGGGCGTCAAGCATCAAGTCGTCCCCACGCCCGTGGGGGTGTTTCCAGATTCCAGAGTGTACCGCATCGGCATAATTCGTCGTCCCCACGCCCGTGGGGGTGTTTCTATAGGCAGTAGAGGCGCATCCGGTAATCACTTGTCGTCCCCACGCCCGTGGGGGTGTTTCTATGGTGGCTACTCTGGCGGCGTGAAAGTACCGGTCGTCCCCACGCCCGTGGGGGTGTTTCCCGGCCAGGCGGTGACGCCAGAGGAGCGCGCAGGTCGTCCCCACGCCCGTGGGGGTGTTTCCTACTGGCGCGGCGCGTGTGATTTCCAAGACGAGTCGTCCCCACGCCCGTGGGGGTGTTTCTCATTTACCCGCTCACCACCGCCAACCAGAAAAGTCGTCCCCACGCCCGTGGGGGTGTTTCTTTCCCGGTCGTCAATTTTGATGGTGTTGTTCAGTCGTCCCCACGCCCGTGGGGGTGTTTCCATAGATAGCCTGATTGCTGTCATGCCATACCCGTCGTCCCCACGCCCGTGGGGGTGTTTCTCTTGTACCTTTTTCATGTTATCAGCTCATGGAGTCGTCCCCACGCCCGTGGGGGTGTTTCCATTGATGCGCTTGACGTTATCCATCACAGACCGTCGTCCCCACGCCCGTGGGGGTGTTTCCAGATCAGCATAAACATCACCGCCAATCGGTATGTCGTCCCCACGCCCGTGGGGGTGTTTCTTAACTTGGCCAGCTTTGGAGTTAGCAGATCAGGTCGTCCCCACGCCCGTGGGGGTGTTTCCGAACGATCGGTCGCCGCTACGATAGGCGCGGCGTCGTCCCCACGCCCGTGGGGGTGTTTCCCGCCAACTCTCAGGTTATTTGGCAGTTTAGTGGTCGTCCCCACGCCCGTGGGGGTGTTTCCATCGACTAAAGTGTGACGGGCGACTATCTTCAGTCGTCCCCACGCCCGTGGGGGTGTTTCTAGCTATGCACGCTGGCATCAGGCACGGTTTGTGTCGTCCCGGGTGTTGCCAATATACCAACCCTCTTGCCGTCACCACACGGTTTGTCGCAGAGTAGCCAACCCATCCATCACGACCGATGACTCAGCATGATATGGCGGGCCACGGAAAACTCTTCCAGTGCGCTGGCGGAGAGGTCTTTGCCATAACCGGAGCTTTTCAGGCCGCCGTGGGGCATTTCGCTGGGGAGTATAAAGTGGTTATTGATCCAGGTGGTGCCGTATTCGAGCTGACTGGCGGTGGCCATGGCGCGGCCGATATGCCCGGACCAGACCGATGAGGCCAGGGCGTATTCGGAATCGTTGGCCCAGTCGATGGCTTGTTGTGTGGTTGGGCAAGAGGTGACGGAGACCACTGGGCCGAAGACTTCCCGGCGGACTATTTCATCGTCGTGGCGAGCACCGGCCAGCAAGGTCGGCTGGTAATAAAAGCCGAGGCCTTCGGGTATCTGTCCACCTGCCAGCAGCTGGATATGGGGTTGTTCGAGCGCCCGTTCGACAAAACTGGCGACGCTGTTGCGCTGGCGCTGGCTGATCAGCGGGCCAAGATCATTGCAACGGTCGTCGGCCTGGTTAAAGGTCAGCGAGGCGACTTTCTCTGCCAGTGCTGCAATCAGCGGCTGATAAATACGGGCGTCAGCGTAAATATGGCAAGCGGCGGTGCAGTCTTGCCCGGCGTTGTAGTAGCCATAGCGCCCCACCCCTTCAACCACCGCATCGAGGTTGGCGTCTGCCAGTACAATCACCGGGGCTTTGCCGCCCAGTTCCAGATGCGTGCGTTTGATTGAGCGCCGCGCCGCCTGCAAGACTTTTTGTCCGGTAGAGATATCACCGGTCAGAGATACCATGCGGACATGTCGGTGGTTGATCAGCTGGCTGCCGACGCTGTCGCCGCGCCCCAACACTATATTGACGACACCGGGCGGCAGTACCGCATCCAGAATATCGGCCAGAACCAGCGCCGTCAGTGGCGTTTGTTCCGACGGTTTGAATACCATGGTGTTGCCTGCGGCGATCACCGGGGCAATTTTCCAGGCGGCCATCATCAGCGGGTAGTTCCAGGGGGCGATGGCCGCCACCACACCAATCGGGTCACGGCGAATCATGCTGGTGTGGCCGGGCAGGTATTCACCGGCAGCCGGGGCGGACTGGCAACGTACCGCCGCGGCAAAAAAGCGGAACACATCGGCAGTGGCCAGTACGTCGTCTTCGGCCACCTGATGCAAGGGTTTGCCACAATTCAGCGCTTCCAGTTGCACCAGTTCCGTGGCGCGGGCATCGATACCGGCGGCGATGGCCAGCAACATGGCCGCCCGTTCGCCGGGACTGGTCTGGCGCCATATCCTGGCGGCCTGACGGGCAGCGGCTACAGCAGCATCAACCTGCTCGGCAGATGCCTGTGGCAAGTTGATCAATAACTCACCGCTACGCGGGTTGATGACGGCTTCAGCCTCTCCATCTCCGGCCATACGCTGGCCCTGTATCAGGATATTGGTCGGCAGCTTGTTGGCATTCATGGCTTCTCTCCCGGCTGGTCGTCAGCTGTTGGCGTGGTTATGGCGTACCGGCAGGGATTCCCGGGCCACTGGCAGGAACAGGTCAATCAGTGGATTACGGGCACCTCCGCGCCGCCAGGCCAGTCCGATATCGAGGGTTTCTGATACTTCGGTGATACGACGGGCCTCGACGGTATCACCTTCGACTGACCACGGCCGGTAGGTCATATCAGGCATCAGCGCCACTCCCATACCCGCAGATACCAGACTGCGCACCGCTTCTACCGAGGCGCTGCGCAGGCTGACGGTGGGCTTGCTGTCGGCCTGCGCCCAGAGGTTACGAATACGTTGTTCCATCTCATCGACGTTAAGCAGAATCAGCGGCTCATGCAGTAAATCCTTGAAGCCAATACTGTCGAGCTGCAGCAGTTCGTGATCGGGTGGTAACCAGAGACGGTAATGGGAAAAGGTCAGTACTTCGGTATTCAGGGCGCTGAGGTATTTGAGATTCGACAGGATCAACACCCCGACATCGATCTCACCACTGACTAACAGATGCTCGATATAGTCCCGGTCATCTTCAACCACCCGTAACTTGACGCGGTGATAAATGCGCTGGAAACGCGCCAGCAGATCAGCCAGATAATATCCGGCAACCAGACTGGTCACGCCGATGGTCAATTCACCGGTTACGGTTTCGGTACTTTGTTGCAGGCTGCGCCGGGCGTTGTCTACCGATGCCAGCACCAGATGTGCCTGACGCAAAAACTGGTGGCCCTGGTGCGTCAGCTCCATGCCCTTGGCGTGCCGACTAAACAGGGTGACGCCGAGGTCATCTTCCAGCTGTTTGATGGCGGTGGTGAGGGTCGACTGGGAAATCGGCACCGCCTGGGCCGCCGCCGATACCGACCCGGTTTCGGCAATGGCTATAAAGTATCGGATCTGGCGCAGGCTCATCATGGTAAAACAGGTGCTCCGCGAGGTGTTGTCCAAGGGCGGTCATGGTTGTGTTGGGCATATTTTCTGTACATGTCTTCCTGGCATATATTCATTGTTAGCAATGTCACTCACACCCGCGGTAGCTGCCGGGTCCTGATGGCGGTGACTAACGTCCGTCCGTCATCTGCGCCAGACAAGGGTTTTCCTGTAAATACCGGGGCTTACGCCAGTATTAACAATCTGTTTTGGATATACCACTGCTAAGTTTTTCGTAGCTATCGTTTTTTCAGAAGGCTTCTTTCTTAATTAACAATTGGAGCCAGATAAACCCCTCGCTTTAGCCTGAGGCTCTCGTTGCATCCCGTTCCACAGCTTCCGCCATCCGTAGCGGCGCTCGGGACACGACGCTAAACCGGCGCAAGCCTTCCATACGTTCAGGCAGAGGAAAACCCCATGGCAACACGTCATCTGATACTCAGCACCTTGTTGGCTGGCAGCGCACTGACTGCGCTGGCTGGCTCCCAGGGAGAAGGCCGCGTCGATATTATCGCCTGGCCCGGCTACATTGAACGCGGCGATACCGACCCCGCCTATGACTGGGTCAGCGGCTTTGAGCAGTCCACCGGTTGTTCCGTCAATGTCAAAACCGCAGCGACCTCGGACGAAATGGTCAGCCTGATGGCCAAGGGCGGTTACGATCTGGTAACGGCATCCGGTGATGCTTCGTTACGACTGATTTACGGCAAGCGGGTACAACCAATCGACACCGGCAAGATCAAGGCCTGGAGCAGTATCGACCCACGGCTGCAAAACGCGCCCTGGTTTACCCTTGATGGCAAACACTACGGCGTGCCCTTCCAGTGGGGTCCCAACCTGATGATGTACAACACCGATGTATTCAAACAGGCACCGGACAGCTGGAGTGTGGTGTTTGAAGCCACAACCCTGCCCGATGGCCAGTCCAACAAGGGTCGGGTGCAGGCCTATGACGGTGCCATCTATCTGGCCGATGCCGCGCTGTACCTGAAGTCTGCCCGCCCGGAACTGGGTATCAAGGACCCGTACGAACTGAACGAAACCCAGTACAGCGCGGTACTGGAGCTATTACGCGCGCAACACAGCCTGATCCATCGTTACTGGCACGACTACAACGTGCAGATGAGCGATTTCAAGAACGAAGGCGTTGTGGCCTCCAGCAGCTGGCCTTTTATGGCCAATATCCTGATCGCAGAAGGTGCCCCGGTAGCCACGGCGTTTCCGCAGGAAGGGGTAACTGGCTGGGCTGACACCACTATGTTGGCTACGGATGCGGCCCATCCGAACTGTGCTTACGAGTGGCTCAACTGGTCGATCACCCCCAAGTTGCAAGGTGACCTGGCGTCCTGGTTTGGTTCCGTTCCGGCAGTGCCCGCCGCCTGTGATAACAATGCACTGCTGGGTGCCGAAGGTTGCACAACCAATGGGATGGACAACTTCGACCAAGTGTTTTTCTGGAAAACGCCAACCTCCAACTGCAGCAGTCAGGGCAGCTGTGTTTCCTACAGCCGCTGGACCCGGGATTACATCGCCATTATGGGCGGCCGCTGAGTCTGCGCAGTACAAGCGCCGTATGAATACAGGTTGACTGCCGGGCCTGCTGGCCCGGCAATGCGTTCACAGGACACGATATATTTTATGAATACCGCTGTTGAGTTTTGCCAAACCAGCCGCTGCTTCGGCGATGTCCGGGCAGTTGATCAGGTCTCGCTGAAAATTGCAGAAGGCGAGTTTTTTTCCATGCTGGGGCCTTCGGGTTCCGGCAAAACCACCTGCCTGCGGCTGATTGCCGGGTTCGAGCAACCGGACGATGGCCATGTCATCATTCATGGCCGCGACGCTACCGGGCTTCCGCCGTACCAGCGTAACGTCAATACGGTGTTTCAGGACTACGCCCTGTTTCCCCATATGAACGTGCTCGACAACATTGCCTATGGGCTGATGGTCAAGGGCGTCAATAAAAAAGAGCGCCAGCATCGCGCCGCCGAAGCGCTGGATATGGTGGCGCTGGGGCAGTATGGCCAACGCAAGCCGGCGCAACTGTCTGGTGGTCAGCGTCAGCGGATTGCATTGGCCCGGGCATTGGTCAATCGCCCCAGGGTGCTGCTGCTGGACGAGCCGCTGGGGGCACTGGATCTGAAATTACGCGAGCAAATGCAAGGGGAACTGAAACGGCTGCAGCGCCAGCTCGGTATCACTTTTGTGTTTGTTACCCACGACCAGACCGAGGCGCTGTCGATGTCGGATCGCGTGGCGGTGTTTAACCAGGGCCGGATTGAGCAACTGGATTCACCCCGCAACCTGTACAACCAGCCGCAAACGGCGTTTGTGGCCGGTTTTGTCGGTTCTTCCAATGTCTTGCACGGTGCACTGGCGCAGCAATTGTCGGGAAAATCCGCCGCGCTGGCGATTCGACCGGAATATATTTCGATCAGACACTCCGGCTCCGCTGTTCCATCGGACACGGCATCCACCGAGCTCATCAACCTGCCCGGGGTGATTAAAGACGTGCAATATCAGGGCTCAAACACCCGTATTGAAGTGGAGCTGGAACCCGGTGTCAGCATCGCCGCCTCCGAGGCCAACAGCCTGTTGTCGAACCACACCGCACGGTTGCCGGGGCAATCGGTTCAGGTCAGCTGGAGCCGTCAGGCCATGGTGTCTTTGCGGGATAACGCGAGTGTCTGACATGACTTCAAGATCGTCACTGCCAGCGGCTGACAACAGCCCTGTTTTCACGCCGCCATCCGGGCTGCTGTATCGGGCGGCGGATCGGCTTTATCGTCGCCCCAATCTGCTGCTGGCCTTACTGCTGCTACCGCCGCTGCTGTGGTTTGGCTCGGTGTATATTGCCTCGCTGCTGGCGCTGTTATGGCAAGGGCTGTACACCTTCGACGACTTCACCATGCTGGTGAACCATACCCTGACGCTGGAAAACTATGCCCGGCTGTTTGATCCCGCCAACTTCGACATCATCCTGCGTACCCTGCTGATGGCTCTGGCGGTCTCGGCATTCAGTGCGATATTGGCTTTCCCGGTGGCGTATTATATGGCGCGTTACGCCAGTGGTCGTATCAAGGCCTTTTTCTATCTTGCCGTGATGCTGCCGATGTGGACCAGTTACATCGTCAAGGCTTATGCCTGGACGCTGCTGCTGGCACAGGAAGGGGTGTCGCAGTGGTTTGTTCATCTGCTCGGTCTGACACCGTTGCTGGATGCGCTACTGGCGCTTCCCGGTGTGGGAGGCAATACGCTATCGACTTCCAGTCTCGGGCGTTTTCTGGTGTTCACCTACATCTGGTTGCCTTTTATGATTCTGCCGATTCAGGCATCGCTGGAACGCCTGCCACCGTCGCTGTTGCAGGCCTCTTCCGACCTCGGCGCTACTCCGTTCAAAACCTTCCGCCACGTTATTCTGCCGTTGTCGGTCCCGGGGATTGCCGCCGGTTCCATCTTTACCTTTTCTCTGACTCTGGGGGATTACATTGTGCCGCAGCTGGTGGGACCGCCGGGCCTGTTCCTTGGCAGTATGGTGTACGTACAACAAGGGTCGATTGGCAACATGCCAATGGCCGCCGCGTTTACGCTGGTGCCGATTGTGCTGATTGCGATTTATCTGTCGATTGTGAAACGTATGGGAGCTTTTGATGCACTCTGATCAACACGCCAGTGTGTGGCTGAAATGCGCCGCCTGGGGCGGTCTGGTGTTCCTGCACTTCCCCATTGTGATTATTGCGATGTATGCCTTTAACACCGAGGAGTCGGCTTTCAGCTTCCCACCCAAGGGATTTACCCTGCACTGGTTCAGCGTCGCTTTCGGACGGGCTGATGTGCTGGAGTCGATTGGCCTGTCGCTGAAAATTGCCAGCCTTGCCACTGCGATTGCCATGGTGCTGGGCACGCTGGCAGCGGCGGCCATGTATCGCCGTTCGTTTTTCGGTAAAGACAGCATCACCCTGATGTTGATTCTGCCCATTGCCCTGCCCGGTATTATCACCGGTCTGGCACTGTTGCAGGCATTCCAGGCCATGGATATCCAGCCCGGTATCCTTACCATTGTTGTCGGCCATGCCACCTTTTGTGTGGTGATTGTTTACAACAATGTGGTGGCGCGTTTTCGGCGCACTTCCGGCAGCCTGATCGAAGCCTCGATGGATCTTGGCGCGGATGGCTGGCAGACCTTTCGCTATATCCTGTTGCCAAATCTGGGCACCGCCATGCTGGCCGGGGGCATGCTGGCGTTTGCGCTGTCGTTTGATGAACTGATTGTTACCACCTTTACTGCCGGTCACGAAAAACCTCTGCCGATCTGGCTGCTGAACCAGCTGACCCGACCACGGGATGTGCCAGTCACCAACGTGGTTGCCCTGATGGTAATGCTCGCCACCATGGTGCCGGTTTTTCTGGCTTACCTCCTTACCAAGGGTGGCGATGACGTTGCCGGTAGCGGCAAATAACGAGGCAATCTTTCATGAGCACTGACCTATCCACTTTATCTGACACCTGTCCGACCTATCGTCTGAACCAAGAGGCCCACTACCATGCCCACTACCATGATTAATAAAATGCTGATCAACGGCGAACTGATTGCTGGCGAAGGCAAGCAACTGGAAGTATTTAATCCGGCCACTGGCGAGGTACTGTGCCGGATTGCCGAAGCCACCGACGCCCAGGTCAACACCGCCGTCAGTGCCGCTGATGACGCTTTCGACAGCTGGAGCCAGCAAGCGCCCAAAGACCGCGCTTACCTGCTGCTGCAATTGGCCGATCGTATTGAAGCCATGGGCGAAGAGCTTGCCCGCCTCGAATGTAACGACACCGGCAAACCCTTTGCCGCCATGCAGGACGACGAAATCCCGGCTGTTGCGGATGTCTTCCGCTTTTTTGCCGGTGCCTCCCGTTGTCTCAGTGGTTCCGCAGCGGCCGAATACCTGCCCGGTTTTACTTCCATGATTCGCCGTGATCCGCTCGGTGTTGTGGCTTCCATCGCGCCCTGGAATTACCCCTTGATGATGGCTTCCTGGAAGCTGGCACCCGCGCTCGCCGCCGGTAACTGTGTGGTACTCAAGCCATCGGAGCTAACCCCGCTGACCACTCTCAAGCTGGGTGAAATCATGCAGGAGATTTTCCCGGCGGGCGTCGTCAACACGGTGTTTGGCGGCGGTGCCAGCGTCGGAGCCACGCTGACCACTCACCCGGGAGTGCGTATGGTGTCGCTGACCGGCTCGATCGCCACCGGCCAGAAAATCGTGCAATCCAGCACCGAAGATATGAAACGCACCCATATGGAACTGGGTGGCAAGGCACCGGTACTGATTTTTGATGACGCGGATATCGACGACGCCGTCGAAGGTTTGCGGGCCTTCGGCTACTACAACGCCGGACAGGACTGCACCGCCGCCTGTCGCATCTACGCCCAGAAAGGTGTGTACCAGCAGCTGGTCGATAAACTGACCGCGGCCGTCTCCACCATCAAAATCGGCAGCCAGTACGAAGACGGCACGGAAATGGGGCCGCTGGTTTCCCAGGCTCACCTCGAACGGGTGGCCGGTTTTGTGGATCGCGCCCGCGAACAACCGCATATCACCATCGCCACCGGTGGCAAGATTGCCGATCGCGCAGGCTATTTCTACGAGCCGACCCTGATTGTTGGTGCCCGGCAGGAAGATGAAATCGTCCGCCGTGAAGTCTTTGGCCCGGTGGTCTCGATCACCGAATTCGACACCGAAGCCCAGGCTCTGGCCTGGGCCAACGACTCCGATTACGGCCTCGCCTCATCCCTCTGGACCGCTGACACCGGTCGTGCAGCCCGCCTCAGCGCCCGCTTGCAATACGGCTGCACCTGGGTCAATACCCATTTTATGCTGACCAGCGAAATGCCCCATGGCGGCATGAAAATGTCGGGTTATGGCAAGGATATGTCGATGTACGGCCTGGAAGACTACACCACCGTCCGTCATGTAATGATCAAGCATTGAGTTGACCAACATCCGCAGGGTTGTCCGGTGTGATGCCCTGCGAGCATTCCGATACGATCACTCCTGCCTGGCAGCGGAGGATTGATGCGAGGTTCGGCCGCGGTCACGGCATCACCTTCCCTGCCGCCATTATGCCACCACCAGAACCCGCAGGCGGTCTGCTAACACGCCTGCACACCCCGCCTTGCCACACACCCTGCCTTACCGTATCACCAGCGCGGATCAGCCCCCAGAGATGGCCGGTTAGTACGCCCTTGCTGTCAAAGCGGATGCCAACCCTGATCCGTTTCATGTCATGGTAGCCATCGCCGTCGTGGTAAACATGGCTGCAATGCCGAATACCAGTAATCAGTGATATAGAAAGAGGTCAGCGAACCATGTTGAAAAAAGTTGAATGGGCCATTAACCCCCGGCGCACAGCGCTGATTATTGTTGATATGCAAAAGATTTTTTGCGAGCAGGACGGTGCCTTGTTTGTGCCGTCAAGCAGGGCCATTATTGCGCCCATCAAACGCCTGTCCGAATACATGCGTGCCGCGGCCATGCCAGTAATTTATTTACGCCATGTAGTGCGGGGAGATGGCTCTGACACCGGGCGTTTCCGCGACTTGTATCCAGATGCCGATGCCCAGTTTGCGCGTTCCAACCCGGCCATTGAAGTGATCGATGAGCTGCAGCCACAAGACGGTGACATTGTCGTCGACAAGTTGTTTTACAGTGGTTTTCATAACACCGATCTCGACATGATCCTGCGGATGAAAGACATCGATACCCTGATTGTCTGCGGCACGGTGACCAATGTCTGCTGTGAAACGACCATGCGGGATGGTGTTCACCGCGAATACCGGATGATTGCGCTAAGCGATGCCAATGCGGCCATGCCCTATCCGGATATGGGGTTTGGTGAGGTATCGGCAGACGAGGTACAACGCATTGCCCTGACGGCGATGGCCTACGAATTTGGTGAAGTCACCAATACTGTCGATCTGATGCAGCGTATCCATAACGCGCTGCAAAACGAATGATTAACGTCTGATACGCCCTCTGCCGACAGCGGGCATGGGAGTTTTATGTTGTTTACAGGCGTTCTGCTGTCCATTGCGGCCTCCGTGCTGTTTGGCCTGCTGTCGTATTACAGTGTGTTGTTATCGCCTCTGGATGGGCCGTCGGTCTTCGGCTGGCGGATCATTTTTTCACTGCTGATCTTTGCTTTGCTAGTGCTGTTTAGCCGCAGCAGCCAGCGTGTTTGGACCGATATCCGACGTTTGTTTGGCCGCCCCGGCAATGGCTTCTCGACCTTGCTCTGTAGCGGCCTGATTGCAATGCAACTCGCGCTGTTTGGCTGGGCACCGATGAACGGTGAGGGTCAGGCGCTGGCGATGGGGTATTTTCTGCTGCCTCTGCTTATGGTGGTGATCGGGCGCTTTCTGTATCACGAAACCATCCGTCCGTTACAAGCACTGGCGGTGACTCTGGCACTGGCCGGGGTGCTGGCCGGATTGATATTGCATGGCCACTTTTCACCGGTATCCCTGATTGTAATGCTGGGTTTTCCACCCTATTTCATGCTCAGGAAACGGCTGGCCCTGAAAGGGCTGAGTGGTATTTTTATCGAGCATCTGGTGATGCTGCCCCCGGCCTTGATCATATTGTTTATGTGGGACTTTAATGCCGATTTTTTTGTGGCGCGGGAGGCGTCATCCTGGCCGGTACTGATCGGGCTTGGTCTACTCAGCAGTACGGCGCTGTTTTGTTATCTGGGAGCCGGGCAACGCCTGCCTTTTGCTCTGTTTGGTATGTTGGGTTATGTCGAACCGCTGTTGCTGTTTGTGGTGGCCTTGCTGTTGGGTGAGCCCTTTGCTGCAGCGGATCTGTGGATGTATGTCCCTATCTGGCTGGCGGTGCTGTTGCTGGTGCTGGTGCTGGTGCTTCATGGTGTCCGGCAGCTGGGCCGACAGCCACGGCCTGCACTACCTCGTTTCTGAAAAGCTGGATCTTTACAAAGCCGCGCGGACTGAGGGCGTGAACTGCCAAGACGGAGTCATGCACAACATTCTGTACATGTATTTATCTTCAAGCTAGACTTGTGCTATATCCTGTACAAGTGAGATACAAAATGAGAATTGTCTCTTTTACTGAAGCCCGAAATGGTCTAAAAGCCGTCTTGGACAATGTTATTAACGATGCGGATACGACTGTAATCACTCGTCGTGACTCTGAAGATGCTGTTGTAATGTCATTGGATTACTACAACAGCCTTATGGAAACTGTACATTTACTTCGCTCACCAGCGAACGCCGAACACTTAAATCGTTCAATTACGCAGTTTAAAACGGGTAAAACGACTCAGCGAGATCTTATTGATGAGTGACAGGTTATTATCATGGACTGATGAAGCCTGGAATAGTTACGTTTATTGGCAGACTCAAGACAAGAAAACCTTGAAACGCATCAATACCTTAATTACCGATGTTCAGCTTTCTCCGTTTGATGGAATTGGAAAACCGGAAGCCCTTAAAGAAAACCTTTCAGGCTTCTGGTCTCGCAGAATAGATGATACCAATCGTTTGGTATACGCCGTGGATGATACGGCAATTATTGTTATCTCGTGTCGCTACCATTACTAATAAGTGGCAGCTAACAATCAAATGTTGGGGACACAAACACGTGGGCTGCTTCGCAGGATACCCCACGCAGCCACAAAAAAGCCCCCGCAAGCGGAGGCAAATGCTTCTGCCAGATGCCGGAGCATTGGCAACCAGGCAAGGGAATCGATGAACGATTCAGCCCTGTTTTTGTACAAACGCCAGCGTGTCGTCCAGAGCCCGGCCCATTTTGTCGATGATTTCGTCGATCTGGGCTTCGGTCGTGATCAGTGGCGGACACAGCGCCAGTGATGACCCTGCCACCGGGCGACTGATCAACCCATGCTCCTGACAGGCGTTAGCTCCAAAGTAACCAACCTTGCCATCCGGGAAAGCAGCCTTGGTTTCCTTGTCCGCCACCATTTCAATGGCAGCGATCATGCCGGTACCACGCACTTCGCCCACTAACGGGTGGTCGTTGAATTCACGCAGCCGGGTTTGCAGGTAGTCACCGGTGGCTGCGGCTTTGGCAAAGAGGTTGTCGCGCTGATAGATTTCCAGGGTTTTTAATGCCACGGCACAGGCCAGCGGGTGGGCGGAATAGGTGTAGCCATGGCCAAATACGCCCAGCTTGTTGCAAGGGTCGATCATGGCTTCGTACATATCACCCCGGATCACGGAAGCTGAAATCGGCACATAAGCAGATGACAGCTGTTTGGCAAAGCTCATCATATCGGGCTTGATGCCCATGGTGGTGGAGCCAAAGTCGTTGCCGGTACGGCCAAAGCCGGTGATCACTTCGTCGGCCCAGAACAGGATGTCGTATTTGTTCAGGGTGGCCTGTACTTTTTCATAATAACCGGCAGGCGGTACGATCACGCCGGAGGCACCGGTAATCGGTTCAGCAATAAAGGCAGCGATGGTTTCCGGGCCTTCACGCACAATCATGGCTTCCAGATTGGCGACTATACGGTCAACAAACTGGCTTTCGCTTTCGCCGTCCAGCTTGCCGCGCAGGTAATGCGGTGCATCGGTGCGCAGAATCCCCATGGCCTCGACCGGCAGGTCAAAGTTGGCCTGGTTGATGGGCAACCCGGTCAGACAGGCGGCCGCAACGGTGACACCATGGTAAGAACGTTCACGGGCGATGATCTTGCGTTTTTCCGGCTTGCCGATGGCAGCAAAGTAGTAACGCAGCAGCTTGATCTGGGTGTCGTTGGCATCGGAACCGGAGCTGCCAAAAAAGACGCGGGCATTGTCGACCGGCACCATGGCGGTCAGTGTGTCTGCCAGCTGCATGCCGACATCGTGGGTTTTGCCGCTGAACATATGGGCAAACGACAGGGTTTCCATCTGTTTGGCAGCGGCTTCGATCAG
The DNA here is from genome assembly GCF_030689025.1 of Oceanobacter sp. 1_MG-2023. Classification (GTDB taxonomy): domain Bacteria; phylum Pseudomonadota; class Gammaproteobacteria; order Pseudomonadales; family Oceanobacteraceae; genus Oceanobacter. Next base: position 14,175 of record NZ_JAUYWA010000005.1, read on the forward strand.
TTCGGCATTATTGTAACCCAGTGAAGCGCACCACAATCCCGACATACCTTCGAGGTATTGCTTGCCCTGGTCGTCGTACACGTAGATACCGTCACCCCGAGCGATGTTCATCGTTTCGGTAGCGGCGAAGTTGGTGGTGGGGTAAATCATGTGAGACATAGCAACCTCGATATTCGTCACCCGGCTTGGCGGGATGGATGGGTAATAAGGGCGAGTTCTGCGGCAGGGCTCGTCCGCTGGTATATTGTTGTGCCTGGTTTATTGCGCCTGGTTGGATAACCGGGTCAGTGTTGGTGCTGATCCAGCGCCGGTATGGCGACGGCTGGATAACCGTCGCCAATCGGGTCTTCAATCCGCTGTTACAGCCCGCCGAGGCAGATCAGTTTGGTTTCGAGATAATCATCCAGCCCATATTTCGAGCCTTCGCGGCCCTGACCGGATTCTTTCACGCCGCCAAAAGGAATGGCTTCTGAGCTGATGGCGGTTTCGTTGACACCGACCATGCCAAAATCAATGGCTTCTGAAACCCGCCAGATACGGCTCAGGTTCTGGGTAAACACATACGCTGCCAGGCCATATTCGGTGCTGTTGGCCAATGCAATCGCTTCGTCATCGGTTTCAAAGCGGAAGACGGGGGCAACCGGGCCAAAGATTTCTTCGCGGAAAACACGCATATCCGGCGTGGCATCGGCCAGAATGGTCGGTTGATAGAAGCGGCTTCCCTGCTCCGCAGGCGCACCTCCAATCACTACCCGTGCCCCTTGGGCAACGGCGTCTTTGACTTTTTCATCCACCCCCTGGGCGGCCTTGTCGGTAATCAACGGGCCATGGGTGGTATTGCTATCCTGACCGGCACCCAGACGGAATTCACTCACGGCCTCTGACAGACGTTCGATAAAACGGTCGTAAATACCGGACTGTACCAACAGGCGATTGGAACAGATGCAGGTCTGACCGGAATTGCGGAATTTGGAAATCAATGCGCCGTTAATGGCCTGATCCAGATCGGCATCATCAAAGATGATAATAGGGGCATTACCCCCCAGCTCCATGGAAGTGCGCTTGACGGTATCGGCGCATTGTTTCATCAGCAGCTTGCCCACCGGGGTTGAGCCGGTAAAGGTTACCTTGCGCACCAGAGGGCTACTGGTCAGTTCGTTCCCAATGGCGGGGGCATCGGAGCCGACAACCATATTGATCACCCCGGCCGGGACGCCGGCCTGTTGCGCCAGCACGCCCAGCGCCAATGCCGACAGCGGGGTTTCCGCTGCCGGTTTGCAGACGATGGTACAACCCGCGGCCAAGGCCGGAGCCATTTTGCGTGCCAGCATGGCGCTGGGGAAATTCCACGGTGTAATGGCGGCCACAACCCCCACCGGTTGCTTGATCACGATATTGCGGCGATCGGCTTGTGCCGCCGGAATCACATCACCATAAATACGTCGTGCTTCTTCTGCGAACCACTTGATATAGGAAGCACCATAAAGCACCTCGCCCTTGGCTTCTGCCAGCGGTTTGCCTTGTTCTGCAGTCAGGATCGACGCCAGTTCATCCACATGCTGAACCACCAGGTCGTACCAGGCTTCCAGAATCCGGCTGCGTTTGGTGGCACTGGTGGCCGACCAGCCGGGTAAAGCGGTATGAGCTGCATCAATGGCGCGGCAGGTTTCTGCCGCGCCCATATCCGCTACCGAGACCAGCGCGTCACCGGTTGCCGGATTATCGACCACCAGCGTGGTGTGCTGGTCGGCATCGACCCATGCGCCATTAATCAGTCCCTGTGTTTTTACCAGCAGGCTGTTTTGGAGTAACACATTCATAGTTTCTCGACCTGTTATTCGACTTTACGTTGTTATAGCGTGCAGAAATCTGCCAATAAATACAGCCAGATCATCGCTTATGTTGATAAAACCTTACGTATTATCGTCGCTGGGGAGTCCGGCCAGAAGCTGAGCCGCAAACCAGACCGCTCTGAAAGCTCCGGCCCATGCCTGTGGTGCTATCAAATCACTCTGGCTAACAGCAGGATATATCCCCCGGTGGGTATGGCGACCAGACAGCCGTCGCCCTATCTTGGGAGCATCGGGCCAGCCCCTCAATCCGCCCCAGAGAGACCTACGATGACAGCCACCTATCCTTCTTCATATTATGCTGCCTCGGCCAATCCACAGCCGCAACGTCCAGCCCTGCATGACCATATCACCGCTGATGTCTGCGTCATTGGTGCGGGTTACACCGGCCTGTCGACAGCGTTACATCTGGCTGAGCGCGGCTTTTCCGTTGTGGTTCTGGAAGCCAGCCGTATCGGCTTTGGGGCCTCCGGTCGTAACGGCGGCCAGATTGTTCACAGCTATAGCCGCGACATGGATTTTATTGCCCAGCATTACGGCCAGAAAACGGCCAATGCCATGGGCAAGATGGCGTTTGAGGGTGGGCAGATTATTCGCCGTCTGGTCAAGCAGTACGATATTCAGTGTGATCTCAAGGACGGCGGTATTTTTGCGGCCTGCAACCCGAAACAACTGCGCGAACTGGAAGCCAAAAAAGCCCTCTGGGAGCAGCACGGTCATCAACAGATGGAGATGCTCGATGCGCACCAGGTGCAGGAATATGTTGGTACCGAGCGCTACACCGGGGCCTTGCTGGATCATAGTGGTGGCCATATTCATCCGCTGAATCTGGCGCTGGGTGAGGCGGCGGCGATTGAATCAATGGGGGGCCGGCTCTTTGAAGACTCGCCAGTGATTGATGTCCAGCAAGGCAACCCGGCGGTGGTCAAAACCGCACAAGGGCAGGTAACGGCCAATTTTGTGATGGTGGCAGGCAATGCCTATCTCAATGGCCTGCTGCCGAAGCTGCAACAAAAAGCCATGCCCTGTGGCACCCAGGTGATTACCACAGCACCACTCAGTCCGGCGTTGCAGCGTCAGCTGTTGCCGGGGGATCACTGTGTTGAAGACTGCAATTATCTGCTGGATTATTTCCGCCTCAGTGGTGATGGCCGACTGATTTATGGCGGTGGTGTCACCTATGGCGCGCGGGAGCCTGACAAGGTGGAAGCGTTGATTCGCCCCAAAATGCTGAAAACCTTTCCGATGCTGAAAGACGTCAAGATTGACTATGCCTGGACCGGTAACTTCCTGTTGACGCTGATGCGGTTGCCGCAATTTGGTCGAATTGGCGACAATGTCTACTACGCTCAAGGCTACAGCGGCCATGGCGTTACCTCGACACACCTTGCCGGAGAATTGATCGCCAGTGCGATTCAGGGTCAGGCAGAACGTTTTGATGTGATGGCCAGCTTGCCGCAATACCCGTTCCCGGGCGGCCGTCTGATGCGTATTCCTTACACTGCCATGGGTGCCTTTTATTACGACATGCGAGACAAACTGGGGATCTAGCGACTCCAAACCACTGCCGCCCATTAAGCGGCAGTGGGCGGGTGATGCTTAATAACTTGAATTAGGCGCAGAGTCCGGATTGATTTCCCCATCCACTTCGTCTGGATCCACTCCGTTTTCCAGCAATATCTCCCTGACAGCCGCGATTTGATCCAGCACTATCTGGTAGCGATCGCCGTATTCATACTTTGTAACCTCTATGGCTTTTGGCATATAGGTAAAGGCTATCTTGAACGCATACAGTGCCGGTTCACTCATTTTATCGCTCATACAACATACCTCTTCAAATCCATTGTCATGTCTGCGGCTACCCGTATTGCCGCTGCAGACGTTACCTGGCACGGTCAGTCTGCTACCCTGAACGCCTGTTAATAACAATACGCCCAAAATACTAAGGCAATATCATCAGCAACTACAACAGCAAAACGGCGACTTTTGCCCGTCACTTACCCCAACCTAACCCTGACCTAACCCCTTTTGCGTACCCTCACGGGGGAATACCCCTGATGCATCAATCGTCATAAATTTTTCCCCACAATAATTTTTCTGTAGCAGGAGAAAAGACATGACTCAACGCGTTGCGATTATTGGCGCTGGCCCAAGCGGCCTGGCCCAACTCCGAGCCTTTCAGTCCGCCCAGTCCAAAGGTGCCGACATCCCTGAACTGGTTTGTTTCGAAAAACAATCCGACTGGGGCGGCCAGTGGAACTACACCTGGCGCACCGGTCTGGATGAGAACGGCGAACCCGTGCCCAGCTCCATGTACCGCTATCTGTGGTCCAATGGCCCGAAAGAAGCACTGGAATTTGCCGACTACAGCTTTGATGAACACTTTGGCAAACCCATTGCCTCCTACCCACCACGTGAAGTGCTGTGGGACTACATCAAGGGTCGAGTGGAAAAAGCCGATGTCCGCAAGTACATCCGTTTCAACTCCCCGGTTCGTCATATTGAATACAACAAAGCCGACGACAACTTCACTGTCTCGGTTCACGACCACAATAACGACACCGTATACGAAGAAGTTTTTGACTTTGTGGTAGTGGCCAGCGGTCACTTCTCAACCCCATTTGTACCGGAATATCCAGGCTTCGAAAGTTTTGGCGGCCGTATTCTGCACGCTCATGACTTCCGTGATGCACTGGAATTCAAAGACAAGGACATCCTTGTTGTTGGCTCCAGCTACTCTGCTGAAGACATCGGTTCCCAGTGTTACAAATACGGCGCTCGCTCTATTACTTCCTGCTACCGCAGTGCGCCGATGGGTTACAAATGGCCAGCCAACTGGGAAGAAAAACCGGCCATGACCCACGTTGAAGGCAACACCGTGTTCTTTTCTGATGGCAGCAGCAAACAGGTCGATGCCATTATTCTGTGTACCGGTTACCTGCACTCGTTCCCGTTCCTGCCAGAAGAGCTGCGCCTGAAAACCAACAACCGCCTGTGGCCTCTGGGTCTCTACAAAGGCGTCGTCTGGGAAGAAAACACCAAGTTGTTCTACCTCGGCATGCAAGACCAGTGGTACAGCTTCAATATGTTTGATGCCCAGGCCTGGTACACCCGTGACGTCATCATGGGCCGTATTCCTTTACCATCGAAAGCAGAGATGGAAGCACACAGTGCCCAGTGGCGTGAAAACGAGCTCAAGCTGGAAACCGACAAGGAAAACTACGAGTTCCAGGGTGCCTATATTCAGGATCTGATCGACGATACCGATTACCCGAGCTTTGATATTCCGGCGGTGAACGAGACGTTCCTGATCTGGAAGAAACACAAGAAGCAAGACATCATGACCTTCCGTGATTATTCCTTCCCGTCAGTAATGACCGGTACGCCGTCTCCGGCTCACCACACGCCGTGGTTGTATGCCCTGGACGACTCCCTTGAGGCTTACCTCAACGACGAACCCAAGCCCGAAGAAATCAAGCGCGCCGCTGGAGAATAATTCCTCAGCTTGCCCTCTCTGGCACCACGGTGGCAGAGAGGATTTGCCCAAGCCGTTTGTTCTATCCCTGCGCGCCATGCGCATCTTTGTCAGATTCCATCGAGGCCCATACCATGACTGTTACCAAGATTCCTGCACCTTCCGTTGAGGTAATCACCGACGACCTGGCCGGTTGGTCCAAGGTCGAAGGCAATCCCACCATGAAAACCTGGATTGAATACACCTCCCCGGATGAATCCATGATCGCCGGTTGGTGGGAAGCCACCCCGGGCACCTATTACGCTGAATACGCTGGCTGGGAATTTATCCACGTCATTGAAGGCAAGGCCATCATCACCCCGGATGGCGGTGAAGCGGTTGAAATCGGCGCTGGTGATGCCGTGACTCTGGAGGCCAACTTCAAAGGCCATTGGAAAATCATTGAGCCGATCAAGAAGCACTTCACCATCAAACTGAAGTAACGCCCCACCGTACGTATCCCCGCCAATCCGGCCCTCTGGCCCGATATGGATTAGCGGGGATCGCCAGCCCATCCCGCTTTCCTGTCTCTTGCCTGCCTCTTGCCTGATTATTCCCTGCCTCTTCCCACCCTCGGATCGTCTCTGCTACATTTGAGTGCCTGATCAATAACCCCATGCACCACTGCCAAGCATGCTCGACCGAACCCGGTTCCACCCTGGCGCTTTTGCATCCCGAACGACCTGATATTCCACACTCAAACGCCCATAATACCGGGGAATAAAATAAAACCGGGTTATCTCTCTCAGTTGGTCAGAATTTTGCTTATCTAAAATACTGTCCAAACGGTCAATTTTTTTAAACCGGCAATGTCACTTGCCACTACAGGAGAAGGACGGATGAAACGACGTCAATTTCACAAGCTGATCAGCGGTCTGGCCGCCGGAACCCTGATGGCTGCTCTTTCTATTCCCGCCGCGATGGCAGCTGATCCGTTTAAGGTTGGTTTTGTGTATGTCGGCCCAATCGGCGACCACGGCTGGTCTTATCAGCACGATCAGGGCCGCCTGTCGGTTGAAGAGTATTATGGTGACAAGGTTGAAACCACTTACGTTGAAAACGTAGCCGAAGGTGCGGACGCCGAGCGTGTGATTCGCAACCTCGCCAAAACCGGCCATGACCTGATCTTCACCACCTCGTTCGGCTTTATGAACCCGACCCTCAAAGTCGCCAAACAATTTCCCAAAGTAAAGTTTGAACACGCTACCGGTTACAAAACGTCCAAAAACATGGGCACTTACGTTTCCACCACTTACGAAGGCCGTTACATTGCTGGCTACGTGGCATCCCAGGTCACCAAGTCCAACAAGGTCGGCTACATTGCCTCGTTCCCGATTCCGGAAGTCATCCGTGATATCAATACCGTGCAACTCGCACTGAGCAAATACAACCCGGAAGCCGAGTTGAAAATCATCTGGGTCAACAGCTGGTTCGATCCGGGTAAAGAAGCGGATGCTGCCAACGCCATGATGGACCAGGGTGTGGATGTCATTCTGCAGCACACCGATTCACCTGCCGCCATGCAGGCTGCTGAACGTCGCGGCAAATACGCCGTTGGCCAGGCATCCGATATGTCCTCGTTTGGACCTAAGGCTCACCTGATGTCGGTCGTTGACGAATGGGGCCCGCACTACATCAATACCGTTAAAGCCGTTATGGATGGCACCTGGACAGCTTCTGCCCACGTCGAAGGCATGAAAGAAGGCGCGATTGTGGTACCTGGCTTCAACAAAAGCATTCCTGCCGATGTCGTCACTCATGCTGAAGAACTGATCGCAGGCATCAAGGATGGCAGTGTTTATCCTTTCACTGGCCCTCTGAAAGACAACAAGGGCGAATTGAAAGTACCGGCTGGTACCAAAATGACCTTCGCCGATCTGGAAAAAATGAACTGGTATGTTGAAGGCATCAAAGCCGACATTCCGAAGTAATACACCGGGTAACGGCCATCATGACACCTTCACCATGATGGCCGGTCAGGCCCAACCGCAAAGAATACCGCTCGGTTAGCTGGTATTACCTGTCCTCTCTTATCACCAGACAAGAGGCGGACAGGTTTTTTTATTGGATCTCCGCTTATGAATATTCCCCTGATTGATATCTCCCCTCTGTACCAGCAAGACCATGACGGCAAGGTACAGGTTGCCAACGCCATCGACCATGCCTGCCAGCACAGCGGTTTTTTCTATATCACCGGCCACCCCATCAGCCGTGAACGTATGGCTGACATGCGCCAACTGGCGGAAGAATTCTTCGCTCTCCCCGCCGCAGAAAAACTCAAGATCAATATTCGCTTGTCCGCCAACCACCGTGGTTATGGCGAAACCGCCGCCGAACAGCTTGATCCAAGCCATCCCGGCGACTGGAAAGAATCCTTTGATATGGGCCTCAACCTGCCCGCCGATCATCCCCTGATCGGCCCGGAACGCCCCTTGTATGGCCCCAACCAATACCCGGATGCCATTGAAGGTTTTCAGGCCAAAATGGAAGCTCATTACTGGGATATGCTGGCGCTGGGCAAAAATATTCTCAGTGCCCTCGCCATCGCACTGGAGCTGGATGAAACGTTTTTCGACGACAAGTTCGACCACCCGCTCAGCGTGCTGCGTTTTTTACACTACCCTGAACGGCCAGACACGACAGCACAAGCAGCCATGGGCGCAGGCGCCCACAGCGACTACGGCTGTATTACCATTCTTTGGCAAGATGAGATTGGCGGCTTACAGGTGCAGGACGTCAACGGCCACTGGGTTGATGCCCCACCGATTGCAGATACCTTTGTGATCAACATCGGCAATATGATGGCGCGCTGGAGTAACGACCGTTACAAATCGACGCCACACCGGGTATACAGTCCATCCGGAGCCGAGCGTTATTCCATGCCGTTTTTTGTTGAACCGGATTTTGATACCGACGTCAGCTGCCTGCCAAACTGCTGCAGCGAAGGCGAAACGCCCAAATACGAGCCGATTTCTGCCGGAGACTGGATGATTTATTGCTTCAACAGCACCTACGCCTATCGAGCGGAAGAAAGCTGAGTCCGTCCGCCCGTATCCGCCCGGAGCAGTTATCCGGGTGGATACGTCTTGCGGGCGGGATTGACGACGTTATTACTGACTGATTTTACCGAATGCCCGCACGCGGCTGATGCCACCATCCGGGAAGATATTGACCCGGATATGTGTCACGGCTCCCAGCCCCTGCAACTGTTCCTTGAACGTATGTTCCTGGTTCATCTGCAATTTCTGCGATGGCAACAGCTCCTGCCAGTACAGGCTTTGTGCTTCGATCTGGTCATCAGAACCACCGGTGACACAGGCAGCCTGAATCGAGCAGCTATCCGGGTAGTTACCCTTGAAGTGCAGGGTATCGATGATCAATTCCTCGATTGTACCCTTGTGGCCCAGGGCCAGAATCACCCAGTCAAAACCCGGAGTACGGCGACGAGCCGTTTCCCAGCCATCCCCCATATTGATACCACGGCCCGGTGCAATCAGATTGCTCATATGGCCAAAGTGCTGGTCATTACACGCTAGCGCCCGCCCTCCGTTAAGAGCTGCAGCAAGATCGATCGATTCATCCGCAGACTGGGTCGACCAGTCCCGGTACGGCACACCGTAAACCTTCAAACGCGCCACACCACCATCAGGAAAGATATTCAGGCGCAAATGCGTCCAGGGTTGGTCGGACGCAATCGGGTGCACATGCTGGCTGTTGCCCTGCAATGACACCGACGGCAGCACCTCTTGCCAGACCGTATCGTTATTCGGGTCCCCTTCGGGACAAAAACAACCCTCCAAAGACGCCGACGGCGGATAGTTGCCGGTAAAGTAACGGGTATCGATATCCACCGCCTTGATCACGCCCGCCACCCCCAGGCGCACAACCGCATGGTCATAACCCGGCCCGCGTTTCCGGCGTGACTCCCAGCCGTCCATCCATTTGCCGTTGTCGTCATAGACACCTTCCTGCCAGACCGGCTCTTCCGGGTTCAGCATCCGATCGGCGGCGGCAAACCAATCGTCGGTCACGGCGATTACTTTGGCACCCAGGCGGGCGCTGGCGAGGTTAACGTATTGACGCAGTTGTTCTGTATTCATGCTGTTGGGGCCTACTTGGAATGGGGAGGGAAGTGTTCATGCCAATGCCGGGCGATATCGACCCGACGGCAGAACCAGACGTCTTCGTGGCTGCTGGCGTATTCAATAAAACGCTGCAGCGATGCCAATCGGCCAGGTCGGCCAATCAGGCGGCAGTGCAATCCGATCGACAGCATTTTGGGTGCGCTTTCGCCTTCGGCGTACAGCACATCAAAGCTGTCTTTCAGGTACTGATAAAACTGCTCTCCGCAGTTAAATCCTTGTGGAGTGGCAAACCGCATATCGTTACTGTCGAGGGTGTAAGGAATCACCAGATGCGGTTTTTCCGGGCCATCGACCCAATACGGCAGGTCGTCGTCGTACGCGTCGGAGTCGTACAGAAAGCCACCTTCTTCCATCACGACGTCGCGGCTGTTGGGGCCGGTACGCCCGGTGTACCAACCTAACGGCCGTTCGCCGGTAATATTGGTCAGAATCTCGATGGCTTTTTGCAGGTGCTCGGCCTCTTCGGTCTTGTCCATGTACTGATAATCGATCCAGCGGTAACCATGGCTACAAATCTCATGACCGGCTGCCACCATCGCCTTGATGACTTCAGGGTGACGCTCAGCGGCCATCGCCACGGCAAAAATCGTCAGCGGAATATTATTCTGTTCAAACAGTTTCAATACCCGCCAGACACCGGCCCGGCTGCCGTATTCATAGATCGATTCCATGCTCATGTGTCGCACCCCGGCTAACGCCTGGGCACCGGGCATTTCCGACAGAAAGGCTTCGGACTCTTTATCGCCATGCAAGACACAGCGCTCGCCACCTTCTTCGTAGTTGAGCACAAACGACAACGCCAGGCGGGCCTTGTTGGGCCACTGTGGATGGGGTGGCTGGTCGCCATAACCGATCAGGTCGCGGGGATAATCCGAATTCATGATGCCTCCTGAGTGCCGCCGCCGGTGGCTGCGACAGGTGTAAACTGAACACATTAATCAAAAATATTGTATACAATATTTTCATCAAGACTAGCTTAATTAGCCGTAAATAAACACTATAGAATCAAAAAACTGCTCTAAAAAAGCCAATAACTGGTTTATAATCCATCATCTTTGTATACAATTTATTGAAATGTTAGTATCCAGTCTCAGCGATTTGCCAGCAGTGGAATTCAAAACATCTCATGATCACCGAACAACAGCCTCAGACCAGCCACCGCGGGGTACAGGATGCCCGGATTTACCAATCCATCTTTGAAGCCATCCTCGAACAACGTTTGCTGCCTGGCACCAAGCTGAACGAAGCAGCACTGGCCGAGGTATTCAGCGTCAGCCGCACGATTATCCGCCGCGCCCTGGCCCGACTGGCACAAGACGGCGTGATTGAGCTGATTCCGAACAAAGGGGCGACCGTTGCCAGCCCGACCCCCGAACAGGCTAACGACACCCTGGTGGCCCGCCAACTGGTCGAAGAAGCGGTCTTGAAACTGGTGTTGGCCATCCCGCCATCCCCGGCCAAAAGCAAAGGGATTAAACAGCTGCGCAAGCTGATAGCACGGGAACAACGTGCCTTTGAAACCGGCGACAAAGGCAACGGCCTGCGGTTGTCTGGGGAGTTTCACCTGTTGTTGGCCGAGATGGCCAACAATCAGGCACTGGCCGGATTCCTGTCGCGCCTGGTATCACAAACCTCTCTGATCATTGCCACCTACGAATCACCACACCAGCACCGCCATTGCTCATACGAAGAACATATGTCATTAGTAGATGCCATTGAGTCCGGTCAGACTGCCGAGGCTATCCAGCTGATGAATCATCATATGGAACATATTCAGCTCAAGTTGCAGTTAAGCCGCGATCTGAGCACCCCAGACCTGCACCGGATATTTGCCAGCCAGACCAGCTGACGTATTCACCTGCCCCTAGCCAGAGGAATTGCCATGCCCGTCACACTTGAGCCGATCCCCCTCACCCGAGCAGCCTTCCAGGCCTTTGGTGATGTGATTGAAACCGCCGATCGCGACCATTTTGCTATTAACGATGGGTATGCCGACCGTTTTCATAACCTCGCAGATCTCGATCTGACCGAGCAACAGGGCAAACCGTTGGTGAGTATCTTCCGGGCGCGGCCCCGACCACGACCGATTGCAGTGGATATGATGGAACGCCACCCACTCTCCAGCCAGGCTTTTATTCCGCTGTGTCAAACGCCGTTTCTGGTCCTGGTGGCACCTGCGGGAGAGCCACCCCATCCCGACAACCTGACGCTGTTTAGAACCAATGGGGCTCAGGGGGTGAATTTTCATCGCGGGGTCTGGCACTTTCCATTACTGGTGGAAAAAGAAAATCAGCAATTTCTGATTATTGACCGTGGCGGCGAGGAGAAAAACTGCGACCTGCATTATTTTGCCGACGATATCCGCGGTGAAATTGCATAACCGCAGTGTGTTTGCGCCAGGTAACCAGTAGCCAGCCGGGTAAAACAAACAGCTGGAGCAGCACCAGATGTCTTCCAACACTGGAACACGGTACTGATCCAACCTGCCCAATCACCCTTGTTTATCCACACGGGGCTTGCCCTGATGCACCACTTGCCGTAATCCTTCGCCCTCCAGTCGATAGGCCTTGGCAAAGCCAGTGATATAACTTCCATGCTGCGGCATCAGCCGGAACAGATGAAAGTCTCCCAATCCGCGTAACACCTGCAAGGTCGGGCCGAGATGTTGCGCCATGGCATCCAGAATGATGTTCCGCTCACTGGAGGCAAGGTCAGCATCCCCACGATCAGCCTGTTCCACCACCTCGGCACAGGCATATACCGTGGCCCGGGTACGGGCAAAGATATTACGGGCGCGCTCTTCCGGCTCGATCCAGAACAGACCGACGTTCGGGTTGGCTTGCAGATTCCGGGTGTGGCTGGCCAACTCGGACAGAAAGACGTAAAAACAGCCGTCCTGCTGGATAAACGGCGCATAACTGGTTTCCGGCTCGCCGCTGGCGTTAACCGTCGCCAGGGTCAGGCTGTTAAAACCGGCGATAAAGGCGTGGAAATCGTCGCTGATTGACACCAGCGTTTCTTCCCCAGAGTCTTCCGGGTTAGCCGCGGTGGGATTATTGTTGTTCATTGTGCTTTTCCTGACGTCAAAGTGGTCATCTTCAGGTTTATCCTGTATCCATTGTCAGCTGGCTCCCAGGCATGCAACGCACCGTCATCGCAGGCCCGCCCGTATTCTGCTATTCGGCAAACCGGTCCGTGGCCTGAATCAGCTGATCCAGAATACCGGGTTCCGTCATGGCGTGTCCGGCGGCTTCCACAATGTGTAATTCCGCCTCCGGCCAGGCCTTCGCCAGCTGCCAGGCATATTTCAATGGGCATGGCATATCAAAGCGGCCATGGACAATAACGCCGGGAATGCCGTGGAGTTTGTCGGCATCACGCAGCAGCTGGCCGTCGTCCAGCCAGCCTTTGTTGCTAAAGAAGTGATTTTCAATGCGGGCAAAAGCCAGCGCAAACTGGTCGCCGCCGAAGTCATCGACCAAATCTGCGTCGGGCCGCAGGGTAACGGTGCCGCCTTCCCATTGGCTCCAGGCTTTGGCGCAGGCAATTTTTTCGGCGGCGTTGTCGCCGGTCAGGCGCTGGTGATACGCCAGCATCATATTGCTGCGTTCCGCTTCCGGAATGGGGGCCTGGAATTTCTCGAATTTTTCCGGGTGCATTTCCGACACGCCATACTGGTAGTACCAATCCAGCTCGGCTTGAGTCAGCGCATAAATGCCGCGTAATACCAGTTCAGACACCCGCTCAGGATGGGTTTCAGCATAGGCCAGTGCCAGGGTCGATCCCCAGCTGCCACCAAACACCTGCCACGTTTTAATGCCGAATGTTGCTCGCAGCCGCTCGATATCAGCAACCAGATGCCAGGTGGTATTGGCTTCCAGACACGCATGAGGGGTGGAGCGTCCGCAACCACGCTGATCGAACAGCAGCACGTCGTATTTGGCCGGATCAAACACCCGACGATGGTGATCACTGCAGCCTCCACCCGGCCCACCATGCAGAAACACCGCCGGTTTTGCCCCTGGTGTCCCCACCCGCTCCCAATAAATCTGATGGCCATCACCGACGTCGAGCATGCCGCTGTCATAGGGTGCAATGGCGGGGTAATAGCCGCGCAAGCTGTTGTTTGCCGCAGAGGTTGTCATAGTCGTCCTTCCGTTGGGGTCAGCAGGCTAAACCTGACATGGCCGGAGGTTACAAAAAAAGGCCCGGCAAGATGTCTGGCATCGATGCTGCAAGCCCTGGTACTTACAAGATTACCGCAGCCAGCGGCCCCAGCCAAAGCGGCGAGGTCATATGAAACCACGGCCCAAAGCCCATTTCTGTGCGCTTTTGGGGACAGTGTCTTCTCTCAGGGCATAGTGCGGAAGATCAGCCTGTATGTCTGCGGATACGCGGTTCTTGCCGGGTGCGGCAATATTTTGCTAACTGATTGTTTTTAATGAAATAAATGATTTTTACCCACAATTCTGACCGATTGGCCAGTTTTTTGCTTTTTATTCAGCAACTTGACCGATTGGTCAGCAAAGTATTCCGACAGTATGCATCTTTACCAACATCTGCTCCTTCAGCCCGGTTCTGCCAATGGCTGACGGCAATCATCCTCAGGGAGATAACCATGTCCGACCATCAATCCAATGATCTACTGTATCCACTGGATGCCAGGCCTGGCGCTCTGGAATCCAGCTTCGCCGCCATCCAGCATGTACTGGCCAGTTTTGTCGGTATTATCACGCCAACGCTGATTGTCGGTGGTGTTTTGGGGCTGGGTGAACATATTCCGTACCTGATCAGTATGGCGCTGATGGTCTCCGGCGTTGCCACGGTGATCCAGGCACGTCGCCCATTTGGTATTGGTGCGGGCATGATCTGTGTACAGGGAACCAGTTTTGCGTTTTTAAGCTCGGTACTGGCGGCCGGTTTTATTGCCAAGGGCAAGGGCGGCGGCCCAGAAGAGATTCTGTCGCTGATTTTTGGCGTGTGTTTCCTTGGTGCCTTTGTTGAAATTTTCCTGAGCCAGTTCCTGCACAAGCTGAAGTCGGTGATTACGCCGCTGGTGACGGGGATTGTTATTACCATCATTGGTGTCAGCCTGATCAAGGTTGGCATGACGGATTTGGCCGGTGGCTTCAAATCACCAGATTTCGGTAGCCCGGCGAACCTGGCATTGGGTGGATTGGTGCTGCTGAGTATTATTGTGCTGAACCGCTCTTCCAACAGCTGGATTCGCTTGTCGTCTATTGTAATCGGCCTGGTCATCGGGTTTGTCGCCGCCGCATTTATGGGCAAAATCAGCTTCGACAACCTGGCCAGTCTGCCGGCTTTCAGTATTCCGGTACCGTTCAAATATGGCTTCTCATTCGACTGGACGGCGTTTGCTCCTATCGCACTGATTTACCTGATCACCGCCATTGAATCCACCGGCGACCTGACCGCCAACTGCATTGTGTCGCATCAGCCCATCAAGGGTGAGAGCTACATCCAGCGAGTCAAGGGCGGCGTCCTGGCCGATGGTATTAACTCCTTGCTGGCAGCTCTGTTTAACAGCATGCCCAACACCACTTTCAGCCAGAACAATGGCGTGATCCAGCTGACCGGTGTTGCCAGTCGCTACATTGGTTATTACATCGGTGCGGTACTGTTTATTCTGGGTATGTTCCCGATTATTGGGGGCGTACTGCAGAATATTCCCAAGCCGGTACTGGGTGGCGCTACGCTGGTGATGTTTGGCACCGTGGCTGCCGCAGGGGTCAAGATTCTCGCCACCGAACACCTGGATCGCCGCAAAATGCTGATCATGGCAGTTTCGTTTGGCATGGGTCTGGGCGTGATCATGACACCTAACCTGCTGGCTGAAATGCCCAAACTGGTGCAGAGCATCTTTGGTTCTGCCATCACCACAGGTGGTCTGGCCGCAATTATCATGAGCGCCCTGCTGCCGGAAGAGAAAACCACCGCTGCAGCGCAAGCCACCATGACAACCGCAACAGAGAAAACCGCTGGCACTGTGTCCTGATTCGAAGATATCGACGACATGGACTGTTAAGATAAGGCCGCCTCTGGGCGGCTTTTTCAGCTCTGCCGCATTTCAGGCTACAATGCCGACACTTTCGATAGAATCAGATAATCTCATGTCTTTAAATATTACGTCCCACGGCCATGAAAAAACCGCCGGTGACATCCGCCAGCGTAACGAGAAAATGATCCTCGCCGCCGCCGAGCAAGAATTTGCTGCTTTCGGTTTCAAAGGCGCCAGCATGCGCGAAATAGCCAATCGTGCCGAGCTACCCAAGGCCAATATTCACTATTATTTCAAAAACAAACTGGGCCTGTATCTGGCGGTCCTGAGTGACATCATCGATCTTTGGGATGGCACCTTCAGCAAAACCATGAATGCCGACGATAACCCGGCCGAAGCGTTGCCAAACTATATCCGCAAGAAAATCGAGTTTTCCTACCAGTATCCACTGGCGTCCAGAATATTCGCCACCGAGATCATCAGCGGCGGCCCCAATCTCGAGGATTATTTTAGCAACGGCTATGCCGAATGGTTTGAATCCAGGGTGGAAGTGTTTCGGGAATGGCAACGACGCGGCAAAATAAGCGCCAATATCGACCCGGCGCATCTGATCTTTTTACTCTGGTCCAGCACCCAACACTACGCTGATTTCCATATCCAGATCGCCTCGGCCCTGGGTAAAAGCGAACTCACCCCGGCCGACTTTGATGCCGCAACCGATACCCTGACGCATATTATTCTGACAGGTTGCGGGGTCAGCGAGCCGGGAACAGTCACACTGGGCAAGGTCAGTCTTCCTGCTGGGCCAGCCGTTCCTGATGCCGTGCCAACACCCGGGATGCCTTGATTCTCAGCCTTGGCGGTTTGATTGGCTTGTGCAGAAAATCCAGCTGTTGCCAGATAATCTCCTGGGCCACTTCCTCACTGGTATCGCCAGTGATGATCAGTGCGGCAACCCCGGGCAAGGTTTGCCAAACCCGCTGTACCAGCTCACAACCGCTGTATGACCCAGGCATCCGGTAATCAACCAGCATTAACGCAGGCTGATAACCCTGCTCGATAGCTGCCAGGGCATCCTCTGTCGTCACAAAACCGGAACAGTCACTGCCCCAGGATTGCAGCAAATCGGTCATGGCATTAACAATGGCGGCCTCGTTATCCACCACCATAACCGCCAGCCCCTTGAACACATCCTGATTCAGAGCACTGGATTCGCGGTTCTGATCCAGCACTGCGTCTTCCGGTAACGACTCCGCCAGCGGCAGCGTTACCACAAACTCCGTCCCGGCACCCAGTACCGAGTGCACCTTTACTGGCAGTTCCAGCAACAACAGAATCCGCCGGACAATCGCCAACCCCAGCCCCAGGCCTTGATGCCGGTCGCGCTCCTGATTGTGTACCTGAAAAAATTCATCAAAAATACGGCGGCAATTCTCGGCGGTAATACCGATGCCGGTATCCCGGACATGTAACTGCAAGTGATCTTCTGGCCCAAGGGTACAATAGATATCGACCTTGCCCTGTTCGGTATAACGGAACGCATTCACCAGCAAGTTGGTTAATACCCGCTCCAGTAAAACCGGATCGGTCCTGACGGCACAATGGCGACAACCAATCTGGAACGCCAGGCCCCGGATCTGCGCTTCAAGCTGGAACTGGGGTTCCATCCTTGCCAATAATTCATCGAGATAAAATACCACCGGATTGACTGCCACCACCCCGGCATCAAAACGGGAAACGTCAAACAAGGCATCCAGCAACTCATGCAAGGAAGCCACCCCCTTCTGGATATTGGCCAGCCCTTGCTGCTGCTGCGGGGTAGTAACCAGAGCAGCCAGCGATTCACTGTACAGACTGACCGCCTGCAGGGGCTGGCGCAAATCGTGACTGGCAGCGGCAAAAAAATGGGACTTCTCACGGTTGGCGGTATTGGCGCGCTCGGTTTCCTGCTGCAGGTCTTCGATCAGATCAAGGTTTTCGTATTTCAGCTGGATCGACTGATCAATCACCCGGTGAACAGTACTGCTGAAGCTGAACGTTGCCAGCAGGTAAACGACCCCGCCAAATCCCATCCAGCCGTAAAACCATTCGTCCTCCAGAAACATGCGCCCCAATAACGGCAGCATCAGAGGGGAGGCGAACAAGCGGTAAGACACTGGCCGCGATGACAGCGACACCAGACTGCCTGCAATCATGCTGACAAACGTCAGAATCAGAAATGCGACATTCTTGATCTCCGTGCCATCAAAAAAATGCCAGCCCCCGGCACCCCAGATACAGCCTGTCAGAAAGATCAGCAGCATTTGCTGACGGTCGTAATTCCTCAGTCTCTGGCTATTGCTATTGACCTTGTCCGGCTTGTACAAGCCAAAATGCAGCAGCCGAATCGCCAGGATCGCAACCAGGGCGCTTTCCCACAGCAGTAGTGAATTACTCTGGCGGTCGGCCCAGAAAATAAGTAGCAAGGGCATGCTGCCGAACAGGTTGCCGATCAGAATCATCGGCGTGTTACGCCGGACGATCAGAATTTTTTCGGCTTCAACCTTGATGTTGGGCGCGTTGTCGTTGTTTTCGGCATCATCGACAAAGGGATGGGTGTGGAAAAACATGTCTAGTCCAGGCCAAGTTGTTGAGCCTTCTTGATGGATTCGGAACGGCTTTTGGCACCCAGCGCCATAAAAATAGCGCTGATATGGCTTTTGATGGTGGCCACACTCAGACTCAATTGAGCAGCGATTTCGATATTGGAAAGCCCCTTGCACACCAGTCGCAGGACCTCGAGTTGACGTGGTGTCAGGTTGTGCAGCGAGGCCCATTGTTGATCCGACAGCGAGGCCAGATCCTGTTCGGCATCGATCTCGGTGCAATACACCAGCTTGCCATCGAGCACATCCTGGATGGTTTCGATGATTTTTTTGCCCGAAGAGGATTTTGAAATAAAGCTCATTGCTCCCAGCTGTTTGGCCCGCTGGATATCTGCCGGGTCTCGGGAAGCGGAAACAATAATAACGGGGGTCAGGTTGCTCTGGTCCCGCAGGGCTTGCAGCAGATCAAAGCCATCAATAATGGGTAAGCGCAGATCAATCAGGGCAATATCGTAATCCCCCTTGCGCAAGTATTTAAGGGCATCCTGACCATTGTGCACTGACTCAACATCGGCCTGCAGATCCGAACCCATCAAGACACTCTTGAGTCCATCCACAAACATTTGATGATCATCAACCAGAAGGATTTTTATACTCATATATTATAATTTTTACCCATGAGTACAACATTATGGGGTATTTGCTCGCTGAAGAACGGTATTGGCGGTCACTTTAAACATAACAAGCGGGAAAATGAACAGAGTGCCCAATGTTGCAAGCCATTGCAGAGACGACAAACAAAGGCACAACAAGGCAACAACGACACCCATGCCGAAGCACAGGTGCCAGTTTGTACCAGACGGATCAAGCCGGTTATTGCTGCTCCAGCCAGCGCCCCAGTACTTCCCGTTCGGCATCGGTCATCCCGCTTTTGTTCATAAACGGCATATCGTGGGTATGCACCGCCCGCGCCAGGATCCGGTCTTTCATGGCCTTGATCTGGTCGAGGTTATCGAACATCACTCCTCCCGGTGATACCTTGAAAATATCATCGCTCGGGTTGGCAGCATGACACGCGGTACAGTGCTGTCCGACAATGCCTAACGCCTGTACGTCGGTGACCGCTGGCCCTCCGGTTCCGGCACTGACACTCTGTTCAGAAGGCTTGCTTACCCAGGCAATGACCATACAGCCAGCCAGGGCCGACACCAGAATCATCGGTTTCACCACACCGTGATGGCGCAGGTTGAAAAAGTGTCTGGCCCAGGCACCCATCAGGGCCAGCCCTCCCAGGATCAACCAGCCGTATTCGTGGCCATAGGTCATCGGGAAGTGGTTGCTGAGCATGATAAACAGCACCGGAATAGTGGCGTAGTTGTTATGGGTAGAGCGCAATTTGGCCTTGTAGCCATATATCGGATCCGGCGACTGCCCTTTCTCTGCCGCCGCTACCATGGCCCGTTGTGAGGGCATGATGGTGGTAAAAACGTTGGCCGCCATACAGGTACCGATCAATGCCCCGACATGGATATAAGCCGCACGATCCCCCAGTACCTGGCTCAAGGCCCAGGCCATTGCCGTCAGCAAGACCAGCATCACCAGACCAAAGATCAGCCCGTTTTTGATCAGCGGAGTACGGCAGGCGACTTCGTAAATGGCAAAACCGATCAGCAGTGAACTGACGCCAATACCAATGGCCTGCCAGCTGCTCAGATCGGCTTTGTTACTGTCGATCAGATAACTTTGTGCACCCACGTAGAACACCACAATCAGCAGCAGCATGCCGGTGATCCAGGTGGAATAGGCTTCCCATTTGAACCAGTGCAGGGTCTTGGGCAGGGTTTCCGGAGCGTTGCGATACTTGGCGACTTCGTAAAAACCACCGCCATGAATCGCCCACAGGTCACCCTTGATGCCTTTGTCGAGTTTCCACTGTGGCGGATTTTCCAGCGAGTTATCCAGCCAGACAAAATAGAACGATGCGCCAATCCAGGCGATGGCGGTCAGCACGTGCAGAAAACGTATCAGCAGATGTAACCAGTCGATGATGTAAGCATCCATATCAGTTTTCCCCTTGAGGCACGTGATCCGAATCTCGTTGATGAGCCAGTTGGCCCAGAATATAAGTAGCGGCAATCACCCGATCGTCGCCCAGGGTGTTAAGCACAAACAGCTGCTCTTTCAAGTTGCGACAGTGCTGGCTGCGAAAAGACAGAAAGTCGGTCGCGTGTGGGTCCATCACGATAAAATCGGCCTCCATACCAGGCTGGAAGCTGCCGATCCTGTCATCCAGCGACAGCGCTCTGGCACCGCCCAGCGTGGCCAGATACAAGGCCCGGAACGGGTCAAGGTTGTGCTGGTTCAGTTGCTGGATCTTGTAGGCATCGGCGAGGGAATCAAACGCAGAGAAACTGCTCCCACCCCCGACATCCGAGCCAATGCCGACCCGGATACCGCAGGCATCCATTTTTTTCAGATCAAACAGGCCGGAACCCAGGAACAGGTTGGACGATGGGCAATGGGCGATTACCGAATCGCTGTTGGCCATCCGCTGGCACTCGTCGTCACAGAGGTGAATACCGTGGGCAAAGACACTGCGTTTGCCCAACAACCCGGCTTGATCGTACACATCGAGATAATGCTCAGAATCCGGAAACAGGCTCTGGACCCAGGCCAGTTCATCGCGGTTTTCCGACAAATGCGTATGCAGATACACACCGGGAAACTCCTGCAGCAAACGTCCCGCCTGCTGTAGCTGCTCTGGGGTACTGGTGGGGGCAAAACGAGGCGTCACAGCGTAGCTGAGACGGTCAACGCCGTGCCATTTTTCAATCAGGGTTTTGGACTCCTGATAGCTACTGGATGCGGTATCGAGCACCGCATCCGGCGCGTTCCGGTCCATCATCACCTTACCGGCAATCATGCGTAGCTGGCGTTGCTGCGCCACGGTAAAAAAGGCATCTACCGATTGTGGGTGCACAGTGCCAAACACCAGAGCGGTGGTGGTGCCATTACGCAGCAATTCGGTGACAAAACGCTCGGCAATCCTGACGCCGTAGTCGTAATCCACAAACTGGCTTTCCACCGGAAAGGTATGGGTCTCCAGCCAGTCCAGCAGTTGTGTACCGTAGGCGGCGATCATCTCGGTTTGGGGGTAATGAATATGGCAATCAACAAAGCCCGGCATCAGAATCTTGCCACGGTAGTCGACGACGTTTGCGCCATCATCCCAAAGCCCGGGCAACTCGGAATACGCCCCGGCCTGAGTGATCAGCCCGGCATCGTCCACGGCCAGTAGCCCGTCGTCGATATATTGCCAGGCGTCCTCTCCGGCAAACTGCGGGTCGGCGGTAAAAAACAGCAGCGAGCCACGAAATACTGTGCTCATATCAGGAACCCCGGTACGTCGAGTAACTGAACGGACTCAGCAGCAGCGGAATATGAAAATGCTGCGCCGGGTCTTCAACGCGGAAAACAATTTCCGCAAAAGGGTAAAACGCTCTCTGCGACTGGCGGGCAAAGTAGTCGTCAAGCTCAAAACGTATACGGTAAACGCCCGCGGCCAGAGCCGGTTTGTCGTCCAGCCAGCCGGGAATACGGCCGTCGTCGTTGGTCTGCCCTGCACTAACGGGTGTCCAGCTATCCTGCTCCTGACGACTCAGTGTGACCGGAATGGCGATACCCGGCTTGCCCAGCGCGGTATCCAGTACATGGGTGGTAATCATGATGTTGAATCCTGTTCGGTGTCTTGGTTAGTCGGTCAGGCCGAGTAATTTGTTAATTCGTAGCCGGGTAATCTTGGCTTGTTCATCCGCGGCATTCTGAATCTCGGTCCCGCGGTCGTTGTGCAAGCGGGCCTGTAACAAGGCCAGCATCTCGGCCGCACTTTTGCCGCTGGCACAGACGATAAAAATAAATCCATAACGGTCTTCATAAGCCTGGTTGCCACTGGCCAATGCATTGATCACGCTGTCGTCGGCCTCGTCAACCCGGGATTGCTCCCCGGCGGCCAGGGTTTTGGTGCTGGCGTATTTCTGTTTCAGTGAGCTGACGTCACCGATTTTTGGGTGGCCTTCGAAGGCTTGCAGATAGTCGGCTTCTTCCAGCCCTTGCCAGTGATCGGCAGCAACCTGATGCAGCTGCTCGACAGAGGCAAAGGGACGGCTGGCGACCATGGCATCCATCCAGCGGGCGGCCACACAGCACTGGGCAAAGGCCAGCCGGGCGTCAGCGGCAGGTAACCTGTTCAGTTCGGTCAGGGTCAGTGTCTTACTCATTTGCTCGGTGCCTCATTGGGTGCCAGGGGCGTCAGAACGGTCACATCCTGCGTCTGTTTGTCCTTGCGCATCAGTTGCTTGAGGGTCGACAGTGGCACACCGGTGGCCCGTGTGTTCGGACGTTGCCCGGTCTGCAGGTCTGTCTGGTACTGCTGAATCAGCTGCCCGGCAATCGACACCGCCACTTCCATGGGTAACTTGCCAGCCACTTCCTCCAGCCCGACCGGGCATTGCATGATTTCCAGCTGTTGTTCCGTCATGCCGCTGTGTGTCAGGCGATAACGGAAGCGGTTGGCCTTGGTTGCCGAGCCAATCACCCCGATGGAAGCGCAATGGCCAAGCCGCAGGGCCGTCTCGGCCAGCCGGTAGTCCAGCGCGTGATCATGGGTCAGAATCAGTATCCGGCTGCCAGCGGGGGCATCGACCAGCAAGGCTTCCGGGGTGTCTGCGACCACGCATTCAATATGGGGGGCCAGACTGTCAGCCGCCGGAAACAGCTCCGGGCGGTTATCGATCCAGCGGGTTGGCAACGGCAGCTGCTGCACTATCTGCATCAGTGCCTTGGCCACATGACCAGCACCAAACACCCAGAGTTCGGCTGCGCGGGCGGGATAACTTTCAAACAGCAAGGTGGCGTAACCACCACAGCACTGGCCGGCATCGGCTCCCAGCAAAACCTGCCGGATAACCTGCTGTTGCTCTGTTTCCTGCAACAGCGCCCGGGCCTGTTGCAGCGCCTGATACTCCAGCTGGCCACCACCAATGGTGTCGATACTGCTATCCGCCAGCACCAGCATTTTGCTGCCGGCGGCTCGGGGAGTAGAGCCGCCGGTGCTGATTACCGTGACCAGCACATGGGGCTGGCCGCTGCGCTGGCACTCCGCCAGCGATTCCGACCAGTGTTTCATGGCTGATCCCCTGTGCCGGCTTGTAATGCCATAACCGCATCCAGTACCCGTTCCGGCGTCGCCGGGGTGTCGAGGTCAGGGCTGAGCTGGTAATCACTGAGGCTGCTGATGGCGTCGCGCAGTGCTGACCAGACCGAGATTGCCAGCATAAACGGAGGCTCTCCCACCGCTTTGGAGTTGTACACCGTGGCTTCGTTGTTGGCCTGTTCAAACAGACGGACGTTAAACACTGGCGGGGTGTCACCAATAGCGGGAATCTTGTAGGTCGCAGGAGAGTTACTGAGCAAACGGCCGTCGTCGTGCCAGACCAGTTCTTCGGTGGTAAGCCAGCCCATACCCTGGATAAAACCGCCTTCAATCTGGCCGCGATCAATGGCCGGGTTAATGCTCTGGCCGACGTCATGCAGGATATCCACCTGACAAACCTTGTATTCCCCGGTCAGGGTATCGATCACCACTTCTGATACTGCCGCCCCGTTGGCGAAGTAAAAGAACGGCCGACCGGAGGCGGTATGGCGGTCGTAGTGAATTTTGGGGGTGCGGTAATAACCGGTGGTCGAGAGTGACACCCGACTGACATAAGCGGCCTCAGCCAGCTCGGCAAAACTCATCGACATGCCCTCAGCCCAGAACACCTGGCCATTGGCAAACACAATCGCCTCAGCCGGTACGCCCTTGTCGGCGGCAAGAAAGTCCACCAGCCGCTGCTTGAGAATCAGCGCGGCATTTTGCGCCGCCTTGCCGTTCAGGTCGGTGCCACTGGAAGCCGCCGTCGGTGAGGTATTCGGTACCTTGTCGGTACGCGTGGCGGTCACCTGAATGCTGTCGAGGCTGACACCCAGCGTCTGGGCAACAATCTGGCCGACCTTGGTGTGCAAGCCCTGGCCCATCTCGGTGCCACCGTGGTTTACCTGTATCGAACCGTCAGTGTAGATATGTATCAGCGCACCGGCCTGGTTGAGATGCTGCAAGGTAAAGGAAATACCGAACTTCACCGGCGTCAGCGCCAGACCACGTTTCAGCACCGGACTGGTCTTGTTCCATGCGGTTATGGCACTGCGGCGCTGCCAGTAATCGCTGCTCTGTTCCAGCTGCTCAATAATGTCTGGCAGGCTGTTGTGCTCAACCGTCTGGTGATATGGCGTCACGGTGCAGTCGGGCTTGTGCTCCGGGGTGCCATACAGGTTACGTTTACGAATGGTCAGCGGGTCCTGGCCAACCTTGCGGGCAATATCGTCCATCGCCCGTTCGATAATCATCATGCCTTGTGGGCCACCAAAACCGCGATACGCGGTGTGGGATACCTGATTGCTGAAGGCCCGGTGGCCGTCGATCTGGGCGGCGGGCAGATAATAGGCGTTATCGGCGTGGAACATGGCGCGGTCGACAATGGCATCCGACAAATCGGCCGAGTTGCCGCAGTTACCGATCACTTCCAGCTCTGCCGCCAGCAGTTGGCCATCCGGGTCGATGCCGATGCGATAGCGGTTGGCAAACGGATGACGCTTGCCGGTCATTACCATATCGTCCTGGCGCGGCAAGCGCATTTTAACGGCACGACCGGTACGGGTTGCCAGCAATGCAGCCAGACACGCCCATTGACCGGCCTGGCTTTCCTTGCCACCAAAACCACCCCCCATCCGGCGCATATCGACCGTGATGCGGTTCAGCGGCACGTCCAGCACTTCAGCCACCAGCTTCTGGACTTCGCTGGGGTGTTGGCTGGAGGTGTACACCAGCATGCCGCCGTCTTCCGCTGGCATTGCCAGGGAAACCTGGCCTTCGAGGTAAAAGTGCTCCTGGCCGCCCACGGCTTGCTCGGCTTCCAGAATATGGCTTGCGGTAGCCATGGCGGCCGCCAGGTCTCCGCGCTTCATGCTGTGGCTCGGGCGCACCAGTCGCGACTGCGCCAGCGCCTCACGCGGATCAAGCAGCGGGGTTTGCTGCTGGTATTCCACCACTGCCAGCTGTGCCGCCCGGCGGGCGGCCAGTTCGGTGGTTGCCGCCACCACGGCGATACATTGACCCATAAACTTGACCTCGGTCGAGGTCATCAGTGGGTCGCCCGGGAACACCGGGCCAATGTCGGTGTGGCCGATCACATCTTCGACGGTCATCACCGCCACCACTCCCGGGCTGTTGCGCACGGCGGCAAGATCCAGCCGGGTAATCTGTCCAGCGGCAATGGTGCTGCGGATCACCGCGGCATGCAGGCAGTTGCCCGGTTCGATCATGTCATCCACATAACGGGCGCTACCGCTGACGTGGGCCACGGCACTTTCATGGCGGGACGGTTTGCCAACACCACCGGTAACGATATCCAGCCCGGCCTGACCGTTCTGGGTCGGCGCTTGTGCTGTCGCGGTATTGTGTTCGGGAAGTGTCACATTACGCATAGTCGACGACCTCCAGCGTGGTTTCAGGTTGGTTGTATTCCAGCACTGCCCGCGCCAACAGGTTCTGGACCAGTTGCAGGCGGTAGTGGGCACTGGCACGGACATCGGTCAGCGGCGTCAGGCTTTGTTGCAATACCGCCTGCGCGGCCCGGATCCCCTCCAGAGTCGGCGGCTGGCCAATCAGGGCCTGCTCGGCAGCGGGTACGCGTAACGGCGTCGCGGCGACCCCGCCAAAGGCCAGCCGGGCCGCACAAATCTGGCCGTTCTCAACCTTGAACATCAGCGCTGCCAGTACGGCGGAAATATCGTCTTCCTGACGCTTCGAAACCTTGAATACCCGACGGTGCCAGTCCTGTTTATCAAGTGGAATCTCGATCCCGCTGATCACGCCCCCGGTTGGCAAGCAGGTCTGGCGATAACCAGTGAAGAAGTCGTTAATGGCAATCTGTTCGGCTCCGGCGGGGCTGTCGATATGCAGAATGGCATCCAGCGCCAGCAAGACCGGCGGTGTATCTCCGATCGGTGAGGCGTTGGCAACATTGCCGGCCATCGTGCCCTGATTACGTACTTGCAACGCACCAAGGCGGGTCATCATGGTGGCGAATTCTGGCAAGTGCTGCGCGATGGTGCTCATGGCGTCGCTGTAATTCACCCCGCCACCGATTATCAGGGCGCTGTCTGAGACCTCGATATGCTTGAGTTCAGCGACCTGGCCGGTATAGATCAGCACGTCCAGCGGCTTGAGCTGCTGGGTGTATTCCAGTGCCAGATCGGTGCCTCCGGCCACCAGGCGTGACTCGGGGTACTGGCGGCGTAAATCAACCAGTTGTTGCACGCTGGTAGGAACAAAAAAGTGACGATCGCCCTGTGTCAGTCCGTCGATGGTGGTGCTGGCCCGGGATTGTTCTGCCAGCGTTATCAGCCGCTGCCAGGTCTCGGCTTCAGCCGCGCTGAAGGCGTCCTGGCGCTCCCCTGCCAGCACCTGTCCGGCCGCTTCAATAATCGGCCGATACCCGGTACAGCGGCAGAGATTGCCGCCCAGAGCCAGATCGATCTCGTGGCGGGTATGGGCATCCGGGTTGGCCGGATCAAATTCGTTGACGGTCTGCACCGGGGCATTTTTGCCCAGCGCAAACAATGACATTACAAATCCAGGGGTGCAGAAACCGCATTGGGAACCATGGCAATCCACCATCGCTTGCTGGGCAATATGCAGCGCGGGTGCCGGGCTGCCCGCTGCGTCTGCAGGCGCCGTGTGCGACTCAGGGGCGGGCGCTACGGGCTTCAGTGCTTCAACGGTGATCAGCTGTTTACCCTGCAAACTGCCCACAAAGGTAATGCAGCTATTCACGCTTTTATAGCGTAATCTGCCTTGAGTCGTATCCGGTTCTGCCACCACCACCGTGCAGGCACCGCAGTCGCCGGAGGCGCAACCTTCCTTGGTTCCACGTTGCACTTCGACGGTGCGTAAATACTCCAAGATGGTCAGGTCTGGAGCAAGATCATCTACTTCGCGCAGTTGATCATTGAATAAAAAGCGAATCAATGTTCCTTCCTCCGGTGAGCTATCCTTGTCGGCAGATAACTTTATAACTTTATGATTTTTAAAGGAATTTACGATTAAATCAGCACATTCCCCGAATTTGTTGGCAGAATTTCCCGAGTAGGCTTCAAGGCCCCGAAAAACCTGACCGATCGGTCATATTAAGCATTTACTATACCAGCCACTCTGACGACATAACAAAAAAATTCTGACCAGTTGGCCAGCTTTTTGCTGGCTCGTTAAAGATTCGTAACCATACCTGCAACCGGAAGGGAGTCCCTGGCCAATATTTGTCAATCGCTCAAGCCTGTGAATACTCTGCCAATATGTCCCCAAACAACCCTCTGGCGATGTCCGCCGTTCGTTGTTTGAAGCCATATTCAGACCAATACCGCAGCGCCTGACGCTTTCCAGTGTTTGCCAGGCTCCATAGAGGAACAGCCCGTGCCCAAGCAACCCGTACCCCCCAGGCTCAGCCTGCGCGGCATTACCAAGCAGTACCCAGGCTGCATTGCTAATGACGACGTACACCTGAGCATCGCGCCCGCCGAAATTCATGCCCTGTTGGGAGAAAATGGCGCCGGTAAAAGCACCCTGATGAAAGTGATCTACGGTCTGGTCAAGCCCGATCGTGGTGAACTGCTCTGGGATGGCTTGCCATTGGAAGTCAAGGACCCTGCCCACGCCCGTAAAATGGGGATTGGCATGGTGTTCCAGCATTTTTCCCTGTTCGATACCCTGACCGTCACGGAAAACATCGCCCTCGCACTGGGAGACGATGCCGGAGAATTGGGGCCACTGGCCGAAAAAATCCGCACCGTTTCGGAAAAATACGGCATGGCCATCAACCCCGAGCGTGAAATTCACACACTGTCGGTGGGTGAGCGTCAGCGGGTCGAGATTGTCCGCTGCCTGGTACAGGACATCCGATTGCTGATTCTCGATGAGCCGACCTCGGTACTGACACCGCAAGAAGTTGAGGTACTGTTTGTCACCCTGCGCCAGCTCGCCAGTGAAGGCTGTTCAATCCTGTTTATCAGCCACAAGCTGAACGAGGTCAAAGCCCTCTGCCACAAGGCCACCGTATTACGTGGCGGACGTGTATCCGGTGCCTGTATTCCGTCGGAACAAGACACCACCAGCATGGCCAAGATGATGGTGGGGGACGATACTCCGGTCAGCACCACCTACCCGAAGGTACTGGGCGACAAGCCCGTGCTGGAAATCACCCAGCTGGATCAGCCCAGTCATGATCCCTTTGGTGTCCATCTGAAAAACCTTGACCTGACCGTCAATGCCGGGGAAATCGTTGGCATCGCCGGTGTCGCCGGTAATGGTCAGGAAGAACTGCTGGCCAGCCTCAGCGGCGAAGCGTTGAGCAAAGCAGGGACGGTATTTTTTAACACCAGCAGCGCCGGTAAAACCGATGTGGCACTGTTGCCACCAGACCAGCGCCGCGCGCTGGGGCTGGGTTTTGTCCCGGAAGAACGCCTCGGCCGCGGCGCTGTACCGGAAATGAGCCTGACTGAAAACGCCTTGCTCACCGGCTTTCTGACCGGACTGGTCAAACAGGGAATGGTCGGCTGGCAAAAAACCGAAGCCTTTGCAGATAAGATCATCAAGGACTACAAGGTCAAAACCGCAGGCCGTCACGCCCAGGCGGACAGCCTCTCTGGTGGTAATTTGCAAAAATTCATTATTGGCCGGGAAATCCTGCAAGATCCCAAAATCCTGATTGCTGCCCACCCCACCTGGGGCGTGGATATCGGTGCCGCCACGGCGATCCACAAAGCCCTGATTACGCTACGGGATCAGGGTGCTGCCATTCTGGTGGTGTCGGAAGACATTGATGAGCTGTTCCTGATTTCCGACCGCATCGGTGCGATTTGTGACGGCGAGCTGTCACCGATCAAGCCCACCCCCCAATCCTCCATTGAAGAACTGGGCCGCATGATGGCAGGCGACTTCAGTCCCCAAGTACAGCCCGCAACCGAGGGAACTCACGCATGATCAAACTGGAACCTCGGGGCGAGCGCTCCAAACGGATGGCCTATTTGTCGCCGGTACTGGCGGCGGTTCTGACCATGCTGACCGGCGTTATCCTGTTCACCTTGCTGGGGGTTGATCCCTGGGAAGCGCTGGTAACGATATTGTACGTGCCGATTTCGGATACGTATGGCATTGCCGAACTGTGCGTTAAAGCCACGCCGATCCTCTTGTGTGCCATTGGTCTGTCGGTGGTGTTCAAGGCCCAGATCTGGAACATCGGCGCAGAAGGCCAGCTGCTGATCGGCGGTCTGTTTGGCAGCTATATGGCGCTGCAACTGATTGACGTTGAGTCCGCCTGGGTATTGCCGACGGTACTGGTCTTTGGTGCTCTGGGTGGCCTGGTATGGGCCGGTATTGCCGCACTGCTGAAAGTGCAGTTCAACACCAATGAAATCCTGACCACCATCATGATGAACTACATTGCCCTCAATATTCTGCTGTGGGCGGTGCACGGGCCATTAAAAGACCCCGATGGCTACAACTTCCCGGAATCCGCCATGTTTTCCGATTCGTCGCTGTTGCCACTGCTGATTGAAGATACCCGGATTCACTTTGGTCTGGCGCTGGCGCTGCTGGCGGTCGTGGCCATCTGGGTACTGATGAGCCGCAGTTTTTACGGCTTCCAGATCAAGGTAATGGGGCTGGACGCCAGTGCCGCACGACTGTCCGGTTTCAAGGAAAAACGGCTGGCCTATTTTGCGCTGATGCTCAGTGGTGCTCTGGCAGGGCTGGCTGGCGTCAGTGAAGTGACCGGCCCGATCGGACAATTGATTCCCAATATCTCACCCGGTTATGGCTACGCTGCCATTATTGTGGCCTTTTTGGGCCGCCTGCACCCTGTCGGCATTCTGTTGGCCTCACTGTTGATGGCACTGTTGTATATGGGTGGTGAAATGGCGCAAATCAGCCTCGGCTTGCCACTGGCACTAACCGGCCTGTTCCAGGGCATGTTGCTGTTTTACCTGCTCGCCTGTGACGTATTGATCAGCTTCCGTGTGCGCTGGATCAGTCGCCAACCCACCACCGCTCCTATCCAACCCACCACCAATACACAGGGATAACACCATGGATATCGATCTGATCAGTAATATTCTTTATGCCATGGTCCGTACCGGCACCCCACTGTTGATTGTGGCGCTGGGCGAACTGATTTGTGAAAAAAGCGGTGTGCTGAACCTCGGCCAGGAAGGCATGATGCTGATGGGTGCGGTGGTCGGTTTTGTCGTCGCCTTGCTGTCCGGCAGCCTGTTGCTGGGCTTTATGCTGGCCATTGTCGCCGGTATGTTGATGTCGATAATCTTTGCCGTTATCACCATGGAGCTCAGCGCCAACCAGGTCGCTACCGGGCTGGCACTAACCATTTTTGGTACCGGACTATCCGCCTTTGTCGGTGCCGATTTTGTTGGTAAACCGATTGATGGCCTGGACCCGATTTTTATCCCGGTGTTGACCGACTTGCCCATTATTGGCCGTATGTTGTTTGGCCAGGACTTGATCGTTTACCTGTCGTTCGTGCTGTTTGGCGGCGTTTACTGGTTTATCAAATACTCCCGTCCCGGCCTGATTCTGAAGGCGGTTGGGGAAAACCCGCACTCCGCCAATGCCATTGGCCTGCCGGTTTTAAAAACCCGCTATCTGGCCATTATCTTCGGTGGTGCCATGGCCGGATTGGCAGGCAGCTATCTGTCACTGGCCTATACGCCACTGTGGGCAGAAAACATGTCCGCCGGACGTGGCTGGATTGCACTGGCGCTGGTGGTTTTCGCCAGCTGGAAAGCAGAGCGGGTATTACTGGGTGCCTGGTTGTTTGGCCTGGCCAGCATTCTGCATCTGGTTTTCCAGGGGCTTGGCTTCTCGGTATCGCCGAACCTGCTGGCCATCCTGCCATACCTCGCCACGGTAGTTGTACTGGTGATATTGTCCAGCAACCAAAGCCGTAGCCGCCTTGTCGCGCCGATGTCTCTCGGCAAACCTTTCTACGCCAAAAGTTAATCTGACCATGAACAGCACCACGACACCTGCACGACTCTGGATCGCCAACCCGTTGGCGATCCAGACCAACAGCCCGGAAGACGCCCGTGGCGGACTGGTTATCCAGTCCGGCACGATCGTCGAAGTGGTCGCCGCCGGGCAACAGCCCGAGCGGTACGACCAGCTCTTCGACGCCAGCCGTCATGTGCTGATTCCGGGCCTGATCAATACCCATCACCACTTTTACCAGACCCTTACCCGTGCCTTGCCTGCGGCCCTGAACAAAGAGCTGTTCCCCTGGCTGCAGACTCTTTATCCCGTCTGGGCCGGTTTGCAGCCGGACATGCTGCATCAGGCCACCCGTCTGGCTCTGACCGAGCTGTTGTTGTCTGGCTGCACCACGGCGGCCGATCATCACTACCTGTTTCCACAAACCCTGACCGATGCCATTGATGTACAGGCCGACGCCGCCGCTGATGTCGGCTTGCGCGTCACCCTGACCCGAGGCTCCATGAGTCTGGGACAGGACGACGGCGGCTTGCCGCCGCAATCGGTGGTGCAAAGCGAAGCAACGATTCTGGCCGACAGCGAACGGCTGATCCGTCGTTATCACGACGCCGCCCCAGGCTCGATGATGCAAGTCGCACTGGCCCCCTGCTCTCCCTTCTCGGTTACTCGCGACATCATGATCGCCAGTGCCGAGCTGGCTGCCCGGCATCAGGTGCGTTTGCACACGCATCTGGCCGAAACGCTCGACGAAGAAGCCTTCTGCCAGAAAATGTTCGGCTTGCGTACGGTCGACTATCTGGAAAGTGTCAACTGGCTACATAACCGCACCTGGCTGGCTCATGGCATTCATTTTGATGCCAATGAAATCCAGCGACTGGGAACGGCGGGGGTCGGTATCTGTCACTGCCCAACCTCCAACATGATGCTGGCGTCCGGTATCTGTCCGGTGCAGGATCTCGAAGCGGCCGGTAGCCCGGTGGGCATTGGTGTGGATGGCTCAGCCTCGAACGACTGTTCGAACATGATTCAGGAAACGCGCCAGGCCATGTATCTGCAACGACTGAAATACGGCTCTTCCAAAGTAACGCATCAGGATGCGCTGCGCTGGGCCACCCAAGGTTCCGCCAACGTATTGGGCCGTGATGACATCGGCACCCTCGCGGTGGGCAAACAGGCCGACCTGG
This sequence comes from Oceanobacter sp. 1_MG-2023, assembly GCF_030689025.1. Taxonomy (GTDB): domain Bacteria; phylum Pseudomonadota; class Gammaproteobacteria; order Pseudomonadales; family Oceanobacteraceae; genus Oceanobacter. Next base: position 46,625 of record NZ_JAUYWA010000005.1, read on the forward strand.
CTTTGTTTGGCCTCGACGAACTGCGTTTCTCCGGCAGCCATGATCCGTTAGCCGCACTGCTGCTGTGTGGCGCCCATCAGGCGGACTATGTGATGGTGGCGGGACAATGGAAGGTCGAAAAAGGAGAAGTGGCAGGGGTCGATATTGACGAGCTGCGTCATAGTCACCAGCAGGCCGCCAACGCCCTGGCAGCACTGGCATAACCACAGCTCCGTTGATAACGATGGGGGGGATCGCCTCAGGCGCATGTCCCCAGGCTGGCCAGACAAGCGCCAGATACAATCAGAGAGTCAATCAGTGCGTTTTGACTGTCGTTACCGGTATCGGGCTTTATTCTGCCACTGACGCCATGCCGATGATCGGCGTGGTGGCCGGTTTTGCCATCCTGGCTGCTATCATGGCGACTATTCCAATCGCTATCACAGCAGCCATCCCTATCAATATTACAGCGATTATCACGACCACTATCTGAACGGTCGCCAGCAGGATGATGGTGATATCCATGGCGATGGTTCTTGATACGGCAATCCACCATTGCTCTCCTCTTTTTCAGCTCAAACAACTTTTCAGCTCAAACAATGCGGACAACGTCAGGCGTAGCAACGCAGGGTGTCTGGTCGCTATTTCAAATATGTCTGGATGCGTCGGCCAGAACGACCAAGACATCGGGCTTCTAAATCAATACAACATCGCTGCTCTCTACGCTAAAGGATTCTGCCAGGCCGTCTTGCTACAGCAGCGCCATCTGATGACGTTATCGCGCCCTTTAGGGCAATTGTGACATCTATAAACCGGGCACTGAAAAGCATTGTCGGCATCGATGTATCAATAGCGGACAAACAAGCCAAATGGCATTGAACCCTTATCATGTAAGTTGGTATACCATAATACACAACATCGCCAAGCGTATATTCATGAGCCTGGAAGAAATAACCGACAGGGCCTCATGAATGATTCCGTCACTCTTCACATATCAAGGGAGCATGAAATAATGCAACCCAAGAAAATGTTAGTCAGCAAGGGCCTGTTCGCCGGGATACATCCAGGAATGGGTATTGCCTCAAAAGCGATGATTCTGGCCTTCGTTCTGTTCACGGTTCTGAATGTCGATCTGGCCAACGGTGTATACACCGATGTCAAAAGCTGGATTCAGACCACTCTGAACTGGTACTACGTTATGGTCGTCAGCGTGGTGCTGTTTTTCTGCGTATGGATGGCTTTCAGCCGCCATGGATCGATCCGGCTGGGTGCTGATGATGAACGCCCCGCGTTCAGTTTCTTTGTCTGGTTTTCCATGCTGTTCAGCTGCGCCATTGGTGTTGGCATTCTGTTCTGGAGTATTGCCGAGCCGATATTCCACCTGCAGGGCAACCCCTTTATCGAGATGGCCGGTATTGAACCCGGCAGTGCCGAGGCGGCCCAGGTTGCCTTGCGGATTACCCTGTTCCACTGGGGCTTGCATGGCTGGGCGGTGTATATCGCGACCGGAATGATGATTGCGTATTTCGCCTGTCGTCGAGGTTTGCCGATGACCATTCGCTCAACACTGTATCCGCTGCTGGGGGATCGTATTTATGGGCCTCTGGGTCATGCTGTCGACTTGCTGGCCATTTTCAGCACCCTGTTTGGTACTGCAACCGCCCTCGGCCTTGGGGTATCCCAGATCAATGCGGGACTGAACTATCTGTTTGGGGTCGAAATATCCACCACCGTCCAGGTCGTGTTGATTGCAGTGATTTCCATTATTGCCACCCTCTCGACCATGTCCGGTCTGGAACGGGGGATTCGCTGGTTAAGCGTCTGGAATATCCGTATCAGCCTGATACTGATCGGCTTCTTTGTGATCGCCGGGCCAACCGTGTATTTATTGGGCATGTTCACCACCAGCGTGGGGGATTACGTCTGGCATATGATTCCCATGGGCTTCTGGACCGATCCGAACCCTGAAGGTCAATGGCAGGGCTGGTGGACGCTGTTCTACTGGGGCTGGTGGTTGTCCTGGGGTCCTTTGGTGGGGCTGTTTATTGCCCGTATTTCCCGTGGCCGTACCATTCGTGAATTCCTGCTCAGCGCTCTGATCATCCCTCCCCTGGGTGGCTTTATCTGGATTATTGCCATGGGTGGTACCGCCCTGCATATCGAACTGTACGGAGCTGGCGGTATTGTTGAAGCCGTCAATGCTGACATGACCATGGCGCTGTATCACACCATTGAAGCCATCGGGGTCGACTCCCTCACCTGGCCAATGTCCTTGTTGGCGACCATCATGATTATTACCTGGTTTGTCACTTCGGCAGACTCCGGCACCCTGGTGATTTCCACCATCCTGTCGATGGGCAGTGAGCCTTCGTTAGCCATTCGTGGCATCTGGGGCACCATTCTGGGTGCCGTCGCGGCGGTACTGCTGCTGGCCGGGGGACTGACGGCATTACAATCCGCCACCATCGCAGCAGCCCTGCCATTCTCCGTGGTGCTACTGCTGATGTGTGTGGCCCTGATAAAAGGGTTACGGGACGAACGGGACGGTATTTCTTACGGTCCGGGCGACCTGGCCCAGGCCGGCAAGTCTGCCAGTTCCGACAAGCTGGCCCGCTCCACTTCCTGATAGCGCCCAAGCCTCCCGGCACTCGCCGGGTGGGGGTCAAGCTGTTCTGTTCTGCCAAAGCCGCTCAGTGCCGAGCGGCTTTTGTATTTCAAGCGGTCATGCAGACAAGGGCCTGTAAAGCCGTGCGACCGGTCAAGGCGGATAGATACACCACGCTTTGACCTTTATTGCCCCTTGAGTATCACGATATGGGCGCTGGCCACTTCCAGCCGATGCTGGCGAGCCTGCTGATAGGCATCAGAGTGATAACAGGCCAACGCCTGTTCATAACTGTCAAATTCAAACACCACCGCCCGGTCCGGGGTTTTATCAAAGCCTTCCAGTGCTGTCATTTCACTGCCCCGCGCCAGGATTCTGGCACCATATTGTTGCAGCGCTGTCGGTGACTGCTCCATATATCGGGCATATTGCCGGGGGTCATCAATATCAACAAAGGCAATCCAATAAGCTTTCATACAATCCTCCAAATTATTTGTGGTATACCATAATACAATATCGTATTTTAGAATGATTAAAAGATATTGAATAGCATGGGAGATGGGCGATGAACATCGATAGCACGGCGGATATTATCGAGGATATCCGTAACGGCAAAATGGTCATTCTGATGGATGACGAAGACCGTGAAAATGAAGGCGACCTGATCATCGCTGCGACAGCCGTAACACCGGAAGCGATTAATTTTATGGCGTCCAAAGCGCGTGGACTGATTTGCCTGACACTGGACGAACAGCGCTGTGAGCAACTGGGCTTGCACGCCATGGTTGCCGATAATGGCTGTACTTACGGCACCGCATTTACCGTTTCGATTGATGCGGCCCAGGGCATCTCAACCGGTATTTCTGCCGCCGACCGTGCCCACACCATCCAGCTAGCGGTAGCCGCCGATGCCCAACCTGCCGATCTGGTACAACCGGGTCATATCTTCCCGTTACGGGCGCGCAAGGGAGGGGTGTTAACCCGGGCAGGACATACCGAAGCCGGTTGCGACCTGGCACGACTGGCGGGCTTTGAAGCCGCGGCGGTCATTGTCGAGATCATGAATGAAGACGGCACCATGGCACGTCGTGACGACCTGCTGGCGTTTGCTGCCCAGCACGATTTGCGTATTGGCACCATCGCCGACCTGATCCAGCATCGTATGAATACCGAAACCACCGTTACCCGGATCGGCGAGCAACCCTTGCCCACTGTCCACGGCACCTTCCGGATGGTGACTTACGAAGACCGCCTGTCCAATGCCGTTCATATTGCTCTGGTGGCCGGTGATATCAATCCGGAACAGCCGGTTCTGGCACGGGTTCATGGCATTGATCCTCTGCGCGACCTGATTGGTGCCAATTACCACGGCCCGACACACTGGAGCCTGTGGTCAGCACTGGAAGCCGTAGCCCGCGAGGGCACCGGGGTGGTGGTACTGGTGGATAACGAAACCTCTGCCAGCGCACTGCTGAATCGCGCACCACAGCTGATGGTGCCAAACACCAATAACCAGCGGGTGTTCAGCGACGTTGGCACCGGCGCGCAGATTTTACGGGATCTGGGTGTGCGGAAATTCCGGCATCTGGGAGCGTCCTGGCGCTTTGTCGGGCTGGAAGGCTATAACTTGCAGCTGATCGACAGCATTCCGTTCAACCCTTGCCAGGACTAAAAAAAACCGCCAGAGACACGGGCATGTCTTTGGCGGTTGATGCCACCAGCAGATGGCCAATAACCGGTTCAGTTCGGGGCAATATATATGGCTTGCAAGGTTGCCGGGTCGACATCGTTCTGCTTGGCCATCACCGCCAAGGCCACGGTAGCGGCCTTGTGGATATGATCGATACTGGCTTTGCGCGCCCGCACCGGATCACGGGACTGGATCGCTTCAAAGATGGCCGCCATTTCCTCACTACTGTCGAGGTAACGATCATTCTGGCTGACTGTCGTCGCACGCAAAAAGCTGATCCGCGCCTGCAACTGGCGCAACAGGCTACACGCGGTATGGTTACCACAACCCTGAAACAGCACGTTGTAAAAATCACTGACAGCTTCCAGTATCAGCACCACATCGCCGCTTTTGAGCCGGGATTGCAGTTTGCGTAACGAGTATTCAAGGTCCAGCAACTGGTCTTCGCTGGCACGCACGGTAAACAGCTCCACCACCAGGCTTTCAAGCGAACAGCGCAGTTCGTAGATTTCCAGCGCCTGCTCCAGGGTGATGACCGAGACTCTCGGGCCTTTGCCATCGAGGTATTCAACCAGCCCTTCGGATTCCAGATGTCGCAGTGCTTCCCGGACGGAAGTCCGGCTTACCCCCAGCAGGTCGCACAAGTCCCGTTCTACCAGGCGGTCTCCAGGCAGGAACTTGAAGCTGAGAATGGCACTGCGCAAGGCGTCCAGTACCTTTTCCCGCAATGTTACGGAGGTTCGTTCTATCTTCCCCAGATCTTCTCGGGAGTGTTTCTTCAGCATACCCTTTATCCAACTGGTCAATCATGAACCGAGGCAAGCCCCGGTGGGGCGCCGCACAGTGTAACGACGATGGTTGTCAGGCAACCGGCGTTTGATCTTGCTGGTCGGCGTCGAGCTCGGCCAGCACTTCACGCGCAATTCTAAAGCTATCGATCGCTGCAGGCACACCACAATAGATCGCGGATTGTAAAAAAACCTCACGAATCTCTGCAATGGATACCCCGTTATTCAGCGCACCACGGACATGCACCCGGATCTCGTGGGGACGATTCAGGGCCGTTAACATGCCCAGATTGATCAATGAGCGCTCCCGGCGGCTGAGTTCTTCCCGCGTCCAGATTTCGCCCCAGCAATATTCTGTCACCAGCTCCTGCATTGGCCAGGCGAATTCGTCCCGGTTGTTGTTCAGGCTCTGGTCGACGTAGGCGTCACCCAACACTTCACGGCGGACTTTCAATCCGGCATCGAAGCGGTTTTTTTCAGCAGAATCAGTCATAACATTCTCTCTATGCGTTGGCTTGTACCTTGACCTGTACTTTGACCGGTATCTTGACCGGGCCAGTGTCTTAACGGCCCAGTCCGCCCATCATCATGTATTTGATTTCCAGGTAATCATCCATGCCGAAGTGTGAGCCTTCACGCCCCAGCCCGGAGGTCTTGATCCCACCAAAGGGAGCTACCGCGGTAGAAATCAGCCCTTCGTTGATACCCACCATGCCATACTCCAGCGCTTCGCCTACTCGCCAGCAACGCGCCATATCCCGAGTATAGAGATACGCCGCCAGGCCAGAGTCGGTGTCATTGGCCAGGGCAACCGCCTCGTCTTCGTCATCAAAGGCAAACACCGCAGCCAGCGGGCCAAAGGTTTCTTCCTGGGCCACGGCCATGGTGCTGGTCATACCCGACAGCAGGGTGGGAGCAAAAAAGTTCTCACCTGCGGCGTGTGGTTCGCCACCACAATGCAAGGTCGCGCCCTTGTCCAGCGCGTCACGCACATGGCGCTGTACTGTGGTTAACGCTGCCTGGTTAATCAACGGTCCTTGATCGACACCGGCCAGCAAGCCATGACCAACCTGTAGTGCCTCAATCTGCTCTTGCAAGCGTCGCACAAAGACATCATGGATGCCACGCTGTACCAGAAAACGGTTGGTGCAGACACAGGTTTGCCCGGCGTTACGGAATTTGGAAATCATAGCCCCCTGAATCGCTGCGTCGATATCGGCATCATCAAACACGATAAAAGGTGCGTTGCCTCCCAGCTCCAGCGAGACTTTTTTGACGGTATCTGCACACTGGCTTAATAGCAGTTTGCCGATCCGGGTCGAGCCGGTAAAACTCAGCTTGGCGACTTTCTGGCTGCTGGTCAGAACATTGCCGATGGCAATGGCATCACCAGTCACAACGTTAAAGACACCATCGGGAATACCGGCCTGTTGCGCCAGTGCTGCCAGCGCCAGTGCCGAAAACGGTGTATCCGGTGCCGGTTTGACGATAAAGCTGCAACCCGCTGCCAATGCCGGGCCACACTTGCGCGTAATCATGGCGCAGGGGAAATTCCACGGGGTAATCGCTGCCACAACACCGATCGGCTGTTTCACCACAACGATACGGGCATCCGGGTTGGGACTTGGAATCACCTCGCCGTACACCCGCTTGCCTTCTTCGGCAAACCATTCGATAAAACTGGCACCGTAAAGAATTTCACCGTGAGCTTCGGCCAATGGCTTGCCCTGCTCCATGGTCAGAATACGGGCCAGTTCATCGGCATGAGCTACAATCAGCTCATACCAGCGGTAGAGAATACGGCTGCGCTGTTGTGCCGTCATGGCAGCCCAGCCCTTGCGGGCCAACTCGGCGGCCAGAATAGCGGCATGGGTTTCGGCTTCCGCCATCAGCGGCACCGTACCAATCACATGGCCATTGGCCGGGTCATAAATGGTCTGGGTTTGCCCGTCATCGGCATCGCACCAGCGACCATTGATAAAAGCCTGTTGTCGGAACAATTGCGCCGTCATCAGCAAGCCTCCTCAATTACCGGCATTGGCCAGCTGCCCATATCCCCTCGGCAATACACCATTGGACTGCGACCGCTGTCATTGGCCATATGCTGCACTTCTCCCACCAGGATGGCGTGATCGCCGCCTTCGTATTGACGCCAGTGGCAGCATTCCATCACCGCCACGGTCGAGGCCAGTACCGGCACCCCGGTGACGCCTTGCTGGATATCCAGCTGCGCCAGTGCGGCCACCTTGTCGGCCCCTTTTTTGGCAAAAGCCCAGGCTTCCGCACCCTGATCCGCAGCCAGGATATTGACTGAAAAATGCGTGGCTTCACTGAGCACCTGATAGGATTCGGAGCGGTACTGCGGACACACCAGAATCAGCGGCGGATCCATCGACAGGGCACTGAATGCGCTGGCGGTCAGCCCGGTTACCCGGCCATCGCGATCGTAGGCCATCACCACGGTGACCCCGGACGGAAACGAACCCAGAGTGGCTTTATACAAATCTTGGTTAATCATGTTGCTGCTCCTCAACGCATCACAAAGGGGTCGCTCATTGGCTCGCTGGAGAGGTTGACCCAGACGGTTTTTTTCTCGGTATAGGAAAGCACGGCTTCGATACCGCCCTCGCGCCCGTAACCGCTGTCACCAAAACCACCAATCGGCGCCATGGCGGACACCACCCGATAGGTATTCACCCAGATAATGCCGCTGCGGACGGCCTTGGAGAGTCGATGGGCGCGGGCGATATCCCGCGTCCAGATACCCGCCGCCAGGCCGTAACGGGTGTCGTTGGCCAGCGCCAGTGCTTCAGCTTCCGTATGAAAACGAATTGCTGCCGTGACCGGACCAAACACTTCTTCCTGCATCAGGCTGTTCGACGATGAGTCACATTCCAGCAAGGTCGGTTGGAAATACCAGCCGCCATTACATTCAACCCGCTGGCCGCCGTAGCGCAAGACGGCGCCTTCGCTGATCGCCTGCTGCACCATATTGTCGGCGATATCCAGCTGGGCCAGAGTCGTCATCGGTCCCATTTCGGTCTCTTCTGCCAGTGGATCACCAATACAGATACGGCTGGCGCGTTCGCAAACCCTGGCGACCACTTCGTCGTAAATACTGTCGTGAATCAACAGCCGGGAACCGGCCACACAACTTTGCCCTGACGCGGCAAACACACCGGCAACAATGCCGTTAACAGCGCTGTCGATATCAGCATCCGGGAAAACGATTTGCGGCGACTTGCCCCCCAGTTCCAGCGACAAATGAGCGAAGTTTTCAGCACTGGAGCGCACGACATGGCGCGCGGTGGCGGCACCACCGGTAAAGGCAACATGGCGCACCAGCGGATGACGGGTCAGCGCCGCACCGGCGGAAGGGCCATAACCGGTAATAATATTCACAACACCGGCCGGGAACCCGGCTTGTTCAACCAGTTTGCCCAGCGCCACAATGCTGGCCGAGGCGTGTTCTGACGGCTTGATCACCAAGGTATTACCCGCCGCCAGCGCCGGTGCCATCTTGATGGCTGTCAGGTACAGCGGGCTGTTCCAGGGCACAATCGCGGCGACGACGCCCATTGGCTCGTGCAGGGTGTACGCCATCATGTCGGATTTATCGACCGGCAGGGTTTGCCCTTCGATCTTGTCAGCCAGCCCCGCCATATAATAGAAAAACTCTGGCAAATACCCCATCTGGCCACGGGTTTCGCGGATCAGTTTGCCGTTTTCCCGGCTTTCCAGTTCCGCCAGCAGCTCACGATGATCAGCAATCAGGTCGCCCAGCGTCCGTAACAGCTTGCCTCGTGCTGTGGCGGTCAGCCCCGCCCAGGCCGGACTGACAAAAGCCTGATGTGCCGCCGTGACGGCGATATCGGCATCCACCTCGGTGGCATCCGGAAAACTGGCCCATGGCTGTGCCGTGGACGGCGTCAGGCTGTCAAAGCGATTGCCGCTCTGGGCTTCACAATAACGGCCGTTAATGTACATCTGGTAAGGAGTCAAATTCACAGACAGGTCTCCGATGAGGTAGCAGGACAAGTACTGTTACAGCTGCCAAGAAACAGCTGCAAGGCGTGATTAATCAGTTGCGGGGATTCCATTGCCATCATGTGCCGTTGCCCGGCCATAATCTGGCAGCGGGCAGAAGGTATCTGGCAAGCCAGTTTCTGGGCCATTTCCGGGGTTGAGCCGGGGTCCAGCTCACCGGCCATCACCAGTGTCGGTACCCGGATATCAATCAGCCGGTCAGCCAGGTAATTGTCACTACCGGCGAACAGGCGATAGGCACGCAAATAACCTTCCGGGTTGTTGGCACAGACCAGATCCCGGATTCCCTGTATCCGGGCAGTGTTGGCAGCCCGGTATTCCGGGCTGAACCAGCGCTCCAGCGCAGCATCGATATTGGCTTCAGGCCCATGCCTGGCCACATCCAGTGTACGAGCCAGAATTGCCTGCCGGGCGTCTTCTGTACGGTCAAACACACTCCCCATGATCACCAGCGAGCGTAATAGCTGCGGCTGCTGAATCGCAAATACCCGCGCTACCAGCCCGCCCATGGAAAAGCCGATCAGATGCACCGGCCCGCAGTCCAAGTGTTGCAGCAACCGCTGCAATTGCCCGGCGTAGTCATCCAACGAGGCCACTTTGGGCGGCAACGGACTGTGCCCATGCCCCAACATATCGTAGGTAATGACCTGGTAGTGCTGCGCCAACCCTTGCACCTGAGCGTTCCAGATTGACTGGTCCAGCCCGACGCCATGAATCAGCACAACCGCGTCACCGTTACCGCAGACCTGATAGGCCGTGCCGTCCGGAGTTTTGCCTGTCAGCTTGGTTGTCATGAGTCGTGTCCTTGCTTACTGGTTAGCGAGAGTGGCTTCTTGCTCCAGATCTTTCAGATCCTGGTAGCGGTTACCAATACGAGGGTGCAGACGCCCAGCGGTAGAACCACCCAGACAGATCACCAGCTCGTTGGCTGCCGGCGCATCTTCAATCGACATTTCCATGGTGATGTAATGCGAGCGGAAGCCGGCATCGTCCTTGTGCATCATTGGAATCTGGATGGAAGTACCCGGGCCACCGCGCTTGTTGGTGAAGGCCAGATAGCTCTGTGCATTCACGGCGTTACGGTAGTGATTGCCAAACCGCAACGTATGCACCACGGCCGAGGCGTGTTCGATTTCACCATCCATGCCGACAACGGCAGCCTTGCCATACGCTTCAATCTTATCCGCACCACCGATGGCACGGCTGACGTATTCCACGATCAACGCACCCAGGTCAGAACAGTGCGCCTTGATTTCCGGGCTCAGGTCTTCAACAAAACCACGGCCAGCCCACGGGTTACGAATAATTGCCGCGACACCGACCATGGTGACCGGCTGCTCTGCCGCTTTGCCACCTTCAATAAACGTTTCTTCAATCGTAGTAATCATCTTGCGTATTTCAAAGCTCATCGAGTGACTCCTCGCTACAGAACGTATTTTCAAAAACTGTATATTTAATGGATTGTTTTCGTTTCACTGAAACATGGTATACCATAATACACATGCTTTTAAATGACACAAGAAAATAACAGCCGACACATGCTCCAGGTGATATCCATGCCAATAGAAACCACCAGACAACCGTGTTTGAACAACCTTACTGTTTTGTTACGCCCGGGATTCAGGCTAGCCGACCTGGGGCGTATTAATGAATGGCTTACTGCCTGCCAGGGAGTGACGTCCCATCATATAAGCTGGTCGATTTGTTCGTTATCCGGCGACCTGGTTCGCTCGGACGCCGGACTGATGATTACGGCATTACCCAGCCTGAATCATCAACAGCGTCAGCAAGGCAATCTGCTGGTGCTCAGTGGCCACTCCAGCCCGGAGCATGATCAGGAAATCGCCCGTCTGCCCATGCCGTTAAATAACACACTGGTCTGGATTGGCGCCGACTACTACCACGCCAGTGCCTACCTGTTTCATCGCCACGCCAGCCGAGAGGCACTGGATGAATTGATGATCACCCTGTGTATGTCAGACCTGTCGGCCGATCAGGGGGATCAGGTGATACAACAGCTACAGCAAGGCAATATCCCGGCCCACAGCCAGGATAGCCGCTTGCAGCGGGCCTTGGCCGAGATGCGCAAGCATATCGACCAGCCATTAGACCGCCACCAACTATCCCGGGCGGCCTGCCTGTCGGTACGCCAGCTGGAACGATTATTCCAGACGCATTTCAACCAGACGCCAGGCAAGTACTATACTTGCCTGCGCCTTGAAACCGCCCGCGAACACCTGCAACAGAATCACTCATCTGTCACCGACGTCGCCTATTCCTGCGGTTTCAACTCCGTCTCGCATTTCTGCAAATTGTACAAATCCCATTTCGGCGTCAGCCCTGCCCGCACGCCCATCGTGATTTGAGCGCCAGCAAATCGAGTGATGAGCAGGCAGAACAACCGCTGCAACATCACTCAGCTGATCGTCATAACGACAAAGCAACCAACTAAAAAACACATCAAAAAGAAAAGAAGCGGGAGACCGGCAAGAACTGGGGCAGGCGCACTGAACTGCTGGCAATATTTTATTTACCAGTGATCCAGCACCATCGAAAAACAGGATTACCCTATTTTTGCGATAACACAAAAATATCCAATAAAATCACAATATTTCAAACAAAAACAAATCCAATAAATCATGGTATACCATGATTTATTGGATTCGGATAACCCTGAAAATCAGAACGAAGGCATTACCTGATTAATAAACAATTGCAGGGATTCCTTTTTCTGCTCATGACTCAGGCTGTTATCACTCCAGAAACTGTATTCCGTCAAACCACTGGCTTCGTAATATTTCAGCCGTTCAACCACCTCTGCTGGTGTACCAATCACCAGATTGTTGCGCAACTGCTCTGGCGCCAAGGCCTCGAATGCCTCCAGCTCGTCTGCCGAAATCGGATGACAGAAGCCACTCACCGGTTGCTGGTCATTACGTGCCCAGCCCTGGAAGTAGGAGTACCAGCGACGAATACCTTCTACCCCAACACGCCAGTCTTCTGGATCTTCATGGACATAGGTATGACGCAGACACATAATCTTGGGCCGTGCTTTTTCCGGGTGTTTGGCACAAGCAGTTTCAAACTTGTCCATCAGGGAACCCACTTCAGCATCGGACTTGAACAGCGGCGTCACCATAACGTTGCAGTTGTTTGCAATGGCAAAATCATGTGACGCCTGCTCCCGTGCAGCCACCCACATCGGCGGCCCACCGGACTGCAGCGGTTTCGGTACTGATGTTGAGGTCGGGAACTGCCAGCACTCACCATCATGGGCATAATCTCCCTGCCACAGCTTGGGCAAGATCGGCAGCATTTCACGCAAATAACGCGCACCATCAGCGGCTGGTATACCACCAGCCATTCGATCAAATTCACACTGGTAGGCACCACGGGCAATACCGAACTCCAGCCGTCCGCAGGACATTTGATCCACCAGCGCCGCTTCGCCTGCCAGTTTTATCGGATGCCAGAAAGGCGCAATAACGGTTCCCAGACCCAGCCGGATCGTGGAAGTCTGAGGCGCCAGATACGCCAGAAAACTCAATGGGTTAGGGCCAATGGTGAATTCCATTGAGTGATGCTCACCGACCCAGACCGTTTCCATACCACCTTGTTCAGCGATCTGAACCAGCTCAACCAGCTCATTCAGCAGCTCCTGATGCGTTTTGTCAGGGCTATAACGCTCCATCTGCAGGAACAGGGAAAATTTCATACTACGTAACCTTTTTGGGAGTTCAGGTTTTGTTTTGTTCACGAAATCCACTCTTCTGTGGATTAATCTGTATTACGGTATACCATAATACATACACATAAAAGATCATCGAATACCAAGCAGTGGCAGTACAACCAATTGACCGGTTTGGGTACATTTATCCGGCTGGCGCCAAACCGATCATAGTTTCAATACATATCCATCATGGCTCCCCCAAATAAAGCCAAAGCGTCACAAGATGACGCTGAGACACCATCATCCACCTTCTGCCCTTTTGATAATGACCGCACCGAATGACGTCATCTGTCCATCCCTTGTCCGGGTCGGATACTGACCATTGTCGCTCTCTTTCTTTGGGTGCCCATCAAGATGAAACACTTTTCGACTGCTTTATTATTGCTACTGTTCCTGGCACATCCCGCCATGGCAGAACCAGCAAGCTGCAAAAACCCCACGCTGGGAGAAGTGGACTGGACCGATTTGCGGGTCGCCACTGCCACCGCCAGCATTCTGCTGAACAAGCTCGGATACGATGCCAGCATTACCCGAATGCCTTCCCTGCAGGATGTTTACAAAGGCATGGACAAGGATCAGGTTGATGTTTTTATGGGCTACTGGATACCGGCACAACGTCACGTGGCCGCACCGTATCTGCAACGCGGATCGATAAAAACCCTGACAACCAACCTCGACGAGGGCCGTTACACTCTGGCTGTGCCGGACTATGTTTACGACCAGGGAATACGCAGTTTTGCCGACCTGGCCCAACACGGTGACAAGTTCGACTGGCGGATTTATGGCAGCGGCAAGGGCAGCAGTGGCAATATCTCGGTACAAAACATGATTGATTCCAACGCTTACCAGCTGCAATCGTTCAAACTGATTGAAACTTCAGAGCTGCTGATGCTGGCACAGGTCAAAGGCCGTATTCGCAAGGGTGAATGGATCGCCTTTCTGGCCTGGACACCCCACCCAATGAACCAGAATTTTTCCATTCGTTACCTGTCTGGCGGTGAAGAATACTTTGGCAAGGATTATGGTCACGCCACTATTAATACCAATGTTCGCGATGGCCTGACTGCCCGCTGCCCCAATCTCGGCCGCTTCTTCCGCAACCTGACCTTCGAGGCCAGCGAGCAGGAACAGATCATGGATCAGGTCAGCAACTACTTTGTACCGCTGGACCGGGCCATTTATATGTGGCTGAACCAGCACCCGGAAGTCATTACCCGCTGGCTACAGGGAGTCACTCGTTTTGACGGCCTGCAAGCCGACGCCACGGCCATTGCAGAGCAGCTTGCTATTGGCTGGGGACGGATCAGAGATTAGTGGCGTGTTTTGGGGCGACGCATCACAGCGACATAAAAGAGCAGAACGGCCCCGGATCTTTATTGTGTAATGGCTCTTGATCCCCACTGGCCAAGCCGACATTCTCTGTATTGCCAGGAAAACCGGGACTTGATCCTGCTCGCACCTCCGAATAAAGTGACCGCCCGGTCAGTTTTTCATTTTATTCACAGGTTCCTGCTCATGTCCGATCACACGTACTCCATGGATTACCCCGTCAGCTGGGAAGAGCTGCATCGCAATGCGCGCACGCTTTCCTTGCGGCTGTTAGACAAAGGCCCCTGGAAAGGGTTGATTGTTATTACCCGTGGCGGTCTGGTTCCGGCAGCGATTCTGGCACGAGAGATGGACATTCGCCTGATCGATACCGTGTGTGTCACCAGTTATAAAAGTACCGGGGATTCCTCGGTGCAATCGGTACAGGGCGAGTTGCAAATCCTCAAGGGTGTCGAGGGAGATGGCGACGGCATGCTGTTGATCGACGATTTGGTCGATACCGGCAAAACTGCTCGTTGTGTACGGGAAATGCTGCCGAAAGCACATTTTGCCACGCTGTACGCCAAACCCGCCGGTGTCCCTCTGGTAGATACTTTTATTACCGAGGTGAGCCAGGATACCTGGATTCGTTTCCCCTGGGATATGGAGTACACCTTCTCGACGCCTCTGGCTGATCGCACATAACGTACCCAAGCCCGCATCCAAGCCAGCCATCATTACTGGTCGCCCCATGTGACAAACAGGTGGCGACCAGATCTTCTCGGTTCGGCCAGCACACTCTTCCCGACAAGACCAGGTTGGCCTGATTCAACCTTATTCTGCCTGCAACATTTAGGTGCCTGCCGGTCCATTCAGCGCACTATCGCCAAGCATTAGCGCAACCGCTGAATCGGATATCGCGCCCTTAACACCTCATATTTCCTCCCTTAGTGCCGATAAAACGGTCATTTGAAATTAAAACGGTTATTTCTGGCCAGTTGGTCAGGATTTTGCTTTTCATCAATTGCTGTCCGAACGGTCAAGTTATAGACCGGCGACATAATGCTGCATCAGGAGGCTCACAGGCCTTTGAAGTCAGCCAGACGATTTCCTGAATTATTAATCTGAAAGAGAGAGTGTGATGAAAAAACAACTTCTAGCCCTGGCCGTTGTCGCCGTAGCAACCATTCCTGCAGCACATGCCGAGCGTTATTTTGCTGATAACAGCATCTCTGTACTGGTTGGTGGTGATTTCAAAATTGATTCCAACGACTGGCCACAAACCGACAAGGACTACGCTCTGAACACCTACACCGTTGAGCACGTGTCGGGTTACAGCTGGGGTGGCCTGTTCTTCTTCCTCGACCGTGACCAGGGTGACAATAACTTCCGCGCCAGCTACAGCGAGTTCTCACCCAAGTTCTTCGTCACCAAGTTTGACGATGGCATCGTTAAAAACATCAACCTGGCCTTTACGCTGGAATCCGGTTCAACCTCATCCGGCTTCAGTCAGGATAACTACCTGTACGGTATTGGTGCCGACCTGGCGATTCCGGGCATGAACTTCGCCAGCGTCACGTATTTTTACAGCATGAACGACAATGGTCTGGACGACGATCACCAGATCACTCTGACCTATGGTGCATCCTGGGGCCAGGTTGAACTGGGTGGCTACATCGACTATTCAACCGGTAGTGATGATCACAAAGCCAGCTTCAACTTCAACCCGCAGCTGACCTATAACGTTGGTCCGATGCTGGGTTACGACAACAAGATCAAGCTTGGTCTTGAGTACAGCGCATGGCACAACAAATACAGCAGCGAATTTGACGAAAATACTGTCAGCGCTCTGATCAAGGTACATATGTAAACAGTAGCAAGAAGCGCAGTGCGGGCAAGGAAGCTCGCACTGCGCTACTCCGTCACATAAAAACCGCTTAGCCCAGCAACAGATCACCATCGATTGGAAAATACTCGCTGGCCGCATGGATCAGTGACGATGCCGTCAGTTTTGCCACCCCGTACACCTCCACTCGTTTACCCCTGCCCACTCTCAGCTTATTGGCCAGCAAATCAAAATCGCCGTCCCCGGAAACCAGCACCACCACATCGGCCTGCTCGCCATATTCCAACGCATCAATGGTGATGCCTACATCCCAATCGCCTTTGGCCGAACCATCGGCCCGTTGAATAAAGGGCTTCAGTCTTACCTCAAAACCGATCGCCCGCAGGATATTCTGGAATTCCCGCTGTTTCTGGTCGCCACGATCAGTGGCATAAGCAAAGGCTTTCACCACATCCCGCCCTGCCGTCGCGCGCGCCCAGAAGCGGTTGTAATCGAAATGACGCCGAAACGTACCACGGGTGGTGTAGTACACGTTTTGCACATCCACAAATATCGCTACTTTTTGCACAGGCGCTTCCTTACGATGGGTTAGTGTCAGACAACAGCGGCCATGCAGTTGCCCGCCTTGTCATGACTGGGAAGCATACCAGTCGGTCCACCAATAAGCAGACACTGCCGCGTTATTGTCGTGTCCCGATACAATCGGCCGACGCTAATCGATACTTTCCAGCACCAGACTGGAGCGCAGCTTGGCCTTGTCCCGGCCTGGAGGCGCACCAAAGACCTTGTGATAGTCGCGGCTGAATTGCGACGGACTTTCATATCCGACCCGATACCCGACACTGGCCACTTCATGATCGGTCAGTAACAGCCGCCGGGCAGCTTGCAGCCGTATCTGCTTCTGGAACTGGACCGGTGTGAATTGGGTAATCGCCTTGAAATGACGATGGAACGACGCCGGGCTCATGCTGGCCATGGCAGCCAGATCGGCGACTTTGAACCCTTGCTGATAATGACTGCGCATCCAGGCCGTTACCCGGCCAATCCGCGCGGTATCGCTATCTTCCATACCGATTTGTTGCAATGCCGCCCCCATTGGAGAGCGTAACAAACGCCAGCAGATTTCCCGCCGCAACAGGGGCTCCAGCACCGCCAGGTCTTGCGGCTGATCCAATAACTGCAATAAACGCAGCAAGGGATCGATAAGATCGGTGGGTAATGCCGCCGTCGACAAGGCCGACGGCCGTTCAGCCAGTGGCGGGCACGCTGCTTGTCGTGGCGCAGTCGCTAATGCCGACGCCGGGGCGTGCAGCAATAACTCCGCCACCATTTCCGGGTCAAGCGCGACGCTGAAAGCCACATACGGACAGTTGGGACTGGCCTCCATGATCCGGGAATTGACCGGTACATTCACCGATGCCAACAGGCATTGTCCCTGCCGGTAATGGAATCGGGTGTCTGCCAGCTCACTGAGCTTGCTTCCCTGCAGCACCACACAAAAGGACGTCGGGTAAATGGCGCGCATCGTCCCGCTGGGCTCGGTGGCTCGGGTCAGTCGCAAGCCATCGATGGCGTTCTCCTGTCCATGGCGATGCCATTGCCGTTCGGCCAACGCGGCCAACGCGGTCAACGCATCAAGCGATGCAGAGGGCATGGCTTGCTGATGAGCCATCTGACCGGCCTGAGCAGGACCCTTCTGGTCTGTCTGCGCTGACGCCTGGCATAACGAGTTTGCGGATGGTGTTTTCATATCGATCTTCCTTCGCTTCTGTCAGCGTAACGGCCGCCGCCAGGCAACCGGTGTATACCGGGCGCAGCGGATTGGCCACGTGAATCACTGTACCCCGACAGCCATTAAAAAGTAGCTCCCGCTTGTCATTTGAGAGGATCAGGCAAGAGTCTGCGAGTTTCTGCCAGCGGTTTTTCCGCCCGCTGGCCATAGCATGGCCTTCTGTCCTGGCTAGCGAATTCAGACAACGACATCGCCAGCCAATCGTCAATGATCCACTCCCGAGGTACGCTGTTATGTCGAGCTCTTCTCCTGTTACCCCCAACACAAGCCCTAACACAAGCCCCAACGCCTCTGCTGGCACACCCCCGAACATCACCCACTCAGCCACGGCTCCGGGCACTATGCGGATGCGCCAGCTGGGTCACTCCGGCTTGTTTGTTTCGGAGTTGTGCCTCGGCACCATGACCTTTGGTGGCAGCGATGGCATCTGGGGCATGATCGGCCAGCTGCAACAGCAACAGGTGGATGAACTGGTGGCCGCGGCGCTGGCTGCGGGCATTAACTTTATCGATACTGCCAACATGTATGGCGGAGGTGCCAGTGAACGCCTGTTAGGTCAGGCGCTCAAAAACCTGGACGTAAAACGCGATGAAGTGGTTATCGCCACCAAGGTACTCGGCCCCATGGCTGCCAGCCCGAATACCCGTGGCGCCTCCCGTGGCCATATTATGAGTCAATGCCAGGCCAGCCTGCAGCGCCTGCAACTGGACCATATCGATCTTTACCAGATTCATGGGTTTGATAAGGCCACCCCGATCCGGGAAACCCTCGAAGCCCTGAACACTCTGGTACAACAGGGGCTGGTGAATTACATCGGCTTGTCGAACTGGGCCGCCTGGCAGGTGGTCAAGGCGGTCGGGATTGCCGAAGCGCGCCAGCTGTGCCCAATTATCTCACTGCAAGCCCATTACACGCTGGTCAGCCGGGATCTCGAACGCGAGGTCATACCGATGCTGCAGTCGGAACAGATTGGTTTGATGGTCTGGAGTCCGCTGGCCGGTGGCTATCTGTCGGGCAAATACGAAGGCCCGGAGGCATCGGCAGACAGTCGCCGCACCAAACTTGACTTCCCTCCGGTAAACCGTGAACGGGGCAGTGAGGTGATTGCCGTTATGGCTGGTATCGCGGCGGAGCAACAAACCAGCATCGCCCGGATTGCCCTGGCCTGGTTACTCCATCAGTCAGCCGTAACCAGTGTTATTGTGGGTGCCAAACGCATCGATCAGCTGACCGATAATATCGCGGCCACCCAGGTGCATCTAACGACCGATCAGTTGGCCTTGCTGGACGCCGTCAGCCGCTTGCCGGAAGAATACCCGGGCTGGATGCTGGAACGGCAGCAAGAATACCGCGCTCATATGGCTTCGAACTAAGAGCCCGCCGCTGCGGATACCGGCGGGATTAACCAGCTGGCATCATGGTTTCATTTCATGGAATGGCATGTGACCTGCCAGCGCCCCTGCCATTCTGGAGCGTATAAACCCTGACTGGCCGCCGTCATTCGACGGCCAGTCAACCCAGGAAACACGCAACCAGTCGCCGCTTGCGTGAATGACAGGTGAAGTTCCATAAAACCAGCCTATATTTTCAAATCCTTACCGAACACCCACCATTACTTTGCATTGCGATCGCTACACTGACTACCTACTTTATGACCCGGATCACTGCACTATGGAAACCAACCGTATAACACCGTTATTAAGCGCATTACTGTTGGCTTTTGCGGCTGCCAACCTGACCGCCTGTGGCGGCAGTGCTTCTGGCGATAGCACTTCGGATGACAGTTCAAGCAGTGATGTATCGGACTCGGACTCGGACTCGGACTCGGACTCAGTATGGCTCCTGAATGAAACCGGGGCAGTATCCGCACATATTCTGAGTTCCGAAACCGGCCTGGGTGTGGAAGTCAACGTTCAATCCGTGACGGAAACAACCGTGGACGGGGAAGATTACGTCGTCGTCAACTCGCAGGGCATTCCCGATTACAGCGTCACCATCACGCAGGACATCCTCGACACACTGAACAGCCGTCCCAAGGCCGACACTGACTTTGTCACCGGAGAACCAACCGTTGCCGTCGGCGACGTTATCGCCTTTGGTGAAGACATTGGCTACGACAGCAACGACAACTGCTCCATGGATTACGGCTTTGGCTACTGGCCCCCAGGACCGGAATGTCCCACCCAGGATGAACGCACCGTCTATGTGCCCGTCGAGCCATCCGCCGCCACGGAAGAATGCGACAGCGGCCTCGACAAGATCGGCATCATGGTCAACGGCGCTTCCATTTTTAACTGGGAAGATGGCTTTACCTACAACGAAGAAGGTGTCTGGTCCAACCTGGCACCAGAAGCCGAAGTGTATGACATCGATATGTGTGGCGGCCATGCCGCGGGCACCGATTATCACCACCATCTGTATTCTTCCTGCCTGGCTGAGCTGTTGGGTGATGATGGCAGCGGCCACTCCCCCATCTGGGGTTATGCCGCCGATGGTTATCCCATTTATGGCCCCTGGGAAGACGATGGCGTACTGGCAGTCAGCAGTTGGGTCACCCGCGACTATGACGATGCCGACACGGGTTGCTCCGATGGCGCTCGCAGTTGCGTCCTGGTCGATCAGTACGACACCACACAAGGCACGGTTGACGTTGATTACCCTGGCCCGGACTTTGATGACGTCGTCACCTCGCTATCAGACAACGAATTTGTTGCCGTCAACGGCTTCTATTTTGAAGACTATTATTGGGACAGTTCGTTGACGGACCAGGGCGGGGAATATCTCGACCAGCACAACGGCCATACCGATGACGAGCACGGTTACCACTACCACATCACGATTACCATGGACGACGAAGGCACCATCAAAGCGGCCTTCCCCTATATTCTCGGCCCACAATATGCGGGCGAACTGCACGACAATGCCGTGGCCAGTTGCACCACCAGCAGCACCGACCTGCCAACGGACCTGCCTCCCGGCCGATAATGATGAAATCCGCAGGGCTGGCATGGCGCCGTATTGCGGGGACTGCTGGCCCGCCTCATAAATGATTTGCATAACAGGTGATCGACGGTGAATCGCAACCACAAACGCTTACTGCTGGCAGCGCTGCTGTTGGGTCTGACCGGCTCGGCCCATGCCGCAAAAGAGATGCACATGCATGCCAGCCGCAATATTCTGGCAGATGCACCGGTTCCGCAAATAGAAATCCAGGTGTTCCGGGACGCGATGGATGGCGTCAACGTACACGTCAAGGTCAAACATTATGAGCTTGGCGCTCCAGACATGGTCACCACCGCCGGTTATCAAAATGCCGAGGGGATCTTGCAAGGCCATGCCCACGTTTTTGTGAATACCCATAAAGTGCAACGACTCTATGGCCCGGATATCCATATCCCGGCCAGCCTGTTGCAAGACGGCGTCAATCAGGTCGCGATTTCCCTTAATACCCATCAACATGAAAACTGGGTAAACAACAATCACAACATCATGAGTTCGGTATTTTTTGATCTGGCCAACGAGCCGATCACCCTGAACCGGTTCAGCTCGCAGCCCGTGACGATGCCTCATTCAGAGGCGGCGCATGCAGCCCCGCAAACCACCGGGCAACACGCCATGCCGGAGTAACACCCGGTCAGTCTGACTCGGTGGCAGAGACCGGGTAATCGGCACTTTCAATATCACGCTTGGCCTGCACGGGCCGAGCCATCCATTTCATCACGACATCCCCATCGCCACGCCCGTAGATCGTTAACGTGCCAAACCCCAAAATACGTCCCCAGATACCTTGATTGATCTCGATGGCTTCAATGGCCTCGAGTTTCATTTCATCGGTTTTACGGGCAATAATGCCGCTCTTGTGAATCACTCGTTTGTTGGTGACACCCTGCTCGGTACAGCGCCAGGTCAACCAGTAATACAAGGCCACCGGAATCCAGATAAGGGTAACGCACAGAATCACATGCAGCACCAGGAAGAACCGGATGATCCAGTGAAATTCGAACACTCGATAGATGGTTTCGCCTTTAGACAGCGAGTCGTCAATATAAGACATCCGTTCACTCCTGCATTACCCGTCGGACCGACATACCCAAACCGCTGGGCATATCTGATAAGCCGCCATTCAGCCAGAAACAGGACGCAGTTACCATGCTTAAACGGCGGATAACCCATTGAGTGCCATCAAAAACCGGCTCGAGACAGGGTCAGGAGCCGGTTTGAGGTCGAGCAATATATGGAGAGAGGTGCCGGGCACTATCAACAACTCGCTAACAAAACCCCTCAGCCAATCCAGACTTGCTTGGCATTGGTGAATTCCCGGATGCCATGTGGCCCCAACTCGCGGCCATAACCGGACTTCTTGATGCCACCGGAGGGCAGCCGTGGGTCGGTTTTAACAATCCCGTTGATCGCCACCTGCCCGGCTTGCAAACGCAAGATGGCCTGACGTTTCTGACGCGGGGTGTTGGTCCAGATACTGGCTCCCAGGCCGTAGTCTGTTGCATTGGCAATCTTGATGGCGTGTTCAAAATCGTCGACCTTCATCACCGCCATCACCGGCCCGAAGGTTTCTTCTTCAAACGCCACCATGCCCGGCTGCACATCCACCAGCAATGTTGGCGGGTAATAGAAACCGGGTCGATTAAGCGGCTCGCCACCCAACAGGCAACGGGCACCCGCATTGATGGTATCGCTGACCTGGCGATGCAGGTTGGTTAGCAAATTCTGCCGGGCGATCGGGCCAACCTGGGTATCGTCCAGCAATGGATCGCCAATCACCAGCTTGTCCATCCGGCTGGCGAGCTTGTCGATAAATTCATCGTATATCGGTGCTTCGACCAGTATCCGTTTGGCGGCAATACAAGACTGGCCAGCATTAATCATACGCGACAGCACCACAATATCGGCCGCCTTGTCGAGATCAGCATCAGCCATCACGATACAAGGATCGGAGCCGCCCAGCTCAAGCACCGCCGGTTTGATTTCCGCGGCGGCAATGCTGGCAACCTGGGCACCGGCGGCACTGGAGCCGGTAAAGGACACCGCCTGAATTGCCGGGTGACGAATCGCTGTTTCGATCTGTTCGGTGGCCAAGGTCAGGTTCACCATAATATGCGCAGGCACCTTGTTCACCGCACAAACGTCGTCAAAAATGGTTTCGATCAGTCGGGCACAACCTTGTACGTTCGGGTCGTGTTTCATAACACAGGTGTTACCGGCCATCAGCGCCGGAGCCAAAAAACGAAAAGCCAGCCACAACGGAGCATTCCAGGGCAGAATCCCCAACACCGCTCCCAGCGGCTGATAGGTGACATAACTTTGTGTCGCATCCGACTCAATCGATTCACTGTTGAGGTAGGTTTCGGCCTGCTCCGCATAGTGTTCGGTACACCAGGCGGCTTTTTCGACCTCGGCCACCCCTTCCAGAATCGGCTTGCCCATTTCCAGCGCCATCATTTCGGCCAACGCCTGCTTACGCTCGCGCAGCTTGGCCGCCACGCCCAGCATGACCTTGCTGCGCAGGCTCTGTCGGGCACTGCCCCAATCGTGATACGCACTGGCCACCAGCTCGATGCGCTGGTTCATCTCATCCGGGGTATGGGTGGCATAAGTTTCCAGCACCATCCCGGTGGTCGGGTTTGTGACTGTCAGCATACAATCTCCTGAGGCGGCCGTTGTCGGTATCAGACACGGCAGCCCGGTTGGTTCAAGGTCGGTTCAGGCGTCGGCGGTTTTCTTTTTCGGCGCCGGTTTGTCGGTTGCGGCCAGCTCGGGTTTGCGGTTCACAGCGCCCAGATCCACCAGGTTACTGCTGGTTTCCGGCTTGACGACAAAATTCCGATCCATATCGAAAAAGGACTGACAGCCCTGATCGGTTATATAAATGGTGTCGGAGATGCCGCAGGTTTTATCGCCATCAACGCCCCACATCCACGGAATAATATGGAAGGTCATGCCTTCTTCCAGAATCGCAGAGTCGCCCTGGTTGAGGCTGACAATGTAGCCCTCATCCCAGCTTGGCGGGAAGGCAATACCGATCGAGTAACCGGAGCGGGTCGCCAATCGGGCGCCTACGTCGTTATCGGAAATAATATTGCGGATCATATTGTCCGCATCGGATACCGTCATGCCGGGCTGGACAAACTCATGTACCGCATCTAACGCCTGTTTCATTTTTTCCTGGGCTTTGTACATCGAATCGCTCAGTTCGCCAAGCACGACCGTACGCATCATGGCGGTGTGGTAACGCCGATAGCAGCCGCCGACTTCCAGAAAGATATGTTCGTTGGGCTGCACTACCCGGCCTTCCCAGGTCGCATGGCCAATCATTGAGCGCGGGCCAGAGGTAACGTATGGCATCACCGCCGGGGTTTCTCCTCCGGCGCGGAACATGCCGGCACTGATGGCAGCACCAATTTCGTTTTCGCTGGCTCCCGCCATACAGGCTTCGATACCCGCCGTCATACCGGCTTCGGTGGCGATGGCCGCCCGCTTCATGATCTCGATTTCGTGCACCGATTTACGAATCCGGCCCTGCTCGACGATACCAAAGCAGTCCAGCAGCTTGGCATTACGCATACGAGTGTGGATAAAGTCCTGATGGTAGGCCGGGAAAAAATAGGAGTTACGTTCGTAACCAATACGCTTGTTGGCCAGACCAAACTCCGTCAGGGCATCCACCAGCATCTGAATGGCATCACCCGTGTCCGGGTACGGGCGGGTGACTTCCACCCAGGTACGATGGATCACATTGGATTCTTCCATCGCCCGCGTGATCATAAAGGGCTCGCCTTCCAGCGGCACAACCAGCGCCTGGAAAAAGCTGTAGCCAGTGGTCTGGTAGTCGGTCAGGTACATGATGTTTTCCGGGTCGGAAATCACCACGGCATCCAGTCGCCGGTACGCAATACGCTGGCGCAGGTCATTCATGCGACGTACGTATTCCTCGTGCGGAAAAGTCATATCATCACGTTGTCTCATTGGGCGGCCTCCAGTGCGTTGTCGGTGGCACGGACCAGCACCGTCAGTCCTGCCTTCAGATCACTTTCAGGGATGGTTAATGGCGGAATCAGTTTCAGAACCCGGCCGCCGGTGCCACAACTGGCAATCAGCAAGCCGTTGTCGAAACATTCCGCCACAATGGCTTTGGCGTGGTCGCTATCGGCCACATCCAGCGCAACGATCAGGCCTTTGCCCCGAATCGCTACCTGTGGATATTTGCGCGCCAGCGGTGCCAGAGCTTCGTGTACGATATCGGTGTAGCGGGCAACCTGATCCATCAGTTCGCTGTCGCGGAAGTAGTTCAGCGCCTCGACACCGGCCACAAATGACAGGTTCTGGCCACGAAAGGTGCCGGTATGCTCACCTGGCGACCAGTGTTTGTCGTGTTCCGGTTTGACCAGGTTCATGGCCATCGGCGTGCCCATGCCGCCAATGCCTTTGGCCAGGCAGATGATGTCTGGATCGATACCGGTGCCATCAAAGCTGAAGAACGAACCGGTGCGGCCACACCCTACCTGGATTTCATCCACAATCAGTAGCGAGCCATGGTCATGAGCAAGGGATTGCAGCGCTTGCAGCCACCCCTGGCTGGCGACGTTCACGCCCCCTTCCGCCTGAATGGTTTCGACGATAAAGGCCGCCGGTGGCTCAATGCCGCTGGAGGCATCGGCGTATTGTTCCCGTAACAAATCGAGGGTGGCCATGGCGGCAAAGGGTTGATGACTGACGTTATCCAGCGCAACCCCGGCAGCCCCCCGGAAGTAGTTGTTGGCGGTGCAGGCCAGTGCCCCCAGGGTCATGCCATGAAAGCCTTTCGAAAACGCCACCACCTGACGACGACCAGTTACCCGGCGCGCCAGCTTGAGGGCGGCCTCTACCGCATTGGTGCCGGTTGGCCCCATAAACTGCATGCGGTGATCCATGGAACGTGGCGCCAGAATCACGCTCTCGAACGTTTCCATATAACGGCGCTTGGCGGTGGTGTGCATATCCAGACTGTGCAGCACGCCATCCTGCTGAATGTAGTCAATCACCGCCGCTTTCATGCGTTCATTGTTGTGGCCAAAATTCAGTACGCCAGCCCCGGCAAAAAAATCGATGTATTCATTGCCCTGCTCATCAATCTGACGGGCATTGGAGGCTTTATCGAACACCACGGGATAAACACGACAGTAGGCACGAATATCCGACTCACGTTGCGCAAAAATGCTCATTAATTACTCCTTCATCAAACGAATCTGGCTATACCGGTTGAATATGCCGGGTTGCTCAGGGTTGGGGGGCATGCACCAACTGGGCATACAAACGGGTCACCTGTTCAATCAGGCGATCGTTAAAATCGTAATGGGGGCTGTGACAGGGCCAGGCAGGTGCCGAGCCGTCATCGGAGCCGACCAGCGCAAACGCACCGGGTATCTCGTTGAGGTAATAACTGAAGTCTTCCGATGCCATGATGGGCAAGCGCACACCGTGCTCCAGCATCCGGGCACCAAACAGCTGCTCCCAACCCTGGCGCATCAGCCGCGCTTGCTCCGGGTGGTTGATCGTCGCCTCGTAACGGGGTTGATGATCCACTTCTGCAGTCACCCCGTAACCGGCGGCGGTGTGTTGGCAGATTTCATCGATCAGGGCATTCACCTGCAAGCGGGTAGCGCTGTCGGGTACCCGGATACTGCCGGAAATCACCGCGTTCTGGGCGATGACGGTTGGCGCACTGATGGCGTCAATCGATGTCACGCTGACCACCGCGGCCTGCTGTGGCGCCAGACGCCGACTGACAATCTGCTGCAATGCCACCACCAGGGCACTGGCAGCCAGTACCGGGTCGCGACACTGTTCCGGCTGACTGGCATGACCACCACGGCCACTGACCCGAATCTGGAAAGTGCCGTTACCACACATCACAATGCCATTCGGGCAGGCCATGTGACCAAACGGGATGGCGGGCCAGTTGTGCCAGCCAAAAATGGCGTCGACACCTTCCAGCGCGCCGTCGTCGATCATCGCCCTGGCCCCATGGCCACCTTCTTCTGCCGGTTGGAACACCAGCGTTACCGGAGCTGGCAAAGCCGCTTCGTGGAGCTTCAGCCAGTGGGCTGTTGCCAACAAGGTCGCACTGTGGCCATCGTGACCACACGCATGCATGCAGCCATCCTGGCGTGAGCGCCAGGCGACGCTGGTTTGCTCCTGAATAGGCAAGGCATCCATATCGCCACGCAAGGCAAAATGAGGGGTATCTGAAGCAGGTGCTGCCGATCCACCCAGCCAGGCGACGGTGCCAGTACGGGCGCAGGCACGCCAACGGATACCTAAATCATCCAGTCGTTGGCGCACCACCCGGGCGGTGTGCTCTTCTTCCCAACTCAACTCCGGCTGCTGGTGCAATTGACGCCTCAGCACCGTGGCTTGGCTGATTACTTCAGACCAGTTATTCGCCATCACACATCCTCCGGTTCATTCATTAGCTTCAGCACAGGCCGTTCCGCTTCAGCGTCTGATGGCTCCAGATTGTCGTGATTGCGCCATACCAAAAAATTAAATTCTTTAAAAACAAGGCCTTACGACGCACAAAAAAGTGACACTGAATTTCAGAAACGGCCTGATTCGATGCTCTATCGCTATAAGCCAAAACCAATAACCACAGGCAAGCTATCAACCAAGTGGACAATACAAAGCTGGTTTGACCAGAACGACAGGTTTTAAACGCCAAGAGAAATTAAAAGAAAAGCGGACAGACCCTAAAGAGCTATACAAAGACCACTTACAAGACTAACGGCCGATAGAATATTATTTGTGCATTAAAATAATGCACAAAGATCCAGACTGGTGCGTGAAAATTCACAATTCCACTCTTAAGACAAGGCTAAGGCAGCCATTGGATAGCAGCAGGAAAAACAAAACAGAAAAGCAAGCAAGACAAAACCATGGCACGGCCAGAGTCTTGCCACTTGCTGCAAGCCATAATTTGCTGGCGATGTCACAAAAACGTCAACAAGCTAAATATTATTCACGCTTTTCAGGAGAAAAACCGATGCTGAAACAGCGTACAAAAAACAGAAAATTGACATCAAGCTACTGTTTTAAAAGGACTTTTATACAATACACAAGCATCTGTGCTGCAACAGGACAAATTACATTCAACACAAATGATTAGTTTTTTTCATCTTTTTGGTTAGAAAGCCTCGCTTTTTTAGCCACCAGGAAGCTACTACTATGGTCTTACTTTCAAGGCACAACCCAATCAGACAAAACCAAGGAGTTCTATTATGAACAACCAAGACCAAGCCGCTAACATCTGCAGCAAAGAAGAAATCGATATGCATATCGCTGCTGCCAAACAAATGCGTTCTGACTATATCTCTGCACTGTGCAGCGATCTGATCACCAGCATCAAACATGCATTCCACTTCAAATCCCACAAAATGATTTCCAGCCACTAAGCAGAAATCAGCCGTACCGCACCAAGACAGTATTCAGGCACCACCGGCACAAGAATAAGTCGCCGGCATTTGGCCTGGGTCTGATCACTTTTTTGCTTCATTTTATTCGAAGACGTTATGGGGGCCAGATGGCTACCCAATTGTCTCGGGTAACCCTCCTCGCATGACCTCCCTGCTTTTTTACTTATTGTTGTTACTCAAAATACGCCCAGCCGGCTTCTGTGTGCCAGCAGACAAACCCGACCCCAGGCAATTCCCAGCAACAGCTCGGTAGCTACTGCCAGCAAGATGCCATAGCCGGCATAGCCGCGTAATAATTCAAACAGTCCCAAAGCCGCCAGCCCCAACAGCATCACCAGCAGCCCCATAGCGATCGCTTTATGTACGTCGGCGGAACGGCAATCCCGGTTTAACCAGCAAATCAGCGTCAAACCCAGAAACACCATGGCCATACGGCGAGCGACAAAAGCAGCGGACTCCGACTCACTGACCCCCATCAACCACAGCAGCAGTTCCGGTGCCCCCAGCGATATCAGAAACAGCAATCCGGTCACAACGGCGGTCAGCGTACTCAGCATGTAAAACATGATCTATCTTCCCTGATTGTTTTGAAATGAACCCATTATTCAATAAGCCGCGCTCCCTGAATAAAACCGTCAGATTTCACAGCAGACTGGAGCGACCAAAAATCGTATCACAATGATGAATACGCCACTGCATCGGCATTAGGATGAGATGAGATGAGCCAAAGCGGGCATGAGTCGGCGGGAGCGACAGTAACGGGGTTTATCCTGATGCCTGCACACCCGAAACGCGGCAACACAGTGTAGTGGTCAACTAATCCCGGACACAAGAGAGAAACAAAGAAGTAAAAAATGCCTGGGCCG
Source organism: Oceanobacter sp. 1_MG-2023 (assembly GCF_030689025.1). Classification (GTDB taxonomy): domain Bacteria; phylum Pseudomonadota; class Gammaproteobacteria; order Pseudomonadales; family Oceanobacteraceae; genus Oceanobacter. Next base: position 75,739 of record NZ_JAUYWA010000005.1, read on the forward strand.
GGTTTTCAACCCGACACCAGGCAATCAGGATCAGCCTCCCCCGGCATCATGTCAGCCCAGGAAGAGCCTGATCAAAAATCAGACAGCAGCCAATACGTCGGTGCTATTGGCGATCCAGCCAAACAAATGGCCTTCACTCTGAATCGTGGTCAATGTCCCACGCTGCAAGCTCTCTTCGAAAGCACCACAACTGTCAGCCAGAGTCAGAACAAAATAGCCGCGATCAACCGCCTCCCGCAAAGTGCCTTCAACGCAGCACTGTGTCGTCACGCCACAGATGATAACGTGCGTTACCCCTTTGCTACGCAAGATAGAATCCAGCTCGGTGTAAGTGAAAGCACCAAAAGTGGATTTATCAATGATCGTTTCACCTGGCCGAGGCTTCAGTTCAGGAACAATCTGAAAACCGGGTTCGCCCTGCGTCAGAATGCGTCCCAAAGGACCCGCGGTACCATACTCTCCACCCGCTTCCTTGCTTTGTAACCGGACAGGCTCTGGCAGATCCGACATATCGGGTTTGAATCCATACCGTGTATGAACGACAGGAGCTCCCTTTTCACGGAACAGCTGCAACATGGATTGCACATGGGGAATAACGGCTTGCAGCGGTTTTACGTCAGCACCGCCAGCACCACAAGCGCCACCGTCTTCAATAAAGTCGCGCTGCATATCCACGATAAGCAGTGCCGTGTTGGCAAAATCGAAGGTGAATTGGCGTTCACCAAAAGCATTAATGGCCAGCATATGATTAATCCTGTTATTCAGCCGGTGCGGCAGCAATGGCGTCAATTTCGATCAACCAGGTAGGTTCAATCAGAGCCGGAACCGTAATAGAAACCGAGGCCGTGCGATGAGTGCCGAGCATCTTGGCGCGTACGGCATTGGCTTCCGGGTACATAGAGGCATCCGTCAGATATTGGGTAGTCCGTACAATATTCTCGATACCAAGACCTGCGGCCTTGAGAGTCGCTTCGATGTTTTGCCAGCAAACCGTTGCCTGACCTTCCATTGTCTCAGGCACGGTGCCATCGAAGGCAACGGGGATTTGTCCTGAAACGAAAACCATACGTGAACCGACCGGCGGCTCGATACCGTGTACGTAAGTGCCATAAGGATCGGAAATGCCTTCAGGCTTGTAGGTTTTGTACTGAGTCATGAGAAGTTCTCCATCGGTTGTCGTTCCCCAATAGAACGACGCCCGCGGCGAACTTGCAATTTTCAAATACTTAGCCCCTGGTATTTAAAAAACTTATACCAGGATAAAGCCTTATTTGACGATGCCTACCGAGGCCGCCTTGATAAAGCTCTGAAACTCCTGGGCACTGGGCGACAGCGTGGCCCCCAGCCGCCAGGACAAGCCGATATCCATCGGTGGCACCCGGGTAGCGAGATCCCGGGCTTCGATCCGGTCCCCTTCCAGCGACCAGGTCCGGAACACCATATCTGACAGGATAGTCACGCCCAGACCGCTGGCGACCGCCGTGCGAATGGCTTCGACGTTGGCGCTGCGTAATACGATGCGAGGTTCCTGGGGCAGATGACTCCAATAGTTCAAGGCGCTTTCTTCCGCTTCGTCTACTGTCAACATCACCATTGGCTCTTTGGCAACATCGGCCAGTGTAATGGACTGCTTCAACAGCAATGGATGACGTGACGGCAGCCACAAACGCCGCTGTGACGGGCGCAAAACGGACGCCGCCAGCTCATCCTGTCGCTGCAAATTGGACACCAGCATAACGGCAATATCGAGCGTACCGGCGATCAGGGCATCCTCAATCTGCTGCCGTCCCATCTCGATGATATTAACGTCGATATGTGGAAACCGTGATTTGAAACGTGCCAGATGCGGCATCAGAAAATAACCCATCACCGTATCGGTGGCTCCCACCGTAATCGAGCCACTGTGTTTGCTGGCTTCTGATTCAACGCTGGAAATCGCTGCATTGGAGACCAGCGAGAGAATTTCGCGGGCTTTGCCTAAAAAACGCTGTCCTTCAAAACTGAGATTCACGCCGTGGGCGGTGCGCTCGAACAGGTCAAAACCGATCTGCTCCTCAAGGGATTTGATCGACAGCGTAATGGCCGATTGCGTCACATTACACATCGATGCTGCCGACGACATCATGCCCGACTCCGCTGCGCTGACGAAATACCGGAGTTGACGTAGCGTTATAGACATAAATTTTTCTCATACAAGTTGGGAAGTATAATAAAATTGATTAATCACCTGCCGTCAACCCTAATACCTCCTGAACACACTTCACTGAGTTTAGGAGACATTAACGATGCGGCCACTGATCAACTGCGACATGGGCGAGGGCTTCGGCAAATACCGCCTCGCCAATGATGAGGCGATCATGCCCCTGATCGATCAGGCCAATATTGCCTGTGGTTTTCATGCATCGGACCCGGTCATCATGCAGCAAACCGTCGATATGGCGATTGAGCACGGCAAGCAAATCGGCGCACACCCGTCACTGCCAGACCTGCAAGGCTTTGGCCGCCGAGAAATGAAGATTGCACCGGCTGAGCTGCTCACCATGATCAAGTATCAGGTTGGTGCGCTGGACGGCATGCTGCGCGGACGCGGTGTCACCCTCTCCCATATCAAACCGCACGGCGCCTTATACGGCATGGCCTGCCGCGATCACCGCATTGCAGAAGCCATTGCCGATGCGGCACTGGCATTCAACTTGCCGGTGCTGGGTTTGGGCGGCACCTGCCAGGAAACGACCTATAAGGCCAAGGGCGTCACCTTTGTTGGTGAGTTCTATGCCGATCTGGACTACAACGAGCATGGTCATCTGCTCATCGTTACAGACCCGGGTTCCCTCGATGCAACACAAGCCGCCGCCCGGGCCCGTCAGGCCATCGCCAGCGGCTATACCACAGCGGTCAACGGTGCCACTGTGCGCGTCGATGCAGAGTCGATTTGTGTCCACTCCGACAACCGCGGAGCCATTGATTTACTCACCGCACTGCGCAAGGCCTTCCGCCTCGATGAAGCGATGGAGGTGCTCTCATGAGACTGGGCAATATTACGCTGGCCCTGATCCTGCTGGCCATCGCCACCACAGCAACGGTGTTTGGCAGTACCGCCATGAACAATACGGTGAGCTACTTCTTTATTCTGGTTGTACTGGTGGTGGCTCTGGGTATTTACGTCGGCAACACCGGAATTGTCAGTTTTGGCCATCCGGCTTTTATGGCCATTGCCGCGTATCTGACCGCGATTCTGGTCATGCCAGCGGCACGCAAGAGTGCCTTGCTGCCCAATTTGCCGGATTTTCTGAGTACTTTCAGCGCCCCGCCACTGCTGGGTATCGTGATCACCGTATTCGTGGTTGGGCTGATTGGTGCAGGTATCGGTCTGGCGATCTCGCGCTTGAACGGTGCTTCGGCCACCATCGCCACTCTCGGCTTGCTGATTGTTGCCCATAGCCTGCTGGTTGGCGGCACAACATTCACCCGGGGAGCACAAGCGCTCTATGGTATTCCGAAACTTGTCAGCCCGATATCCGCGGCCATCGGAGCCATCATCACCATTTTTGTTGCCGACTGGTTCAAGCACAGTCGCTGGGGCCTGGCTGCCCGGGCAGTCCGGGAAGATGAAGCAGCGGCGGCGGCATCCGGTATCTCGATCAAGCGTAACCGTACCATTGTGTTCTGTTTATCCATCGCCTTCACCGCGCTTGGCGGAGCCATGTTTGCGCTGCACCTGGGGGTATTCTCTCCCAAGGAATTTTATTTCACGCTGACCTTTTCCTTGCTGGCCATGTTGATCGTTGGTGGTGCCTCCAGTACTGCCGGCGCCGTGGTCGGCGTTGCCGTGATCACCATGATTACTGAAGTGCTCCGTCAGGCTGAGCCAGGTTTCAGTCTGGGGCCGATCCAGATTCCGGCGCTATTTGGCCTGACAACGATCGGTATCAGTGTCGCCTTGATCCTGACGCTCTACCGTCGCCCCGAAGGTATCTTTGGCCTGAAGGAGCTGGATGATTTTCTGCCGTTTGACATCAAGCCACGAGTCTACAAGCGCTCCGTTATCAACACGCCTCGTCCCACAGCCAGTCAGACACCCAAATCAATCCGGGTCCAGTCACTGACCAAGCGTTACGGTGGCGTAACAGCACTGGATGCCGTCTCTATTGATCTTCAGCAGGGTGAGATTCTGGGTCTGATTGGCCCGAATGGCTCCGGCAAGTCGACCTTTCTGTCCTGTGCCTCCGGTATCCAGCGGTTTGATGAGGGCGAAGTATGGGTACATGACACCCAAATGGCACAGGGCAATCCGGTTGCCTATGCTCATAACGGGGTAGCCCGCACCTTCCAGAACATTCGCCTGTTCGCTCGCCTCAGTGTTGCAGAGAACGTCTCCGCAGCCATGGTATCGGTTCCCGGCCCGGCCAACAGTCCAACGGTCGCAGACATCCTGACACGGGTGGGTCTTGATGGCATGGCGCTGCGCACAGCCAGCACGCTGTCTTATGGCCAGCAGCGTCGTCTTGAAATTGCCAGAGCCTTGGCTATTTGCCCGGACTTTCTGCTGCTCGATGAGCCTGCGGCGGGTATGAACAGTACCGAAACAGATGATCTGGCCGCACTGATCATGTCACTGCGTGATGAGAATGGTCTGGGGATTCTACTGGTCGATCATGACCTGCCCATGATTTTGCGCCTGTCCAACCGGGTCGCAGTACTCAATGAGGGAAAACTGATCGCGCTCGCCTCGCCGGAACACATTAGAGAAAACCCCGAAGTCGCTGCGGCGTACTTCGGCGAAGGTCAATCCACCCTGTCCGAATAAACCCACAACCTCGCATAACAGAAAGGAAAAGCAGATGAAACAGTCTCAGATGATCCGCCATTTTGCCCTCTCGCTTGCCGTCTCCATGACAGCGGCACCCGCATTTGCCCAGGACACGTTGAAGATCGGATTCGCCGTTTCTCTGACCGGCTATCTTGCTCCTTACGACACGCCGACCGTTGAAGGCGCCAAGATCGCCATTGCCGACATCAACGCCAGCAATGGCCCCTATAAAGTTGAAGCCATCATCCACGATGTACGTTCCGACACGGTACAAACATCCGTGGTCGTGCAGGAAATGATCGATGACGGTGCCAACGTCATTGTCCTGCCTTGCGACGATGATCCGGCCATTGCCGGTGGCCTGATTGCCCAGGATGCCGGTATCCCATCGTTTTCGACCTGTGCAACCAACGCCAGCCTGACCCAGGCCATCGGTGAGTTCTACTTCGTCAACTACGCCGCCGACATTGTTCAGGGCGCAACGCTGGCCCAGTACGCTCACGAGCAAGAGTTGGAAACCGCCTATTTGCTGGTTTCTCCAGAAACCACCTACACCGGTAACCTGCCGCTGTATTTTGGTGAAGTTTTCGAAAAACAGGGCGGCAAGGTCGTCGGCAAAGGGACTTACTCTTTGGGTCAGCAAGACTTTTCCGCCGAAGTAACCCACATTACCAACCTCGACCCACAGCCAGATGTGGTCATGACGTCGGCCTATGAACCTGACTTTCCGGCCTTTTTGCGCCAGTTGCGTTCCGCTGGTGTTACCTCAGCCGTATACGGCAGTGATGGCATTGACTCTCCCACCACGGTATCACTGGGCACGATTTCCGAAGGCGTGGTGTTCACCAATGCGGGTTATCCAACACCAGGAACCCGGTTGGGTGATTTCTTTGACCAATACGAGGCCTTTTACGGCAAAAAGCTGAGCAACAGTTTTGCCGCCACCGGTTACGACATGATGCAGGTTATCGAAGCAGCGGCTATTGCAGCTGGCAGCGTTGATGGACGTGCCTTGCGCGATGCCATTGATGCCATTGATGGTCTCGACGTAGTAACCGGCAAGATCAGCTATGCCGGTCGCGAACGGGTTCCTGCACGGTCCGTTTCGATCAACCAGGTATCAGACGGTGCCGTGATCCATCTGGATACCCGTGTGATTGACGCCGCCATTCTGCCACGGAGCAAATAAATGGAAGCCCCGACCCAAAGACACACACAGCCCGCGCTCGAGGTGCGCGGGCTGGACGTCAACTACAGTGGCATCAGAGCCGTTCGCCAGCTTGACCTGACAGTCAACGCCGGGGAAATCGTCACGCTGATCGGGCCAAACGGGGCAGGGAAGTCATCAACGCTGATGGCCATTGTGGGGTTGGTGCAGCGCTCGGGCCAGATATATCTGGATGGACAGGATGTGTCCGGCTTTTCGACGGAACAAATGGTACGGGCTGGGCTGACCTTGAGCCCGGAAGGTCGCCGGGTGTTCTCCGGGCTGACAGTGGCAGAAAACCTGCGACTGGGCGGTGCTTCCAACAAGGATCGTGCGGCCGAGCAGGTACGCCTGCTCGACACCTTTCCGGTGCTCAAGGAACGTTATCACCAGCGAGCGGGCACTCTCTCCGGCGGTGAGCAGCAAATACTGGCCATCGCCCGGGCGCTGATGTCCAGGCCCAGAATACTACTGCTTGATGAACCGTCGCTGGGGCTGGCTCCAAAGATCGTCGATACGATTTTTCAGGTTATTGCCGAGCTGCGGCAATGGGGCATTTCTGTACTACTGGTCGAGCAGGATATCGAGCGGGCTTTACGCGTATCCGACCGCGGTTACGTGATGAGCCATGGTGAGATCCTCGCCACCGACACCGCCGCTAATATGTTGAGCGACGCCAACCTTAAAGATCTCTTTTTTGGAGCACACCAATAATGGAAGTGTTTGCACAACAGGCCCTCAATGCCATTGCTCTGGGTGGTGTTTATGCGCTGCTGGGGCTGGGCTTGGCGATGGTTTTTTCGGTACTGGGAATGATCAATTTTGCCCACGGCGAAATCATGACCTTGTCTGGCTACGCGCTGGTATTTGTCGCCACCACATTGGGCTGGCCATTTGGCCTGGCAGTCATCAGTGCTTGTCTGCTCGCCGGGGCAGCAGCGGCGATGACCGAACGCATTGCCTTTCGTCCCGTACGGGGTGCGTCGTTAACAACCATGCTGCTGACGACCTTTGCAGTCAGTTCAATCCTGCATGTGGTGTTCCAGAACTTTATCTCGCCCCGACCGATTGCGGTCCCGGTTCCAGAATGGCTCACCCAGTCATTGAATGTGGGCGGGTTACAAATAGGTACATTACAAGCAATCTCAATTGCCGTCTCTCTGGTGGCACTGATTGGGCTGGTCGGCTTTTTACGGTTCTCAACCTTGGGGCTGGCGATGCGATCGGCTGCGCAGGATTTTTCGGTAACGCGTCTGATGGGAATTTCTGCCGACCGGGTGATTATTGGCGCCTTTGCCATTTCAGGCCTGCTGGCTGGACTGTCGGGCTTTTTATGGGTGGCACAACGCGGTTCGGTTGATCCACTGATGGGGTTTGTACCGGTACTCAAGGCGTTTACCGCTGTTGTACTGGGCGGTTTGGGCAGCCTTAACGGTGCCGTTCTGGGAGGATTCTTGCTCGGCATTCTGGAGGTCAGCTTGCGGGCTTCTTTGCCTCAGGAGCTACTGCCGTTCCGCGATGCCATCTCGCTGTCGATCGTGATTGGTCTGCTGGTGATGCGCCCTCAAGGCCTGATTGGTCGCGCTGAAGCAGTACGGTGATTGGGTTCTCTGGGAACCACCAGAAAACAGGATGACAGATTCAGTCCTGACTCCTGCCGGATCAGGAATCTGACCCGGCAAGTGGGCATTCAGGCACTTGCCAGTGGAAGTGTCTGAAACCTTCGCCAGCAATATCGCTCAGAACGGCACATCATCATCGTAATTGGGCATGGTCTGGGCAAACGGAGAGCCGCCACCTGACTGCACCGCATCTCCGACGCGCTCAACCCGCCAGGCTTGCAGGCTGGTAAAACATTTTTCCGGCTTGCCTGCCGCACTCCATAAACGACCCGACAGGTTGAAACTGACCTGCACTTCATCACCTGGGTTATAACTGTCCATCAAGGCACATTTATCCTTGATCAGCTCCAGCGCGATATAGTTCGGGTATTCTGGTTTCTCGCCATCACCGGTCAGCTTGACCACAAATTCCCGCTTGGTGAAGCCGTTCTGGCCGTAGGCTCTGGTTTCGTCAATGGAATGTACGATCCCCTGTAATTCAAATGCTTTCGACATAATGATCCCCTCAATATTGATGGCCAAATTATAACATTGAATCAATCGGAGGTTTTCTGCTGATGGCACAACCGCTGCCGGTTGGTTTATCGACGACAACACAGCTTCGGAATAACCGGGGTCTGGAGGGTTCGAAGCTGGAGAAGAGGAATACCGGTTGGGATTATGAACTGCGCGTCCGGAAGGACGCGCAGTGCAATCAGGCTATTTAGAAAGTAATGCTGACACCAGCCCAGAAGTTACGGGCCTTGTCTTTGTTGTTGTAGTCATCCGTGTAGATAACTTCATCATCATCACTGTCGTATACACCGTCGTTATTGTTGTCCTCAAACGCGGTGGTGTAGCTGGTAAAGTCTTCATCCAGCAGGTTGTTGATACGGCCATGAATGGTCACCGACTCGTTGAGTGCGATAGAGCCACCCAGGTGTAAGACCTGATAGCTTTTGTAGTAGAGGTGACGATCGTATTCATCCACCCCACGGAAGCGATCCGAGCGTTTTTCCATGGTCAGGAACAGGTTGGTGCGTTCATCAACCTGCCATTCCAACGTGGCATTGGCCATGTGTTTGGCGGTATCGGTTAACGGCTGGCCTTTTTCAGAACCACTGGTTTGCTCGCTGTCGGTGTAGGTGTAGTTCATACGGAACGCCAGGTCATCCAGAATCTGGTAACGACCCGCCAGCTCAGCACCCTTGATTTCAGCTTCGTCGATGTTGATCTTTTGGCTATAGCTGTCGTAGCCAATATCTTCATACGCACCCAAGTTAGCACAAGGTTTCACGCCACCTGTCTGGGCACAGCTATAAACGGTGTCACCACTGACAATTTTATTTTCAAACTTGTTGTGGAACACGGTGATATTGGCATTATCGCGCTTGACCAATGATTCCCAGTACAAGGCCACTTCGGTATTGACGCTGGTTTCCGGTTCCAGATCCGGGTTACCGACAAACGGGCTGGTACCCTGACCACCAAAGCCGGTAATACCATCGTACAGGTCAGTGGTTTTAGGTGTCTTGTAACCGGTGCTGACACCACCTTTAACAGTCCAGCCTGGCTGTACATCGTACACACCATAAAGGCGCGGGCTGGTATTGCTGCCAAACTGAGAGTGGTCGTCGTAACGGATACCCGCGGTAATGGTCAGAGGGGTAATGGGAGTCCAGTTGTCTTCGACAAACAGTGAGTACATTTCGTGATCGGAAACAGCACCACTACCTTCATCACCGTCTTCCATGCCAAAAACGCCGTCTTCCAGTTCGCCGTCAATATATTGGAGGCCAACCACCAGCAAGTGCTCGCCGGCCAGGTCTTCAATCGGCAGATCCAGTTTGGCATCCAGAGTGTACTGGCTACTGGTCATGACCCGGTCAGGACGAGGCAGGAATTCATCTTCCATGATTTCCATACGCTCTTCTTCACTCAAGCCTGCGTAATCGCCCGTTCCTTCGTAGATTTCCGTTTGCAGGGCGCGCTCGGTGGCTGTCAGCGGTAAGGTACGGCCTTTGTTGGCTGTCTCGATATACGCCAGAGAAACGTTGCTGTGACCGAAGTCCCAGTCGCCTTCGTGAGCCAGTGACCACTGGTCACGAGTAAAGCTCTGCTCTTCTTTGTAGCCTGCCCGAGGGCTGCTTGACCACAAGCGATCAATACTGTCCACCGTACCTAGCGGATAGCTGCCGTCAGAGTTCATTGAGTTGTCATACACCTGTTCCGAGGTGTCGATATCGAAAACGACGGTTTGACGGGCATCCGGCGTCCAGCTCAAACGGAAACCCAGGGATTTGTTGGTGTTATCGACGGTTTTACCACCGCCGCCAAAACCCAGGGAACGGGTTTGTGTATCACCGTAGGGATCGATAACGGAATCATATTCCGGGTTGGACGCTTCACGGTCATAGAGGCTACCACGTACCGCAACACCGAGTTTGTCTTTGATCAGTGGCCCCATAACGTTGAAATCAATGGTGGTATCATCACCAAAGTCATCGTTTTCTTGCAGCGTACGGCTGAAGTTGATACCGCCGGTCCACTCGTCAGTGACCTTTTTGGTAATAACGTTAATCACACCACCCAGTGCATCAGCACCATAAAGCGTGGATGCCGGTCCACGAATCACTTCGACCCGTTCAATCGCAGTCAGTGGTGGAATGTGGTTGAACTGGTTACCACCAAAGCTGTTGGGGTAAATATCGCCGTGGTTATTCTGGCGACGGCCATCCACCAGAATCAGTGTGTAATCGGAACCCATGCCCCGCATGCTGATGGTGCCCTGACCGGTTTTGTCACGGGTTTCGCCAATGTCGACCCCTTCCAGCTCCCGCACAACATCCAGCAGCGTTGTGTAAGGACGGCTGTTCAGTTCTTTCTGATCAACAACCGAGATACTGGCTGGTGCATCGGTGAGTTTCTGCTCGAAACCTGCTGCAGAAACCACCATGGTTTGCAGCATCAGCGGGTCACCGGCGTTCAATGCAGCCGCTGCAACCGGGGTATCAGTCAACAGGTAGCTGCCATTGGCTTGCTTGCTGGCTGTCAGACCGGTGCCTTCCAGCAACAGCTTCAGAGCTTGTCCGATACTATAGTTGCCTTCCAGGCCTTGGGTCTGGCGGTTGGCCAGCATGGATGACGAAACACTCAGTGATACACCGCTTTGCGCCGCAAAACGCGTAATGGCGGTACCAAGATCACCCGCAGGAATAGAGAACTGGCTAAGGTTCGTGGAGGCATCCTGAGCAACCGCAGCCGGAGCGGCAACACCCAATCCCATCGCTGCAGATAGCAGCAGTGCATGACATCCTACCCGCGGGCGGAAATTTCTAAATAACATCCATTACTCCTTTTTCAGGGCTGTTGATCTGTTTTTTGAGGAACTTATACAGACATATCGAATCAGCCATCAAAAAGGGGAACCATTCTCATAAACAAATGAGAATTAATCTTCTTATCAGCTATGAGTGATATTGACCCACCAGGGTAACGGGTACTCTACCTGCACCGGCAAGCTGGCACTGAGCATATCCAGCGCCATATCGGTATCCTGGGTCGGGAAGGAACCCGTCACCCGCAAGCGTGCCGCGGCCGGGTCAACATGAATAAAACCGTGACGATAGCGTTCCAGCTCTGCCGTCAGCTCTGCCAACGGCTCATCGTGGGCCAACAATAGATGATGTATCCAGGATTCATGGCGAGGGTCTGCCGGCCCCAGAGCGGACATACTCCCCCGGTGCACATGGCATTGTTGCCCTGCTCGCAGGTGTCGTTTTTTGCCATCACGGCCATGCAGTGTTACGGCACCCTCAAACACAGCCAACAGATCGCCGCCGGTGTTGCGACGACGCAAGGCGAAGCGTCCACCACGACAGCGCACATCGGCGTTTGCCGTCGCCGACTGCAACTCGGCAGACCCATGACTGGTTTCGACAAAAAGATCGCCTCGTTGCAGTAGGATTTGTCGCCGGCCATTGTGGAAGTCCGTATTCATACTGCTGTCGGTATTCAGCCAGGCCCGGCAGTTATCGGCCAATTGCAACTGCCGGATTTCTCCCACGGCGCTGCGTTCATCTGCCTGCCAGTGCTGGTAAGGCATGGCAACCCAGCAACCTCCAGCCACGGCTCCCAGCACAGCCAGACTCTTTAGTGCGCCGCGGCGACTCTGGCGCTGCTGTTGCAAGCCGGTCAGTGTTTCCCTGACCGGCAGCGCATTACTGGCACCACGCAGGCCGTCAAAACGTTCAGCAACACTTTCGATATGACGCCAGGCCTGGCGATTGGCGTCACTGCTATCCAGCCAGGCTTGCCAGGCCTGCTGTTCAGCAGGGTCCAGCTGCTCATCTTCCAGACAGGCATACCATTGCGAGGCCTCACGCAGGGCGCGCTGGCGATCATGATCCAGTGTCATGGCTGCGCTTCCATGGTGTTCATTTCCAGCAAGGCACATTCGTACATGGCACTGGCCATATATTTTTTGACCATGCGCTCAGAAACCTCCAGGCGTTGCCCGATCTCGCGATAGGTCAGCCCTTCCAGGCGTGAGAGCAGGAATGCCCTGGCCACTTTTTCTGGCATCTGCCGCAGCATGGTATCGACTTCACACAAGGCTTCGATAACCAGTGCTTGTTCTTCCAGCGAAGGCGTCACATTTTCCGGCCAGGCTGCCACCGCCTCTTGCCAGGCGTTCTCAACCTGACGGCGACGCCATAAATCGACACACAGCCCTTTTGCCACCGTGGTCAGATACGCTCGGGCTTCATTACCTTCCAGCGTCTGGGGCCGGTTCATCAGCCGGATAAAAGCATCCTGGGCCAGATCGGCGGCATCGTCGTCACAACCCAGTCGCCGCCGTAATAACAACAGCAGCCAAGGGTGGTGATCCTTGTAAAGGGCGCCGAACTGCTTCTGCGCCACCAAAGAAACCGGCATGACAAACCCTAGTGCTAAGAGAATGAGGGAGGATTAAAAATAGTAATGATTCGCATTGTAGTGAAAAGATACATATCAGGCAACGCGTGTTCTATTTACCTTGCTCACTCTTTCTGACGCTTTGATCACACCTTCTGACCACCTGGTCAGACGGCCGGCACCGGTTTCCCAGGCCGTTCAAGCAGGCAACCGTCACCACCGCTGGCCTGCCAGCGTAATCCGTAGCATCATGTCACCAAGACAGTGTTTGCTGGTTAATCGTTATTTTTCAAGGAGACAGGCATGGCCATCATCTTGCACGGCAATCAGACTTCCCCCTTTGCCCGGCGTATCAGAATGCAGCTGGAAGGGGTTGATTACACATTCCAGCCAGTCGACATCCTGACGGACGAAGGCCGGGCTGCATTCGCCACGATTACGCCTATTCGCAAGATGCCGGTACTGGAAGACGATGGCAGCCGTATTTTTGACTCCCACGTTATCTACCAGCACTTGCAGCAACGCCTGCAACAGCCGCAACTGACGCTTGCACAGTACAATCAGATCAGTGTTATTGATGCAGTCAGCGACTCCATGGTCATCCTGCTGATGAGCCAGCGTTCTGAGCTGCCCGTAGAAGAAGACCGGCTGATCTTCAAACTGCAACGGGAACGTATCGAAGACTCCCTCCACTGGCTCGACCAGCAGGCTGCAGCAGGGCAGTTTGATGACTGGCATTACCCGACCATCTGCCTGATTTGCATGGTCGACTGGACACTGTTTCGGGCGCTGCACAGCTTGACCGACTACCCGAATCTGCTGGCCGCTGCGCGCCGCTTTGATGATCGGGACATTTGTACCAGCACCCGTCCGCAATAATACCTCTGGCCCGGCCGGGGCGGCCCACACTGCCCCGGTCCGTTATATTCACCGCAAGCGGCCGATAATTGGCTCCATTTTCGATATACTGCCGGAATCCCCGAACCCGCAAGAAGACTTCCCTGTCATGATTGGTACTCTGTTTATTTTTTCTGCGCCCTCCGGCGCTGGTAAAACCAGCCTGGTCAACGCCCTGCTGAACACCACATCCCATATCGGTGTCTCGGTATCCCACACCACCCGTGCTCCCCGCCCAGGCGAAGAAAATGGCACGGCCTATCACTTTGTCAGCCATGCAGAATTCCAGCAAATGGTCGACGCGGGTGCCTTTCTTGAACATGCCCAGGTATTCGATAATTACTACGGTACCTCACAGCGCTGGGTGGAAAGCGAGCTGGCTGCTGGTCGTGATGTGATTCTGGAAATTGACTGGCAAGGAGCACAGCAAGTGCGGCATTTGATGCCCGACGCCGTCTCGGTCTTTATTGCGCCGCCATCAATCGCGGCATTAAGGGAGCGGCTGCAAGGCCGTGGCCAGGATAACGAAGCCACAATCAATCGCCGCATGCAGGATGCCCGATCAGAAATGAGCCATTATGGCGAATACGACTACCTGATTATCAACGACGAATTTGACAACACCCTGGCAGAACTGCGTGCGATTATTATTGCCCGCCGCCATCGCATCGAGGCCCAACAAGCCCGCCATGCCGATACCCTGACGTCATTACTGCTTGGCGACACGCAAAGCTGAAATACACTGCTTACATATCGCTCAAAATCCGCTAATATACTCTGTTCTAACGATTTCTTACTTGACGGAATGTTTATGGCCCGCGTAACTGTTGAAGATTGTCTGACCAACGTTGATAACCGCTTTGAATTGGTAATGCTGGCGACCAAACGCGCCCGCCAGCTTGCGGTCGAAGGCTTTGAGCCATTAGTACCGGAAGAGAACGATAAACCAACGGTTATTGCCCTGCGCGAGATTTCAGCGGAGCTGGTTACCCCTGCGACGATTGCTGCCCAGGAAGAGGCCGCTAAAGCCGACCAATACTGAGCCCAAGCCAATGCATCAATTTTTCGGAGAACCTAATGCCCACGATTGATGCCTTGTCCGAACGCCTGTCGCATTATCTCAGCCGCCAGCAAGTCCAGCAGGTGCGCCGAGCTTACTACTACGCCGAGCAGGCCCATGATGGCCAGCGTCGGCGCAGTGGCGAGCCCTATATTATTCACCCCCTCGCCGTCGCCAGCATCCTCGCCGACATGCATCTGGATTACCAGAGCCTGATGGCCGCCATGCTGCACGATGTAATTGAAGATACCGGCATCCCCAAACCCGCCCTTGCCACCCAGTTTGGTGATGTGGTCACGGACCTGGTGGATGGTGTCTCCAAACTGACCCATATTCATTTTGAAGACAAACAGCAGCAGCAGGCAGAAAACTTCCAGAAAATGGCCATGGCCATGGCGAAAGACATTCGCGTCATTCTGGTCAAGCTCGCCGACCGCTTGCACAACATGCGCACCCTCGGATCATTACGCCCCGACAAGCGCCGCCGTATTGCCCGCGAAACCCTCGATATCTATTCCCCGATTGCCCATCGTCTGGGTCTCAACAGCATTCGTGTCGAAATGGAAGACCTGTGCTTTGAAGCCATGCACCCGATGCGCTCGAATCTGATTCGCAAAGCCGTCAAGAATCATCGCGGCCGCCATGCCGAAATCATTTCACAGATATCAAACAGCATCCGGAACCGTCTGAGTGAATACAATATTTCGGCTCGGGTCGTTGGTCGCGAAAAACATCTGTACAGCATTTACAGCAAGATGGCGCGATCGAAGAAAAAAGACATCGACGAAATCATGGATGTCTATGGCTTCCGTATTATCACCAGCGAAGTAGACACCTGCTATCGGATTCTTGGCCTGATGCACGGCCTTTACAAACCGATTTCCGGCCGTTTCAAGGACTACGTCGCCATACCCAAAGCCAATGGTTACCAATCGCTGCATACCACCCTGTTCAACGCTGGCGATGTACCGATTGAAATCCAGATTCGTACGGAAGAAATGGATGCCATGGCCAACTATGGCATTGCTGCCCACTGGCTGTATAAATCTGAAAGCGACCAGATCAGCGGTTCCCAGCGTGCCCATCAGTGGGTACAGAACCTGCTGGAATTACAGAAAAATGCTGGCAGTCCGCTGGAATTTGTTGAGCACGTCAAAGTGGATCTGTTCCCGGATGAAATCTACGTCTTCACTCCCAAGGGCAAGATTCTCACACTGACCGCTGGCGCTACCGCCATCGACTTCGCCTACGCGGTGCATACCGATGTTGGCAACCAGTGCATCGCCTGCCGTATCGACCGACAACTGTCGCCCTTGAGTGCCAAATTGCAAAGCGGCCAGACGGTACAAATTGTGACAGCTGCCAATGCCCAGCCCAACCCGGCCTGGCTCAACTTTGTGGTCTCGGGCAAAGCCCGTTCCAATATCCGCAGCTATCTGAAAAACCAACGGCAATCCGAATCCGTCGCACTGGGCGAACGCTTGCTCAACAAGGCCCTGGCCGGACTCGACAAGTCGCTGGACGACATCAGCCATGACCAGATCGATCTGGTGCTGAAAGAAACCGGCCTCGAACATCTTGACGATCTGCTCGAGGAAATTGGTTCCGGCAATCGTATGGCACCATTAATGGCACGACGTTTTCTTGCCGCTTACCGGGATACCGATATCGACCTGCAAGCCAGCGCCGAGCAGCCGTTGTCCATCAGTGGTACTGAAGGCCTGGTCGTCAGTTTTGCCAAATGCTGCAGCCCGATTCCCGGCGATCCGATTATCGGCCATGTCAGCTCCGGCAAAGGACTGGTGGTACATACGGAAACCTGCCGCAATATAGAAGATTTGCGTAACAACCCGGAAAAATGCGTCACGCTACGCTGGGAAAAAGACATCCACAGCGAGTTTACCGTCAACCTCAAGGTGTATATGGAAAACCGCCGCGGCTTGATTGTGGATCTTGCCAGTGCGATTCATACCGCCGATGCCAGTATCGACAAAATCAGCGTTGAGGAGCGTGATGCCCGCCTCAGCGTGACCCAACTGAAAGTCAATATCCAGGGGCGCAAGCACCTGGCTCGAGTGATCCGCAAGCTGCGTAACGTATCCGGTGTCAACAAGATCGTGCGCCTGAAAAGCTGACACCGAACCCTGAGCCGGTGTCAGTCTGCTGGTCTGCCAGCGAGACTATCCCGAGCGATTGTCACTCCCTTTGCCTGACCGTTCAGAGATACCCTAGCTCGTCCAATAATACGTCATAACCTGCGCGGTAATTCCGGAAGCGAAACGCATAGCCCAATGCCTTGATACGGTCGTTACGACAACGGCGATTGGCCCGACGCGAAACTTCCGGCACATCGTGATCCGGCTCAACGTCGGCAATCCGGTCCTTCATCCATTCCAGCACATCAAATAGCGTCGCCGGTTCATCATCGGTGGCCAGATACACCGACTCCAACGGCTCTCCGGCCAGTGCTTTTTCACACAGCAGCGTCAATACCCCCACACAATCATCGCGATGAATACGATTGGTCCACACTGGCGGCTCAGGGTCGCAGTGGCCACCATGGCGGGCTTGCTCAATCAGGCGATTACGACCCGGGCCGTAGATACCGGTAAACCGTACCGCGGTGGTCGCGATTGTGCTATTGAGCAGTAACTGTTCTGCCTGCAACAACTCCTTGCCCGCAAACGAGCGTGGCTCGGTGGCCGATGTCTCGTCTACCCACTCACCCCTGGACTGGTGATACACACTGGAGCTGGACACAAAAATAAACCGTCGCACCGACTGTGGAGCCAACGCTTCCAGCACATGCTGCACACCATTGACGTAATAGTCGTGATAGCCTTCCTGGGTAAATAATGGCGATGCCACGCTGTAGATCACCAGATCCAGCCCGGATGGCAAATCCTGCAGTGTTTCCGGCCTGGTTACATCGGCCTGAATCCATTGCAGGTTAGTGCTGTTTTCTGCACTGCTGCGTCGCAACCCCCACACCTGATGCTGCTGGGCCAATTGCCTGGCCAAGGTACCGCCCACATCGCCTGCCCCCACAATCAGAATACGTGCCATCACCTTCTCCTGCTTGATCCAACCACGGTTACTGACGCCCATGTACTAAGACACAGGTCAACTTATTTGCTGCACTGCTTACACATTAGCAGGCATCTGAAAAAAAAATTCTCGAGCGCCAGCTCTCTCAATCACACGCATAATGCCAGCGACCCGGATCACAGCTCAATCCGGTTATTTGTGTTATCCGTACTGAGATCAATAGCCAGCTCGCTAGCGGTGGAAAAATGACCCGTCGTTCAGGCTTTTACTCCGCCCACTCCATAGGTAGACTAAATCAAACTCAAAATAGCCATGAAGGCAGCCAATTATGACCCTGACCGAACTCAAGTACATTGTGACGCTCGCCCAGGAGAAGCACTTCGGCCGCGCTGCCGAGAAATGTTTTGTCAGCCAGCCCACTCTCAGTGTCGCCATCAAAAAGCTGGAAGGTGAACTGGATATTGCCATTTTCGAGCGTAGCAAAAGTGCAGTTTCGATCACACCGATCGGTGAACGTATCGTGGCCCAGGCACAACGGGTGTTAGAAGAAGCCCGTACCATTCGGGAACTGGCCAGTTCAGGCAAGGACCAACTCAGCTCGCCGCTGAAACTGGGAGCTATTTTCACCATTGGGCCATATTTGTTTCCTCATCTGGTACCACAGATTCACCAGCGTGCCCCGACCATGCCGCTGTACCTGGAAGAAAACTACACCGGTGTATTACGTCGCCAACTCCGCGACGGAGATCTCGACGCCATTATTGTGGCGCTGCCTTTTAACGAACCGGATGTACTGACCCGGTCGCTCTATGATGAAAATTTTGTGGTCGTGTTACCCAAGAATCACCCATGGAAATCCCAACAGACCATCGCCCCGGAACAACTGGCAGACGAAGACCTGCTGATGCTGGGGGAAGGCCATTGCTTTCGCGACCAGGTGTTCGAATATTGCCCGGTGTTGAGCCACAAGCACCACACCCGCCTGGGCAGCGTACTGGAAGGCAGCTCGCTGGAAACCCTGAAACATATGGTCGCCTCCGGACTGGGCATTACCGTATTGCCCGAAAGTGCCGTTAACAATCTCGACCTGACTCTGGTAATCACTCGCCCGTTTACCAATCCACAGCCATTCCGTACCGTTGCCTTGGCCTGGCGCGCCAGCTTCCCCCGCGGGCAAGCTGTCGACTTGCTACTGGATACTGCCCGTCAATGCCGTATTGGCTAGGCCCGTCTCGTCATGGACAAACAGCTTGATCTGACCCGGCTTAAAGGCGTTGGCCCAAAACTGCGCGAGCAGCTGCAGCGGCTGAATATTCACTCGCTGGCTGATCTGGTGTTCCACTTGCCATTTCGCTATGAAGATCGCAGTCGTATCCAGATGATTGGCAACCTGCAGCATCAACAACCTGCCGTGGTACAGGGGGAAGTGCGTTCAGCCGATGTCTTGTTTGGCAAACGCCGCAGCTTGCTGGTCAAGATTGCTGACCACAGCGGCGTACTCAGCATTCGTTTTTATCATTTCAGTGCTGCCCAGAAAAACCAGTTTCGTCGTGGGGCGCTGGTACGTTGTTACGGCGAAGCCCGGCGGGGAGCCAGTGGTCTGGAGCTCTATCACCCGGAGTATCAACTGCTCGACAACGGCCTGGACGACCTGCCCGAGCCGCAACTGACTCCCGTTTACCCAACCACCGAAGGCATCAGCCAGCAGCGCCTGCGGCTGTTGATGGATCAGGCGCTGGAACGACTGGCCGCAAACGAAATTCCTCTGGATGACCTGTTGCCACTCGACTGGCTGCAACAATGGGGGCTGCCTTCCCTGAAGCAAGCCTTGCTGTTTTTGCACCGCCCTCCCCGGGAAGTCGAACTGGCAGAAATGGCAAACGCACACCACCCGGCGCAGCAGCGCCTGATTCTGGAAGAGCTGTTGGCACATCAACTGTCGATGCAACGCCTGCGGGCCAGTGCACAGCAGCCTGGAGCCCCTGTCATTCAGGGAACCCGGACCCTCCATCAGGCATTGCTTGCACAGCTGCCTTTTACCCCAACCGCGGCCCAGCAACGGGTAACCAACGAGATCATCACCGATCTGGCCCGGCCATTACCCATGTTACGGCTGGTGCAAGGCGACGTTGGCTCCGGCAAGACCCTGGTAGCGGCGCTGGCAGCCTGCCACGTGCTGGAAGCCGGATTTCAGGTCGCCCTGATGGCACCGACAGAAATTCTTGCCGAACAGCATTTCCAGAACTTGAGTGACTGGTTCGAACCACTGGGTATCCCGTGTGGCTGGCTGGCCGGAAAAACCAAGGGCAAGGCACGTGTTGCCGCTCTGGAAGCGATTGCCGCAGGCCAGGCCCAGCTGATTGTTGGTACGCACGCGCTGTTTCAGGAAGAAGTGCATTTTCATCGTCTGGCACTGGTGATTGTTGATGAGCAGCATCGCTTTGGTGTCCACCAGCGTCTGGCACTGAAAGACAAGGGGAATCTCGATGGCTTGTCACCACACCAGTTGATCATGACTGCCACTCCCATTCCCCGTACCCTGGCCATGAGTGCCTACGCCGACCTGGATACCTCCATCATTGACGAACTGCCACCAGGGCGCAGCCCGATTACCACCGTCGTGGTATCCGACCAGCGCCGCGAAGAAGTGATTCAGCGAGTCGATCATGCCTGTCGTGAGCAGGCCCAGGCCTACTGGGTCTGTACCCTGATTGAAGAAAGTGAGGCGCTGCAATGTCAGGCCGCTGAAAACACCGCCGAAGACCTGGCGACACAACTGCCGCATTTACGTATCGGGCTGGTGCATGGCCGCATGAAAGCTGCCGAAAAAGCCGCCGTTATGGCGGCCTTCAAAGCCCACCAGCTGGATCTGCTGGTCGCGACAACGGTGATTGAGGTCGGTGTCGATGTACCGAATGCCAGTCTGATGGTAATTGAAAACCCGGAACGTCTGGGGCTGGCACAACTGCACCAGTTGCGGGGCCGGGTTGGTCGTGGCTCTGTCGCCAGTCACTGTGTCTTGCTGTACAAGGCGCCACTCTCGTTCACCAGCAAGCAACGCCTGCACGTGATGCGAGAAAGCCAGGATGGTTTTTATATTGCCGAACAAGACCTGATGCTGCGAGGCCCGGGGGAAGTGCTTGGCACGCGCCAGACCGGCTTGCAAATGCTGCGCGTCGCCGACCTGCAACGTGATGCCGAATTATTACCCCAGGTACGAGAGATGGCGACTCAGCTTTGGCACCAGCACCCGCAACGGGTCGAGCCCCTGATTCTCCGATGGCTGGGCGATGCCGAGCGTTATGCTGCCGTGTAGGGGACATCTGTTTAGTCCGGTGCTCACTCTGGGCGCGGGTTGCCGCCGTGCAGGATTAAATAGATGTACCCTGTAGCATACCAACCAATCAATTCTGTTCAGAAACATATCAAAAATGAGACCCAATTAACAAAACTGTCAAAAGCTATCCAATGGTCGTATCAATAAAGATTGAAAAAATACATCTCATGGGCCATACCTACCCCTTATTGATCCAAATATGACTCCCTAAGTACCAAGCCATTGTCTTTTTTTATGCTCCAGCGGGCACATATCAGCGGTTGCTGATCCAGCCCAAGTAAATACGCTCATCTGATCTATATTGTATGTACCCACACTGATTGGCCGCGGCAATTTTGCCGCTTGCTCACAAGGCACAAGGCCTCTCCGTACAAGCCACCCGAGACGACATTACAGGTGACCGACCATGATCAGTAAAAGTGCCATGCCATCCGGCAATCTGGCCAGCGTTATCTTCCTTAAAGATAGCTATAGCAAGATACAGGTGCTGATCCCGGCCAATCGCCTGTTGGACCTGAAACAGCTGGCACATCAACTGGGGCGACAATGCTGCACCGCACTCTTGCCCGATGAGATGCAATCCCTCAAGTACACACTGGGATTGGATAATTTTCCGGCTCCACCACAGCTGACCCAGATCGAAACCCTGGTGGATCACTCGTTACTCGAAAACAACTCCCTGTATATTCCCTCTGATACCAACGACACGTTATTGCAACTACCAGCCGAGCAGGTACGGGCACTGATCGCCCACTCGCAGCTGGGGCATTATTCGGCCCCACCCAAAGAGGACCCATTCCACGCAACAGCCAGCGAGGACATGGAGGATATCAACACCGCAATACAACAGTTTACTTTGCTGCGCGTTCAACCACGCTTGCAGGACACTCTCGACCTGCCACCGTTACCAGAGACCGCACGGCGTATTATTGAGCTGCGAATCGACCCGGATGCCAACCTCGAGAGCCAGGCGCACACGCTTCAGCAAAACCCCGCTATCAACGAGATAATCCTTAACTGGAAGCACTCTCCCTGTTATCAATCCAAAGATACCGAGCCAACCATCAAAGAGACCATCCTGCACGTACTCGGGGTTGAGCTGGTCTCGCATCTGGCACTGGGACGTCATATTGATATGCCCCACGAAGGCCCCAGAGGCTATACCCCGTTCTGGCAACAAGCAGCCATGGGAGCCGAGCTGGCCAGTGAGCTTTCCCGGCGCTGTCCAGAAGACAAGCAGCTGGACTGCAGCCTGGCCAATCTGGCCGGGTTACTGCACAACTTCGGTTTTTTATTGCTGGCTCATGTCTTTCCACATCAACTGGCGCTGATCAATCGCTATATTGAAGCCAATCCACATATCAACCGTTCTTGCATCGAACGTCATGTACTGGCTCTGACACGTGAACAGATTGCCGCCTGCCTGATCGATCAGTGGCATCTCCCGGATGAGGTCGTCACAGCCCTGCGGCAGCAACATAATTCACGCTACAACGGCGCCCACGCCCATTACGCCCGACTGCTGAATATCACCACTCGTAGTTTACGCGCTCATGGTTACGGCGATGGCCCGAAAGAAGCACTGGATACCAAAATCCTCCAGGCTCTGGGTCTTGACAAAGAGACGGTACGCGACGCCACGGAAACGGTGATCCAGCGAGCCAGGGAATCAATGGGCCAGTCTTCCGTACTGTCAGCCTGATCGGCGGCAATCGGATTTGCCAGGCAAATCCCGGTGGTTATTTCGGCCGCCAGCCCTGCGCTGACGGCTGATCAGACAATACTTCCGTGTTTGCCAGCTCTGGCATCAACGCCAGCACACCGGCAATACCCAGGCGTCGCAGGTGCTTCTGGTTGCGTTCGGGAATACGGTCAGGAAAGGGAACCGAGGCCAGCGCCTGCTCTATATGCGCCTCGCGGATAATGTGCAGCATGGGGAAGGGAGAACGGTTGGTGAAGTTGCCCGGATCATCCAGCGGCTCACCATCAAAACAATAGTTAGGGTGAAAGGTCGCTAACTGTAGCAGGCCTTCGTAACCCATTTGTACCAGTAACTGTTCGCAAATCAGACTCCAGTTCCAGTACTCATCAAATTCCTTGACCAGCCCAGGCACAACAAACAATGCCGTTGGCAATGTCTCGCTGTCTGCCCTGGCCACTTCGGTGAGTAAATCCATAAACTCGGCCGTGGCCTGATCAAGGTCAGGATGCTCACAAATATCGATCCGCAGTGCTGGCATCACTGGCGCAGCAAAAGGGCATAACCCCTCGCCGACAACCAATGTTTCCACCCAGTGCCGGGTCAGCGTTGCGGCATCCATCATATCGGCTTACTGCACCGAATCTTTCAGGGCTTTACCGGGTTTGAAAGCGGGTACCTTGGCTGCCGCAATGGTGATGGCTTCCCCTGTTTGCGGGTTTTTGCCCTGACGTTCAGCACGCTGACGTACTTCAAAGGTACCAAAGCCAATCAGGCTGACGTTCTCGCCTTCGGAAAGTGCCTGGGCAATACGATCGGTGACAACGGTGATGATTTCTGTTGCTTTTTCTTTGCTCAGGTCTGTTTTTTCAGCAATGGCGGCCGCCAGTTCTGGTTTACGCATGGAGATGAATCCTCTCGATAAGTTAGGCATAACGCCTGGTTGTACGGCCTGCTTCGCAGGCTCAGGAATATCGGTTATCTGTTACCGTCAGCGCAGTGGCTACCGACAGCACTATTCATATTAGTACTTTGTATACGGCGGCGGCTGCTAACGAATACCGTTATGGCTGGCGCTTGTGGTCACACAAGGCTTGCTCGGTATCAACGTTATCCGCCAGATGAGCAGGCGCGACAATCAGTGTTTCGAAGTCAAATCGCCCCAGCGGCGTCTCAAGGCAGCGGCCAGAATGGTCGATCCTGGTCACCGGGGTGTTGTTCAGCACCACGATTCCCAGACGCTCCGCCATATCCGCTGCGCTGGACTGTTCTTGCTGGCCATCATTGGCACAAATCAAGAGCACCGACGCGGGTCCATGGCGTTGACAGTAGTCGTGCACCCGTTGGTAGCCAGCGGCGGTGCTCGCTTCGGCAACCGCAACCGCATCGGCAACAACAATCAATGCCCAGCGGGCATCGGCAGGGGTTACCGTTGGGGGACAGCAGGTCGGAATCAATGGTCAAATCTCTATCATTTCAAAATCATCTTTACCGACACCGCAATCCGGGCAGGTAAAGTCTGCTGGCACGTCCTCCCAAGGGGTACCTGCCGGGATACCTTCTTCTGGTGCGCCTTCAGCTTCATCGTAGATCCAGCCGCACACCACGCACTGCCATTTTTTCATGTCACACCTGTCATAATAACGGCTGGAGCCGATGTTGCATCAGCCGACTCGATACTTCGGCCGCCTAAGCTACTGTCCAACCCGCATAAAATCAATGGACAGAGCAATCCTCTTGCCACTAAATGCGATTTGACGCATGCTGCGCCGCCATGAAAAGCACTATACCCAGATACCATGCGCAACTTCTGGCCACAACACCACGCTGGAGCGGGCGCTTTTGTGTAACACCAGCGAGCATTCCCCGCGAGTGGCGTCACTGGCTCAATGACGCCGGGTCACTGACCAAGCGTTTGCAGGCACTGGACCCAAGCACATTTTCGGTCAAGGTTATCCGACAATATTGCGGCCCGGCTTTACCAACCGAACAGGCAGACCTGAAGCTGCACGGACGCCAACCCGTTTGGGTACGCGAGGTTTCCTTGTGCCTGGGACAAACGGAACTGGTGCGAGCCCGCACTGCCATTCCATTGACCAGCCTTGCACGGGTAGGACAACAGATTCGCCATCTTGGTAACCGCTCGCTTGGCAGCTATCTGTTCCGCCAGCCCAGTTTGCGCCGCCAACCGCTGAAATTCAGCCGCACAAGGGCGTCAACAGTCAACCAGCCCAACCCGTTTGGCTGGGCCAGGCGTTCGGTATTTACAATTCATGGTGCACCACTGCTGGTAACGGAAGCCTTCTCGTCCTTGCTGGTATCCGCCTCCTTTCCTTTGTCAGACGACACAAGGCGTTGATTATGCAATCACCTCTGTCCGCCTCACTCAACAAACTCTGGCCCAACTGGTATCAGTGGGTGCAGCTGACACGCCTGAACCGGCCGATTGGCTCTTATCTGCTGCTCTGGCCAACCTTGTGGGCGCTGTGGATTGCCGCCGAGGGCATTCCCTCCATTGCCAATCTGGTGATTTTTACTCTGGGCGTATTTCTTATGCGGTCGGCCGGTTGTGTTATTAACGACTACGCCGACCGTCATATCGACCGCCATGTCAAACGCACCCAGGACCGTCCCCTGACTCAAGGACGCATCTCTGACCGCGAAGCATTATCCGGCTTTATTGTGCTGTGCCTGATCAGTCTGGCGCTGGTGCTGTTGACCAATGCCCTGACCATCTGGTTATCCCTCGGCGGGGTCGCTCTGGCAGCACTTTATCCCTTTATGAAACGCCATACCCATTTGCCACAGGTGTTTCTCGGCGCTGCATTTTCCTGGGCGATTCCAATGGCCTTTGCCGCACAGGCCAATGAGCTGACCGCTGTCTGCTGGTTATTGTTTATTGCCAATGTTTGCTGGACGGTCGGTTACGACACAATTTACGCCATGGTCGACCGCGACGATGACCTGCTGATTGGTGTCAAAAGCACGGCGATCCTGTTTGGTGACCTGGATGTCACCATGATCGCCATTCTCTACGGAATGGCGCATTTTTGTCTGTTACTGACGGGCAATCAGCTGGAAGCAAGCTGGCCGTTTTATCTGGCCTGGTGCGTCGCCGGAGGGTATCTGGTCTGGCAATTATGGTCTATCCGCAGTCGCCGCCGGGAAGCCTGCATGAAAGTGTTTCTGGCAGCCCATTGGTATGGCACGCTGATCTGGGCCGGACTCCTGTCACACTACGCCCTGTCCAGCGCGTAATTGGTGTCAGGCTTGACGCCAATGCCAACAGTGTCACATGCTTGTAACACTAGGTCAGTGTAATACCTCCGCATTATTCCTATTGTGACATTTGCGTGACGAGCCTTATGACCAAAGCTGGCAAGACCGTTCTTATTGTGGACGATGAAGCCCCTATCCGGGAAATGATCGCCGTGGCCCTGGAAATGGCCGGGTATGAATGCCTTGAGGCTGCCAATGTACAGGAAGCACATGCGCAGATTATCGATCGAAAGCCTGATATGATTTTACTCGACTGGATGCTGCCAGGCACCAGTGGCGTCGAATTTGCCCGGCGCCTCAAGCGTGAAGACCGCACCGCTGAGTTGCCAATCATCATGCTGACGGCCAAGGGCGAAGAAGATAACAAAGTACAAGGGCTGGAAGCGGGGGCAGATGACTACATCACCAAACCGTTTTCCCCTCGAGAACTGGTCGCACGACTGAAAGCCGTCTTGCGCCGTTCCACCCCACAAGGCATCGAAGAGCCCATTGAAGTCAGCGGCCTGATGCTGGACCCGGTCTGCCATCGCGTTACCGCTCATGGCGACCCGATTGACATCGGCCCTACGGAGTATCGTTTGTTGCAGTTTTTCATGACCCACCAGGAACGGGCCTACTCCCGAGCCCAGCTGCTCGATCAAGTCTGGGGTGGTAATGTGTACGTTGAAGAGCGCACCGTTGACGTGCATATTCGTCGTCTGCGCAAAGCACTCGGTGAGTCTCACGAACAACTGATCCAAACCGTGCGTGGCACCGGCTACCGCTTTTCGACCAAAGCCTCCTGAATTTTGATGTCCCCCGTCTGGCGCAGAGAATTGCGCCGCCTTGTCTACTTGCTGATTCTGGCCGTTGGTTGTGGTTACGTCTTTTTTGACCGGCCGCTGGAAGCATTGTGTTTGATGATGGGGGCCTATATCACCTGGCAATGGCTGCAACTGTACCGCCTGCACCGCTGGCTGGATCAGGGGCAAACCACCGTATTACCGCGAACACTGGGCATCTGGGGAGCGATTTTTACCGAGAACCAGCGCTTGCAGCAAAGCAATATCAAACACCAGCAGCGCCTGCAGGCCATTATCAATCGTATCCAGGACTCAACCGCGGCCCTGCAAGATTCTGTCTTGATGGTGGATGCCAGCGGCGCGCTGGAATTCTGGAACCAGGCCGCACAAAACTACCTGGGGTTACGCAACCCGGTAGACATTGGCCAGCCCATCACCAACCTGATCCGCACGCCAGAATTCAAGGCCTACTTCGACAAGGCCGATTATCAGGAACCGCTCACGATTCGATCGCCCATCAATCCGCGCATTTACCTGCAGTTCAATATCACCCTGTTTGGCCGCAAGGATCGCCTGATCCTGATTCATGACATCACCCGTTTGAAACAACTGGAAGAAATGCGCAAGGATTTTGTTGCCAACGTCAGCCATGAATTACGTACACCGCTGACCGTGATTGCCGGTTACGTCGAAACCATGCAAGCCGCTTCCGAGATGCTGCCACCACGCTGGGGTCGCATGCTGCAGCAAATGAGCGAACAAAGTCATCGTATGGAAAACCTGCTCAAAGATTTGCTGATGCTGTCACGGCTGGAGACCGGCAAGACGGAACAGCCTCAGCCTATCGAGCTGCAGCCGCTGCTGGAAGCCATCCGTCGCGATGCCGCATCACTCAGCAGCAGCAAGCACACCATTACCCTGACCATCGATCAGGATCAAAAAATGATGGGCTTTTATAATGAGCTGCGCAGTGCATTTTCCAACCTGGTATTCAACGCCGTCAAATACACCCCGGAAGGGGGTGACGTCACCCTGCGCTGGTATACCGAAGGCGGCAAAGGGCATTTCAGCGTCTCGGATAACGGCATCGGTATTGCCCAGCATCACATCCCCCGCCTGACCGAGCGCTTCTATCGCGCCGACCCCAGCCGCAGCATCGCCACTGGCGGTACCGGACTGGGGCTGGCTATTGTCAAACACGTCTTGCTGCACCATGACGGCGAGCTGAAAATCAGCAGCATCGAAGGCAAGGGCAGTACATTCACCTGTGTTTTCCCCGCAGCCTGCTTATCTGACAACCGTGATGAGGCCGGCCAATAGATCAACCGGCCCGTGACTGATCGGCCTGCCGTTGCAATTGCCACAGCGTAGCCCCGATCACCGCCGCCGGGGGCACCAGACAGTTCAGTAATGGTACCGCCATCAGCACCGACACCGCCCCACCAAATCCCCAGGCCGTCCAGCGCTGGGTAGCCACCTGCTCTCGGCTGGCACGGAAATTCTGCTGCTGGTTATCCAGAGTATAATCACTGTATTGCAACGCCATCACCCAGCTGCCAAACCAGAACCAGACGAAGGGCATCAGCAAGTTGACGCCCGGCACAAACGACAACAACAGCAGCAACAGATAACGCGGCAGGTAATAACCCATCTTGACCAGCTCCCGTATCACCGTACGCGGGATCAACGCGGCAATGGATTCGTCCTCGACCTCATGCCCCAGACGCTGCTCGATCTTGCCCGCCAGCAAGCCATAAAACGGACTCGCCAACAGCAACAACACCGCACTGAAAAAATACCCCGAGATCAAGGTCGACAGTAACAGCAACAGAGGCACCACCAGCCAGGCCAGCCAACTGATCCAGCTGGAATCAAAGCCATCCCACTGGCTGACTGCATCAATCAGCCAATAGGTTCCAAACGACAACACCAGCAGATTAATCAGAATGGGCAACCAGACATAACGGCGTATTCCCGGTTCATTCAGCAGTGTAAAGCCACGCCACAAATAGCCGGCTCCTATCAATAAATTGTCTTTCATACCTGTTCCGTGCATAAAACCGGAAGGTTTTATACAATGCCGCTCCGTTTTGAGCCAGAGAGACGTAACCGAACATGACGCCAGAACGCCTGAGTTGTGTGATCAACACCCTCAACCGACGCCAGCCAGACCTGTCGGTCATTACCGATGAAGTTTACAAATCGCACAATCTGGCCGCCATTGCCCGCTCCTGTGACGCCTTTGGCGTGCAAGACATCCACTGCGTATGGCCAACCGACACTTTCCGCCTTAATACCGTCACCAGCGCCGCTGCAGCTGGCTCAGAGAGCTGGGTCAGCGTTAGCACCCATGCCGACATCGAAACCGCCATCCGCACGCACCAGCAACGCGGTATCAAGGTCTGCGCAGCTCATCTGACAGACAGAGCGATCGACTTTCGGGAATATGACTTCACTCAACCCACCGCCATCCTGATGGGCACCGAAAAAGAAGGCGTCAGCGACATCGCCTCCGAACTGGCGGACGAACACCTGATCATCCCCATGCTCGGCATGGTGCATTCTTTCAACGTCTCCGTGGCTGCCGCGATTATTCTCTGCGAGGCCGCACGTCAACGCCAGCAGGCAGGCCTGTTCGAACAGCGCCATCTGGATGACGACCGCTTCAATACCTTGCTGTTTGAGTGGTGCCAGCCCTCCGCAGCCAAGCTCTGCCAAAAACATGACCTGCCCTATCCGGCACTGCGCGAAGACGGTGAAATCGCCGACCCGCAAGCATTTTCCCGACAAGTGAACGCTCGTAGCCAGGGTATTGCCCGCTAATACTCTCCCGCGCTTTTGATACCCAATGCCTCTGCCAGAGACATTCGCCCACCTGCTTGTGCGAGATATCTCACAAGCCTGTGGGAAATACGTAGTCTGGACTACCCGTTTCTGTTCACTTTCATGCTACATAAAACACAACCTGTTGTTTTGTATGAAGTTTATTTTTCATTTCATTTCTGTTGCAAGCATACCGCCGTCCTGCCTCCATCCTGACCACCAGCTTTTTTGGTAAAGTGTGACCACACGGACAGGAGATCAACGGAAGATTGCCAGGATGGCAACCACTTCAGGATGAAGCGGTAACAGGAAAGGCACAGGAGTGCAGCCAGGACGGCAAAGGAAAGGGACACGGATGACGTACCGCAGGAACACGCCAGGGAAGGGTTATAAGGGAGCAGGACGGCTCAGACGAGCAACACAATGGAATGTCAGGACATGCCTCAGGATGAGGTACAAGGATATTCATCAGTGGATGACCTGCCAGGACGGCACGGCAAATGGATTGCCCAGGGAAGATGGCCAGGAGGCTTGCCAGGAAGGCAAATGGACAGTAAGCAACGGACAGCACAGGGATGACCAACACGACGGATTGTGGCAAGGATGATGTATACGGAACCAGGATTGTTCCAGGGTGCTGTGGCGGCTTGTACAGGATGTACCTGCCGTCCAATTTACCCAACCCCCTTCTCCACCCAAGATAGACGTCCCACAGCCTGACAGCCGCCAAGACAACTACTTCTTGTGGTAGCCCTCTGCCAGAATTCCCAACACCACAAAGCTGCCAACAATCGACGCCACATAAACCGGCGCAGCCAGACTTATCAGTACTCCCGCCAGAACAGGCACCAACCAGACCGTCAACGTGCCATAGCCAAAGGTACACAGAGCAACAAAGGCCAGCACCCGAAATCCCACCCAATACGGCCTGACCAGCTTGCGCACCAGCCGATTGATCCGGTCACCAAAGACCACCAGCAGCGTGGCAATAATCGCCAGCGCGATTTCATCATTGTAAGGCCGCAGCCAACCGGATACCGACACCAATAACGTCATCAACCACTCACTCCCACTCTTTCGCCACCCCGATGGATCTCACACCCGACAACCTACATAAATCACGGATGGTATGTACCGGCAAGGCTCACATTCGGAAAAATTTCCGACAAGTTACAGCAGCACAGAGAATGGCGTGACGCCTGTTGACTGAATAATTGTATGAGCCGCTATCAGTTACTACGAGCGATGATATACACCACAAACGGTTTGGGAAGTATCAATCCCTGAGGCACATTAACCATCGTTGTGAAACGCAGGTTTGGCATGCCAATGCCGTTGAGCAGCTAAAAGCTACACGACAGACCACGGACAAAAAGCCACAGCGCTTGATTTATGAAGATTGGGGATAACTGGAATAAGCACCCAGAACGGAACTAAAGCGTACCAGCAGAAAAGAAAAAGGGCCTCCAGATTGCTCTGGAAGCCCTTTATCATTTTACTGGTGCCGGCACCAAGAGTCGAACTCGGGACCTACTGATTACAAGTCAGTTGCTCTACCAACTGAGCTATACCGGCTAAGTGGGCGGAAATACTATAGATGCCGCTGGCATCCGTCAATATATTTTTCCCCTAACATACTGAAAAATCACTCTTTCTGTGAAATTTCCACTCCAGTACGCGTTACGCTCCTGTAGATGACGAATCATCTTTGTCTTTATGGGCTCGCTCTTCCATTTCGGAGATCGAGCTGTGCCGTACATCGGCTCCACTGACCACGTAAATCACCTGTTCGGAGATATTACGGGCATGGTCGCCAATCCGTTCAATGGCGCGCAGAATCCAGAGAATATTGATCGCCTGACTGATAGATCGCGGGTCTTCCATCATATAGGTAATCAGTTCCCGCAGCGCCGCGGAGTACTGTTGGTCGACCAGTTTGTCATTACGCACCACATCCAGTGCGCCATCCACATCGTTACGAGCAAAGGCGTTCAACGCCCCTGAAATCATTTTGCCAACTTCAGTGCCCATGTAACGTATCGATTGCTGGCAGTAACCGCCGTTGGTGGAGCCACTCACTTCCAGAGCGTGAACCGCAATTTTGGTCGCTTCATCTCCGATACGCTCCAGGTCACGCACAACACGGGAAACCGCCAACACCATACGCAAATCAGAAGCGGCCGGCTGCCGACGTACAAGAATCTGGGTGCACTCCTGGTCGATAGCCACTTCCATGCGGTCAACATCATCTTCACGACGAATAATGTCATCAGCCGGGGTGGTATCACCGGTCGTGATTGCTTCAATGGCATTAGCCACCTGACGTTCAACCAAGCCACCCATTTCCATCATTTGACTGCGAATGGCTTCGAGGTCTGAGTTGAACTGTCCGGATATGTGTTGGCTGAAATTCATTTCAACCGGTATGCCCTTGTTTGCCACTGGAGCTCTCCTTTTAGCCGAAACGGCCTGTAATATAAGCCTCGGTCAACGCATGTTGGGGTTTGGTAAACACGAGGTCAGTCGGGTTTACTTCTATCAGCTGACCCAGGTGAAAATACGCCGTACGCTGGGATACCCGAGCAGCCTGCTGCATCGAGTGGGTAACGATAGCGATGGTGTAGTTATCGCGCAACTCGTCAATCAACTCTTCAATTCTAGCAGTTGCAATCGGATCCAGTGCAGAACAAGGTTCATCCATCAGGATTACTTCCGGATCAACAGCAATCGTGCGGGCAATACACAATCGCTGTTGTTGGCCACCCGACAGGCCGGTGCCCGGTGCATCCAGCCGGTCTTTTACTTCAGACCACAACCCAGCGCGACGCAAACTTTGCTCCACGATTTCTTCCAGTTCATGGCGGTGGTTCACCAGCCCGTGAATACGTGGCCCGTAGGCAACGTTATCAAAGATGGTTTTTGGAAACGGGTTGGGCTTCTGGAACACCATACCGACCCGCGCCCGCAGCGGCACAACATCGATCTTGGGGGCATAAATGTCTTCATCATCCAGCAGGATCTCGCCAGTAATGCGACAGATATCAATCGTATCATTCATGCGATTCAAGCAACGCAGAAAGGTCGACTTACCGCAGCCGGATGGGCCAATCAGGGCAATGACTTCATTGGCACCAATATCCAGGCTGACGTCAAAAATCGCCTGTTTGTCCCCATAAAAAACGCCAACACCACGCGCCTTCAGCTTGGGTGAGTCGCAAAACGGTTCGCCGTCGGTTTGGTGGTTTTCGATAATACTCATAACAAGGAATCCGAATAGTTTAGCGTTTACCAGCGTCGCTCAAGACGACGACGCAGCCAGACAGCGACAGTGTTCATCATAATCAGGAAGGTCAGCAATACAATAATGGCTCCTGATGTACGCTCGGTGAAAGCCTGCTCCGGGCTGTCAGACCAGAGAAAGATTTGAACCGGCAAAACCGTCGATGGATCAGTAATAAATCCGGGCACATCCACCACAAAGGCGATCATCCCGATCATCAGGAGCGGTGCGGTTTCACCCAGGGCCTGTGCCATACCAATAATGGTTCCCGTCAGCATACCCGGCATTGCCAGAGGCAAGACGTGGTGAAAAACCACCTGCATTTTTGAGGCACCGAGACCAAAAGCAGCTTCCCGTATGGAAGGCGGTACCGACTTGATCGCCGCGCGACCGGAAATAATAATGGTCGGCAAGGTCATCAGGGTCAGCACCAGGCCACCAATCAAAGGGGTGGAACGGGAGACCCCAAAAATATTGATAAAGATCGCCAGGCCCAGCAAACCAAACGTAATACTGGGCACTGCCGCCAGGTTGTTGATGTTGATTTCAACAATTTCTGTGATGCGATTTTTAGGTGCAAACTCTTCCAGATAGATCGCTGCCGCAACCCCGATCGGGAACGACAACAGGAAGGTCACCATCAGGGTCAGCAACGTACCCATAATGGCACCATGAACACCCGCCAGCTCAGGCTCCCTTGAATCACCATTGGTAAAGAAGGTAGTACTGAAACGGCTCTTCAAGCGCCCTTCCGCCACCCATTGTTCGAGCCAGCCCAGCTGCAATTCATTCAATCGTCCGGCACCGCCCTCGTCCCGCTCATGCTTGAACCACTGATCCACGTTATCGTCCATGATCAGTTCAATGCTTAATGTACTACCCAACAAATCCGGGTTGGCCAATACCGCATCCTGCAACTGCCAATGGGCACCGACGCTGACGAGGCCGTACAACGCCCGGCGCTCGCTGCGACTGGAAACCTCAGCCGTGTTTCTCAGATACTGTTTGATCAGGCCCTCGTAATTGCCATTACGCAGCTCATTAACCGGCGACTGGTTATTCAGCCCCAGATACTCCTGATCGAGCAGGATCTCTGCTTGCAACACGGTTTGCCGGAAAGCCGAACTGCCCTGAGACAGAATATTGCCAAACAGCACCACCAGGCATAACAGGCCAAATCCGACGGATAACACGCCATACAGGCGGAATCGCCCTTCGGCACGGCGACGACGCGCCATGCCCTGTTCTACTTTGGAGCGAGTCGTTGTGAGTTGATCAGTCATATTGCTCCCGGTACTTCTGTACCACTTTCAGCGCCACGTAGTTAAGAATCAGAGTCACCAGGAACAACACCAGTCCCAGTGCAAAGGCAGCCAGTGTTTTGGAGGAATCAAACTCCTGGTCTCCCACCAGCAAGGTCACAATCTGCACAGTCACGGTGGTCACACTGTCGAGCGGGTTGGCTGTCAGGTTGGCTGCCAGACCCGCCGCCATGGCGACAATCATGGTTTCACCAATCGCCCGGGAAACCGCCAGCATAACGGCCCCCACAATACCGGGTAATGCGGCCGGGATAACCACTTGCCGAATGGTCTCGCTCTGGGTCGCTCCCAGCCCGTAACTGCCATCACGCAAGGCTTGTGGTACAGCATTGATTACGTCATCCGACAGGGATGAGACAAACGGGATGATCATCACCCCCATGACCAGACCAGCAGCCAACGCACTTTCAGACGATACCTCGAGGCCAATATCAGCCCCCAGGCTTTTCAGTATCGGGGCAACAGTCAGGGCCGCAAAAAAGCCGTACACAACGGTTGGAATGCCCGCCAGCACTTCGAGTGCAGGCTTGGCATAGCTACGCACCCGAGGGGTGGCATATTCCGACAAATAAATGGCCGACATCAGGCCGATCGGAACCGCGATAAACATGGCAATCATGGAAATCATCAGGGTACCGGCAAACAGCGGTACCGCCCCAAAACTGCCAGAGGAGCCAGACTGGTCAGCGCGCAAGGCGACCTGTGGCGACCAGGTAGTACCAAACAGGAAGTCAAACACGGGCACCCGGCCAAAAAACATCCAGGCTTCATACAACACACTGCTCAGAATACCGACAGTTGTCAGTACCGCGACACCCGAGCTGCAGAACAGCAGCACTTTGACAATGCTTTCCACTTCATTACGAGCCCGTAACGCAGGAGCGAGACGCCGCAAGCCGAAGCCAAAACCAGCCAGGGCCAGAGCCAGCACCAGCGTCGTACTCAGCATGCTGTTACGCGACTGCAGGTCTTTCAGATGCAGCACCACAGGGGCCAGTTCCGGGTCGGCTTGTACATTGGCACCACCGGCCAGGTTACGCACCTTGCTCAGTGCCAGACTGATGCGATTGCCCCCTTCTGCCTGTACTTCTGCGGGTAACTGCGCCGCCAACAAGCGATCGATCACCGGGGTTTCGAGCACCCCCCAACACAGCATTAACAACAGCGGAGGCAAGCAGGTCCAGAGGGCGACCAGCGAACCATAATGGCCAGGCAGTGAATTCAGGGTCACACCAGGAGTGACCAGAGAACGCGCGCGGCGGGCACCACTCACGTATGCGATAACAAATAATACCGCGATGACAAGTAGCAAAATGCTGAAGGTCATAATGACTAGCCTGAACAGAACAAGAAACAGCCGGTGAGTTTACCGGCCGGAGAATACATCCATGTGACACGCGCAGCAGGGCAGCACCCTGCATTCAGGCTTACTGACCCAGCAGGGTCAGTGCCTTGACATCCGCAGCCATGGCCCGGCGACGGGATTCATCCATCGGAATCATGCCTTTGTCGGCGAGATAGCCATCTTCACCAATGGCACGCGAGGAGGTGAACTCAGCCAGAAATTCTTCAATCCCCGGAATCACCCCTACGTGGGCTTTTTTAACATAAAAGTGCAGTGACCGACTGACCGGATACTCACTACTGGAAATATTGTCGAAGGTTGGTTCAATCCCATCAATCAGGGAGCCCTGAACCTTGTCTTCATTCTGTTCCAGGAAGCTGTAGCCAAAAATACCGTAGGAATCCGGGCTGGCCGCCAGTTTCTGAACAATCAGGTTATCGTTTTCACCGGCTTCAACGTAGCCACCATCTTCACGCAGACCGTGGCAAATGGCCTTGTATTTGTCTGGATCGGATTTTTTCAGCGCCTTGATAAACGGGAAGGCAGAACAACCCCCTTCCATCGCCAGCTCCACAAACGCATCACGGGTACCGGATGTCGGTGGCGGCCCCAGTACCTTGATTGGCGTGTTATCCAGAGCAGGATTTATTTGCTGCCAGGTTTTATAAGGGTTGGCGATCAGTTTTTCCGAGCCATTCGCAGCCGGTACCATTTTGGCCAGTGCCAGGAAGATTTCCTTGGTAGAAAAGGAAGCCTGGGCGTGTTCGGCGGCATTGGCAAACACAATACCGTCAAAGCCGATGGTCACTTCAACGATCTCTTTAACGCCATTTTTTGCGCACAGCGCAACCTCGGATGCCTTGATACGGCGCGATGAGTTCGTAATGTCAGGGGTTGTGTCGCCAACACCGCTACAAAACAACTTCAAACCACCACCAGAACCCGTGGATTCAACTTTAGGAGTACGAAACTTGCTCGATTTGCCAAAACGTTCAGCAACAACTGTAGAAAATGGATAAACCGTCGATGAACCGACTATGCTGATGTAATTACGCTCAGCAAAAGCACTTTGGCTGAAAACTGATGCCAATAAAACCACACCGGCAGCGAGAGAATGTTTCATGCGATATCCTTCAATGTGACCTGATGATGTCCAGCAGGCAAATCGTTGTCGAAAGGAGGAATTGTCCCGGAGCTGTGTTACATCTACGTGACGCCCCCTTGTTTATTACAAATATGTTGCATTTTGGTTACAGGGGCCTTTTTTTTACCAGACAACAGAACAGTCATACCCCGGTCGAGGCATTACTTTTGTCGTATTGTCTTAAATATTTTTTGACATCATTGATCTCGAGTGCGTCTGTATTGCCCGCGCTAAAAAAGAAGTAAACTTCCTAAAAATAATTTCAAAATCAGGAATCCCTATGAAAGCCAGACCAAAAGACGATTGTGAGCCGAAACCGGATGGAGAACTGACGTTACGGCTGATCCCGTCAAGAGGTGACACCAATACTCATGGGGATATCAGTGGTGGTTGGGTCGTCGCACAAATGGATCACGCGGCCGAAACCGTTGCCAATCGTCTGGCCCAGGGGCGTATTGCCAATGTGGCGTTGGAATCCGTTGTCTTTATGTCTCCGATACGTATCGGAGCGGCGGTGTGTTTTTATACCCGCGTACTGGAGATCGGCTCATCGTCGATCCGGATTGGCATCGAAGTATGGACCCAGAACCCGAATGAAAACGAGCGCAGAAAGGTCGTGGATGCCGTCTTTGTTTATGTGGCCATTGATGACACCGGGCGTATTCGCCGGGTCCCTCGCTGACCAGGATTCGTCGCTCCTCGATTCCAGAGCAACGTATGCAGCAGCCTGACCGGCCTCGTCACACCAGACCGGTCAGCCGCCAGTTGTATCAGCGTCTACAGCGCCTGTAACTTGGCAAAACTGAGCACCAGCCATTTGCTGCCGACATCTTCAAAGTTCACCTGTACCCGCAACCCCGGCCCCTGGCCTTCGAACTGCATTACCGTGCCTTCCCCAAACATCTCATGGTAGACCCGACTGCTCAGGCCAAAAGGCCAGTCCGCCGATATATCTGCTTGCAGTCTGTGATTCCCCGTTCTTGATCGTCGGGCACTCAGAGGTCGTGATACTGTATTTTTCAAACGCACTTCATCCATCAGTTCTGTCGGGATTTCACGAATAAATCGCGAAGGAGTACTAAAATTTTCTTGCCCATGCAAACGTCGGCTCTCGGCGTATGTGATCACCAACTGATCCATCGCCCGGGTGATACCGACGTAAGCCAGACGCCGTTCTTCTTCCAGTCCATCGGCATCATCCATCGACATCTTGTGAGGAAACAAGCCATCTTCCAGGCCGGTTAATACCACCTGGGGAAACTCCAGTCCTTTGGCAGAGTGCAGCGTCATCATCTGCACCGCATCTTCATGTTCATCCGCCTGCCCCTCTCCGGCATCCAGCGCGGCGCTATCGAGGAACTGCGCCAACAGGCTGATATCCTCATCATCACCACCTTCGAACACCTTGGCGGCATTTACCAGCTCTTCCAGGTTTTCGACTCGGGCCTGGCCTTTCTCACCTTTTTCCTTGCGGTGGTGCTCAATCAGGTTGGTTTGGGCAAGTACCTGCTCCACCAGCTCATGCAATTCAAGGTCGTCAATGCCGACACTCATTTCATCAACCAGCGTCATAAAACCAGCGACAGCCGTACCAGCCCGTTTTGACAGGCCGCCGGCCGCTACCACCGAAGCACAGGCATCCCACAGCGAACAACCCTGATCCCGCGCCACTGAGCGCAAGGTATCGAGGGTTTTTTCGCCGATGGCCCGGGCTGGAATATTAATCACCCGCTCAATGGCTGCATCATCCTGGCGGTTGAGCAGCAAGCGCAGATAGGCCATGGCGTTCTTGATTTCCAGACGCTCGTAAAAACGCTGGCCACCATAGATGCGATACGGAATCCCTGCCCGCAGCATGGCTTCTTCCAGCGTTCTGGATTGCGCATTGGAGCGATAGAGAATGGCCATATCGACCCGGGCACGCCCCTGCTTGGCCCAGACATCCACCAGATCGGCGATATAACGTGCTTCGTCCTGCTCATTAAACGCACGGTACAGACGAATCGGATCACCCTTGGCACCGGTGGTATGTAACTCCTTGCCCAGGCGGCCACTGTTGTTCTTGATGACGGCATTGGCGGCATCCAGAATCGTCGCCGTGGAGCGATAGTTTTGCTCCAGCTTGATCATTTCTGCACCCGCAAAGTCCTGTTGGAAGTTGCGGATATTGCCCACATTCGCACCCCGCCAGCCGTAAATCGACTGATCGTCATCCCCCACTGCCATAACTGATACGGTATTACCGGCCAGCAAACGAATCCAGGCATATTGGATATTGTTGGTATCCTGGAATTCGTCCACCAGAATATGGCTGAAGCGTTGCTGGTAATGTTGCAGCAAATCGGGATTATGCAACCAGAGCTCGTGGGCACGCAGCAGGATTTCACCAAAATCGACCATGCCATTTTGCTGACAGTTGTCTTCATAGATTTGATAAAACTGCTGCAGGGTGCGAGTAAAGTTATCGGCCGACGGGATAACATGCGCCGCACGACGCCCTTCGTCTTTCTGTTCGTTGATAAACCACTGCAATTGTCTTGGCGGATAACGACTGTCGTCGATGTTGTTGGCTTTCATCAGTCGCTTGATCAGGCGCAACTGGTCATCGCTATCCAGAATCTGGAAGTACTGGGGCAAGCGGGCTTCACGCCAGTGATGCTTCAGCAATCGATGCGCCAGGCCGTGAAAGGTACCGACCCACATGCCACTGGCAGGTACATCCAGCAGTTGCTCCAGCCGGCCACGCATTTCCCTGGCCGCCTTGTTGGTAAAGGTTACCGCCAGCACAGCAAAGGGTGAGACGTTTTCCACCTTGAGCAACCAGGCAATCCGGTGCACCAATACCCGTGTTTTACCCGAGCCGGCACCGGCCAATACCAGCTGGTGAGGAGATTGGGCAGCCACCGCGTTGCGCTGGCCGTCATTTAATTGATCAATTATCAGTGAAGTATCCATGTCGCGAGTTTACCAGATTGCAACCGTCACGGCAGATTCTGATCGACAATCACCCTGTTTATCCGTACAGCGGGAGATTTAACAGGACGATGACAGTGAGGCACTCTATAATCCGTGACCAAATTTTAATTATTCGGACTCATTAGAGTGAGAAATAGCCCGATTCTGGCCGAAATATCCGCAGCTATCCCCAACTTACGTAAATCTGAAGTCAAGGTGGCTGAATACGTACTGCGGTCGCCACAGCAAGTGATGCATATGCGCATCGTCGACCTGGCTCAAGAAGCCCAGGTCAGCGAGCCAACGATTGTGCGCTTTTGCCGGGGCATCGGCTGCAACAGTTTTCAGGAATTCAAGGTGCGAGTGGCCCAGGAAATGGCCATCACCAACAATATTGGTCAATTTGCTATCGCCACAGACGACAGCATCGACAATATTTGCAGCAAGATTGCCGATACCACCATTCAGCGGCTGCATCAGGTCAAATCACAACTGAAACCGGAACAGGTTGGCGTCGCCGCCAATGCCATCAGCATGGCAACCCGAGTCGAATTCTACGGCTATGGTGCCTCCGGTGCGGTAGCGATCGATGCCCAGCACAAGTTTTTCCGTCTTCAGGTGGCCACCGCGGCCTACAGTGACCCGCATATGCAAGCCATGTCTGCGGTCACCCTCGGGCCTGAAGATGTCGCAGTGGCCATTTCCCAAAGTGGTCGCACCAAGGATTTGCTTAACTCGATTGCCCTGGCCCAGCATCATGGTGCCAAGGTAGTGAGCCTGGCACCCGCCAATACTGCGGTCAGCAAACAGGCCGACTATCCGATTCATATCAATATTGAAGAAGATACCGATCAGTTTACGCCAATGACATCCCGCATTGCTCACCTGATGGTGATCGACATGCTGGCGGTTGCTGTTACCCAGCGTCGCGGCCCTGAATTTGCCCGCCACCTCACCAACATCAAGCGCAGCATCAAATCGCTACGATTGGAGCAGGGCAACGAGCCGTTTGATCCCAAAAACATCACCCGCTAGCCTCTCACCTGCCCGCAGCAGCAACCAGGTCATGGAAACATCAATCTGTCTTGTCACTGTCATTGGAATGCAACTTCGAGCATCAAACATCGTCATAGCCAAATCAATCCAAGGAGAGTGACGATGTCAGCAATAACCAAACTTGAATCTCATGAACAGGTTGTGACGTTTGATAGTCAGGGCAAGGTCGTTGTTAACAAGACCAGCAAGGTGTCTTCCAAGGTCATTGCCCGGCGGGCAATTGAAGCCCATAGCGAACGCAAGCATCTGGAACAGGACTTTGACCGCTACTACGACAACCTGCTCGACCTCTAAACTCTTGTTATTTTGCCAGCCCGACCAGTAACACTCTGTCGCTACATTGATCAGTAACCCAAATAACAGACATAAAAAAACCCGGCAAATCATTGCCGGGTTTTTAGCGGGAATCCGTTACCGCAGATTACTGTCTCAGACGAACTTACTTGCCAGTAAATTCAGGGTACGCTTCCATACCACATTCTGAAATATCAACACCTTCGTATTCAGCTTCTTCGCTCACACGCAGACCCATGACGGCTTTGATAGCGCCCCAAGCGATCAGTGATGTGATAAAGACCCAGACGAAGATAGTGATTGCACCCATCAGCTGGCCACCGATAGAAGCGCCGCCATTAGTGAACGGAACAACGATCAGACCAAACAGACCAACAACACCGTGAACAGAGATCGCGCCAACCGGATCATCAATCTTCATTTTGTCGAGAGTCAGGATGGAGACAACAACAATCAGACCACCGATAAAGCCGATGATGGTTGCAGCGAAAGGCGTCGGCGTAGAAGGCTCAGCAGTAATTGCTACCAGGCCAGCCAGTGCACCGTTCAGACACATGGTCAGATCCGCTTTGCGGAACAACACATAAGCCAGCAACAAGGCACCAATCAGACCACCAGCAGCCGCAGCATTTGTGTTAGTGAACACAACAGCAACCGCATTGGCATTGGCGATATCGCCCAGTTTCAGAACAGAACCACCGTTGAAACCGAACCAGCCCATCCACAGGATGAAACAACCCAGTGTAGCCAGTGGCAGGTTAGCGCCAGGGATTGCACGGATTTCACCGTTTGCACCGTACTTGCCTTTACGTGCACCCAGCAGTATCACACCAGCCAGAGCTGCAGCAGCACCTGCCATGTGAACAATACCGGAACCGGCAAAGTCAGAGAAACCGAAGTCATCGCCCAAGCTGAACATACCGAAGACGGACGCACCGCCCCAAGTCCAGCTGCCTTCCATCGGATAGATGAAGCCAGTCATAATGACAGCGAAAACCAAGAAAGCACCCAGCTTCATACGCTCAGCAACCGCACCAGATACAATCGACATGGCGGTAGCTACGAACACAACCTGGAAAAAGAAGTCAGACGCACCGGAGTAGATTGAACCACCCTGGAAACCGTCTTCACGTGCTGCAAAATCACCCAGTACAGCGGCGGTATCGACATCTGCAATACCAGCCAGGAAGTAACCACCGCCGTACATCAATTCATAACCGCAAACCAGATACATGGTACAAGCGATTGCAAACAACGCGATGTTTTTGGTCAGGATTTCAGTTGTGTTTTTGGCACGAACCAGACCTGCTTCCAGCATGGAAAAGCCAGCAGCCATCCACATAACCAACGCGCCACATACCAGGAAATAAAAGGTATCCATGGCGTACTGCAATTCGTAAATATTATTTTCCATTCTAAGCCCCCCGCATCAGGCCAGATTTTATCTATTAGTTAGAACTGAAAAGGATCAGAGCGCGTCAGCACCGGTTTCACCAGTACGAATGCGAACAACCTGCTCCAGAGTTGTAACAAAAATCTTGCCATCGCCAATTTTGCCAGTGTTGGCAGCCTTGGTGATCGCTTCAATAACCTTGTCAGTCAGGTCATCATCAACCGCTACTTCTATTTTTACTTTAGGCAGGAAATCAACCACATACTCGGCACCACGATACAACTCGGTGTGTCCTTTCTGACGACCAAAACCTTTGACTTCGGTAACAGTGATGCCTTGTACGCCGATCTCGGACAATGCTTCACGCACATCGTCCAGCTTGAATGGCTTCACAACAGCAGTAATGAGCTTCATAGAAAACTCCTTTTTGAGCTAAAGGGATGGGAATGGCCTATGCGAGGGCACAGGCCATTGTATGCTTTTTACATCTCGATAGGCAGGCTGTAAGACACAACGTATTTTGCAGACTCATCGATGTGACCGGCTTCATTCATCTCGATGTCCTGATCCAGGATTTTCGAGATAGTGAAAGCAACGGTATCGTTGTAAGCGTAAGTTACGTCAAGGTGCATGAAGTCATTGCCTTTATCGACGTCGCCACCCAGAGAAGCGGAGAAAGACGTGTCAGGAATATCAGCACCTACTACGAAGTAGAAACCATCAGCATCGGAATCGCTGCTTTTATCGAAGCGAATGCTGGCCATGCTGTAAGAGAAGCCTAGAGAGAAGTTGGCAGAATCGTCGAATTGATCGTATTCATCTGTTTCTGGGTACAGGTAAGTTGCGTAACCAATGTCGTAACCCAGATCACCAACGGCACCAGCATAACCAATGTACAGGTCAGTTTCTGTACCCAGGCTGGTATCACCTGAAGAAGTCCAAACACCAGCGTACAAGCCAGACTCGTGGCTGTAATCCAAAGAACCGGAAACAACAGGAGCGCCGCCGCCCAGATCCTGACCGTGCCACAAGTACACGCTGGCCAGATCAACAGATGCAGAGATTTCTGCTTGAGCAGTTTGAACAGCAGTCAGTCCTGCCGTCATGGCACCAGCGAGAACGATTGCTTGAGACAGTTTTTTCATCGTTTTTTTTCCTTCATCGGTTAGCGAAGCTAGTCATTAAACATGTTCGATGCTTTGGGGCCAGGAACTGCACCTTGAGCATCGTTGTAATTCTGTGAGAGAGAGTTAGCAGTGACCGTGCCAACTTTGAAAACCCCCGATATTAGCGGCTTTCCTGATATAATCTTCAGGATCCAGAGATCCTGATTGCTCCAATTTTGTGCGCGAATAAACAAAATGCATCAATTTTTACCACCTTTAAAAAACACTTGGCTCCAGATTGGTGCCAATAAGCCCTTAAAGCCCCTCAATGGCGCAACAACAACCCACGCAATGAGAGCCAAAAAATGAATGCAGATGAAATACGCTTTAAAATCGAACAGTTACTGGCACAGTCACCCTTTGCATTCCTCTCACAAGAAGCGCACAAGAATATGGCATCCCAGCTGCAGTTGCTGTTCAGTAGTGCCGATTTGGTCACACGAAAAGAATTTGATGCCCAGCAGCGCGTTCTGGAAGAATACCGCGCACTACTGGCCACTCTGGAAAACCGGCTTGCCAAACTGGAAGCTCAGCCTTCTGATGATAAGGACGCCTGACGCTCTTTCCAGACGTCATAGCCATTCACCGCCAGGTGTAAACCCAGAGCCAACCCGGCAGCGGTAGCAATGGCGGTGAGGCCACGAAATTCCAGCAAGAAAAAGCCACTAGAAAGCATCAGGAAACTGGGATAAAAAAGTGTCCGCTTAAGAACAAGTTGCAGTTTATTCATAGTGTTTCTCCATCAAATAGCAGCAAATAACGTCATTAGGTGTTGGGGGTTTTCAAGAGCAAATTGCCCGACTTGCTGGCCAGCGACGGCTGACCATTGTCTGATTCATCTTTCAGGGCCACCCCGGACAACGCCCGGCGGTCAGCCTCCAGCAGCAGATACATCAATTTATGAGTCGCCTCTTCATAACGCAGTCCTTCGTGGCGCACATTGGAGATACAGTTACGATTTGCATCGTGCTTGCCGCTGGCAGGCTCCCACGTGAAATAAATGCCCAGCGAGTCTGGCGAGCTTAATCCTGGCCGCTCACCAATCAACATCACCAGCATCCTGGCCTTGAGGGTTTCACCAATCGGGTCGCCAATGGCTACTCGCCCTTGTTCCACCATGACAACCGGCCCCACCTTCAATGAAGTATCAGCCAGTGATGTCAGCAAGCAGTCCAACATCGGGGCGGCATGCCGCTGCACCGCCAATGATGACAAGCCATCAGCCACCACCACAGCAATATCAAAAGCGGCCGGAGGACTGTCTGCCATCCACTGTGTCAGTGCTTCCTGACTACTTGATGAAAGCTGGCG
Organism: Oceanobacter sp. 1_MG-2023; assembly: GCF_030689025.1. GTDB lineage: Bacteria > Pseudomonadota > Gammaproteobacteria > Pseudomonadales > Oceanobacteraceae > Oceanobacter. The sequence continues at coordinate 120,465 of NZ_JAUYWA010000005.1, forward strand.
ACCGTAATCGGGTCGTTGTAAATACTGCGGCCGTCCATCGGCCTGACTGGCCAGCTTCAAGACCGGCCCCGGCAATCCGGCTTGCGCCAACACCTGTTCCAGATCCTGTTGCAACTGCACAAAACCCAGCGGCAGATGCACGGCATCCCTGGCTCTGGCATGGGCCAGCTGAAACTCCAGATGTGCCCGGGTCGGTAAACTGATTCCGGCCCGGCCGAGACCAATGCGGGCATCGGTGTATTCACGCAAGGTCTGCCATGGGTTTTCTACCAGAATGGTATCGGGTTTATCAGCCATATCAGTGACCTCCCCGGATCACATGTTCAAACGGTGCCGGCAGAGACTGGTTGCCATACGCCAGATGATTCTGTTGATCAAAAATACCAATGGTCTGCAGCCAGGCTTCAAACTCCGGTGCCGGTTTCAGACCCAATAATTCACGGGCATACAAGGCATCATGGAACGACGTCGTCTGATAATTCAGCATGATGTCGTCCGAACCAGGAATACCCATAATAAAGCTACCGCCAGCGGCGGCGAACAGGGTGAGCAACGCATCCATATCATCCTGATCAGCTTCCGCGTGATTGGTGTAACAAATGTCGCAACCCATCGGAACGCCCATCAGCTTGCCGCAAAAATGATCTTCCAGACCCGCCCGAATAATCTGTTTACCGTTGTATAAGTATTCAGGGCCAATAAACCCAACCACGGTATTCACCAACAGCGGTTTGAATTCCCGGGCAACGGCATAGGCACGGGTTTCACAGGTTTGTTGATCCAGACCAAAATTGGCATCGGCGGACAGGGCACTGCCCTGTCCGGTTTCAAAATACATGCAATTCTGGCCAACACTGCCACGCCCCAGGGTTTGTCCGGCAGCGTAAGCTTCTTTGAGTAAAGCCAGATTGATGCCAAAACTGTCGTTGGCTTTCTCGGTACCGGCAATGGACTGGAAAATCAGATCGACCGGAGCACCCCGGTTTATCGCTTCAATATGGGTGGTCACGTGTGTCAGGACACAGCTCTGGGTAGGAATATCGTAATGCTGAATCACATCATCCAGCATTTTCATCAGGGTGATCACCGCTTCGGTATTGTCGCTGGCCGGGTTGATACCAATGACCGCATCACCACTGCCATACAGCAAGCCATCCAGAACAGAGGCGGCAACACCGGCCGGATCATCGGTCGGGTGATTGGGCTGTAACCGTGTCGACATGCGGCCCGGCAAGCCAATGGTATTACGAAACCGGGTGACCACCTGACATTTGGAAGCCACCAGCACCAGATCCTGCAGTCGCATGATCTTGCTCACCGCGGCAGCCATTTCCGGCGTCACACCCGGTGCAATACGTGCCAGCATCGCGGTTGAGGCTTGTTCACTCAACAACCAGTTACGGAAATCCCCTACCGTCAAATGCGCGATCGGCGCAAAGGCCAAGGCATCATGCCGGTCAATAATCAGTCGGGATATCTCATCGGCTTCGTAAGGAATCACCAGTTCATTCAGGAAAGTTTTGAGCGGCACATCAGCCAACGCCAATTGTGCAGCGACCCGTTCCTGCTCATCCAGAGCAGCCACACCCGCCAGGCAATCCCCAGAACGCAACGGTGATGCTTTTGCCAGCAAGCTTTTCAGGTCATTAAATTGCCAGCTTTTCTGGCCAAGTGAAATCTGATAACTCATATCGACGGGCCTTTGCCAAAGATAATGGATTCCAGCGTCGGGTTGCTGTCGCTCTTGTCAGTACCAACGGAATCCGTTGTACATTCCCAAAGGGATAAACAGAAAGCGCCCGGAACAAGCCGGGCGTACAAGTCGGATGTAACGGACGCTTCCGTCATGCAGACTGACGAATCAGCCTTCGTGCTTATCAAACGCGTCGTTCTCGTGCTTGATCAGGGCGTACATAAAACCAACAAAGGTTACGACAGCCAAACCACACAGAAAAGCCACAACGCCAGGTTGGTCTGCGAAGGTAAAGTAAGCGCCTACGCCTTCCCAGCTATCAATCGGTGAAGTATCCATAATGTATTCCTCTTTACTAACAGCAAGTTAAGACAAGCGGGGCAGCAGCGCCCCGCCCGTTTGAGAATCAAGCGGTCGATCAGCTACCCAGCACACCATTCGCAGGCAGACCAGCGGCATCCGCAGGAACAGTACCTTCAATGATGTCGCGGGAAGGCACACGCTCTGGGTAAGGAATGGCTGGAATTTCAACCAGATCCAGACCTGCAGCTTCTGCCTTGGCAGGAACACGCAGCATGTTCATTTTCTTCAACAGCAAGGAGATGCCATAGCCAGGTACAAAACCAGTGACACACATAACCACGGCGCCCAACAGCTGACCGAAGAAAGTAATGTCTGGAGCACCTTCTGGAACACTTGGGTAACCGGAGGCGAAGACACCAACCAGAACCACACCCAGGAAGCCACACCAGCCGTGTACCGCTACCGCGCCAACTGCGTCATCGATACCGCACTTCTCAACGAACTTGCCAACGATTGGCATGGAAATACCACCAACAACCGCCAGGAAGAAGGTCAGTCCCGGATAGTAAAGATCCAGACCGGCCGCAACAGTAATGATGCCAGCCAGGCCACCGGACATGGTCATGAACGGCTCACGAGAAGACAGGTAAGCACCAATCACGCCACCGGCAAAACCCATCAGTGTGTTGAATGCAAAAGCAGACAAGTTGGTTGGGTTACCGTAAATAGTTGTCCAGCCAGTTTCACCACCGTTAAAGATGATGCAGCCACCCAGGAAGCCAAAGAAGCCGACAATAATCATCATCAGACCAATCAACGCCATTGGCAGGTTGTGAGGCACAATGGCCATCGCCTTGCCGTCGACGAATTTGCCCAAACGAGGCCCCAGATTGATCAGCACACCCAGCGCAAAGAAACCGGCGATGGCGTGAACCACACCTGATGCGCCCACATCGTGGTAGCCCAGATCCAGCAGCAACCAGCCATCAGGATGCCATCCCCAGGCACCGGCCAGAATCCAGACACCAGAACCCACCACAATGGTCAGGATCAGGTACGCACTCATGCGAATACGCTCGATCACCGCACCCGACAGAATGGAACCGGTTGTGGCACCAAACATGGCGAAAGCAGCCCAGAAGATACCAGTGCCCATATCAGAGACATCAGGACCCATACTGGCAGCCCATGGCAGGGCACCAGAAGCATCAATAGGAATCAGACCACCAGGGAATGCGTTATAGATCCACCAGCCGAAGAAGTAGAAAGTAGGCACAACAACGGCCAAAGTCAGAATATTTTTCATACCGGATGCCAACGCGTTTTTGACGCGCGACGCACCAATTTCATACGCAAGGAAACCGGCGTGGATCATGAACATGATGGCAGTACACCACCAATAGAACACCTCGACATTCATCGCCTGATGCATTTCGAAAGCCGCTTTAAAGGCTTCCAATTCTTCTGGAGTCATGGGATTTCCCCTCTCTGATTGAGTAAGTTTTTAGCTAAACCAATTCAGACTGGTCAGGGTCGTACTGGGTACGGGAATACTGACCAGACAAAAATATTCTCAGAGGGAATATTGCATGGCCGGTGCCAAGCCTGTCGCAAGTTCAAATATTCAGACAATGACAGATTTGTCCGCTTTAGAATGGGTAGATAGAGGTATAAGCTTGCAATCAATGTCCACATTGCCAACACCTGTTTGGCCTGGCATTGAGATCGAGACCGATTTTGTTTGCCAACACAATCGGCGCATGGTGTTGCGCGCACCAAAAACAGGCAAAAACCTCCCGAAAACGCCCTGCGACAGAGCAACGCCTATTTTTCTGCCCAGCAGTCACAAGTACTCAGGATAAGGTCACGCCAAATCAGGGAAACAACAGAAATTCCAGCCGTTGTTACCCATGTGTAAAGACTCCGTCTCATGCTTGGTAGATAATACTTTCGTATCACACCCTGCACTCCACCGTCCGCCAGGAGATTCTTCATGTTAAGACGCACCAAAATTGTGGCCACCCTTGGGCCCGCTACCAACACCGATGAAAAAATCGAACAACTGATCGAAGCGGGCGCTGATGTATTCCGTCTCAATTTCTCCCATGGTGACGCTGACGATCACCGCGACCGTGCCGCCATGGTGCGACGAGCAGCCAAAAAACTGGGACGTCACGTCGCCATCCTGGGTGATCTGCAAGGCCCGAAAATCCGCATATCCCGCTTTGCTGAACAAAAAGTCCATCTGGATGTTGGCCAATCCTTTGTACTGGACGCCACTCTCGACCGTGACGCCGGTAATAAAGAACAGGTCGGCATCGACTATAAAGCACTGATCGAAGATGCCCACGTGGGCGATATCCTGCTGCTGGATGATGGCCGCGTTGAACTGGAAGTCACCGAAACCTTTCCTTCAAAGCTGAACACCCGTGTTCGTATTGGTGGCTGGTTGTCGAACAACAAGGGCATCAACCGACTGGGTGGTGGCCTGTCCGCCAAAGCCCTGACCGACAAGGACAAGGTTGACATCAAGCTGGCTTCAGAACTGCTGGTCGATTACCTCGCCGTTTCTTTCCCCCGTGACGAACACGACATGATCGAAGCCCGCGAGCTACTGACGGCCGCAGGTGGTCATGCCGGGCTGGTCTCCAAGATTGAACGGGCAGAATGTGTTGCCGACGATGCCGTACTGGATGGCATTATTCGCGCTTCCGATGCCGTTATGGTGGCTCGTGGCGACCTGGCCGTAGAAATCGGTGATGCCGAACTGGTCGGCGTACAGAAAAAAATCATCTCCCGCTCCCGTCAGCTGAACAAGCCGGTGATCACGGCGACCCAGATGATGGAATCCATGATCGACAGCCCAATGCCAACCCGCGCTGAAGTCTCCGACGTTGCCAACGCCGTTCTCGACTACACCGATGCCGTTATGCTGTCAGCTGAAACCGCTGCCGGTGACTACCCGGTTGAAGCCGTTGCCGCCATGACCCGCATTATTATGGGAGCCGAGCGTCACCCATTGGCCAAACGTTCCAAGCATCGTCTGTATGAAGACATGCACAGCATCGAAGAGACCATCGCACTGTCGGCCATGTATGCCGCCAATCACCTGGTTGGTGTGACCGCAATTATCTCGCTGACCGAAACCGGTGCAACACCACGCATGATGTCGCGACTGCGTTCAGCCCTGCCGATCTTTGCCTTCTGTCGCCGGGAAGACACCCAATCCCGGGTGGCACTGTATCGTGGTGTGCAAACCGTGCCATTCTACGCCGACCAGCTGGAACCGGATGCCATCAACCCCTCTGCCATCGCCATCCTGAAAGAATCGGGTGAAATCAGCAGCGGCGATTACGTTGTGATTACCCGGGGTGATTATCTCAACGCCCAGGGCGGCACCAACACCATGAAAATTGTGCGTGTAGACTGACCCAGACACCGGCCGGGTACTCTCTCCGGCCGGGTGCTTTCCATCCCTCCTGATCCCACTCCTGACCCCAACCCTGTAACACTGTCATGGCACTGCTTTGACTCACACTATTCTCGCCACTCTGAACAGTCATTCAATATTTTTTTGAACCTGATTGGGCGTCGCTACATTTTTGCACTCAAACCGCCTACACTGGGCGCTGACAAACGCCGAGCAGTTGCTTCTAAGACAAGGGTGGCAAGCCATCCTGTGATGAAGCCTCTGCCGTGGCACAGGCTGACGCCTGAAGGCATAACGCCCCAGCCACCAGGGTTCGATGGGAAACCATTGGGCCTCCCTTATTTGGAAAGGTGTATATGACCCGCTTCAAGCCCGAGCTGAGCGACCGTTATGGTCGCCGCTTCAGCTATTTGCGCCTGTCGATTACCGACGTGTGCAATTTTCGCTGCCACTACTGTTTACCCGATGGCTATCAGAAAACCGATCAGCCAGAACCACTGACGCTGGCAGAAATGACACCACTGCTGCAAACCTTTGCCCATCTTGGCACCCGTAAAATACGTATTACCGGCGGTGAACCCAGTGTCCGCAAGGACCTCACCGACATCATCAGTCTGGCGGCCCAGACACCTGGCATCGAGCAAGTGGCGTTAACCACCAATGGTTACCGCCTGGCAGACCAGGTTGACGACTGGCAGCAAGCCGGTCTGCAACGCCTGAATCTCAGCATCGACAGCCTCGACCCACAGCAATTTGCCGCCATCACGGGCTACTCACATCTCGACCGTATCATGGCGGGGCTGGAACGGGCGTTAAGCCTCGGGCTGGATGTCAAAATCAACGCCGTGTTGTTGCGTGGCTTTAACAGCGAGCGTTTGCAACAGTTTCTCGACTGGATCAAACACACCCCGGTGACCTTGCGTTTTATCGAACTGATGGAAACCGGTGATCACCCGGTCTTTTTTGCCGAGCATCACGTCAGTGGCGAATCCATCCGGCAACAGCTGCGAGACACCGGCTGGCAGGTCGCCATGCGCCACCAGCATGATGGCCCGGCAGAAGAATTTTCCCATCCGGATTATCGTGGCAAACTGGGATTGATCATGCCCTATAGCAAAGACTTTTGTTCCAGCTGCAATCGTCTGCGTATTTCGTCGCTGGGGAAATTGCATCTCTGTCTGTTTGGCGAACAGGGTTATGACATACGATCGCTACTACAGCCCGGCGTAGACCCCGAACTGCTGGTAGCAGAGCTGGAGCAGCGCCTGGGCCTGAAAGACGAAACCCATTACCTGCAAAGCGGCAATACGGGCGCTACCCGTCATTTTGCCATGCTGGGTGGCTAACACCGGGATAAACCCGACAGCGGAGGCGATATGGATACACACGCAAAGGCAACAACCATCGGGGTGATTCTGGCAGGCGGGGCGTCCCGTCGCATGGGGCAAGACAAGGCCATGCTTCCCGCCAGAGAACATGCCAGCTTGCTGCACCACCAAGTCGATCTGATGCAGCAGCTTGGGCTGCAACAACTGTTTATCAGCCGCCATGCCTCCCTGTCCACCCCGGACGACCTGCAACACCTGGTGGTCTGTGATGTCAATGACGAACACCACGATGGCCCACTGGCCGGACTGTTCAGCATTGCCAATGCCTGCCCCAAGGCAACCGCCTTGCTGGTGATGCCCGTCGATCTGCCGTTGATGGACTTGCCCACGCTGCGTTACCTGCTCACTACCGGCCATAGTGATCATCGAGCCGTTTATTTTCTGCAGGAATATCTACCACTGTACCTGCCACTATCTGCCAACGTACGGCAATATCTGGAAGACCAGCTGACGTTGGCGACCGCCGACAAATCGATCCGCGGGCTGCTGAGCTTTTGCCAGGCCTTGTCTCTGCAACCCGCCAATCCTACCGCACTGACCAATACCAACACCCATGACGAATGGCTTGCCAGCCAGCAAGTCGGTGCTTATCCCAACGTTATCGAACGCGAGTAACTCTGATGTCCAAGACTTTTACCGATCAATTCATGCCGCTGAACATTGCCGTACTAACGGTTTCCGACAGTCGTACCGAGGAAAACGACACCAGCGGCAAACTGTTAATCGACAAACTGACCGATGCCGGCCACCAGCTGGCCGACAAACGCATTGTCGTTGATGACAAATACCTGCTGCGGGCCACCGTCTCTAACTGGATAGCCGACGCCACCACCCAGGTGGTACTGATTACCGGTGGCACCGGCTTCACCGAACGCGACACCACACCAGATGCCATGATTCCGCTGTTTGACCAGACCATCGATGGCTTTGGTGAACTGTTCCGCCATATTTCCTATCAGCAAATCGGCACCTCCACCATTCAGAGCCGGGCCGTTGCCGGATTGGCCAACAGCACTCTGATTTTCTGTATGCCGGGTTCCACCAATGCCTGTCGTACCGCCTGGGACGAGATTATTGCCAGCCAGCTGGACAGCCGTTTCAAGCCCTGCAACTTTGTCTTGCGCCTGAAAAACACCGCCAACCAGCTGTGTGACAGCCGCGGCTGATACGTACGAGGCTATTTATCCATGTCTGAACCCAACGAAGTAACCGGGTTTTCCCACGTCAACGCCCGTGGCGAAGCCAATATGGTCGACGTCAGCAACAAACAGCCAACCGTCCGGGAAGCCCGGGCCGAAGGTTTTGTCACCATGCAGGCGGCTACCCTGGAACAAATTCTGGCCGGGGATCACCACAAGGGCGACGTCTTTGCTGTTGCCCGTATCGCCGGGATTCAGGCGGCCAAACAGACCAGCCAGCTGATTCCGCTTTGTCATCCGCTGATGCTGAGCAAGGTAGCCGTTGATTTCGCCCCCCAGCCAGAACAAAACCGCATTCGCATTACCAGCTACTGCAAACTCACGGGTCAAACCGGCGTCGAGATGGAAGCCCTTACCGCCGTCAGTGTCGCCGCCCTGACCCTGTTTGATATGTGCAAGGCCGTCGACCCCGGTATGACGCTCGGTGGCATCCGGGTGCTGGAAAAACTCGGAGGCAAAACCGGTCACTGGCAGGTTGATGCCCCCCAGGAGGTATCACCATGATTCAGGTATTACTGTTTGCCCGCTTGCGAGACCAGCTTGGTACCGGAGCGATCAATCTGACACTGGCAGCACCAACCACCGTGCAGGCCATGCGCCTGGCGCTGCAACAGCAGTTTACCGAGCACGCGGACTCCCTCGCAGCCGGGCAGGCTCTGGTCGCCATCAACCAGTCGCTTTGTAATGATGAAACCATGGTGATCAACAGCGGCGATGAGGTCGCCTTGTTTCCGCCCATGACGGGAGGTTGATATGGATGATATCCGGGTACAGCGTGATGATTTTTCCGTTGCCGACGAATATCAGCAGCTCTGTCAGGACAATCGCGATGATGGTGCCGTGGTCTTTTTTGTCGGCCGGGTCAGAGAACAGAATCAGGGTGACACCATCTCACGTCTGTTTCTGGAACATTATCCCGGCATGACTGAGCGCGCTCTGGCCGACATCGTTGCCGCCGCCAGGAAACGCTGGTCACTGGGCCGGGTGCGGCTGATTCATCGTATCGGTGCGCTCGATATTGAAGACCAGATTATCTTTATCGGAGTCTCCAGTGGCCATCGCCAAAACGCCTTTGATGCGGCGGCGTATATCATGGACTTTCTCAAAAGCCAGGCCCCGTTCTGGAAAAAGGAGATCTTGATCGGGCCAACAGGCGAGACGCTGTCGGAGCGCTGGGTCGACACTCGCAGCAGCGACACGCAAGCCCGACAGAAGTGGGATAACCCTGCCACGCCGGATTCGTTACCATAGCCAGACACGTACAGCCGTGACAACACACTGCGGTCAGTCTGACGCACCCTTGATCCGACCAAAAGGACAATACGTTTGAAACGACTGGAACTCATGATACCCCCGCCACTGGTAGCCATTATTTTTGCCGCCGCCATGTGGCTGATATCCCCTAACCTGCCAACACTGAGCCAGCTTGGACTGATGGACAAGATTCTGGTGGGTTGCTGTGTGGGGGCCGGGCTGGGACTGGACCTGATCGCACTGATCAGTTTTATCCGTCGACGCACCACCATCAACCCGATGAAACCGGAAAACACCGCGTTCCTGGTAACCTCCGGTATCTATCGCCATACCCGTAACCCCATGTACGTTGGCCTGTTACTGAACCTTGCGGGCTGGGCTATTTACCTGACTCACGTATTGCCCCTGTTGCTGTTACCGGTGTTTGTCTATTACCTCAACCGCTTCCAGATCGAGCCGGAAGAGCAACGCTTGGCCGAACATTTTGGAACAGAGTTCACCAGCTATCGGGATACTGTCCCACGCTGGCTGTGAGTAAACTGACAAGTCTTTCGGGCAACTGCTTTCGCACTACCCGCTTTTCCTCAGAATTACTCGCTGGAGCTCACTATGTCGTCGCCACTAACCATGCCCACGGTTTTTATTCCTCATGGCGGAGGCCCGTGGCCTTTTGTGGATCTGGGCGGGCAATTTGGTGACAACGAAATGCAGGCACTGCGCCAGTTCCTGCAACACTACCCTGCCACCCTGCCACAACGACCCAAGGCCTTGCTGGTCATTTCCGCGCACTGGGAAGCACCGGTTATCACCCTGGCAACCGCACCCCATCCGCCCATGCTGTATGACTATTACAATTTTCCACCCGCGTCCTATCATATCCAATGGCCCGCTCCCGGCGCCCCACAACTGGCACCACGGGTCGCCGAACTGCTTCACCAGGCTGGCTTTGCCACCGATAGCGATGATCAGCGCGGTTACGACCACGGCACCTTTGTGCCACTGAAAGTGATGTTCCCGGAAGCAGATATTCCGGTACTGCAGATGTCGATGCTGGGCAGCCTGAATCCGGCCCATCACATCCAGATTGGCAAGGCATTACAGCCATTGCGGGACGAAGGTGTACTGATTATTGGCAGTGGCATGTCGTTTCACAACCTGCGCCAGCTGTGCACCCCAACCAGCCAGCAACTGTCCCGGCCATTTGATGAATGGTTACAGGAAATTGCCCTGCAAGCGCCTACCGAACGGAAACGCAAACTGGCCGACTGGGTATCGGCTCCCAACGCCCGACTGGTACACCCACGGGAAGAGCATCTGCTGCCGATGATGGTGATTGCCGGAGCCGCTGGCCAGGACCCTGGCCACATTGTTTATAACGGCTGTTTTGGTGGTGCCTGGATATCCGCTATCGAATACAGCCGGGCATGACATGCGTTAGTTTTCGAGTTTGAAGCTTTTGCTCATACCGGTCAGATGCTCGGCATCACTTTCGGATGCCAGCTTGATCATCAAGCGCAGATCGTTGGCAGAGTCCGCATGGGCCAGCGCATCTTCGTAAGTAATCTCGCCTTGTTCATACAAGTGGTACAAGGCCTGATCGAAGGTTTGCATCCCCGCTTCGGTGGATTTTCTCATCAAAGGCTTAAGGGCATGAACTTCGCCCTTGCGAATCAGGTCCGATGCCAACGGTGTATTGATCAGCACCTCAATGACCGCCCGACGTGAACGACCATCCGGCGTTGGAATCAGTTGCTGGGCAATAATCGCCTTCAGGTTAAGTGACAAATCCATCCACACCTGCCCGTGCCGCTCCGGTGGGAAAAAGTGAATCACCCGTTCCAGTGCCTGGTTGGCGTTGTTGGCGTGTAGCGTGGCCAGACACAAGTGCCCGGTCTCGGCAAAGGTCACCGCATTTTCCATAATTTCCGGCGAACGTACCTCACCAATCATAATCACGTCCGGGGCCTGCCTCAGGCAGTTCCGCAATGCCACTTCAAAGCTTTCGGTATCCAGACCCACTTCACGCTGGGTGATGATGCAGCCGTCATGCTGATGAATATATTCAATCGGGTCTTCAATACTGAGAATATGACCCTTGCTGTTATGGTTGCGAAAACCAATCATCGACGCCAGCGAGGTGGACTTACCCGTACCGGTCGCTCCCACAAACAGAATCAGACCCCGCTTGGTCATCGCCAGCTCTTTGATAATCTCGGGCAAACCGAGCTGATCAACACTGGGAATCCGGGTCTCGATACGCCGCAACACCATACCGGCGACGTTACGCTGATAAAATGCACTGGCCCGGAACCGCCCGATTCCTCGAGCGTTGATCGCAAAGTTGAGTTCCTTGGTACTTTCAAACTCATCCTGCTGCTTGCTGTTCATCAAACCCAGAACAATATCCCGGGTCTGTTCAGCGGCTAACGGCGATTTGCTCAGTGGCAAAATCTGGCCGTTGACCTTCATCGATGGGGCAACACCGGCTGTAATAAACAGATCCGACGCGCCTTTATCGACCATCAAACGTAAAAACTTGTCCATCGACATAACAGCTTACTCCATGTCGTCACAATACTCCGGCCTAGAAAGCATCCGGGTTTTTGGCTTTTTCCTGCGCAGCTTCACGGGAAATCAGACCACGTGACAGCAAGGTTTTGAGCGACTGGTCCATGGTCACCATGCCGTAGGACGCCCCGGTCTGAATGGCCGAGTACATTTGTGCGACTTTATCTTCCCGGATCAGGTTACGAATCGCCGGGGTACCAATCATGATTTCATGGGACGCAACCCGGCCACCGCCGGTGCGTTTTAACAGCGCCTGGGAAATAACCCCTTGCAGGGATTCCGACAACATCGACCGCACCATGGATTTTTCTTCCGCGGGAAACACGTCGACGATCCGGTCAATGGTTTTGGCAGCCGAGGTGGTGTGCAGCGTACCAAACACCACGTGGCCGGTTTCGGCAGCGGTCAATGCCAGCCGGATGGTTTCCAGATCTCGCATCTCACCCACCAGAATCACGTCCGGGTCTTCCCGCAACGCCGAACGCAGGGATTCGTTAAAGCCCAGGGTATCGCGGTGAACTTCACGCTGGTTGATCAGGCTTTTTTTCGATTCGTGAACAAATTCAATCGGGTCTTCAATGGTCAGAATATGGTCGTGCTTGGTTTCATTGATGTAATCAATCATGGCTGCCAGGGTCGTCGACTTACCGGAACCGGTCGGGCCAGTCACCAGCACAATGCCACGGGGGATTCTGGCCAGATCCTTGAACACTTCGCCCATACCAAGCTGGTCCATGTTCAGAACCTTGGACGGAATCGTCCGGAATACCGCACCGGCACCCCGGTTTTGGTTAAAAGCATTGACCCGGAAGCGGGCGACCCCTGGCACTTCAAACGAAAAGTCGGTTTCAAGAAATTCCTCGAAATCCTTGCGTTGCTTGTCATTCATGATGTCGTACACCAGCGAGTGCACTTCTTTATGTTCCAGTGCCGGTACATTGATCCGGCGTACATCACCATCAACACGAATCATCGGCGGCAAGCCTGCCGACAAATGCAAATCCGAAGCACCTTGCTTGGCACTAAAAGCCAGCAATTCGGTAATATCCATCGCCTGTTTTCCTCTGTAGGCACAACATTTTATTCGTACAGCTGATATCTGAGCCAGGTGATGGCATGGATCAACCTTTTATACGATCATCATATACCAGAGCGTGTAATGCTCTGCACGACCACTCAATCCTAACCAAAGCGTAACTAATGTCTACAACACTTGCCGAACACTACCAGAGCGTCTGCGACCGCATCCGGCAGGCCTGCCAGAACAGCGGCCGGATACCCGAAGAGGTCAGCTTGCTGGCCGTCAGTAAAACCAAACCCGCCAGTATGGTCGAAAGCTGTTACCAGCTGGGTCAGCGTCGCTTTGGCGAAAACTATCTGCAGGATGCGGTCGAGAAGATCACCGCACTGGCTGGTCTGAGCGATATCGAGTGGCATTTTATCGGACCATTACAATCCAACAAGACCCGCGCAGTAGCCGAACACTTCCAGTGGATGGAAACCCTGGATCGCGACAAGATCGCCCAGCGTCTGAACGAACAGCGGCCACCCCATTTGCCGCCCCTGAATGTTCTGATTCAGGTGAATATCAGCGCCGAACCACAAAAGGCCGGCCTGCCCCCCGCAGACATCACCCGTCTGGCGGCTATGATAAACTCATTACCCCGGTTACAACTGCGCGGGCTGATGTGCATTCCGCAAGCCAGTGAAGATGAGGCTGTTGTGGTCGCACAGTTCCAGCAAATGCGGCATCTGTTTGAAGCCTTGCAACAGCAGTACCCCGGCGTCGACACACTGTCGATGGGCATGTCGAACGACCTGGAGCTGGCCATACGCCATGGCGCTACCCAGGTACGAATCGGCACAGATATTTTTGGCGCACGTCCCGGACAGCAGAGCCACTCTGATACGGACGGCCACGACAAACACGAGGATTCCCTATGACGCATATCGCATTTATTGGTGGCGGTAATATGGCCACCGCCATTATCGGCGGCTTGTTACGCCAGGGCGACCTGTCAGCCCAGATGATTCAGGTCAGCGACCCCGGTGAAGACAAGCGCCAGGCACTGGCCAGCCAATTTGGCATCCAGACTTTTGCCGACAACCTGGAAGCCATTCGCAACGCCAATACCGTGATTCTGGCGGTCAAGCCGCAAATGATGAAAAGCGTGCTGGAGCCATTGCGGGAAACCCTCAAGGCACGCCAGCCACTGGTCGTATCCATCGCTGCCGGTATCACCCTGGAGAACCTGGCACAGTGGAGCGGTTGCTCTGCCATTGTCCGCTGCATGCCCAATACCCCGGCATTACTCAGTGCCGGCGCGACCGGCCTGATGGCCAGCCCCGGCGTCAGTATCGACCAGCGTAATGGTGCCGACCGGCTGCTGCAGGCCACCGGCACCACCGTCTGGCTGAAAGACGAGCAGGAACTCGACATCGTAACGGCACTCTCAGGCAGTGGCCCGGCCTATTACTTCCTGTTGATGGAAGCCATGATCGCGGCCGGAACCCGACTCGGTCTGAGTGAAGACACCGCTCGCGCCCTGACCGTCCAAACGGCACTCGGCGCTGGCATGATGGCCTCACAATCCGATGTTGGCCCAGATGAATTACGTCGCCGGGTTACATCTCCCAAAGGCACCACGGAACAAGCGGTTTTGACCTTTGAAGAAGCCGGGATTCGTGACATTGTTCAGGCAGCCATGTCCGCAGCCCAGAACCGTGCGGCAGCAATGAACCGGGAACTCAGCGAATAGCATCGGCATACCCTGTGGGATGTCGCCAGCCAGCTGACTTTCTGATCCAGAACACACAGCGTTTTTTTAAGCTATAAACGGAGTAATCATGTCTCCCCTGTCACAAGTTGGAATGCTGTTGGTGAACACCATCGGCAGCATGGTATTGCTGATTTTCTTGCTGCGCTTCTTGCTGCAGCTGGTACGGGCGGATTTTTATAATCCGATTTCCCAATTCATTCTGCGTTTTTCCAATCCGCTACTGGTGCCGCTGCGTCGGGTCATTCCCGGTTTTGGTGGCTTGGACATCGCCTCACTGGTGCTGACCTATCTTGCCCAGCTGCTGTTAATGGTCGCCATTCTGATGATTGCCGGTCAATTTATGCTGCCATGGGGTTATCTGCTGGTATGGGCGCTGATTGGTGTGCTGTCACTCTGGCTCAACATCTACTTCTGGGGCTTGCTGATTACCGTCATCGCCTCCTGGGTAGCTCCCAACAGCTACAACCCGGCGCTGATTCTGATCAACCAGATTCTGGAACCCGCCATTCGTCCAATCCGTAATGCCATGCCCGACCTGGGTGGCCTGGACCTGTCGCCGATTATCGCTTTCCTGTTGATCCAGGTACTCGAAATCATGGTTATTGGCCAACTGGCCACACTCTCCAGTATGCCAACAGGCATCGCCATCGGCATATAATGCCAACCATGTGGCATGGGCAACGATTGCCCATGCCATTCTCCCGCACAATCGCCACCGGCTTTCCTCCGGCCTGCAAATCCAGAACCTGCTCCCGCCTTGATTTACCCGTCGGCATACGACAAACAGGCACAGCGCAAGACATTCGCCGCGCGCATGGCTAAAATGACCGACCACATTTGGAGGTGCCTAATGTCGCAACAACCGCCGGATCAAAAAACCACTCATTTTGGCTACAAAACCGTCGCTACTGACGAGAAACAGGCAATGGTTGCCGATGTCTTCCACTCGGTCGCCGCCAAGTACGATCTGATGAACGACCTGATGTCGTTCGGAGTGCATCGTTTGTGGAAACGCATCACCATCGAAATGAGCGGTGTTCGCCCTGGCAATCAGGTACTCGACCTGGCCGGGGGCACTGGCGACCTGACCAAGAAATTCGCCCGTATTGTTGGCCCTCAAGGCAAGGTAGTACTGGCCGACATCAATTCCTCCATGCTGAATGTCGGCCGCGACCGTCTGACCGACCAGGGTTACGTTGGCAATATCGAGTACGTCCAGGCCAATGCCGAATGCCTGCCATTCGAAGACAACAGTTTTGATGTGGTGACGATTGCCTTTGGCTTGCGGAATGTCACCGACAAGGATGGCGCACTGGCGTCCATCACCCGGGTACTCAAGCCCGGCGGTCGCCTGCTGGTGCTGGAGTTTTCCAAGCCCACCAACCCCTTGATGAGCAAGGCCTACGACCTCTACTCATTCTCGGCACTGCCGTTTATGGGCAAACTGGTGACCAACGATGCCGACAGCTATCGTTACCTGGCCGAATCCATCCGCATGCACCCGGATCAGGAAACCCTCAAAGGCATGATGGAAAACGCCGGACTGGTACGTTGTTCCTACCATAACCTCACCAGCGGCGTGGTCGCTTTGCACCGGGGAATCAAACCCTGATGTTTTCTCTGCCAGCAGAACTGACCCATGCCCTGTGTTTGCCATGGGAAGCGGCAATCAATCACGCCTTGCGCTACGATCCTGCCACCCTGCAACAGCTGGGCCGCTATAACGGCCGACTGGTGCATATTCGTCTGGTGGCGACCGGAACCCTGTCGCTGCGTATTCTCGACCAGGGCATCGAACTGGGGCTGTCCCAACAGGACCCTGACGAGCTGGCCATGGCGGATGTCACCCTCACAGGTACCTTGCCCGACTTTATCAGCCTTGCCCGTGCCAACAACAAGGCCAGTGTACTGATGTCAGGCGCTGTCGCCATCGAAGGTGACACCGAACTGGCCATGGCACTCAGCCGCCTGATGGATCAACTCGATATCGACTGGGAAGCCATGATCAGCCCGGCCACCGGAGGCCTGATAGCCCACCAGATCGGCGCAGGCCTGCGGGGCCTGATGAGTTGGGGACAAGCCACCGCCAAAACCATGTCCACCGCCGCCCGGGACTACGCAGTGGAAGAAGCCGGATTACTGGTCTCCCAGACTGAAATGGATCAGGTTGCCGACCAGATCGACCAACTCAAGCTAGCAACCGACCGCCTGGCCGCTCGCATCCAGTTATTGGAAGCGAGCCGTTCGACGCAACCAGGTAAGGGAGAGAAATAAATCGTGTCCCGACTCTGGCGTTTATGGAAAATCCTGTTTGTTTTCAGCAAGTACCGCCTCGATGGCCTGATTCCGCTGCAGCACCTGCCGTTCAGTTTGAGGATTCTGCTGTGGATAGCACCCTGGCGTCTGAGTCCGGTACCGCCCAACCTCAGTCGTGGTGCCCGCTTGCGACTGGCGCTGGAAGCACTGGGACCGATTTTCATCAAGTTCGGCCAGATCCTCTCGACCCGGCCCGATCTTGTGCCCGACGATATGGTGCAGGAACTGAAACGCCTGCAAGACAAGGTACCGCCCTTTCCGGAAGATCAGGCCATCGCCTTGATCGAAGCCCAGCTGGGCCAGTCCGTCGAGCAGCTGTTTGCCGAATTCTCTCCGACGCCATTGGCCTCGGCTTCCATTGCCCAGGTACACACCGCCCGCCTGTTTGATGGCAAGGACGTGGTAGTCAAGGTGGTTCGTCCCAACATCGAACATACGATAGAACGGGATTTGCAGCTGCTCGAAACCATGGCAAAACTGGCCGTGACCTATTCCGCCGACGCCCGCCGCCTGAAGCCGATGGAAGTGGTCGAAGATTACCGCCACACCATTTACGGCGAGCTGAACCTGCAGATTGAAGCCTCCAACGCCACGCAGTTGCGCCGCAACTTTGCCGACTCCGACGATCTCTATATTCCGGAAGTGTACTGGGATTACACCCGCACCAGCGTGATGGTCAGTGAACGTATTTACGGTATTCCTGTGGCCAATATCGATGAGCTGCGGGCCCAGGGCACCAATATGAAGTTGCTCGCCGAACGTGGCGTTGAGATCTTCTTTACCCAGGTATTCCGCGACAGCTTTTTCCATGCCGATATGCACCCCGGTAATATTTTTGTCTCCCGCGAGCACCCCGAATCGCCACAATACATCGGTATCGACTGCGGCATCGTCGGTAGCCTGACCGACGAAGACCAGCATTATCTGGCCATGAACCTGCTGGCCTTTTTTAATCAGGACTATTATCAGGTTGCCCAGTTACACGTCGATTCTGGCTGGGTACCCGCGACCACCAAGGTGCATGACCTGGCCGCGGCCATTCGCAGTGTCTGCGAACCCATCTTTGAAAAACCACTGGCGGAGATTTCCTTTGGCCAGGTACTGATCCAGCTGTTCAGCACCGCTCGCCGCTTCAATATGGAAGTACAGCCCCAACTGGTACTGCTACAAAAAACCCTGCTCAATATCGAAGGGCTGGGTCGTCAACTGTATCCCGAGCTGGATTTGTGGAGCACCGCCAAGCCCTACCTGGAGCGCTGGGTGCGTGACCGTTTTGGCCCCAAGGCGGCGTTTCAGGAACTCAAACGGCAACTGCCGAGCTGGATCGAAAAAGCCCCGAAAATGCCAGGGCTGCTGCATGGTGCGCTCACTCGCATCAACCACATGGACGAAAACCAGCAGCAGTTGCAACGCGAAATCACCGCCCTGCGTCAGGCACTGGAATATCAGAACCAGCAAAAACGCCATCATATTCTGGCCAGTCTGATGACCGTCGGCGGCCTGTTTCTGTGGTGGCAAGCCTTTGCACTGGGCATCACCGACGCCCTTGGTATCAGCATCAGCTTGCTAGGGTTGTTATGGATATTACTCAAGGCCTGACGACCGTAACCGCTTGCGGTATGCTCACAGCCCGGATAACACCACCGCGCCAGTCACCACACCATTGGCGGCACCGTTTGAATTTTCGACACGGCTTCAGCGTGTCGACCAGCAGGTAATACGCAACATGAACAGCAACTGGCTAGATGCCGTAAAATGGGATGACAAGGGTCTGGTACCCGCCATCGCCCAGGATTACAAAACCGGTCGCATCCTGATGATGGCCTGGATGAATCGCGAAGCCCTCGCTCTGACCATTGAGGAAAATCGCGCCATTTATTACTCTCGCTCACGCCAGAAGCTGTGGCGCAAAGGCGAAGAATCGGGCCATATCCAGCCCTTGCATGAAGTCCGCCTCGACTGCGATGCCGATGTCATTGTGTTACAGGTCGAACAATTAGGCGGCATTGCCTGTCACACCGGCCGCGAAAGCTGCTTTTATCAAGTGTGGCAGGACGGCGAATGGGTCGCGGTTGACCCGGTATTAAAAGATCCGCAAGAAATCTACTAGATCGGGTCTGATCTTCCATAATTCACAGAGCTGTTATAAAAATGAGTGATATTCTCTCCTCCCTGGGTGACATCCTCGACGAACGCAAAGGCGCGTCGGCAGATTCCTCTTACGTGGCCAGTCTGTACACCAAGGGCCTGAACAAGATTCTGGAAAAAGTGGGTGAAGAAGCCACCGAAACCATTATCGCCGCCAAGGACGCCGAGCGCAGTGGTGATAACCAGGACGTTATCTACGAAACCGCCGACCTCTGGTTTCACAGCCTGGTAGCGCTGGCGCATCTGGGTGAACGCCCGGAAGCCGTGATTAACGAACTGGCCCGTCGCTTCAATATGTCCGGGCTGGAAGAAAAAGCGTCACGCGGCGACCAATAACCCCGCTGCCATACGTTTATCCGTAAGGACATCAAGATGACTGACTGTATTTTTTGCAAAATAGTGGCAGGCGAGATTCCGGCCAACAAGGTCTACGAAGACGATGATTTTCTGGCGTTCCACGATATTGCCCCCAAGGCAGAGACTCACTTGCTGGTGATTCCCAAACGCCATATCGTCAATCTCAACGACCTCAACGACACAGACAGCGCCTTGATGGGCAAATTGATGCTGACTATTCCGCGTATTGCCGCCACCCAGAACCTGACCGGCTATCGCACCATCACCAATACCGGTGTCGAAGGCGGACAAGAAGTATTTCATATGCATTTTCATATTCTGGGCGGCTCTGCGCTGCCCGGATTCTGAGCACTCAACGAGGACACACTTATGCTTGGCGGTATCAGCATCTGGCAATTGGTTATCATCCTGGTCATCGTGATCGTGATTTTTGGCACCAAGAAACTGCGCAATATGGGCGGTGATCTTGGCGGAGCCATCAAAAACTTCAAAAGTGCAATGAACGAAGGCGCCGACAAGGACGACGACGCTGCCGCCCCGGCCAAACCCAAACCGCTGATGTCTGATCAGTCTGGCAGCGTGGAAAAAGATGCTGACTTCAGCGAGCAGAAAGACAAGCACTGATGTTTGATATCGGCTTTCTCGAGCTTGTGGTTGTCGGCGTCCTTGGTTTGTTGGTGCTTGGCCCGGAGCGTCTGCCCAAGGCAGCCCGTACCGTTGGCCTGATGATTGGCCGTGTGCGCCGTACCATGAGTGGCTTCCAGGATGAACTGGAGCGCCAGGTACGGGCCGATGAACTGCGGGAAAAACTCAAGGACCCTTACGCCACGTTTCTCGATGACGACGACCGTCGGCCAGCCGCCGTGCGGGACAGCGCAAAGGGTACAGACCACGGCCAGCCCCCTGCGGCAGAACCGGCGACCGCAGCAGCAGCCACAGCCAGACCAGCCATCGACAGCCGGGAAGCCGTATCACCGGCAGCCATCGACCCTGAATACCCGTCTGGTACCGGCGACCAACCCCGTATATTGCCCGATATACCGACACCACCTGCCAAGGACATCAAGCCCGAATCATGAGCCAGGATCAGGAACAACCCCTTATTGCCCATCTGGTCGAACTGCGCAACCGCTTGCTGAAGTCGGTGCTGGTGGTATTGGCACTGTTTCTTGGCATGTTCTATTTTGCCAACGACCTGTATCTGATACTGGTTCAGCCGCTCTCGGTCCTGCTCCCTGAAACCCAGGGACAAATGATCGCCATCGGCGTTGCCTCACCCTTTCTGGTGCCGTTCAAGCTGACACTGGTACTGGCGGTACTGATCGCCATGCCCTTTATGCTGCACCAGCTCTGGGGGTTTATCTCACCGGGCCTGTATCAAAATGAAAAGCGCTTTGCCGTACCGCTGTTGCTGTCCAGCACCATCCTGTTTTACACCGGCATTCTGTTTGCCTACTACGTGGTCCTGCCGCTGGCGTTTGGTTTTTTTACCATGGCCGGGCCGGATGGCATTTCGTTTATGCCCGACATCGCCAACGTACTCGACTTTATTCTGAAGATCTTTTTTGCCTTTGGCTTCGCCTTCGAGATACCTGTGGCCACCTTTCTGATGGTCTTGAGCGGCATCACCACCGTTGCTTCCCTGAGTGAAAAACGGCCGTATATTTTCCTTGGCTGTTTTGTTGTCGGCATGCTGGTGACACCTCCCGACATTATCTCTCAAACCATTCTGGCGCTGCCCATGTACGCCCTGTTTGAAGGGGGAATACTGGCCGCTCGCCTGATCCGCCAACCCGTCGATGAAGACGAGCCGCAGGACGCCACAGACACCCTGTGATTCCCCGCGATTACTGCTACACTCGCCTTTTACCCAGCTTCTATACTCCAGGAATACGCCCACCATGCCGGAAGTTATCCCTGACGATTCCGTCGGTCTGGTTACTCCCCAGCAATTTCATTCCGATGTACCACTGACACTTCGTAGTGGTCGCGTGCTGCCAGAATACGACCTCGTTTATGAAACCTACGGCGAACTCAACGCCGAACGTTCCAACGCCATACTGCTGTGTCATGCCCTCAGCGGCGACCATCATGCTGCCGGTTATCATCATATGGATGATGCCAAACCCGGCTGGTGGGACAACGCCATCGGGCCGGGCAAACCGATCGATACCAGCCAGTTTTTTATTGTTTCACTGAACAATCTGGGTGGCTGCTCCGGTTCCACCGGCCCTGTCAGCCCAAACCCGGAAACCGGCAAGCCCTATGGCCCCGACTTCCCGATTGTTGCCGTGCGTGACTGGGTTGCCAGTCAGGCGCAACTGGCCGACCATCTGGGAATCCAGCAATGGGCTGCCGTTGTCGGTGGCAGCCTCGGCGGCATGCAGGTTATCCGCTGGTCGATTCAATTCCCGGAACGGTTACGTCACGCCGTAGTGATTGCTTCAGCCTCCAAACTGTCGGCACAGAACATTGCCTTTAACGAAGTCGCCCGTCAGGCCATAGCCAAAGACCCGGACTTCCACGACGGCAACTATCTGGAACACAACACCATTCCCAAAGTCGGCCTCACCCAGGCGCGGATGCTGGGCCATCTGACCTATCTGTCGGATGACGCCATGCGGCAGAAATTTGGTCGCGAGCTACGGGAAGGCAAGCTGAACTACAGCTTCAGCCCAGAGTTTCAGGTCGAAAGTTACCTGCATTACCAGGGCGAGAAATTCAGCACCCGCTTTGATGCCAACACCTATATGTTGATGACCAAGGCCCTCGACTACTTCGACCCCGCCGGCGATTACGATAACGACCTGGTCAAATGCCTGAGTCAGGCGCACTGCCACTTCCTGGTCGTCTCCTTTACCAGCGACTGGCGTTTTGCCCCGGAGCGCTCCGAAGAAATCGTCAACGCCCTGATCGAAGCCGACAAGAACGTCAGCTACGCCTGCATTGATTCCGACGGTGGCCACGATGCCTTCCTGCTGCCCAGCGCCCGCTACCACCAGGTCCTCCGCGCCTATATGGGCCGCATTGCCAACGACGTGGAGAAACACTCATGAGTCAGACATCTTTGGCCAACCTGCGAGCCGATCTGTCCATTATCCAGCAGTGGGTGCAACCCAACAGTCAGGTACTGGATCTCGGTTGTGGCGAAGGCCAACTGTTACACTACCTGCAAGAGCACAAAAACGTGCGAGGTTATGGGCTGGAGATCAACCCGGACAATATCTCCGCCTGCATTGCCAATGGCATCAACGTGATCGAGCAGGATCTGAACGAAGGCTTGAGTAATTACAAAGACAACAGCATCGATACCGTCATCATGACCCAGGCGTTACAAGCGGTTGAACGGCCCGATGCCCTGCTCGACGAAATGCTGCGCATCGGTGATGAAGCCATTGTCACCTTCCCCAATTTTGGCCACTGGCGCACCCGGCTATACCTGGCGCTCAAGGGCCGGATGCCAATGTCGGAAACCTTGCCCCATGCCTGGTACAACACCCCCAATATTCACCTGTGTACCGTGGCCGACTTTGAAGCACTGTGTGCGGAAAAACACATTCGGATTCTCCGTAAAACCGTGCTGGATGATCACCACCAGGAACACTGGTCGATCAACTTCTGGCCTGCACTGTTAGGAGAAATTGCCATCTATCACCTGACCCGGAGACGCTGATGAAAGCACTACTAACCACCTGTCTGATGCTATTGAGCCTGACGGCCCTGGCCGATCGCGGTGAACAAAAAAAGGTATTTGGCGACTATGAAGTCCACTACATCGGCCTGACCAGCAGCTTCCTCAGTGAAGACGTGGCCAGCGCCTATGGCATAGAACGCTCGCGCAGCTTGGGATTCCTCAGTATTTCGGTACTGAACAACCCCGGCGATGACGTCCTGCCCAAGCCAGTGACAGCACAGATTCAAGGC
Organism: Oceanobacter sp. 1_MG-2023; assembly: GCF_030689025.1. Taxonomy (GTDB): domain Bacteria; phylum Pseudomonadota; class Gammaproteobacteria; order Pseudomonadales; family Oceanobacteraceae; genus Oceanobacter. The sequence continues at coordinate 143,825 of NZ_JAUYWA010000005.1, forward strand.
ACGTTAAAAAACCTGATCGGCCAGGAAAACGAACTGCAGTTCAAGGAAATCAAGGAAACCAACGCCGTCTATTACATTGCGACGTTCCGCTTTGATGAAGAAGAAACCTATCGAATCCGGCTCGACGTTGCCCCCGATGGCATCAACAAGCACTTCGATGTCCGTTTCAGCCAACGTTTTTACGAAGAAGAATAATCCACCCGTGTCGCCAGCAGCACACCGGGTAACGCCAACGCGGCCCGGTATGCCCGGACACCTTGCGATGCGCCATAAGGCTCTGCTATGAAAATCGTTCTCGCCAGCGGCAACGCTGGCAAATTACGGGAATTTTCCCAGCTGTTCGACAGCCACTTTGCCGACCGCCACATCACTCTTATCCCCCAGAGTGACCTTGGTGTCAGCGACGCGGACGAAACCGGCCTCAGCTTTGTCGAAAACGCCATTCTCAAAGCCCGCCACGCTGCGACCATCACCGGCTTGCCCGCCTTGGCCGACGACTCCGGTCTCGAAGTAGATGCCCTGCAAGGGCAGCCAGGTATCTATTCCGCCCGGTTTGCCAGCATGAACCAGGCAGGTAGCGGCGATCACGACAACAATCACCTGCTATTACAACGCCTGGCCGACGTTCCGGCAGCACAGCGCACGGCACGATTCCAATGTGTACTGGTCTACATGCGCCATGGCGAAGATCCGACCCCCCAAGTCTTTCAAGGCCACTGGGAAGGCACCATATTAACCTCGCCATCCGGCAGCAACGGCTTTGGTTACGATCCCCTGTTTTATGTCGCGGCGGAGCAATGTGCCGCGGCGGATCTCGACAAGGCCCGTAAGAATGCCCTGTCACACCGGGGCCAGGCCATGCAGCAACTGCTGCAACGCTGGCAACCCTGACTATTATTGTTTTACCCCGTCACACTCTGTTGTTATGCGGTGAGGGGTTTTCTGCACACCATGTGGTGCATTGTTAATCGAGAAAAGGAGCACATCGTGGAAATACTTGAGCAGTTACAGCAAAAGATCACCCAGACCATTCAAACCCTGGAAAACCTGCAACTGGAAAACCTGCAACTGCAGGAAGACCTGGAACAAACCCAGCAAGCTCTGGCCACTGCCGAGCAAAAAAATACCGAATTGATGCAACAGAACGATGAACTGGACAAGGAGCAAACCCGCCTTTCCCACCAGCAACACCAAATGGAAGCCCAGGTTCAGGCCTTGCTGCAGACTCTTGATGTCGCAGTTGCAGAACTGCTGCCCGCCAAAGAAGACGAGGCAGTAGGCGACGAAAACGCCAGTGAACACTCCGATGGCGAACACGCAGGTGAAGGTGAAGGTGAAGGTGAAGGTGAACACGAAGGTGGCCATGAACAGGGTCATGACGGTGAGCACCACGAGGAGCACCATGAAGGTGAACACCACAGTGAGCACCACGAGCATCATGAAGGTGAACACCACGGCGAGCACCACGACAACAACTGGAACTGAGCATGCGCCAGCTGCCGCCACTCAGTCTGTACATCCATGTGCCCTGGTGCATTCGCAAATGTCCGTACTGCGACTTCAACTCGCACACAGCCAGCACCGAATTACCGGAAACAGACTATGTGGCAGCGCTGTTAAATGACCTCGACAGCGAGCTGGAACACCGCTATGGGCGTGTCATCCAGACCATTTTTATTGGTGGAGGCACCCCCAGCCTGTTATCGGCGCAGGCTTACGCCAGCTTGTTCAACGGCTTGCGCCAACGGCTAACGTTTGCCGACGATATCGAAATCACGCTGGAAGCCAACCCCGGCACCTTCGAAGCCGACCGTTTTGCCGCCTACCGTGCACTCGGCATCAACCGCCTGTCGATGGGCATCCAGAGCTTTAACGACCTGCACTTGCAGAAACTCGGCCGCATCCACGACAGCGACCAGGCCAAAGCCGCCATCACGGCTGCCCGGACTGCCGGGTTCGACAACCTCAACCTCGACCTGATGCATGGCCTTCCCGGACAGTCGTTAGCCGACGCCATGGACGACCTCAACACCGCCCTGAGCTTTGACCCGCCACATCTCTCCTGGTATCAGCTCACCATCGAACCCAACACCGAATTTTACAAACGCCCGCCAGTGCTGCCCGAAGACGATACCCTCTGGGATATTCAGGACGCCGGCCAACAACGCCTGGCCGACGCCGGATTTGCCCACTATGAAATTTCCGCCTTTGCCCAACCCGGCAAACAGGCGCGGCATAACCTCAACTACTGGCAGTTTGGCGACTACCTCGGCATTGGTGCCGGTGCGCACGGCAAAGTCAGCTGGCTCGACAGCCGGGGCCAGATCCACAGCGCCCGGCGCTGGAAAACCCGCCAGCCCAGTGATTACCTCAACCCCGACAAGCCATTCCTTGCCGGTAACCAGCCAATTGCCGCCCACGACATGGGGCTGGAATGCCTGATGAATGCCCTGCGCCTGCGCCAGGGCATCAGCGTTGCATGCTTTGAGCAACGTACCGGCCAAACACTGGCCAGCGTTGCCGCCCCCATCGCCAAAGCCAAAGCCATGGGGCTGCTGGAAGTAGGACAAGACATCCGGGCCACCGAACGCGGCCAACAGTACCTGAATGAATTACTGGGGTTATTTCTCTAGGGCCCGTCCGTGGCGTGTGTCCTGTTCATACGGACAACCGCAGAGAACATCCCCACGGTTATGGCCGTATTGCGTATCCGCGCTTTAACCCAACGGTGTGGCGTTGCAATAACCACGCTGGAAATAAATCAGGCCATCGCCACTTTCCTGCTGGCGAATACCGACAATCTCACAGATCAGGATATCGTGACTGCCAGCGGCAACACGGTTGCTGATGCGGCAGTCGAAGTTGACCAGCGCGCCGTCCAGCATTGGTGAGCCGGTAACGTCGGTGCTCCACTGCGCTGCCGCAAAACGTTCGGCCATGGGGGATTTGCCACCAAAGGTATTCGACAACGCCTGTTGATCGGCGCTCAGGGTATTCACACACAAGTAATCGCTGTCGCGAAATGCCGGGTAGACCGAGGCATTGCGGTTCAGGCATACCAGCAAGCTGGCGGGTTCATCCGAGACACTGCACACCGCGGTTGCGGTAAAACCCGCACGGCCATCCGGGCCTTCGGTGGTCACGACGTTAACGGCGGCAGCCAATATCGACATGGCGCTACGGAATACGTCGCGGCTAACAGTCTGCGGCGCGGTTTCTGGGGTTTTGACGGCCAACATAGCAGGCTCCTTCAGGAAAACAGACAGGCTTTGGAAAGGTCCAGACGCGGCAGACGGTCGTAGACCTTGCTGCTGTCGCCGTAGCCCAGGTTGATCAACAGGTTCGACTTCCACTGACCGTCACTGAAAAACTCCTGATCCAGGGCGGCGTTATCAAAGCCGGACATCGGCCCGGTATCCAGACCCAGGCTGCGGGCGGCAAACACCAGGTAGGCCGCTTGCATCGAGCTGTTACGGAAAGCGGTTTCGTAAATCAGTTCTGGTGTGCCGGTAAACCAGCTGCGGGCGTCACCATGGGGAAAGAGTGCTGGCAGCTCGTCGTAGAATTCGCTGTCGTAAGCAACAATGACGGTAACGGGCGCGGTCATGGTTTTGTCGAGGTTGCCGGATGACAGGCAAGGTTTCAGACGCTCCTTGCCTGCTGCGGTACGGACAAACACAAAACGTGCCGGGCTGCAGTTGGCAGAGGTCGGGCCCATTTTGACCAGGTCGTACAGCTGCTCCAGCAGGCTGTCTGGCACAGGCTGGTCTTGCCAGCCGTTGTGGCTGCGGGCTTCAGTAAACAATTGCGCCAGAGCGCCGGAATCAAGTGGTTCGTTCATAAAGCCCTCGCTCAGGCCGCTGGAGTAGTAGGTGCAACACTGTGAATAAAATCGGCCAGCGTTGTATTAATGGTCTCGGCGCAGGTGATGCTGGAAGCATGGCCGCCGTAATCAAAGACTTTCAGAGTGGCGTTGGGCAGTACCCGTTGCAGCTCTTGGGAGCAGGTCCAGGGCACCAGCGAATCATCACTGTTGGCGAGCAGTAAAGTGGGCTGTTCAACCTTGGACAAGGCTTCTCCCGGGTTAAACGTCAGCAGCGCCTGAATGCGTCGTAGCAGATTCTCGACCGGAGGAAACCCTGCCAGCTGTTTGCATTCTTCCACTTCCAGATGCTCGATATGTTCGGCAATCCAGGTCGGCGGATAAAGAAACAGCGCCTGGGCTTCGATATAGGCAGCAGCACCGGCACCCGCCAACAGCTGCTTGCGTACCGAGAAGCAGCGAGCGGTGTGAGGACTGGCCTTGGCCCAGGCGTTCATCAGCGTCAGGCTTTTGAGTCCGGGGGCTTTTTGCAGTGCCAGTTCCAGACCAACCAAACCACCCAGCGCATGCCCCACCAGATGGTAGTCGCCAATGTGATACTCGGCTAACAGGCGTTGCAGCTCATTGGCCATATCGCCAATTGCGTAACCTTCAGGCAATTCGGCCGGGCTATGCCCGGTGCCGAGTTGATCATAGAGGACAATGCGGAAGTCTTTGCCCAGGCTGCTCAGCTGCGGTGCCCAAAAATGGGCAGCGCCACCTAGCCCCGAGCTGAAAACCAGCGTCGGGGCATCGGCGTCTTGCCGGCCATGAATTTCAATATGCATGACATTGCTCATCGGTTAGCCAACATGCGCGATGCTGGCGATTTCGATCAGGGCATCCGGTTTTACCAGACCACACTGGATGCAGTAACGCGCCGGTTTTTCACCCGGAAAGTACGATGCGTAGACTTCGTTAACCGCCGGGTAGTCACTCCAGTCACGGATCATGATCATATTGAAGGTGACGTCATCCATGGTGCCCCCCGCTTCTTCCACCACACCCTTGATGGTTTCCAGCACGTGACGGGTTTGCGCAGTGGCATCACCCACGTGTACCACGTTGTTGTCTTTATCAAACGGCAAGGTGCCGGATACGTACAACACGCCATCGGCCATGGAGCCAGGAACGTACGGTGCTAACGGTTTGCCGGTACCGGCAGGAAGGACTGTTTGCTTGCTCATGCGGTTGCTCCTTGGGTTGGGGTAGAGGCGGCCAGGGTGGTGCAGAAGTCATCGACAGTGCTGACCCAGCCAAAAAAGGTTTCAATGTTGTACAGGGCGGCTTGCTGGACGTAGTCCGGCCCGGCCTGATGGGTGGCATCGGCCAGTACAACGCCAAAGTATTCGAGGAAAAAGCCGTCGCGCAGGGTTGATTCCACGCAGACATTGGTGGCGATCCCGGTAAACACCAGATTACGGATGCCGCGGCTGCGCAACATGCTGTCGAGAGCGGTATTAAAGAAGCCGCTGTAACGTGGTTTGGGGATCACCAGATCGCCGGGCAGAGGCTTGAGTTCATCCACCAGATCGTAATCCCAGGTACCCTTGGCCAGCAACGTGCCCATCAGTTCCGGGTTCTTGCGGATCGCTTTCAGGGCGTTGGACTTGTGCCAGTTAGGCGAGCCAGGGCCGCCGGCTTCGGTGTATTCCGCATCCCAGCCGTTCTGGAAGAACACCACTTGCACACCCGCCGCACGGGCGGCCTTGATGGCTTTGGTGATGGATTCAATCACCGGCCCGGTGGTCGACACATCAAAACCGGCCAGGTCGAGATAACCGCCCTTGGTGGAATAGGCGTTCTGCATATCGACCACAATCAGCGCCGTTTCTTTGACATTGATTGCCAACGATTCCGGACTGGCGGGCAGCACCATGCTGACATCACCTTGCTGGTCGGGGGCATAACCCACAACCGGATTATCAATACTGCTCATGACGCATTCTCCAACATATCCACAACGTGTTTGCGGCTTTTCATTAATGGCTGAATCTTCTGGCCAAAATCTTCGATGCCCTGAACAAAATCATCAAACGTCAGCATCACACCACTGGTGGCGGGGATTTCAGCAATTTCATCGAGCATGCCGGCGACGGTTGCAAACGAACCCACCAGCGTGCCCATGTTGATATTGACCGCAGACGTCGGGTCGGCCATCTGGCGAATATTGGTATCGCCTTTGGATTTGGTATCGGCGGCCCCTTGCTGACCAAGCCAGGCAACGGCTTCTTCGTCGACACCGTCTTTATAGGATTCCCAGCGGGCGCGGGCTTCGTCGTCGGTATCCGCAGCAATCACCATAAACAGCGCTACGGAGGTCACATCCCGGCCACTGTCGGCGGTGGCTTTTTCCAGTCGCTCAACCGTTGGAGCAAAGGCTTTTGGCGTGTTGACCCCTTTACCAAAACAGAAGTTGTAGTCGGCGTATTTGGCGGTAAAGGCCATTCCCGCTTCACTCTGGCCAGCGCAGATAATTTTCATGTCGGCCTGGGGTTTGGGGCTGACGCGGCAGTCGTCCATCTGGAAGTACTCGCCTTTCATATCGCACGTGCCGGTTGTCCACAGGTCGCGCAATACCGTGGCGTATTCACTGAGGTAGTCGTAACGATTGGCGAAGAACTCATCACCAGGCCACAACCCCATTTGCGAGTACTCCGGCTTCTGCCAGCCAGTAACCAGGTTAACGCCAAAGCGGCCGTGGGAAATGGAATCAATCGTTGAGGCCATACGTGCCACAATGGCTGGCGGAATGGTCAGGGTTGCGGCGGTAGCAAACAGCTGGATCTTGTCGGTGACGGCAGCCAGACCGGCCATCAGCGTGAACGATTCCATGTTGTGTTCCCAGAATTCGGTCTCGCCACCGAAGCCGCGCAACTTGATCATCGACAGAGCAAATTCAAAGCCATAATGCTCGGCGCGCTGGACGATGGTCTTGTTCAGGTCAAACGTTGGCATGTACTGCGGAGCGTTCTTGGAGATCAGCCAACCGTTGTTGCCGATAGGTATGAAGATGCCTACATTCATTGCTCTGCCCTCAGGGTTTGGTAATAGATTTGCCTTGGCGCCTGTTATGTTGCTTTGCGGCTTGGCTGTAATAAGACCAAAGCATCAAGTGTGCCATTTTGATATTGTTGATATATATCAATTACTTAGTTATTTTTTGTGTTTTAGTTCAGACCAAATAGTCTGATTTAGAGCACTTGGTTTGTGCGCTCCGGTCCGAATTGGGGCACAAATCAAGCGCTTGAGCTGCAGGCAGCACAATGGGGTAGAATGCGGCAACCAAGGAACAAACGGTAAGCAGAGTGAACAAGCAGATACAGCGGACGGCAACGCCCGCAAAGAAGCCGAAAGCCCGTAGCCGGGTCCCGAGTGAAGCAACCTTGAGCAGGCGCAAACGCCTGATGGAAACCAAACGAGCCGCTATTATGGACGCTGCCCTGGATGTGTTTTCACGCTATGGCCTGCACGGTACCAGCCTCGATAAAGTGGCCAGCCAGGCCGATGTATCCAAAACCAACCTACTGTATTACTTCGCCTCCAAAGAAGATCTGTACCTGAATGTATTGCGTCAGTTGATGGATATCTGGTTGCGGCCCTTGCAGGAGTTCCACATCGAACAGGACCCGGTGGAAGCCATTGGCGCCTATCTTCAGGTCAAGCTGGAGCTGTCACGGGATCATCCGGCAGAGTCCCGCCTGTTTTGTCTGGAAATGATTCAAGGTGCCCCTCTATTGCTGAATGAGCTGAGCTCTTCCCTGCGGGACACCGTCGAATCCCGGGTCGCGGTGATTAATGCCTGGATAGAAGCGGGCAAACTGGCCCCGATAGAACCGCATCATCTGATTTTTTCCCTGTGGGCAACCACACAGCATTACGCCGACTTCCGCGTACAGGTAGAAGCCGTGGCGGGTCACACCCTGGATGATCCCGACTTTTTTGCGGAAACCCTCGCCAATCTCAAAATGCTGGTGCTGCAAGGCATTTGCCCGCGCCCCTGAGACCAGCCAAGATCCCGCTGTCTTCTTTTATCCTTGCCCTGTCCAATCACGGTGCAGAGTCTGACCCAAAACCCATATGGGTCAGACAGCATGCTGTCACTGCGCTCTTGCCTTGGCTGTTTTTCCTTGTTGCTTAATAGATAACTTTTTATAAATCAATGATATGGATCAAAGTGGCAACTGTGTCTTGCTGGTTATTTTCATGGCCGTTTGTGCTGCCAATTCCAAGGCATCCATGCCCATAATACCGGTGTCACAATGCCTTTCTATTATTCCCATTGGCTGTTTTTTACCCATTAACCTTTATGTTTAAAGGGTTATTTATCCCGATCTTCTGAACTCCTGCCAAAGTCACGATTATCTCGCCCTGTTTTCGGGCCTCCCGCACAAACCGAGTGCTCTAATTCAGACCATTTGATAAAAACTAAGTATCAAAAAAGACATAAATCATTGTTATCTAACATAAATTTCTTATTGGCATAGTTGCTGCTTTTGTTTCTTTGTTCGGAAACGGTGGGCGATTGGTATCGCCTGCGGATTCTTCAGATCAGGTAACTGATCAAATCAGTACCTGAATTTCAGTCGGAGGATGCAATCGTATGACGCTTCAATATGTTCCTATCATCGATCTTGGCCCTTATTTTGATGGCACGGCCGAAGGCAAGGCCAGCGTGGCCAAGGCCGTGAATCAGGCTTGCCGGGATATTGGTTTCCTGGTCATTACCCAACACCAGATCCCTGCAGAGCTGATCGAGCGGGTCAGCAAACTGACCAGCCGCTTCTTCGACCTGCCCATGGAAGAAAAACGCAAAGCCAACCGTCCCCGTCCCGACATGGTGCGCGGCTACAGCGCGGTAGCAGAAGAGAGCCTGTCGTACTCCATGGAAGAAGCCGCTCCGGGCGACCTGAAAGAATCCTTCTCCATCGGGCCATTGAATGTGCCGGATGAACCTTATTACTCCGAAGCCATGGCCGGGCCGCATTTTGCCCCCAATGTCTGGCCGACAACGCTGCCTGGATTTGAGGAAGCGTACGCGGAATATTTTGCTGCCATGGGCGACCTGGCCCGCAGCGTGATGCGTATTTTTGCCCTGTCACTGGAAATGCCAGAGACCTTTTTCGACGACAAGATCGACAAGCACATCAGTATGTTCCGCAGCCTGCGTTATCCGCACTTGAAAGAAGGCATCGAAGAAGGTCAGTTACGGGCCGGTGCTCACTCCGATTATGGCAGCCTCACCATCGTCAAACCCGACAGCGCCCAGGGTGGTCTGCAAGTTTGCAACCGCGAAGGCGAATGGGTCGATGTGCCTTATGTGGAAGACGGTTTTGTCGTCAACATTGGCGACCTGATGATGCAGTGGACCAACGACCAATGGATCTCAACCCTGCACCGGGTGGTGAATCCTCCGGAAGACGTCGACGGCGACCAGCAACGCCAGTCACTGGTGTTCTTCCACCAGCCGAACTACGACGTCATGGTGGAGTGCTTGCCCAGCTGTGTGCCAGAAGGCGAAGAACCTCGCTACGCCCCGGTTAGCTCCGGCGACCATCTGCAATCCAAATTCGTCCGCCAAACCACCTTTGGCGGCAACAAGGTAGCCTGATATGAGCACACTTTCTTACGTCAACGTATTCGCCAAAGACATCGTCGCCCTGAGTGGTTTTTATCAGCGCGTCTTCGACTTCCCGGAAGTGGAAGCCATCCGCTCGCCGATATTTCGTGGCATCGATGCCGGCAGCTGCTGCATCGGCTTCAATGCGCTGGATGCCTACGAATTGCTGCACCTGAGCGAGTACGCCGACACCTCCGGCTGCAAGTTTTTACTGAATATCGACGTCGACAGTCCCGAAGAGGTCGACCGTATGGTACCGATCGCCTGTGCTGCAGGCGCGACCATGATCAAGGCTCCCTATACCACGTACTACAACTGGTATCAGGCCGTTTTGCTTGACCCGGAAGGCAATGTCTTCCGTATCAACCACATGCTTTAAGCAGGGCTCTACCTACCGCACGACCTCCAACGACTCACCGCAAGAAGGATTGTGACAATGAAGAAACTGCTCACGGGCACATTATGTGCCCTGGCCGCATGCGCCATGACGACCTCCGTGTCAGCGGAAGATGCTGGTTTTACCCTGAAAGGCCCGGCGAAAATCGCCATGCTGTATATCAGCCCGCGTAACGATGGCGGCTGGACTCAGGCCTTCGACGAAGCACGCCAGCGTCTGGAAGACGATATCGACCAGAAAATCCAGTACGTGGAAAGCGTCCCGGAAACAGCCTCCGCGATCAAACCCACCGTTGAGCGTCTGATCCAGCGTGGCTCCAACATCATTATCGGTACCGCCTTTGGTTACTCCGATACCTTCAAGGAACTGGCCGACAAGTACCCGGATGTCGCATTCCTGAACGGTTCCGGTACCACCAATTCAGACAACCTTGAATCCTTCTACGGCCGTACCTACGAAAGCCAGTACCTGTGTGGCATGGCAGCCGGTGCCGCTTCACCGACCGGCAAGCTCGGATTTGTTGCCGCCAACCCGTTTGGCCAGGTTAACTGGACCGTTAACGCCTTCGCCATGGGTGCCCAGCAAATCAACCCGGACGCCACCGTCACCGTTATCTACACCGGAGCCTGGAACGACCCGGTCAAGGAACGCGCAGCGGCAACAGCGCTGATTGACCAGGGTGCTGATGTAATTGGCCAGCACGTGGACAGCCCGACCCCACAGATCGTCGCACAAGAACGTGGCGTCTATGGCACCGGTCACCACCGTGATATGAGCGAGTTTGCCCCGAAAGCGACCGTGTGTTCTTCGGTTTGGGTCTGGGATCGTTTCCTTGCCCCTGAACTGAAAAAAATCATGGCCGGTGGCTGGCAGCCAGCCGAACATGGCGCGCTGCTGTCGATGGAAGAAGGCGGTACCGACGTCTCCTGCTGTGGCAGCGACATTATCAGCAAAGAAGATGAAGCCAAAATCATGGCCGCTCGTGACGAACTGCTGAAAGGTGACAAGCTGATCTACGCCGGGCCAATCTCGGATCGTGATGGCAACATCAAGGCAGCCAAAGGCGAAAGTCTGTCTGATGGGGAACTGTGGTCCATGGACTGGTTCGTCAAGGGCGTGGTTACCCAGCAATGAGCAACAAGAACGCGATCCAACTCGATGCCGTCAGCAAATCCTTTGACGGCTTCAAGGCTCTTTCCGAGGCTTCCTTTACAGCTCGATGGGGCGAGGTCCATGCCTTGCTGGGCGAGAATGGCGCTGGCAAGTCATCACTGATGAACATTGCTGCCGGACTGTACGCACCAGAAACCGGATCGCTGTTCATTGATGACAACCTGGTGCGCCTCAAGGGGCCACTGGATGCATCCACCCAGGGTATCGGCATGGTGCATCAGCATTTCAAGCTGGTTAAACCCTTCAGCGTGGCGGAAAACATTCTGTTGGGCCTGCGTAATGACCAGGCCCTCAGTTTCCGCCAACGTCTGCAGCAAACCGCCGAGGAGATCAAGACCACGGCGGCCAGGCTGGGGTTTACCATTGACCCGTTTGCGCGGGTCGATCAGCTGTCGGTCGCCGAACAGCAGCGCGTTGAGATTCTCAAAGTGCTGCTGGCCGGTGCCCGCATCCTGATTCTGGATGAACCAACCGCCGTACTCACCGATGCGGAAGCAGAAAACCTGCTGACCACGGTACAGAATTTTGCTCACCAGGAAGGCGCTGCGGTCATTCTGGTGACGCACAAGATGAACGACGTTATGCGCTACGCCGACGAAGTGACGGTCATGCGTACCGGTCGCACCGTCGCCAGCCTCAAGCCGCAATCGGTAACGGTTGGCGAGCTGGTCAAGCTGACCGTTGGCGACGCCCCGACCCCACCCCAGGTTCCTGCCAGCCGGGCAGCCGGTGAGGTCAAGCTGGAAGTCAGCGAGCTGTGCTCAACCAATCCCAATGCGCCGATACTGCGCGGCGTTAACCTGAGCCTGCACGCCGGAGAAATCTACGGCATTGCCGGGGTGGGCGGTAACGGTCAAAGCGAACTGGCCGGAGCCTTGATGGGCCTGCCAGAACCGGTCAGCGGCTCGATGCAGCTGGTTGGTGAAGGCGATTTGCGCGACCTCAGCGCCAGCCGACGGCGCGAACTGGGTATTGCCTGTATTCCCGCTGACCGTTATTCCGCCGCCCTGGCTGCACCGCTGTCGATCAGTGACAACTTCGCCATGGGCGAGATTCACAGCGGCCGGTACGGGCCGTTCTGGTTTCTGCGCCGCCGCCGGATCGAAGCCGATACCGCCGCCGCCGTCAGCGAATTTGATGTCCAGGGGGTGCGCTCACTGCAACAGAAAGCCGCGCTGCTGTCGGGTGGCAACGCCCAGAAACTGGTGATCGCTCGCGAGTTCAGCCGCCAGCCACAACTGGTGATTGTTCACAGCCCCAGCCGGGGGCTGGATGTGCGCGCCACTCTGGCCGTACACCAGCGCTTGCGCAGCGCCCGGGATGCCGGAGCAGCCGTGTTGCTGATCAGCGAAGACCTGGATGAAGTAATGGCGCTGGCAGATCGCATTGGCGTGATGTCAGCAGGACGTATTATCGGCGAGTTTGCCCAACCGGCAGACCGTCAGGCAATTGGGCAAGCCATGGTGAACCATGTTTGATGCAACGAATTTTCAACCCTTGCTGGCACGGCGTTATACGCTGGAAGTACGTCAGCAGATGGCCTGGTACTGGCAGGCGCTAGTGATTGCCCTGGCCTTGCTGGTCGGCCTGCTGATTTCAGCAGCGATTCTGGTGGTGGCCGGAGTGCCTGCGGGCGAACTGCTCAATGAGTTTGTTATTCTGACGCTGTTTGATGCACAAAGCCTGCGGGCCGTGCTGTTTCAGGCCGCGCCGCTGATTATGGTCGGCCTGGCTGGCTGCGTTGCGTTCCGGGCGCGGTTCTGGAACCTCGGCCTGGAAGGGCAGATGATCTGGGGAGCTATCGGCGCGACTGCGATTTCGCTGTTCGAGATCGGGCCACCGTCGATGCGCTTGCCCTTGATGCTGCTCAGTGCCGTGGTCTGTGGCCTGATCTGGGCGCTGGCGCCGGTATTACTGAAGCTGCACCTCAAGGTGAACGAAATCATTTCGACCCTGATGCTCAACTACATCGCGCTGAATTTCTTGCTGCATCTGGTATACGGCGACTGGAAAGACCCCCGTGACAATTTCCCCTACTCCCCTCAGTACCGGGTATTCGAACGCCTGCCCGATGTCTTTGACGGACTCAGCCTGGCGATTGTGCTGGCCACCCTGGTTGCCTTTCTGGTGCTCTGGTTTACCAACGTCTCCCGGGCTGGGCTGTACCTGCGTTTTGTCGACAACAGTCCCGGTGTGGCCCGTGCCGTGGGGGTGCCGGTTAATCGGGTAATCCTTGGTACCGTACTGTTGTCCGGAGCGCTGGCCGGGCTGGCCGGTTTTATGATTACTGCCGGACAGGAAGGCCGCCTGACCCATTCGTTCTACGTTGGCTATGGCTTCTCGGGAATCCTGATTGCCTTTCTGGCCCGTAACCAACCGATCGCCGCCACCGTAGTGGCGCTGTTGGTCGCGACACTGTTTGTCGCAGGTCGCAGTTTGCAGGTGTTCTACCAGATTCCTTTCTCCATGGTGCAGCTGATCCAGGCCATTCTGGTGATTTGTGTTGCCTCTTCCGAGTTCTTTATTCGTCACCGTATTCGCCGTATTCAAGGAGGGCAGAGCTGATGAGCCTGATCGCAAGCTGGATCGGTAATATCCCCGACTTTGCCGTGCCTTTTGCATTGGCAGCCCTGGGGCTGATCATTATTGAACGCTCCGGAGTTCTGGCCCTGGGTGCTGAAGGTTTGATGCTGGTCGGTGCCATGTCCGGCATCGGTGCTTCCCTGATGACTGACGGCTCCACCGTTGCCGCCTTGATCATGGCGATGATCGCCGCCGCCGTGGTATCGCAGCTATTCGCCCTGATGGTGCTGATCATGCGTATTAACCAGGTGATTGCCGGGCTGGCGCTGGTGTTCTTCTGCCAGGGTCTGACCGGGCTGTGTGGCACCTTGATGAACTGGACCAGCCGACCTGTGTCCGGCCTCTCAGACCTGTCGTTATGGCCGCTGTCGGAACTGCCTGTTCTCGGCAAACTGTTTATTCAGGACCCGGTGGTCTATCTGACGCCTATTATCTTCCTGTTGGTGGTGCTGGTACTGAACCGCACTGTACTCGGTTTACGCTTGCGTGCCGTGGGTGAAAACCCCCAGGCCGCCGACGCCGCCGGGATTCCGGTATTGGCTTACCGCTGTGCTGCAATTGCCGCCGGGTCAGCCCTGATTGGTCTGGCCGGTGCCTATATTTCGGTATTAAGCACCAAGATGTGGCTGGCGGATATGGTCGGTGGACGCGGCTGGATTGCCGTCGCACTGGTGATTTTTGCCCGTTGGTCTCCCTGGAAAGCCCTCGCCGGGGCGGTGCTGTTTGGCTGTATCGAAGCGCTGATTCCACAGATGGCCGCCTCCGGCATTCGCCTGCCACAATATTTTGTCTTTATGACGCCCTATGCTGTCACCCTTGGCGTAATGATCTGGGTGGCCGTTGCCAGCCGTGATAACAGCAGCCAGCCCGGTGCGCTGGGCGAACCCTTTATTCGTGAAGAGCGCCGCTGAAGCGGCGTGCTCACCCTATTACAGACACACTACAGACAACAGGATATTTGCATGAAAGGTGTAGCTTTGATTACTGGAGCCACTTCCGGTTTCGGTGCCGCCAGTGCCCGCCATTTGGCCGCACAAGGTTGGCCACTGATTATTTGTGGTCGTCGTCAGGAACGCCTCGACGCCCTCGCCGACGAACTGTCTTCGACTACGCCCGTATTGGCTTTGAAAATGGACGTACGGGATGCCGACGCCGTCAAGCACGCTATTGATGAATTACCCGACGCTTTTGCCGGTATTCAATTACTGGTCAACAACGCCGGTCTGGCCTTGGCCCCCGGCCCGGCGCAGCAATCCGACCTGGCCGACTGGCACACCATGATCGACACCAATATCACCGGCCTGGTCAACGTCACCCACGCGGTACTGCCACGACTGATCGAATGGGGTGTTGGAGCCAGTGTTATCAATATCGGCTCCACCGCAGCGGGCAATCCTTACCCGGGCAGCCACGTTTACGGCGCCAGCAAGGCCTTTGTGCAACAGTTTTCTTTTAACCTGCGCTGCGACCTGCAAGGCACCGGAGTACGCGTTACCGACCTGTCACCGGGTATCGCCGAAACCGAATTCAGCCTGGTACGTAACGCCGGAGATGCCGATGCCGCCGATGCCGTATATCAGGACACCGTGCCATTAACCGCCAATGATGTTGCCGAACAGGTCGCCTATATCGCCGCCCTGCCGGTACATATGAACATCAACCGCATGGAAATCGTCCCCGTCCGCCAGGCCTGGGGCCCTTACGCCATTCACCGCGACCCCGCCGAATAGATATTTGCGAACAGGAACTTGCGGCCCCGGTGATCATCCCTGCGGTGATCGCCATACGGGGCGCAAACCGATAGATTCCGCAAATCACCTGCCTCCCTGAAGGGCACTGCACTAACCGCATTGCCCTTTTTTGGTGTGTCATCCGCGGCCAATAACACATGCAATATCGCTCAGAAAGCGATCCTGCCGTTATTATGGGCACGGTGGCAAAAAATAAAGCATTGGCCTGTTTCATGCTTGTAATATTGGCAAGGGTAATGCGATAACCCGTCGCCAGAACACCCGAACAAGTCCAGCAAGGCAATCAATCGCCCGAGCGCTGGCAACAAACAGGTTTTAGAGCTGGTTGAAACGGATTTCGGCCCCCTATTCAACACAACTGCGTCACGATGTCGGGCGATTGGCATGAACATCACGCGGTTGTGGCAAGCCACTGGAACTGCATTGGTTCCAGCTTCAGGTCATCGCGCCACGAATATTCCCGCCCAGGCCACTTTGGCCATGGGCTGCACTCATTACCGACGCACAATATAAACAATAAAAACCAGGGTATTCGATATAAAACCGGATTGGGCAGCGCCATAACCGGGCCTGATATATCTGAGACTAAAGACTGGCAAAACCTGTCGAATATAAGGAAAAAAAACACCCACCACATCAGTCAAAAGAATGGTTACGCAATATTCTCCGGCTGCTTCACAACCTTTCTATAAAGTCCAAAATCCGTCCGATTTTACGGGCAAGATGACTTATCCATTACTCTGAAAACACCCATTCATCACCCGACCCCAATGCTTATGGACTGTCATGATTCCGCTCTCACCCCGGCACTCATTACATCAACAGAGCCCTTCGCTGCGACTCGCCACGGCTTGAACACAGCCGCTGATATACACTTCCAGAATCTTGCAGTGCAAGATGCGTCGGAGCAGGCGCTGGTACAAGACTGGCTACCGATTTCAATTGATCAGGTCAGCAGCGGTCGCTATGCCGGGCGCTATCAGGAACTCAATCTGCCGGGCATCAAGATGGTGATCGAGCGCCAGAACTGCACAGTGCACAAACGTTTCACCATGGATAAGAAATATTGCACTCTTTCCTATGTCCGCGGCACCCTCGATACCGCCCGGGTCTCTGAATATCAGGCCAACCATAAGGCGCTGTTTCTGATCCCTGCCGGAACCGAGGCGGATGTGCATGTCGGTGGTGAAGCCGAAACGGTGTATTTTCGCTTCGATCAGGAGCATTTTCAGCAACAGATGATGATTATTGACCCTGAGCGCCGGGAAGGCCCCGACACCCCTGAGCTGATGTGCCTTGAAACCCCGGGACAGGCTCAGCTGGATCAGCATATCAACCAGTTGCTGCACCACATAAGCCTCGGTCAGCCGTGCCTGACCCCTGCGGGTATAGAACGCTACCTCACCGACAACCTGATGATGATGTTGCAGTCGTCACGGCCGCAGCCGGATATCATGCACTCCAGCATCAGTAGCCGCCGTCGGGCTGTCCGGCTGGTGCATCATGTTTGTGCTTATCTGGAAGCGGTACCCAATGCCGACGCCAGCCCAGGTATTGTCGATCTGTGTCGCGAAACCAGTGTCAGTGAACGTACCCTGCAATACAGCTTCAAGACTCAGCTGGGAATGTCTCCCAATACCTACCTGCGCCTGTTTCGTCTTAACCGGGTACGCGCACTCTTGCTTCACCCTCCGTATCACACCATCACCGTCACGGAAGCAGCCATGCGCTGGCATTTTTTGCACCTTGGCCGCTTTGCCCGTGACTACACCGCCCTGTTTGGTGAATCACCTTCCAGCACCCTGCGCCGGGCCATTGCCTGACTCCGCTCTGGCTGTAACCACTCCGGCCACCGATGGCAGCAGACCCAATCCAGAGGAACCCAAACCAGAAGACCGGAACCCAAACCCAAAAACGTGATGCCTGCTGTCAAACGCAGACATGCCAGCAGATATCTCGCAGATAACGCCGAAAATATTCACAACCGGACAGAACCCTGACCAGCACAAATAAAAGACAAAACGGCTACCATATTCCTTTATATCGCTTCAAATATCTCAGACCAATAAAGCCAATATGACAAATCCGACCATTTGTTTGCATTTATGGCGATTTATAAAAAACAAACGGCACAGAAAAATTCAACCTCAGAACTATATTAAACCTTGATGTCAAATCGATATATTTATAATTATATTTGTAATAAATATGTCGTTTGTTTGTAAGAACCCGTCACTACCATGCGTCGATTTCTCACACCCTAGGAATCAGAACATGTTCAAGAAAAGGATAATTTCATTAACTGTATTCGGTTTGCTGACTGCATGTGCCGGAGATGACGGCGACAATGGAAACGAAGGTTTCAACAGCCTGGTAAACCATGAGCTGGTTGCATTTGGCGATAATGAGTGTGTATTTGGTGGTGTAAAAATCGAATCCGGTTTGGATGCCGATGCCGATGGCACCCTGTCAGAGAGCGAAGTGGCTCAGACAACGTATGATTGCGACGCAAATACCGTTGGTGTCAATGGCTCGACATTACCCTACACCGTATTACGTAGCGACATTGAAGACGGTGCAAAACCGGGCGCTCTGTTCGAGATTCGTAATGGCGGCTACGGCTCTGACATGGTTAAGCACCCAACCAATGCCAGCCAGTTTTATGCCCTGACCGACCGTGGACCAAACGCTGTTTACACTGGCGACCAGGGTACCGGTAAAATATTCCCGGTAGAAGATTACACTCCACGCATCGGCTTATTTGAAATTCAGGACAATGGCGATGTAAAACTGATCCAGGAAACTCTATTAAAACGTCCAGACGGCACCTTAATAACCGGCTTGCCCAATAACTCCGCGCTAGGCGGTACCGGTGAAACACCTTACGCCGTATTGGACGATGGCACTGTCGAAGTGCTTCGTGAAGATATGAGCCAGCCTTACGATGAAACGACCAATCCTATCCTGCTGGATGATTATGGACTGGATGGCGAAGGCATGGTCGCGCTTTCTGATGGTACCTTCTGGGTAAGCGACGAATATGGCCCACACATGGTTCACTTCGACGCTGACGGTAATGAAATCGATCGTATTAATGCCTTTGCCGATGATGACCGCGTATCGATCAATCTGCCTGCAGAATTTTCCAATCGCCGAGCCAATCGCGGCATGGAAGGTTTAGCCGTAACACCAGATGAAAAAACACTGGTCGGCATCATGCAATCCACCATGTATAACCCAAGCAGCGCAGTAAAAGACCTGGATATCGTGCGTATTGTTACAGTCAATACAGAAACAGGCAGCGTGGCGCAGTACCTCTACCGCCAGGAGAAAACACAAAACTCCCAGTCGGGTATTGTTGCTCTCAGCGCCACTGAATTTGTTGTGATCGAACGTGATGGTGCTTTCTTCGCCTCCGATGCCAGCGCCATGAAATACCTGTATAAAATTGATATCAGTAACGCTACCGACCTGGAAAGCATTACCGATTCAGGATCATGGGTTCAGGATGCCGAGCTTGGGTTAACCAAAGACGGACAAACTCTGGAAGAAGTTGTACTGAATGAAGGCTGGACAGGTTTAAATACCATTACACCGGTTACCAAAACCTTCCTGGTTGATTTGGTGGCAGAAGTTCAATACCCGCACGACAAGCTTGAAGGCATGTGGCTGATTAACGATTCAACCATTGCTGTTATCAATGATGATGACTTTGCAACCTGGTCAACCAGCGGCGTGCTGGAACAAAAATACCTGGACGCAGGACAAACCGAGATTGATGCCAACACCGTCTATATTATTGAAGACCTGGATCTTTAATATAATCGGTTGAGTGTTTTAAAAAACCCATATCTGCGCTGCAGATATGGGTTTTTTATTCATACAGAAAGTTTTATATAGGAATTTCTCCGAAAATATAAATACAATCAGTAAATAGCTTATTGACAAGAATATTGGATTTAATATCGAATTCTATATTTGATAACATATACACCATTACTTGACACTGTGCTAACACCCAAATAATGAAGTCATCCTAATTCAAATGAAATCGGTAAATCCGGCCGTTTTCATTTACTTCCGCTACTTTCCTTAATGCTTCTGTAGCGGATAAACCAAATTTTCCCGTCAATACAACAAACAGATGATAAAATTCGGATTTCAAATCAGCAGCAAACACTCCAGGATCATCTGACCCTAGACAAATAGACATGGATATATCGCCGTCAATCGCCTCTCCAGGCAACCCCATCCATCGAAATATATGGTGCTCACTTACGTCACGGTATTGGCTTATTCTAGTATTACTGGTCGGTGGGCATTCAATGGCAATATTCTTTTGGGCAAGTTTTGCCATGACTGCCTGTTGCAATACAATCAAAGCATTATCAGGTAGAGCTGTCATATCAACATCAATATATTCTTGTCGCTGTTCACGAATTTCTGTAGACCTAAGCCATTCCTTATACAACCTTAATGGCCGTTTCATATAAGTTAAGCGCAAACATTCATGCACACGTTCATGTTCTTCTGTCCACAAGGACGCAGGCTGCAAAGGTCCATCAATCTCACCAAGTAACCCTTCAGCTTCAGGTAGTAAATCACGCAAATTAAAGAGCTGATCCAGTGTAGTGATTGATATTTCTTCTTCCAACCCAAAAACTTCCTGAGCCAGTTGCACTGCCTGCATTGCGGCATCATGAGCATAACGTAATAATTCAGGATGATTTTTCAATTCCCTCCAGATAAATACCAAATCCAGCAAGCGAGTTTCTTTCGTGATTGCCAACTTGGGTGGTAGCGACCGCTTCCAGATAGCGGGAGTGATGCCGATTGCCGTGCAATGCCCCAGCCGATCACCATTTCTAAGTGGCAAAAATCGAATGGCGTCATCAATTGAACGAACACCACTGATAAGATGAGGAAAGTCTTCACCGACGTGATACGTAATATGACTGATTCCAGCTCGCGACAATACACGGAACAAAGGTGCAAAGACTTCTGGTGGTGCGTGCATTTCATTCGCGGCAGCATCAATACCTCGTACCCAGCGAGTCAAGCGAGGGTCATGTTGTAGCAGCTCCATCAAAATAGCTGCCCTGGTTTTTAAATCTTTAAATAGTATCGCGTATGGGTAAACCTCATTATTTTTCTGTTGTTGTTTGATAAAATGAGGGACTAAAGCCAACTGAGCAACTCGGTTATCAACACCTATATTTTCCAGATTATCCAAAACCTGATAGAGACTAAGAGGGTTAGTGTGAGGCCAGTCATTATTATTATACAAACACAAATACTCCCAATATCCACGGAGAATACTAAACAACAGTTTCTGCATTTTCACTGATGTATCTTTTGGTGCAAAACGCCCCTCCAGATAAAAGGTTTGAGAGTGTTCACCACTACCATGAGCATTTTTAAAACGCGACAAATATGTCTTTTCTGTTTCCTCCCGCAATTCAGTAGTCGTGTATTTCTGAAACTGGTCAAACCCAAAGAAGTCATCACGCTGTACTAATAACGTCAAATACTGATTTTGAATCAGTAAATAGATCCACAACAATCGTTCCAATTCTTTCGGAGCACCATATTTCCAGCGTTCGAACAATTTAACCAACAAGCAGTATTCAGATATCTGGCTATATTTATTATCAGATGGCCATGAAGTTGTAAAAAAGTATTCCTCCATTGTTCCATTTTCTTGTTTGTGCCATAAGCTGTTTTCTTTTAACTGGTCAGGGTGCTCCAAAGCCGATAACCAATCTGGTAGTATCATCCCTTGTGCAACTCGGCATAGTATCTCCCGAATATTGTCTGCTATTTTCAAACGCATACTCAATGTCTTAGGAGTCAGCGAGAAATCTACCTGGCGACAAAGTTGACGCAACATCGAGAATTTATGAAATGCTTTTTCAAACTCCTTAACAGAGAGATCCGGAGACGCCAAAGTATCCAGCCAGCATTCCTCAGCACTAGTACTGCCATTCAGATGCTGATGAGATTCATGCAACTGCTCACAGCGGATATAATCTTCCACTCCTGGGTGATACGGATACAGAGGCCAATGAAAATCGTATTGCTGATTGGCAGCTCCAGGATTAAAAACCTGATGACAAGCCATGACTGGCAAGCAAGAAATCCGGCTCATCAATGTCTGCCAAGTTGAATACAAACCTAAATCTGCCTTAGGCCCATCTTTTTCGTTTTTCACGAATATTTTGGCGATATTACGTAGCGCCGCTATAGGTCCTAGTGATAGATGTTGTCTTTTCAGGCTCTGCTGTAAAGACAACCACTCTGCCTTAGCAATATGATCAGGAAAATTTCTATCCAGTTCATACTGAGTCAGAAATATCGAAGTCTCTACCTGCTCATCAGTAATCTTTTCAGAAAAACAGGTTGTCAATAATTCGTGTAGCAAGTGGGTAGAACTGATTATATATCTTTCCATGCCTGCCCACTTGTAAATATATTTAAAAAGCCACGACAAATAAATATTTTATTGAGCATCATCACTCAAACCCCCTGTACTTTTTGAATTGCCTCTTGGAGTGCTTGTATCATACTTGGCGCCAGCTATACTTGCACAGTTCAATGTTTTTATCGAAAACGATGATTCTAATTTATTGGTACTATTATTTAAATCATCAAATCTTAATCCATGAAAATCAGTCTCACCAAGAACTTTTAATACGATGTCATAAAACTTCTGCTCGCTAGAACGCATCGTATCGACACTCATTCCCCCTACAGGAAATAAAAATGGGTGTAATAGTGGGCATTTTATCAGAAAATAAAAAATTGGATGAGAACTAACCCATGATTTCCCAGCGCTGTCCAATTTTTTATTAATTTCCTCAAGCTTTTCAGTAAATACATCCACAGAGGTCACGGGATTCAATCGAAGGCCACTTCCAAGATATTCTTTTTCACTTGCAGCATGATATAAATCTTCCTCAACCAAGACGGCATGAAGAAAAGCCAATACATTAAACCGCATGATTTTGGCAGCGTTAGACTGACTTGCCATAGCACCGCCATCAGCATCACTGTGGAGTCTTACTCTATGTTTGTCAGCAATATTATTAAGATTAAAATACAACCGTGTCCATATTTTACCAATAAGTATAGATGATGGTTTTATATTTTTCTGATGTTCATGAACATATTCCACCCATTTTTCAAGAGACTCAATAGCGTCTGTGAACTCATTATTTACACCTGAATATTTTTTGTATCCATCACTATCACTCACGTCATCTATCAAATAATCTTCTTGGATTGTTTCATCACTGCCGCTTTTCATTTTTGCTAACTCTGCTTCATTTTTCCAAGGCGGAACAATACAAGTAGGTTGAGATATTATTTTATTAAATGACTTCACAAATGAAGCGGTCTTGGATTCCCCGTCTTCTCCTGCATATGAAGAAGACAAATCAGAAATCGCACCAATCAAGTTAAAAACACTTGTATAGTCTGTCAAATTACTTCCAGATACAGAACTCAAAGATGCTGCCATGGAAGCCTTCGCCAAACCATTTTCCTGATTCAACTTAAATGCCGAATATGTATCTGCTTTCTTGCCACCTTTGCGATTTAACTGAACCATTCCTAAAAAGACACCAATATTAGCATAACCAGATATAACAGCGCAGCATCGATTTGCCCAATGAGTAGCGCTCTCTCTACGTCCTACCGACATATATGAGACATAGCTATTAGCTATTTGATCATCAGTCTGACCTTGAATTTTAGAGACCCCCAAATTCATAACAAATTGATTAAATATGCTAATAGATCCACACCCAACCAAAAGCATTTGAAGAACTTTGGACAAATCCCTTTGACAAATAGCTCCAACCTGAGCAGAAAGATATATCGAACAATTCCTCAGGGCTTCAGAGTCTGATTGTGGCCTCAGATAAAATCCAGTATTAAGATCTTGATCCTGTCGAGTATATATAAATACATCCTTACAAATAGAATCCATTCCAAAACGATGTTGTTCATAATTTAAACCAGCCCTATAAATACTACTCAACATCGCGCCATATAAAGCATTGCGAAAAAGCAAAGGCTTATCCACACCAGTACTTATTTTCGTGTAATAGTCTTGCAAAACTTGCATTAACAGACGCACAGGTTGTTTAAGCATCTCATCAACATAAATATTCAAATCCGAATAAGATCTAATATTCAAACCATCACGAACAGAATCTTCCAACGCCTTACGGATACCTACAGAGTCACCCGAATCTGTTATTATTAGTATTTCCTCATGCTCACTTAATTCTTGTCCTTTTTCACCAACCAATTGGAGCATGTTTTTCAATTGAATTCGTTTTTGAACTGGAAATATCTTCAACAAATACTGTTGTTCAAGGTGCTCGACCATATATCCACGTTCTGCAGTTCTTTTTGTCTCACTTTCCTGCTCCAATAAAACCTGACTATAATTTTCATATTGTTTACCCCGAATCAGTTGTGAATAAAGCCGAAGATCTCCTGTTGCTATAACTATCAATCTATTACTATTAAAGAATTTTCGAATCGACTCCAACACAGTCCAGCCTGTATCAAACTGAGTGTCAATATCATCAAATGAAATAAGAATTGCTTTACATTCCAAAATATCACATGCCAACTCCACTAACGTCCCAAAGATGGCCGATAGATCCTGCCCACCCATGGAGTATTCAAGTTGAGCATTCAACTGTAGAGCTTCACTAAAATATTCTGGTTTGTATTCTTTATCATTCAATAAACGTAATCCACGCTCCAGTTGCTGAAGTTGCTGTTGCCACTTTTCTTTGTTCGGTTTGTTTTTATCTGATGACCAACAGCCTTTGAATTTTTTTGAAACCACATAATTCAAACGAGCGGTTACTGTAACCAAAATCGGTTCTGATCTTGGCAACTTAGTTGGATCAATTGGAGGCAGACATTTGTAGTGGTTCAATGATTCCGGACACCAACGTAGGTGGTAATATCGCCACCATAAACGAGGTGTCTGATGACCAGCA
>NZ_JAUYWA010000050.1 GCF_030689025.1 Oceanobacter sp. 1_MG-2023
GCGGGTTTACAAGATAGCCAAGCCGTGACGCTGGATGTGAATGATCTGGATGAGTCAGGACCG
The DNA here is from genome assembly GCF_030689025.1 of Oceanobacter sp. 1_MG-2023. Taxonomy (GTDB): domain Bacteria; phylum Pseudomonadota; class Gammaproteobacteria; order Pseudomonadales; family Oceanobacteraceae; genus Oceanobacter. The sequence goes on from NZ_JAUYWA010000050.1 coordinate 64, forward strand.
GTATTTAACTCCGGGACTCTGGCGGATGCCATTAATGAAAACTCTGGTGCCAGCTCGGTTATTTACACAGCCACAACCAATGATGCGACAGCGGTTTATAGCCTCTCGGGTACAGATGCGTCACTGTTCAGCATCAACTCAGCCACCGGCGAAGTCACCTTATTGGCCGACGCTGATTACGAGACCAAGTCCAGTTATAGCTTTACCGTCACCGCTACCGATGGAGCCGGTAACCACACTGACCAAACCGTCACTCTGGCGGTCAATGATCTGGATGAGTCAGCGCCGACGATTACCTCTGGTGATACCGCCACCTCGGTCGATGAAAACAGCGGTGCCGGGCAAGTGGTGTATACCGCCACCGCGGATGACTCAGTGGATATTTCGGATGGTGTGACTTTCTCGCTCTCTGGCGACGATGCGGCGGATTTCAGCATCAACTCGGTAACCGGTGATGTTACTTTGTTGGCGGATGCCGACTATGAGACCAAGTCCAGCTATTCATTTGTAGTCACTGCCACCGATGGCGCCGGTCACTTCACTGATCAGACCGTGACGCTGGCGGTTAATGATCTGGATGAGTCAGGACCGGTATTTAACTCCGGGACTCTGGCAGATGCCATTGATGAAAACTCTGGTGCCAGCTCGGTTATTTACACAGCCACAAGCGATGACGCGACAGCGGTTTATAGCCTCTCGGGGGCTGATGCTGCTTTGTTCAGCATCAACTCTTCTACAGGTGAAGTGACTTTGTTGGCCGATGCCGACTATGAGACCAACTCCAGCTACAACTTTACTGTAATCGCCACCGATGGAGCCGGTAACCATACCGACCAGACCGTCACCCTGGCGGTGAATAACCTCGATGAAGCAGCACCAACGATTACTTCTGGCGCGACGGCCACTGCCATTGATGAAAACAGCGGTGCTGGGCAAGTGGTGTACACCGCTGTTGCTGATGACACTGTTGATATTTCTGATGGTGTAGTTTTCTCGCTCTCTGGTGACGATGCAGCTTATTTCTCGATTGATGCCAGCACCGGTGATGTTACTTTGTTGGCCGATGCCGACTACGAAACCAAACCAAGCTACAGTTTTACTGTCACCGCCACCGATGGCGCCGGTCACTTCACTGACCAGACCGTCACGCTGGATGTGAATGATCTGGATGAAGCAGCGCCAAGCATTACATCTGGCGCTACGGCCACTGCGATCGCTGAAAACTCAGGTGCTGGGCAAGTGGTGTATACCGCTGTTGCTGATGACTTCGCGGATATCTCCGATGGTGTGACTTTCTCGCTCTCAGGCGACGATGCGGCGTACTTCTCGATTGATACCAGCAGTGGCGAAGTCACCTTGTTGGCTGACGCCGATTACGAGACCAAACCAAGCTACAGCTTTACCGTCACCGCCACCGATGGGGCTGGTAACTTTACCAATCAGGCCGTTACCCTGGCAGTCAATAACCAGGATGAAGCAGCGCCGACGATTACGTCTGGTGCGACGGCTACCGCGATCGATGAAAACTCTGGTGCTGGGCAGGTGGTGTATACCGCCACTGCGGATGACTCTGCTGATATTTCTGATGGTGTGAGTTTCAGTCTGTCGGGTGCAGATGCAGAGTACTTCAGTATCAACTCCGCCACCGGCGAAGTGACTTTGTTGGCCGATGCCGACTACGAAACCAAACCAAGCTACAGCTTTACCGTCACCGCTACCGATGGGGCGGGTAACCACACAGATCAAACTGTCACCCTGGCGGTGAATAACCTGGATGAAGTGGGGCCTGTATTTACCTCCGGGACTCTGGCGGATGCCATTGACGAAAACACTGGTGCTAGCTCGGTGATTTACACCGCGACCACGGACGACGCGGCAGTGGTTTATTCGTTGTCTGGTACAGATGCGTCACTGTTCAGCATCAACTCTGCTACAGGCGAAGTGACTTTGTTGGCGGATGCCGACTACGAAACCAAACCAAACTACAGCTTTACCGTCACCGCCACCGATGGAGCCGGTAACCACACCGATCAAACCGTCACCCTGGCGGTCAATAACCTCGATGAAGTCGCACCGACGATTACCTCTGGTGATACCGCCACTGCGATCGATGAAAACAGCGGTGCCGGGCAAGTGGTGTATACCGCCACCGCTGATGACTCCGCAGATATCTCTGATGGTGTGACCTTCTCGCTCTCAGGCGACGATGCGGCGTACTTCTCGATTGATGCCAGCACCGGTGAAGTGACTTTGTTGGCGGATGCCGACTATGAGACCAAGTCCAGTTACAGCTTTACCGTCACCGCTACTGATGGGGTTGGTCACTTCACTGATCAGACCGTGACACTAGCGGTGAATAACCTGGATGAAGCAGCACCGACGATTACCTCTGGTGATACCGCCACTGCCATCGATGAAAACAGCGGTGCCGGGCAAGTGGTGTATACCGCTGTTGCTGATGACTCTGCAGATATCTCTGATGGCGTCACCTTCAGTCTGTCAGGCGACGATGCAGCGTACTTCAGCATCAACTCAGCCACCGGTGAAGTCACCTTGTTGGCGGATGCCGACTATGAGACCAAACCAAGCTACAGCTTTACTGTCACCGCCACCGATGGGGCTGGTAACCATACCGATCAAACCGTCACCCTGGCGGTGAATAACCTCGATGAAGTCGCACCAATCATTACGTCTGGTGATACCGCGACTGCCATCGATGAAAACAGCGGTGCTGGGCAGGTGGTGTATACCGCCACTGCGGATGACTCTGCTGATATTTCTGATGGTGTGAGTTTCAGTCTGTCGGGTGCAGATGCAGCGTACTTCAGTATCAACTCCGCCACCGGCGAAGTGACTTTGTTGGCCGATGCCGACTACGAAACCAAACCAAGCTACAGCTTTACCGTCACCGCTACCGATGGGGCGGGTAACCACACAGATCAAACTGTCACCCTGGCGGTCAACAACCTGGATGAAGTGGGGCCTGTATTTACCTCTGGCACATTGGCGGATGCCATTGATGAAAACTCCGGTGGGAACGC
>NZ_JAUYWA010000051.1 GCF_030689025.1 Oceanobacter sp. 1_MG-2023
CACAGGTTACTGCTGGCGCTGGTGATATCGGCCTCAGTGGTCACGGCCACTGTATCGCTCACCAAATACACCGTACCTGCTTCATTGCTTTGTAATGTGACCAACTCCCCTGCTTCATAGGTGCTATCTATCACCGGTGTACCATCGGCATTAAACGCCTGTACAAAGATCGACTCATCACCGTCGCTATCGATCCCGTACCAGGTCACCACATAGGCGCCAGCGCTGCCCACCGCAGTGATTTGGGGACTTTCGTCATCACCGTTGGTCTTACCCAGCGCTTCCAGCTGTACTGTGTCACCGTTGAAAGAACCATCGGCGTTAAACGCCTGCACAAAGATCGAATCATCACCGTCACTATCGGCCCCGTACCAGGTCACCACATAGGCACCAGCACTGCCCACGGCGGTGACTTGAGGAAAATAGTCATCACCAGTGGTATTACCCGGCGCTTCCAGCTGTACTGTGTCACCGTTGAAGGAACCATTGGCGTTAAAGGCTTGCACAAAGATCGAATAGTCACCGTCGCTATCCTCACCGTACCAGGTCACCACATAGTCGCCATCAGTGCCCACCGCGGTGATTTGGGGATTTCTGTCTTGACCTGCCGTATTACCCAGCGCTTCCAGCTGTACCATGGTGCCGTTGAAGGAGCCATCGGCTTTAAACGCCTGCACAAAGATCGACCTATCACCGCCGCTAACTCCCTGCCAGGTCACCACATAGGCGCCATCAGTGCCCACCGCGGTGATTTGAGGAAAATAGTCAGCACCAGTGGTATGACCCGGCGCTTCCAGCTGTACCATGTCACCGTTGAAGGAGCCATCGACATCAAACGCCTGCACAAAGATTGAAAAATCACCGTCGCTATCGTACCCCTGCCAGGTCACCACATAGGCGCCATCAGTGCCCACAGCGGTAATTTGAGGCAGATAGTCACCACTGGTGGTCTCACCCAGTGCTTCCAACTGTACCGCGGCACTGCTTAAGGAACCATCGGCGTTAAATGCTTGTACAAAGATTGAATCATCATCGTCGCTATCCCTTCCGTACCAGGTCACCACATAGTCGCCATCAGTGCCCACCGCAGTGATTTGTGGATCATAGTCATGACCAGTGGTGTTACCCAGCGCTTCCAACTGTATCGTGGCACCGTTGACGGAACCATCGGCTTTAAACGCCTGCACAAAGACCGAATAGTCACCGTCGCTATCCCTTCCGTACCAGGTCACCACATAGGCGCCATCGCTGCCTACCTCAGTGATCTGGGAGCTATGGTTGGCATTACCCGGCGCTTCCAGTTGTACCGTGGTGCCGTTCAAGGAGCCATCGGCATTAAACGCCTGCACAAAGATCGAATAGCCACTGCCGCTGTATCCATACCAGGCCACCACATACGCACCATCGCTGCCCACGGCGGTGATTTGAGGGGCATAGTCACTATTGCTGGTATTACCCAGTGCTTCCAGCTGTACTGTCGCGGGTGATATCACAATACTGGCTTCTGGGGCGGTATCATCCAGATCGTTCACATCGAGGGTAACCGCTTGGTCGGTATGGTTACCGGCGCCATCGGTAGCGGTAACGATGAATGAGTAACTGAATTTGGTTTCGTAGTCGGCATCGGCTTTTAGCGTCACTTCGCCAGTGCTCGCACTGATCTCGAAATACGCCTCATCAGCGCCACCAAGGCTAAACGTTACTCCATCGGAGATATCTGCGGAATCATCGGCCGCCGCGGTATACACCACCTGCCCGGCACCAGAGTTTTCATCGATTGCAGTAGCCGTCGCACCAGACGTAATCGTCGGTGCCACTTCATCGAGGTTGTTTACATCGAGTGTAACCAGTTGATCGGTATGGTTACCGGCTCCGTCGGTAGCGGTGACAGTAAAGCTGTAGCTGGACTTGGTCTCGTAATCGGCATCAGCCAATAACGTCACTTCGCCGGTGGCTGAATTAATGCTGAACAGCCCTGCATCGGCTCCCGAGAGGCTATAAACCGCCGTCGCATCATCCGTCGCCGCGGTGTAAATCACCGTGTTTTCACCGGAGTTTTCGTCAATGGCGGTCGCTGTTGAACCAGATGTAAATGCCGGTGCCACTTCATCCAGATCATTCACATCCAGCGTCACGGCTTGGCTATTTTGTGAACCCGCGCCGTCGGTGGCTGTAACAGTAAAGCTGTAGCTGGATTTGGTCTCATAGTCCGCATCGGCCAATAAGGTAACGTCACCTGTGGCTGAGTTGATGCTGAACAGTGACGCATCTGTACCAGACAGGCTGAAACTCACGCCATCAGAAATATCTGCAGAGTCATCCGCAGTGGCGGTATAAATCACACTACCCGCACCGCTGTTTTCATCGATCGCAGTGGCGATAGCGCCAGAAGTAATCGTCGGTGCGACTTCATCCAGGTTATTGACCGCCAGCGTCACGGTTTGGTCTGTGTGGTTACCGGCCCCATCGGTGGCGGTGACGATAAAGCTGTAGCTTGGTTTGGTCTCGTAATCGGCATCAGCCAATAACGTCACTTCGCCGGTGGCTGAATTAATGCTGAACAGCCCTGCATCATCCCCCGAGAGGCTATAAACCGCCGTCGCATCATCCGTCGCTGCGGTGTAAATCACCGTGTTTTCACCGGAGTTTTCGTC
>NZ_JAUYWA010000052.1 GCF_030689025.1 Oceanobacter sp. 1_MG-2023
GCCAGAGCCAGAGCCAGAGCCAGAGCCAGAGCCAGAGCCAGAGCCAGAGCCAGAGCCAGAGATTATTACGACAGCTGCTCCTGCTGCCGCTCCTGCTGCCGCTCCTGCTGCCGCTCCTGCGGCTGTCTCCGCAGCACGAGCAGCGTTACCGCCAGCTCCGGTCTCCGTTGCCGATCTGTTGGTCGAAGTTGATGACGATCTGATCGATGATGAAATCATCGAAATCTTCCTGGAAGAAGCGGAAGAAGTCACCGAGACACTGAAAGAATACTGGCCTCGCTACAAACAGGATATTGCCGACGCCGAGTCATTGACGACGGTCAGGCGAGCGTTCCATACCCTGAAGGGCAGTGGTCGTATGGTTCAGGCTCTGATTATCGGAGAGCTGGCCTGGTCGATTGAAAATATGTTCAATCGGGTGATCGACAAGACCATTTCAACCAGCGACAACCTGATTGATGTGGTTGAACACACCATGAGCGTCTTGCCGGCGTTGATTGACGATTTCCGTCAGCGTGGTGGTCCGAGTGTCGATACCCAGCCATTGATGGATTACGCCCACGCGCTGGCTGCAGGACTGACGGTACCCGATCTGGCAGAAGTGCTGGGAAGTGGGCCAGCAGCTGCCACGGCAGAGGCTTCTGTCACTGAACAAGCAGATACGGAACAAACGGCTACTGCAGTTACTGCAGCAGACAGCGATGTTGATGACAGTCATGAAACTGATGACGACAGTGCTTTACTGGAAGTATTCGTCCAGGAAGCGAACGGTCATCTGGAAACCGTCAATGACTTTGTTGAAACATCTCGCCGGAGTTATTTTGATAACCCGCTAGGTGATCAGGTACAGCGAGCCCTGCATACCCTCAAAGGTAGCGCACATATGGCAGGCATCAGCAGTATTGCTTGTCTGGCTGCCCCACTCGAACGCTTGCTCAAGGAATTACGGGCCTATCAGGTCAGTAACAGCGAACAGCTGGTTGAACTGATAGACGATGGCGCGGTATTTATTGCCTCGGCACTGCAGAATAAAACAGACCTGTATCGAAACCTGACGGATGCGGAACAAGCGTATCTGCAGCGAATAGAACAGGTTGAGCAGTCGTTGCTGGCAACCTTGTTGCAAAATGACAACACAGTCATCAAGACACCCAACCCCCAGGCTATTTCACAATTCCTGGCGAATGGTATGGACTCGTTGCTGGAAGCCGATTTACTGCTGCGGCAGTGGCAGAAAAGTGGTGACTTCAGTGTTCTGGATGCCCTGTGCCGCGATCTGGTTGAAGTCGCCGATGGCGCTGAACAGGCGGAACAACCGCGTATCCATGAACTGGCTACCAGCTTGCACGGCTTTTACTTGCAGGCCAGTCAGTCTGGGGAAAAAACCCAGGCTGCAGAACAAAATAACTGGGCTGAACTGGCAATGGAAGGCCAGGAGCAATTACTGAACATGATGGACTGCCTGGCCGCAGGGCAAGCGCTTGAGCGGCCAGCCATTCTGGATCGTATTCTGGGTATTACCCATCTGCTGAAAGCCTGGGCAGAGGATGCCGATGCCAAGGCAAAGGTTGACGAAAGCCCTTTTGGAGAAGCGCCGGGAGACATTCCCGCTGACGATGATATGGCCGTTGCACCGGTAACGGATACCATCCAGGCGACCACCGACCTTGCTGCCGGCGCAGATGATGTTGATCAGTTAAGTGACCACTCCGTTGGATCTGCATGGCATCAGCCCACCCCGGAAAACGATACGGGTGAACCTGTTGCGACGCTGGCCGACGCTATTAACACTCCGTTCTCCAGTGCCGGGAACGCTGCCCCGACGACACTGGATATTGAACCGGTAGTAACGGGTTCTGATGATCACCGTGATTTTGAAGACGAGCCGTCTTTTGAGTTGGCCGGTGATCAATCCAGTATTGAAACGGCTCAGGTATCTGCGCCAGAGGCCACTCAAACTGTCTCTGAGGCAGAGTTGCCGCTCCTGTCGGACGAACCTTTTATTCCTCGTCAGCTGGACGATTCTGATGGGGCCGACGCTGATTTTAGCGACCTGGGACATACCATCGAGCTGGATTTCTCTGCCAGTGATGATCGTGAGCTCCCAGACACACCGGCCACGATCGAGTACAGCCCGCTCTCTGACGTCGAAGATACAACAACTCCAGATTCGCATGATCAGACAACGGCATGGCAGACGTCTGACTCCGCGCATCAGAATACTGAAGTGTCGCCGGAAACTGGTTTGGAAGGTACAGACGTTCCGCTGGTGCATGAGTCTGACACAGCAGAACCATTACTACCGGTCATTGACGATCGCTTGCTTGATTTGCCTGGTACGCTGGAAGTAGAAGAATCCGCTGTTGATTTTCAGGACGCTATTCCGGTTATCGATGACAGCATGGTTGAGCCGTCAGAGACGCTGGAAGTAGAAGAGTCCACTGTCGATTTCCAGGATGCTATCCCGGTTATCGATGACAGCATGGTTGAGCTGTC
>NZ_JAUYWA010000053.1 GCF_030689025.1 Oceanobacter sp. 1_MG-2023
TGGGGAATCGTGTAACCTTGATCCAGCACCAGGCTGGCTGCTTCCTGTTTGAACTCAGGAGAAAAAGAACGTCGCTTTCTGGTCATCAGGCACCTCGTTTATGGTGGCGATATTACCACCTACGTTGGTGTCCGGAATCATTGAACCACTACAAAAGCTTGAATGCCTACCTCTTGAATGCCTACCTATAGGTCTACAGGTTATTACCTATAAAGTAATGTTGTGTAGACCAAAACCTTGCACAAGTCTAATGCCAGGTCTACACTAAGTGACTTATTTAGTAACTTAGTGTAGACCTATGGCAAAATCTGATGAGCTACTAAATGTATTCGCGAAAGCGGTTCGTGCCCTATAGACTATAGATCTACAGATTATTACCTATAAAGTAACGTTGTGTAGACCAGAACCTTGCACAAGTCTAATGCCAGGTCTACACTAAGTGACTTATTTAGTAACTTAGTGTAGATCTATGGCAAAATCTGATGAGCTACTAAACGTATTCGCGAAAGCGGTTCGTGCTGGCGGAGGTGTTCACAGTGCAGCTGAGCTGGCTTTTATGTTGGGTGTGCCATGTGACCCGGCTTTTAGAAAACTCCTAGCAGATAGCGTAAAGAAGGGATTGCTAAGACGGCTGGTGAAAGGTTTCTATGAAAGTATGATTACTCCTCCTGAGCCTGAGACCGCCATTTATAAAATCATCAAAAAGTTACGTAGTGGCGTATTGAATTACATCAGCTTAGAAAGCCAGCTCAGTCATACCGGCGATATTTCGCAAATTGTGATGGGCAGGATCACGGTGGTGACTAAAGGTCGAAGTGGGTGTTTTGATACGCCTTATGGCGTGATCGAGTTCACCCATACTAAAAGGCCCATCGATCAAATCACCCCTAATTTGTATTATGACCCCGACATAAAAATGTATCGCGCATTTAAAGAGCAAGCGGTTGCAGATCTAAAGCACTGCCGCCGTAATCTACATATGTTGGAGAGCTAAGTATGGGGGAGTGTGTAGGAGATAAAGTATGCTGAAGCAACAAATTCACCAAATCGTACAGTCAAACCCTGACTATGCAGCAGTCTCGCCCGTGATAGAAAAAGAGATCTTGCATCATGACATTATGGACGTGCTGATCAAGCAAGGTGTTATGCAGCGATTAACCTTTATTGGCGGCACCTCATTACGCATGTGTTACAACAGCAGTAGGTTGTCAGAAGATCTTGATTTCAACGGTGGCCATGACTTCAAACCATCCGAGTTTGAGGGGTTGGAGTCCGAGATACAGACTTATATTCAAAATAAGTATGAAACTGAAGTTTGGGTAAACAAGCCCTCTGGCGAGCAGCAAGGGGATACTGTTTCGTGGAAGATTAGTATCGTGAAAGAGCCTAATCGTCCTGATTTACCAAGACAAAAAATGCATATTGACGTCTGTGCAATACCCTCATTCGATATCGAAAAGCGTCCGTTAATCAATCACTACGACATTGTTGTGCCGACTGAAGGCATCCTGGTTCCTGTTCAATCATTACAAGAAACACTGGCTGATAAGCTTATTGCGTTAGCGTATCGAGCAAGGCGTATTAAGCCTCGTGATATCTGGGATATTATTTGGATTAAGCAGCGCGGAATTGATTTATCCAAGATGTTGGTTGAAAAGAAACTCAACGCCCGACAAAAGCAAATAGATGACTTTCGACAGGCGCTGTCTACTGCGTTAACCAAGCTAATGTCGGAAGAGGAAGTACACAATGACTTTAATATGGAAATGAGTCGTTTTATCCCTAAAAAAATTAAAGAAAGAACCTTAGATAACCCAGAGTATTGGGCATACGTTCAGGGTGAGGTAAAAGCCATCGCGTCTGAATTACTTCATGATGGCAAACCAAAAAATCCATTTGATATGGGCTAGTTCTGTGTAGTGGTCAACTAATCCCGGACAGTATTTTAAAGTTTTCCTCAGCTGCAACGGGCGAAATGCCGTCGTTGAATGTATGAGGTCGCTGCCGGTTGTAGTAGTCCATCAGATAACCACCAACATCCTTCTTGGCCTCGGCTAGGTTGCGATAGCCTAGGGCCGGTATCCACTCAGACTTCAGACTTCGGAACAGTCTTTCCATCGGTGCGTTATCCCAGCAGTTGCCACGGCGGCTCATGCTTTGATCCGATCGGGTTGCTCTACTGCAAACTCACGGTCCAGATGGTTAGGAATATCTGGCCGTTCAACGGTGGCCTGCTTGTAAGCGTGAGGGCCTGGCTGCTTACAGATCAGGCTCAGCTCGCTCATAAGTCGTCGAACCTTGAAACGACCGACGGCAGTGCCTTCCTCCCGGAGCAAGCCTTTGATTGTCCGGCTGCCGGCAGAGCTTCGGCTCTTGGTGAACAGGCGGTTTACCTGAGCCCTCAGGGCCATGCGCTCCACATCAATGTGGTTCCGCCGATGGCGGTACTCGTAATAGCTGGAACGGCTGATATC
>NZ_JAUYWA010000054.1 GCF_030689025.1 Oceanobacter sp. 1_MG-2023
AAAAATGGGGGGATTACATCACCTCATCATCGCTCGGTGCCGGAAGTTTCCCGAGAAGAAGACATCTCTGATGCCGACGTTATCCGTAGGTGCGCACTTTAACTTTAAGCCAAGGGAGTGAACTTTAGCGCTTTGTTATGTGACGTTTTAAGAACTCAGGTGCTAAATCGGCACCATTCGGCCAAACTACTGTCTCTAATTCTGGGTCTACTGCAACTTTAGAAAAAAACGAAGAGTCCTTGAGAGGTTCAAAGACACTGCCAGATAGCTTGTTTTCTAGATTGACTTCTCCAGCTGTACCGTCGTCAAATGTTACCCACAGTTTAAAGCCGTCCAGATATTTTGCGTTTCTAACGTGAAGCATGGTTTTACTCCAATGGGGCAATGTAGTTTAGTGGTTCGCCATTCTGAGCCTTATGCCAATTTTCCTCTAGTTCGGCGCGATGCTCTGAAAGCCATTCCTGAACGAATTTCGTGGCTCTATTAGGAAGCTCCCCTTCAAGTATTGAGCCGTCAAAGGCAAAAAGTGCCTCGTAACCAGAATATTTAGCATGAAAGTGAGGAGGATTATGATCGTTAAAATACATTGCGATAATAACTCCATAGAATCGACTAATGACAGGCATTGACTGATTGACTCCTTTAAACGGCTTAGATTCCATTCTATACGGTTTATCGCGGAATGAAAAAGTGAGCGACATAACGCCTTGCTCGCAGGAAAACTGGGAGTGCAGCGAGTTGTAGTGGTCTACTAATCCCGGACGCGGCACATAGGGCAAGAATAGCCTTCCTTCCTTGAATTATTCCTGGCACTAAATATTTTTTCTTGCCTAATAGCGACATTATTTGGTCGGTTTCATTCCCTGTGGTAATTGTCTACAATGCGCACTCCGCAGGAGAGAGTCAGCCGTTAAATGCTGGCCGCCGAAGGCGCAAACTCCCATAAACGCTCAGGCCAAAGTACTGCGGGCCAAGCAGATTGCCATCTGGAGAGAGGTTACTTTTGTAGCCCACCGAAGGAGCAAGCCAGCGGTCAGGTCCGTCTGGTCAAACTCTCAGGAACAAAGGACAGGGGGAGGGGCACGGATAACACAGGAGTTCTGTGTGCTCACTATTATCTATCTTGTTGCTATTACAGCTGAAGCAATGTCTGGCGCGTTGGTTGCCGGGCGTCGTAATATGGACATGTTCGGGGTGGCTTTTATTGCGTTTATTACTGCTCTGGGGGGCGGCACCGTACGCGATATTCTTCTTGGCAATTTTCCAGTCAACTGGACCCAACACCCTTCTTATATCTATCTGACCATTACTGCTGGTCTTTCTACCATGGTGCTTGCGCGCTTTATGCATCGCTTGCAGAAGATGTTCCTTGTGCTGGATGCCATGGGCCTGATCGCCTTTACGATCATTGGTTGTAACGTTGCCCAGCAATTGGATTACGGTCTGCCGGTGGTCATTATGGCTGGCATTATTACTGGTGTATTTGGCGGCATTTTACGAGATATCTTCTGTGATCAGACACCGCAAGTGCTGCAGCATGAGCTGTATGCCAGTGTGTCTCTGTTGGTCGCTGTCCTGTATCTGGTGTTGCAACATTATGATGTGAATGAGGATATGACTCTGCTTGTGTCATTCAGCAGTGGCCTGGTTATGCGTCTGGCGGCTATCTATTGGCATTGGTCGTTGCCGGTGTTCCGCTATGCGCCAGAACGCTGGTAGCAGGCCGTCGAATCAGGCCGAGTCACGTGACCCCCACTCTTGGAGTCAGTGAACCCAGGGCTTTTGGATAAACAGTGAGCCAGCAGAATTTTGCTTGTTGGCTTTCTGCGGCTATTCAGAAGGGTGGGTGTCCAAGTTGTCTCTTTCCAGATTGTCTCTGGCGAAGCCGTTTAGCGACTGCAGACAGGGTGGCCGTTAAGCAATAGTGGCCATTGGGTGAGGATATTGAATCTCGGTGAGTACGAGCCAATGCAACTCCAAGCACTCACCAGCGCCACGTTACCGCCAACCCAAAGCAGGCTGACGGCCGAATATCGATGATTTGGAGAAGTCTTTCAGAGTATCCTTAGCTGAACCTAATAGAAGGAGCTGCCCTGTTTAAGGTGTGGTTCGAGAACAGCTGCAGCCGCTTACGAATGGACTGAGACGAATATGTGCGCCACCGAAACCAGAATTGATTTCAAAGAAAAAATCATCATCGACTTGTTTGCACCTAATGTACCGGGGAGTACGGAAGATAAAGATTTTATTCAGCGAACCTTACGTGACCAATTAGTAAACAGCATACGAGAATCTTTGAAGGCTGCAGCCGAAGACAAGCCTTCGGAACTGGAGCGGTTTGTTGATGAGTCCGGGCGCAATGTTTATTTTGTGGATGGTACGCGTGGTGCTGGTAAAACTACATTTATCAACAGGGTGGTTGAGCACTTACAGAAGAAAGAGCAGGGAGAAGACAGCATTG
>NZ_JAUYWA010000055.1 GCF_030689025.1 Oceanobacter sp. 1_MG-2023
TTTAAACGCCTGCACAAAGATAGACCAATCACCGTCGCTATCCTCACCGTACCAGGTCACCACATAGGCGCCATCAGTGCCCACGGCGGTGATTTGGGGGACATAGTCATCACCATCGGTATTACCCGGCGCTTCCAACTGCACCGTGGCACCGTTTAAGGAGCCATCGGCGTTAAACGCCTGCACAAAGATCGACCGATCACCTGAATAGCCAGCACCCTCGTACCCGTACCAGGTCACCACATAAGCGCCAGCGCTGCCTACCGCGGTGATTTGAGGGGCATAGTCACTATCGCTGGTATTACCCAGTGCTTCCAGCTGTACTGTCGCGAGCGATAACACAATACTGGCTTCTGGGGCAGTATCGTCCAGGTCGTTCACATCGAGAGTAACCGCTTGGTCGGTATGGTTACCGGCGCCATCGGTAGCGGTAACGATGAATGAGTAACTGGACTTGGTTTCGTAATCGGGGTTGTTCAGCAAGGTAACAACGCCCGTACTGCTGTCGATGCTGAAGTCACTGGCGTCAGTGCCAGACAAAGAATAAACCGCCGTCGCGTCATCCGTCGTGGCCGTGTAGATAACCGTGCTGGCACCGGAGTTTTCATCAATCGCGGTCGCGGTCGTGCCAGACGTAAACGTGGGTGCCGTTTCATCCACTAACGTAATCCACTCACTGGAAGCCAGGCTCAGGTTGCCGGCGCTGTCGACGGCATAGGCGTAATAACCGCCCAGCGCCAATGTCGTGGTATCCACAGTGACCGTACCCGCCACCGCTAATGTCGCGGTAGCCCACAGGTTACTGCTGGCGCTGGTGATATCGGCCTCAGTGGTCACGGCCACTGTATCGCTCACCAAATACACCGTACCCGCTTCATTGCTTTGTAGTGTGATCAACTCCCCTGTTTCATAGGTGCTATCTATCACCGGTGTGCCATCGGCATTAAATGCCTGCACAAAGATCGAAGTGTCACCGTCACTATCAGTCCCGTTCCAGGTCACCACATAGGCACCATCGCTGCCCACCGCAGTGATTTGGGGCTTCTCTTCGGAACCTGTCGTATTACCCGGCGCTTCCAACTGTACCGTGGCACCGTTTAAGGAGCCGTCAGCATCAAACGCTTGCACAAAGATAGACCAATCACCCTCGCTATCCCTTCCGTACCAGGTCACCACATAGGTGCCATCAGTGCCCACGGCGGTGATTTGAGGGTACTGATCAGCACCGATGGTATTACCCAGTGCTTCCAGCTGTACTGTGTCACCGTTGACGGAACCTTCGGCGTTGAAGGCCTGCACAAAGATCGAATAATCACCGTTGCTGTCCCTTCCGTACCAGGTCACCACATAGTCGCCATCAGTGCCCACAGCGGTGATTTGAGGGTACTGATCAGCACCGGTGATATTATCCAGTGCTTCCAACTGTACCGTGGCACCGTTTAAGAAGCCGTCATCATCAAAGGCCTGCACAAAGATCGACCAATCACCGTCGCTATCCCTTCCGTACCAGGTCACCACATAGGCGCCATCAGTGCCCACGGCGGTGATTTGAGGGGACCGATCAGCACCGGTGATATTATCCAGTGCTTCCAACTGTACTGTGTCACCGTTGAAGGAACCATTGGCATTAAACGCCTGCACAAAGATCGACCAATCACCGTCGCTATCATCACCGTACCAGGTCACCACATAGTCGCCATCAGTGCCCACCGCGGTGATTTGCGGATCATAGCCATCCCCCGTGGTAGTATCCAACGCTTCCAGTTGTACCGCAGTGCCGTTAATGGAGCCATCGGCGTTAAACGCCTGCACAAAGATCGACTGATCACCTGAATAGCCAGCGCCCTCGTACCCGTACCAGGTCACCACATAGGCGCCAGCGCTGCCCACGGCGGTGATTTGTGGTTCATAGTCATGACCAGTGGTATTATTCAGTGCTTCCAGCTGTACTCTGGTGCCATTGAAGGAACCATCGGCTTTAAACGCCTGCACAAAGATCGACAGATCACCGCCGCTATCGGTCCCGCTCCAGGTCACCACATAGGCGCCAGCGTTGCCTACCTCAGTGATCTGGGAGCTATGGTTGACATTACCCGGTGCTTCCAGTTGTACCGTGGTGCCGTTCAAGGAGCCATCGGCATTAAACGCCTGCACAAAGATCGAATAGCCACTGCC
>NZ_JAUYWA010000056.1 GCF_030689025.1 Oceanobacter sp. 1_MG-2023
AGCGGCGCCGGGCAGGTGGTGTATACCGCCACAGCCACTGATACCGGCGATATCTCCGATGGCGTGACTTTCTCGCTCTCGGGCGATGATGCCGCCCTGTTCAGCATCAACAGCAGCACCGGCGAAGTGACCCTGTTGGCCGATCCCGACTACGAAACCCAATTCAGCTACAGCTTTACCGTCACCGCTACCGATGGAGCCGGTAACCATACCGACCAAGCGGTTACCCTTGATGTCAACGATCTGGACGAAATAGCCCCTACGGCATCACTGATCTTGTCAATGGCAACGGAAGAGGTGACAGCCAGTATCGATAAAGACAATCTGTCTCCGCAGCTGACAGCACTGGGCAACAGCGGCGGTTATGCCCTGGTTTGGTACGGTAGTGATGGGGAAGGTGACAACACTATTTTTGCAAGAAGTTATGATAACCAGGGACAGCCAGTAGGTTACCTTATCTCTCTGGAAGCAACTGATGTGAGTCATGGTGAGGATGTTGATCCGCAAATCATTGCTATTGATGACAGCGGCCGCTTTGCAGTGACCTGGCAAGGAGATAACGGCAGTGGTACGTCATCCATTTATGTCCAACAGTTCGAAGCCGATGGCAGCCTCAGTGGCAGTACGGTGGAATTGGATGCAGTGACGGGACAGTCTGAGTTCACACCGCAAATTACTGCGTTGGCGAGCGGTGATTATGTGGTGACCTGGTACGATACCACTGATGTCTACGTACAGGCATTTAATGCCGATGGTTCACTGAAGGGCACACTGACAACGTTGTCAGGTTCCTGGGTCAGCCTGCCACCACAAATCAGTACCAGTGCAGATGATGGTTCTTACGTGGTGGTGTGGAGCAGCTTTGACAGCGGCTTTGATCTGACCGTGTTTGTCCAGCGCTTTAATGCCGATGGCAGCCCCAATGGTAGCCCCCTGTCCCTCGAAGCGACGGGAGTCAGTGATGGGAATGATGGTTCTGCCGTCGCTATGGCATTTGAGAGTGGGGGCTTTGTGGTTGCCTGGGCCGGTGACGATGGTCTTGGTCTATCAATATATGTGCAAACCATTGCTGCCGATGGCAGCCTGATTGGTAGTGCTGTGAAACTGGATGCTCCAGGCTATCCGGAAGGTGAGGATGTGCAGCCCGCACTGGCTCTGCTGGGTGATACAGGAGCCTACGTAGTGACCTGGCGTGGCACCGATGCAGAAGGTGATACCTCGATTTTTGTTCAGCTGTTCAATGCCGATGGATCATTAGCTGGTGACATCGTGACACTGGAAGCCACCGGTAACACAACAGGTAACGATACTTATTCGGAAGTTGCCGCATTCGGTGACAGTGGCGCCTGGGCCATTGTTTGGCAAGGAGAGGATGAACAGGGGGATCAGTCTGTTTTTGTTCAAAGATTCAATGCCGATGGCAGTCTGAATGGAACAGCAATAACACTGGAATCGCCTGATAACAGCAGTGGCGATGATCGTCTGCCACAAATTGTAGCGACAGGCTCAGATGGTGCCTTTATTGTTACCTGGTACGGCATCGGTACTGATGGTTACTATCAGGTCTATAGTCAGCGATTTGATGCCAATGGTAGCGCTGTAGAAGTGGCTACAGAAAGCTATAGTCTCGGCGATATGGTGAGCCTGTACAGTAATGAAGCGGGCAGTGTCTATCTGGTTAGCAGCAGCATTAGCGTTAACGATATCAGTGATATTCTGACAGAAGACAGCAGCCTTTGGGTGTCGTCCAGCCTGGCAGCGGCTGGTAGCACAGAGGTGAATACTAGCGGCCTGCAATTGGGTGATTATTACGCTTACGCCGTTGATGAAGCAGGCAATATCAGTCTGGCTTCGGCCCGATATATCACGATTACAGATATGATAGCTCCAACCTTTACCTCCAGCGCCGCCGGTTACGTGGTGAGCTGGACTACCGCCGACGACGGCGACGGCAGCGGTATCGTTGGCCAACGCTACGACGCCAACGGCCAGACCGTGGGGGATGAATTCCAGATCAATACCACGGTGGCGGGAGACCAGAGCGAGTCCTCGGTAACAACCCTGCTTGACGGC
>NZ_JAUYWA010000057.1 GCF_030689025.1 Oceanobacter sp. 1_MG-2023
CACTTGTATTTGCCTCGAGGTCACTTGTATTTGCCCCGAGGTCACTTGTATTTGCCTCGAGGTCACTTGTATTTGCCTCGAGGTCACTTGTATTTGCCCCGAGGTCACTTGTATTTGCCTCGAGGTCACTTGTATTTGCCGCTTCCTGACTTCCAAATAGAGACAATTCATCAGCATCAGATGTCCAATCAGCCAGCTGATAATAGGTTGCTGGTCCTGCGCCTCCCTTCACCAACAAGCAATGCTGATGATGCAACCTACCTAGCACCTGACTGGCCGCCAATGTATCCAGCCCGGTTACAGCACGCAGACCAGCGTTATCGACCGCACCGGTTTCCTTCGACAGAATCAGGGCTCTGGCTTCATCATTCGTCAGTTGCAGCTGTTTGAACTGGCTAAGCCACGCCAGCTGGTCTTCACCCAACAGGTGATGCAGCAGGTATGTAGCCTGAAACTCATTGGCAATCACATGGCTGGAGAATACCGGAGCTGTCAATCCAACCTGCTGCAGCAGATTACGCATGGTACGAATCCCGGAGCCTTTGGTCTCCGCAAAACTCAGATCGTATAACACGGCAGCAATCACAGGGTTTCTCAGCTTTGAACCCATTTCACCTAACATGGCTTCTGGTTTGAGTGAATATCCTGCGTTACGGATGTCGATACGGTTACTGTAGCGCACCACCAGAATGGGCTGCTGCACCTGATAATCCCGATGCATCAGGGCGTTTACTACGGCTTCCCGAACAACCTTTTGCGGTAACAGTGGCTGATCACTGCGCTGGGTACTGCCTTCCGGTAGACGAAAGTGTTTGGGCAGATCATCCAGAATGGCGGCTTCCAGTTTGGGAATCAGACGCAGCAAGGGTCCACGCAGATCCAGTGTAGTCTGAAACCGCTGTTCCGGGTCTTCAACCCATTGAACGCCACTGCTGCGAACGTAATCAACCCGCACCGACGGCAACAAGCGGCGCAGTGCCAACGGTTTTCCCATCATTAACAAACCTGCCACATTCGGCAGCCACTCGCCGTTTTGTTTCTTGACCAGATTCAGTGCCCGCAGCATCTCTTGATCGTTAGCCTGTAACTCCTCAGCATAAGGACGCACACGCGCACGCAACTGGCGATACAGTGCAATTACATCCGGATCGAGGTCATCCCATTCGGCATCAGGCAGAATTACCTGCTCAAAACCCAAGCCACTTTTGGCCAGCAGTAAAGGTTCCAGCTCGGACTGGGTACATTCGTAATCGCCGTTCAGACCGCGCCGCCAGACACCGGTTTTGCGCTTGTTCTTGCTATCGAATTTACCCTTGAAAGTACTGGGTTTGGCTGCTGGCTCCAACTCGGCCACAAAGACCAGAATCAAGGTTTTTCCTTCAAGCTGAACAACTTCTGCAGACACAGGGATACTCTGCTCAAACTGTTCACGGCAGTTGTTTTGCAACTGCCCTAACAGCTGATCGGTATTGCTGACACCGCACACATAAAACCGGTCGTGCTGTTGGTCTGGCTCCGATACCCCCAACAGCAGGTAACCTCCACCCAGGCCCGGCTCGTTAGCAAAGGCGCAGATAGTTTGCATCACGGAACTGCCAATGTCTGAGCCGCGCTTGGCTTCAATACGCGTGCATTCATCCAGCAGTTGCAGCTGCTCCAGTAACTCTTCAGCGGTAAATTCGTTCATGTGTAATCCGTCTCCCTGTTACTGGGTTTTTACCCACCGCTTGTCCGTTAACCACTCGGCACCCGGGATTTTCCGAAAAGCAGCGAAGAGCTGACTGTCGTACCGGGTTGGTTATATGTAGTGGTTCAATGATTCCGGACACCAACGTAGGTGGTAATATCGCCACCATAAACGAGGTGTCTGATGACCAGCAAGCGACGTTCCTTTTCTCCTGAATTC
>NZ_JAUYWA010000058.1 GCF_030689025.1 Oceanobacter sp. 1_MG-2023
AACTCCGCTACAGGCGAAGTCACCTTGTTGGCCGACGCTGATTACGAAACAAAAGACAGTTACAACTTTACCGTCACCGCCACCGATGGAGCCGGTCACTTCACTGACCAGACCGTCACTCTGGCGGTCAATAACCTCGATGAAGCAGCGCCAAGCATTACATCTGGCGTTATCGCCACTACGATTGATGAAAACTCTGGTGCTGGGCAGGTGGTGTATACCGCTGCTGCTGATGACTCTGCTGATATTTCGGATGGCGTGGTTTTCTCGCTCTCCGGTGACGATGCCGTGTATCTCTCGATTGATGCCAGCACCGGTGAAGTCACCTTGTTGGCCGATGCCGACTATGAGACCAAACCAAGCTACAGCTTTACTGTAACTGCCACCGATGGCGCCGGTCACTTCACTGATCAGACCGTGACGCTGGCGGTCAATGATCTGGATGAGTCAGGACCGGTATTTAACTCCGGGAGTCTGGCGGATGCCATTGATGAAAACTCTGGTGCCAGCTCGGTTATTTACACAGCCACAACCAATGATGCGACAGCGGTTTATAGCCTCTCGGGAGCCGATGCAGGGCTGTTCAGCATCAACTCAGCCACCGGCGAAGTGACGTTATTGGCTGATGCCGATTACGAAACAAAAGACAGTTACAACTTTACCGTCACAGCCATCGATGGAGCCGGTAACCACACCGACCAAACCGTCATCTTAGCAGTCAATAACCTCGATGAAGTCGCACCAACCATTACATCTGGCGCTATCGCCACTGCGATTGATGAAAACCCTGGTGCCGAGCAAGTGGTGTATACCGCGACGGCCGATGATTCCGCGGATATTTCTGGAGGCGTCACTTTCTCGCTCTCAGGCGACGATGCAGCGTATTTCTCGATTGATGCCAGCACCGGCGAAGTGACGTTATTGGCTGATGCCGATTACGAGACCAAACCAAGCTACAGCTTTACCGTCACCGCTACCGATGGGGCTGGTAACCACACGGACCAAGCCGTCACCTTGGCAGTCAATAACCTGGATGAAGTGGCACCGACGATTACTTCTGGCGCGACGGCCACTGCCATCGATGAAAACAGCGGTGCCGGGCAAGTGGTGTATACCACTGCCGCGGATGACTCTGCTGATATCTCGGACGGCGTAACGTTTAGCCTCAGTGGTACTGACGCGGCTTACTTCTCGATTGATGCCAGCACCGGCGAAGTCACCTTGTTGGCGGATGCCGACTACGAGACCAAACCAAACTACAGTTTTACTGTAATCGCCACCGATGGAGCCGGTCACTTCACTGATCAGACCGTGACGCTGGCGGTCCATGATTTGGATGAGTCAGGACCGGTATTTAACTCCGGGAGTCTGGCGGATGCCATTGATGAAAACTCTGGTGCCAGCTCGGTTATTTACACAGCCACAACCAATGATGCGACAGCGGTTTATAGCCTCTCGGGAGCCGATGCAGGGCTGTTCAGCATCAACTCAGCCACCGGCGAAGTCACCTTGTTGGCGGATGCGGATTATGAGAGCAAGTCCAGCTACAACTTTACTGTAATCGCCACCGATGGGACCGGTAACTTTACCGATCAAGCCGTTACCCTGGCGGTCAATAACCTCGATGAAGTGGCACCGACGATTACCTCTGGTGCGACGGCTACCGCGATCGATGAAAACTCTGGTGCTGGGCAAGTGGTGTATACCGTTGTTGCTGATGACTCTGCTGATATCTCTGATGGCGTAGTTTTCTCGCTCTCCGGCGACGATGCGGCGTACTTCTCGATTGATGCCAGCACCGGTGAAGTCACCTTGTTGGCGGATGCTGATTACGAGACCAAACCAAGCTACAACTTTATCGTCACCGCTACCGATGGGGCCGGTAACTTTACCGATCAAGC
>NZ_JAUYWA010000059.1 GCF_030689025.1 Oceanobacter sp. 1_MG-2023
AAACTGTAGTTTGGTTTGGTCTCGTAATCAGCGTCGGCCAATAAGGTGACTTCACCGGTGGCTGAGTTGATGCTGAAGTACGCGGCATCGTCGCCAGAGAGCGAGAAGGTCACACCATCAGAGATATCGGCAGAGTCATCCACCGTCGCTGTGTAAACAACCGAGCCAGTACCCGTGTTCTCATCGATGGCAGTCGCGGTAGCACCAGACGTAATGCTTGGCGCTGCTTCATCCAGGTTATTAACCGCCAGCGTGACAGTTTGATCGGTGTGGTTACCGGCTCCATCGGTGGCGGTGACGGTAAAGTTGTAACTTGGTTTGGTCTCGTAGTCCGCATCCGCCAACAAGGTGACTTCACCGGTGGCTGAGTTGATGCTGAACCGTGACGCATCTGTGCCTGAGAGCGAAAAAGTCACACCATCGGAGATATCTGTGGAGTCATCGG
Organism: Oceanobacter sp. 1_MG-2023; assembly: GCF_030689025.1. Lineage (GTDB taxonomy): Bacteria > Pseudomonadota > Gammaproteobacteria > Pseudomonadales > Oceanobacteraceae > Oceanobacter. Next base: position 446 of record NZ_JAUYWA010000059.1, read on the forward strand.
CAATGGCGGTATACACCACCTGCCCAGCACCTGAGTTTTCATCGATCGCAGTCGCGGTAGCGCCAGAAGTAATCGTCGGTGCCACTTCATCGAGGTTATTCACCGCCACAGTGACGGTCTGATCAGTGAAGTTACCAGCTCCATCGGTAGCGGTGACGGTAAAGCTGTAGCTTGGTTTGGTTTCGTAGTCGGCATCGGCCAACAAAGTCACTTCGCCGGTGGCTGAGTTGATGCTGAAGTACGCGGCATCGTCGCCAGAGAGCGAGAAGGTCACACCATCAGAGATATCGGCAGAGTCATCCACCGTCGCTGTGTAAACAACCGAGCCAGTACCCGTGTTCTCATCGATGGCAGTCGCGGTATCACCAGAGGTAATCGTCGATGCGACTTCATCCAGGTTATTCACCGCCACAGTGACGGTCTGATCAGTGAAGTTACCAGCTCCATCGGTGGCGATTACAGTAAAGTTGTAACTGTCTTTTGTTTCGTAATCGGCATCAGCCAACAAGGTGACTTCACCAGTTACAGCATCAATCGAGAAGTAAGCAGCATCTGCACCCGACAGACTGAAACTCACACCATCAGAAATATCAGCAGTGTCATCAGCAACAGCGGTATACACCACTTGCCCAGCACCGCTGTTTTCATCGATGGCAGTCGCGGTATCACCAGAGGTAATCGTTGGTGCCACTTCATCCAGGTTATTGACTGCTAAAGTAACGATTTGGTCGGTGTGGTTACCAGCCCCATCGGTAGCGGTGACGGTAAAGCTGTAACTGGACTTGGTTTCGTAATCGGCATCAGCCAACAAAGTCACTTCACCTGTAGCGGAGTTGATGCTGAACAGTGACGCATCTGTACCAGACAACGAATAAACCACTGCCGCGTCGTCCGTGGTCGCGGTGTAAATAACCGCGTTCTCACCGGAGTTTTCGTCAATGGCGGTCGCTGTTGAACCGGATGTAAATGCCGGTGCCACTTCATCCAGATCATTCACATCCAGCGTCACGGTCTGGCTATCTTGCAAACCCGCACCATCGGTGGCGATCACGACAAAGTTATAGCTGGATTTGGTCTCATAGTCCGCATCAGCTTTTAGAGTCACTTCGCCAGTATTGGTATCAATGGTGAAGTAAGCCGCATCGTCGCCTGAGAGCGAGAAAGCCACGCCATCAGAAATATCAGCAGAGTCATCGGCAGTCGCGGTATAAATCACACTGCCGGCACCGCTGTTTTCATCGATGGCAGTCGCGGTATCACCAGAGGTAATCGTCGGTGCGACTTCATCGAGGTTATTGACTGCTAAAGTAACGATTTGGTCGGTATGGTTACCCGCCCCATCGGTGGCGGTGACTACAAATGAATAGCTGGACTTGCTCTCGTAATCAGCGTCGGC
>NZ_JAUYWA010000006.1 GCF_030689025.1 Oceanobacter sp. 1_MG-2023
TCGTATTTATCAGACATGATGTGTCACTCCCTGTAGAGGGTAAACTATAGAGGTGACACAGAATTTTGAACACTACCCCGGCCGGCCAGTTTTTCTGGCCCGGCCTGTTACTGTCCTCTCTCGGTTATTGTCTCTCGGCCGGGTTTTGTTGCCGGGCCTCCTTTTTCAGCTTCTTGCCTAATCTCGTCTTAACTTGTCACTGACCGCAATTGGGTTGGGGTAGTTAAATACCACGATGTAACTGGATATCACGAAAGTGATAATGGCGGTTGCCTGTATCAGCAATGAACCACGCTCCGACAGCAGGGAGCTTTCAACGGCAACAAAAGCGACCAGTAACGAAAATTCACTGATTTGCCCCAACCGAAAGCCGACATCCCAGGCCAGACTGGTGCGCTCGCTAAAGCCCCGCAGCAATACCCGGAAGGTAATGGGTTTGAGTGCCAGGACGACGACCGCCAAGGTGATCGCACTGACCGCGACCGACGGTAGCATCGTCAGGTCAAGCCCCGCACCCAGGGCAAAGAAAAACATAACCAGAAAAAAGTCTCGCAAGGGTTTGAGACTAATGGCGATAAACTGGGCAATGGGGCTGGTGGCCAGAGTAATACCCGCAATAAAGGCACCGATTTCATAGGTCAGGCCTGCCAGCTGTGCTGCTTCAGCCAGTGACAGACACCAGCCGATGGCAAGAATAAACAGGTACTCACGGTAGCGGTCAAAGCGGGTGATCAGAGGCAGCAAGACAAACCTGACTGCCAGGTAGGCAACACCAATCAGCAGGGGCAGGGCAATAAACGGCTGCCAGACGGGCATCTCGCTGTCGCCTTTCATTACACCCAGAAAAATCAGTGTAAAAATGGCCAGCATGTCTTGCAGCAGTAACAGACCGATCATCAGGTTGCCCATATGTTTATGGTGCAACACCGTGGTAGGCAAGAGTTTCAGGCCAATAATGGTACTGGAGAACATCAGTGCCAGGCCAATAATAATGCTGTCCATCTGGCTGAAACCAAAGAGCCAGGTAATGGAGAAACCGGCAAGGAAAAACACCAGCGAGCTGGCCAGGCCAATGGTCGATGCCTGTTTTATTACGGCGATCAGAGAACTGGGCTGCATATCGAGGCCGAGCAGGAATAGCAGGAAAATAATGCCGATGTGCGACATGTTTTCCAATTGCTCCGGGTGATCAATCCAGCCAACCCCAAAAGGGCCGATCAGAGTGCCGAGGGCAATATAGGCAATCAAGACAGGCTGGCGGGTATAAAGGGCAAAGGTAGCCAGTATCGAAGCACCCGCAAAAATCAAAAAAGTCGAAAAAACAATGTCTTGCTGCATGCCTTGCTCCTTTGTTGCCGGTTTCAGATTACGATAGCGCCGCCGAGCCTGCCAGTCTGTTATGGCGCAGATTGTTGCCTATAGCGATTTATTGCGTTGAGGTCCACAAGGGCAGAGCGGTATTTTCTGGCCGGGAGAAACGCAACAGGCTCCCGAAGGAGCCTGTTGCTGGTGCGTCGGTACTGGCCACAAGGGTCAGCACACAGAACGATGGTTACGCAATGCTAGCGTGAAACCCGGGCGAACAATGGCCGCTGGTCATCCATCGCCGCCTGGTATGGCTGGCTGAAAGATGAAAAGGCTGCCAGTGCATGCGCTTCATTCTGGTCGTCACGCAGGGCGTAGGAGCTGAAGCCAACCCGTTTCATAAAAAACAGCTGGTCAATCAAGACATCACCCACAGCGCGTAGATCACCGGCGTAGTGGTACTGGTCACGCAGCAGACGTGCGGTGGAATAACCACGACCATCGCTGAACTTGGGGAAGTCCACGGCAATTACAGCAAAATTGCGACACTGTTCGGCCACCATCTCAGCCAGCTGGTCGCTGTTCAGATACAGCCCCAGCTTGCCCCGTGATGCCAGGGGTTGTAATTCTGCTTGTTGATGTGTCCAGCGGTCCAGCGAAATCAGGCTGTATTCCGTGGCGATGGCATCGTCGTCGATACGGGTCCAGACATCGTCGGCAACAAAGGCCCCGTCTTTAATCAGCTTTGCCATATACCGCCTCCTTGAAAGTGTTATGGCCAATACGTTGGTAGGTTTCGAGAAAGGATTCGCCCACATGGCGAGAGGCCACGTACAGATCGAGTACCTTGGCGACCACACCGGTCAGCTGTTCGCGGGAGAACGATGGCCCCAGAATCTTGCCCAGAGAGGCCGTACCACGTTCACCGGAGTTACCGCCGAGTGACACCTGATAAAATTCCTGACCTTTTTTATCGACCCCCAGGATGCCAATGTTACCGACATGGTGGTGACCGCAGGCGTTCATGCAACCGGAGATATTCAGGTCGATTTCACCCAGATCATGCAGGTAATCCAGGTCGTCGAAGCGGACTTGCAAATCGTCGGCAATCGGGATCGACTTGGCGTTCGCCAGGGCGCAGAAGTCGCCCCCGGGGCAGCAAATCATGTCGGTCAGCAAGCCCAGGGTGGGTGTTGCCAAACCCAATGCTTTGGCCTGTTGCCACAGGGTAAACAGCTGGCGCTGTTCAACGTTGGCCAATACCAGGTTCTGCTGGTGGGTCGATCGTAATTCACCAAAGCTGAATTCATCGGCCAGGGTGGCAATCTGCTCCATCTGCTCGGCGGTAACATCGCCGGGTGGCGTGCCTTTCTGCTTCAGGGTCAGGGTGACTACTGCGTAACCAGACTGTTTGTGTGCCCGGACGTTACGGCCAAGCCAACGAACAAAGGCCGGGTTTTCCGCTTTGGCAGTTTCCAGTTCGGCCGGGTTGTTATCCAGTGTGGCGTAAGCGGGGTCAACAAAGTGTTTTTTGACTCGCTCCAGCTCTGCGCTGGTCAGCCTGGCGGCAGAATCCTTGATACGGTTCCATTCCGCCTCGACCAGTTCACCCAGACGCTGAACGCCCAATGCCTTGGTCAGAATCTTGATGCGGGCCTTGTACTTGTTGTCACGACGGCCAAACTGGTTATAGACCCGAATCACGGCTTCGAGATAAGTGAGCAGGTCTTGCTCTGGCAAAAATTCCCGAATGGTTTCACCAATGATCGGTGTGCGGCCGAGGCCACCACCGACCAGAATACGGTAGCCCAGTTCGCCGGCGTCGTTACGGATAATATGAACGCCAATATCGTGAACCTTGGTGGCTGCCCGGTCTTCACCGGGAACCGAGTTGACCGCAATCTTGAATTTACGGGGCAGGAAAGCAAATTCCGGGTGGAAGGTTGACCACTGACGGATGATTTCACAATACGGACGAGGATCTACCAGTTCTTCTGCAACCACACCAGCGTATTCGTCTGTGGTGGTGTTACGGATACAGTTACCACTGGTTTGTACCGCGTGCATTTGCACTTTTGCCAAATCAGCCAGAATCTGAGGGCAGTCTTCCAGCTTGGGCCAGTTGAACTGCAGGTTCTGGCGAGTACTGAAGTGGGCATAGCCTTTATCGTAGTCGCGGGCGACCTTGGCCAGAGCGCGCATTTGCTCAGCAGTAAAGGCGCCATAAGGAATCGCGACCCGTAACATGGGGGCGTAGCGTTGCACGTAGATGCCATTCTGCAGGCGCAGTGGCAAGAACTCATCTTCAGCGATTTCCCCGGCCAGATAGCGTTCCGTCTGGCTTTTGAATTGGGCAACGCGCTCGTTCAGGATCTGCTGATCGTACTCGTCGTATTGGTACATAATCTCTCGGTTGCTTCTTCATCGGCTCATGGCCAATGGTGGTTTTTTAGTTGGGCGAACATTACCAAAGCCGCTTTATTCTTAAAACGACTATTTATCTATATCGTAATTACTTTTGTGCCTTAGATCGTTCGATAAAACCGAACAGGTTGTTTTTCAAGGCGTTGTGGCGGGATTGTCCTTTGTGACAGGTAAATCGGCTATGTCACTGAATACCGCATTGACGCCCATGGCTAACAATGAATCCGCCTGTGTCGGGTTGTTGACTGTATAGGCACGCAGGTTAAAGCCGGCATTGGCCAGTGTCCGAATCACTTCCGGGGCGGCCAGATCGGCACAAAAATGCAACCCTTCGCAGCCCAGCCTGGTCAGGCGTAACGCGGCATCTGCCGGAATGGCTTCCGTCAGCAAGGCGCGTGGCACCTCAGGGAGGGCGGAGCGGGCGTACTGCAGCGATAACGGGTTAAACGAGCTGAGCAAAATCGGCACCATGCCGGTTTCAGCCAGTGTTGCCTGATATGCCATGACCAACGCCTGGACGGTTTCAGCCTCACGGCCAACCACCGCCTTGATTTCCAGATTAAGGCCGATGCTGTGCTGGCAGGCCCAGTGCAGCAAGGCCTGCAGGGTGGGAATTCGTTCGTGGCAGAAGTGATCGGCAAACCAGCTGCCAGCATCCAGCTGCTGTAATTCGATCAGGGTATGGCGCAAGAGCCAGCCATGGCCATTGGTGCAGCGGTCGAGCTGTTCGTCGTGGAAAATAACGGCCTGGCCGTCAGCACTCAGGGCAACGTCCACTTCTATCCAGCTGGCACCAGCCTGCTGGGCGAGCCGGAAGGCGGCCAGGGTGTTTTCCGGTGCCAGACGACTGGCGCCGCGATGGGCAATCACTGTGCTGGTGCGCATGGTCTGGCCTCCGGTGGCTAGACAGATAAATGAACCCATTGGCGTCGTTGCCAGATCAGGCTATAGATCAGCGACAGTCCGGTACGTTGGACGCCCTGCAGGATCCAGACTCCCACCAGACCAAACCCCAGTACCGGGCCAATAAAATAGGCCAGCGGCAAGAAGACACACCATTGCATGGTCAGATTGATCTTCATGATCTGGCGACTGGCACCAGCCCCCAGCAGTGCCTGGGTCAGCACCATGGCGGTGACTTCGAGGGCTATAAAGATACCGGTGATCTGCAGGGGGAGAATACCGGCCTGAATCAGTTTCGTCTCGGTGGTGAATATACCCAGAATCCATTCCGGGAACAGACACAACGGCAAGCCCAGTAGCGCAAGAGTCAGGGTCGCGACCCTGACGACATCCCAGCCCCAGCGGTGAGCATCCTGGGGGTGGCCTGCTCCGAGCGCATGGCTGACCAGGCTGGTGGCGGCAATACCCATACCGACTGCGGGCAGAATCAGGATCAGTTGCAGGCTGATCAGGATATGACCAATGGCTTGCTCCCGGGTGCCAATCTGGCCGATAATCCAGAACAGAATGCTGATACCGAGGGCAAACAGTGTTTGTTGGGCGGAATTGGGCCAGGCCAGTCGGATCAGCTGCAGCAGGGTTGCCCGGGTAGGGAATTTGATTTGGCCCAGACGCTGGCGTTTATGGGTGAATGTCAGCCAGGACAGCAGGGCACTTCCAAACACCAGTGCCATGGCGGTACCAATACCAGAGCCAACAGCGCCCAGTCCTTGCCAGTCACCGATACCGAATACCAGCAGATAGCTGAGTGAGATATTAACCACATGCATCAGCAGCAGGACTTGTAGATAAAAGCGGGTTTCGCCAATACCACTCCAGAATCCACGGTAGACGAAGTTCATCGCGACGGCGATCAGGGCAGCGGTGCGCCATTGGAAATACGGCGTGGCAATGGCAGCGACGTCGCTGTTGTTGGTCAGGGACGGAATCAACGATGGCGCAAGAAAAATAAACAGCAGGGATAACGGCACCGCCAGCAAGATGGCAGAAAGCAAACCAGCCATCAGCGGCTCGTGCAGGGTGGCGGTTTTGCCCGCGCCGATACGGCGGGCTACCAGTGCCTGTACGGCCGCGGCCAGCCCCATGACAATGGAAACCATCATAAAGGAGGCGTAGCCACCAATACCAATAGCCGCCAGGGCGGCATCACCGAGGCGGCCTACCATGGCGGCATCAATCAGATTGATCAGGCTTTGTGACAGCATGGCACCGATGATTGGCAGGCCAATACCAAAAATCCGGGTCAGGCGCTGCGGTTCAATCCGCAGCAGTTTGCCAAGCCAGTGCTCAACTGACATGGCTCAGCGGTCGTAGTTGAGGTTGGGTGCCAGCCAGCGCTCCATGGTGTCAACAGTCATCCCCTTGCGGTCAGCGATGTCTTCCACCTGATCCTTGGCGATTTTTCCCAGGCCAAAATATTTGGCGTCCGGGTGTCCAAAATACCAGCCGCTGACTGAAGCCGCCGGACTCATGGCAAAGCTTTCGGTGAGGAATACATCGGTATTGGCCTCGGCGTCCAGCAGTTTGAACAAGGTGGCTTTTTCGGTGTGATCCGGACAGGCCGGGTAGCCCGGGGCTGGTCGAATCCCCTGATACTTTTCCTTGATCAGTTGTTCGTTATCCAGTTGTTCGTCCGCTGCGTAGCCCCAGATATCCTTGCGCACGATTTGGTGCATATGCTCGGCAAAGGCTTCGGCCAGACGGTCGGCCAATGCCTTGATCATGATGCTGTTGTAATCGTCATGGTTGGCATTGTAATTCTGCGCCAGCTGCTCGGCTTCAATCCCGGCGGTGACAACAAACGCTCCCATGTAATCCTGTTTGCCATGGGTGAGCTGATCTTCTGGTGTGACAAAATCCGCCAGCGAGTAATTGGGCTGGTCGTTGGGTTTGTCGGTCTGCTGGCGCAGGTGATGCAGAATGGCCAGTTCTTCGGATGGGTTGTCCGGGTTGAAGATCACGGTGTCGTCGTTGCCCCGTTTGGCCGCAGGCCAGAGGCCAATTACAGCACGGGCGCGGAACAGCTTTTCATCGACAATGCGTTTCAGCATCGCCTGGGCGTCCTTGAACAGATTGGTGGCTGCTTCGCCGACAACGTCATCGGTGAGAATGCGGGGGTATTTTCCAGCCAGTTCCCAGGACATGAAAAACGGCGTCCAGTCGATGTAATCCACCAGTTGAGCGACATCAAAATGGTCAAACACCTGGATGCCCAGTTTTTTGGGTGTCGTGGGCTGATAGTTGGCCCAGTCGCAGGTAAAGCCATTGGCAACGGCTTTGGGGTACGGCAGCAAGGCCTTGGCTTTGCGGTTGGCATTACGTTCACGGACGTGGATGTATTCGTCGCGAGTGGCTTCAATAAAGGCGGGCTTGGCCGCTGGTGTCACCAGTTTTTGAGCGACCCCGACGGCACGGGAGGCATCGGCGACGTAAATGGCAATGTCGTTTTTGAACTGAGGTTCAATCTTGACCGCCGTGTGCGCCTTGGAGGTAGTGGCGCCGCCAATCATCAGTGGGATGTGGTAATCGAGTCGTTGCATTTCACGGGCAACGTGAACCATTTCATCCAGTGAGGGGGTGATCAGACCGGACAAGCCAATGATATCGACGTTTTCTTCTTTGGCGGTTTTGAGAATTTTTTCCGCCGACACCATCACGCCGAGGTCAATCACCTCAAAGTTGTTGCACTGCAATACCACGCCAACGATGTTTTTACCGATATCGTGGACATCCCCCTTGACCGTGGCCATCAGGATTTTTCCCTGGGTTTCGGACTTGCCGTCTTTTTCTTCTTCGATATAAGGCAGTAGATAAGCTACGGCCTGTTTCATCACCCGGGCGCTTTTGACCACCTGGGGCAGGAACATTTTACCGGAACCAAACAGGTCGCCGACGACGTTCATGCCGTCCATCAATGGCCCTTCGATCACTTCAATCGGCCGGGCAAATTGCTGGCGGGCCGCTTCGGTATCTTCCTCGACATAGGTATTGATGCCCTTGACGAGGGCGTGGGTCAGCCTCTCGGTAATCGGCAGGGTGCGCCATTCTTCGGTTTCTTTTTCGGCCACCGAACCATCGCCACGATAATTTTCGGCGACGGCTAACAGGCGGTCGGTGGCATCGTCACGGCGATTGAGAATCACGTCTTCTACCAGGTCTTTCAGTTCTGCTGGCAGGTCATCGTAGACCGCCAGCTGACCGGCGTTGACAATTCCCATGCTAAGGCCGTTTTTGATGGCGTAGTAGAGAAAGACCGAGTGAATGGCTTCCCGCACCGGGTTGTTGCCCCGGAACGAGAACGATACGTTGGAGACCCCGCCGGATATTTTGGCGTGAGGCAGGTTGTCGGTAATGAATTTGCAGCTGTTGATAAAATCAACGGCGTAGTTGTTGTGTTCTTCGATACCGGTGGCGACGGCAAAGATGTTCGGGTCGAAAATAATATCAGACGGATCAAAGCCGACTTCATCGACCAGAATACGGTAGGATTTTTCACAGATTTCGTTCTTGCGGGCTTCGGTGTCGGCCTGGCCCTGTTCATCAAACGCCATGACCACTACGGCGGCACCGTAACGCAAGCAACGTCTGGCCTTGTCGACAAACTCCTGCTTGCCTTCCTTGAGCGAGATGGAGTTCACCACTGCTTTGCCCTGGATACATTTCAGGCCAGCTTCGATGATATCCCACTTGGACGAGTCGACCATGATGGGGACGCGGGCAATATCCGGCTCGGCGGCAATCAGATTCAGGAAGCGTACCATCGCGGCCTTGGAATCCAGCATGCCTTCATCCATGTTGATATCGATGACCTGGGCGCCGTTTTCGACCTGCTCACGGGCGACGGTCAGGGCCTGATCGTAGTTTTCATCCACAATCAGGCGCTTGAAGACTGCCGAGCCGGTGACGTTGGCACGTTCGCCAACGTTGACGAACAGGCTGGTCTCATCAAAGTTGAATGGTTCCAGACCCGCCAGTCGGCAGGCCGGTTTGATCTCCGGGATAACCCGGGGGGTATGTTTGGCCACCGCGTCGGCGATGGCACGGATGTGCTCCGGGGTAGAACCACAGCAACCACCGAGAATATTCAGAAAACCGCTGGCGGCAAATTCTTCAACGATGGCGGCCATTTCTGCGGGAGTCTGGTCGTATTCGCCAAATTCGTTGGGCAGGCCAGCATTGGGGTGGGCTGAAACAAAGCAGTTGGCCTTGTTGCTTAATTCCTCGATATGGGGACGCAGCTCTTCGGCACCGAGGGCACAGTTCAGACCGATGGTTAATGGCCGGGCATGGGTAAGCGAGTTGTAAAAGGCTTCTGCCGTTTGTCCGGACAGGGTACGGCCCGAGGCATCAGTGATGGTGCCGGAAATCATGATGGGCAGTGCTTCGTCGCGGGCTTCAAAAACGCCTTGTACGGCAAAAACAGCGGCCTTGGCGTTGAGGGTGTCAAAAATGGTTTCAATCAGAATCAGGTCGGCGCCGCCATCCATCAGGGCTGCAGTGGCTTCGGTGTACTCTTCGACCAGCTGGTCGAAGGTGATAGCCCGGTAGCCGGGGTCGTTGACATCCGGAGAGATGGAGCAGGTCTTGCTGGTGGGGCCGAGTACGCCCGCGACATAACGGGGAATACCTGTCTCTGCCTCGACTTCGTCGCAGACACGGCGGGCAATGGCCGCTGCTTCGCGGTTTAACTCCGGCACCAGGTCTTCGAGCTGGTAGTCGGCCTGGGAGACCCGGGTACTGTTGAAGGTGTTGGTTTCGAGTATGTCGGCCCCGGCTTCCAGGTACTGGCGATGAATGCCAGCAATAATTTCGGGTTGGGTCAACACCAGCAGGTCGTTGTTGCCCTTGATTTCCTGGTTCAGGTCAGCAAAACGCTCACCGCGATAATCCTTTTCTTCCAGTTGATGCGACTGAATCAGGGTCCCCATGCCACCATCCAGAATATGGATGCGTTGGGTGAGATTCTCTTTCAACTGCTGAATACGGCGTTGGCGGCTGGCGTTGGGCATGGTGCTTGGACTCACTCGAATGAACTGCGGATCGACAAAAAAAGGGCCGGGATTATATCAGAGGTGCACCCGCTTGTCTTATCCAACTATATTAGTGGGGTATTTCGCTGGCTGGCGGGTTTCGCTACAATGGCGATCAGTTTTGAGGATGTGTTTATGACCGAATACGTAAAGATTACACCGGATGCCGAAGCTTACCTGGCTGAGTTGTTGAGTAAACAACCAACACCAGATATGTCTGTGCGGGTATTTATCACCCAGCCGGGCACCCGTTACGCTGAAACCTGTCTGGCTTACTGTCGCCCGGAAGAGGTGAATGAAAACGATAAGCTGCAACAGATGGAGCTGCTCCGGGTTTACGTTGAGGCGATGAGTGTGCCGTATCTGGAAGAGTCCATTATCGACTTTGCCAAGGATCGTATGGGGGGACAGCTGACGATCAAGGCTCCCAATGCCAAAATGCCCAAAGTCACTGAGGACAGTCCGGTGGAAGAGCGTATCAATTATTTGCTCTATACCGAGATCAACCCGGGCCTGGCATCCCATGGTGGTGAGGTCAGTCTGGTGGAACTCACTGATGACGGGCTGGCGATTCTCAAGTTTGGTGGTGGTTGCCAGGGCTGCAGCGCCGTGGATATGACATTAAAAGACGGTGTTGAAGCCAGTCTGATCGCCAAGATTCCTGAGGTTCAGGGTGTGCGCGATGTAACGGATCACAGCGTGACGGATAAGGCGTACTTTAAATAGCAAATAGCAGTACTACGTGGTATCGCAGCAGGCATTCTGTTCTGCTGTTCTCGATAAGATTGACCCGTTGGCGGGCAGAATTGTGCTGCTGCGCTACCGGGTTAATTCCTCTTTTTTCTTTAACCTTTGCGGATGCCCCGATGAATATCAGGGTATGGCGCAAGGCATCTTGTCGGTATTGTCAAAAATCCTGGTGAAAAAATCAGCGGTTTGCTGTCACTTTTGGGTGGATATTTATTGGTTGTATCAAATAATACGGTTGAATGTCTTTTATATAACCAAATAATAGGCAATAGGACTGAAAAACGCCTCTAATAGCGCTTATACCACTCATTAGCCGGTGATATGTCGACAGTTTCTTCTGTGCCAATCCGTATAGTTCGATATTCACCGGTCATAGCAGCTGAGAGGGATTGCATGGCGATTCGCTTGGCGTTAGTGTTCGCATCCATATTGCCTGCCCCTGATGTCAGAGGAAAGACAGGCTGGTCCGCTATACTGGTATTAAGCCCGGTCGCTGGACTGGCTGTCGAGGCGTGACCTCTTGTTCGAAATGCTTTCTGGTGTTAGGAGATGCGAATGGCCGCGAATGTGCTGGTCATTGATGACGACCCCTCGGTGCTCGAGAGTATTGCCACATTTTTGGTGGAATACGACTATCAGGTGGTAGCGGCACCGTCCGCAGTGGCTGCCTGGAAAGAACTCGATCGTCATCATATAGATATTGTGGTCTGTGACTTGCGAATGCCCGACACTAGCGGTATTGAATGGCTGGAGCAGCTGAAACAGCGCTGGCCGTCATTACCTGTGATTGTTGTGTCCGGAGGCGGGGTTATGGACGATGTTGTCCAGGCCTTGCGTATGGGGGCGGATGATTTTCTGGTCAAGCCGATTCTTGATCTGGAAATGCTGCACCACGCCATCAAGCGGGCGCTGGAGCGGGTTGAACTGGAAACAGAAAATACCGCTTATCGGGAATATCTGGAAAAGACCAATGCCGAGTTAAGGCACGGCCTGGAAGAGTTGCGTACCGACCAGATGGCAGGGCGGCAAATCCAGATGCGCATGCTGCCCGATTCGCTGAACTATAACGGCTTGTGCTGCGATCACCGGATTTTCCCGTCGCTGATGTTAAGTGGTGATTTTCTCGACTATTTTGAGCTGGGCGAGCATCGGCTGGTGTTCTATATCGCCGATGTTTCCGGCCATGGCTCTTCGTCGGCATTTGTCACCGTGTTGCTGAAAAACCTTACCTATCGTTTGCGGCGCAATTATCGCCGGGGCTCCAGTGATGATTTGTTGCATCCATCGCAGGTGCTCAGTCGCATGAATGACGAAATGCTGGCTACCGGGCTGGACAAGCATCTGACCATTTTTTACGGCATCCTGGATACTCGGGAGTCGGTGCTGGAATACAGCGTCGGTGGCCATTTGCCCATGCCCGCATTGCTGGATGCTTCCGGGTGTCGTTATCTTGAAGGCCAGGGGATGCCGGTTGGCCTGTTTCGCGAGGCAGAGTACACCACTCGCCACCTGGAACTGCCGTCTGCTTTCCGGTTGTTACTGTTTTCTGATGGCGTGCTGGAAATTATTACGGAAGCCAATCTGGCAGCGAAAGAAAAGGCTCTGCTCGGTATGGTTGAGGATCAGAACGGTGACCTGGACGGGCTGACATCCGTACTGGGTCTGGGGAAAGAACTGGAAGTTCCGGATGATATTGCAATGGTCTCTATTGGTCGAGGTAAGCTATGACATCGGGTCAAATTCAGGTTGCCCAGCACCATGGGGTTCAGATTGTACGTTTGATCGGGGATGTTCGACTTAATCTTTGTACTGCATTTGACCGATATATCCGTCAGGTGCTCTCCGATGGTATGTTTGCCAACGTGCTGGTGGATTTATCCTCGGCAGAGGGGGTCGACAGTACAACACTGGGTCAGCTGGCGAAAATAGCGATTGTGAGTCGGGACCGGTTCAAAATCACCCCGACAGTATTTTCTCCTGACCCCAGCATTACACGCATATTGATGAGCATGGGTTTTGACCATGTGTTCCATATTCTGGAAGAGCCGTTTGCCAATGAGGCAGAGTTTCGCGACTGGGTCGATGATACTGTTGATGAAGAAGCGGCTCGGGTACAGATTATTTCTGCGCACAAGGCGTTGATGGACCTGAACGACAGTAATCGCGATACCTTTAGCCAGTTGGTTGAAACCCTGGAATGTCATCAAACCCAATAAACACCCGTCAGGAGATTTTTTGTGGGCATCCGCACAGCAGCCATCATTGGTGGCGGCAGTTTTGGCACCGTCACAGCCAATATTCTTGCAGATAATAATATTCAGGCTATTCAGTGGCTCCGTAACCCGGAAATAGCCGAAAGCATCAATCAGTTACACGTCAATGAGCAGTATTTGCCCGGCATTGCCTTGAATTCATCACTACGGGCAACCACCACCATCGAGGAAGCGGTAGTAGGGGCTGATGTTATTTTTGTCTCTGTTCCCAGCAAGTCGGTTCGAGAGGTTATTTCCGGCTTTGCGCACCTGATCAAACCTGAGCAGGGATTGGTCAGCACCACCAAGGGGATTGAACCCGATGGCTTTTTGTTAATGAGCCAGGTGATTCGTGATGTCTTTCCTGATAACCCGGTCGGGGTGCTGAGTGGCCCCAATCTCGCCAAGGAAATTGCCCGCAAAGAGCTGGCCGGTACCGTGATTGCCAGTGAAAACAGTGATCTTCGTCGTGATATCCAAGAGGCATTAAGCTGCAATTATTTTCGCGTTTATGCATCCAATGATGTGTATGGCGTCGAGCTGGGCGGGGCGTTAAAAAATATTTACGCTATCGTGTCGGGTTTTGTCGCAGCCTTGGGGATGGGGGAAAATACCAAAAGCATGATCATTACCCGCTCCCTGGCGGAAATGAGCCGTTTTGCCGACGCCATGGGGGCCAATCCACTGACTTTTCTCGGCCTGGCCGGTGTGGGTGATCTGGTTGTTACTTGCATGTCGCCACTCAGTCGCAACTTTCGGGTTGGTTATGCCATTGGGCAGGGGAAAACCCTCGATCAGGCGACAGAAGAGCTGGGGGAAGTAGCCGAAGGTGTTAATACCTTGCGCTATGTCAGGGCTAAAGCGGAGGATTCAGGTATCTATATGCCACTGGTGATGGGTGCTTATGAATGTTTGTTTAATGGCGCCGATCCCGGAATGGTCGCTCGAGAGTTGATGACCGGTGAGCATGCGTCCGATGTAGAATTTGCCTTACCCAGGCACGAAATATAACAGGAGTTAGCTACATGTCAGACGTCAACTTTAAAACCAATGTCACCTCAGATGCTTTTTGGCTTCGAACAATTTATACCGTTATCTTTATTTTTGTAATCAGAATGCTTGATCTGGTGTTGCTGTTGTCAACATTGGTGCAATGGGTGTCACGCCTGCTGACAGGCCGCCCTCAAAAAGAATTGGGCAAATTCTGCCAGTCGCTGGGAATTTACTACCAGCAGGTTGTGTATTACCTGACCGGCTGCAATGACGACAAACCTTTTCCTTTCCGGGAGTGGCCTGTCGTTGTTGTACCCGAAGACGAGCCAGATACCGTCGTCGAACCGGCCAGTTCTGATGCCAGCAATAAAGAGACGCCTTGACCAGAAAGGCTGATGTTTTGTGAAAATCTGTATAGTTCGCCATGGTTCTGCAGTGATCGGCAGTATGGATGACCAGCACAGGGAATTGACTGAAAAAGGTCGGTTCCAGGCTCAGGCTGCCGGAGAGTGGATGGCAGAACAGGAATGGAATGACCCGGTATTATGGGTCAGCCCCTATTATCGAACACAACAAACCGCCTCACTGATTGCTGAATCCCTGCCGCTGGATACGGAAGAGCACGCTTTTTTGGTGCCTTCCTCCGACGTCAATACGGTTGTTGATGAGTTGCTATCACAAGAACGGGATATCATTCTGGTATCTCATTTGCCACTGGTTGGACGCCTTGCGGCTTATCTGGTGGAAGGGCAGGTCTTTGATCAGCCCTGGTCTCCGGCAGAGTGCTGGTTACTGTCTGGTGACGTGGCTGGCCCCGGCTGTTTGTCCGTTGAATCAGTCTGGTATCCGGTACTTTCCGGCCTCTGAGTCGTGGCACGGGCTGTACTCGTCTGAGTCTGTTGTCATAATGCCCACTCGCAACAGGTGAGTGGTGCTCAAGTTTGAAACCGATACAGTTTGATTATCCTGGTGGTCATATTGATGGCCTGGAATGGGGTGAGCCGGGTGGGTTAACGGTTATCGCTGTACATGGCTGGCTGGACAATGCGCTCAGTTTTGCTGCTTTGGCGAATCAGCTGCCGGAGATCCATCTGATTGCTCTGGATTTGCCTGGCCATGGCCTGTCTTCCTGGTCGCCGTCTGGCTATCCAATCTGGACACCAGCAGAAGCAATTCTCTGGGTTGCTGATCAACTCCCCCAATCCGTTCATTGGCTCGGTCATTCCATGGGGGCGGCTGCGCTGACGCTGGCTGCGGGCGCTTTTCCGGAGCGTTTCGCCAGTATTGTTTTGCTGGATGCTATTGGTCCGTTGGTCCAGTCTCCTGATCAGGCAGTCAGTACCTTTCGCCGTTATGCCAGTACCTCTGTACGTTCTCTCTTTTCAGGTTATTCAACTCCGGAACAAGCGATTGCTGCCCGGTTAAAAGCGACGCCGGCGGTCACTCCCACAGCGATAGCCCCTGTTATTTTGCGTAATCTTGAGCAGCGTGATCAGCGTTGGTGGTGGCGTACTGACCCGGCTTTACGGCGTCCTTCTGCTTTTCGTTTGACGGAACCCATGGTCGAGGATTTCTTGCGGGCCATGTCTGTGCCAGCACTGGCAGTTCGGGCTGGTAACGGCATGATCCCGGAGGCCATGTTCTGTGCGCGGTTCGAGTGTTTGCCAATGGCTGAGCGCCTGGATCTGGATGGCCATCATCATTTACATCTGGAATCCGCCGGGGCGGTAATTCTGGCCCGATATCTAAATGCTTTCTGGGAGCGTACCAAGTGAAATATATTCAACAGGTCGGCTGGTTTTTTGTGCTTGTGTCGGCGTTGTTATTGGCATTGTCGTTGTCATGGTTCGGGCAGGCGGCGGCCCATTATGGTTTTGATTATTGGTATGAGTTTTATGATATTGATAACCATATTGAACGATATGGCCCGCAAAACCGCTATATCCGTGGTCTGGACAGTCTGGATAAAGCAGAACATGTACGCCTGTTTAATGCCATCAGTGAGGCGGTACATGACCATGGCGAGGGGCTGCAAGCCATCACCTTTGCTTATCGTGGCAAGACCCGGGTGTTATTGAGAAAGCCTGAGGTGGTTCACCTGCAGGATGTTGCCAATCTGATTGATGTCTTGCGCCTGGCTAGCGGGGTGTTTGCTCTGGTGGCAATTGGTGGCACCTGGTGGTTGCGGCGGCAGCGCCCACGCTGGGGAGTACAAGGCGCTTTGCTGGGTGGGTTATTGGGGTTGACGCTGGTGTCGGTGCTCCTGATTGGTCCCAAACAGGTGTTTTACCATTTGCACAAAATGATTTTCCCACCGGATCATGCCTGGTTTTTCTATTATCAGGATTCACTGATGGCGACGTTAATGAAGGCGCCTGATTTGTTTGGCGGTATTGCCGTCACAATTACCGCCGGGGGCTTGCTGCTGTTCGGTTTTTATCTGGTGCTGCTAATTCGTTGGCAGCAACACCAGACAGGGGGCAAGGGCTGATCAGAACGGTGCTGGCGAGAGAATATCCATACGCTCATCCGTGGTCGGATGGCGGAAGGATAATTCTCTGGCATGCAGATGCATGGTAGGTGTTTTTTGTTCTGAATAGTCTGCACTGTAGAACGGATCACCAATGATAGGGTGGCCAATCTGCTGCATATGCAGGCGTAACTGATGTGATCGCCCTGTTTTGGGGTACATTTCCACCCGAGTCATCCGCTGGCCTGCGGCATCGGTGTCGACCTCCAGCTTGC
Organism: Oceanobacter sp. 1_MG-2023; assembly: GCF_030689025.1. Classification (GTDB taxonomy): domain Bacteria; phylum Pseudomonadota; class Gammaproteobacteria; order Pseudomonadales; family Oceanobacteraceae; genus Oceanobacter. The sequence continues at coordinate 16,463 of NZ_JAUYWA010000006.1, forward strand.
GCCAGCGGGTCAGGGCATAACGACCGTCGGTATGGCTGATTTTCTGCAGTGGGCGGTTGGGCCAGTCAACAATGATCGGCAGATTAATACAGCCGCCATTACCTTTGGGCTCTCCTGTTACCAGGGCTTCGTATACCTTGCGGGTTGTCTGCTTTTCAAACTGTTGCTGAATGCAGGTCAGTGCCGGTTTGTTACGGGCGTAAACAATAATGCCGGAGGTGTCGCGATCCAGTCGATGCACAATGTGTAATTCACCCAGCAGGTCTTGCAGTCGACCAAAGGCAGAGTCTTTGTCGTATAGCCCGGGAACACTGAGCAATCCACCGGGTTTGTTGAGAATGACAATTTCGCTGTCTTGGTAAAGGATTCGTTGTTTAATCATGATAGGGGTATTGGTGATTTTCCAGTATCTGCTGATAACTGCCGTCTTGTTTCATCTGTTGCAGCATCTGATTGAAGCCTTGCACAAGAACGGGAGCGTTGCTGAGTTGACGGTTAATGGCCAGATGAATGCTGGTTTTGGCGACATCACCAGGAGCCAGTACCAGGTGTTCGGCAATGGTGGGGCTATTGCTCAGTTCGGAGGTGGCAACCCATTCATCCACCAGCGCCAGGTCGAGGTTGTTATTGGCCACATCACGAAATAATTGCGAGCAGTAATCCCGGCCCTCGACCTGGAAATAACTATCGAGATTGTTCAGCCATGGGCCGTAGTTGATTTCTGAATAGACCCCCAGCTTGAGATCTGTGGCCTTGAGCTGGGCTTGGTCGACATACTGAAAATCACTGTCTTTGGGTTTGACGAAGCGTAACCGGCCGTGCAGATAAGCCTCTGACAATAACCACTGGTCGTCGTGCTGGCCTTCCCAGGTGGATAAGACGCCTTGGATCTCACCGCTTTTGATGGATTCCATAACACGCATCCAGGGCATGAATTCAACATTGACAAGATACCCGAGGTTACTCAGGGCGGTAGTGACCAGGTCCGTCGCGATTCCATCCGCTGGCAGTTGTTTGCCGGCGTAGGGTGCCCAACTGTCGGAGCCCAGTTTGATGACCGGACGATTGTCTGGGTACTCTCTGCTCAGTTTAACCATGGCCTGACTGAATCCATGCTTCTGAATCATCGCCTGGACCTGGTCGCGGAAGCTTTTGACCAGGCTCATGCCGGCAATAATGACATCATCAACTCGCCATTGGCCGCTGTGATAAAGACGGTAGTCGACCGCCAGTGGCGGTTGTCCGGCCAGTTCGATCTGGCTGGCAACCAGCGCCTGATTGTTGCCTCGGTAACGCGTGTCGAGAAAATGGACAGGCTGGCCGTCATATGCCCGGAAGGCACCGGCGTAGGTGGTCAGTAATTTACGCTGGAAGGCTTCCAGAAACAGGATCTGTTGATCGCTCGAAGCTCGTCGCCAGTATTTGCCAAGAACCTTTTTACCCATTTGCCGGGTATCGATCAAGGGCATGATATTGGTCGATAACAACCGGTTCAGATAGCCGGGGTGATTGTTTATCCAGGTTTTGTCGGCCATCAGATGTTCGGTGACAAGGCCAACGGCAGATTTGACCATGCTCTCCGGGGTGTTGTCCGTATCAGCAGCTGCCCTGGTGGTGAAAAAAGAAAGGGATATCAGCAAGATAAGCGGAGTCAGATAGCAACGAATCAACATGGAAAATCCTGTAGGTTGGAAGGTTCAGTCTGGTTTATCAGCAAATATCTGGCAAGTTCCGCACCAGCATAACGTTTTTTGCAGCGGGTGTGACGACGTTAGCCGGAATACGAATCTCAACAACAAAGCCGGAGCCTGGTGCATCGTTGCGGATGATGCCCTTGCGATCCTGGATATGTTCGAGCATAAACGAAATATTTCCTTGCGGGGTCATCAATTCCAGCTGGTCACCGACCTCGAAGCGATTACGCACGTCTATACGCAGCAGGCCGTCTGCGGTTGTCCCCATGCTTTCCCCTACAAACTGCTGGCGGGTACTGGTCGAGGTGCCGCGTTCATAGTTCTGGTATTCATCATGTACATGGCGGCGGAAGAACCCTTCGGTATATCCGCGGTTGGACATGTTTTCGAGGGTATCCATCAGGGCTGGGTTGAATGTTTTGCCGCTCACGGCGTCATCAATGGCCTGACGGTAGGTCTGGGCCGTACGGGCAACGTAATAGTGGGATTTGGTTCGGCCCTCGATCTTGAGCGAGTGCACTCCCAGCTCAACCAACTTTTCGATGTGCTGGATGGCGCGCAAATCCCGTGAGTTCATGATGTAGGTGCCGTGCTCATCTTCGAAGGCAGGCATGTATTCGTTGCTGCGGCCGGCTTCCTGTAGCAGGAAAATCTGATCGGTGGTGCTGCCACTACCGAGTGTTGGTGGTTCGGGTTGCTGCCCGGGGTTAAAAACTGGCCCGGCTGGATCAAATTCTTCCACACCTGCGGGAATAACGTCACCGGAGTCGGTTTCCCTGGCTTCGTGGGCGTCATATTTCCAGCGGCAGGCGTTGGTGCAGGTGCCCTGATTCGGGTCGCGATGGTTCATGTAACCGGATAGCAGGCAGCGGCCAGAGTAGGCAATACATAACGCACCATGGACAAACACCTCAATTTCCATTTCCGGGCAGCGCTGGCGAATTTCGGCAATCTCGGCTAACGACAGCTCGCGGGACAGGATAATGCGACTGACGCCTTGGCGCCGCCAGAACTCCACCGCGGCGTAGTTCACCACGTTGGCTTGTACCGACAAGTGGATGACGGTATCTGGCCAGCGATCCTTGACCAGCATGATCAGGCCCGGATCAGACATGATCAGTGCATCGGGTTGCATCGCGATGACGGGCTCAATGTCCCTCATGTAGCTATCAACCTTGCTGTTGTGAGGGGCAATATTGCTGGCGACGTAGAATTTTTTGCCCAGCTGGTGCGCCCGGCTGATACCTTGGTTCAGGTTATCCAGGGTGAAATCGTTATTACGAACACGCAAACTGTAACGAGGCTGGCCGGCGTAAACCGCATCGGCACCATAGGCAAAGGCGTAATCCATGTTTTTGAGTGTGCCAGCGGGAGAAAGCAGTTCGGGGATGATCATGATATTGGTTCTGAGTGCCGGGTTGGATAATGGGAATAAACGCGTCATTCTAGCGCCGTTTCAAATTGCCGCATTGATCCAGCCCGTATTCCTGTTATTCCGCCACACCGAACAGACTGACATCCATATCGGATAGCCAGACAAAAAAGTCTTTCGGCAAAGGGATATGCTTCACCTCATTGAATTGACTCTGGAATTCCTGCTGGATCGACGCAAAATAATGTTTCAGTTCCGATGTTTCAGCGCCCAGTTCCGTCATCTGCTGGTAGATATCGGCAACGTATTGATTCAGCAAGATGGTGTCGTCGCAGGCGTCGTCAAAGACGCACTCGCTGGAGGCGTACAGGGCGGCATTGCACAGGTCGACAATTTGCCATCCCAGGGTGTCGGATTCAGTCAGTCCGGAGCGCCATTCACTGAACTGGGCAAAAAACCGTTCCAGATTGGCTCGGGAAGTCAGTTCTCCCTTGAGGAAGGCGGTTTGTTTGCTGAGCAACTTGGTGAATGGAGTTATATCCAGTTGTTGATCGTCTTGCCACATCTGCAAATGGGGCAAATTGATACGTGCCAGCATCAGGCAATAGGCGCTACGGCCAGCGGCGTGTGCAGGTTTCATAGGAGATCCTGTAGTGGGTGTCAGCATTTGGGTGTCTGGCACCAGAAGATAACAAAGCGTTGATCCGCGCTGATGCGCTGTACCTGGCTAAACAGGCGTTTGAGCAAGGGCGGGTAATTCAAATGCCGGTTGGCAACGACCAGTAAATTGCCATCGGGCTGTAATTGGCGGGCGGCATCACGGAACATGTCGTTGGCGATGTTGTTCAGCTGCTTGTGGCCATCGTGGAAAGGGGGATTACAGACGACCCAGTCCAGAGGCTCGCGAATGGTATTGAGACTATGGCCGTGATAACACGACACCTCAAGCCCGGCGTTGGCAGCGTTATGTTGAGCGGATATAACGGCTGGCAGGTAATCATCCGTCTGGATCAGCTGCAGTTCTGGCTGACGCTGCTTGAGCCACAAACCCAGGACTCCATTGCCACAACCGAGGTCACAAAGGCGGCCGCTAAAGGTCGGCAGGGCAAGCCTTGTATCTTCCAGTGTGTGTAACAAAAAGGCGGTGCCGGGATCCAGGTTGCTGCGGGAAAACACGCCGGGCAACGCTTGAATGTTTAACTGCCCGACAGTATAGCCTTGCCATGTCCGTAATCCGGGATCACTGACCGGGAGACGGATTTGCAGTAGCCGGGCTTTACGTTGGATCGGCATCTGCCGATACTCGGCACTGTGTTGTTCCAGCCAGTTTAACCAGCGCACCGGGATATGTTTGGCCATGCCTGCCAGGTACAAGGGTGTTTTGTGATCCAGGTGTTGATGACACAGCTGCAGCCAGTAACGTAATTGTTCAAAATTTTTGGGTAGCCGGATAACGACTTGTTGTACCTGGCTGTTTTGCAGGTGTGAAGCCTCGTGAATCCAGTGCTCGTCTGCCAGCTCAAGACTGTTACGCTGGCGGTTGTCGCGGCTGGCTCGTTGGGCGCAGGCGCTGTCGAGCCAGCTGACCGGTTGAGTCAGGGCGCAGGATAAAGCACCGTAGCGATCATTAAATAGCAGGGTGGGAGCATCACGATCCAGATGATCGAGCAGGTATTCATCGGCGCTGTCCCAGGGACGGGCGATTTGTTCCGGAACGGCGGGAAAACACGCCAGTTGCAAGGATGTTGCTTGCCACCAGGCCATCAATAAATATCTTTGAAATCTTTGTCTTCCAGTTGGTCGAGCAAGGAGCGTTCCGGGGCGTCAGTTTTGGGTTGACTGGCGGCGAGTGGTGCTTCTTTGGCTTCAACCTTGCGCTCGGTTTTTTTCGGGGTGGCCGCTGCTTTGTCTGTTTGTTGTTCTTTGTTCTGCGCCGCTTTGACATCAGGGTTGTCGGCCAGAAACTTTTCAAATACCGACGGAACACGGTTTTTGACTCGTTTGCCGGTTTGACGGTCATTACCCGCTTCGCGTTTGAGCTTGGCAGTGTTGCCGGTTTTTACCTTGTGGATGCGTTTGAGAGATCGGTTTTTTTTCAGACGGGTCATGTTTGGCTACATCAACAAGAGTGGTGAACGATTAGCCAATAATAACAAAGAGCCGCAGTATTTACATCTGGTGCTGGCGCGTTATTGTGTCCGGCCAGTTGGCTTTAACACATGTTCATAAATAGGGAACTACCTTTTAAATGTATTGGCAATCCTTTGTTTTTACAGGAGAAATCATACTTCCTGTATTTCTTCTTGTGGTTCTCGGTATTTTCCTGCGGCAGCGGCGGGTGATCGACGATCATTTTGTGACGGTCAGCTCCCGGCTGGTATTTACCCTGACCTTGCCGGTATTGGTGTTTCTGGCCATTGCCAAAGTACGATTTGATTCCGGTGTTCATATTGAACTGATAGTGTTTGTGGCGCTGGCAATTTTGAGTAGCTGCCTGTTCAGTTTTGTATGGGCCAGGTTTGCGGGCATCGACGAAGATGACGTCAGTGCCTTTGTGCAAGGGGCATTTCGGGGTAACTTGGGTATTATCGGTATCTCGATGGTGGTTTATGCTTTTGGCGACCAGGGTACGCAGATTGGCGCTCTGGTGCTTGCGGTCGGTGTGCCAGCGTATAATCTGTTGTCCGTTGTGGTGTTGGCCCGGGGACAAGGTGTTAACTGGTCTGGGCAGTTGTTGATGATCGCCAGAAATCCGTTGATCATTGCCATTGTACTGGCTTTGCCTTTCAGTCTGTTTGGCTGGCAGCTGCCGAAACCGCTGCACAGTGCGGCCAGTAGTCTCGGCCAGATGACGTTGCCGCTGGCCTTGATCAGCGTTGGTGGTACGCTGGACTTCGGCGCGCTGAGAAAAGCCAACTCTACCACGCTGCAAATGGCCTTGCTAAAGCTGGTGATTTTGCCAATTTTGATTGTGTCCGCCGCGATTGCCATGGGTTTTCGTGGTGTCGAGCTTGGAGTGGTTGCCCTGATGATGGCGTGCCCAACAGCCGCAGCCGCTTTTGTGATGGCCAAGGCAATGGGGGCAAATCATGTGCTGACCGCCAATGCGGTTGCAGTTAGCACTTTGGGCTCTATGTTGACGATGGGCGGAATTTTCTATGTTTTACGGATAATGTCGCTGCTATAGTGACGCTCTTAGGCTGTTTTTGACAATTTTGGGATCGGTGGTGTAAATGCCAGAGGGGAAGCGCCAGTTAGTTTACTTGGCATCTAATCAGCAGGGACTTGAGCTGGAACGTTACGAGATTGAGCGCTTGCTTGCCCGAATGGATATGACCAATGTCAGTTTTTCCTGTCGGGAAGACGGTGAGGGTTACGATTGGGATCTGGCGCGTCGACAGATTGAACTGGCTGATTTTTTTATTCTTCTGGTTGGGGATGACTATGGCCCAATGGCACCAACCGGTATCAGTTATCTGCATAGAGAGTTTGTCCATGCCAGGACGGTAGGCAAACCGGTATTGGCATTCCTTAAAAAACTTCCGGTCGCCGGCTCACTGTCAGTCGAGCAGGGGCGATTGAAGGGTTTTTATCAGTTGGTGACTCAGCAGGTCAGTTATAAATTGTGGCATCTGCGGGATGAATTATTGTCGTTTGTTCGGGCGGCCATTGGCAGTCTTGAACTGAATGCCGATTCCGGTTGGGTTCGCTGGGCTGATGTAATGGGTGACCAGGTGTCCGATCCGGCAAGTTCCGACCTGGCGACGGCCAGTAATGCCTCCATTTCCGATCTGGCCAGCACGGCACTCTCGGTACGGGAGCGGCTGGAAATGAGTCGCAAGTCCATCAATCTGATGGTGTCGGCCAAGGTCTATCAGGGGGGCAATCTATCACGTGAAGAAATGGTGTTGCCTGCCCGTCTGGATCAGCTGTACCGGGCACTGCGCAGTTCTTTTGTCGGTAATATCAGCGAAGATCGGCTGCGTGCCTGTCTGGAAGCATTTATTGCCGAGACCGTTCGAAAACAGTTGTTGGGACGTCGACCCAATGCCCATGCAGTTGATGATATTCGGGTAAGCAAGTCCCAATTCCGCTCCATTATGGAAACCTGGGAACGGCTTGGTCAGGCAAGTCGCACGGAAAAGTCCGGTCGTTATTATTGGGTGGCCAGCGAAGAAACGCCGGTACGTACTGTCGGCGCTCCCTGAACGCCAGAACAGTCTGGCGCATTGGTTCTTTATCCCTGTCCCTTGTTGATTCCTGGCTAGCTGCGAGTGCTGGACGAATTATCCAGCAACGACTGACGCTGCTCCCACTCTTCTTTCATGCTGTCGCAAACAGTGCCGCACAAATCAAAAATGAAAGGTGCGCCGATACTGAAATACGCCATATTGCCTTCCTGGCGACGGCGGACCAAGCCATGGGTTCTCAGTGTCGACAAGTGCTTCGACACATTGGGCTGGGAGGCTCCTGTTGCGGTCACCAGTTGACCTACGGATTTTTCTCCCGGTTGCAGCTGATGCAGAATTCTCAGGCGCATGGGGTCGGATAATAAACGAAATCGCTGTGCGATCAGTTCCAGCATTTCTTCAGATAAAATTTCTTGCATAGTGATTCTCTCCTTCTTGTTGGAGAGTGTACGTCATGTTCCAGCATTCAAATATAGGCATAAAGATATGAATGATGGAATTTTTTCATTTCAGCTTATTCTTTTTTGTTATTAGGGTAAGAAAAACCAGCCCAAACTGGCAGATGGTCTGACAGATTTTGTGTCGTCCGGGTGTTAATGACCTCTGGATTGTGTGCGGATAACTGTTGGCTGTAGAACAGATAATCCAGCGTTCTGTCCGGGCCGGAGACATCCGGGTCATTCGGGTAGTGGGTAAACCATGTGGCGGCTTCGCTCTGGATGTTCTCTACGGAAGGAACGGATGGCCACTGGAGCAGTCGGCGTAACTCGGTATTTTCCTGGTACAGATAACGCTGGCTGGGTTGCAGCTGAGCCAGTTGTCCTGGCATCAGCAAGTTAAGATCACCACCCAGAATAAACGGCCGGTCCTGGCGGTCTTGCTTTTGCATCAGGCTGGCGGCGATATCCACCTGCTGCTCCATGGTATCGCTGCCTTGGGCAAAAGCGTCAAAGTGGGTGTTAAACAGTTGCCAATCAGGACCGCCCTCGGTGGGCAGTCGAGCTTCCAGAATGGCCCGCTTGAGGTAAAACTGTGCGGAGACGATATCCATCGGAGGTTGTGGCAGGCGGTGGCGCAGAGCATCACTGAGTTTATAACGCGACAATGTCACCAGTTTCATGCCAACACTGCCCATGATCTGGGGGTGTGGAATGTAATCCGCTTTCCAGTAATAGGTACTGGCAATACAGGGATAACGGTTTGCTGGTAACTGCTTTAGCAACTCGGCCAGTTGATCGCCATGGTCGGTGGCGGCTGCACCATCGTGAACTTCCTGCAAAAAAACAATATCCGGTGCAGTTTCTTTCAGTAAGGCAGCAATGCCGCTGATGGTGGTGGCTATGTCCTGGCTTGATGGTCGGGTATCTGGCCCCTGGTTGTCTGGCATATCGAAATAGAAAACATACTGTTTGCCCGCAAAAAACTGCACGTTGTAGCTCATGACCGATAAAGGTCCCTGGCGGGCATCGTACTCAGGGGTTGTGGTGGGGCAAGACAGTTCTGCGGTTTCTTGTGCGGCGGGATGGTAGGTGCTGCTGTACACCCAGGCAGCAAATCCCAGTGCCAGAAGGGCAGCAAATCCTGCCAGGCTATAGATTGTTTTTTTCATCGATCCGGACTCCGTGTCAGAATGCAGGCCAGCGGTGGGCATCCAGGGCTAACTCACTGTATACTGACGCCGCCATTTCAGGGGGTGTCATGTTAAAACATTTGTTTGTTGTTCTCTTGGTAATTTTCACCGCCGCCGGGTGTAGCCAGCCGGATTCAGTCGTCAAGGTCGCAGGGCCGACCATGGGCACGCAATATCACGTCAGCTGGATCGGCCAGAACGACAGCGCCGAACAGATCCAGCATCTGATCGATCAGCGCCTGGCGGATATCAATCGCATTATGTCTACCTATGATCCTGACTCGGAGTTGTCGCAATTAAACCGGCAAACCCTGGCGCTGGATAATGTCACCTTGTCTGAAGAGTTGGCCGATGTATTGGCACAAGCACTGATGATTTATAACCAGAGTGAAGGCCGGTTTGACGTTACCGTTGGCTCTTTGGTTAATGCTTGGGGTTTTGGGCCGGGCAAACACCGCGACCAGAAGTTGTCGGAAGAAGAGGTCAACGGCCTGCTTGCCGGTATCGGCTCTGACGCTATTCATCTTGATGACCGGACCCTGTCAACCGACAAACCGCTGTATATCGATTTGTCTGCCATTGCCAAGGGATGGGCAGTTGACCAGATTGGCTATTTGTTGGAGCAGCAGGGGGTGGTCTCTTATCTGGTGGAAATTGGCGGTGAGCTGAGAGCGCGTGGTAGCAAGCCGGATGGCAGTGGTTGGCGGGTTGCCATAGAACGGCCTGCACTGGATAGTATGACGCATCAGGTACAGCTGGTTCTGGAGCCCGGTGACTCGGCGTTGGCAACCTCCGGTGACTACCGCAATTATTTTGAAGAGCAGGGGGTGCGTTATTCTCATACTATTGACCCGCACACCGGCTATCCGATTACTCACCAGCTGGCGTCAGTGACCATTCTGAATCCCAGCTGCGCCCTGGCAGATGCCTGGGCAACGGCCTTGACCGTTGCTGGCCCTGAACAGGCTGTTTTACTGGCCAACCGTTATCAGTTGACGATGTATGCCATTGTACGTACTGGAGACGGCTTTACCGAGTTGGCTTCTGATGAATTTTTACGTCGTTTTCCTGGTCTGATGCAGGGAAACGAATAACGAGGATAATCTTATGACTATGATGATTGTGGCCTTTGCGGTCATGTTATTGATTGTGGCTGCCATGGCTGTTGGTGTGCTGATGGGACGCAAACCTATTTCCGGTTCATGCGGTGGTATGGCAGCGATCGGCATGGAATCTGCCTGCGATGTGTGCGGCGGTGACAAGAAAAAATGCGAGAAAGAAAGCAAGATTGCCGCCGCCAAATCAGTCGGCGCCGAGTTTTACGACGCGACCAAGCGCTAACAACCTTACCTGGCCATTTGCTCTAGAATATGGCCAAGATCGGAATTGAATACTCACTGGATATGGGAGCACTGTTAGATGGCAGATTACCGCTATGATGTAGTCATTATTGGCGCCGGCCCTGCGGGAGAAGGGGCAGCAATGAATGCTGCCAAACACGGCAAGAAAGTGGCCGTCATTGAAGACAAGAAGATGGTCGGCGGTAACTGTACTCATTGGGGGACCATTCCCTCCAAGGCATTACGTCACGCCGTCAAACAGATTATTCAGTTTAATACCAATAATATGTTCCGGGAGATTGGTGAGCCACGCTGGTTCTCATTTCCACAGGTATTAAAAAGTGCCGAAAAAGTCATTGGCAAGCAGGTCAAGTTGCGTACCGAGTTTTACGGTCGCAACCGTATTAACGTATACACAGGCAAAGCCCGTTTTGCAGATGCCAATACGGTAGATGTATATCAAGGTGATACCAGCAATACACGCCTGCACGCCGACCAGATTGTGGTAGCAACCGGTTCCAGCCCATGGCGTCCAAGCAGTATTGATTTTAATCACCCGCGCATTTATGACTCCGACACCATTCTGACACTGAGCCATACGCCGCGGACCATTATTATTTATGGTGCCGGTGTGATTGGTTGTGAATATGCTTCGATCTTTTCCGGGCTTGGCGTCAAGGTGGATCTGATTCACCCCGGCGACCGGTTATTGAATTTCCTTGATGATGAAATCTCCGACGCATTGAGCTATCACTTGCGTGACAAGGGGGCATTGATCCGGCACAACGAGCAGTTTGACTCCGTTGAGAGTAATGATCGTTTTGTCACCATGATCATGGCGTCTGGTAAAAAGGTCAAAGCTGATGCTTTCTTGTGGGCTGCGGGTCGAAGTGGCAACACCAAAAACCTGGGACTGGAGAATCTGGGACTGGAAGCCAATTCCCGTGGGCAAATTGAAGTCGACAAGGAATACCGCACTGCGGTACAGAACGTCTACGCCATTGGTGATGTGATTGGCTGGCCGGCGCTGGCCTCAGCAGCGTACGACCAGGGTCGTGCAGCGGCATCGGTTATTGCCTGCCCGTCTGACTTCCACTACGTGGATTCTGTGCCTACCGGTATCTACACCATTCCGGAGATCAGCTCGGTCGGTAAAACCGAGCGTCAGCTGACCGAGGAAAAAATCCCTTACGAAGTGGGGCAGGCGTTCTTCAAGAACATCGCCCGGGCGCAGATTACGGCCGAAGGGGTGGGTATGCTGAAATTGCTGTTCCATCGCCAAACGCTGGAAATCCTGGGTATTCACTGTTTTGGTGACCAGGCAGCGGAAATTGTTCATATCGGTCAGGCCATCATGAACCAGAAAGGTGAAGGCAATACCATGAACTATTTTATCAACACCACCTTTAACTACCCAACCATGGCAGAAGCCTATCGTGTTGCGGCATTAAATGGCTTGAATCGCCTGTAAATACAAGATGGCCTTGCTTGTAAATACACCGCCTCCTGGCGGTGTATTTGTCTCTGCTGCCTGATCATCAGGTCGGCGCACTCAGCGTTTTTCCATGAATACCCCGAACAGTCCCGGGTGTGTCTGATTGACGTGGTGAGCATGGACTTTGCTCATGGTGCCTTTGTGGCAGTACAGCAGGTAACGTTGCTGGCCACTGGTGTCGAGCTCTCGCAAGCGGCTTTCCAGTTCATAGAATGGAATATGTCTGACCGGGTTGTTGGCGAGTTCCAGAGGCGCGTCCGCCGCTTCGTCAGGATGGCGAATATCAATAATTTCATCACTCAGGGCGGGAGTTGTCAGCAAGGCAATATCCTCCAGGCCGCTGCCCGTTTCCTCTAACACCCGATCGATACGTTGATAGCTTGAACGCTGCAAGGCCCGCTCCAGTACCGTAAAGTCAAAGGCCTGTTCGGCTGCTTCCGTTTTGCTGCGCTCGCCATGGGTCAGTGGATTGACCGAGATGACGCCACAATATTCCGGCATATTGGCTGCAAAGGTTTCCGTTCCGATACGACGGGCAATGGTAATAATATCCTGCTTGTCCATCGCCGCCAGCGGCCTTAAAACCATATGTTCGGCAGCACGGTCAATAATGGCCAGATTGGAGATGGTTTGGCTGGATACCTGGGCGACGGCTTCTCCGGTAGCCAGGGCGTGCAGTTTCAGATTGTCTGCCACCTGTGAGGCGGCCCGCATCATCATACGCTTGAGCACTACCCCCATATGACCGTTATCGACCTTGGTCAGAATTTCAGCGACTACCTCTTCAAAAGGAATAGTGACAAATTTCACCCGGTGGCTTTCGCCATAACAAGACCAGAGGTAATGGGCCACTTGCTTGACGCCGATCTCGTGGGCGCTGCCACCAAGATTAAAAAAACAGAAGTGGGTTTTCAGGCCGCGCCGGGTGAGCAGATAGCTGGCGACGGTGGAGTCAAAGCCACCAGAGATCAATGACAGTACATCCCCCTGGCTACCGAGAGGAAAGCCCCCCAGGCCAGGGATACGGCGCTTGACGACCTGTACCTTGTCATTGCGCAGCTCGGCATGTACGACAACATCCGGGTTTTTCAGCGAAACACCAATGGCACCGGTTTCCTTCAGTAAACCGCCGCCCATATAAATCTCAGCGTCATGGGATGTGAAGTCGTGATTACCGGCCCGTTTGACGCGGACGCAAAAGGTTTTTCCTTCCAATACATCACGATTGGCTTCACGTACCAGCTGATAGGCCTGGTCCAGTGATTCGAACGGGTGTTCGTCAATTTCCAGCGCATAACCGATGCCGGGAGTGTGAGACAGGATCTGCACCATATGGCGGTGCGTCATGGCGATGTCTTCTGTGGCTGACAGATTGACCTCGATGACCAGGCTATCCCAGCGGTCCTGGACATCGGCCGAAATGTTTTGTTTGCGCGTCAGAGTGCGTAGGTTGGCGCGCAAAATTTTTGTCATTTGCTTGCGCACTGACTTGGATTTAATAGTAATCTCAGGGAAGAACTTGACGACAAACTTCATGGAAGACGATGACTGGCAGAAAAAGGGCAGGAAGTATAACTCAGCTCAATGTCTCATTCATCCGAACGCATGTAAGGTGTATCTAAACGTGTCAGAGTTAACGTTTGAATCGGTGCTAGAAGACAGTATTGATGAGATGCAATAGTCTGGTCACTGACGAGTTGTAAGATGGAATGCCGCTGACAACAGCAGCTGGAAAAACAGTAAACCGAAACGCAAAAGGAGTGGAAGGATGACAAAACGTATTGCATTGGTTACCGGTGGAACTGGCGGAATAGGAACTGCCATCTGTAAGCGACTGCATGATGATGGCTATCAGGTGGTCGCCGGATACTATTCGGGAGGGTCGCATGAGAAAGCCCAGGCCTGGCAAGAAAAGCTGAAAAGCGAGGGTTATGATATTGCCCTTGGTTTTGGCAACATTACCAGCTGGGAATCTTGCGAAGCCTGTATCAACAAGATTCGCGAAGAATTTGGCTCAGTTGATGTTCTGGTCAACAACGGCGGAATTACTCGTGATGCCACATTGAAAAAAATGACCCCGGAAATGTGGCATGACGTGATCAACACCAACCTGTCATCTGTTTTTTATATGACGCGTCTGGTGATCAACGAGATGCTGGAAAAGAAATGGGGCCGGATTATTAATATTTCTTCTGTTAATGCAGAGAAAGGCCAGTTCGGGCAAGCCAACTATTCAGCAGCAAAAGCCGGTATGCATGGTTTTACCAAAGCCGTTGCCCAGGAAGTGGCTTCCAAGGGCATTACCGTGAATACGGTATCTCCTGGTTATATTGCCACCAGCATGATCATGGATGTACCGGAAGAAATCCGTAACCAGATTCTGAAAGGTATTCCGGTTGGTCGTTTTGGTCAGCCAGAAGAAATCGCCAACGTTATCAGCTTCCTTGCCGGAGATGCGTCCGCGTTTGTAACGGGCAGTAATATCTCCGCCAACGGTGGTCAGCATATGTCCTGATGGGCAGTGCCCGGGTTAATACCCGGGCTTCAGTTTTTTGTTGCGGGCGCTGGCATGGCGCTCGCGCATTTGTGTATTAATATAACGGTCGGTAGTTGCCATGCTGGCGTGGCCTGCGTCTTCCTTGACGTGTTCTTTCGGTCGAGTGCGAACATCTTCCGATATGCCGGTATGCCTTAACCAGTGTACGGTGGCAACACGTAACTCCTGGGCTTCATCAGCCAATCCTTCCTGAGTCATTCGCTCCAGCGCCGTATCAAAACAGAATTGCACCAGATAACGAATTTGCCGAGTGCTGGTTACCGGACCCCGACCTTTCAGTTTGGGAATCAGGGCGGTTTGCTCACCAGGTAGCGGCAAACGCGTCAAACCGAGATGTTCCCGATAACGCACCAGCGCCGCCAGCATATCATCGGATACCGTCACCATACGGGCCTTGTTCCCTTTGCCGACCACCCGCAGCCACCAGTTACCATCCTGATCACATTGAAAATCACCCATCAGCGGGGTGGATCGTTCATCGGCGACCAGCTCGGAAATCCGCAGATACATGCCAAACAGGCACAACATGATAAACAGTGAGCGTTCATGCTCCCGGGGGTTGTCGTCTGCCAATTGGGTGACCGTTTCCCGAATATAATCCCACTGCAAGTTGGAGATACGGCGAATCGGTTCGGCATAGGCGTGACGCTGCAGGTATTTGCTTTTTTGCCGAATCAGAGCGACGGGGTTGGTCTGGAGGTAATCTTCCTGAATAAGATAATTAAAGTAGCTGGATAAAACCGCAAATACCGACTGCAGGCTTTTTTGCGATAGTGCAAAGACGTCGGGGCGCGCTCCCGCCAAAGATGACTTGTCTGGTTGAATCACAAACGGCCGCCATTTGCTGTTGGGAATTCGCCCTTCAGGCGTTTTGCTGAAACGTGCAACCTGGCTGGTGCCAATCCAGCAATCAGGCGGGGACTGGCAAAAACCGATGTAGTCTTCCAGGTCGGCGCGCCGCAGCTCGCCAAGAGCGCATTGACGCACAGTAAACGTCCATTGCAACAGACGTTCGATCTCACGGCGGTAGCTGTTAAAGGTAGCGGTTGAACCATTAAAGCTGACCAGGAATTCAAAAGAATGCACCAGATCGTCAAAGCTGCCTTCGATCTCTCTCAGGGATGGCTGGCGTAACAGGACTTGGCGGGCATCTGTTAATGGGCTGCTGAGGTAATTCAGATTGTCGATAAAAGCAATGGGAGGGGCCGTGGACATGGAAAATGAACACCTTTGGGATTATCGGAAATACAGGGAGTATTTATAGCAGCCCTTGACGGCGCAGGGTAGTCAGCATGCCGCTGTACCGGGCAGCAGCCTTTACAATAAACGGACTGATTATACGATGACCAAAAACCCAGATTTTCCAACTATTTATTGATATAGGTTGGTGTCGCTATTGGGTGGTTGGATAGAGTAAGACCGAATTTTATGTAGCAAGGAGGCAGGCATGCAGCATTCCGAAGACAACCCCCCTACGAGTCGATGGCACAACACCACAACAGAGGCAGCGCTTGAGGCGTTCAAAACCTCTGCCAGCGGTTTAAACCCGACAGATGCCACTACGCGTTTGGCGGCTCATGGCCCTAACCGCTTGCCGCAAGCACCACGGCGTCATGTGTTGCTGCGTTTTCTGCAGCATTTCCACAATGTTCTGATTTATGTACTGATTGCTTCTGCAGTAATTACTGCGCTGCTGGGCCACTGGGTCGACACTGGCGTTATTCTGGCCGTGGTCGTGGTTAATGCCATTATTGAATTTATTCAGGAAGGCAAGGCCGAGCAGGCCATGGATGCCATTCGGCATATGCTGGCCCCTCGTGCCAATGTGATTCGTAATGGTGAGCGAATTACGGTTGACGGTGAGCAGTTGGTACCGGGCGATATTGTGTTGCTGGAAGCCGGCGATAAAGTACCTGCGGATTTGCGCCTGTTGACCGCCCATGGTGCCTCGATACAGGAAGCCATTTTAACCGGTGAATCGGTACCGGTGGAAAAAGACACCCAGGCGGTGGCTGAAGAGGCATCATTGGGCGACCGGGCTTGCATGGCGTTTTCCGGCACCCTGGTCGCCAGTGGCCAATGCAGAGGGGTAGTGGTTGCCACTGGCCCGGACACCGAAATAGGCCGCATCAGTCGGTTGTTGTCCGGGGTTCAGACTCTGACCACACCACTGGTTGCCCAGATGGATGTCTTTGCCAAATGGCTGACTATTTTTATTCTGGTGGTGGCTACTGTCTTGCTTGTATTTGGCCATTTTGTGGCGCATTACAATTTTACCGATATGTTTATGGCTGTAGTGGGGCTGTCGGTGGCGGCGATTCCGGCAGGGCTGCCCGCAGTGTTGACCATTACCCTGGCGATTGGGGTTCAAGCCATGGCCCGGCGTAATGCGATTGTGCGGCGCTTGCCCGCCATCGAAACACTGGGATCTGTTTCAGTTATCTGTACCGACAAGACCGGCACGCTGACGCGTAATGAGATGATGGTGGCCTCGGTACTGACGCATCAGCACCTGTTTTCTCTTGATGGCAACGGTTATGAGCCAAGTGGCGTGCTCAAGTCGGGGGCTGATGAGGTGCATCCTGCCAGGCACACCATGCTTGAAGAGCTCGCCCGGGCCTCTGTGCTTTGTAACGATGCTGCCCTGCGTGAGCATGATGCCGCCTGGATTGTGGAAGGCGACCCGATGGAAGGGGCCTTGCTGGCGTTTGCTGGCAAGATGCAACTGAACCCTCCCCAGGAGCAGGCGCTCTGGACGCGTACCGATGCTATCCCTTTTGATGCCCGCCACCGCTTTATGGCGACGCTGAATCACGATCATGAGCATCAGGCGTTTATTTTTGTTAAAGGTGCGCCCGAACAAATCTTGTCGATGTGTACCAATCAACGCTGTACCGAAGGTGCAACAGAACCTCTGGACCTGGGCTACTGGAATGCACAAGCCGAATCCATTGCCGCCCTTGGCCAGCGGGTGCTGGCTTTGGCGGTCAGGCCGGTTACCGCGGAGCATACCGTGCTGGAATATGATGATGTAGCGGACTCCCTGACCTTGTTGGGTATGGTCGGGATGATGGATCCGCCTCGCGCGGAAGCAATAACCGCCATTGCGGAATGCCACAGCGCGGGGATTCGGGTGAAAATGATTACCGGGGATCACACCAAAACCGCCGCCGCCATCGCCAAACAGATCGGTTTGCACAATGCAGACAAGGTACTGACAGGGGCAGATCTGGATGATTTGAATGATGCCGCTCTGAGTCAGGAGGTGCTGGACTGCGATATTTTTGCCCGAACAAGCCCGGAACATAAATTACGCTTGGTAATGGCATTACAAACCATCGGTATGCGCGTGGCCATGACGGGTGACGGAGTAAACGATGCGCCTGCACTGAAACGTGCAGACGCCGGTATCGCGATGGGGCAAAAAGGTAGCGAAGCGGCCAAGGAAGCTGCGGAGCTGGTGTTGGCGGACGATAACTTTGCCTCCATTGTCTCGGCCGTGCGCGAAGGGCGTACGGTTTATGATAACTTCAAAAAAGTCATCAGCTGGACCTTGCCCACCAACGCCGGGGAGGCGATGACCATTGTGGTGGCCTTGCTCTGGGGAATGACACTGCCGGTTACCCCCATTCAATTATTATGGGTTAACTTGATTACCGCGATTACGCTTGGTATTGCCTTGGCCTTTGAGCCAACAGAAGACAATACCATGCGCCGACCGCCACGTGCTCGCAATGAGCCGTTGCTGGGTGGCGAGCTGGTCTGGCATGTCTTGCTGGTTTCCTTTCTGTTTCTATGCGGTGTTTTTGGTATCCATCACTATGCCATCGGGCAGGGTCATTCGGTCGAACTCGCCCGGACCATTTCCCTGAATACCCTGGTGGTGATGGAAATCTTCCATTTGTTCTTTATTCGCAACATCTACAGCACGTCGTTGACCTGGAAGGCCGTTCGAGGAACCAGGGTGGTCTGGGCTGTGGTGCTGGTTATTATGGTGGCGCAACTCAGTATGACGTACTGGTCACCACTGCAAGCTATCTTTGAAACCGAAGCGATTCCGCTGCTGGAATGTGTGCTGATCTTTGGAGTCGGCGTGGCGCTGTTTACTATTATTGAAGTTGAAAAGCAGATTCGACTTGCGCTTCGGCGTATGAGAACGGCCGCTGAGTCCTGACGGCTGTGAATCACCCGGCAGCGGCATCAGCGTATTGTCGTCGAGCCGGGGCGATTGCTGATTGCTGATAGGCGGGGAAGGCAGGCAGGGAAGATTACCGTTACTGACGGTTAGTGGTTGGCATATGCAGCACCGTATATGCCAACCGTTTGAAGCCCGGATGGATTAACCGGGATGTGTCTGGTCAAGCCCTTCGAGTAACAATTCAGAGGCGCGGTCGGCGGCATCCTGGAAAGGCTCCAGAACAAGATCAACACCCAGCATATTCAGCTCTTCTGTTTCTGCCTTGCTTTGCGATACCGTAGCCAGCTTGCCTGCAAACCCTGCGGCGCGGGTTAATTGAATAATGGTTTTACGGGTATCTTCGGAGGAAACCCCGACATGGTGGTGCGGAATCGTTGATACCACCCAGTGGGCTTGCCCGAGCGGCAGCTCGGTTATAAATTCTGCATCGGTCACATCGCCGTATTCGGTATCCAGCCCTAAATGATTCCAGCGCTTGATGGCTGTCGGGTTGAAGTCTAGCCCAAGCACCTTGATTCCCTGATTCTGCAGTCGTACTGCAATGGCTGTTCCCAACCGGCCCAAGCCAAAAATAATCACCGCATGCTTGGCATTGGTGTGTTGCTCTATCAGCTGCTCACGGGGAGCACCGGCGCGCTCAAACAGCCCGATCACTGGCTCGAACAGTGCGTAAAGCTGGTGAGAATAGGTGATCATATAGGTTGAGGTTGCAATGGTGACGATCCCCACAAGTGTGACCAGCCCGAGGATATCCGCTTGCACATGTCCCAGGCTGATTCCCATGGTAATAAAAATAAGAGAAAACTCACTGATCTGAGCAACGGTCAGGCCAGCCAGAAACCCGGTTCTTTTGCGATAGCCCATGGCTCCCATGATCACCAGAACAATCAGCGGATTACCAATCAAGACGAACAGCGAGAATATAATAGCGCCGGTAATATGAGAGCCGAGCAGTGACAGGTCCAGAGTGGAGCCCAGAGCAATAAAGAAAAACAGCAGTAAGAAATCACGTAATGGCGCAAGCCGCGCGGCAATGCTTTCCCTATACGGTGTTGAGGCCAGAGCGACCCCGGCCAATAGGCCGCCCACCTCCATGCCCAGCCCGATCAGATCGCCAATCGCTGCGAATAACGCTGCTTGAGCAATGGCATAGATCACCAGCAATTCGGGAGCCTGGGCCAGTTTCTCAGTCAAGGGGTTAGCGATATAGCGAACAAATATCACCACCAGTAACACCAGTCCGGTGCCTGAAATAGCGACATTCCAGATGGACGTTGTGCTGGCACCATCATGATTGGCGCCGATGCCAATGGTCGCCAGTACAATCATGGCGAGGACCACGACCAGATCCTGAACAATCAGGAAGCCCAGTGCAATTTTGCCGTGTAGCGAGTCGATTTCCCGTTTATCTGACAGCAATTTCACAATAATGATTGTGGACGAGAAGGTCAGGGCAACGGCGACATAGAGGCTGGTGATTTGATCCAGCCCGATGGCCAAACCAATGATATACCCAATGATCGAGGTAAAGGCGACCTGGCCCAGCCCTGTCATAACCGACACACCACCAATGGAGCGGATCAGTTTTACATCCAGCTTGATGCCAACGAGAAACAACAGGATCGCGATGCCAAGCTCGGACAACAGGGTGATATGAGCGGTGGAGTGAACAATATCCAGTACGGATGGCCCAGCTACCAGACCAACGGCAATAAAACTGACAATCAGCGGTTGCCTCATTAACAGGCCAACGAACCCCATCAGCGCAGCCAGTACAAGCAGCGCTGCAATCTCTGTAAAAGATGATCGAGCGATGATCGCAAAAACATCCATATTTCTGACTCCTGTGTCTTGTTTGTTGTCTGCGCCTGCTTTGGCGCTGTGTGAATGTTTTTCTGGCGGCTACTTCTGCGGTATTCCCAACTTCAAACCAACCGATACAATATGGTCGCCCTCGATTTCCTTGACGATCAGTTTGACGCGCCCCAGTACCACATGGTCTCCAACAACGGGTTTACCATGAAACTGATGGACAATATATTGCTCGACGGTCAGGGCAGCATCAAGAGGATCAACCTCAAAGCCGTAAGCCATGGCAACATCGGACAACCGGGCCTCGGAATGCAAGACAAACTCACCAAAGAAACGAGCCGATTCAAGCAGTGAAGACTGTGCAGCCGGGGCAAAAACGCGGCCGAGTTCTGATTTGGCGCTGCTGGTCGCCAGGATCATTACCTGATCATCACATAGCAGCTTTTGCTGGTCGGTATCCTTTATCAGTATGCCCTGACGAATCACGCCTGCGACCTGGCTGCCTTCTGTTGCTGGCAAGCGTCGAACGTTCAGGCCGACGGCACGACTGCCAGCCAGCACCGGATAAATCAGCAATTCCTTGTCCTGTTCGTGCTTGATGGTCAGGTGTAAATGCTCCGGATCTTTTGCAGTTGGAGGCAGTTCTATCTGTAGCCATCTGGCCATCGGCGCAATGGTCCATCCCTGCAGAACCAAAGAAATCAACACAACAAAAAAGACCAGTTCAAAGTAGGTCTGGGTGTGTTCCAGGCCTGCGAGTGAGGGGAACAGTGCCAGAATAATCGGTACCGCGCCGCGCAAGCCGCACCAGCCAATAAAAACCTGTTCCCGCCATGGAAAATGAAAGGGCAGTAATGACGCCGCGACGGCCAGCGGCCTTGCAATAAAGATCAGGACAAAGGCAATGGCCACGGCCGGGAAAATAATCGGTACCAGGTTGCTGGGCGTGATCAGCAACCCGAGCATTAAAAACATGCCGATCTGACTGAGCCAGGCAATACCATCGTGAAAGCGATGAATGTCATTGCTGTAGGGAAGAGGGGTATTGCCAATCATGGCTCCGGCGATAAAGATAGCCAGAAAACCGCTGCCTCCCCAGTGGGTTGTAAGGCCGAACAGACTAATGCCGCCCGCCAGTGCCAGCAGGGGATACAAGGACGAAGAGAGCGGCAAGCGCCGCAGCATTTGTACCAGTAAATAACCGCCAGCAAAACCGATGGCCAGCCCCAGCCCCATCTGGCGGAATAACTCACTGAGAATGGTCCAGATCTGATTGCCACTGCCGCTGAGTTGTATGAGGTGTACCAGAGTGATGGTCAGGAAGATGGCCATCGGGTCATTTGACCCGGACTCTATTTCAAGCGTGGCGCCGGTACGTTCCTTGAGCTCCAGACCAGCACCGCGCAGCAAGCCAAATACGGCCGCAGCATCGGTAGAGCCCACGATGGCTCCAATCAGCAAACCTTCTTGCCATGGCAGGCCAAGAATCATATGAGCGGCAAAGCCCGTTATGGATGCGGTCGCGATAACGCCAATGGTGGCGAGTGACAGTGCGGGTTTAAGGCTGACACGGAAGGTGTCCTTGCGGGTGCCAAGGCCGCCATCAAAAATAATAATTGCCAGGGCGACGTTACCAAACAGAAAGGCCAGGCTGAAGTCATCAAACTTGATGCCTCCGGGGCCATCTTCGCCGGCCAGCATGCCCAGACCAAGAAACACCAATAACACCGGAGCACCAATACGTCGGGTAAACACACTGGCGACAACGCACAGCAGGGCAAGGGCAGCTGCCCCGAATATGTATTGGTAAATCACTTCTATGGTCATATATTTCCCTGAGCTGATATCCGTCTGGTGTTATGAACGGTTTGAGCCTGCTTGATTCATCAGGCTGGTGACTTTATCCATCAGAATCTGTGACGCATTATCACTGAATTGCTGGCCTTCCTCTATGTACTCCCACACGGTGGCATCGTTCCGCCAGCCGCCCTGTTTCTTGATCAGTTCGAAGTCTATCCGTTCCCGCGCTGCGGATGTCGACAGGCCACGGCGAAAGCTATGACTACTGAGATCGGGAGCAAAATCAAACTGACACGCCTGCGCCAGTGACTTCAACAGCGTATTGATTGCCCCCGGATTCAGCTGCCGGGGTTGAATCTGATCCCAGCGGTTGATTGGACGAAACAGCGGCCCGCTGGTAATGCTGGCCACGTCCATCCATATTTTGATGGCGCTGGCCGGGCAGCAGCTGGCATCTCCAAACGGCAAGGCCCGTACCAGTCCGGTTGCTTGCTGGTCGGTTTTTGAACGCGGCAAGTGAATCAGTAACCCCTCTGGCTCCCAGGTCAGATCTTCAGCCTGGATGGCAACCAGTTCGCTGCGCCGGAAAGCACCAAAGAAGCCGGTCAGGACAATGGCGATATCCCGCCGCTGCCTCGGACTATCCGGTAAGCCTCTCAAATAGGACACCATCTGTGCAAGGTGCTCCAGCCGTAATGCCTTGGCCTTCTGTTTGGGGCGACCGTGGGTGCGGCGAATCCCCTCCATGATTTTCCGCACCAGTGGATCTCGTACCGGGTCGGTCATGCCCTGATAGTGGTGCCACTGACTGATAGCCGTCAGGTGTAAATCCAGGGTTCTGGGGTTAAGTACCACCGCTTTTGCCAGGAGGTAGCGAACCAGGGTGTTGTGATCGCAAGGCAGTCGACCGCCCCATTTTTCGAATTGCCGGATGGCCGATCGATACGCTTGCCGGGTGTTGTCGGAAGTTGCCTGGGACAAATAATGCTGTGCCGCGGCTTGAGACGCTGGAAGCGGAGGTGCTGGGACCAAGAGCGGCGTTTTGTTGGCATCCCCGGTTGTGGGGAGAGGATGGCTGATGAGGGTCTTGCTCATATGGTTTTCTCCCGTGAGATGTAACTGGCCTGCTGGGGGCTGTACCGCCGGTACAGGGCTGACAGGGTACCTATACTACTATAACCAACGATAACATTTATTATCGCTGGTTATATTTTTGAATTTTTATTTTTATATTTCCAGATAAATTATGTAATATTATGTGTTACGTAATACGATTTAAAATAACAGGACAGAAGCCGGAATGCGCCGCCTGAAGCAAGTACTTCAGCCAGCTGCCGAAAAGCCAGAGGTCCAGCCGCGCAAAGGCGGTAGCCAACAGAATTAATCGCACCAACATATCGGGGGATAAAAAACAGTGGGCAGAACAGGGGTGACATACCAGGATGTTGACCAGGCCGCGGCCGCCATTACCCAGGCAGGCACCGAGCCGACAGTGGATCGGGTGCGGGAGCATCTGGGCACCGGTAGCAAGAGCACTATCGCGCCATTACTCAAGCGTTGGCGTCAGCAGCGTGACGAACACAGCAACAGCGACGGATTGCCAGCCGAATTACTCCAGGCACTCAAGCTGGTGTATGCCCAGGCCCAGGCGCTGGCAGAGCAAAAGATCGAACAGATTGAAGCCGACACCCAGCAGCAGCTGCAAACCATGCAGGAAGAACTGGCCCAGGCTGTTGCGCTACAACAACAGACCAGCCTTGAAAACACCCAGCAGCAGGAACAGATAGAAAGACTCAAGGCTGAGCGCAAACAGCTCTCGCAAACCCTGGAGCAGCAAACCCTGAAGCTGGTGAAAAGCGATGCGACACTGGATGAAACTCGCCAGCAGCTGGTCGAATGCCGGGCAACCATCGCCGAATTACGCCAGGAAAATCGCGATATTCGCGACCATTTTGAACACTACCAGCAGCAAATGGCCAGCGATCGCCAGCAAGAGCGCGAGCAATTCCGGTTTTCATTACAACAACTGGAAGACCGACAGCAGGATTTGCAGCAACAGCTGAACGCTGCCAGCACCAAAAACAACCAGCTGGACACGCTCAATATCAGCCAGGCCCAACAGCTGGAGCAGCAATCCCTGGCAATGAGCCGATTAAAACAAGCACTGGCAGAAGCCAGCCGAGCGCAGCGGGAAGCTGACATTCACCTTGAGCACAGCCGCACAGCCATCGCGGACTTGCAGCAACAGAACGACACGCTGCAAGCATCACTCACCGCCAATAATCAGCAGCTGACCACAAGCCAGCATGAACAACAACGCTTGAGTCTGTTACTCGACAATGCAACACAGGCAGCGGCTGACAACCGGACGGAGTGCGACAGACTGGCCGAGGAAAACCGCCAACTGGCAGAAGCCAAAGCGATCAGCCTTGGTCAGATTCGCCAACTGGAGGCCCAGTTAGCCGGAATACAAGCAAGGTAACCAGAGAAAGCAGCCGGATGTCGGGGTTTTCGGGTACCGGACCGGGTTATTCCTAAACTTCCGATAATATCAATTATCGGAAATATAAGAGAGATCCAACCATAAAACCACAACCCTCTGGCCATTCAGAATCACCAATAATTGCCATTGTGTGACGATGCTTCATCTCTGCCATTCCAAAATGTATTTTGGCCACAGAAACCCACATCAAAGGCGCCATCCTCATGGCCTCACAAGCAAGCATGCGGTAGACTTCGCGCCGCTCGCGAGTGTTTGATAGCATCTGAATATCACACGCTCTGACGTCTGTCTTGTTTAAAAGCTCGGGATAAATATCACTATGTATGCAGTTGGCCAGCGTTGGATCAGCGAAGCTGAAACCGATCTCGGTTTGGGTCTTGTTCAAAGCGTCGATTTTCGTTCTGTTACTCTCTATTTCCCCTCCATTGACGATGTTCGCACTTACGCAAGCCACAATGCGCCGCTTACCCGGGTAATCTTCAAGGTCGGTGATGTCGTTCCACTTCAGGATGGCTCTGTTATCGAAGTGGATGATGTGGAGGTGATGGACGATATCGCTTTCTATTTCACCAAGGGTCGTTCGGTTTCTGAAATCCAGCTCAGTGGCGCCATTCAGCTAAACCAGCCGGCCGATCGCCTGTTTTCCGGCCAGATCGATAACAATAGCCTCTACGAATTGCGTCAGCTTTGCTTCCAGCAAATCACCAAATTACGCCAGCGGCCTTTCTATGGCTTGCTGGGTGCTCGTACCAGTCTGTTGCCACATCAGTTGTATATCGCTCAACAAGTCACCCAGGATTCCATTCCGCGGGTATTGCTTGCCGATGAAGTTGGTCTGGGCAAAACCATCGAAGCCGGCTTGATCTTGCACCGGCTATTGCTGCAGCAACGGATCCAGCGAGTATTGATACTGGTGCCGGATCACTTGTTGCACCAGTGGCTGGTCGAAATGATTCGCCGCTTCAACTTGCGCTTCAGCATCCTGCAGCAAGACGACATTGATGAAGCCATTGAAACGGGCAATACCGATTTGTTTGGTAACTCCCAGCTGCATTTGTGCCCGATGTCGATGGCCGATGAACCAGATGTCGCCGTGGCCATGATGAACACCGATTGGGACATGATTGTTGTTGACGAAGCGCATCACCTGACCTGGACACCGGAACATCAGGACCCGGCGTATCAGCTGGTCGAAGATCTGGCCGAAGCCAGTGCCGGCATCCTGTTGTTGACAGCAACACCGGAACAGCTTGGTATTGAAGGGCACTTTGCCCGTTTGCGCCTGCTGGACCCTGATCGTTACCCTTCCCTGGATCAGTTCCTTGCCGAGCAACAGGCCTACCAGCCCATTGCTGAATTGGCCGGTGCCCTGGCAGAAAACGAGCCGCTGAGTGCCGAGCAACAAGGCCAGTTGCAACAACTCTTGCCAGACCTGGCAACAGCACTGGAAGAAGACAAGGGCAACAACCGTTTGCTGGATGCCCTGATTGATCGTCGCGGCCCCGGCCGAGCCATGTTCCGGAATACCCGTCATGGTGTCTCTGGCTTCCCGGCTCGCGTCCCCCACCTGAATCAGCTGGCGATACCGGATTATGAAGCCGCGCCGGATGATATCAATGCCGTACTGTTCCCCGAACGGGGCCAGGCATTCTGGTGGCTGGATGACCCCCGGGTCAGTCACCTGCTGGAGCTGTTAAAACAAACGGGCAAGGCCAAAATGGTACTGATTTGCCATCACGCCAGCACAGTGCTCGACCTGGAAGCCTATCTGTGGGAAAAGCACGGCATGCAGGTGGCGGTATTCCATGAACATATGGATCTGGTTGAACGTGACCGTGCCGCTGCCTACTTCGCCGATCCGGAACAAGGCGCCCGCTTGCTGTTATGCTCGGAAATCGGCAGCGAAGGCCGCAACTTCCAGTTTGCCCATCAGTTGGTGTTGTTTGACTTGCCGTTTAACTGCGACCTGATTGAACAGCGCATTGGCCGTCTTGACCGTATTGGTCAGGCCAATGAAATCCAGATTCACAGCCTGGCCTTTGAACAACATGCCACTGGTCGTTGGCAACAGCTGTTGCATCAAGGGCTGGATGTATTTACCCAGCCTAACCCGGCGGCCCAGACACTGCTGGAACGTCATCGCGAAGCCGTGCACAACGCCGTATTGACCGGTGACGGCATGGAAGCGCTGGTCGCCACTCTCAGCAGTGAACGACTGGAACTGCAACAACAGCTTGAACAAGGCCGTGACCGCTTGCTGGAATTACATTCCTGCCACCCCAAACGTTCACGTTCGCTGGCTCGGGATATGACCATTACTCATATCGAAGATGAAGCAGAGCTGAATGATTTTATTGAGCTGTTTGCCGATGCGTTTGGTGTGGAAGTGGCCGATCTGGACAACGACTGCATTGCCCTCGCCCCTGGGGACCATATGCTGGTGCCAGATTTACCGTACCTGCCAGAAGATGGCTTTATGGCCACTACTCGCCGCGAAGTGGCACTGACTCGAGATGATGTCCAGTTCCTCAGCTGGGAACATCCATTTATCGATCAGGCTCTGGAGCTGGTTACCAGTGGCCCGATTGGCAACGCCTCCGTCGGCTACGTTGAGCAACATGACTATAAAACCGGCGACTGTTTTATACAGCTGCAGTTTGTGGCTTCCTGCCCGGCGCCCAAGCATTTACAGATCGAACGCTATTTGCCTGCGGATGCCATGCACCTGACCTTTACCCCCACCGGTGAACTGAAAGTGAATGAGCCGGATTTGGCCGGATTTGTCTTGCCGCTAAAACGCGGAACCGCCAAAGGCCTGGCGGAACAAAAGATGAACGAGGTCAAACCGCTGATCTACAAACTGGAGAAACTCGGCGGCGGTCAGCTGAATAAAATGATCCAGCGTGCCACCAACAAGGCCAACGAAGCCTTTGATGATCGCCTGCAGCGATTGCAGGCACTGGCGCAGCATAACCCCAATATCCCGGAACAGCTGATCAGCGATGTCCAGCAGGAACGGCAAGCGGTATTGGCCGCTATTGAAACAGCCCAGCTACAGATGGACAGCGTGCGATTGGTATTCTGCGGCTAAATGGTCGAAACCGGTGGGCACGGACAGTGCCACCGGCCCTTACGGTCTGTGCACCGCCTTCAGGCGGTGCCGATTCTGCGGGTACAGACTGCCGGATTAACGTGCCCGTGAGCGCATGGTGACAAACTCTTCTGCCGCTGTCGGGTGAATCCCGATGGTGCTGTCAAACACAGACTTGGTGGCACCTGCGTTGATTGCGACGGACAACCCTTGCATGATTTCACCGGCATCCGGCCCTACCATATGTACGCCCAATACCTTGTCGGTACTGGTTTGTACCAGCAGTTTCATGAATGAGCGCTCTGGCATGCCACTGATGGTGTGTTTCATCGGTCGGAAGCTGGACTCAAACACGCTGAGATCACCCGCAAATTGCTCTGCTGCGTCGTCTTCTGTCATGCCAACAGTAGCGATATTGGGCTGGCAGAAAACAGCGGTGGCGATATTGTCGTAAGACAGTGGCTGGGTGTCGCCATCAAACTGCTGGTTAACAAACTTCATGCCTTGCGCCAGCGCTACCGGCGTCAGAGCCGGTGTGCCGATTACGTCGCCCAGTGCGTAAATGCTGGGCACTGTGGTGCGGAAAAAGTCATCGGCAACAATGGTACCGTTGCGGCGGGTTTCCACGCCGAGGGCTTCCAGGTTCAAGCCGTCGGTCATCGGGCGGCGGCCGGTGGCGTACATCACGCAATCGGTAATCAGTGAGTCACCGTTGTTGAGTGTGCAGACCAGTTCGCCCTGCTCGTTTTTGCTGATCGATTGAATATCGGTCTGGGTGCGAATATGAACTCCCTTGCTGGCAATCTGCTCTGCGGCAAACTCTTGCACCCCGGAGTCAAAGCCTCGCAGGATTTGCTCGCCGCGATACAGCAGTTCGGTCTCGGCCCCGAGACCGTTAAAAATACCGGCAAATTCCACGGCGATATAACCACCGCCAACGACAACCACTCGCTTGGGAAATGTTTCCAGAAAGAAGGCTTCGTTTGAAGTGATCGCCAGTTCAGCACCGGGAACTTCGGGTTTGAACGGCCAGCCGCCGGTGGCAATCAGGATGCGCTCTGCGCGGTAGTCCTGACCATCGACGCTGACGGTATTGGCATCCTTGATGCTGGCGGTGCCGTTGATTGTTGTAACACCAGCATTACCGAGCATATTGCCGTAGATACCGTTCAATCGTTCAATTTCACGGGTTTTGTTGTCACGCAGTGTTGGCCAGTCGAAGCTCTTGAGTTCTCCTTCGATACCAAAGCCTTTGGCTTCAGCGAATTTATCAGCGTATTCGGAGGCATAAACAAACAGTTTTTTGGGTACACAACCGACATTGACACAAGTACCACCCAGGTAACGGTTTTCTACCACGGCGACTTTTGCCCCCTTGGCGGCCGCCATGCGTGAGGCGCGTACGCCACCAGAACCGGCACCAATAACCAACAAATCAAAATCAAATGACATAACGCTTCTCCGTGAGTGACCCGCTTATTCCAGCGCTGGTCGAATAACTGCGGTCGATGCTCTGAGTATCAGCGCCTGAGCGGCTCTTCCGCAATAAAATTTGGGCTATATGCTAGCCTGTTTGGCCCGGATTGCGAAACGGCCATAGCGATACGCTATAAAGCAGCAATAGAATAGTCATCCGCCACCGCCAGCCCCTCGACTACTCGTTTTCCAGCGTTGCCCGCACATCAACCCGGCCTGGCAAGTCGGAACTGTCGACGGTAATCTGACTCACGCGAATGCCGTGACGGATTTGCAGGGATTCGACCCAGGCGATGAACATATCGAATTCAATATTATCAAGCCAGATTCGAACCCCCTGCCCGTCCTGTTCATAGCGATCCAGTTGGATGCGGTCAGACCGTGCTGCTTGCGTGACCAGGGTCAGAATGGGGCCGGAGGATTTTTCCAGAGAGGCGCCACCAAATTTGCCGGCGTTCTCTGCAATCAGGTTGTAAACGTCCAGTTTTTTGTCCAGATCACGCTGTACGCGCTGGTTTTCCCGTAACAGCGGAGCAAATATCAGGACGTACACCAGCGCAGCCCCTAATAGCCAGGCCAGACCTCGCACGACCAGTCGGTCTCTGGCAGGCAAGGCACCGTACCAATTGCTGGCAGCTTGCACCTGAGGGATGGCTGTCAGGCGCTGGCGCATTTCGGTCAGTATCTCCGTATTCATGCGGACTCCCCTATTTTAAGACGACCCTTGACCTTTTTATCCTCATTGCTGGCAGATGCCACTTCGGCATCGAGACCACGCTCCGATAGGGCCTGGCGCAGAGTCTGTAACTCACTGAGGTTGCTGGCTTGCACCTCTATAATCAGCTCCTGCTGGCGTTCGTTATAACGCGCTGAGTCCAGCTTGATGGTTTTGAGGTTGACGGATTGAAACGCACTGGCGGTGGTATTGATCAGATACGCAAAACCATGATTGTTGCCATGACTGCCTTCGGCCAGTCGGCCGCGAAATTCCCGCTCCAGTGCCCGTATCCGCACCCCGGGGAATAGCTGTTTGTACAGCGCCAGACTTTGCTGATAAACATATTGGCTCTGATTGGCCAGCTGCCGGTTTTGCACATACAGCGTAACCGCCATGATCAGCAGGCAAGCAGTCGACAGTGATGCCAGAGGCCGCCACCAGGAGCGTGGCTTGTCTGCCTGGCCATGACGTACCTGAAACTGGCCAATCAGCATATTGACCGGGCGGGCATGGGTGGGTAACGCTGGTGAGTCGCTGGTCGCCGAAGAAATATCGATGCGCTCGAAGGCATCCGCAAATCCGGTCTCAATCGTAGTGCGCAACAGGTTGGCTTGATCCAGCCCCGATGCGTGAATGGTTAATACACCCAGGCCTTGCTGGTCTTCCAGTACGGATTCCAGCACCGGCATTATGGCAAACTCATTGACCCAGCCTTCGAATACTCCCGGCAGCTTGACCAGCCAGCCTTGATCCTGCCAAACGGCAATGGCTGCTTCCGGTAGCAGTTGGGTTTCCGGAATCAGTTCCCGCACTGTCAGATGTAAATGCTCTGCCTGTTCCAGCAGGCGCTCGACCAGATCACAGGCCGTTACGTAAGCCCGAGCCCGGACCCCCACTTTGCCTGCCGGTACAATCAGGTATTCACTGATATCGTTGATCAGGTTCTCTTCCAGCGCAAAAGGCAATGCCTGGGCCAGATGACGGCCTGAAACGCCCGGCAATTCGATCCAGTGACAGCTGTAATTGGCCGCTGACAGAATCATCCGCACCGGAGTCAGGTCGGGTTGGTCAGCAGCCCAGTCTTCCAGGTTGCAGGGCGGGACAGCATCATTGCTGGGATCGCTCACCAGCCATTGGGCATCGTGCCCCTGCCAGGTCACTTTGATTGTGTTCATGCTGTTTCTCGCTGCATATCACTTACGCTGGTTGAATTTAATAAATCAAGGGGTGGTATTGGGCAGCTCAGGCAAACGCCTGGCTTCCCGGCGGGAATAGTCCCGATACAAGGTACGGAAATTACCGCTATCGGCATCGCGCTTGAGTAAAAACTCACTGGTACCAAACCAGTCTCCACTGGTGCCGATATCCACTCGCCCAAATACTTCAAAATATTCCGATTTGACGGTGAAATCGCTTTCTGTCCATTTGCTGTCGTTGCTGTTACTGCTGCCCGACACAAAACCTTTCACTTCATCCAGATCCAGAAAATCACTGACACTGGCCAGCCCGCTATCACCTCGGGCAGATACAACCGCTTGTGCGTCCGTTATGGAAAAGTTGGCATCGAGGGCTGACATTACCAGTTCAGAGGCCGTGTTGATATTCAGCTGGGTCGTCACCGGCAAGCAGGTGACATAAGGCTCCAGGGCGTAATAAGTGTCGGTATCGACCCCTTCGAGCAGCATCAGATCGGAGGTGTGCTTACAGATTTGATAAGCAGGACGATAAGGCGGCTCCAGACTCATATAGTCATTTTCTACCTGGCTTTCGGCGTCCATCCAATCAGCCAGTCGCTCTGCAATCGTGACATCCAGCCCCAGGTCGTTAAGCAAGTTATACAGCCGCTGTTGCCACACGCTCTGATTACTGGCAGCCGGAGCCAGCCAGTTGAGATTGAATTTGCCCTGGGCATCCACCATCCGAATAAATACCTGGCCTTCGTCCATCGGAAACGTGCGGTCAATGGCCCACTCTTCCAAGCCATGATCAATATCCGGGTCGTTGTCCCAGTCCATATACAGGCCGCTGCGCACCACACTATCGATGCCATGCAAAAACGCTTGTGCCTGCTGGCGTGCCAACTGGGCCGTGGTACGTTGGATATCCTTGGCCTGACGCTCAATCAGTACGGTGGCCAAAACGCTGACCACAGCGAAAATCAGCAAGACAATCAACAGGGCAAGTCCGGATTGCTGGCGGCGCATCACAGTTCCTCACCATCATGTGCCAACGTCCAGAGCCGGGTTGCTTCACCGATGATCGGCAGGGTCATTTTCCAACGCATCCCCTGGGGGATAACCGATTCATCACTACCTTGTACAATGGGCCAGCTGTCGTACCAGGTTGAATCCGTGACTTCATCGTCGCTGTTGACGGTGTCGGCCAGTAGCGATATGTCCAGCTCCTCAATCTGGTCGAGCACCACCATGCTTCTTGGCTCGCTGTCGTAACTGCGATCCAGTACCGACCAGACATAGCGCACCAGACACTCGCCTTCTGGTTCTTCTATCCCCCAGTCGGCCAGACGCCGCCGGGCGGCTTCGCAGGCATCACTATCGATGCTTTCCAGTTGATAGGCGATACGCTGCAGCTCTGAACGCGGGTCCTCAACACCGGGGCGATTACGCCAGCCGGTACGGGTTAATTCGAGCAGGTAATCCCCGTCATCCAGCAGGAGAGCATCCTGTTCATCGCCATAGGCATCCAGAATGGGACGATTGATAAACTGCTCAATATCACGACTGACAATGGCATTCAGCCGCTGCAGTGCAATCATCTGGTCCGACCGGACTTCGGTTGAATCACGGGCAACAATAATGGTGTGCAGCAATTGCACGGAGCCAACACTGATGGATGCCGTAATGGCGACGGCGACAATAACCTCCAGCAGGGTGAAGCCCTGATAGCGCGTCATCCGTGTTCACCCATAATGGTTGCCAGACTGACGAGGATATAGTCGGGTTCATTTTCGAGTGATACATCAACGGTTACCCGTACAACTCCGGGCCAGCTGGTTGATATCACGGTCGTCAGGGTTTGCCATTCGCGGGATGCCATATCAACGGTGTCCCGAGTGGTACCAACCTTGGGGGTTTCGTGACTGAGGCGAATTTCGGCGAGGCGATTTTCAGCCACCCAGGATGCCATGGTCTTGTTTTCCAGCGTCAGCAAGGTGTCGGCGGCCTGACTGGTGGTGCCACTGATAACGATGGCAATGGAAGCAAAAATAGTCAGTGCGATCATCACTTCGAGCAGCGTAAAACCATCGGCCCGCCGGCAGGCATTGAAGGTATTATTGCTCATATCGAACCACCTCTTTCCACACCGGATTGAAGCCATCGCCATGAATCACAAAGGCAAAGCTGTTGTCGGCGTCATGGGTAATGGTGAGTTCAAAGGCGGTGTACTCTTCTGATGACAGAAATTGCAATGCGGGTAATGGGCCTTCGTCGTTGTCCAGCAGCTCTTCAAAGTCGACATCGTCATCATCTATCACCAACGCCATGACCATACCTTCCGGCACGGTTGGCGCATTCAGGGATGCACTGGAATACGCTTGCCAGGGGTTTTTATCGATATCACTGAGCTCTTCCACTGACAGCGTGCCCTTGGCGGCCTGCTGACGAACGTCTTGCCACGACAACAGCATCAGCTCGTCCCGGTCCATGGCCAGGCCAAGGTCCAGGTTGCGATAGGCGGCTTCTTCACGGTAGAGGTTCATGGCGATTACCAGAGTTGTGGCAAAACGCCCGGTTTCA
This sequence comes from Oceanobacter sp. 1_MG-2023, assembly GCF_030689025.1. Classification (GTDB taxonomy): domain Bacteria; phylum Pseudomonadota; class Gammaproteobacteria; order Pseudomonadales; family Oceanobacteraceae; genus Oceanobacter. The sequence continues at coordinate 50,097 of NZ_JAUYWA010000006.1, forward strand.
TCCTGAATCTGGGTGTCGCTGGCATTCAGGTTAACCAGCGACAACAAGCCGCCAATAATCATCAGCACAACCAGCAATTCGAGCAGAGTGAATCCTCTTTGCGGGAGCGGGCGCTGGGCTGGTAATGTCATGGGGCGAAAGGATGTCAACACAGATGTCCATCTGCCGGGTCACCCCGGCAGTCAGTAGCTTGTTATTCGGGGTAGGAAATGTCGGCGTATTCAGCTTCGCCGCCTTCCTGGCCATCAGCGCCCAGCGAAACAATTTCGTACTGCCCTTTTTCCAGGTAGTACAGAAACTCATTACCCCAGGCATCGGTTGGTACGCTGTTGCCTTTCAGGTAACCACTGCTGCGGTAGTTTTTGGGTACTGGAGACGATGACGGCTTGCTGATCAGTGCCTCGAGGCCCTGTTCGGTGGTTGGGTAGGTGAAATTATCGAGTTTGTACATATCCAGCGCGCCTTCTATCAGCTTCATCTGGCTTTTGGTGGTCTTGACCTGGGCATCGGTAGCGGAACCAATAATATTGGTGGCGACCAGCGCCATGATGCTACCAATAATGGCCAGTACAACCATCACTTCCAACAGGGTAAAGCCTTGTACGCGCTTGCGGGTTTGCATGTGTTTCTCCTAACGAACCATGTTTTGCAATTCAAGAATGGGCATCATGATAGCGGCAACAATCAGGGCAACAATCGCCCCCATGGTAAGCAGCATCATGGGCTCAAAGATTTTGACCATCGCTGAGACTGTATTTTCCAGCGTAGTTTCCTGCTGCTGCGCTGTTTTTGCCAGCATGGCATCGAGTTCACCACTGTTTTCACCGCTGGCGATCATATGCAGCATGATGGGGGCAAAGTAGCCGGTGTGATCCAGCGACTTGTGCAGGCTCCCGCCTTCGCTGACTTCCAGCGTGGCTTCGGTCAATGCTTTTTTGATCGGTATATTGTCGACGACCTGACTGGCAATACGCATGGCGTCAACCAGGGGAACCCCGGAGCTGGTCAGAATCGCCAGCGTGCTGCCAAAACGGGCGGTATTGGCGTCCTTGGCAAAACCACCGATGCCCGGTACGGCAAGCATGAAACGGTGATATTTTTCACGGAATGCCGGACTTCTCATAGCCTGGCCAAACAGTACCGCCACCGCCACCACCGCCAGTAAAATATACAGTCCGAAGTCGGTAATCAAATGACTGAGATCGAGCATGAACTGGGTCAGTCCGGGCAGTTCCTGACCGTTTTTAACAAATACATCAACAATGTCAGGTACGACGTACGTCAGCAGGCCAACCACAATCCCGATTGCCACGATACTGAGAATGATCGGATACATGGCGGCCAGCTTGATCTTCTGATCTGCCGACTGCCGCGCTTCCGTGTAATCTGCCAGCCGGTTTAACACGCCGTCCAGATGCCCGGCATGTTCACCGGCACTGACCGTCGAGCGGTACAGGTGCGGAAAGGCTCGCGGGTATTCGGCCAAGGCCTTGGCCAGCGTGTAACCTTCCAGAACCTTGGCCCTGATGGCGAGGATCATGGCCTTGATCTTGGCTTTGCCGGTTTGCTCAGACAACGCCCGCAAGGCTTCATCGATAGGCAGGCCGGCACCAATCAGGGTTGCCAGTTGGCGTGTAAGCAGTGCCAGGTCTGGTACGGACATGCCGGGGCCGCGACCACCGGAGCTGTGCTTCTGTTTGACGCTGGTGGATTCCACCGATAACGGCATCCAGCCTTTGTCGCGCAGCTTCTGCCGCACCTGTCGGGCACTGTCAGCTTCCAGCACACCTTTCAGCTGCTTGCCCTTGGCATCAAGCGCCTGGTAAAGAAATGCAGCCATAATTATCCCTTGGCAACCCGCAGCAGCTCTTCAATGGTTGTGCTGCCGCCCAGTACCTTGCGAATGCCATCCTGGGTGATGCTGGGACCAAGACGACGGGCGTGAGCGGTCATGGCCTGCTCCCCTGCCCGGTCATGGATCAGGGTTTTCAGGCCTTCATCAACTTCAATGATTTCGTAAATCCCCTGACGACCGCGATAACCCAGCTGGTTGCATTTGTCACAGCCTTTGGCGTGGAATATTTCCGGAGGCTGATCAGGATCGACGCCGAGCAACTCGCATTCACTGGCATTGGCAATTGCCGGTACCTTGCAGTCATCACAAAGCACCCGGACCAGTCGCTGGGCCAATACGCCCACCAGACTGGAGGATAACAGGAATGACTCAACCCCCATGTCTTGCAAGCGGGTAATCGCACCAATAGCCGTATTGGTGTGCAGTGTGGACAACACCAAGTGACCGGTCAGAGAAGCCTGAATGGCAATCTCAACGGTTTCGAGATCCCGGATCTCACCAATCATGACCACGTCGGGATCTTGACGCAAAATGGCCCGCAAGCCTTTGGCAAAGGTCATTTCAACCTTGGCATTAACCTGGGTCTGACCAATGCCGGGCAAGCTGTATTCGATCGGATCTTCTACGGTCAGGATGTTACGACTGGTGTCGTTAAGGTCACTGAGGGCGCCATACAGCGTGGTGGTTTTACCGGAACCGGTTGGGCCGGTCACCAGAATAATTCCGTGAGGTCGGCTGATGATATTACGCATGGTGCGTAAATCACGTTCCGACATGCCGAGCTGAGAAAGACTCAAGCGCCCGGCTTTTTTATCGAGCAAACGCATCACCACCCGTTCGCCGTGGCTGGATGGCATGGTCGATACCCGAACATCCACTTCCCGTCCACCGATCCGCAGGGCGATACGGCCATCTTGTGGCACCCGTTTTTCCGCGATATCCAGCTTGGCCATGACTTTGATTCGAGAGACAAGCAAGGCGGCCAGAGCCCGCTTGGGCTGCACCACTTCGCGTAACACGCCATCAATGCGAAAGCGCACCACCAGGCGTTTTTCGTAGGTTTCGACATGGATATCCGAAGCATTTTCCTTGATTGCTTCGGTCAGCAAGGCATTGATCAGCCGGATAATCGGCGCGTCACCGTCCTGCTCCAGCAAATCTTCGGTTTCAGGAACGGAATCAGCCAGACTGGCGAGATCCATTTCATCGCCGAGGCCTTCCACCATTTCCATGGCTTCTGATGAGTCGGTCTGATAAGACAGCCCCAGGCGGCGATCAAATTCGTCGTCGGCCACACCTTCGAGCCGAAATGGCAAAGACAGGAAGCGCTGCACTTCCATAATGGCTTCTGCACTGACCGGCACCCGGTGTACCACCTTGAGCCCATCGGCAGCCCCTTCAACCAGCACACCAAAACGCTTGGCAAAACCGAAAGGCACGCGAGTAGCCAGCCCGGTGGAGCTATTGTTCTGGTCATTTGCCGTCGGGGTCGACGGGTCAATCAATATCGCTTCAGCACGGTCTTCGGGTTGATCTTGTACAAGGGTAGAACTCATGAATTATCCAACGTTGCGACCAAGATAAGTGGACCCAAGACTCCGTAAAACGGAGCACCTGGATCACACACCGACAATGGCCGTCAATAATAACCGGCTGTCTGCACAGCTTTCTGATAACAATAATACCTGACGGTCAACAATACAGACTCGCTGGTCACCCGGCACATCACTATCGACCCATGCATCATACTGATGGTTCGGTGGCTCCGACACTCCATCGGTAAAGTATTGCGACAAAACCGTCCGTAAATGCACTTCTTTTCGACAATACGACACTGGGGCGCAGCTTATGTCTATTTAATGACAAATCGGTGACACAAAAAAGCCCGGACTGAGCCGGGCCTTTTTAACGCCTTGATGTTAAACGAGTTTGTCCAGCTCTGGAACAGCATCAAAGAGGTCCGCAACCAGTCCGTAATCCGCTACCTGGAAAATCGGTGCTTCTTCGTCCTTGTTGATGGCCACAATCACCTTGGAGTCTTTCATGCCAGCCAGATGCTGGATTGCACCGGAGATACCAACAGCAATATACAGCTCTGGCGCAACGATTTTACCTGTTTGACCAACTTGCAGGTCATTAGGAACAAAACCGGCATCTACCGCTGCACGGGAAGCGCCGACTGCCGCTCCCATCTTGTCTGCCATATCAAACAGCATGGCAAAATTATCGCCATTTTGCATACCGCGACCACCGGCAACCACAACCTTGGCAGCTGTCAGTTCCGGACGATCGGATTTGGCCAACTCTTCACTCAAAAATACGCTTTTGCCGTAGGCGCTGACAAAATCAACAGCTTCGATAGTTGCTGAGCCACCGGTTGCGGCAACCGCATCGAAGCCAGTCGCACGAATCGTCAGTACCTTGATGGCATCGTTGCTCTGATACGTTGCCACAGCGTTACCGGCATACACCGGGCGTGAGAATGTATCAGCAGCAACCACTTCAATCACGTCGGACAACATATTGACGCCCAGCAGCGCTGCAGCACGAGGCAACAGGTCTTTGCCTGTGGTCGTGGCGGGTGCCAGAATATGGCTGTAACCTGTGCCTATGTTGGCAACCAGATCCCCCATGACTTCGCCCAGCTGGTGTTCATATACGGCGTTGTCCGCAACCAGCACCTTGGCGACCCCAGCGACTGCCGCTGCAGCATCCACGACAGTCTGACAACCAGAACCTGCAACCAGTACGTCAACATCACCGCCAATTTCAGCAGCGGCGGCGAGAACGTTCAGCGTAGCGCCTTTCAGGGTAGCGTTATCATGTTCCGCTATTACCAGAATACTCATTTCATTGACTCCTGTTTACAGCACTTTCGCTTCGTTCTTCAGTTTTTCGACCAGCTCTGCAACATCGGCCACCTTGATACCTGCCTGACGCTCTGCTGGTGGAACCACCTTCAGCAACGTCTGGGTTGACTCCATGGTGACGCCGAGATCTGCCGGTGTCATGATGGCCAACGGCTTACGCTTGGCTTTCATAATGTTTGGCAGGGTCGCATAACGGGGTTCGTTCAGACGCAGATCGGTGGTAACAATGGCGGGCAATTCAAGAGTGACAATACGCAAGCCACCGTCGACTTCCCGGGTTACCTTGACCTTGTCGCCGTCAATCGCAACATCAGAAGCAAAAGTACCTTGTGCCATACCGGTCAGAGCACCCAGCATCTGGCCAGTCTGATTGTTATCGCTGTCGATGGTTTGCTTGCCCATCAATATCAGTTGAGGCTCTTCTTTTTCGACTACCGCTTGCAGCAAGCGAGCAACAGTCAGTGATTCCAGTTTGTCTTCAGTTTCTATAAGAATGCCGCGATCAGCACCGAGAGCCATGGAAGTACGAATCTGCTCTTGTGCTACTTTAGGGCCAATGGAAACAACGACAATTTCGCTGGCGATGCCCTTTTCTTTCAGACGTACCGCTTCTTCAACAGCGATTTCGCAGAACGGGTTCATGGCCATTTTGACGTTATTCAGATCAACATCCGTATTATCCGGCTTGACGCGTACCTTGACGTTATAGTCGATGACGCGCTTTACAGCGACGAGAACCTTCATAGATTCCTCTTATCTTCAAATGATTGAAATTTTACCCCGATTTACCCAGTGGCGCGGTGATTCGGCGCTACTTTTCGGGGGCTTCAGACCAGAAGAATTATTCTGGACTTTTACCTTTACGTCAATAGTGATGCTTGTTTGTTTCCAAAACGGCAGCATTCCCGAGCGATGCGGTTGCCTGAAACAGGCACGAACGTATAATGCTGCACCTCTATAAAGCGCTTTCTTAGTAGTTTGCTGATTATCACCAAAAAATCAAACCCGAATAGCACAGCCGTGGCCAATAACTCTAACCGTTAACAGGAGAGATCCGTATGGACCGTGATGTAATGGAGTATGACGTTGTAATTGTCGGCGCAGGCCCAGCGGGCCTCGCAGCGGCTTGCCGCATCAAGCAAGTCGCCAACGAAGCAGGCAACGAGATTTCGGTCTGCCTGGTTGAAAAAGGTTCCGAAGTCGGTGCCCATATCTTGTCTGGTGCGGTTATTGAAGACCGGGCGCTGACGGAGTTGTTCCCGGACTGGAAGGAAAACAATGCCCCTCTCACGACCAAGGTTGCCAGGGATGAAGTGTATTTTCTGCTTGGCGACAGCAAGTCGATACAGGCCCCTGGCTGGGCTGTGCCCAAACCGATGCATAACCACGGCAACTATATAGGTAGCGTTGGCAATTTGTGTCGCTGGCTGGGTCAGCAGGCAGAAGAACTCGGCGTTGAAATCTATCCGGGCTTCCCGGCGGCAGAAGTATTGCTTGAAGATGGGGTGGTCAAGGGTGTGATTACCGGGGATATGGGCGTGGATGCCGAGGGCAATCCCAAGGACAGTTACACTCCGGGAATGGAACTACGGGCCCGCTACACCCTGTTTGCAGAGGGGTGTCGTGGCCATTTGGGCAAGCGCCTGATCAATGAATATCAACTGGATGCTGGCAAGGACCCTCAGCATTACGGAATCGGCATCAAGGAATTGTGGGATATCGATCCTGCCAGGCACCAGCCTGGACTGGTGATGCACGGTACTGGCTGGCCACTGAACGAATCATCTTCATCGGGTGGTTTTTTTCTCTACCATGGGGATGACGGTCAGGTCATGGTTGGGCTGATTACCGATCTTTCCTATTCCAACCCTTATGTCAGCCCTTATGATGAATTCCAGCGTCTGAAACACCACCCTGCCATCGCACAGTATCTGGAAGGTGGCAAACGGGTGTCTTATGGTGCACGGGCCATCACCAAGGGAGGACTGAACTGCCTGCCCAAAATGACCTTTCCGGGTGGTTTGCTGATCGGCTGTGACGCCGGAACGCTGAATTTTGCCAAAATCAAAGGCGTTCATACTGCCATGAAAAGCGGCATGATTGCTGCCGAGACAGTGATTGCCGCTATCGCGGCTGATCGTTGTCACGACGAGCTGACGGAATTCACCACCGCCTTTGAGAGCAGCTGGGCCTGGCAAGAGCTGCAACGCAGCCGCAACTTTGGCCCCGCGCTTCACAAGCTGGGGACTCTGGGCGGGGCTGCTTTCAACTTTATTGATCAGAATATTCTGGCCATGCCGGTCACACTGCACGACACCACGCCAGACTACGACACTCTGCGGGCTGCCTCTGAATGCAAACCGATCATCTACCCCAAGCCAGATGGCAAATTAAGCTTCAGCAAACTGGATTCCGTGTTTATCGGCAATGTTAACCACGCCGAAGACCAGCCTTGCCATCTGAAGCTGGCCGATGCTGAAATTCCTCTGGAGATCAATCTGGTGCAGTGGGATGAGCCGGCTCAACGTTATTGCCCTGCGGGTGTTTACGAAATCACGGAAGACGAGCAAGGCAAGCACTTCCAGATCAATTCGCAAAATTGTGTTCACTGCAAAACCTGCGATATCAAGGATCCGTCCCAGAATATTGAATGGGTGACTCCAGAAGGGAGTGGTGGCCCGAACTATCCCAATATGTAATCCATCCTGAATGAAAAACAAAAAAGCCCGCAATCAATGCGGGCTTTTTTATCAACAACCAAATGGCTAATCAAATAGCCGATCAGGCACCGGGACGTTTGATCTCAATGTTGTCTTGTGCCCATTTGCGGTAGCTGGCGATATTGGCACGAGCTGCCCGATTTTCAAGCAGGCCCTTCTCTTCAGCGCTGACCGTCAGATCGGCCAGATCATCTACCTGTATATCATCGACCCGCACAACGGCAGCACCGCCCTGTACGTCCACTACTGCTACGACACCTTGCTGCAAGGCAAATGCTCTGGACTGGGCTTCGCGAGGAAGATCGGTCGTCTGGTCATAAGTGACTTCGACAGAAGTCCAGGCATCGGATTCTTGCTCTCCTGCGGCGATTTGAGCGGCAATGGTGTCGGCCAGTTCTGAGGCTCTATCACGCTTGAGCAGGTTTTCAACTTGCTGGCGGACAATTTCCAGAGGCAATGTTCGGGGTTCTTCATGTTCAGATACAGCAAACACATAGACTCCCTGCTCTGTTTCAACCAGCTCACTCAACTCCCGATCCAGCAACAGGTTTTCTGCAAACGCCTGTTGGCGCACAGCATCATTAGCGGCCAGTCCTTCACCAAAATCACGAGTAAACAAGCCCGATTCCTGAACTGTCAGACCCAGTACCGCGGCAATCTCATCCACAGAGTCTGATGAAAACGCCAGATTGCTTAATTCTTGCGTTTGCTCAGCGATACGCAGCCCGGCTTTTTCGTTACGAATGTACTCGGCCAGTTCATCGTGCTGCTGTTCAAAAGTGTCCGATTCCGACGCCTTGACATCAAGCAACTGGATAATGTGGTAACCAAACTCAGTTTTTACCGGCTCGGAAATATCCCCTTGCTGCATCGCAAACAGAGCCGTTTCAAACTCCGGCACAAAGGTACCGTGACTGATATAACCCAGATCACCCCCACTGCTGCCACTGGCAATATCATCGGAACTGGTTTGTGCCAGTTCGGCAAAATCAGCACCAGCATCCAGTTCTGCTTTCAGTTCATTTGCCTTGGCCAAGGCTTCTTCACTGGAACGCTCATCACTGACTTCAACCAGAATATGACGGGAACTGCGTTGTTCCTTGGCGGATAGCTCATTCAGGTAATCATCGTAAGCGGCCTTGATTTCATCCTCAGAGACCTCTTCTGCGGCGGCCAGTGCTGCGCGGTCAAAACCGACATAACGAATACGGGCCTGCTCTGGCGATTGGAAGCGGGAACTGTTGTCATCGTAGTAGGTTTGCACGTCTTCATCAGAGAGTTCGATGTCATCCATCAAATCCTGGGCACGAATTTCAACATAGGAAACCGTGCGCAGCTCTCCGTTCAGCATGGCGCTAAGGCGAGTTTGATATGGCGTCGGAATGGACGTCATGGTCAATGCTTGCTGTGCCTGGTTTACTTTCAGATCTTCGCCCAAGCTGGCTCGAAATGTCAGCGGCGTCCAGCCGTTCATACGCAATACGCTGAGAAACTGTTCCTTGTTGAAACGGCCGTCCAGTTGAAAAGCCGGAATATTGACAATAGCCTGATCAACCACGCTGGTGGAGGCATACAGACCAAAGCGATCAGCCTGTACGGCGTCAACTCGCTGCTGGATCAGCTGATCAAGCGCTGATTCACGTAACAACTGGTCATTAAACAGGTTTTCATCAAATTGCTCGCCAAACTGGCGGCGCAAGTTGGCCTTTTGCTGCTCAATCAGTCGCTGGATATCAGGCTCCAGTATCTCGACACCACCGACTTCGGCGACTGGCGTTTCGCCAGAACCAATATTGACAATGCCTTCAACACCCCACAGGGCGAAGACAAGAATAATAAAAAATACGATGACCTTGGCAATAATGCCTTGGGCACTATTACGCATTGTTTGTAGCATGCTTCCTCCGGGTATTCGCTACAGCAACATAAAAAAAGCGCATCCAGGATGCGCTCTTTTATCTGGGTAGGTAGTACAACAAGGTAAAAACCTGCTGTAACTACCCTGTCCGGCATGCCAGACCGCCTTGCCAGTCAGTGTGTCAAATCATTCTGACAGCTTAGTTAACGGCATCCTTAAGCGCTTTCCCTGGCTTGAATCCAGGCACTTTGGCAGCCTTGATCTGAATTGGTTCACCGGTTTGAGGGTTGCGGCCTGTACGTTCTGCGCGCTCTTTCACCGAAAATGTACCGAATCCAACCAGGGCAACCTGATCACCGTCTTTTAGCGCAGTACCAACACTTTCTATCATGGCATCCAGTGCGCGACCAGCAGCTGCCTTTGGAATATCAGCTGATGCGGCAATGGCGTCGATTAATTCGGACTTATTCACACTTTTCCCCTCACTCTGTGTGCAATATTAGATTCTTGTTATGCGACTGGGCGATCGCTACAGGAAATTAAAGAGCGTCGATTTATACCAACTGGGTTATGCACCGTCAAGCAGACTCAGTGCGTCTTTGGGCGAGAACCCTCGTCCTTGCTGACGCTTGCATCATCTGTCGGAACAATTGGTGCCGAAACACCATCAGGGCTTGACTCAAGCGCCAAATCCAGAACCTCGTCGATCCAGTCTACAGCAACAACCGTCAGGTCTTGCTTGATATTTTCCGGTATATCCCTGAGGTCTTTTTCATTCTCTCGAGGAATAATAACCGTTTTGATGCCTCCACGATGCGCGGCCAGCAGCTTCTCTTTCAAGCCACCAATCGCCAGCACCTTGCCGCGCAGGGTGATCTCCCCTGTCATGGCAACTTCAGCCTTAACCGGAATGCCGGTCAATACGGATGCCAGTGCGGTTGCCATGCCGATCCCGGCACTGGGGCCGTCTTTCGGAGTAGCGCCTTCCGGTACGTGAACATGGATATCGTTCTTTTCAAAAAACTCGACATCCGCTTTCATGCCAGGGGCGCGACTTCTGACGACCGTAAGGGCCGCCTGAATGGATTCCTGCATCACGTCACCCAGCGAGCCGGTCTTGATGATCCGTCCCTTGCCAGGAGTGGCCGCCGCTTCCAGTGTCAATAATTCGCCACCGACCGATGTCCAGGCCAGTCCGGTTACTTGTCCAACTTCGTTACTGGCTCCAGCCAGGCCGTAGCTGTATTTGGTAACACCGAGGAATTCTTCCAGCAACTCTTCGGTAATCACGCAGGTAGCGGTTGTCTGGCTCAGCATATTGGTCTTGACTACACGGCGACAAAGCTTGGCCAGTTCACGTTCAAGCCCTCGCACACCCGCCTCACGGGTGTAGTGCCGGATAATGCTGCGCAACTGTGATTCTGGCAGCTCAATCTCATCGGCTTTAAGGCCGTTTTGCTTGATCTGCTTTGGCAACAGGTAGCGCTGGGCAATATTCACCTTCTCAGCCTCGGTGTACCCTGGAATACGAATGACTTCCATACGATCCAGCAAAGGCCCGGGAATATTCATGCTGTTGGATGTGCAGACAAACATGACATCCGACAGATCATAATCCACCTCAAGGTAGTGATCTGCAAATGTGTTGTTTTGTTCTGGGTCCAGCACTTCCAGCAAGGCAGAAGCCGGGTCACCGCGGTTGTCCATCCCCATTTTGTCGATTTCATCCAGCAGGAACAAGGGGTTGCGCACACCAACCTTGGTCATGCGCTGGACCAGCTTGCCTGGCATGGAGCCGATATAGGTACGGCGATGGCCACGAATTTCAGCTTCATCCCGAACACCACCCAAAGACATGCGGGTAAACTGCCGGTTGGTCGCCCGGGCAATGGATTTGCCCAACGAGGTTTTACCAACACCCGGCGGGCCCACCAGACACAGGACTGCACCTTTGACCTTTTTGACGCGATTCTGGACCGCCAGGTATTCAAGGATGCGTTCTTTGACTTCTTCCAGACCGTAATGGTCGGCATCGAGGATATCCCGGGCGCGAACCAGGTCATGATTCAGTCGTGAACGTTTTTTCCACGGCAGATTCAGCAACCAGTCCAGGTAGCCCCGGACAACGGAAGCTTCAGCCGACATCGGTGACATCATGCGCAGTTTGCGTAATTCTGCTTCGGCCTTTTCCTTGGCTTCTGTGGTCAAGCCAACCTTTTCAATTTTTTCGGTCAGCTCATCAAACTCATTGCTGCCGTCTTCCAGATCACCGAGTTCTTTCTGGATGGCTTTCATTTGCTCATTCAGATAGTACTCGCGCTGGCTTTTTTCCATCTGTTTTTTTACGCGACCACGAATCCGCTTCTCGACCTTGAGCAGGTCGATTTCAGATTCCATCAATTCCATCAGGTGCTCAACCCGCTCTTTGGGGTCGAACATTTCCAGCACAGCCTGTTTCTCTTCCAGTTTGAGAGAGATATGGGCGGCAATGGTGTCACTCAGACGGCTGACATCCTCAACACCGGAGATGGTGGAAAGCACTTCACTGGGTACTTTTTTGGACAGCTGTACATACTGCTCAAAGTGCCCGGTCAAGGAGCGGGTCAGTACTTCGTTCTCGCGTTCATCCGGGATGCGTGTTCCGGCTGGTACAACCTGGCCACGGAACAAGTCACTCTCATCGATCAGACGTTCCAGTGAGGCACGCTCTTCACCTTCAACCAGCACTTTGACAGTGCCGTCAGGGAGGCGAAGTAGCTGCAGGATGGTGGCTACTGTTCCAACGCTATGGAGCCCTTCAATGCCAGGGGCATCATCAGAGGCGTCCTTCTGGGCAATAAGCATGATGCGTTTGTCGCCCGCCATCGCTTCTTCCAGAGCATTGATTGATTTTTCCCGCCCCACAAACAAGGGAATAACCATGGCGGGAAAGACCACTACGTCACGCAGTGGCAAGAGAGGTAATACTTCTTGATTCATCAGATTAGGTCTCTGCTACAAAGCAATATTCTGAGAGTGGGGGTTGTGCCCGTTAAAAACAAGCAACAAACAAATAAAAAGGAGCCAATGGCTCCTTTTTATTGTTTTTCAGGAAAGTGTTAATCGCTTTCTGAAGAGGCCATGGCGACATCGCCACTCTCATAAATCATGATGGGTTCAGCGATACCATTAATAACGCTATCTTCGATAACAATCTTGCTGATATCCGGTTCAGAAGGCACTCGGTACATGGTCTGCAACAAGGCTCCTTCCAGAATCGATCGCAATCCTCGCGCGCCGGTCTTTCTTTCCATTGCGCAATTGGCAATGGCATCGAGAGCCGAGTCGCGAATATCAAGCTCTACTGATTCCATCTCAAACAACTTCTGGAATTGACGAACCAGTGAATTTTTTGGTTCGGTCAGAATCCGGATCAAGGCATCCTTGTCGAGTTCATCCAGCGTTGCCACAACCGGCAAACGGCCAATAAACTCAGGAATCAAACCAAATTTAACCAGATCAACGGGTTCTACTTCGCGTAATGCTGCACCAATTGATTTCTGGTCTTCCTTGCCTTTAACGGTAGCCACAAAGCCAATGGAACTACGCTCAGACCGATCCCGAATAATTTGATCCAGTCCGGCAAAGGCTCCTCCGCAAATAAACAGGATATTGGAGGTGTCCACCTGTAGAAATTCTTGCTGCGGGTGTTTTCGACCACCTTGTGGCGGCACGGATGCAACAGTCCCCTCGACGAGCTTCAGTAATGCTTGCTGAACCCCCTCGCCTGATACATCACGTGTGATTGACGGGTTGTCGGATTTACGTGAAATCTTGTCAATCTCATCGATATACACAATGCCTCGCTGGGCGCGCTCAACATCGTAGTCACACTTCTGCAGTAATTTCTGAATGATGTTTTCTACATCTTCGCCCACATAACCCGCTTCTGTCAGTGTAGTGGCATCAGCAATGGTAAATGGTACATTCAGCAAGCGAGCCAGTGTTTCTGCCAGCAATGTCTTGCCGCTGCCCGTTGGGCCAATCAGCAGGATATTACTCTTGGATAGCTCAACATCGCCCTTCCCTTTGCCTTTACCTTCACCAAAGCGCAGACGCTTGTAGTGATTGTAAACCGCCACAGCCAAAACCACCTTGGCTTTATCTTGACCAATAACGTATTCATCCAGAGTCAGACGAATTTCCTGTGGCGTAGGCAGGGTGTCAGAACCGCCCTTGTTATCGGTCTCCTGGACTTCTTCACGAATAATGTCATTACACAAATCAACACATTCATCGCAAATAAACACCGAAGGCCCGGCAATCAGCTTGCGCACTTCATGCTGACTCTTACCGCAAAACGAACAGTAGAGCAGCTTGCCGCCGTCTTCGCCTTTGCCTTTAGTATCGTCGGTCATTCGACTGCCTCATTCTGGTACATAGCATTCATATATAGGTGCACAATGGTCGAGTTTCAAGCCTGTCGGCCATCGTTTGGTCAATTTTATTGACCTCGATGGGTCAAAACCTTGTCAATAAGGCCATATTCAAGTGCCATATCGGCAGTCATAAAGTTGTCGCGCTCGGTATCCGCCGCAACTGTCTCGTATTTCTGGCCAGTATGATGCGCCAGAATGCTGTTGAGACGTTCCTTGGTATGCTGGATATTGCGAGCATGAATTTGAATATCCGTTGCCTGACCCTGGGCACCACCGCTTGGCTGGTGAATCATTACCCGTGAGTTCGGCACACTGTAGCGCTTGCCTGCTGCCCCGGCAGCCAGCAGAAAGGCTCCCATGCTACAGGCCTGGCCAATAACCATGGTGCTGACGTCCGGCTTGATAAACTGCATGGTGTCATAAATCGACATGCCAGCAGAAACCGAACCACCCGGTGAGTTGATATACAGGTGAATATCTTTGTCCGGATTTTCAGACTCAAGAAACAGCAGTTGAGCCACGACCAGATTGGCCATGTGATCTTCCACAGGCCCTACCAGAAAAATCACCCGCTCCTTCAGCAAACGGGAGTAGATATCGTAAGAGCGCTCACCGCGAGCAGACTGCTCTACTACCATAGGAACCAGGGCATTCTGGATCACTTCCGATCCCTGAGTGAATTGGTCATTCATAAAATTACTCCCATACAAAACCAGTATCGAACCATCATTACAAAAACAGCCGCTATGTAGCGGCTGTTTTTGAGTGTAGCCATTGGAGACGAATCTGTCAGTCCCCAAGATACCAACTATTACATTGCTTGGTTGGCATTGGCAGCGCGAATAACGTCTTCGTACGAGGTTTCAACCACGGAAACGGTAGCAGCCGCTAACACTTTTTCGATCAATTGATCTTCCAGAGCCAATGATTGGATCTGTGATTTTTGTTCAGCATTGCTGGAGTAATACTCACGAACCTGTTCAGGGTCCTGGTAAGTAGAAGCAATTTCTTCAATCAGCTCAGCGACTTTTTCATCGGATGGCTTCATGTCGGCGGCTTCAATAGCAGCATTCATCAACAGACCAACCTTGACGCGTTGTTCAGCCTGGCCTTTGAAAATCTCGGCAGGCAGTTGTGAGGCATCCATTTGACCGCCAAACTGCTTGACTGCCTGCTGGCGCAGACGATCAATTTCCTGGTCAATCAGAGGGGTTGGTGCATCAACTTCGTTGCTGGCAACCAATGCATCGATCACTTGTTGCTTGGTCAGAGTACGCAGAGCACGTTTCAATTCGCGATCCATATTGGTGCGAATTTCAGCGCGGAACTCGGCTTCATCAGCGGTTTCTACGCCGAAGGTATTGAAGAAGGCTTCGTTCATTTCAGGCAGTTCGCCCTTCTCGACTTTTTGCACAGTGATCTTGAATTGTGCTGGCTTACCCTTGAGCTCTTCCTTGTGGTAATCGTCAGGGAAGTTCACATCAATGGTTTTTTCATCGCCAGCGACAAAGCCGACAATTGCAGCCTCAAAACCTGGAATCATGGAGCCAGATCCCAAAGTCAGGGTGTGGCCTTCAGCTTTGCCACCCTCGAATGCTTCACCATCGACAAAGCCTTCAAAATCGATAACAACACGATCGCCATCTTCAGCAGCGGCATCGGTTTCTGTCCAGGTGGTGTTTTGTTGACGCAGGGTCTCCACCATTTTTTCCATATCGTCATCGGATACGGTGGCTGTCTTTTGCTCAATGGACAGCTCAGCAAAATCACCCAGAGCAACTTCTGGATACACTTCGAAGGTTGCCTTGAACTCAAGATCCTTGCCGTCTTCGTTTACCACAGGTTCAAAACTGGGCATTCCTGCCAGCTTGAGCGCTTGCTCCTGCACAGCCTGAAAGAAAGACTGCTGCATTTGCTGGTAGACAGCTTCATAACGCGCTTGCTGACCAAACATACGTTTGATCACTGCAAGAGGAACCTTGCCCGGACGAAAACCATCAATGCGACGACCTTTGGCCAGCTTTTTCAGCTCTGCTGTTACTTTTGGTTCTACTTCCGCAGCAGGAACGCCAATGGTCATACAACGCTGAAGACCACTGGTTGTCTCGATGGACACTTGCATAGATGCCTCTCAGATAAAGTGTTTTTTACGATCACTACCGGAAAATACCGGTCGCCGATTCAGAAAGCCGCGGAGTATAACGCAAGCCAGAGGACGAATAAACGAGAGAAAACAAACCACTGCAAATTGCAGAAACAAAAAAAGCAATCAGCAAGAGTACTGGGACAATAAAAATACAGAGAAAGAGCCTGAAGGCAGAAAGCAGCGAAGAGCAACTGACCCAAAGGTGTCGATACGAAGAAGCTGACAGGAAGAAGAAAAGACAAACAAGACTTGAAAATGGGGTGGCCGACGGGGATCGAACCCGCGACAACAGGAATCACAATCCTGGACTCTACCAACTGAGCTACGGCCACCATATCATGCTCGGGATGCTATTGGCGCACCCGGCAGGGCTTGAACCTGCAACCCCCGGCTTAGAAGGCCGGTGCTCTATCCAATTGAGCTACGGGCGCATGTCCATCTAACCTTCGAGATTAAATGGTCGGGGTAGAGAGATTCGAACTCCCGACATCCTGGTCCCAAACCAGGCGCGCTACCAGACTGCGCTATACCCCGTCACACTACTTGCAACAGTCAGTGTTTTGCCGACCCTCCCAAGTGGCTGCGCATATTATAGATGACCTGCCAGCAGGTCAACCAGAATTTGAAAATATTTCGATAAAACAAATACTTCACTGCTTTTGGCGAGAAACTGCCTGATAACTGATCAGTCATTTAGCTGTCGCTTTGTTTTCCCTCGTGGGCGTGAGAAAATTGCAACAGATACATCTCTACAACAGGTTTTTCATTTCATGACCGCACAACTGATTGACGGTAACGCCAGAGCGGAAGCTATCCGCACGCACATCCAGCAACAGGTTACCGAGCGCCAACAGCAAGGCAAACGCCTGCCAGGGCTGGCTGTTATCCTGGTAGGAGAAGATCCCGCTTCTCAAGTGTATGTCGCCCACAAACGCCGGGACTGCGAGCAGGTTGGTATTGCCAGCAAGGCCTATGACCTGCCAGCAAGCACCACGCAACAGGAACTGCTGACACTGATTGAGCAGCTGAATGACGATGCCACCATCGATGGCATTCTGGTGCAACTCCCCCTCCCCGATGGTTTGCGAGCCGACGAGATTCTTGAACGCATCGACCCAACCAAGGATGTCGACGGCTTTCATCCGTTTAATATGGGTCGCCTTGCCCAGCGCATCCCCCTGCTCCGCCCTTGTACTCCAGCGGGTATTATTGATTTGCTCGACAGCACTGGCAAAAAACTGGCGGGCATGCACGCGGTTGTCGTGGGGGCATCCAATATCGTTGGGCGACCAATGGGGCTTGAATTATTATTGCGTGGCTGCACCGTTACTACTTGCCATCGCTTTACCCAAAACCTAGAGCAACACGTACGCCAGGCCGACTTGTTGGTGGTTGCCGTTGGCAAGCCCGGTATTGTCGATAGCGAATGGATCAAGGAAGGGGCAATCGTGATTGATGTGGGCATCAATCGCACACCAGAAGGCCGCTTGATTGGTGATATTGAATTTGCCGAGGCCGCCAGCCGTGCGTCATACATCACCCCGGTTCCGGGCGGTGTGGGGCCAATGACACGCGCCAAACTACTGGAAAACACCTTGTTTGCCTGCGAAAACCTGCATACCTGAGGCCGTTACAGACGCTCCCTGCCAGACAGCCCATACAGTAAACAAGAAACACAACAGCCCGGACATGCCGGGCTGTTGTGTTCATCAGGATCGCTATCAGACGTGAAGGATCAACAGATCAGGCTGTGGTCGACTACTGCTTGATCCAGGTCGTTCCTTCCGGCCCATCTTTCAATACGATTCCCTTGGCAGCCAGCGTATCCCGCACCGCATCAGCCGCGGCAAAGTCCTTGGCTTTCTTGGCATCCAGTCGCTGCTGGATCATGGTTTCAATCCAGTCGGCTTCATCTCCAGCACCAGCCTGGAAAAAATCTTTCGGCTCCGACTGCAAGCACCCCAAAACCGACCCCAGATAACGTAATTGCCCGGCCAGTGCTGCCTGCTCTGCCCCCTCGGCCTTATTAATGGCCCGCGCCAACTCAAACAGCACGGCAATTGCTTCCGGGGTGTTGAAGTCATCATCCATTGCTGCATGAAAACGTGCAGAAAAATCATTTTCCACATCTTCGATAGCACCAACCTCAACTCCATCCAGGGCATTATAGAATCGCTCCAGACGAGTGTGTGATTCCTTCAGGCTCTCTTCGCTGTAGTTGATCGCACTGCGATACTGGCTCGACAGCAGCAAAAAACGCACAACTTCAGCAGGGTACTTGTCGAGAATTTCGCGGATTGTAAAAAAGTTACCCAATGACTTGGACATCTTTTCACCATCAACCCGCACCGCCCCGGCATGCATCCAGGTATTGACGTAATGCGCTCCATTGGCGGCCTCGGACTGGGCAATTTCGTTTTCATGGTGTGGGAATTTCAGATCTGGCCCTCCACCATGAATATCGAAGGTATTCCCCAGGCAGCATTTGGACATGGCAGAACACTCGACATGCCAGCCAGGGCGGCCGATCCCCCAGGGTGACTCCCAGTGTGGCTCGTCCGGTTTGGCTGACTTCCACAACACAAAGTCGAGAGGATCCTGCTTGTGTTCGTCAACACCGATCCGCGCACCCGCTTCCAGTTCATCCAGTACCTTGCCCGACAACTTGCCATAGCCGTCGAACTTGCGTACCGAGTAATACACATCGCCATTGGCTGCAGGATAGGCAAAGCCTTTGTCAATCAGGGTCTCAATCAGGGCAACAATATCGTCGATATGGGCTGTTGCACGTGGCTCCGCATCGGGCATTTCGATCCCGAGTGATGCGGAGTCCTTATGCATCTCATCAATAAACCGCTCAGTCAGCACATTGAATGCTTCGCCATTTTCATTGGCCCGAGTGATGATCTTGTCATCGATGTCGGTGATGTTGCGAACATAGTTGACTTCAAAGCCACGATGGCGCAAATACCGCGCAATCACATCAAAGGCAATCATCACCCGGGCATGGCCCAGGTGACAGTAGTCGTAAACTGTCATGCCACAGACGTACATGCCAACCTTTCCGGGCACCAGGGGTGTAAACACCTCTTTTTGACGGGTCAGGGTGTTGTAAACGGACAATGTCATAACAGGGTTTAATCCTTTTTCAGTTCTTTGTCTTCACGCAGGCCAATCGTCAAGTTAAACACAGGCGCTGCAGCGGTATGATCTTTCTGGTCAGAAACGTAATACCCTTCACGTTCAAACTGGAAGTGCGTTTCAGGGGCAATGGATGCCAATGCCGGCTCAATCCAGCCATGCACAACCGTCAGTGATTCCGGATTGATCAGCTCCATCAGATCGCCTTCAGCCTTGTCTGGCGTTACATGGGTAAACAGCCGCTGGTACAGGCGCAATTCAGCTTGTACGCCGTGACTCGCCGAGACCCAATGCACAACCCCTTTGGGCTTGTTGCCGTCTTCAGGGTCCACACCCAGAGTGTTTTCAATCAGCTGGGCGCGTACCAATACAACCTGTCCGGCGTCGTTTTTCTCGTAATCCGTGGCTTCAATTACATAGCCATGACGCAGGCGAATGCGCTTGCCGGGGGTGAATTTCTTCTTGAACTTCTTGCTGTACTCTTCCTTGAAGTCGTCTTGATCAATAAACAACTCACGAGTAAAGGGCATTGCGCGACTGCCCAGATCCAGCTCCTGGTGGTAGTCCGCACTCAGCATTTCCAGATGATCTTCGGCAAGATTCTCAATTACCACCTTGAGTGGATTGATCACACACATGGCTCGCGGCGCATGACGATTCAGGTCATCACGCACGGCATGTTCCAGCATGGCGACGTCGACCAGACCATCGGAGCGGGTAACACCGATCATATCGCAGAAATTACGGATGGAACGCGGGGTAAAGCCCCGGCGACGCATACCTGAAATGGTTGGCATGCGTGGGTCATCCCAGCCACTAACGATCTGGTTATCAACAAGTGCTTTCAGTTTACGCTTCGAGGTAACGGTATAATCAAGATTCAGGCGACCAAATTCATACTGTTTTGGCTCTACCGGTACCGGCAGATGGGCAATAAACCACTCGTACAATGGCCGGTGATCTTCAAACTCCAGCGTACAGACGGAATGCGTCACGCCTTCAATGGCGTCCGACTGACCATGGGTAAAGTCGTAGGTCGGATAAATACACCACTTGTCCCCGGTCTGATGATGGGACACCTTGCGAATACGGTAGATGATCGGGTCGCGCAAGTTCATATTGCCCGAGGCCATATCTATTTTGGCACGTAACACACAGGCGCCTTCGTCAAATTCACCCAGCCGCATTTTTTCGAACAGCGCCAGGTTTTCATCCACACTGCGCTCCCGGTACGGGCTGTTTTTACCCGCCTCTGTCAGGGTGCCGCGGTACTGGCGTGCCTCTTCTGCGCTCAAGTCACACACATAGGCATTGCCGGTGCGAATCAGATGCAGCGCCCACTCGTGCAGCTGATCAAAATAATCTGAAGCGTAGTGGATGTCGCCCTGCCATTGAAAGCCAAGCCATTGCACATCAGCCTTGATGGCATCGATAAACTCCTGGCTTTCCTTTTCCGGGTTGGTGTCATCAAAACGCAAATTGCAACCACCGCCAAACTGCTCCGCTACGCCGAAATTCAGGCAGATGGATTTTGCATGACCAACATGCAAATAGCCGTTGGGCTCGGGTGGAAAACGGGTAACCACCCGTTGTACTTTGCCACCGGCGAGATCTTCTTCAATGATTTTGGCAACGAAGTTGTTACCACGAGCAGGAGCGTCTGTCATAACCACCTTAAAGCAAAAAATAATTGGCTCGCAGGGCGCTGCAGCCACCAGAATGGCATTTCCTCATGCCAGACAAGCATTTGCAACGCTGTAAGCCCGTAAAAAAGGCGCTATTATACGCACCCGAACACGCATGTGTTACACGAATTCATACGTATCACGCTCCAGTGATTCAACAACCGGAAGACAGTTATATGATTCTGCTTAAAACCAACTTCGGCGATATCAAGATTGAGCTGAACCACGAAAAAGCCCCGATAACAGCAGCCAACTTTGAAAGCTATGTCAAAGACGGTTTTTATGACGGCCTGATTTTCCACCGTGTCATCGATAACTTTATGGTTCAGGGCGGTGGATTTACGCCCGGCATGACCGAAAAACCGGAAGGCAAGGAACCAATCAAGAACGAAGCAGACAACGGCCTGAAAAATACCACCGGCACACTGGCCATGGCTCGTACCATGGATCCTCACTCCGCCAGCAGCCAGTTCTTTATCAACGTCAAGGACAATGACTTCCTGAACCATACTGGCAAAAACATGCAGGGCTGGGGTTATTGCGTATTCGGCGAAGTCGTCGAAGGCATGGAAGTGGTCAACCGTATCAAGGCGGTTGAGACCACCAACAAGCTGGGCCATGGTGATGTACCAGTCGAAGACGTTTTGATCGAGAAAATGGAAATTATCGACTAATGGCTGTCTATTTCATCTCCGACCTGCACCTGACATCAGAAAAACCCGCCATTACTGCCGGTTTTTTGTCGTTCATCAACCAGTTGGTCGATGCCGAGGCCTTGTATATTCTGGGAGATTTTTTTGAGGTCTGGATCGGGGATGATATTGCTACCGGGCTGACTCGCCAGGTAGAGCAGGCGCTGGCGGCATTAAGCCAGCGCCATTGCGCCGTTTATATCATGCATGGTAATCGCGACTTCCTCATTGGTGCTGACTTCTGCCAGCGCACCGGTAGTCAGCTGCTGGATGAGTACGCCACCATCACACTGGGCAATGCACCCATCCTGTTACTTCATGGTGACAGTCTCTGTACCCGTGATCTGGAATACCAACAGGTGCGGCACATGTTCCGCAACCCGCAATGGCAACAGCAATTCCTCAGCCAGAGCATCGACGAGCGTATCGCCTTCGCCCGCCAGGCGCGCGAGCAGAGTCAGAAAAGCGGCCAAATGAAAGACAATGACATTATGGATGTCACCCTCTCCGAAGTAGACAAGGCGCTGGACGATGCCGGGGTCGATATCATGATTCATGGCCATACCCACCGCCCCGCCACCCATGAGTGGCAACACCAGGGCAAATGGCGACAACGCTGGGTACTGGGAGACTGGAGTGAACAAGATGGCTGGATGATCCGCTGGAGCGAGGACGATGGCCTGGTGCTAAAACAGTTTCCGCTACGGCTTGCTATCCAGTAACGGAACATACCCAACAGCGGTACACCTTGCCCAGTCCAGACCTCACGCGCCGAAGATCTGTGGCTCGGGTTCCAACCTGACCCCAAAACGCCGCCATACCGAATCAACCACGGCCTGTTGCAATGCCTGCACCTGTACCAGGGTGGCGGTTTCCGGGGCAGTCAATACCAGTGCTTGCTGCTGATGCATACGGACCGGCCCCAATGATTTCCCTCTCCAGCCACACTGATCAACCAGCCACCCCGCCGCCAGTTTTCGTTGTTGTGGCAAGCGAGCGGAATAAACCGGCAAGTCTGGGTAACGGGATTTCAGACCATCAGCGACAGCGGTCGATACCAGTGGGTTTTTGAAAAAAGATCCGGCATTGGGTAGCTGCGCCGGATCGGGCAAGCGGGATTGTCGAATAGCACATACTGCAGCAATCAGGTTCTCTGGCGTCATTCGACCAGCAACACAAGCCTGCTCTGCTGCCCACTGGGCCAACGGCGTATAAGAAAGGTTGGGCGAAAACTGTCGCTTGAGTGCAAACACCACCCGTACAACAATAAAATCATTGGCCAGTTCATGGCGAAAAATGGAATCCCGATAATCAAACCGGCAGGCCTGACGGGAGAGAATACGCCACTGCCGCGTACTGATCTGAAAGCCTTCAACCTGCTCGATCAATTCAGCGACTTCCACGCCATAAGCACCAATATTCTGTACCGGCGCGGCACCAACAGTACCGGGAATCAGTGCCAGATTTTCCAGCCCATGGCCAAACGTCGTACTGTTTAATACCCAGTCATGCCAATTCATGCCAGCATCAACGGCGACGGTCAGTGTCTCTTGAGTACACGTACGAACCGTGACAGCGGTCATCGCCGATTGTAATACCAGTCCATTAACTTGAGCCGGCATCAGTACATTACTGCCGCCGCCAATCATGCGAATGGGGAGCTGGTGGCTAGCCGCCCATTCCATGTGCTCCAACAGATCGGAAAGATCGCCAAAACGAGCAAAAAATTCGCTGCGCCCCGGTAAAGCCAAGGTGTTCATGGCCGACATATCCACGTTGGCGCAAATCAAGAGACAAGCCCTGACTGCCGTCGAATCTCTGCCAGCAAGCCTCGACAGCCATCTTCAACCATGTCCAGCACCTGGTCGAAGCCATCATCTCCGCCATAATACGGATCCGGCACATCCAGCAACGGAGTATTGTGCGCAAACTGTAAAAACCGGGATGGCGTTGTCACTATAGCGCCATCAGTCTGTAAGCCTTGTTGTTCCCTGGCGAGCTGTTGCAATTCGACCAGGTTGGCACTGTCCATCGCCAACACATAGTCAAACACCTGCAGGTCTTCAGCGATCACTTGCCGTGCTTTCAGTACCGACAGGTTATACCCGCGGCCAGCCGCGGCACTGATTGCCCGCGAATCCGGACACTTGCCGATATGCCAGGCAGCCGTACCAGCTGAGTCTATGCGCACTCGATCGGATAATCCGGCGTTATCCACCATTTTCTGGAAAACGCCGTGAGCGGTCGGTGAACGACAAATATTACCCAGGCAAACAAATAGCACCGACAGTTGTGGTGTAGCCGTCACGGTCATTATGGCTGGGCAGTCGTGGCTGATTGGGATTTGTCGAGCTTTTCGTCAACCGACAGACGGCGAGCTTCACCTTCAAGCATAACCGGCACACCATCAACAATAGGGAAAGCCAGGCCATCGAAGGTGCATAACAATTCTTGTGCTTCAGCATCGTATTTCAGCTTGCCCTTGCACAGTGGGCATACCAGCATCGCCAGTAGTTGTTTATCCATGGTATTTCTCTCCCCAGGTTGTCAGCAAGGTATCCAGAGCCTGCCGGGTAGAACGGTCAGGCACTGCATCCACCGGTACGTACCAGCAATTTTCAGTTACAAAGGACTGGCATTTTACCCAGTCCTTTTCGGTCATCACCACCGGCTTGTTATCGTCAAAAGCCAGATCATTCGCAGTAAAAGGATGATGATCCGCAAACGGGTGTTCAAGGGGTGTCAGGCCCAGCTGTCGCAAAGTATTGAAAAACCGTTCCGGGTGGCCAATCCCCGCGACGGCGTGAACCTCTTCATTCGCCAAGGTTAGCAGATCCATACGCTCAGCCGTGATCGCATTAATCATCGCCAACGGTTGCAGCACGAAATCCTTGCCGTTCACAATCACCCGATCGACACTGTCGAGCCGGGTTTCAGGTTCACGTAATGGCCCGATAGGTAATAACCAGCCGTTACCAAAACCCCGTTCGCCATCAACAACAACCAGCTCGGCGACTCGTGCCATGGCGTAATGCTGCAGGCCATCATCACTCAATACCAGGTCGACCTTGCCAGCCAGATAGTCAACCGCCCGTTTGCGCTGGGGATCAACCACCACGGGGCATCCCAGGCGCTCAAACAGTAATTTTGGCTCATCGCCGCATTCACTGGCCGGGGTATCTTGCCGCACTTCCAAAGGGTAGTTGTCCGTCTCACCGCCATAACCACGACTGACAATGCCAACACGCATATTCATTTCCTGGGCGCGATTAGCCAACCAGATGATCAGAGGGGTTTTGCCAGTACCACCCACACTGATATTGCCCACCACGATCACAGGGACCGCCGATGACAGGGGTGGCAACAGCGCATAGAAAAAGCGCCGCAACGTAACGGCCAGCCAGAACAGCCCTTGCAGTGGCAACAGCCAGATATTGAATAACGGCGACCGGTACCAGTGGCGCTCGATCCAGTGCGCCAGGCCATTGGTCTGCTTTACGCCATCAGACATGCTTGCCTTCCGAGCCGAACTGCATCAGATACAGCTGCGAGTAGATGCCGCCCTGCTCCAACAGCTCCAGATGCGTGCCGTCTTCAACCACCCGCCCGCTGTCCATTACCAGAATCCGGTCGACATGTTCAATCGTACTGAGGCGATGGGCAATGACAAAGGTGGTGCGCCCTTTCATGACCTCTTCCATGGCGGCCTGAATATGGCGCTCGGAACCGGTATCCAGTGCCGAGGTGGCTTCATCCAGAATCAGCACGGGGGCATCCTTCAGAATCGCCCGGGCGATTGCAATACGTTGACGCTGGCCGCCGGACAGCAATACGCCATTTTCACCCAGGCGGGTATCGTACCCGTTGGGCAATTGCTCGATAAACTCATCCGCATGGGCAGCTCGCGCCGCCGCCAGCACCTGCTCATCGGTATACTGCCCGGCCCGGCCATAGGCAATATTGTCACGCACCGAGCCGTCAAACAAAGTGACCTGTTGGCCGACAATGGCGATTTGCCGCCGCAAGCTGTCCAGAGTCAGATCCCGCAGATCAATACCATCCAGACGAATAACGCCGTCACTGACATCATAGAAACGAGGCAGCATGTTCACCAAACTGGTTTTGCCACTGCCCGATTTACCAACAATCGCCACCGAGGTGCCCGCTGTGATATCGAGACTCACCGATTTAACCGCAGGTTCCGCCGCTCCGGCATATTGCAAGACCACGTTTTCCAGCGACATGATGCCATTGGCCCGATCGATTGTCTGGGTGCCGGTATCGCGCTCTTCATCCGCATCCAGCACCGTGAAGATGGACTCTGCGGCGGCCAGGCCGCGCTGCACCATGGCATTGATATCGGTCAACGCCCGCAATGGCTTGGCAATCAGGGAAGCAGCAGTAATAAACTGGAAAAAGTCTGCACTGGTCATGGAGCCGGCAGCCACGCGCTGGAACATGACAAAAATCATCACCCCCAACCCGATTGATACGATCTGCTGGGTCAACGGCACACTGATGGCGTTGGTCAGCTCAAACTTGAGCGCCTGCTTGCGATTGTATTCGCTGGCGGCAGTGAACCGGCTGCGTTCATAGTCAACGCCACCAAAGGTACGCACTTCGCGATAGCCCTTGATGCTGTCGTTAGTAACCTGGGTGACATCCCCTACCGACTGCTGCACCCGACGGCTGTAACGGCGGAAAAACCGGCTCGCCAGCCCGACCACCGCAACAATAAACGGTACCAGCACCAGAAACACCAGTGTCAGGGTGTAATCCAGATAAATCAGGTAGCCCATCAGGAAAATGACCGTCAGACCTTCCTGGATCAATGTCGTCAGGGCTCTGGTTGAAGCACCCGACACCTGATCCACATCAAAGGTGACCCTGGAGATCAGGCGGCCACTGGATTCACCATCATAAAAGGCGCTTGGCAGCCGCGTCATTTTACCAAACAGTTCGACCCGCAAGGAGTGAACAACGTTACGGCCGACAATGGCGATAAAATACTTGCCCAGAAACGTACCGACACCCCGATAAAAGAACGTCCCCATCAGCAAGCCGATCAACAGCAGGATTTTCTGCTCGGTCGGGTCACGTAAGGTTTCTTCAACCAGGCCCATCAAATGTGCCAGTACCGGTTGTGCCGAGGCGTATAATGCCAGCCCCAGCACACTGATCAGAAATGCGCCCTTGTGAGGCCAGACATAACGTAACAGGCGCTTGTAGAGTGTTTTGACGTCTTGCTGTTTCAGTGCCTTGTCCGCCGGATTACGCTCAGGATCAACTGCCATTGCTTGGCTGCCTGGTGGTAATACTGATATTAACCAATCCCAACTGCCCCGCTGCATCCATCGCCTTGACGACCGATGCATGTGTCGCGTTGGCATCGGCAGTAATAATCAGTGGTGCGGTCTTGCGGCCATCAAGCACCTTGAAAATCGCCCGTTTCAAGGTTTCCAGCTGCTGATTGATCAGCTGCTGTTCATTGACGGAATATTCGCCGGTGGCAGAGACCACGACCTCGATCGATGCCGCTGGTACAGCCTTGTCACTGGCAGCGGCTTCAGGCAAATCGATACTCAGGTGGCTTTCCTGGGTAAAGGTGGTCGACACCATAAAAAAGATCAGCAACAAAAAAACAATGTCGATCAGAGGCGTCAGGTTAACCGCCACCTCTTCTCGCTGCTGGCGTTTGAAATTCACTGACTGGCCTCTGAATTATCTACCACTTCCCGATCACCATGAAGAACATCGACCAGCTTGATGGATTCCTGCTCCATAAACACCACAATGTCATCGATTCGACGCTGCAACATGCGATGACACACCAGCGCGGGTATCGCAATCATCAGCCCGGCCGCGGTTGTCACCAGCGCCTCAGAGATACCACCGGCCAGTACACTGGCTTGCCCGGTGCCCTGGATCATGATTTCCGAAAACACCTTGATCATACCGATCACCGTACCCAGCAAACCCAGCAGCGGTGCAACCGCGGCCACGGTGCCCAGGGCATTCAGATAGCGCTCCAGAATATGAATTTCCTGGGAAGCCACTTCCTCGATGCTCTCTTTCATGATTTGACGACCATGGCGAGAATTTACCAGCCCGGCAGCCAATACCCGTCCCAGCGGGCAAGACTCCTGCAGTTCGCGAATACGCTCGGCATTCAACTGCTTGTTTTTCATCCATGACCAGATTTTGGCCAACAAATCAGGAGGCGCAACCTGTACTACACGCAGCGTCCAGAAACGCTCAACGCTGATGCCTAATGCCAGTACCGAACACAGAATGATTGGTACCATCATCCAACCACCGCTCTGGATGATCTCAAACATGCACAGTCTCTCCATAAGTCAATTTGCGCGCTACTCTAGCACAAGCCCAGAGCTTGCATAAGACCATCGCCACCACCATCACAACAGCCTGAAACCCCTGTCACATCTCCGACAGAGCATTGCCCACAGCCGAATCGAACAGTTTTTATCCAACCAGCGGATATCACCGGCAACACCAGCATCAGAGTTGACGCCAGGGCGGTGCCCAGCCATCCCGGACAGCCGTCACCGTACCGGTCTGATCCATACGGATTGCGCCACGATCAATGGTGGATAGCCAGGGGATACCCAGACGCTCCAGACGCTCAATCACGCTGATCGATGGATGCCGGTAACGGTTGTTGAATCCGGCAGAAATCCACACCTGCCCTGGCGCAACCTGCTGCAAAAACAACCGGGAGGAGGAACTGGCACTGCCATGGTGGGACGCAACCAGCACATCGGAGCGCAACTCGCTGCCATAACGTGCGACCAATGCCTGCTCCGCCAGCCGGGAAATATCCCCGGGCACCAGAACCCGCCGCCCGAACCACTCAAGCTGCAGCACACAAGAGGCATCATTGTCGTTATCGTGAAGATGTTCAGCCGTACGCAAGAAACGAAAACGCACAGCCATCGGCTCGACAAAACCTGTCGACGCGGTGGTGGGAACATTCACAGACCATAAACGCCAGCGATCATCCCCATGACAGGTTTGCACCGACGCCAGGGGCCACGTCAGCCCGGCATCCCGAATCAAGGGACGATAAGCGGCTGGCGGCTGACCCAGCCAGATACGCGCGTTATGGCCATTAAAACCACTGACGTTGTTGGCTCGCTGTTGTAACCAGATATTCAGACCGCCAGCATGATCCGAATCGCTGTGGCTCAGCACCAGGTCGGTTACTGCAGGATTCCCCAGACGCCGCAAAGATGGCAACAGCATAAATTCGGCAGCACTGAATTCAGGACCAAATGAAGCACCCAGGTCATACACCAATGCCTTGCCGCCGGCACTGACCACCAAGCTCTGCCCTTGCCCCACATCCAGCAAGCGTACCTGCGGTGGGGCCGGTGCATGCCAACCCGGGGGAGAAAACACCACCGCCAGCGCCACACTTATGACCAGAAAGGACAACCCGGGCCGTAACCCCAAATACACCAGCAGCATCAACAACAGCACTGCAGCCAATATCGTGTCGGGCAGAAACGTTACAACCGGCAAGGGCCACTCAAGCGCCTGCTCCAATCCGAGCCACCAGATAGCATCCAGCTGTTCCATTGCAGCGACAGCCCAGTCCACAGGCCAAACCAGCAACAAAAATGACAGTGGCAACATCACCAGCCCCAGTACAGGGATAGCAATTGCGTTACACAGTAAATGCACCCACCCCACCGCCTGCCCCCACCACAGCATCAAAGGCAACAAGCCCAGAAATACCAGCCATTGTGGTAGCCATAATCCCTGCCACAGATTAACCCGTCGGCCACCCAGAAATAACAATAAGGACGCCACTGCCATCATCGAAAAACCGAAACCTGCGGAGGTAAACATCAGAGGATTGACCAGCAGCACAATAACAAAGGCATAAGACAGCGCGGCCACCGGTGCCAGTCGACGGCGCAAGCCCATCACCAGCAACACAACCAGCAACATAATCCAGGCCCGCTGCAACGCGATGCCCGCCCCGGCCAACAGCGCATACACAAGACACACCGTAGCGATCCATATGCCGCTGCCCCACAAGCGTCGCCCGGCATTTATTTCATACACAGGTGCCAACAAGCGGACAACCAGACCCATCAGCAAACCACACACGCCAGCGACCAAACCCAAATGCAGGCCACTCACCACCAACAGATGCAAGGTGCCGGTATCCCGGGCCAATTGCCAGTGTCGCGGACTGAACGCATCCTGAATACCAAATACCAGGCCTGCTACCCAGCGGCGGCCAGACGCTGAGGGAATATGCTGCAGTCGCTCCAGACCGTACTGCCGCCATTGTGTCAGCAAGGACACCTCTGGTGCTGCGTTATCTATCGCTATACCAGAGGCCGCAATCGAGCGGATATAACCACGGCCATCAATGCCCTGGCGCAACATCCAGGCTTCATAATCAAAGGGCAAGCCATTGGCAAACCCCCGAATGGCTCGCAAACGGACCTGGGCGCGCAGTGTATCGCCCACCTGCAACACAGGTTCGGCCTGGTAATAACCCAGGACCAGACGTCGTAATGGCGGCAACTGCTGATCTCCAGCCAAGCCATCCAGCGGATGCTGCTGTATTACAGCAACGGTAACTTTCTGATAACCATCAGCCGGTTTGTCATGTCTGTTTTTATCGGCGGCTGGTGACGTGGAGGCATGGCTCGATACCGCTTGCAGACTATCGCCTTCCCGGGCGATCACCTCCAGCACCAGCTCGACATCGGTACGATCCAAAGACGCAGGCAAGCGGTGCTGGAGCTGCAAAGACAACCAGAGTTGGCCATAGATACTGGCGAATGACATCACGGCCAGCGCAACCAGCCAGCGAACCGTTATTCCAGTACGACACGAATGACTCGTCCGCTGCAGAAGCCATAGAAGAATCCAGATTATCGCGAAAAAAAGACCGCTCCAAGGAACCATAACCCCCAGAATGATGCCGGCACCCGCCGCGACACATAGATGTTGCATTGCCACTCCCTGGCAGAATCGGCATAATCGCCGCGCATTCAAGCAACGGCGGCTCTCATGCCAAAGAAACTTCTCAAACGCATTTTTCCGACACCGGAACAGGTCCAGGCCAACAAGTCACTGCAGTTCCTGTCCCCGCTATTCGCCAAACCGAATTTATGGCATCTGAATCGTCGTTCAGTGGCCAGAGCTTTTTTGGTCGGGCTGTTTGCTGCGTTTCTGCCGTTACCATTTCAAATGGGCATTGCCGCCCTGATTGCTTTTTATGCCAATGCCAATATGCCGATTTCTGTGGGGCTGGTGTGGATCAGTAATCCGCTGACCATTCCCCCTATTTTTTACACGACCTATCTCTTTGGCACCTGGATTCTCAACACACCCTCACGAGAATTTCATATTGAGCTATCACTGGACTGGGTGCTTACTGAGCTGACCCAGGTCTGGGAACCGCTGATCGTTGGGTCACTGACCACCGGGATCGTGCTGGGTGTCGCCAGTTATTTTATTGTTGACTGGAGTTGGCGCAAGCATGTTTGGGACAACTGGAAAAAACGCGCCGCCCGAGTACCAAAAGTGGTCAAAGAGGTGGTAACCGGCCACCACGAGCATCACAACCAGCCTCCGGAACAGGACAGCGACGATCGCCGCAACAGCAACGACCAGTCTTGATATCAGCCCATCACCGGGTCCACGGATACCAGCGTCTGCTCTTTCAGCCGCAAACACCGGTCCATACGCCGCGCCAATGATTCGTCGTGGGTTACCAGTACAAACGCGGTATCCACCTGTTTAATCAACTCCAACATCACAGCTTCAACCTGGGCCGCGGTTTGCTGATCAAGATTTCCTGTCGGCTCATCCATCAACACCAGCTTTGGCCGATTGACAATCGCCCGGGCAATAGCAGTTCGCTGACGCTCACCACCGGACAATTCCGATGGCTTGTGATCACAGCGCGACGCCATTCCCAGACGCTCCAGACACTCCCGCGCCCGTTGTTCCGCAGCCGCCGTCGCCACGCCAGCCAGCAGCTGCGGCAACATCACGTTTTCCAGCGCCGAAAACTCCGGCAACAGGTGGTGAAACTGATACACAAAACCAATGCTCTGGTTACGTAAACGGGTACGGGCTGCTTCACCCAGCGCATGAACATCTTCTCCCCCCAACAGTACCTGCCCTTCATCCAGAGAATCCAGCCCACCCAATACATTCAACAAGGTGGTTTTGCCAGAGCCGGACGACCCCACAATCGCCAGGGTTTCACCGGCGCCCAGCTCAATATCCACCTGTTTCCAGACGGTGACCGACTGCGGGCCACTGGTGTAAGTCTTGCGTAACCCCTTCGCCACCAGAATCGGATTATTCATAACGTAACGCCTCCGCAGGCTGAATCCGGGACGCGCGCCAGGATGGATAGAGAGTGGCCAGAAAACTCAACAGTAACGATGCCGATACCACCACCGCAACATCACTCAACAGCAACTGGGACGGCAAATATGAGATGAAATACACATCGGAGCTGAGAATCTGAAAACCAAATAATTTTTCTGCCCAAGCGACCAGATCCGAAATAGACAACGCCGCCACCACACCCAACACGGTGCCAAGCAACACCCCCACAATACCGATCGATAACCCCTGCACCATAAAGATCGCCATAACGGTACGCGGCTTGGCACCCATGGTACGTAAAATGGCAATGTCGGCTTGCTTGTCAGTCACTACCATCACCAGTGTCGAAATAATATTAAACGCGGCCACTGCCACAATAATCAGCAGCAGCAAACCAATCATGGTCTTTTCCATGCGGATGGCTGAAAACAGATTTCCCTGGGTGCGGGTCCAGTCACTGCCGGAATAACGGCCGTCAAGATTATTGACCAGTTGCCAAATCAAATCCGGGGCATCAAACAAGTTGGTAAACTTGATGCGTAACGACTTGGCCTCACCGTCCAAACGCCCCAGTTTGGCAGCATCCTGCAAATGCACCACCGCCAGATTGGAATCCAGTTCTGCACCCACAGAAAACAAACCAACGACCGTTAATCGCCGCACCCGTGGAATCACTCCCGCCGGGCTAAAGGTCGCTTCCGGCAGCATCAAGGTCAGCTTGTCACCGACCACCACACCGAGGCTGCGAGCCAGCAAATCACCCAGCAGCACCCCATACTCACCGGGCTGCAAATCGGTGATTGAGCCAGCGGTCATATGATCAGGCAAAATCGATACTCGTGACTCAGCCTCTGGAGCGACCCCCGTGACCATCACCCCCTTGACCCGACCATTCACTCCCATCATGCCCTGCAGTCGTGTCAGCGGTGCGCTCGCTTCAACGCCGGGGAATTGCTCGACCCGAGCCGCCAGCGCTTGCCAGTCCTGAATACCACCGGCCTCATACAACACGCCATGAGGCACCATCCCCAGAATGCGTTGCCGTAACTCCCGATCAAAACCGTTCATCACCGACAGCACCAGAATCAACACCGCCACCCCCAGGGTCATACCGACCATGGAAGACGCCGAAATAAACGAAATAAAGTGATTGCGGCGCTTGGCCGACAAATAACGCAACCCAATGCCCAGTGGCAAACTGCCCGGAGACAACGACATAATTAATCTGTTCCTGTAACCCGAAAGACATCTGAAGGCGCGGCTGCCACTCAGAGAGGCGCAAGTTTGCCCGAGACCGGCGACAAAGGCGAATCTCACCCTGTACCCGACCGCAAAAGTTGCGATAATCGCGCCACTGAGAACCCGGCCAACCGCCAGAGTTCAGCCCTGTTTGCTTGTTGCCCGCCGTGGCAGTCACCCAAGAGAATCCGTCATTGAAGAAACGCATGCCCGCCGAATGGGAACCACAATCTGCCGTACAACTGACCTGGCCCACCAAAAGCAGTGACTGGGCACCCTTTTTGCCCCGTATTGAACCGGTTTTCCACGCGCTGGTGGCCTGTATCAGCCAGCAGCAACAGGTCATCATCAGCTGTGGCTCGGATCAGGATGCCAGTCGCCTGCGCCATCTTTACCAGAACCACGCCCCGGTACAGGTATTTCGAGCCGACAACAACGACACCTGGGCAAGGGACCAC
Source organism: Oceanobacter sp. 1_MG-2023 (assembly GCF_030689025.1). Classification (GTDB taxonomy): domain Bacteria; phylum Pseudomonadota; class Gammaproteobacteria; order Pseudomonadales; family Oceanobacteraceae; genus Oceanobacter. Next base: position 83,568 of record NZ_JAUYWA010000006.1, read on the forward strand.
GGCCCGGTCAGCGTCTACCATAACGACCAGCTGACGCTGGTGGATTTCCTGTTTAATGGCTGGGGTGGCAAATACGACCACCACCACGACAACCAGATCAGCGCCACACTGCAGCAGCTGGGTGCTTATGGCGAGACACCGTTGACCGCCAGCGACTGGATTTTGGAAGGTGGCAGCCTCGAAACCGATGGTCTGGGTACTCTGCTGACGACAGAAAACTGCCTGCTGAACCCGAACCGCAATCCGACCCTGACCAAAGGCATGATCGAGTCACGACTGGCTGAAGATCTCGGCATTGACCGGGTATTGTGGCTCAAGCATGGCCACCTGGAGGGTGATGACACCGATGCCCATATCGATACCCTGGCACGCTTCTGCACCCCTTCCAGCATCGCCTACTGTCAGGCTCGGCAGTCCGATGACCATTATCAATCCCTGCACGCCATGGAGCAGGAACTACAGGCTCTGCGCCAACGCAATGGCAAGCCTTACCAGCTGATTCCCTTGCCGCTCCCCAGTCCGATACGCAACACCGATGGCGAGCGCCTGCCCGCCACCTACGCCAACTTCCTGATTATCAACCACGCTGTTTTGCTGCCCGTGTACGGCGTCGCAGAAGACACCATCGCGGTTGAACGTATCATGCAGGCTTTTCCCAATCACTGGGTGCACCCGATCAACTGTCGTCCCATTGTTGAGCAGTACGGTTCGTTACACTGCCTGACCATGCAACTTCATCAGGAGACCAGCCATGTCTGATTCATCCCTGCTCGCGGTAGCTGCCATCCAGCAAGCCTGGCACGGCAGCAAAGCCGCCACCCTGGACCGCACCGAGCAACTGATCCGTGACGCCGCTGCCCAACAGGCACAACTGGTGTGTCTGCAAGAACTGCATGCCGGTCCGTATTTCTGCCAGCACCAGGCCGCCGACGTCTTTGACCTTGCAGAAACCATCGACGGCCCAACCGCCCAACGACTCGGCGCTCTGGCAGCCGAACTGCAACTGGTGATCGTTGGCTCCATTTTTGAGCGCCGTGGCAAGGGCGTTTACCACAACACCGCACTGGTTTTTGATGGCTCGGCCGAGCTGGCTGGTTTTTACCGCAAGATGCACATTCCCGATGACCCCGGCTTTTACGAAAAATATTATTTTATCCCCGGCGATGCCGATGAACCGGGTTTTCATCCTATTGCAACGTCTATCGGTAAACTGGGAGTACTGGTGTGTTGGGATCAATGGTATCCGGAAGCGGCCCGACTGATGGCTCTGGCCGATGCCGACATCCTGATCTACCCCACGGCCATTGGCTGGGACCCGACGGAACAGGCCGATGAAAACACCCGTCAGACCGACGCCTGGATCACGGTACAACGCGGCCATGCGGTGGCCAACAACCTGCCGGTGGTCGCAATTAACCGGGTTGGCCACGAAGCCGATCCGACAGCGGTAACCGATGGCATCCAGTTCTGGGGCAACAGCTTTATCTGTGGTGGCCAGGGGGAGTTTCTGGCCCAGGCAGACGCCAGTACCGAACAAGTATTGATGGCCAGCATCGACCTGGATCGTACCGAACAACTCAGACGCATTTGGCCCTACTTTCGCGATCGTCGAGTAGATGCCTATGGCGATCTGACCAAACGCTACCGCCGCTGATCAACGCAACGTTCTTGCGGGCAGCGTCGTTGGCTTATTCACTGACGCTGCACTGGCAAGGAATCAACCATGACCTTTCTGAACAGACTCTACTGTATCTCTCCGCGCCAACACCTCAACCTCAGCACACCACAAGTCGCCATACTGGCACTGGTGCTACTGTTCTGCTTGCCGCTCAAACTGCAGGCAGAACCGTCCTTGAGCCCCGACCAACTGTGGCAGCAATTACAGCAGCCCGGCTATCTGTTGATGATGCGCTCCGCTCGTGCCCCCGGATTTGGTGACCCAGCCAACTTTGACCTGACCGATTGCAGCACCCAAAGGAACCTCTCCAACGAGGGGAAAGATCATGCTCGCCGCATTGGTGACGCCTTGCGCCAGCACCATATCACCGACGTACAGCTTTATAGCAGCCACTGGTGCCGGACCCAGGAAACCGCCCGGCTGCTTGATCTGGGCACTCCCACGCCGCTGGCAGCACTCGACAAACGCCCTCACAGCCACGACGCCCAGTCATCACAACCAGATGCACTGGAGCAATGGATTCAGCAACAGCCGCTCACCACGCCGGTACTGCTGGTAACACATCAGGCTAATATCACCGCCATGACGGGCATACACACTCGCTCTGGCGATCTGGTTGTTATCAGAAAAAATTCGAATGGCAGCCTGGTAGTGGCGGGCAAACTGTATATCCATTGAACAACACCCCACAGGCAGTGGGATAACGGCCAACAATCGTTGCCAGCGTCATCGCTAATAGCCCACACATGAAAAAGTCGGGTGACGTCATCGCTGCATCCGCATAAAGTAGCAGGACTGTCCGAGCAACGAAAAGTCCGTTATGACCCCGAGCCATATTTGTCCGTTTATATCCGTTTCTTTTTATTCACAGCAACGCCTTGCCTCACTGCTGGCATTGCTGGCTCTGGTACTTTGGGGTGCCCTGGGTCAACAAGCAGCGGCGGCGGAAGAAGTGGAAGCAGCGGATCAATATGAACAAAAGCTGATCAACCAGCTGCTGTGGGACAGCCTGAAGCAGTCACCAGGATTTGTTTTGCTGATACCGACGGCCGAAGCACATGGCGATCAACGCCCAGGCAGCACAAATACAGCCGAGTGTTACCAGCGCTTTAATCTGACTGAACATGGTGAGGTACTTGCCCGACGTTTTTATAACACCCTGCGCCGTAACGGCATTCACAAGGCGCTGACCTACTCGAGTCAATGGTGCCCTGCATTGGAGACCGCCACACGCCTGGGACTGGGCTATGTACATGAACTGGCGTTGCTGAATGAATTTCCGGATGACGTCCAGGTTATCAGCACCCTGCAAACGATCCAGCTGAAAAACTGGATCACCAGGTTGGAGTACAACCGCAAAAACCTGCTGGTTCTGGTGACGCACCCCGATATCATGGCAGCAATCAGTGGCCAGATACCTGAGCCGCAGCATATGCAGGTGATGAATTTCAACACCCGCGACCAGTTGACCTACGTTGGCAGCTTGCCGCTCAACTGACCATTCGCTCGCTTATCAGTCCATTATCAGCCCACTATCGATCCAACAGACACAAGCGGCTCACATTCGCCGTAACGGCGGTAACGAATCCAGCAACAGCTTGCCATAACGAGTGGTCGTAAGGCGTCGGTCCAGAATACTGATACGGCCACTGTCGGTTTCCTTGCGAATCAGTCGGCCACAGGCCTGCACCAGCCGGATCGACGCCGCAGGCAAGGTCAGGTCCATAAACGGATTACGGCCGCGGCTTTCCAGCCATTCACTGGTGGCCGCCTGAATCGGATCATCCGGCACCGCAAAAGGAATTTTGACAATCACCACATGGGTCACGTAGTGACCGGGCAAATCGATGCCTTCGGCAAAGCTGGCCAAACCAAAAATAATACTGCCTTCGCCCTTGTCGAGCCGTTCCTTGTGACGGCGTACGATTTCGCCTTTGGGTAAAAAACCCTGACACAACAAGGTTTCATACCAGTCCCGAATAAAAGTATCCCGCGTGGCTTCGAGCTGGGCACGGGAGCTGAACAACACCAGCGTCCCTTGCCCCAAATCCAGCTGCGCTTTCATCCATTGCTCTATATCCGTCTGAAACTGATCACTTTTGGGATCAGACCCCAACTGCACCACTTCCAGCTGGCCCAGATTCGGATAATCAAACGGACTGGCGACCCGGTGATACCCGGCCCAGTCCGGCAAGCCGGTTTCCCAGCTCAACTTGCCGAAGCTGTTTAGCGCCGTCAGCGTCGCCGACGTAACAACAGCCCCATGGCAGCGAGACCAGAGGCTTTTACGCAACTGATCAGCCACCGCAATCGGTGAGGCACTGAGTTTGATATCCCAGTCTTCCCCAAACGGCGTTTTCGACAGCCAGCGCGCCACCGGGATCTCGCCTTCCTTCTCTTCTGCCGCCAACCAGGTGACGGCTTCCCATAAGGATTCCGCCCGCGCCAGCATCATACCCATGGGCGCTTGCCAGCTTTCAGCAATATCCAGACTGAACTCACCTTCACCTTTGGTATCCAGCGAGGCTTGCAACATATCGTTGAGCTTGTCGAGTCCTTGCAACAGCGGCTGCAAGGGTGCCTTGATGTTATTCAGCAGGTCCCGCAGGTTGTCCGGTATACGGCCGAACTCAAACCGCTGCCGGTCCCGTTCTCCCAACAGATCAAAAGCCAGCGGCCACAGCAGATTCAAATGGTTGTTCAACTCACGACACTGCTCCGGGGCAGCCTGCAAGGAATGCATGATCGAAGGTGGCAAACCGGTGGCCGCCACAAATTGCTCAATCCCCTGCTCCAGCTGCTTCAGCCATTGGCGCTGGGCGCGCACACCAAATTCCAGCCGGAAGTGATTCAAGGCCTTGTCGGCCAGGTGATGGCCTTCATCAAAAACATAAATGGTTTTTTCCGGGGCTGGCAGCACCGCACCACCACCCAGGCTGAGGTCGGACAACACCAGATCGTGGTTGGCAACAATAATATCGGCATCTTCCATCGCCCCCCGGGCTTTGAAAAAGGCGCAATTATCGAAGTGCGGACAACGACGGTTGGAGCATTCACGATGCGTTGCAGTGAGGTGACTCCATTGGTTATCAGCCACCTCGTCATCCCAACGATCCCGGTCGCCATCCCAGCCACCGCTGGCGTACTGGCTCAACATCAGCTCGTACAGCTCGCGATCCTGTTCTTCCGGGGTTTGTTCAAACAGATCAACCGTCGACAGAATGCCGGACAGCTGTTGCAGGGATTTATCAAGTTTCAGCAAACACAGATAACGACCACGCCCTTTGGCCAGGGCGTACTGAAACGGCATGGAAATGGTTTCTTTCAGATTGGGCAGATCCTTGTCGAGAATCTGCTCCTGCAACGCTACGGTGGCAGTCGATATCAGCAGTTTCTTTTCCTGCTCAATGGCTACCGGCAAGGTTGCCAGCAAATACGCCAGGGTTTTACCCGTGCCGGTGCCCGCTTCCACCACCACAATGCCAGACTCGTTGTTACGCTCGCCCTTGTCATCGATGGTGATTGCCCCCAACGATTTGGCAATTTCAGCAATCATCACCCGCTGACCATAACGGGGGGTCAGATCGAGCTTTTTGATACACTCGCGATACAGGGCCTGAATACGCTCTTTGCTTTCTTGGCTTAACACTGCGTATTACTCCCCAATGGACTGCCAGCCGCTGTTACGGTTAATCGGAAATGGATAACCATCAACATCGAGCACCAGGCCGGATGACGTTATGGATTGCAAAAACACCCCTGGCACAATCATGTCGCCTTCGTACCACTGCCGACCGTTCATCGATACCGTGCGAGTGCTGCCATCCTGACTGTAAATATGCCCGGTAATCACCAGATCAGGGACTTTGCGTAGCGATGACAGCGGCGGCAAATGGCGGCGTTCAAGCGCTGAGGAGTCTGCCACTGCCGGTGACTCCGGGGTATTGGGCGTATTGGCTTGCGTACTGACTTGCGTGGATTCTGGTGCCGCGCTCTGCAGCGAAGCCTTCTTTAGCGGTGTCGCCGCTTCTACCACGACCGGTGGTGGCTGTGGTGTGACACTAACAGTGGTTGTTTCAGCCATCGCCCTGACTTTTGCCGGAACAAAATCGGTGGCACGAATGACTTCCGGGCGTAATTGTTGCGCTGATTCCACTGGAGGAACTGCCAACGGCGTCTCATTATTGATAGCGGCTACGACGCTGGGTTCCGATACAGAGCCTGTTGCTTCCGCAGTCGCAGGCACGGCAACGCTTTCCTCAATGTTTTCCTTAACGTTAATCTCCGCCACCACAGGCTCCATTCCGGGAGCTGGCACAGGCTCCGCACCCATAAAATACAGGGCAAACGCGCCCACTACGGCCAACAGAACAATCAGCACCAGACTCAAGGGCAAACGGGCCTCAACAACCGGCGTCGCCTCGGGCGTTACCAACAACGGCGCCAGCATGGCATCGTCGATACTGTCGGCGCGCTGCTGCTGTGATTTTTTCAGCGCATCCAGAATGTACGACATTATTGCGCCTCCTGCTGAGCCTGATAGGCTCGCCGTTGCAGATACAGCAGGGTTTGTGGGCCAATAATCCGGTCGGCCGTCAGCCCTTGGGATGCCTGAAACCGGGCGACCGCGTGACCCAACAGAGGATCATAAAAAGTTTTGTCCGGCCCAGCGGCCTGGGTATCACTGCCTGACGGGCCAATTCTTTGCCAGTCACCGTGCCATTCCACCCCCAGCTGCGCTCTCACCCAGGCAACCACCTCGGCGCTAGTGCCCTGACGGACCAAGCCATGATAACCCGCCGGTGCCTGCCAGATCAGCAAGGCCTTCAGTACCCGGTCCGGGCGTATCCGGGCGCTTTCAAGGTCGGTCAACAACTGCCATTGATCGTCATAAGACACCGCCACCTGATACTGCAATGGCTGTAACTGGGAGTAAGGCCAGGCGACCCATAAACATTGCCAGCCGCGACCTTGTAACTGATCGCAGTTTCCGGCCTCCAGCCCCATCGCCTGACTCAGATGTTCGGCTGCGGCCTGGCGCGGATCAATCGGGGGATTATCGATCAACGGAAGCGGAGCGACCGTGCTCTCTGATGCATTTGGATCTGCAACCGACTTGGCCAGCACAGGCGCTGCTTCAAGTGTTTTATCGCTATTGTTGCCGTTACCGGCCGAATCCCGTGTTCCATCCGCTGTCCCGACCGGGGTTATCCAACGCGCCAGCGTGGCACGCCAGGACGGCTCAACAACCAGTAATCCGATAGCAATCAGGAGCACGATCATCACACCCAGAGCCCCTGCCAGCGCAGCACCGGGCAATCTGCGGGTACGGACTTTGGGTATCGCGGCTTGGCTTGTATCCCCCAACACCTCGACCAGCGCCTGACGTGCAACCGGAGCATGAACGTCGTTATCACCCCGGGCATAGGCTCCCAGCAAAGCGCGGTCAGCAACACTGTTGATCAGACGAGGAATACCGCCGCAACCCCGGCAGATAATGCTCGCCGCGGCTTCATCAAACACCTGACGCTCACACCCCGCCGTTGCCAGCCGATGGCGCAGATAAGCATAGGTTTCGGTCTGACTCAGATGCTTGAGGTGATAACGGGCGGTAATTCGCTGGTTCAGCTGTCGCAATTCATGTCGCTGCAAGACGTCGCGCAACTCCGGCTGCCCTACCAGAATCAGCGTCAGTAATTTGTTGTCGCTGGTTTCCAGATTGGTTAACAACCGAATCTGCTCCAACGATGGCACCGGCATGGCCTGTGCTTCATCAACAACACAGATAACCCGCTTGCCCTCGGCGTACCAGGCCAGCAACGAATGATTCAGCTGTTGGTACAGGGCCTGCTGACTGGCTTCGGCGGCATAAGTAATGTCCAGCTCGTCGCACAAGGCCTGCAACAACTCCCGTTGGGACAACTGCGGGTTAAACAGATAAGCCGTTTTGATATTGTCGGGAGTCTGTTCCAGAAATGCGCGACACAAGGTTGTTTTTCCGGTTCCTACATCCCCGGTCAGACAGATCAGTCCGCCGTGCCCGGTCAGCGCATAATGCAAATGCGCCAGCGCCTCCTGATGCCCGGCCGACGGGAACAGAAAAGCCGGGTCTGGGGCAATGGTGAACGGGAAACGATCTAGGCTGAAATGGTCAAGGTACATGCAACGCCCGAGGAACAATAAAAGCGCGCATGATACCGGAATCGCCCCAACAAGCGTACCAGCGTCAGCCATGACCCAATCTTGACGCGGTTTGATTAATCAGTCGGATTCGTGCATTATAGTTCCATAATCACGATCAATTAAAAGAAAAACAAAAAACATCCAAGCAAAAACAAGACAATCCGCTTATCTTCCCGATAGTCGTAAACTTTTTTCACGCCAGGCACTCAGTAACCCTGTCGCAACGGTTGATAACTCAATACTGACAATCAACCCACTGGCCAAATAACGAGGACACCATGACCCCCAAGTTCAAAATTGCCATCAACTCTTTCCTGTTTATTTCTGCCGCGTATCTGAACGTATCCACCCAGGCACAAGAATCAGAAGCCGTGAACCAATCCCAGGCAGAAGCCAGCTTCATGTCTGAAAAGTCTGAAAAAAACGCCCAGAAAAAATCCTCCTCAAACCTGACCTCTACCGACAACTAACAATAATAATCAGCTCTTGTTCATTCAGATAATCACGACGGCCCCAGTGCAGACACAACCTGTTTCTCTTTTGATGATGTAATGCGGTTACAGCAAAGATTGCCATAATTTATCAAAAGATAACGGTATAAAAGATACGGCCAACACCCATAAAAGATTGCTCGCCAATGCTGCGATTAATCATGGCACTTACCCTGCCCCGCAGGCACCATAAGACTTTTCTTTTCCCCAATATGGACGGTGTTATCAGAGCCGCACAAGGAGTCTTCCATGGGTACCAGCCTGATACTGGCGCTGATTGCACTGACGGCTCTGGCATGCCAATGGCTCGCCTGGCGCAGCAATCTGCCCGCCATTCTGTTTCTGTTGCTGGCGGGGTTGTTTGCAGGCCCGGTGAGTGGCGTGCTGGTACCGGACGCCATGTTTGGCGAATTGCTGTTTCCACTGGTTTCGGTCTGTGTCGCCATCATCCTGTTTGAAGGCAGCCTGACCCTCGATCTGGCTGAAATACGCTCCCAACGCACGGTCGTCCGCCGCCTGATTACTCTTGGCGCACTGGTCACCTGGATTTTGGTCGCCTGCGCCAGCCGCTGGCTGTTTGCCCTCGACTGGTCGCTTGCGGTGCTGTTTGGTGCCCTGACGGTAGTAACAGGCCCCACCGTTATTGCTCCCATGCTGCGCACTGTCAGACCCAAGGCTGAACTGGGCAAGATCTTGCGCTGGGAAGGCATCCTGATTGATCCGATCGGAGCCTTGCTCGTGGTGGTGGTGTATGAATTTATTACCGCCCAGAATCAGGCCACCAGCGTCGCACTGACCTTTATCAAGGTGCTGGTTTCCGGTACCAGCCTGGGCTTGTTGGCAGGCTGGCTGACCGGCATTGCCCTTGCCCGCCGCTGGCTCCCGGAGTATTTACAGAACCTGGCGGTATTGGCCGCGGTACTGCTGGCGTTCTCTGTTGCCAATTACCTGGCCCATGAATCCGGACTATTGGCCGTCACTCTGATGGGTATGTGGCTCGCCAACCAGAAACATTTGCGACTGGCAGAAATCCTGCACTTCAAGGAAGACCTTTCGCTGCTGTTGATCAGTGGATTATTTATTCTGCTGGCAGCACGACTGGATCTGGCAGAAGTCACCCAGTTGGGCTGGGCACCATTGATATTGCTGGCCCTGATGCAGTTTGTCGCCCGACCACTCACTATCTGGGTGTCCGCTTTTGGCAGTGACTTGAGCTGGAAAGACAAAGCCCTGCTGGCCTGGATCGCACCACGAGGGATTGTTGCCGCGGCGGTTTCTGCATTGTTTGCCATCAAGCTGCAACAACAAGGTGCGGAAGGGGCTGCCATGCTTGTTCCGCTGATGTTTTGTGTAATCTTCGGTACGGTGATTTTCCAGAGTGCGACGGCGCGCCCGGTTGCCCGCTGGCTCGGAGTGGTCGAACCGCCACCGGATGGCATCCTGATACTGGGAGCCAATCCGGTAGCCTGTGCCATTGCCAAAGAACTGGCCCGGCAGAATATCCAGGTTTTGCTGGCGGATTCCGTTTACGACAATGTTCGCCGTGCCCGTATGGCGGGGTTACCGATATTTTACGGCAGTCCAATGTCGGACTATGCCAGCACCCGCCTCCCACTCACCGGGCTTGGCAAACTGATGGCGCTGTCGACCGACAACCATCTGAACACCATTGCCTGCATGCACTTTCGCGATGAGTTTGGCCTTGACCGGGTCTTTGCCCTGCACAGCCGGATATTGGCGCACAAGGAAATCAGCTCCAGCAAGCGGCGCCATAAAACCAAACATTACAGCGGTGAAGACCAGCGCGGCCTGCCGCTGTTTGATGCCGACCTGAGTTACAGCCAGTTTATCAACCTGCTGGCCAAGGGAGCCCGATTAAAAACCACCCGGCTGAGCCAACGTTTTACCTATGCGGATTTCAAAGCGAATCATGCCGACCGGTCTCATGTTTTGCTGGCAATCACTCCGGAAGGCAAAGTACGTATGAAACTGGCCGGTAAAACCTTGCGTCCCAAACCCGGCTGGCGAATTGTCAGCCTCTGCCTGCCGCCTTCTGAACCAGCGACAATGGCTTGAGTCACCAGAGATTACCAGTGGAACTGCCAACCCAGGGAAACATCCATATCCCGGGCCAGGCTGGAGCGAATATCATCAGTCGCCACGGCCAGTCGCATCCAGCGGCTGTTTAGCGAAACGCCCACTTGCGCGGTGCTGTAAACCGCCGCCCCGAGTTCAATACCCGCCAGCGGCTGCCAGCGTTTCTCAAGCCCGAGCCGATCATAGTCGCCATGGTGATAGGCCAGTATCTGCCCCTGCCAGGGCAGATACTCTACCGCTACTTCGACAGTCGAACGTAACCGGGCAACATAATCTTCCTGCCCCGACTTGCCCGATGCTGTCGCCGTGCTGCTGCAAACCTGCTGCGATGGTGAATTAAAGTTAATGCAGGCATCGGTATAACCGGAGTCCGCCAATTGCCAGCGGTTCAGAATATCGTGCAGCTGTACCGCCACTCGCCAGTATTCGCCATCACTCCATTCACTGGCCAGATCCAGGCTGATACCCCAGCCATTGTTGGGATCGACGTCATAATCCAGAATCTTGTCTTCGCTGAAATGATAATCCAGAGAAGCCGAGGCGGTTTCACTCTCACCGCCTTCGGCAACCCCCGACAGTGAGCCAAATTGCCATTCCGATACCCGATACACGGTGAGTGCCGGAGTCACTGACCACTGCCCTGCCAGCCCCAGTGCTGCACTGTCCAGCTGCCATTGCGCACCACTGCGTATCCCGCGGGCCACCAGCATTCGGGCATCAAGCGCCAAGACTTCATCCGCCGCCAGATCACTCCCTTGCTCCAGCGAATAATAATAACGGGACATCCCCTTGGAGAAAGACAAGTCGTAATGCCAGCGCTGCTGCCATTCGACAAAATAACGCTGCACACCGAGGTCGGCTTCACTCTGGCCAGAGCTCCAGCTCACCCCGACCTGCGCCCGGGCATCGGCATAAGCGTATTCACCGGCGCTAAATGGCCCATCCCAGCCGTTCACCATATCCAACACGGGTACCGGCTCCGAACTGGAAACCAGATCAACAGAGGAATACACAGAATCGGCGACAGCAAAGCAAGGGCCCAGTAACAGCCCCGTTGTGGTCAAAACCGAGACAGCCACCGGGACAAACGAGGTAACGCGCATGAAAGAACCAAACCCTATTCGTGGAAGGAGAGGAAAAGCCGCTCATTGGAACAAACCGCGACTGATTTGAAAACGCCGTTTACACAGCGTGTGCTTTCATGATGTTTTACAACGTTCCGCCGTGACCAGTCGCAGTGACCAATTGCAAGGTCTGCCTCTGTGTCCGATCGCTACAAGGATGTACTCAACCGATAACCAACTCAGCCTGCCTGCCGTGCAGCGATTTTATAACTGTAGGTCTGCAAGACAGCATGAGCCAGAGTCAGATTCGGTGCCGCCACGCCCATGGCCTCGGCCCGATGTAGCATATCACCCACCACGTGCTCCCCTTCTATCGGCAAACCTTGTTGCATATCCCGGTACATCGACGCCGTAAACGATGACTTGGGATTGGTCAGCATCCGCTCAATGGCCGTAATACCTTCAGCCGCCAACGGATAACCACTGGCCGCTGCGGTATCAGTGCACTCCCGGATGGTCGCCAACGCAATCGCGCCACCGGCCTCACTTTGCATATAGTCACCTACCGACCCTTGCAGCAGGCAGTTCAAGGCTCCCAACGGAGCCATCAGGCAGAATTTATCCCACATGGACTGCAGGATATGATGACCATCTCCCAGCGTAATACCGGCATCCGCAAACAAGGCCCGAATTTCAGCAACCGCCTTGTCTTGCGCTGCCGTACGGGCACCAACCGTGACCTGACTGCCCGGACTACGCACCACAACGGTATGGGTGTCGGCCAATGTCGCCACGGTTTTGGCGATCCCGCCCAACACCTGCCCGGCACCAAAACTGGCATCCAGATCGTCCAGCTGCCGCAAGCCATTCAGCAACGGCAAAATCATCGTCTGCGCACTGACCAGCGGTCGGATATCTTTGATCACCTCCGCTAGCGAATAGGCCTTATTGGTCAGCACAATCAGATCGAACGTCGCCGCCGATGTGGCCAATTGAGCCGCCGTGCAGCCACGCGGCTGAAAATCGAAGGTCTGATCAGGCAGTCGTACCGTCAAACCACTGGCCAATTCCAGCTGACGCTGCTGGCGAACCAGATACGTTACATCCACACCCTGGCGCTGCAACAGCCCACCGAACAAGCCTCCAACGGCCCCGGCTCCTACGACCAGTATTTTCATCGTCATCCCAATAATCGGTTATTCCATCACATATCATCACACTATACCGGCCCTCTGCCACGACACCAGCAAAGGCCCAATCGATTAGCATTAGCTATCAAGTGAATTTATTTTAATTGAATGAAGTTATAAATGGCTCAACTATAGTAACGACATCAGCAAGCGCAACGAGCCGATATTTATTGTGCCCAGAACGTCCTTTGCGGCGAACCTTTCTGAGCAGCAACAGACCAATCGTCGTGAGCCTGATTTCTTTCATCCGGCGTGGTTGCCATACACCGTTGCAACCACCCACCAGCAGAACCGGAGCTTCATCATGGACAATACGCAATCATCCGCGGGCAAATGCCCGGTCATGCATGGCGCAATGACATCCAGCGGTCAGACCAACACCGACTGGTGGCCGAATGCCCTGAATCTCGACATCCTCCACCAGCACGACAGCAAGACCAATCCACTGGGTGACGACTTCGATTACGCCGAAGCGGTCAAGCAACTGGACGTTGATGCCCTGAAAAACGACTTGCGCACACTGATGACCGACAGCCAACCCTGGTGGCCCGCCGACTGGGGCAGCTACGTCGGCTTGTTTGCCCGTGTTGCCTGGCACTCTGCTGGTTCTTATCGCCTGTCCGATGGTCGTGGTGGCGGCGGCGCCGGCAACCAGCGTTTTGCGCCATTAAACTCTTGGCCAGACAACGTCAATACAGACAAGGGCCGCCGCTTGTTGTGGCCAATCAAAAAGAAATACGGCAACAAAATTTCCTGGGCCGACCTGATGCTGCTGGCCGGTACCATTGCCTACGAAGTCGCCGGGCTAAAAACCTATGGTTTTGCCTTTGGCCGCAAAGACATCTGGCACCCGGAAAAAGACACCTATTGGGGGGCTGAAAAAGAATGGCTGGCCCCCAGTGATGGCCGTTATGGCGATCTCGACCAGCCCGACACCATGGAAAACCCGCTGGCCGCGGTACAAATGGGCCTGATCTACGTTAACCCGGAAGGGGTTAATGGCCAGCCCGATCCACTCAAGACCGCCGCCCAGATCCGTGAAACCTTCGCACGTATGGCCATGGACGACGAAGAAACCGCCGCCCTTACCGCCGGTGGCCACACCCTTGGCAAGTGTCACGGTAACGGCCGCGCCGAAGACCTCAGCCCGGACCCGGAAGCTTCCGACATTGAAGCCCAGGGCATGGGCTGGACGAACACCAAAGGCCGGGGCATTGGCCGGGATACCGTTGTCAGTGGTATCGAAGGTGCCTGGACCGCCAACCCGACACAATGGGACATGGGCTGGTTCGAAATGCTGTTTGGCCATGAATGGGAACTGAAAAAAAGCCCGGCAGGTGCCTGGCAATGGGAACCTTCCGCCATCGATACCGCCGATATGCCGGTTGACGTGGAAGATGCCTCCATTCGTCTTAACCCGATCATGACCGATGCCGATATGGCCATGAAAGTCGACCCGACTTACCGCAAGATCTGTCAGAAGTTCATGCAAGACCCAGAGTACTTCGCTGATTGCTTTGCCCGCGCCTGGTTCAAGCTGACGCACCGCGACCTGGGTCCCAAAAGCCGCTATATCGGCCCGGATGTACCGGCAGAAGACCTGGTCTGGCAAGACCCGATTCCTGCCGCCGACTACATCTTGTCAGATGCCGACATCGCCGAACTGAAAACCACGATTCTGGCCAGTGGCCTGAGCGTATCGGAGCTGGTGGCAACCGCCTGGGACAGCGCCCGCACCTACCGTGGATCTGACTACCGCGGTGGAGCCAACGGTGCCCGTATCCGCCTCGCCCCCCAAAAAGACTGGGAAGGTAACGAACCGGATCGTTTACAGAAAGTCCTCGATGTTCTGACCGGCATTCAGGCGCAATTCAGCCACCCCGTCAGCCTGGCAGACCTGATTGTACTGAGCGGCACGGCAGCGGTTGAAAAAGCAGCACAGGACGCCGGAGTCGATATCACGGTACCCTTTGCTCCAGGTCGTGGTGATGCCACCGACGACATGACCGACGCGGCATCGTTCGACGTACTGGAGCCGATCCACGATGGTTTCCGTAACTGGGTGAAAAAAGACTACACCGTCAGTGTCGAAGAACTGATGCTCGACCGCAGCCAGTTAATGGGGCTTACAGCACCGGAGATGACAGTATTGATTGGCGGCATGAGAGTACTGGACACCAATTACGCGGGTACCAGCCACGGTGTATTCACCGACCGCAAAGGCGTCTTGAGCAACGACTTTTTTGTTAACCTGACCGATATGGCATACCAGTGGAAACCTGCCGGTAAAAACCTGTACCACATGGTGGATCGCGAAACCGGCGAAGTAAAATGGACAGCCACCCGCGTCGATCTGGTGTTTGGCTCCAACTCCATCCTGCGTGCCTACGCGGAAGTGTACGCCCAGGACGACAACCAGCAGAAGTTTGTCAAAGACTTCGCCAATGCCTGGGTCAAGGTCATGAACGCCGACCGCTATGATCTGAAGTAAACTCTGGTTAGAAACAGGCGACGCAGCCAGACAGGATTCTGATGCCAGAGAGCGCAGAATCCTGCGTCAATCCTACCCCAGGGTGGTTTGATCACCTTGGGTCGTTTGTATTCGCCAGAGAGCAGGATATGGGCCCATCCGAAGGGTGAGATATGCGCCAGAAGGTCGGATGAGCCTTACGCGTGCCCCCTCCTGCACAGCAGGACGGGGCACGCGGTCTATCCGCCAATCCTCAACTTGCGGTATACCCGCCGTCGATAACCAGCTTCTGGCCAGTAATAAAGGAAGCCTCGTCCGACATCAGGAACACCGCCGGCTTGGCGATTTCAGCCGGAACCCCCATGCGACCGCCGAATTTCCCGCGCGGGACGATATCTGCATCTTTCACCGGGTCGTTACACAGCGGGTGCAGTGCCGCCAGCTGGGTAAAATCAAAGGCATCGGTTTCCAAAGTCTTCTCGTGCGACAACTTCTCTTTGTCGGTCGTGACAGCAGCCTGGAACAACGGCGTCATGATATAGCCCGGATTCACGGTATTCACCCGAATCCCGTATTCCGCAAACTGCAGTGCGAGAGCTTTCGACAGGCCGACAACGCCGTGTTTTCCCATCGTGTACTGGATCAGGTTGAAGCGTTCGATCAGCACCTCGCCCGTCTCTGCGTTCACCACCTTCGGGCGGCCGGCGACACCGTGGATGCTCGATACCAGCACGATTGAGCCCTTGGTCCCGTGCTTCATCATCAGCCGTGAGCCGTAGAGCGCGGTATTGAACACCCCATCCTCGTTGATGCTCTGGATGAATTTTTTCGACTTCAGAACCGCCTCGGGGTCCTTGTCAAAATCCTCGGCCGTCGCCACACCGGCATTGGCCATGATGGCATCAACCCGGCCATAGGTATTCTCGGTAATCTCGAAAAGCTGCTCGACATCCTTTGGATTGGACACGTCGGTATGCACGTAGAGCGCATGCCCGGCGCCATATTCCTCGTTCAGGCTCTTGGCAAACACCTCGCCCAGCTCGTCGTTGATATCGGAAATGACGACTCCCTCGGCCCCTTCGGCCAAGGCTTCGCGGACTGTTGCCGAGCCGATGGAATCGAACCCGGGAATGACCGAAACGGCCCCCGTTACCACAACAACCTTGCCAGTCAACTTACCCATCTTGAATACTCCTTTGGTTGAGATATTGGCAAATACATGCGGCGGTGTGGCCACTTTGACCCTCATCAGGTTCCGGAAGCCTCATGCAGCGCAAGGGCCTGGAACTCCCCTTTCCGCACGTTTTACCTCGGTTCTCGGCGCCTTTGCACCGACGGTCCGGATCACCGGCCGCGGTGTTTTCTACTTGAAGGCACGTCATGACCCTGTTCTTCCAAACAAGGTCGGAACTGCAGCCAAACCACAGTAAAAACTGTCAGATCCAGTGATATTTTACGCCTGCATACTATCTGTATCCATATCCCATCCTGCGAGACTGCGGCTATCATCACGTAATCCGACGGACCGGAGGAAAGACGAAGAAAGACGAAATGAGCTTGCGCGCAGACGGACGCAAAAACCGGCAACGCATTATTGATACGTCTACACGTGCGGGCGTGCTCTACCCCTGTGCCATGCGGATATCATCGGTCACGAGAGGCCTTTTGGGTTTCGATCAATGGGTCTTGCTTTACCAGTCATTTGGACAGCCCAAAAAAAACAAAACCCCGATCAGCTACGCCAATCGGGGTTTGTTTGTGTCACCGTGTCACCCGGCATTCCGGGTCAACAGACCACAGGCTACAGACTACAGGGCAGCCTTGTACTTCAGACGGTAAGCGTGCAGCAAAGGCTCGGTATAACCGCTCGGTTGCTCTTTACCTTTGAAGATCAGGTCAGACGCAGCCTGGAAGGCAATGCCGTCCAGCGCCGGGGTCATGGCGGTGTATTCCGCATCGCCCGCGTTCTGGCCATCCACGATAGCGGCCATACGCTTGAGGCTATCTTCAACCTGCTCTTTGGTACAGACGCCGTGTTCCAGCCAGTTGGCAACGTGCTGGGAAGAGATACGCAAGGTTGCGCGGTCTTCCATCAGGCCAACGTTATTGATATCAGGCACTTTGGAACAACCAACTCCCTGGTTAACCCAACGCACAACATAACCCAGAATACCCTGACAGTTATTGTCGATTTCACGCTGGATCTGCTCTTCCGTCAGTGCAGCTTGCTGCTCTCCACTCATCAACGGGATGGTCAGGATATCGTCAACCGATGCAAAATCACGCTTCTTCAGCTCTTCCTGTACCGCAAAGACATCCACTTGGTGGTAATGCAACGCGTGCAGGGTAGCGGCTGTTGGTGAAGGCACCCAGGCGGTGTTGGCACCGGCTTTTGGATGGCCGATCTTCTGCTCCATCATCTGGCCCATTTCATCCGGAATGGCCCACATGCCTTTACCGATCTGGGCGCGCCCTTGCAGACCGTATTTCAGACCAGTATCAACGTTCCAGTTTTCATAGCTGTTGATCCACAACTGCTGCTTCATGGTGGTTTTGGGTACAAAAGCCCCTGCCAGCATGGACGTGTGGATTTCATCACCGGTGCGATCCAGGAAGCCAGTGTTGATAAAGACAACCCGGTCTTTGGCAGAACGAATACATTCGGCCAGGTTAACCGTGGTGCGACGCTCTTCGTCCATGATGCCCATTTTCACGGTAAACCGTGGCAGACCCAGAGTATCTTCTACCCGGCCAAACAGTTCGTTGGCAAATGCCACTTCTTCCGGGCCGTGCATTTTCGGTTTTACGATATTGACCGAACCCGTGGTGCTGTTCTGGAACGGGGCATTGCCGTTCAGGTCATGCATGGCGCACAAGGTCGTGACCATGGCGTCCATGATACCTTCCGGCACTTCGTTACCGTCTTTGTCGAGCATCGCCGGGTTGGTCATCAGATGGCCAACGTTACGAATAAACAACATCGAGCGGCCTTTCAGCTTCACGCTGTCGCCATTCAGACCGGTGTATTCACGATCCGGATTCATACGACGGGTAAAGGTCTTGCCGCCTTTGGTGACCTGTTCTTCCAGGTTACCTTGCATCAGACCAAGCCAGTTGCCATAGGTGATGACTTTATCTTCCGCGTCTACCGCCGCAACCGAGTCTTCACAATCCATAATGGTGGTCAGAGCCGATTCCATCAGGATATCTTTGACTCCGGCAGAATCAGTGGCGCCAACCATGCTGCTGGCGTCGATTTGCAGTTCAAAGTGCAAGCCGTTGTTAACAAACAGAATCGCCGTCGGTGCCGCCGCATCGCCCAGGAAGCCTTGCAATTGCGCTGCATCGGCCAAACCAGTGGTCGAACCGTCTGCCAGTGTAACCTGCAACTGACCGTCAACAATGGTATACGCGGTGCTGCCAACGTGTGAGCCGGTCGCCAGCGGAATCGCCTGGTTCAGGAAATCACGTGCATAAGCAATTACCTTGTTACCACGTACTTCGTTATAGCCTTTGCCTTTTTCGGCACCACCATCTTCAGCAATCACATTGGTGCCGTACAACCCATCGTACAGCGAACCCCAACGGGCGTTGGCGGCGTTCAGCGCAAAGCGGGCGTTCATCACAGGAACTACCAGCTGCGGGCCTGCCATCTGGCCGATTTCCGGCTCGACGTTTTGGGTTTCTGCTTCAAATTGATCCGCTTGTGGCAGCAGATAGCCTATCTCTTGCAGGAATGCTTTGTATTCTTCTGCGTTGTGAGGCTGACCTTTACGCTCGGTGTGGTACAGATCAATCTTGGCTTGCAGGTCGTCACGCTTGGCCAGCAACTGACGGTTTTTAGGGGCCAAATCGTTGACCACTGCATCAAATCCGGCCCAGAAAGCATCGACATCCACGCCGGTGCCAGGAATTGCTTTTTCATTTACGAAGTCATACAGGGCTTGGGCAATCTGAATGCCACCCTTCTGAACGTATCCAGTCATTTTTGGGCCTCTATGGTCATAATAGCTCCGGCAAAATACAGCTTGGGTACCGGAGTAACTCAGGAACTCGCGAGCTATATTGCCCGCTTATGTTAATCATTAATACAGCGGCCAGTATAGCCGCCCATCCCTCACCCTGATAACCGGTATGAAGGACATACTTGCCATTCATCAAACAAATAGAAGATAACGGTATAATTAAGATTGGGCGACCAAAACAGCGCAACCACCGTCTCACGATCAATCAGCATTCCTCTGGGCATCCCTTCTTTGATCGTTGCTTCAATGTTATATCCAGCAGGCTGTTGATTTTATCCCTGCTGCCTACTGGCTTCGGTAAAATGCTCTTTTTCAATGAATTCCCGGACTCCTCATGCGTGGCGCTGACAATCCATTCCTCCGGAGCGTTTATTGAGAGCCTTGCTGCTGCAAATCCTCTTCAGTATTCGCAGCGAACGGCAGCTGGTCGAGCAGATTCAGTACACCTGCTCTATCGCTGGTTTGTCGGCCTGAGCATTGATGAAGCCCCCACCTCTTTGGGATGTCTCCGCTTTTGCTAACGAATAAAGAACCGAATCCAGTAAACACAGGTTTTCTCGGTTCGCAGGCTGTAGCCGCGGGTGTGCATAAAGAGGCGAATGTCATTGAGAAAGGGGCTGGAAGTCATGGATCACTCCTTGATCTGATATGTATGCATATCCAGTATAATTGAAAGTTTGCCCAAATCCATGCGCGCTTTTTCAGAAACCTTGCCCGCTTTCCCGGACGTTGTTATCGTTAAGGCATTGATACACGGAAAGTTGTTGCGCGGGTTGACAGATTAATACGCAAGGCACACAGGAGTTAATGCGCATGCTCGCTTTCACAGAATGGACTGATTTGGGAATGGATTTTACTTCCTATCATTCAAGTAGTTACGGTAATTTCCCAGAAACCGGCTTGCCCAGAAACCGCGCATGCGCACTAATAATCTGTTAAACGTCAGTGATAGATTGAAGAGTAGTGCTTCCAAATAGCATGTAAAATAGAGTTCTAGAGAATAGTAATGGAAAAAAAATCAAAGATTAGAACTGAAATCGAAATATTCAGTGAACTAGAAAGCTTATGCTCATCTACCGGTTTCATTCATGTAATTGCATTCTTCTGTTTCAAAGACACCTTTATACACACAACAGGAGAAGGATTAACCACAGAAACACTATCTCAACAATTTGATAAATCCAGATTGTCCCGTACAGAGTTATCTTCAATTATAGGATTGATGTGTAAAAGCGAAGTTAGCCTAGATCTGATATCTAGAGAGAAATTAGAAGAACTAGCCTCAAAAACATGGCACTTATTAGAAGAACTACACCGAAGCTTCATTAGCCCTATAGATTTAGCAAGCATTATTGCTAGAAATGAGAATATACAGTCACCAAAGAGTCACCTTATGAGAGAAGCCATTTTCTATGCAGGTGAAGGTGTTTATAAGCATCAGTATAGAGATTTGGCTCAAATACGTTACAAGAAAGATGCAAAATGGATTTTAGAACACAAAGGCTTTCACTTTGATGATGTAGCCAAAGTTTTTGGCGCTATCGAGAGCTTTCAACTTAATAAAATTAACGAAACAGTAAATAAAGCTAAAAGTTTACAGCTGGATAGCTATCTTACCATGTTTCAGTTCAACACTGTAGAGCTCTCAAACTTTTGTGATGTTGCACAAGAACATATTTCATCGATTATCGAAGCTTTCTCATCAAGCTTTAATAAGGGGATGGATGAATTCAACAATATTGATGATTTTAATTATAAGAACGCATTCCCCATACTAAGACTAGGAGAAGATAGCTATGTCTCATTTCAGGGTTACAGTTTGTGGGAATCACAATATGAAAGCCCTTTCTTCTGGTTTACCGAAGACAATAGATATAGAAGTGTTGCTAGTAAAAACAGAGGTGCTTTTACGGAAGATTATACTGCAGAAAGATTATCAGGAGTTTTCACTAAAAAAAATGTATTCACTAATATAGATATATTTGAAGGTAAAAATAAAGCCGCAGAAATCGATGTTCTTGTCACTTTTGGCAATACTGCAATTGTTATTCAAGCCAAATCAAAGAAACTAACAATTGACGCCCGAAAAGGAAATAGCCTGCAGCTTAAAGAAGACTTTCAAAAGGCTGTGCAAGATGCCTACAATCAAGCATATTTGTGCTCAAGCCTTTTAGATAAAGAAGGTGTGGTGCTTAAAAATATTAATGGAAATGTAGTAAGTTTAAAAAATGAATTAGAAACTGTTCACCCAATATGTGTGGTTTCGGATTATTACCCAGCTCTTGCAGCCCAAGCTAGAGAGTTTCTCGAATATAAAACTTCAGAAAAAATTAAGACGCCATATGTTATGGACGTTTTTCTTGTAGATATTTTAGCGGAAATTCTTGATACACCTCTATTCTTTTTGGATTACATTAGAAAGAGAGCTAATTTTGGCGAATCAATATTATATAATCACGAACTTGTAATACTCAGCACCTATCTCAAGCAGAACTTCTATTTTGATGATAACCCTGACTTGGTAATGTTAGAGGATGATATTTCTTCGGACCTAGAACTGGCTATGCTTGCAAGAAGGGAAGGTGAGGATTGCCCTTCTATTCCTCCAGGCATGCTTACAATTCATCAAGGAACTCACATAGGGTCCATCATCGATGACATTAAATTATCTGAAGAATTTGGACTTCTCAACTTAGGCTATCATTTTCTTTCGCTAGGTAGTGAAAGCATAAATATGCTCAATGATGCAATTGAGCATATGATTAACTTATATAATCAAGATAAAAAGCATCACGATATAACAACACCATTACTAGAACAAAAAACAGGACTAACAATTCACTGCAATGAAGACCGCCCTGATTTAGCGTATAAAAAATTAGTCACACACTGCGAAAAGAGAAAATACTCAACTGAAGCAGAAACATGGTACGGAGTCTGTTTTAGCCCTTTGAAAAGACGTTTTAGTTTTGCTACTTATCACACTTCTGTGCATCAGCAATCAGATGATATGGATAAAATGGTAGCTGATTTGCGGTCTATTGATGATACTCATAAAGTAAAGAATGGAAAATTTAATTTTCCTTCGAAAAATGGAACAATAAATAGACGTGTGAAAATAGGTCGAAACGAAAAGTGCCCTTGTGGTAGTGATAAAAAATACAAAAAATGCTGTTTGGCAAATTAATTTAAAAAGAGCCAATGAATCAAGAAACATTTAACAAGCGCCTGCAATCGGACAATCAAACCTGTGACCCGGATTAACGAGATGAAGCCTAAACTCATATATAAGTTCGAAAACTTTAATATTCAGTCGATAAAAAACTTAAAGTCTCATGTTATTTACTTTGGTTCACCGAAATATTTTAACGACCCGTATGACTGTGCGATTCGCGCTGATATATTGACACCGAATAAAGACCAAATACAAATATTACGAAAACACTTTTTAAGTCAAAATGACATATCTGAGCAAGCACACATCGAATTAGAAAATATGAGTGATGAGAGTTTCAAAAATCTCATTGAGAGAAGTGCTAGGTCACTCTCAAATAGTCACGCTGAAGAATTTATCAATAAAAATGGTGTTTCATGTTTTTCCGAGATGAACGATGACTTGTTAATGTGGTCTCATTATGGCGGTAAGTACCAGGGCTATTGTTTAGAGTTCTCTACAGACAACGAACCCTTTAACAAGCTAAGAAAAGTAAAATACGTAGAGACTATGCCAAAAATTGACCCAGTATCGGCTATCGTCGAGGGTAACTACGATCAGTTTTTAGATCTCTATTGTACGAAGTCAAATAGCTGGAGTTACGAGAAAGAATGGAGAGCGTTGCACCACGTTGCTGGAACTGCTTTCACTTACCCTGCTGAATCATTACGTGGTATATATTTTGGGCCAGATATTGATTTTACATCACTGGAAATAGTATGCCTTATCATCCAGGGGCAAAACCCAAATATCCCATTATGGAGAGGGAAAAGAAATAGTGAGCATTTTAAAGTCGAATTTGAAAAATTTGAGTATACAAACCATATTGAAGCAAAAAGAAAAGGGCTTATAACCTAACAAATTTGTCCAGTTGACGTTTTGGTCTCCGCTTCGTTTTGGGGTGGCTACGCCACTTTACCCAAAAACGCCACTATAACCAAAACGCAACTGACAAAGGCGTTAAGTTTCAAGAAATAAATTATAAATTTTATGAAGCGTTGGTGAGAAAGGAAGTACATTATTAAGCCCAAAAGATAGTCCTTTTGTAATTAGTACTTATAAGCGTTATTAGACTTCTAACATTGCTCATCTTTTAGCTGACTTTTATTTTAATCATTGGAAATGGCTTTGGGGTGCTACAATTACCGTAATTGGTTTAGTGATGAAGTTTATGGGTGCTAACTGATGTTTAGAAAACTTAACAATCAGTTGGTGTACGCCCCTGCGGGGCTGGGACGATTACACTTTACTCGTTGCCTCGCTACGTTTCACCGCCCCACAATAAAAGCGTTAAATTTCCGAGCTACCTTAACGACTTTCAACGACTTTAACGGCTTTCGAGCCACTGTTGATTAACGCGGGCATATTGGCGCGACAAGGCCGAAGACATATCGTAACAGGCCGACAGCACCTCCGCGTCACACAACAAGCTGGCCTCTCCGGCCGCCATCACCCGACCGTCCCGTAACAACATCACCCGGTCAGCCCAGGATGCCGCCAGCGCCACATCGTGCATCACGGCCAAAGCCCCGATGGCCGGGCCAACCATAGAGCTGACCAGATCCATCACCTCATGCTGATGGGCCGGGTCCAGCGCCGAGGTGCATTCATCCAGCAGGATATAAGCCTGCTGGCCATTACTTTGGTACTGGTAATGCCAGAGTTGTAACAGCACCCGCGCCAATTGCACCCGTTGCTTTTCCCCGCCGGATAATTGCGGATAAAGACGATGCTGCAAATGATGCACTTCTGTGGCTTTCATAACCTCTTGTTGCCATTCCAGGGTCTGCTGTTCGTCTCCCCAGGGAGAACGCCCCATCGCCACCACTTGCCAGACCCGGAACGGAAACACCAATTCCACCTGCTGTGGCATCACGGCGATACGCTGTGCCCGTTGTTCTGGCAACAGCTCCTTCAGACTATCGGCACCCAGCCACACTTGCCCGTCGTAATCGGTATTCTCGCCACACAAACAGGATAGCAAGGTTGATTTTCCGGCACCGTTCGCACCCAGTACCGCCAGCCGCTCACCAGTGCATAACACCATGGAAGCCGAGTCCAGCAGCGTACTTCGCCCTTTGACGACCGATACCGCATCAGCCCGGATCATCGTGACTGCCCTCCATTCTGCTGCATCAACAACAGCAGGAAAACCGGCCCACCCAGGAGCGCCATGACCAGCCCGACCGGTAAATCGGCCGGGGCCATCCAGGTGCGGGCCAGCGAATCAGCCAACAGCAACAGCAATGCTCCGCCCATCGCCGCCGCCGGAATCAGGCCACGATGATCAGAGCCCATCACCATGCGTAACAGATGCGGCACCACCAGGCCAACAAAACCGATAATACCGGCTACCGCGACTCCGGCTCCTACCATCAAGGCTGCGAAAGCCAGCAACCAGCGTTTCGAACGCTGCACATCAAAACCCAGATGAATCGCCACTTGTTCGCCCATCAACAGCGCGTTCAGAACCCGTCGATAACGCAGGCTCAGCAGTAACGGCACACCAATCAATCCGGTCAGGGCAGCCACATCCTGCCAGCGACCACTGGCCAGACTGCCCATCGACCAGAACGTCATATCCCGCAGTTGCTGATCGTCAGCGGCATAGGTCAACACCCCGGTTGCGGCGCCAGCCAGTACATTGATGGCGACCCCCGCCAGCAGCAGCATTCCTACCTGGGTTTGGCCACCGCGAGTCCCCAGCCGATAAATCACCAGCGTCACGCCCAGCCCACCCATAAAGGCGGCCAGTGGCAATGCCAATGGCCCGGTCAGCGACACCCAGCCAGAGAGCAATGTTTCGTTCAGCACAATAACAGCCACAGCGGCCAACGCCGCGCCACTGGACACCCCAATGAGGCCAGGATCTGCCAGCGGGTTACGAAACACTCCTTGAGTAATAACGCCTGCCACGGCCAATCCTGCGCCGACAATCATCGCCAACAAGGCCCGCGGCAACCGCAGTTCACGCACTACCCAGTCGTTGGCTGACCCGATCGGGGCAAAGGTGATCGCTCGTTGCAAACTCGACCAGACGTCATTAACGGCCACCGACACCGGTCCAATCGTCAATCCCAGAAGGAATACCAGTACCAGCACCACAGCCATCAGCAATAACACCAATCGCTGACCGGTCGCGCCCTGCGCCACAATCGACTCACGCCAACCATAAACAACATCACTCAGACGCCGGGAGAACAACAGAGCACGCATCATTGTTACATCCCCGTCGCCCGCGACTTACTCACCGGCTCATTGGTCTGGGGGTACAGAATGGTCTGTAACTGCTGGATAGCATCAGGTAACCGCGGCCCAAACCCCAACATCAGGCTGACATCCACCGTATGGATACGACCTTGTTGACTGGCAGGCGTCATGGCCAGGGACTGCTGCAGTGATTCTGGCACCTCATCATCAAGCTGTGCCACCAGCACCACGTCCGGTGCAGCCTGCAAGGCACCTTCGGCGCTCACTGGCTTATAGCCGCTGTAACCCATGGCATTGCTGGCTCCGACCAGCGCCAGCATGGCATCGGCCTGCGTACCGGAGCCTGACGCCATCATGCCCCGGCTACCAGCGCCGAGCAGAAACATAACGGATGAGGCATCATCCGCCGGCATCTGCTGCAGCAGTGCCTGGCTGCGCTGATGAATACGTTCAACCAATGCCCGCCCTTCGCTCTCTTTACCCAGCGCTCCGGCAACGGCGGTGATTTTATCGAGCACCCCCTGTAACGAATAATGATTCGCTACCCGCACAACCCGTATGCCAGCCTGCTTCAGCTGGATAAAGACCATCTCTGGCCCAGCGGCCTCGGTCGTGATCACCAGATCGGGTTGCATCGACAAGATGCCTTCAGCGGACAGTTGCCGCATATACCCGACATCGGGTAATTCAGTCGCGGCTTGCGGAAAACGGCTGGTGGTATCCACCGCCACCAGGCGATCCTGGGCACCCAGCTGATAGATGATTTCAGTAATCGAACCGTCGATACTCACCACCCGCTGAGGTGCCCCTGCCGCCTTCCCATCCTGTGCCCACGCCGTAACGGGGAACAGCAGACCAGCAAAGACCGTCGCCGCCGACATAAAGGCAAACAGCGACAATATGGCGAACAACGACGTCAGCCGGTCAGGGCATTCAGCCGCGATTGACCGACTCTCGGCACCACGTGCTGCTGACGACCGGTGCAGGTTATCCATCAGGCAACTCCTTCTTGCTCCAGCGCATAGTGCTGTTGCAAGTCTTCCAGAATCAACCGCCAGCCTTCCAGTTCTGGCTGGCCGTTTTTACGTTCACCAAACATCAAGGCCAGCTGATTGCCATCGCCGTCGTACAGTTCCAATGAACTGACCACGCCATCCACGGTGGGTTTCCGCACCAGCCAGGCGCGATCAATCAGGGTGGTTTTGGCATGCAGGTTGAAGCCTTTATCCATGATATTAAACCAGTCGCCGGTACGTACCAGGTTGCTGATCGGGCCAGTATGAATCTGGATCACGCCCTCACTGCCAACAAACAGCATGATCGACAACCCCGAAGCCTGCGCCGCTTCCAGCGCGGCAACAAACACCTCCGGAGCCAGTTCGGTCGCGTATTCCTCACCAATCACTTCGTAGGCATTTATCCGGTTCAGGTGGTACTTTTTCAACAGCGCCTGAAAATGATGAACATCCTTCAATGCCGACCAGTCCTGACGCAGCGCCGCCACATCCAGATCGGCAGGTGTGGTTTCGGGTGCGGTTTCAGGCGTTGTCTCTGGCAAAGGCTCCAGTACCATTCCCGGGGTTTGGTCCTCGGATTGAAAACGTGCCAGCAGCTGGGTGTACTGCTCCTGATCCGAAGCCTCGGTCAGATAGATCTTGTGTACGGCCTCTCCACGGCCATTAAAGAATTGCAGGCTGCATCGCATGCCGTCGGCACCCGGCAGAGGCTCTTCCACCGCAAAGCCATAAACAAAACGGCTAAAGAAAATCCGCAGGTCTATAACGCCCAGCGCCAGGCCCATATTGCCGTTAACGGTCAGGCCTTTGTATTGACCGGTCTTTTCATGAACCATGGCGTTATTGCGCGTCAATGCCATAACCTCACCGAGCAATTCGATATCCCGCAGCAAGCGCTTGAAATCACCGCCAAGCCGCACGACGCGACCGCCCCCGGACTCACCATCAAGCAAGCGGGTCGCCAACAACTCCCCCTCACTGGCGCCCAGCCGTAACGCGGCGTCCCGAATCCGCATTTTGGGTTCTTGCTGCCGCAACGATTGCCATTGCTCCGCCAACACGTGAATATCAGTAACGTTCGTCATTATTACTCTCCTGTCGACATTGTTTGAAAGCGGATTTCCGGGCTGCCGGATGCTCCCAGGCTGTAATAGTCCGACACTTGCAGCGTGAAGTAGCTGGCACTGTCATCAGTGCTGTCGGTATCAATCAGATAGGTACGGAAGTTGGGCCACAGCAGATGTCCGCCATTGAGGTTATAGGCGTACCAGCTGTCATCCGAGAATGGATTGGAGCTGCTGTCTTCACTGTAGTGGCTGGAAATATCATAGCTATCAACCAGCGTGGCACTGGTGTAATCCGCCAGCTCGGTCGCATCAATGGAACCAAAAACGGCACCATCACCATCGCCATACACTCCGCCATTGGTCCAGATATTAATTGCCCGGTTGCTGGTATCGACTTCATAAAGCAGGTCCCAGTCGGCACTGTTTTCGTCACAATCCACTTCGCTGGCGCTATCCAGATCCAGACATAACATGGTTGCATCGTCCGCAAAAGTGGCGCTGACACTCTGTTCTGTCCCGGCAAACTGCGCAGTATCCGCTGCCTGCGTTGTAAAACGGGCGGTGATATCGGTGTAACTGGCCACATCCAGGAAGACCTTGCTGTAGGTCTCGCCATCGGCATGGCGCAACAACCATCCCACCGTCGTATTGGCCGCAATCTGATGGGTGCTGGTATCGTATTCATACCAGTCAGCCCAGGCCGCTTCGTTGGCATCGGTGCTGAACGTCAAGGCGCTGGTGTCGTAACTGACCTCCAGAGCAGCTGCTTCGGTATCGGCAACCGCATTGGTAAAGACCGAGACATCGGCTGCGCCGTCGTCATCGTAGAATTCGTCTTGTGCATCCGCCAGTGCCACCTGCACATTGCCACTGCCAGATACCCCGCCATTCAACTTGATGGCCGTACGACGAAAGGCCAGCTGCCAGTCCGTCGAGGTAGCGGCTTCTTCATCAGTCAGATCCAGCGTTGCCCCGGTTGTCAGACTGACGTAGACCCAGGCATCGTAATCCGCGGCGTTGATTTGCAAGCTGCTATAGCTGACATCCTCCGCACCGGAATCGCTGTCATCACTGTCGCTGTCATCGCTGCTGCCACAACTGGCCAGCAACATGGCAGCCATCAGTACTGAAAAAGATTGGTATCGCTGTTTCATAAAACACTCCGTTGAATAGCGTTATTGTTGTTAAACATGTGAACCAGCTATGTAAGTTCACGATGTAAATTATCGATATGCGTTCACTGCATGGATTAACTGCACAGCTTGCCGGCATGGCCTGAGCCACCAGAATCAGAAGGTCAGCTCAAACCCGGCATAAGGAAAGCGGCCCTCTGTCGGGCGGCGATCATAGGAGTCACTCGGGTCGCGGACGCTGTCAGTCAGATTGTTGACCCCGGCATACCAGCGTAACGCCGGGTTGAACTGCCAGTTGCCTTTGATATCCCACTGCCAATAACCCGCCGACATCTGGTTTTCCGTGCCGCTGTCTTCATCTTCCACCTCGGTATAAGACGAACCGACGTACTCCGATATCAACGTCAGGTCGACCGTGTCGCTGACATCCCACATCCACAAGCCTTTGGCGTGATGCCGCGAACGCTCTGTCAGCGCGACGCCCAGTTCAAGATCGCGGGCATCCAGCAAGGAATACGACAGGCGTTGCTGAAAACGGGGAGAAAACTGCCACTGGACGGCAACATCAGCACCTCGCGTCATGGCACTGGCAATATTGCTGTAGCGATAAATCACCACGGTGCCGCTCTGTTCTGTCTCGCCAGTAGAAACCGCTTCGATCAGATCCGTGATCTGGTTATGGTATGCCGACACTTCCAGATGCAGCCGTTTGCCATCCGTTATTGTCGCCGACAGTTGCACACTGCGGCTTTGCTCCGGCTGCAGGTCTTCGTCTCCCAGCACCTTGTAGCCGTTCACACTGTGATCAAACACGTAATAGCGGTTTTTCAGATTGGGCACCCGGTAACCCATCCCGATCGATTGTCGGGTCTGGATCTGCCAGTCACCCTTTCCCAGTGACCATTGCCATTTCTGGCGACTGGCCAAAGCCGGCGACAGATAACCGCCAAAATCACTGTCGTTTTGCCAACGCAATCCCGGCGACAGCTCCAGCTCAACCAAACCGGCACCCTGTTGGCTTCCTGAATATTGCTGCGTCAAGGTTCCCTGCATAAAAGCCTCGACACTGTGGCGGGTTTCGTTGGGCACTTCGACGGTATCCACCAGGCAATAACCACTATCCAGAGTGGTGGTGGTCGAGGTACTGCCAACACCGGAGCAACTCAGCTTGATCTCCTGCTTCTGCTGTTCCATTTGTTCGCCAAAATGTTCAAGGCCGGTCACCATCTGCAGTGACGTACTTCCCAGCGTCCATTGCGGCGCTTGCCACTGGGTCATCAACTTGTATTGGCTATAATCGGCTGAACGCCAGAGATTACCGGCCAGAATGGCGTCATCCACCACCAGCTGGGCGGTATCATCCGTCTGCTGTTCGTACAACACGCTGGCTGACAGCCGCCCCGCCAGCAGCGCCTGATCAACATTGGCGGCCAGTCGCCAGCGTTCCAGCTGCTCTTCCTTGGTGCCCTCTTGATTGCTGCTGGTCAACTGTCGGTTAACCAGATCTTCTTTATATTGCTCTAGTCGTATCGTCGCATGGCCATCCACCGCTCCGGGCCCTGCACTCCCCCAGCGTTCCTGCCAGGATGCCGCCAGCGTGGTTTTGGTACCGTCAAAGCCGTTACTGCTCCAGCTGTCGTCGTACAGATCGATATCCGAGCTTTTGCGCTGATCGGCACTCAGACTCAGCTGACGGTGACTGCTCAGGGCCAGATCGGCGGTGGCCAGATAATGACGCTGGGGCAACAGCTCATCCGACAACTCCCGCTCCTCACCATAACTGCCAGCATCCATCGCCAACCGGTAACGGGTTTCGCCTGTCATATCGCGAGTGATGATATTCACCACACCCCCCATTGCCGCACTGCCATACAGGGTCGACGCAGCCCCCGGTATCATTTCGATATGGTCGATATCCAGTGCAGACAGTTGCGACAGATCCACCATTGAACCGGTGGTTGCCGATACCGGCATACCGTCCACCAGAATCAGTACCCGCTCGCCGTCCAACCCTTGCACCTGAATCGACTCACCGGTCTTGCCGTGAATTTCCCGCATCTGCACTCCCGGTATCACCCGCAAGGCATCACGGATATCCCGGGTGTGTAAGCGCTGGATCGTGGTTTCATCAAGAATCAGAGTCCGGACCGGGGTATCGGCCAAGGGCCGCTGGCCACGCGCTGCCGTTACCACCAGGGTATCCAGATAAAAGACATCGGCGTCTTCCTGAAGCGGCGTTTCTGCCGCAACGTCTTCCGCGATAACAACAGGCGTATATGTCACAACCACCAACAGGCCAACCGCCAGACAACTGCATCGCATTTGCTTTACCGTACCTTTAACAACACATCAGAGAGATAAAAGACCCAAATGGGAATGAGCCTCATTATCCACAACATTCATTAAAATACAATGCTAATACGAATCAGTATCAATAATGACATTAAAAAAACGCCTTGCCGCAATGCGACAAAGCGCTTCAGAACAACCGGCCTGGCCATCGGCCAATCAGTCACAAGGAAGAGTCAGACGTCAATGATTGTGGACATCAAGCGATATCAGGCGATATCAGGCAGGCCAAGCAAACAGGTGTGAGCCGGAAACATAGGTGCTTGCCACCACGACTTCCGGAGTAGCAAACACATCGGCAACGGCAATTTTGAGGATTTTGGGTACCCGGTCATACGTCACCAGAAAATAGCGACCATCTTTCGTCAAGGTCACTCCCCGCGGCCGTACCAGCGTCAATGAATGCACCATGCGCTGTTCGGCAATCGACCAGAAGGTCACCAGGTCGGCATCAGGGTGTGTTACCAGCGCCATGCCGTTGGCAATCGCGACACTGAGGGCTTCACCTGTCATGCGTTTAACAATGGCTTCCGGTTGTGTCATCGAGGCCATCGGCAACCCTTGCAGACGAATACTGACACCGCCGTTTGCACGGAGGCTCATGCCAGTACGTGGCGCAGATACCACTACCAGACTGCCATCTTCCGCAATCGCCACATGGCCGGTATTGAGGTCCGTGCGGGCCAACACCACCCGCTCAAGCAATTGCTGGCTGGCCACATCCACATAACAGACGCAGGGTATTGCTCCCCCCATTGGCCCACCGGCATTGGTAATCACCAGTGTCTTACCGTTATCAATCAGGGTGCACTCATGAGGCTCTTTGCCATAGCTGGGGAATTCCCCGAGATACGCCAGCGAGTCTGCATCACGTACCGCAATAACACCCTCCAGGCCATCCAGACGGGTTTCTGTACTGAACAGCTGCTGATTGTCAGCGGAATAAGCCCCATGTCCGTAAAAATAGCGCCCGGGACGAGCATCGATTTTACGGCTCAGACGCCGCGCCCCCAGATCTACCTCGGCGGCATGTGGGCCTTTTTTCTCAAACACCGCCAGCCGGTCAGGGGCGTCAGGGTGCCAGTGAATACCGTGCGGGAAAAAATCCAGATCGATCAGATCCGTCTGCTGTTGCTGCAGATCCACCAGCGCCAGCACGTAGCGCTGGCCGCTGCCATCCGGATTCATAAAACGACCACCGCCCAGCAGCAAATCGCCTTGGCGCTGACTGCAGCCGGTGGCCATCACCGACAAGGCCGAGACAGACAAGGACATGGCCGGCACCGCTGCCAACCAGCCAAGCAAATTACGTCGCGATAGCGTCATGAGGCAGCCTCGTCTGATCAGCTTGTGCAAGTTACTGGTGGTTAAACCAGTGTTGGTTAAGCCAGCTCGTCAACCGCCACCTTGTAATTGGGGTCTTCGATCACGTTGACCTCACACAAGCTGCCAGCCTGTTTCAGCAAGGTGCGACATTCCTGACTCAGGTGCAGCAAATGGATTTCCTTGCCCTCGGCAATATAACGCTCCGCCAGTGTATCAATGGCTTCCAGCGCAGAATGATCCATGACCCGACTATCGGCAAAATCGATAATCACCTTGGTCGGATCATTGCTTACGTCGAACAGATCCTTGAACGAGGCCACCGATCCAAAAAACAGCGGCCCATACAGCTTGTAGACCTTGGAGCCATCCTCCTGCTTCTGACTGAGCACATGAATACGTTTGGCACCCTGCCAGGCAAACACCAGCGCCGACACCACGACACCAATAATCACCGCAATGGCCAGATCCGTCAGTACCGTCACCACGGTCACCAGCACCAGTACAAACAGGTCGTGTTTTGGGATCTTGCCAACCATACGGAAACTGGCCCACTCGAACGTGCCAATCACCACCATAAACATGACCCCCACCAGTGCGGCGATCGGGATTTGCTCGATCAGCGGAGAAGCGAACAGGATAAAACTCAGCAAAAACAGCGCCGCCGCAATACCCGACAAACGACCACGACCACCCGAGCTGACATTGATAATCGACTGGCCAATCATGGCACAACCACCCATGCCGCCAATAAAGCCAGTCACAACATTGGCTGTCCCTTGGGCAACACACTCCTTGTTGCCCCGGCCGCGAGTGTTGGTCATCTCATCGATCACCGTGACGGTCAGCAGCGACTCAATCAAACCAATGGCCGCAAAAATGGCCGAATACGGCAGGATAAACATCAGGGTTTCCAGATTGAACGGCACATCCGGCACACCGATCGGCGGCAAGCCCCCGGCAATACTGGCCAGATCACCCACTGTACGGGTATCCAGATCCAGACCAAACGCCAGCAGGCTGGCCACCAGAATACCGGCCAACGCCGACGGCACGGCCTTGGTCAACTTGGGCAGGTTGATGGTAATAAACATGGTCAGCGCAATCAGGCCAAGCATCACGTACAACTGCATGCCACTGAACCATTCACCGCTCAACCAGCCCCATTTACCTTCGGGGGTGCTGATTTGCAACTGCGGCAACTGCGCCAGAAAAATCACAATCGCCAGGCCATTCACAAACCCCAGCATGACAGGATGAGGCACCAGGCGGATAAACTTGCCCAGTCGCAACGCCCCGGCCGCGATCTGGATAACCCCCATCAGCACCACCGCTGCCAGCAAATACTGCAGCCCCATGCCATCGCCATACATGCGTTCGGCATCGGCCACCAGCGCCACCATCACCACCGCCAAGGCACCGGTTGCACCGGAAATCATCCCGGGACGACCACCGATACAAGCCGTAATCAGACCCACCATAAACGCGGCGTACAACCCCACCAGAGGATGAACACCGGCAACAAAAGCAAACGCCACCGCTTCAGGCACCAGCGCCAAAGCCACCGTCAGACCGGATAACACATCCGTTTTGATGTTGGGAGAGAATGTTTCAGCAAACTCACGAAAGAAAGACATGGTATTGGATACCCCCAGGAACCGGAAAGCCGCGCACTATACCAGCACAAGGCGC
This sequence comes from Oceanobacter sp. 1_MG-2023, assembly GCF_030689025.1. GTDB lineage: Bacteria > Pseudomonadota > Gammaproteobacteria > Pseudomonadales > Oceanobacteraceae > Oceanobacter. Next base: position 117,770 of record NZ_JAUYWA010000006.1, read on the forward strand.
CAAATTCAGGATCGATCGACAGCAATGCGCTCATATCCATTCAGAAGCCATCGTCGCCAAACAAAGAGTGTCACTCCAAAGGTAATATGCGCATCAAGCGCCATACAATCCAATATTTCCAACACAATCCATCAAAAGGCAACAACCCCATTCGTTACCCCCCTTCACCAAAGCTCACCAAAGCCGACGAAACGGAGTGATACCTATTTACCCCTGGGTGGTGGATCTTTTGGTCATGGGACTGATTTGCCCGGCTTCCGGTATTTCTGAACCAGTAATCAGCCAATAAGCGTATTCTGGCCATAATTTTCCCAAGGCTTCCAGCTCTTCCGCATAGGGCTTGGCTATCTTGCTACTCATGTTTTCCCAACGCTTTGCCTTGATCCCAGTCGCTTTTTCAAGCATCGGACGAGTGTACCCCTCTTGTTTTATAACAAGATTGATCCGTTCAACGAGTTCCATATTCCAAACCAGAATTTCCCTAAACACCAGGAATTCCCTAATATTTAGGGTGAGTGTTGAAGCCACTCGTTAGTATTAACCCAAACCCGAAAGCCTATCACGAACTGCCACTTTCCCGGCAGCCTCGCGGAACAAGGAGGTTTTGTGTCTTGTTTGTGAACTCATATGATCGCCGTGAAAGCCAATTGATAACAGGACACTGCTCATATCCGTTGCTTGCGAGTTATCAGCCGGAAGAGATGCGGCAGCCAATCACCGACAATTATTTCGCATTCGAGTCATGTCACCCGCGCATTTTTATACCCAATGGTAAGGAAGGAACCTGTGCAACCGATTCGTTGGAGCCCGGAATTTGAAACCGGCATTGATATTATTGACACTCAGCACAAGCGTATTTTTGACTACCTACAAGAAGTTGAGACCGCCATCAAGCAACGGGATGACCAGAAAATTCGAGCCGTCGCCAAAGCACTGATCGACTATTCCATTTCACACAACGCCTTCGAAGAAAAACTCATGGAGCAAGCAAATTATCCAGTATTAAAGGCCCATGCCAAAGTGCACGAAGCCTTTCGGCGGCGAGCGCTCAGCTACGATCAGAGACTGGAAGATGGCGAAGACAGCATCAAAGTCGCCAAAGAAGTGCGCTCAGACATTGGCTTGTGGCTGACCAATCACATTCAACGCGATGACAAGCATTATGTCCCTTATGTCAAAAAAACGCTGGAGGGCAACTTTGTTCGACGCATGGTGAAACGCTTTTTCGCTTAAATACAAATAAAGCCAGCCTGCGTCCGTGAACAGAATGCACTCTGACTCTGAATGCAAAGACTTTTTTGGGGAGACTATACAGTCTGAACGCTTTACTCACCGGCAAATCATGAGCGAAATCGAGCAACTTATCCGAGAGCAACAAATTGTTATGTAGAAGCTTTACTTGATGTAGAGAGAAACACACCTGCACTGATAAAAACACCACCAGTTATTCTATTAAAATATTTAGCCCTACCTTCTTTGAGCAACCAATTTGACGACTTAGCACCCAAGTATGAATATATCGTCAACCAAGAAATCTCCATAACTGCAAAAGTAATTGCGAACACCCAATACTGTATTAATAGCGACTCAGATGTGTTAATAAATTGAGGGGATAAAGCAGTAAAAAACACTATTGCTTTTGGGTTACTGACCCCAACAATGAAGCCACCAACATAAAGAGATTTTTTTGTGACCATTGTTTTTTCTTGTTCAGATATTTGATAAGTCTCTTGCTTGGAAGCAAAAGATTTATATCCTAAATATATTAAATAAATTGCACCAGACCATTTTATAATATTAAAAGCCACTTCTGACGTAGCAATAACCACCCCTAGACCAGAAAAAGACAAGGTCATTATACTAACAATTGCTGTAAGACTGCCTAAAGCAGTAAACATAGAATTTCGAAAGCCTTCGGTTACAGCCTTAGTCATACATAATAGAACGCTAGGACCTGGAGAAGCAGTTAATATTAATACCGCTAGCGAATAGTAAAACCAAGTTTCTACATTCATATATATACCATTTTAAAGTTGTTTTTAACTGATATTTCTTCGTCGCAGACACATAACACCGTATTAAGGTGTGAGCAACGCCACCACTCAACCTACTGCACCGTAACCCACTTGACCATGAAAATCACCATGAAAATAAAAGACATTTGTATGTCGGCAACAACAACTTCATTGGCTGACTCGCCATTTGAAACAACAACGGAGCCTTTTATCCTGGTTGGTTTGCTTGCAGAGTTAGTTGGCTCAGATATGTCGACATACCAATCATCACCAACTTTACGACCAACGTAAAATCCATCTCTCACCATATCAATTGCTTTTGATGCAGTGATTCCTTTTAGTTTTGCAAACTCCTCGACCGGAATCATTCCTTCTGGTGCATCTGACATAGTGTATTTCCTTTTGATTGCCTAACGCCGCCAACAAGCGCCGACCGTAAGGAGGTCCATTGCCTGGCCTTATAAAGCTACTATTCATAATGAGTCCAAAGCTTGATAACTTTAATGGCGTTTTCTTTTTCTAGTACTTGGTAAACGAGACGATGCTGTATATTTATTCTTCTTGAATAGGAACCGGCTAGATCCCCAACAAGTTTTTCGTAGGGTGGAGGATTTTGGAAAGGATTAATTTCGATTACCTCTAGCAGCTCTTTCGCTTTGGCCTTGAGGCCAGAAGATGCAAGTTTCCGAGCATCCTTTTGAGCTTGCTTGGTGTAATAAAGCTTCCAGCTCACCAATCAAGCTCTTGGTCACATTCACTGAGATTAGTATCCAATCCTTCACGAATAGATTCCCGCATTCCAGGTAAAGAAAGCAGGTAAAGTGATTCGTTTATAGCGTTCCAATCCTCTTCTGCCAACAAGACTGCATTCCCTCTCTTGCCGGTAATGATAATAGGTTGGTGGCTAGCAGAAGCCTCATCTATCAAGGCGTACAGTTTTGAGCGTGCTTCAGTCGCATTAAGTATTGTCATAAGTCATCTCCGAACTCAAAGCGTACGTCTATACGTACGAGGTGTCAACATCCGAAAAAGATTTAACGCCTGCCATAACCGGCACCAAAAGCGGAGCGGAGTGCATCTTTTTGTGCGTTCGCGCTTATGGCATTATTAGTAGCGCTGCATGCTATCTTTAATAAATTTATTATAATCTTCGACAGACTGAAATCACCGCCATTAAAAGAAGAACCGATATCTGGCTCTGTGGCCGAGACAGTCAAAGGGCATGTTAATAAAGCGATCACAACAGCCCATATTGCATACGTTACAGACATAAACATTCACTCAACCTGATATCGGATTGATACGACCCCAAAATTATGCGTTTGCAACCATCTACCCCGGATGCGTCTGGCAATCAACTATTCAATGGCTCCGCCGTACCCGACAATTTGCTCAGTAACTGATCCAGCAATACATACAAGGCAGGCAACACCAGCAAGCAAATAAAGGTGGTAAACAGAATCCCGAATCCGAGTGATACCGCCATGGGGGTAATAAACTGCGCCTGGCGTGAGGTTTCAAATACCATGGGAGCCAACCCACCAAAGGTGGTCAGAGTGGTCAATAAAATGGGCCGGAAGCGTCGCACTCCGGCTTCACTGATGGCTTCCAGTGCCGTCAGCTGGCGTTTTGCCCGGATGCGGTTGGCGTAGTCCACCAGAATCAGACTGTCGTTCACCACCACACCGGCCAGTGCCACAATCCCCATCAGGCTGATAATCGACAGTCCGTATCCCAGGATAATATGACCCAGAATCGCTCCGGCCGCGCCAAAGGGAATCACCAGCATCACCAGCAATGGCTGGCCGTAACTGCGGAATGGAATCGCCAACAAAACGTAAATCAGCAGTAACGAGAACAACCCGTACAGCTGCATCACACTCATGCTTTCACGGGTATCGGCCTGACGCCCCCGAAAATCAAAGTCGAGGCTGGGGTATTTGGCTTGCAGGTCGACAAAGGCTTCTTCCTGTAACACCGTCATCACAGCCGGGATTTGCGTACGCGGTTCGACATCGGCGGTTACGTTCACCACTTGCCGCCCGGCCCGGCGTGAAATACTCGATGGCGAGACGGTTTTCTCCAGCACCGCGACTTCTGCCAATGGCACATAACCACCGGCTGTCGTACGGATCATCAAGCGCTCGATATCGGCACTGTAGCGACGTTCGTTCTGGGGCAAGCGTACCAGTACGGTGACTTCGTTACGCTGGCGTTGCTGCCGCAAGGCTCTGGCACCGTACAAGGCCGCCCGTACCTGCATGGCCACATCATCCGACTCCAGCCCAAGGCTGCGCCCGAGGTCGTTAATCGCCACATCCCATTGTGGTTTGCCACTGGTAAAACTGCTGGCAACATCCTTGACGTTACCCAGATGCGACATAAACACACTGAGGTCTTCACTGGCTTGCGCCAGCAGGTCGATATCGTTGCCGCGCAGCTCCACCGTCAGGCCGCGACCACCGGACGGGCCGCCACCGCGTTCAGAATCGAAGGTAATGCTGCGAATACCGGGAATTTCTCCCATGGCGGCACGCCAGCGTTTGGCCACTTCGTGGGCGCTGATGGGACGGATTTCAGAGTCCACCAGCCGCGCTTCCACTTCGATGGTTGAGCCATTGATACTGCCTTCAATACTCAGCAGCAAGGGCGTTCCGGCAGCTTCAACCGGCTCGACGATATCGCGCAGCCGGGCTTCCAGCTGTAACCGGACATCCAGCGCCTGTTCAAACGGCGCATTGGAGGGCAGCTCGACCGCCGCAACGGTAAACTCGCCTTCCAGGCGCGGAAACATACTGAAACCCATCCGCCCGCTGAATGCCCAGGCCAGCACCGTCAACCCCAGCGCCAGCGCGATGGCCAGGGTCAACCCCGGGTTGCGCAAACTGACTTTCAGGGTCGGGCGATAAACCCGGTCGATAAAACGTCCCAGACAGCCATCAACCTTGAGTTGCAAGGCATCCATTTTTTGCCCTAAACGGCTCTCCGGTTTTTCTTTCAAATGCGCCAGATGGGACGGCAGGATAAACAATGCCTCCAGCCAGGAAATCAGAAAACAACTGATCACTACGATCGGAATCGCCAGGAACAATTTCCCCATCATGCCAGGCAGTGCCAGCAAGGGCAGAAAGGCTGCCACGTTGGTCAGAATGGCAAAGGCCAGCGGACTGGCGACTTCTTTGGCACCCACCACCGCCGCATCGGCAAACGGCATGCCTTTCTGCATGTGTTCGTAAATATTTTCACCGGCAATAATGGCGTCATCCACCACAATGCCAAGGGCCACAATAAAGGCGAACATCGAGATCATATTGATCGACATATCCACCGCAGGCAGCAACAGCAAGGCGCCTAAAAACGCCGTTGGAATCCCCATGGTAACCCAGAACGCCAGCCGGTATTCCAGAAACAGGCTTAACAACACCAGTACCAGTGTCAGCCCGATGGCGGCGTTTTTGATCAGCAACCCGACCCGCTGGTTGTAGGTTTTGCCATCGTCATCGGTGACCACAATCTTGACCCCCGGGGGCAACCAGCCACGAATCTCGTCGAGTTTTTCGTGTACGGCGGCGGCCACGGTCAGGGGTGTTTGTTGTTCAGAACGGTATATGTCGTAACGGATGGCTTCCTGGCCGTCATACGTCACCAGTCTGCGGCTGTCGCCAAAACCTTCGCTTACCTGGGCGATATCCCCCAGCCGCAGCCGTACACCGCCAGCATCAGCGATCACCGGAATGTCGTTGAATTCTCCCGCCCAATAGCGCCGCTGGTCGAGCGCCACCAGAATATCGCCTCCCGGGGTTTGCACGGTTCCGGCACTTTGTTCGATGGCATTTTTGCCCACCGCTGTCGCGATATCTTGCAACGACAGACCATAACGCTGGAGTGCAGACTGGGGAATTTCGATATGGATTTCTTCGTCGGGGGTACCGGTCAGCTCGACCTTGGAAATCTCTGCCGACGATAACAACTCATCCTTGACCCGTTCGGCCAGACGTTTGAGGGCAAAGGTGTCCAGCGGGCCAAAAATCGCCATTTCCACCACGCTGATATTACGGCTGGCAATACTGACGCTCGGTGTCTCCATTTGCCCCGGAAAGGTGGTAATCCGATTCACAGCCTGCTGCACATCCTGATACGCCTGCTGACGGTCAGTGCCGTTATCCAGCTCAATCGTGACTCTGGCGCTGCTTTGGGAGGCGGTTGAGTTGATCTCTTTCAGGCCATCGACTTCTGCCAGTTCATTTTCAATTGGCAGTACCACCCCTTGCTCCATCTCGGTGGGCGTTGCACCGGGGTAGCTCACCTGAACGATGATCATGTCCGCTTCGTAGGATGGAATAAATTCCTTGCGGATGGTCAGCGACATCAGAAAGCCGCCAATGATCAATACGGCCATCAACAGGTTGGGCGCCACGCCATGGCGTGACATCCAGGCGATCGGGCCATTCCCCTGCGCCGCACTCATGGTGTCACCTCTGGCTCACGACTGGAGGTGCCGTCGGCGGCTTCCACAGCCGCGCCAGTATCCGCCCGGTTGGCCAGCCGCACCGGCAAGCCTTCCGTTACACTGTCCAGCCGGTTAACCAGCAACTGATCATCCGGCTGCAGGCCCGCGCCAATCCAGGCCCGGGTCCGGCCCCGGTACAAGACCTCGGGGGTGCGCCGTACCATTTGGTTGTTGTTCACGACCCAGAGGCTGCCATCGTCATTCAGCTGCTGTAATGGCACGGTGACGCTATTGGGAATGGCCTTGCCTTGCAGCTCGACAGAGACAAAATCATTCAGCATCAACACCGGCTGGTCCGGGTCCTTGAGGCTCAGTGGATCACTCACGGCAACCATTAGCCGGGCCTGACGGTCACGCTCGTCGACGTCGGCCAACAGGTTCAGAATGCGGGCTTCGCGGCTCTGTTTACCCCAGCTGGGGTGATAAAGCCGGATCGGGGCATCCACATCCAGCCAGGCCAGAAAATTGCGCGGCACTTTGACTTCGATCCAGAATTCATCGGTATTCACCAGTTCAAACAGCTCGACTGAACTGCTCACCTGACTGCCAACCGCCACATTGCGTGACAGTATCTGACCGTTAAACGGCATCGTCACACGGGTACGCGCCAGGTTCAGTCGGGCCTGGTCGGTCTCCGCCCTGGCACTGAGCAGCTTGGCCCTGGCACTGGCCAGCTGCGGTTCTCGTAACACCAGCGCCCGGTCGGCACCGGTCAGCTCTCGCTGCGCCAATTGGTATTCGTCGGCGGCCAGGGCGGACTGCCCCAGCTCCAGATCCAGATCGGCTTGCGCCTGAATGCGAGCCGCTTCGTATCGCTGCAACGCCAGCTCATAATCCCGTGGTTCAATGGTCAGCAGGCGCGCACCGGCCTTCAGGGTCGCTCCCGGCAATGCCTCGCTGGCCACCGAGACAACCCGACCGCTGACCTGGGCCTGCAGCAGGATTCGCTCTGCCGCTGACACCTGACCACCCGCCGTCCAGGTTGGCCGTCCGCCAGCGCCCGGGCGCTGCACTTCAACCAGTCGCGCCTGCACCACGGGTTTTACCCGCTCCGGCACCGGGGCGGTGGTCAGCACGATCCAGGCTGCCGCGCCTCCCAGTACAAGCACCAGCAGTACCAGCCAGACATTACCGGTTTGCTTGTGCAAGCCTGTGGGTTGTTTCATATTCCGGTTGTCCTTCATGGTTGTGATTCTCCAGCATCCGCCCCGGTGAAATCGCCGTGACTGACCGATCGATACAATTGAATACGGTATTGCAACTGCTGCCATTGGCCATCGAGTACTGTTTGCTCCAGCGCCAGTACGTCCTGTTGAACGTTGAGCAACGCCAGAAAATCCCCCACCCCGCGCCGATAGCGCGCCAGCTGGAAGGCTTCTGTTTTACGGGCCAGGTGTAATTGTTTGACCAGGCTGGCCAGCTGGTCACTGGCCTGTTGTTCCTGCACCAGGAGTTGCTGCACGGTCTGGGCTGCCGCCAACAAGGTTTGCTGATAATCCGCCACCGTCGCCTGCACTCCCGCTTCCGACGCGGTCACCGCTGCGCGGCGACGGCCACCATCCAGCAGGGGTGCGACCAGACCCGCCGCCAGATTCCCTACCCAGTTATCAAAGATATCGGCCAGATTGGCGTCGGATGCCGAATAAGACGCCGACAGCGTCAGCCTTGGATAGCGGTTGGCAATGGCTGCCGCCAGCGCGGCATTCGCCGATTGCAAGGCAAACCAGGATTGCTGCACATCTGGCCGTTGTTGCAAGGCTGACAGAGAAACACGGGGGGATGAAGACGGCAGTCGTGGCAACGGCCGTGGTGGCATGGCGGCCAATTCAGGAACAAGCTCACTCTGCAGCCAGTCGCTGCGACCCAGCCAGACCGCCAGTTGCTGCTGATAGATAATTTGCTGGGCCTGATCAGCACTCAAACTGGCGGAGAGATTTTCCAACAATTGCTGTTGTTGCCAGACATCTGAAATAGCCACCTGCCCACGATTGAATCGCACTTCGGTGATAGCCAACGCCGAGCGAACCCGCTGTTGTTGCTGGCTTAGCAACTGGATACGACCTTGTTGCCGCAACCAGCCAAACCAGGCCTGGGCGACTTCTCCTGCAAGCGTATTGGCTGCTACCCGCACACTGGCTGCACTGGCCAGGGCATCCAATTGACCTTGCTGTTCCAGCGCACTGATCCGCCCCCAGAAATCTACTTCATAGGCAGCCGATAACCCGGCCTGCCAGCGATTGGTACCGGCATCCGGCCCAAATGAGCGGCTGCGCGACAAACTCGCATCCAGGGTAGGAAACTGTTCCGCCCCGGCCTGCCGGGCCAACGCCTGACTTTGTTGCAGCCGGGCCCAGGCGGATTGCAGGGTAAAATTATTCGCCAGGCTGTCTTCAATCAGACGATTGAGCATCTGATCATCAAAGGATTGCCACCAGCGGTCCGTGACCGCCTGCCCGGCAGCAACAGCCGTGGGAGAGGTACTGGCAACAGGTTCAGCCAGCCCGGAAAAGGTCATCGGCTCAGGCTGAACCGGCTCAATCGAACTGCAGCCAGCCACCGCAGTGACCAGCAACAGCAGCAGTCCCGACCGCTTGCGGCTTTTGGAACCCGCAGTGACATACGATCCAACATCCCTCACCCAGTATCTCCCTGGCAATTAAACGGCAAATGGGGCACAACCAGACAGAAGTGATATCACCGCCGTGAGGCAAAACGCCGCTTCAGACACAGTTATTTTTTGAAAAGTTCCGTCAATAATAACGGTTAACTATCTGACACATCACCAGTACAAACAGCCGTTTGCCAATCACAACGAATAACGGTTATTCCCCTTGTTATGGCAGGCCAACAGCCGGTTACAGACCCTTAACCGCATAGATGCCCGGCAAATTACGCCAGAAGCCACGGTAATCCATACCACAACCAAAGACATAACGGTCTTCAACTTCCATACCGGCGTAATCAACGGTCAGTTCATCGGTTTTGCGATCATGCCGCTTATCGACCAAAACGGCGGTGAGCACCTCTTTGGCACCCTGTTGACGACAGGCTTCAACGACGGCCGCCAGGGTATGACCTTCATCAAAAATATCGTCCAGAATCAATACCGTACGATCCGTCATTGGTATCGATGGCGGTGCTTGCCACTGCAGTTCGGTACTGCCTGTCACATCACCGCGATAACGGGTAGCGTGCATATAGCCAACCTCAAGCGCAAACGGCAGCCGGGGCAATAACCGCCCGGCCAGTACCAGACCACCATTCATAATGGTATAGACCACAGGAACCGTATCTTGCAGGCGCTCAGTCAGATCAGCGGCGAGCTGATTGATCGCGTCGTCCACTTGCTCCGGGGTTTTCAGTAAGTCCGCTTCTTGCAATACAGTATCCAGCTGATCTTTTGTCAGTGTCTCACTCATGGAGGCTTCTCGGCATGTCAGTAAAAAACCGGCATAGTAACACGCGGCCAGAACGGCGAAACCTGCCGATCTATTCTTCTGGCACTGATATCAAACCATTGGCTATCAACGTCATTCAGCACGACAGGGAACTTGGCTTATGTACTTTTTTCGTCATACCTCACAGCACCACCCTCACTCTCTGCGCCACTGGCAATCCGGCCTGCGATGCAGCGCATTGGCACTGCTGCTATCCGGCTGTGCCAGCTACCCGTCATCAGTCGCAGTACCTGACCCCGACATGTTGCCGTCATTGCAACAGATACAAGCCAACCCGGAGCAATACCAACATCAAACCGTTGTGTTGGGCGGGCAAATTATCAGTGTTATCAATGGTGATCAGCACACTACGCTGGAGATATTGCAGCGCCCGCTGTGGGATTCTGGCCAGCCGCGTTCAGACAGCGACCGTTCCGATGGCCGCTTTCGGGCCGAGTTCGATTATTTTATTGACCCGGAAACCTACCAGTCCGGCCGGTTAGTTACCGTTCGGGGGCAGCTGACCGGTATGGATGAAGGGCATATTGGTGAGCATCCCTATCGTTTTGCCCATATCCAGGCCGATGGCATCGAGCTTTGGCGCAAAACATCAGCCCCTGAGGTCCGCTATCACTTTGTCTGGGGAGTAGGGCCCTATTACGGCTACCCCTATCCCTACCGCAGCGCGGTTATTACCGGTGCCAAACCGCTCAAGCATCCTGTCCCCAAACACCCCGCCCACCCCAAGGCCAGCACGCCCTGAGGACAACACCGGTGCATTACCATCAGTGATCGATACCGGTGTTTCACCACCGCGCAGTGCGACGCGCTTTATCCCGCTCAAGGCTATGGTATTATCCGCGCCCGTTTTCGCCCTGCACCAACCTCTGGAGTTGTCATGTCCCCTACTTTACAACTGGCTTGCGACCTGATTGCCCGCCGTTCCGTCACCCCGGAAGACGAAGGTTGTCAGGCGTTAATGATGGAACGTCTTGCCAACGCCGGATTTACCAATGAGCCATTGCGCTTTGGTGAAGTCGATAACTTCTGGTCCCGCCGTGGCAACAGCGGCCCGCTGGTCTGCTTTGCCGGCCATACCGATGTTGTGCCTACCGGCCCGGAACAGAACTGGCAATATCCGCCATTTGAACCCCAAATTGTGGATGGCATGCTGTATGGCCGCGGCGCCGCTGATATGAAAGGTTCACTGGCCGCCATGGTGGTCGCAGTTGAAAACTTCACCGCCAAGCACCCTGACCACACAGGCTCGATTGCTTTTCTGATCACCAGCGATGAAGAAGGCCCGGCCCACAACGGCACCGTCAAGGTGATTGAAACACTGGAAGCCCGGCACGAAAAAATCGATGCCTGCATTGTTGGTGAACCCTCATCGACCCATCTGGTGGGTGACACCATCAAGAATGGCCGCCGGGGTTCACTCGGCGCAGTATTGACAGTCAAGGGGATTCAGGGACACGTGGCTTACCCGCACCTGGCCAGTAACCCGGTTCATCAGGCAGCACCCGCGCTGGCGGAGCTGGCCAGTGAAGAATGGGATCAGGGCAATGACTTTTTCCCCGCCACCAGCTTCCAGATTTCCAATATCAATGCCGGCACCGGTGCAACCAATGTTATCCCTGGCAGCATGACCGTGGTGTTCAACTTCCGTTTTTCCACCGAGCTCACAGCCGACATTCTCAAACAACGTACCTGCGATATTCTCGACAAGCACCAGGTCGACTACGACATTGAATGGAACCTCAGCGGCCTGCCATTCCTTACCGACCACGGCCCGCTGGTTGATGCCTGCGTGGATACCATCCGCGCAGTGACTGGTCGCGAGACCGAACTGTCAACCGCCGGAGGCACCTCCGACGGCCGGTTTATAGCCCCGACCGGCGCACAGGTCGTGGAACTCGGCCCTCGCAACGACACCATTCACAAAGTTAATGAATGTATCAATGCCGCCGACCTCGACACCCTCACCAGCCTGTACGAAGGCATTCTTGAGCGCCTGCTAGGATAGCCAGCCGATGACAAGCACAGACACAGAACAGACCATCCCCCAGGCAAACGATATTCTGATCTGCCCGGTTTGCCAGCAACCCTTACCGGAACTGGCAGGCGCTACTGACAAACACGGTGCCGCCCGCAGCCGGGGCTGTGCCAATGGCCACAGTTTTGACCGCGCCCGCCAGGGCTATTTTAACCTGTTACTGGTCAACCAGAAGCGTTCGCTCAATCCCGGCGACAATATTGAAATGGTCAGGGCCAGACAACAGTTTCTCAACGGCGGTTATTATCAAGCCATTGCTGATGCCATCAACACCGCCCTGATCCCGGTATTGGCAGACCGGGCAAACACGTCTGCCTCCCAGACACTCCATATTGCCGACAGCGGTTGTGGTGAAGGCTATTACACCGCCTCACTGGCGCAACAACTGACCGCCAACCATATCCACCACCATCTGTACGGCATCGATATTTCACGGGATGCAGTCCGTACCGCCTGCCAACGCAGCAAGCAGATTGACTGGCTGGTGGCCAGTGGCAGTCGCCTGCCGTTCCAGCCTGGCAGCCTCGACGCCATACTCAGTGTGTTTACCCCGACCATGGCTGACCGCTGGGCGGAATTGCTCAAACCCGAAGCACCTGTCTGGCTGGTTACACCGGCACAGCAACACCTGCAAGAACTCCGGCAGCACATTTATACCGACGTTCGCAGCGACAGTTACGATCCAACTGATGACATGATAAAACAGGGATTTGAGCGGGTTGGCAGCAGCGAGCACAGCAGCCAGGTATTTATTCCGGCCGCCGCCCTCCCCGACCTGCTTACCATGACACCACATGGCTGGCGCATTACCGCCGAAAAACGTCAACAGGTACTGGCCCTGAATGGTCTGGAACTGACTATTAGTGTCCGTATCTCGCAATTTTCAGCGCATTCATCAAACGATCAACCCGCACCGGCAGAGAACATATAAAAGATCCTCGTTTAATAGCATCAAGCGGTTTGAAAGCCCCCCATCAACCGGGTAGCATTCAGTTTATTAATGACCTGCAACAACGGCAGCCACGCCTCGCATGACCGATATTCTTTTTTATGTACTGGCCGCGACCACCATCGACGAGCAACAGCACTTTGTCTGTCGTTTGACCGAAAAAGTCCTGGCCCAGGGCAAGCATATTTATATCCATACCGGTTCTCGCAGCCATGCCGAGCAACTGGACCGGCAGCTGTGGGCGTTTCGTCATACCGCTTTTGTGCCACACAGCCTGGTCGATGAACAACGACCCGTAAGCCAAAGCCCGGTACATATAGGCTGGCAAGATGCGCCGACAGAGCAGCATGACGTACTGATTAACCTGAACGACCAACTGCCATCTTTTTTTGGCCGTTTTGATCGACTGGTCGAAGTTGTTATCCAGCAGGATGACGTACTGGGACATACCCGCGACCATTTCCGTTTTTTGCGTGACAGGGGCTACCCCATTACTCACCAGGATATGAGACTACGCACATGAGTACCGACAACGATTCGCGTAACTTACTCGACGAACTGGAAACCTTGCAGCGCGTCCTCGACGATGCCGCTGGTGAGCAAATTGACCTTGAGCAAGCCTTGACTCAGCTGAATACTGTCGACGATGTCCCGGTATTGAGCGACCTGTTCAGCCAGGATGAACCGCCGGTATTACGCAATATCAATCCGCCAAACAAGCGTCCTCCTCATCTGTCCGCTGTCAAAAGTCCGGAAGCGGATAGCCAACCCCGAATTGTCGCCAGCGACATTCTGGAATACTTGCGTCAGGAAATGGTACGCAAGAACGAATCCGACCACAGCTCCGATACCCTCGATGCCATTTTTGGCCCGGTCGAAGATAACTACCCGGCACCTGAAAACCTGCATATTGAGCCGGTCGCCCTCAAACCAGTCCAGTCTGATACACCGACGCACAAGCCAGCAGCCCAACCCGCCGCTGCCCCAGACCCGGCCAGCACAACCTCCAGCGTCACCTCCGGCACGGACACCATCCCGACGCTCACCGAGAGCAATATCCCGCAAGACGCCATCACACCGGCACCACAACAACCGGAATCCCCCACTCTGGAGCCCCTGCATTTTGAACCGGAACCGGAAGCACCAGTCCTGCCCGAGTCTCCAGCAGCTGACGCTGACGTGCCGGAGATAGCTGCCAAGATATCGTCCAACCCGTTTTTGCCGCAGTCGATACTGGACCGCCTCACCTCCGAGCGTCTGGCGGCCCAACACAGTGCCGAAGAAGCACACCGCACCATGCAACGGGTGACAGAGCAAAAACAACAGCGTGACTCCGATGCCATCGCCCTACTGGGGGCCACCGAGAAGAAGCAACTGATCGAGTCCCTTGTCGATGAGCTGACTCCAGTGATCCAGGCCCGCCTGCGCGAAAAACTGCGTAATATCCTGATGAGCAAACCTCGCGACTGATACTCTGGCTCCCGAACTGCCAGGCCATACGCCCAGACCCGCGCGTGGCCTGGGCTTCACTGAACGAACTTCACTGGCCAACCATTCCACCACACCCCCAGCAACTCACCCTGAAAACACATCCGGCCCATCCAGCGGCTGAACACGCGCCACGATTCCGCTATACTGGCCGCCATTTTTTATCGTTTAATCAGTCGCTTGCCAATCTACCCGGCTACCCGGATGGCATGCCGCACCACCATTGAGATCACACCGCCGCCATGGACAAGACCTACAAGCCCGACGCCATCGAACAAACCTGGTACCAAGAATGGGAAGCCAAAGGCTACTTCAAGCCCTATCAGGACGGCCTGGATGGCGAAGGCTACTCCATCATGATTCCACCGCCGAACGTCACCGGCTCCCTGCATATGGGCCACGCGTTCCAGCACACCATTCAGGACGCCCTCACCCGTTATCACCGCATGCTGGGCAAAAAAGCCCTGTGGCAGGTCGGTACCGATCACGCTGGTATCGCCACCCAGATGGTGGTTGAACGCAAACTGGCAGCTGAAGGCCAACCAGATCGCCACGAACTGGGCCGTGAAAAATTCCTCGAAAAAGTCTGGGAGTGGAAAAACCAGTCCGGTGGCACCATCACCCGTCAAATGCGCCGCCTCGGCAACTCCGTCGACTGGGACACCGAACGCTTCACCATGGACGACGGCTTCTACAAAGCCGTACAAGAAGTGTTTATCCGCTTGCACAAAGAAGGCCTGATCTATCGCGGCAAACGTCTGGTCAACTGGGACCCGAAACTGCACACCGCCATTTCGGATCTCGAAGTTGAGAACAAGGAATCCAAGGGCAGCATGTGGCACCTGCGCTACCCGCTGGCCGATGGCGAGACCTGCACCGACGCCGATGGCAACACCCAGAACTATATTGTGGTCGCCACAACACGTCCGGAAACCATGCTCGGAGACACCGGTGTTGCGGTTAACCCGGAAGACCCGCGCTACCAGCACCTGATTGGCAAATTTATTGAACTGCCGCTGGTGGGTCGCCGCATCCCGATCGTCGGTGATGAACACGCCGATATGACCAAGGGCACCGGTTGCGTCAAAATCACCCCGGCGCACGACTTTAACGACTGTGAAGTGGGCAAGCGCTGCGGCTTGCCGATGATCAACATCCTCACCTTCAACGCCGATATTCGCGACGAAGCCCAGGCGTTTAACAGCGACGGCTCGGTCAACACCGAAGTCGACACTCATATTCCGGAAAAATACCGGGGCATGGAACGCTTCGCCGCCCGCAAAGCCATCGTTGCCGACTTCGACGAACTGGGCCTGCTCGATGCCATCAAGGACCACGACCTCACTGTGCCCTACGGCGACCGCGGCGGCGTCGTCATTGAGCCAATGCTCACCGACCAATGGTACGTCGATGCCAAAACCCTGGCCAAACCGGCCATCGAAGCGGTCGAAAATGGCGATATCCAGTTTGTACCGAAAAACTACGAAAACATGTACTTCAGCTGGATGCGCGATATCCAGGACTGGTGCATCTCCCGCCAGCTCTGGTGGGGCCATCGCATCCCGGCCTGGTACGACACCGAAGGCAACGTCTTTGTTGGTCACGATGAAGCCGAAGTACGCGCCCAGAACCACCTCGCCGACGATGTTGAACTGACGCAAGACAACGACGTGCTCGACACCTGGTTCTCCTCTGCCCTGTGGACCTTTGGCACCCTTGGCTGGCCCAATATCGACGACAAGGAAGTGGCTCGTCGACTGGCCGACTTCCACCCGACCGATGTACTGGTGACCGGCTTCGATATCATCTTCTTCTGGGTTGCCCGCATGATCATGATGACCATGCACTTCTGTAAAGACGACGACAACAAGCCCCAGGTGCCGTTCAAGACCGTCTATGTTACCGGCCTGATCCGCGACGAAGTTGGCCAGAAAATGTCCAAATCCAAGGGCAACGTCCTTGACCCGCTGGACATGATCGATGGCATCAGCCTCGATGAGCTGATGGAAAAACGCACCGGCAATATGATGCAGCCCAAGCTGGCGGAAAAAATCGGCAAGCGCACCCAAAAAGAATTCCCCGATGGCATCGCCCCCCACGGCACCGATGCCCTGCGCTTCACCCTGGCAGCCATGGCCTCCACCGGCCGCGATATCAACTGGGACATGAAACGCCTGGAAGGTTATCGTAACTTCTGCAACAAGCTGTGGAATGCCTCGCGCTACGTCATGCTCTCCATCGCTGGCGAAGAAGCCGTCGAAGCCGCGGCCGCCAACAACACCGCCATTGCCATCACCGACGACATGCTGGCCGCCTGCGGTGCCACCGGCGAAGCCGCAGCCCTGAGTCTCGCCGACCGCTGGATTATCTCGCGCCTGCAACGCACCGAAGCCGAAGTCCGTCGCCATATGGACCAATACCGCTTCGATATGGCCGCCCAGGCACTGTACGAATTTATCTGGAACGAATACTGCGACTGGTATCTGGAGTTGTCCAAACCCGTACTGTGGGACAAAAACGCCAGCGCCGAGATTCGTCGCGGCACCCTTGGCACCCTTGTACGCGTGCTGGAAGCCACCCTGCGTCTGGCCCACCCCATTATTCCGTTCATCACCGAAGCCGTCTGGCAGCAAGTGAAAGACCTCGCTGGCAAAGGCGGGCCTGACTCCAGCGCCTCCATAATGCTGGCCGACTACCCGGTCCCCCAGGAAGCCCTGATCGATACCGAAGCCGAAGCCGATATCGAATGGCTACAGGGTGTTATCACGGCGGTACGTAACATTCGTGCAGAAATGAACATTGGCCCCAGCAAGGAACTCGACCTGTTGTTAAAAGACGGCAATGACGACGACTTCCGCCGCGCCGACGACAACCAGACCTTCCTTGCCAAGCTGGCCAAACTCAGCAGCATCACCTGGGTCAACGACGGCGACACCGTCCCCATGGCCACCACCCAACTGGTTGGCCATATGGAAGTGCTGGTACCCATGGCCGGACTGATCGACAAAGACAAGGAAATCGCCCGCCTAGGCAAAGAAGAAGAACGCCTGGGCAAAGAAATTGGCCGCATCAGCAACAAGCTGAACAACGCCGGTTTTGTCGCCAAGGCCCCGGCTGCCGTGATTGAAAAAGAGAAAGACAAGCTGACCGGTTACGAACGCGATCTGGGCAAGATCAAGGAACAGATCGAAGCCATCAAGGCGCTGTAACCCAACAGAGCAACATGCCGACCGGCGGACACGGAATGCCGCCTGTCGGGCACGGACGCTAGCCGACGACTACGCGCCACTCCACGGTCTCTACGGCATGCAAATGCACAACTCTCCTGCCTGACAGCCACAAACAGAGCCGTATAAAAATCTGTCATTCCGGGCCGGCCCCGGAATCCGACGGCCACGGACAGGGCCGCTCCCCACGTAAATTCAAATCCTTCCAGAACCGAACCACCAGGCATCCATCCATTCGCAATCACTGCTCCTTCTGCGGGATTGTCCGCTGTGTCGAATAAGACCCATTAACAAATTGATTATTTATTGACCTGAATGGTTGAGATATTGATAATCCCCGCAAGCTGACCATATGGTCAGGTTTTGCAACCAAGCATTCTCAGGTCATTAATCGTGATGAATATCAAACCCGTTTCCCTGCTCAGCCATATTGGTTCTGCCACTACCCGATTCGCCTTCTTCGCTGCCGTACTGGCCATTGGCTTATTACCAATCATCCTTTCCAGTACCGCTTATGCCTCCCCCATCAAAGCTGCCTTCATATTGGTCGGCCCAGCCGATCATGTTGGCTGGAGCTATTCTCATAACCAGGGACGTCTTGCGATAGAAAGAACATTTGGCGATAAAGTCGAAACAGAAGTCGTTGAATTTGTTCCGGAAGGACGCTCTTCACGTGAGGTATTACAAGACCTGGCAGACCGAAACGATATCGTATTTGCTACTTCGTTTGGTTATATGGTTTCCACCGAGAGCATTGCCCGCGATAATCCCAATGTCATTTTTGAACACGCCACTGGATCCCGCCAAGGTGGAAACCTGGGCAATTACGCGACTCGAGCCTATCAACCCAGATACCTCTCTGGCCTGATTGCTGGCAGCATGACCAAAAATGGCAAAATTGGTTACGTTGCTGCGCATCCAATACCGGAAGTTATCCGTGGCATCAATGCATTCACCATGGGAGTCAGGGAAGTTAACCCAACGGCTGAAGTCGAAGTACTCTGGACCTATAAATGGTACGACCCGGAAAAAGATGTTGAGCTGGCCAATCAGTTGATTGAATCCGGTGTTGATTTATTAACACACCATACCGACTCATCCGCCATTGCCGAAATCGCCGAGCAGAAAAACGTTTATGTTATCGGCTACCACTCAGATATGCGTCCATTTGCACCCAGCAAACACCTGGCGTCGGTTGTTCATAACTGGGGGCCTTATTATATCAATCGCATTCAAGCCCTGTTAAACAACACCTGGAAGCCCGACAGTGAATGGACTGGCATGGCAGAGTCTACCTCTCAGCTGGTTTCAATCAGCCCTGAAATTCCCGCGGATATACGCCGGCTGGTAGCCAATAAGCAACAAGAAATAATGTCCGGCCAATACTCAGTATTTGCTGGCCCGATTAAAAGCTATCGTGGCAGCACCCGCATCAAGGAAGGTAAAGAATTATCTGACGATCAGCTATTACGGATGAACTGGTACGTAGAAGGTGTCACAGGCTCGTTATTGGCTTTCTAGCCTACAGGGGACATCCATTTAATCCGGTGCTCACTCTGGGCTACCGGATGGTTTCGAATCACGAAGCCGATTGGCCAGCCTGTTGACCCGGGGAACGAGGCATTGCAACCGCGACCCGGATCACCAGACAGCCATTCCGCTGGCAGGCAAGAGGGTTATCATGGGGCAATACCTTGCCCCGGCCGGTAAACTTAACTCCCCCTGATTTGGTATCAAGGAACGATGCTCTGCTGCCACAGCCATTTAACCCGATCAGAGCAGGCGGTTACGGCTGATCCATACCAAAACGTTTCAGGCGTTCATTAGTGCCGTAATAAAAGTCTCGCAGCTTTTGGGGCACGCTATTAAAGTCGGCTTCGGTGTAGGTTTTCACGCTAACGCCCTCCCCGCGCAGTTGCTTCAGGTCGGCTTGCTCCGCTTTTTCCAAGCCAGCAAAAGTTGCCTGCTCTGCCTGGGTAAAGGCCGTACTGATGGCCTGCTGCTGTTCTGGCGTTAACGCATCCCACCAGCTTCTGGACACCACAAACACTCCGGGAAAAGCCATATGCCTGGTGTACATCAGGTTGGGAGCCTGGGTAGACAGCTGCAAATCAACCGCCGTAGCCAGGTCGATATCAATAGCGTCGATTTTTTCCTGTTCAAACCAGAGGCGTATATCCTGAATCTGGATCGGTTGCGGATCGGCCCCCAATTGCCGATACCAGTTGTAGAATACGTCGTTGGGGAAGGTGCCTACTTTTTTGCCTTTCAAATCCTGGACAGAGGCCATCGCCGCCGGCGACATAATCACCCGCATACCGGAAAAGGCATACCCCAACGCCACCAGATTGTGGCGCTCCAGACCGACCAACATGGTTTTGGCATCATCCCGCTGCGCCGCCCGACGTAACTGCCCGGTATCGGCGAACTGGTATGGCATCAGCCAGCCATTCAACGCAGGATCAAGCGTGGTCAGTGAACCAACCGCAACAATCGCCGCCTGTAGCTGTCCTCGCCCTAACAGTTCGATAATGCTGGACTCTCCACGGACTTTGGCGAAGCGGGATTCACGCACCCGAATAGTATTGCCAGAGCTGCTTTCTACGGTATTTTTAAACTGTTGCATCAGCCTGGACCAGGCGTGATCTGGTGTTGTGATCATGCCAAAGCGAATGGTCTCGGCAGCCGCGCTGGTCGCCGTGACCATGAGTAGCAGTGCCAATATGATTGTTCGGTGCTGTTGCTGCCTTGTTATTATTTTTATCATTGCTGATCCATGCCATTACGTGGAGCGGTCGTTCGTTCACCAGAGTCATGCATCTTCGTCCGTCCACCGGAGCGTCTTTTAGGTGTGTTACGGCAACCTCTGGCTATTGCTGTTCCTGCAGCCAGATGACGTATCTGGGCATAGAGAGCCAGCATCTCTCGACCCGCGGATAACAGGAATAATACTTAAGGGCTTGAATCGCACTCCTTTAGCCCGACCAAATCACTACTACTTTTGCTGCAATACCTGCCACGACTTCCCCATAAGTATTTCAACCGGGTTGGGTTGTTTACGGTCAAACACAATGTTTTAAATATGAACCAATTCGTTTTACAGCAAAATTTTTGCCAACAATGCAATCACGCTTACGCGAGCTATGTCATAAAGCCTACAATTCCATCCATCTGGACAGTGTCATAAAACTTACATTCTGTTGTCATCAATATGACAAATAAACCCTGTTCTCATTTTCAACCCATTGATTTAAAAGAACTTAATATTGGAATGCCTTTTGCTGTACTAGCGTATACTTAAAGGAGGAATACACATGCAACAGTTCCAGTGGGTGCCCGGATTCGAAACAGGAATCGATGTAGTTGACTCTCAACACAAGCGAATTTTTGAGTATATCCTCGAGGTCGACAAGGCGATAAAGATGAAAAACCCGGAATCTGTAAAACAGATTGCCCGGTCTCTGATCGACTATTCCATCTCACACAATGCCTTTGAAGAGACTCTGATGGAGCGCGCTGGCTACCCCATCCTTGATGCTCACGCCAAAGTGCACGAAGCCTTTCGTGATCGCGCTTTGTCCTACAATCAACGTCTAGAAAACGGCGAAGACTGTTTCAAGGTTGCCAAAGAAGTCCGCTCAGACATCGGCTTGTGGCTCACCAATCATATCCAGCGCGACGATAAGGATTATGTCCCTTACGTCCGCAAATCACTCGAAGGCGGGTTTGTCGGCCGTATGGTGAAACGCTTTTTTGCCTGATTGATACAATCCCAGGCAGTGGCAATTCCCTCAACCCTCAGGGCAATTGCCACCCTTTTACGCTGCCAGTCAGCTTTCCAAGCAATCCGATCACCGCTTAACAACCTTATAGAGTTATCAGATACCCATACCCATACAAGGTTGCGCAGCACAGCGGCAACATCAGCAACGCGTAATAACGATTGGCCCACATCATGGCACGGGCGCTCATACCAAAACGCGCCTGCAAACTCAGTTGAATACCCGACAGTGGCGAAATCCCTACGCCAATGGCCCACCCCATCAAAAAGGTCAAACCGAGCAGGTTCGGGTCATCCACGCTACCCGCCAACAAACTGCCCGCCAGCACAACACTGGTCACTGGATGCATCCCCGCAATCGCGGCGATAACCAGCACCAACAGGGTGACACAGGCTTCTAAAGCACCAAACTGAGCGGGAGCAACGGATATATCCAAGGCATTCATACTGGCTGACACCCCCGCCGCCAGGACTGCCGCCCCGAGAAACAAGGCAATTTCACTGCACATGCCAGGCAGTCCCACCCGGATATGTTGCACAATGTCTTTGGCACCTTTTCCGCCTCGCGTCAGCAGCAGCCAGATCAACGAAAATACAATGGCAATCAGGGTAACAAGCGTCAGTACCGCCAGTTCTGGCCAGATCCAGTGGCTGACGATCACCAGTACCGCCAATACCAACGGCATCCAGAGCGACGACCAGCGCAAAGGGTAGCCGATGGCGTTTTTCGCTGCCGGGTTACGGCGAATCTCCCAGGCAGAAAACAGCAGCGCCACCAATGCCAACGGCAAACCAAACAGCACCAGTGTTATTAATTGCGCCCCCGGAGCGCTCAGCAACGTCAATCCCATCGCTGCAAAGAAAGGTGACCAAAAAGCGCAGGCCGAAAAGGCTCGCAACAGCACCATGCCCTGTTCGGGTTGCAAGGGCTGATGCTGACGAGCATGGGCCAGACGGTCACCAACAATCAGTGCGGCAGAGATATTCAATACCGATGCAATCAGATGAGTACTGAACAAGGTTTTTTGCAGCGCCTGGACGCCTTGTGGCAACCGTTCTGTGGCACTCATTCCCGCCAACGCCACCAGCCGTAAAAAACTGACGCCAATGATCATCGCCAGCAACATCTGATTACCCTCAACTGCCTTGAGCCAATACGAGGCAGAGGACCCCTGCCAGGCAGCAAAGACCAGCCCGGCAACACCCACCAGCATCAGCCCGCCAATCTGTCGGCGTTGGGACGCTTTTATCTGAGGGATCAACAAGGCCGTTGCGATCCACAGCGGTACACCAGCCACCCAGGCTGGAAAATCGATCAACAGCGCGTTGGTCAACACCAGTACCAACGCCAATAACAACAGCCAGCCCGCTAACGGGGGAGTACCGGCGCCAGTATTCAGCCAGCGCCGCAAACAAGTAAGGAACCACAAAGGGGAAGACATCCAGAATCCGACAGATTGAGCAGAAAAAACGTGATTGATAATAACCAAAGAACACGATCAGGTGATCAGGTTACAACGAGCAGCAATAACAGCAAGGTGAAATCCAACCGAGATCAAGAATGGCACCGATGCTGCAGCAACAAATACCAAGACCGCATACCACACCACACCACACCACACCACAAACCGTACAATGAGAAACGCCGTCGTGAGCCATGTTACCAAAACACCATCATCCAACACTGCTGAAAGCCTCACCGACGCTGGACTACATTATATTGGCCCCCTGATGACACCAGCAGAAGCCGATGCCTGGCAAGGCTGGCTTCTCAACAATATTACCTGGAGTGATGACGGCTACGAAGCATTTGGGCGGCGCTTCCCGATCCCGCGACGACAGGCCTGGTTTGCCGATGAGGGGATTTGTTATCGCTATTCTGATAATTTATTACCCACCCAACCGTGGCCAGAACCTTTGCAGCACCTGCGCCAGCAAGTGGAAACCCAGACCCGGCAGCGTTTTAACTCGGTACTGGCAACCCTGTATCGTTCAGGGTCAGACTCTGTTGGCTGGCATGCCGATGATGAACCGGAGCTGGGACCAGCACCAGTGATTGCTTCCCTGTCGGTGGGCGCTACACGGATATTCCGCTTGCGGCCTAAAGTCACACCAGAACAGCAACGAGCGGTTCCGATGCATAGTGGTGATCTCTGGCTGATGCAGCCGCAATGTCAGCAACACTGGGAGCACGCAGTGATCGCCGAACCCGGCGTACAACAGCCCCGTATCAACCTGACGTTTCGCTGGGTTACACCGCCATCGACCTGACATCGACCTGACATCGATATTACCCGAAACCGGCTTTATTCACGGCCAGCCGTCTCCACCAGACAATCCGCCAGCAGCTCCGCCAGATGCATGGGCCGGGCATCGCTGTGCTGGCGTATTTGCTGACGACAGGAAAATCCATTCGCCAGGACCTGCCGGTCGCCCCGGTTACTCAGCGCGGGCAGCAAGCCTTGCTGTGCCATGGCCAGGCTGTGCTGCGCATGCTCGGCTTCCAGCCCAAAACTGCCAGCCATGCCGCAGCAGCTGGATTCGATAAAATCAAACGAATGCTCCGGAATCAGCTTCAGCACCCGCCGCACGGACTTCATCGCCCCAACGGCTTTCTGATGGCAGTGACCATGTACCAGCGTGCCGGAAACCGGACTCGACAACGGCAGATTCAAGCGCCCGGACTTGCTCTCACGCGCAATAAACTCTTCAAACAACAGACTGTGTTTGGCTGCTGTAACCGCGGCCTCCCCCAGCCCCAATGCCTGGGCGTCATCGCGCAAGCCCAGCACACAAGAGGCTTCCAGCCCCACAATACTGTAACCCTGCTCAACCAGCGGCAATATAGCCTGAATCAGCCGACTGGCCTCCGTCCGGGCCCGATCAATCATGCCCTGTGCCAACCAGGTACGACCACAACAATATGGTCGTGCATCCTGGCTGGAACCACTGGCATGAGCATCCGGCTGCAGCAACCGCACCTGATATCCACCTGCCTCCAGCACCGTAATGGCGGCCTCAACAATATGCGGCTCGTAATAACGCGTAAAGGTATCCACAAACATCGCAACTTTATGGCCATTAAGGTTGCCAGCAACCGCCGGACTGGTCAGCGCCTCAAGCCGCTTGGGGGAACGGACCGGCAGCTTCACCGCCGGGTTCAGACCCATCACAGGGTCCACCATCCGACGCAGCCAGCCACTGCGGTTACGCAGCTGTATCAAGGTATCCAGCCAGGGATGCTGATGCTGCCATTGCGGCAATGAAGCCATCAGCCGGGAACGCCAACTGCGAGGCTGAAGGGCGTATTTTTGTGCCAGATATTCAGCCTTGATCAGCGGCATATCGACACTGCTTTCACACTCGCGCTTGCAGCCCTTGCAACTGACACACAGATCCATTGCCTGCTGCAATTCCGGGTCCAGCAACGGCGCTGAATCCTGGCGCGTCGACAAGGCCGCCTTGAGCAGACGCACCCGGCCACCGGTAGCCAGATTCGGATCACCGCTGACCCGATAACTGGGGCACATCACCTGCTTGCCAGCGGCTTCGCACTGGCGACTATTGATACACGCGGCAATGGCCTTGGCGTAATGGCCGCCATATTTGGGAATATCGGCATACGCGTCCCCCATCCCCGCATCACGGTAAGCAGACCAATCCAGCTGCAGTTCAAGATCCTGAGGGGCAGATTCCGGTGACAGGCACGCTGTAGAAGTCGAAGAATCCGTCATAAACAATACCAACCCGCGATAAATGTAAGCTGGTCAGAGTGCAATCTCCATTCCTACCGACGACTGGCCAAGCAGCCCCCTGTACATGCCATCACCACATGGATTCCTTGCGCTCCGGGTCGTTACATCCCCCAGAAGAAACGTGACAAAACCGGTCGCTGTTCCCGGCTTGTCGGCTTTGCGACAGCGCCAGCCAGCCCCCAATCGACCAGCCAGACCAACCGGCAAGAGCACCCACCGGGTCCAGAGCAGAAAATGCCATCACGTACAGATTGGTTGTGTATTTGCAATATCAGCGTCTTCCCTGCCAATGAGGTAACGCCTGATGATGACGTTTTATATGACCCCCGGCTCCTGCTCGACAGGTATTCATATTCTGCTGGAAGAACTGGAACAGGTATTCAGTGCCACTGTTCTGAACCTGCCCGCGGGCGATGGACAAAAGCCGGAGTACCTGGCTATCAACCCGAAGGGCACCATTCCCACCCTGGTGCTTGATGACGGCACGGCGTTGACCGATTTTGTTGCCATTGCCTGGTGGCTGGCCCAGCGCTGGCCGAAAAAAGCCTTGTTACCAAGCGATCCGACGGCCCAGGCTGTTGCCCTCGACCGGCTCAATTATCTGGTCGGCACCCTGCATGGACACGGTTTTACCCGTATTTTTACTCCCGAGCGCTACCTGCTGCATGCGGATGATCGTGATGCCATCGAGCGCCAGGGCCGGACTCTGGTACAAAAAGGCTTCCACCAGGTTGCCCAATGGCTGGAAGCATCTCCCGGTGCATTACTGTATGAGCATTTGTCAATTGTGGATGCCGCGCTGTTTTATAACGAGTTCTGGGCCAACCGCCTGGGTATGACATTACCCAGTGCCTGCCAAATTCATTACCAGGCAATGACGCAACGCCCAACGGTACAACAAGTATTAATGGAAGAAGGATATCGACAGTTTTGACGGTTACGATTGTCAATATTGACTTTTCCAGCAACCACTGACCAATAAAAAACCGTATTATTCAGGAAATAAAACAATCATGTAACCATTGAAAACAAGTTACTTACCATAGGTAACAGAAAGAAACAGCGGCAAGCACAGCCAGAAAAAAGTCAGCGAAATAATTTTTAAATGACACCCACGACATATTGCACCACTTGGTGGCGCAATATGTCATTCAAAAAAATGCACCCAGCCACAAACAACCATTCAAAGCCAGTCTTGTTTTTATAGCTGTCAATAAAGCCATCGTTTGATTTTTTTATTTTGATAACCAGATCACATTTTATTGTCGCTCATACTTTTAAATATCGTATTTTTTTATTCTGCATCAAGCATGATGATCCACGGAACCAAACACTCGCTTCAGCGTTGCGCTGACCCAACTGCTTTCCTTGCGTAATGCCTTACGCACCAGAGACGCATAGTTCTGATCTTCTTCCTTGATGTGCTGCAGCAGCCAGCGCATCAGACCTGTACGCATTTTCCGGGCGACATTCATCGGGTCTGTACCACCATGGAGCTGCTCTCTCAGCAACTCCATATGTTCACAAAACTTCTCATGTATCAGTAAGTGATCATCCAGCAACGGGTAGCCTGCCCGCGCCATCAACTGCTCCTCAAAGCTGAAGTGATCAACGGTATAATCTTTCAACCGATCCATCACGCTATAGACTTCACTAACGTCATTATGCTCGATCGCATGGTGCAAATCATTCACATAGTCTGCGATACGTCTATGCTGACTATCAATAATGTCAACACCAATATCATACGAAGCATTCCAGACAAAATAACTCACGACCATCTCCTTTAATCGCAGAAATGCAATGGCTACTTCAACGCCAAACATCTGCATTCAAATAAGTACGTATAGAATTCAGACCAAACAGTCTCAACCAACAGGCCGGTGATTGTAGCCGCGAAATATGAAAAAAAATAATGACATAAATCACATCATATATCATATAACCAATTAGTTATATTAAAATTATAAAACCTTGGTTTTTTAATTATCGACAATCGGACAATCTAAAAAAATCAGAAACGTAATATCAAAACAAAGATGACAATATGATTAATATTTAATTTTTTACAACCAACACCCTTGGATCTATTTTCTTTTTTTATAAAAACTCCGCAATACCCAAGGGGGAATAATTGAGTGTTCCCTGCCACCAATGATCTTTATACTGCAGGCGACCTTTCGTTTTGCCTTGCAGTGGCCACAGCCCGGCTACTGATTCCGGACACTGCATTCATACGATCAGCCACCGTCTCAACCACCCCACCACCAGAGTCATCATGTCCCGAAAGTCGTTTCCCCGCTCATCCAGCCACAAACCATCTGCCACCCCAGCGGCAAACAAGGCAGCGGCATTACATCCGCGCAATCGCCACCAGCAGCGTTATGACTTTGACGCACTGACGGCCACCAGCCCTGAGTTAGCCGCTTTTATTCGGCTCACCCCAAGTGGCAATCATTCCATCGACTTTACCGACCCGGTGGCCATCAAGGCATTAAACCGGGCCTTGTTACAAAACTGGTACCAAATCAATGACTGGGATATTCCCGACGGCTACCTCTGCCCTCCCATCCCTGGACGCGCAGACTATATCCATAATCTGGCCGACCTGTTGGCAGCCGCCAATGGTGGCAAAATACCGGCGGGCAAGCGTATTCAGGCCCTGGACATTGGCTGTGGTGCCAACTGTATTTATCCGCTGATCGGCCAGAGCGAATATGGCTGGCGCTTTATTGCCGCAGATATCGACCCGGTCTCCCTGGCATCCGCCGAACGTGTGCTGACCGCCAACCCGTTACAACAGGCCGCCATTAGCCTGCGCCAGCAACCCGACAAGCACTGTTATTTCACTCACGTGCTACAGCACAATGAATTTCTCGACCTGACCCTGTGTAACCCGCCGTTCCATGAGTCGCCAGAGCAGATGTCGCGTGGCAACCAGCGCAAATGGAAAAACCTGGGCAGATGGGACACTCCTCAAGAAAGCCACAGCTCAGAGTCCACTCCCAAAAACCAGCCGCTCAACTTCGGTGGTCAAAATAATGAATTATGGTGTGAAGGTGGCGAAGTCCACTTTATCAGTCAGATGATGCGGGAAAGCCAACAGTACGCCAGCCAGGTGTACTGGTTTACGTCACTGGTATCACGACAGGCAGCGCTACCGGCGCTGAAAAAGGTCTTGCGAGAGATCGGTGTGGTGCAGCAGCAAACAATTACCATGACGCAAGGTCAAAAAAGCAGTCGTTTTATTGCCTGGAGTTTTCTCAACGCAGAACAACAGACAATCTGGCGGCAAATGCGCTGGCAAAATACAACGCGCCGTTAGCCGTTATCTTCAGTACTGGTGGGAGGACGGGAGAGAACACAAGAACAAGACGAATAGAATAAACACAGACAGCCGACAAAGAGCCGGTGTATCACCCCGGCTCTTGCCCTGATTTCCTGAGAACAAGAAAAACCCATTAATCTCTTTGTTAATACATCCGTTGTAGCTGATCCAGCCCACCCCGATAAACGCCACTGATCACGGCTTCGGCTTCCGGTCGGGACATACCCTTGGCATCAAAGGTCGATTGCCAAGTGACTTTCGACTGACTGTCACCCATCGACGTGACACTGATGGTCGCGTTATACGCTTCGACCGGTAATGGCCCGGAGAGGATACGATAGCTGTAATTCATGCCGTTGTTGTCGCGGCTGGTCTCTTCTTCAACGATTTCCGCACCGTCCTGCAAGGTCAGATAACGTCGATCCGATACCTGCTTGCTGAGTTTTACCGCCGGATGCCAGCGGTTCAAATCATTAAACTCCCCCACCAATGCCCAGACTTCTGCCGCAGGGGCATTCACCTTGACGGATTCAGTCACCGACGCCTGTCCGTCCATGCTGTCCATATGAGCACAAGATGCGGTTAATGCTGAACCACAGATCACCAGGGTAGAAAGTGTTTTGTTCATAAATATAGGCCTACGTTTTTTGTTATTGGCCTGTCATAGCATGCGCAGTCATACGCCGGTCAAACATACTGCTTTGTATGGAGTCTTGACCTCCTTAAGCAGGGTATCTGTTCGCCATTGTTTTCTTATCCCTCCCTGCTTGACCCCGCAAACCGCTGTGCTAATGTGCGCGGCTTTTCGCTGTCCGGCTCACGAGGAATTCCATGATTTGCGGCTTCGACTACGGTACTTCCAACTGCGCCATGGGCGTCAAATCACAGGATGCCGTGCAACTGCTGGCCGTTGATGGCGACCAATGCTTTATGCCGTCGGCGCTGTACACCCTCGGCCGGGAATTGATCTGTGAGCAGGTCGGACTGGCCATGACCGAAGGGCCGCAACGGGATGATTTCATCAAAACCCGGCGGGGGCCATTACAACTGGCCCAGCGGGCGCGGCGTGAGCTGGACCTGGGGACAGCCTCCGAAGACACCGATGCCGTTATGCAGGTCGGCCAGCAAGCCTTTGCACACTATTTTGCCGACCCGGAAGAAGGCTACTTCGTCAAATCGCCCAAATCCTACCTGGGTGCCAGCGGCCTGCGACCGGAGTTTGTGCATTTTTTTGAAGACATCGTGACCGCCATGATGCAAACGGTGAAGCAGCGGGCCGAGTTATCCCTTGGCCAGACCCTGACTCATACGGTAATCGGGCGACCGGTCAACTTCCAGGGCGTCAATGCCGAACACAGCAACCGCCAGGCGCTGGATATCCTCAGTATTGCGGCCAAACGCAGCGGCTTTCAGTCCGTCGAGTTTCTTTATGAGCCGATTGCCGCCGGGCTAAGCTTTGAGCGTCATCTCACCGGCAACCAGACGGTGTTGGTGGTGGATATCGGTGGTGGTACCAGTGACTGCGCCATGGTAAGAATGGGCCCGGATCACCGCGACCGCGACGACCGCAGCGCCGACTTTCTGGGCCACACTGGTGAACGCATCGGGGGAAATGATCTCGATATCACGCTGGCGGGCAGACAGCTGATGCCGCTGTTTGGCATGAACGCCAGCCTTAAAAGCGGCAAACCCATGCCTACCAAAACCTTTCTCGATGCCGTCTGTACCAATGATGTCGGTGCGTTGTCGCGCTTCAGCAGCCTGGAAACCACCCTCCACTTGCAGCAACTGCAACGGGACTGCCTGCAACCAGAGCTGATCAGCCGCCTGTTACATTTGCAAACCAACAAGCAGAACCAGCAGCTGGTACGCTGTGCTGAAAACGCCAAGATTGCCCTGTCCGATACCGACAGCACCCGCGTAGCGCTGGATTTTGTCGAAGCCGGGCTGGACACCCAGGTCTCCAGAAGCGGGCTGGAAAATGCAATCCAGCGCCCGCTGCAACGTATCAGTGAACTGATGGCTGAAGCCGTCGCCCAGGCCGGTGTGCAGCCAGACCAGGTATTTATCACCGGTGGCAGTGCCCGCTCACCAATCATTCGTCAGGCGGTGGCGCGCACCCTGGGGGATATTCCATTGCTGGACGGTGATCATTTTGGCAGCGTGGTCTCCGGCCTGACCGAATGGGCACAGCGGATATATCGCTGATATGCGCTCAGAAGCCTGTTCCGATTAACCGGGTTTGCCAGTCGGACTGTCCCCTGGCACCGGTTGGCTCAGCTGTAAAACCCAGTCACGCAGTTGCACCAGCTCTTTATCGTTCAGCCCCTTGGCGGCTTTTTGCAAGCTGCGGGTAAGCTGCACCTGCTCCAGTTTCGGCAACCGCTCCAGGCGCTCAGTCAACCCGGTCGAGGCCAGCTCTGCCACGGTACGGTCAGCATGGGTCCGTCGCAGCATCAGCTCCAGAAAATCCACCGCCCGCCCCAGCAAGACAAACACAAACGTCAGATCCCGCACAGGCCCGGCGGTCAGGGTTTTGCCCGCAACCGGCACACCTTTGATGTTCATTTTTTCCGGTTTCCAGGTTGCTGCCAATGAGGCCAGCCCGGACAACAGTCCGCCCGCCAGTGCTCCGGCCATCAACGAACTGCCACCCACCCCGGCATCCAGCACCGCACCCGCCGCCGCTCCGGCAGAGGCCGCCAGCGCAACGATTTTCTGTCGATCCAGACCGTAAAGATACCAGTGACTGTTATCAAACAGATCCGGGTAATCAGCGCTTAACAACTGCGCTTGCACTCGCATATTGGAATGGGCAAACAAGGACTGTAGCTGGCGCTGCATACTGAATTCCATATCGCGCAAGTGGCGCTGATACTGGCTTTTCAACTGGGTCTCCAAGGCAGATTTGGCAAAATCGGCCGGGACCCGAACATCACTGACATGACTGATCATCTGCACCATATGCTCAGCCACAATCATCGCTCCCTGACTGGCCAGACGGTCAAAATAACGCGTCAGTGCCGCCATGGTGGCTTCGATTGCAGGTCGCCAGGGTTCGTGTAATTCAGCAAAGGCCGACAGCACCGCGAACTGCTTTTGGCGATCCGCGGTCATGGGATCAAACACCCGCACCACACTGAAATACTGGCTCAGGGCGTTTTGCCATTCTTCCACATGTGCAGCACCGCCAATCGGATTGATCAGTGCCATGCGAGGCTGCCCGGTCCACTGCAAAATGGTCATTTCGGCTTCAAATTCCGGGCTGTAAGGCAAGGATCCATCAACCACATAGATAATGCCGGCACCATCCAGAATAGGCTGCAGCAGCTCGATTTCATCCTGAAACCGGCTGCTCGCTGCATGCCGTTGTTCGGTCACAAAATCCTGTACCGTCTGTTTGCGTTCAGCGGCATTGGGAGCCCGTTGCTGCAACCAGGACAATACTTGTCGTGGACGCTGAAACCCCGGCGTATCAATCAGCCGATAATGACTGACACCATCAACACACAACTCAAACGCTTGTGCTGTTGTCGTGGTACCGGAAATTTCCGATATCCGGATTGCATCCTGACGCGTCAAGGTCGCGACGATGCTTGATTTACCCTTGTTCGGATGACCAACGACCGCAAATCCTGGCATCGTCATGCTAATACCCCTTTTTTAACGGAATCTGGTGACGGCTGGCAAAATACTGCCAGGATTTAAGCAGGGTCTGGTAGCGCTCATCCTCGACATCAGAGGACACCAGCACCAGCACAACCTGGGTATTGTTGTGCTGCAATAACTCGATACAGTCTGCCAGTTCACCGGTGGGTGTCTGCGCCGGATCCACCACCAGCAGTACCGGACGCGGCCGCTTGCTGTCGGCAGAGGCCAGCCACTGTTCGTCTTCCAGCCAATCACCACTGCCCAGGTTTTTGACCACCGGCCAGTCGGTATCTGGCTGCTGCCAACTGATCAGATCGGCTGGCGTAGTGCTGATATCAATCTCGTCTGGCAGCACCAATGCTGCGTCTGATACCAGGGGTTCGTGGCTTTGCCGATGCTGCTGTGCCAGTACAAATTGCTCAACATCGGCGCTATTGGCAATGCTCCAGCGCAGCTGCCGGATAAAACGCCAGCGTAACAACAGCGCCAGCGCAACCCGAGGCAAGATACCGTACGCCATGATCGCCATCACCAGTGTTGGCCACCAGCCACTCTGGCGGCTTCCCATACCGGCACCGGCCCCCATCACATCCTGGGCACTGAAACGACTCTGACTGATCAGCTCAAGACCCGGTGATGCCACTAACCAGTGCCAGGGCCAGCTGACAACCGCCATCATGTGTACCATGGTGCGATTGTCACTGATCAGTGTCGACGACCAGCCAAATTGATAATCCTGAAAGGTCGCCAGTGCAAAAAAGGCCAGCAAGGCAGCGACTGAAAAAACCAATCCCAGCCACTGGGTTTGCCAAAGCATCCAGGGGAACAACACCTTCTGATACGGCAAAAAATGCGTCAGCCGCAGCTTGTTGGCCAACGCCAGCAACAAGGGATGGGCACTGGCCAGGCGAGCGGGTTCACGCGCTGGTGCCAACACCGTCATATAGGCGCTGCTCAGGGTAAACAGCAAGGGCAAGAAAGCGAACAGCAGCAGAGGTACCCAGATATTCACCGGCTGCTGGCTGGCGTAGTTCAACACCCCCGCCATACTGACAAAACCGACCACCGCAATAACCAGCCCCAACAGCAACAATACCCAGCGGGCGGGGGTTGTCAGCCCGTCGTCGCTGCCCTGCTGCAAGGCTTGTTGCTCCCAACGGCGCAAATAATCCACTGGCGACAGGGTACTGCTGGCATCACCACTGGCGGTGTCGGACGCTGTTAATGACAGTGGTTTTTGCGCCACGAACAAACGGAAGTCCAGCCAGCGACACATGGCGGTGGTGGCCCCGTCCTTGAAAAAAAACTGCACAACCTGGTTTGACGATACTGATAACGCTGAAGACATAGAATCCTGAATTTCCGCAACAAAAACCGTTACGCCCAGCCGTCAATGGCCGACCGCAGATAAAAAGATGGGCCAGTATACGTGGCGAATCGCTCCGAGGGCATATTCGCAGTCATGGGTATAATGGGTTGAAGGCTGACAGCCAGGTGTTTAGCAACAAGATCTTAAAACAAGATCTTGAATAGGCAGCACCGTGGCGGCAGTCGAACTTCGCATCATATGGCCAACACAATGCACTCCAGCACTCCAGCACTCCAGCGAGCCACATTGCCGATTAATGCGTACCCGGGCCGTCCGTCGTCATTATCGATCAGAACCCCGTTGAAACCGAGTCACCGGACTCTGCCATGGCACTCATCATCCACTCCTTGAAAGCCTTCATCCCGGTGGTCAAGGGCCGGTTTTTGCGGTACACCAAGTAAAATGCCTTATTGGTATCCAGCTGAATATTAAACGGAATCATCAGGCGGCCAGAGGCAATTTCACGGGAAGTCAGCGTACTGTCGGCCAAGGCCACGCCCAGGTTCTCCTGCGCCGCTGCCGTCGCCAGCTGACTGCTCGACAGCTGCAAGCTGCCCTTCGGCACCAGGTTGTCGACCCCGGCCTGATGCATCCAGTTTTCCCATTCCCACTTGCGCTTGCTGACGTAAATCAGCGTATGCCGACGCAAGTCACTGGGCTTTTCCAACGGGTATTTGCCGGACAGCAGCGCCGGGCTACACACCGGCACCAGCATGACCTTGCAGAGAAAATGGGTTTCAATATCGTCCCACTCGCCATTACCGTAATAAATGGCGATATCCGTACTGACGCGATTAAAATCAATCAGCCCCTGCGAGGCGTTGATTTGCAACTCAATATCCGGGTACAACTCCTGAAACTGCGACATATGCGGCATCAGCCAGCGCGTCAGAAAATTGGGCGCCACACTGATCTGCACCACATTGCTTTCGTGGCCATTGGTCAGCCGCTGGGTAGCAACCTCGATTTCATCCAGCGCGTGTTTGATGCCATTCAGATACTGCTCTCCAGCGGAGGTCAGTGCCACCTTGCGCTTGTTGCGACTGAACAGCTGTACTCCCAGATATTCTTCAAGTGTCTTGATTTGATGGCTGACCGCCGAAGCCGTCACAGCCAACTCATCGGAGGCAGCAACAAAGCTGGATTTTCGGGCCGATGCTTCAAAGACACGCAAGGCATTCAAGGGAGGCAGGCGACGCATGAACAATCCTGAAAGATGAATTTATTTCAGCATCATGTCGCTAGCCTGACGGTTTTTCAACCACCTTGGTCTCTCTGTTACAATCCCGCCTCGACTTACTCTCTCACCGACCCTGGCTGCTGCTTTATGACCTCCCACTCGTTACGTTATCTGTCGGCCTACTCGGCCGATCTGCAGCACCAGGCCAGCCAGCTGCTGCAGGCAAACAAACTGGGCGACTTGCTCAAACACCGTTACCCTCAGGCACACACCCTGGCGTCGGCCGGATTACTGTATGACTACGCGCAGGATCTCAAGCACCGCTATATGCGTAAATCACCCCCGATCAGCAAGGTGATTTACGACGACAAGATCCACGTAGTGGAACACGCTCTGGGGCTACATACCTTTGTCAGCCGGGTACAGGGCGGCAAGCTGAAGGCCAAGCACGAAATCCGTATTTCGACCCTGTTTCGCAACACCCCTGAAGCCTTCCTGCGCATGATCATCGTCCATGAACTGGCTCACCTGCGCGAAAAAGCCCACAACAAGGCGTTCTACCAACTTTGTCAGCATATGGAGCCAGACTATTTCCAGCTCGAACTGGATGTCCGGTTATACCTGTGTCAGCGCGACCAATACGGTGATTTATGGTGACTGCTGCCGGATTCTGATGGCTTCACATCGCGCATGTGGCTCTGCCTTGAAGTCTTCCGGCCACAAAAAAGCCCGGTCATCCAGACCAGGCTTTTTTGTGGTGTTCCAGGGTGCCAGAACTCAGGGGGCATGATACCCGCAATCTATCGACTTACCATTTACTTGGCGTTGATCAAGGCCGCAAATTCAGTATAGCCGCCGACGTGTTCAGTGCCGATAAAGATTTGGGGCACGGTATCCACCGGTTTGCCAACGGTCTTTTCCAAGTCAGCCTTGCTGATACCTTCAACATTGATATCAATGTATTTAAAGTCCAGCTCTTTGATTTCACACAATTCTTTGGCACGCCGACAGTAGCCACAACCTTCTCGTCCAAAAATAGTGACACGTTTCATAAACAGCTTCTCCGCAGTAAGGGGCATGACCGCCACTCTGATTTACTCTCTGGAGTGCGATTCAGGGCTAGGCCATAGTGGGTAAGTATTCTCATAGCTTATAACGATAGCTCAACCTCTGTTAAATCAATATTTACTATAAAGGCTATAGCCTGCCACCCAGACCGCTGTCACCCAGGCAGCAGTCAGGACTTTCTCGCACAGAAGCCAGGAGAGCAATAAAATGAAGCTCATCCGGTCGCGTCTGGTTATTGCATTTCATATATTAGTATATTCTAATACAGGAATATAAATAATCTGGAATTCACACCCGTCTGTGAGTCCTGCCAGTAAACCCAGCCAGTAAATAAAGGATGCTCCTTATGCTGCCTTCTCGTTTGATGTTGAGCCTTGGCCTGTCTATCCTGCTCACCCTGCCGACCCATGCGCTGGAGACACGTACGTTACAAACCAGCCGCATCCCGGTGTTTTACGATTTTGAAGCCTCGTTGGAAGCGGTTAACGAAAGTACCATTTCCGCACAAACCAGCGGCTCGATTCTGGCCGTCCATGTGGATGTAAACGACCAGGTCAAAAAAGGGGCGTTGCTTATCGAAATCGACAACACCCAGCAAAAAGCCCAGCTCGCCCAAGCCCAGGCTGAACTGGCAAAGGCAGAAGCCCAGAATGAAGACGCCCAGATCCTACTCAAACGTAACCAGCAACTACTGAAGCAACGGTCCATTTCCCAAGGCCAGTACGACAGTGCCTCCGCCCAGGCCAAAAGCGCCGCGGCGGCAGTTGCAGCAGCCAACGCCAATGTCCGTCAGGCCCGCACCCAATTGTCCTACACCCGTGTTACCGCCCCCTACTCCGGCATCGTCAAAGCCCGTATGGTACAAGTGGGTGAGCTGGTCAGACCCGGACAACCCATGATGACTGGCCTGGCATTACAACCACTGCGAGCGGTCACCAATTTACCCCAGCGTATCGCCCGTTATTTCCGTAGCCGTCAAGCCGAAAGCAGTGTTGAGGTTCTGGTCGATGATCAGCAGATCCATATCAACGCCGACAAAATCACCCTTTACCCCTACGCCGATGACCAGCATCACAGTCTGCGTCTACGGGCCGAACTCCCTTCAGAAGGCGCCGCCAGCCGGTATCCCGGAATGTGGGCACAAGTGAGAGTGCCAGTGGGAGAACGAGAAGGCCTGATGATTCCACAAGATGCCGTCGTCAGGCATTCCGAAGTCACCTCGGTGTACGTTATGAAGGACCAGCAACTGTCCATGCGTCAGGTACGGCTGGGCAACAACAGCAACGGTGAGACTGAAGTTCTGGCAGGACTCAGTGCCGGTGACACCATTGCCATTGATGGCTACGCAGCGCTGGCAATGATTGCCCAACAGGCTGAAGCCTCCTCCAACCACGCTGGAGAATAATGACCATGTCTGCAGACACCACCCCATTGGGAATTTCCGGTAAAACCGCCCACGCTTTCCAGAATTCAGCCATTACGCCATTGCTGGCGCTGGTTGGCCTGCTGCTCGGTTTTTTTGCGGTGATGATCACCCCGAAAGAAGAAGAGCCGCAAATCGACGTTACCTTCGCCAACGTTTTTATCAGCTACCCGGGTGCCAGTGCCCGCGAAGTCGAGCAACTCGTCGCCATCCCCGCTGAGCAAGTCTTGTCTGAGATTCAGGATGTCGATGATATTTTCTCCATCAGCCAACCAGGCCAGGCCATACTGACCGTTGCCTTCAAGGTTGGTGTTCCGCGAGAAACGGCCATCATCAACCTCTATAACAAAGTCCACAGCAACAATGACTGGTTTCCGCAAAACCTGGGAATCAGCCAACCCATTATCAAACCGATGGGGATTGATGATGTCCCGATCATGGCAATCACCTTATCTTCTGACGCCCCCCTGGTCTCTGCTGCCGAGTTAACCAAGATCGCCCATACCCTGGAAACCGAACTCAAGCGCATCCCGGGCACCCGTGACATCTACAGCATCGGCGGCCACTCCGATGTGGTGCTGGTCAAGCTGGACCCTGCTCGCATGAATGGCTACAACCTCGCCTTTGACGACGTTCGTAATACCCTGATGAGCGCCAATGCCGGTGGTCAACGCCTGCCTCTGGTACAAAACAACGAAGTGATTCAAATCCAGGCCGGAGCATTTTTGCAGCACAGTACCGACCTCGGACAGTTGGTTGTTGGCAAAACCGAGACCGGGCTGGTCTATCTCGCCGATATCGCCGACATTCACCAGGGTGCCGACGTTCCGGAACAATTTGTCATGCATCGCGACCTCGGCAACACTCACAGTCAGGTAGCCGTTACCATTGCGATTGCCAAACAGCCCGGCACCAATGCGGTCGACATCACCCAATCCGTCGAACAACGCCTGATCGACCTCAAACAGCGCGTTATTCCCGACAATATCAACGCCGATATCACCCGTGACTACGGCATCACAGCCAAAGACAAATCCGACAAGCTGATCGCCAAACTCCTGTTTGCAACCACTGCCGTGGTGGTTCTGGTATTGGCAACCATGGGCTGGCGCGAGGCCATCATTGTTGGTGGTGCTATTTTTATCACTCTGGCCATCACGCTGTTTGCCAGCTGGGTATGGGGCTTTACGCTCAACCGGGTATCCCTGTTCGCGCTGATTTTCTCCATCGGTATTCTGGTGGACGACGCCATTGTGGTGGTCGAAAACATCCATCGACACCTGCATCTGGGCGGCAAAAAACTGCTGGACGTAATCCCGATTGCGGTCGACGAAGTTGGTGGGCCAACCATTCTCGCCACCTTTACTGTGATCGCGGCTCTTATGCCCATGGCGTTTGTAACCGGCCTGATGGGGCCTTATATGAGCCCAATCCCGATCAACGCCTCAACCGGTATGCTGATTTCCCTGGTGGTGGCGTTTGTGGTTACACCCTGGTTATCCTACAAACTGCTCAAACGCCATTTACCCGACAGCACATCGGCTGATGAAGCCCCTGCCGATTCAAAGCTGCAGCGGTTTTTCCATGCCCTGATGTCACCCTTCCTGCAAGGCGCTGGCGCAGTCAAAAAACGTATTCTGTTATTTGTGGGGATTACCGGCCTGATTGTTGTCGCCGTTGCCTTGCCCGCCACAGAACTGGTGGTCTTGAAAATGCTGCCATTCGACAACAAGTCAGAATTCCAGGTTGTCGTCGATATGCCTGAAGGCACCCCGGTTGAAGAAACCCTGATGGTTCTCGATGCCCTCGCCGATGAATTAATGACAGTAGAAGAAATCCGCGATGTACAACTGTATGCCGGTACCGCAGCCCCCATTAACTTCAACGGACTGATACGCCAGTATTACTTGCGCAGCTTGCCTAACCAGGGCGATATCCAGGTCAACCTGGTCGACAAGCACCATCGTGACCGTAAAAGCCATGACATTGCCCTGTCCGTACGAGAACCGCTGCAAGTCATTGGCGAGCGCCTGAACGCCAACGTCAAAATCATCGAAGTACCACCTGGCCCACCCGTGATGGCACCGATTGTGGCGGAAGTCTATGGCCCGGAATACAGCCGCCAGATCGAAGCCGCCAAGGCCTTGCGTGGCCAGTTTGAAACCACAGCCGATATCGTCGATGTCGATGACTACATTGAAGCCGACCAACAACAGTGGATCATTCGTATCGATCGCCAGCGCGCCGCCA
The DNA here is from genome assembly GCF_030689025.1 of Oceanobacter sp. 1_MG-2023. Classification (GTDB taxonomy): domain Bacteria; phylum Pseudomonadota; class Gammaproteobacteria; order Pseudomonadales; family Oceanobacteraceae; genus Oceanobacter. Next base: position 157,257 of record NZ_JAUYWA010000006.1, read on the forward strand.
TGCTGGGAGTCGCACAAGCCAGCATCGTCCAGGCCATCAACACCGCATTGGGTGGCGAGGATGTCAGCTATTTACACACCCACACTGAAGAAGGAGATCTCTCCAGTGCCAACAGCAAATACCCGCTCCCCATTCGTCTTGAACTGAACGAAGGCGACAAGGTGGGTCTGAACCAGCTGTTGGTGATGAAAGTGAAAGCCGCCGATGGCAGCCTGGTTTCACTGGCTGACCTGGTCAGCATTCGTAAAACCATCGCCGACAAAACCATCTACCATAAAAACCTGCAACCGGTCGTTTTTGTCACTGCGGATATGGCCGGAGAACTCGACAGCCCGCTGTACGGCCTGTTTGGTATCTCGTTTGGCATGGAAGACGCCGGACTCAACTGGCAACAATGGTTTATTCAGCAACCACCGCTGACTGACGATATCAGCATGAAATGGGACGGCGAGTGGCAAATCACTTACGAAACCTTCCGCGATATGGGGATTGCCTATGGTGTCGGCATGATCCTGATTTACCTGCTGGTGGTCGGTCAGTTCCGCAGCTACCTGGTGCCGTTGATTATTATGGCTCCGATTCCACTGACGGTGATTGGTGTTATGCCGGGTCACGCCCTGTTTGGTGCCCAGTTCACCGCGACCTCCATGATCGGCATGATCGCCCTGGCAGGGATTATCGTGCGGAACTCCATCTTGCTGGTCGACTTTATCAATCAGCAACTAGAAGAAGGAATGCGCTTTGAAGAAGCCGTTGTAACTGCCGCAGCCGTGCGCTCCCGGCCGATTGTACTGACCGCTGTCGCAGCCATGATCGGGGCATTCTTTATTCTGGATGACCCGATCTTTAACGGCCTGGCGATCTCACTGATCTTCGGCATCATGGTCTCTACCCTGTTGACGCTGATCGTAATCCCTCTGCTGTATTTCTCGCTGATGCCTAAGAACCTGGGCGAAAAACTGCGGGGAGAAATGGCAGGCTGAGATCAGCCCACCGGCAAATAATGCAACCCGATAATCAGCCCCTCATCTGAGGGGCTGATTGTTTATGAACAGAATTTTATCTATCTATTCTTGATGTTCAGTGGTATCTCCAGAATCCAGTTTTTTTTCAAATCATCCCAACGACCACTGTAGTGTAGTGGTCAACTAATCCCGGACAGTATTTTAAAGTTTTCCTCTGCTGCAACGGGCGAAATGCCGTCGTTGAATGTATGAGGTCGCTGCCGGTTGTAGTAGTCCATCAGATAACCACCAACATC
>NZ_JAUYWA010000060.1 GCF_030689025.1 Oceanobacter sp. 1_MG-2023
GCCTGGGTATCGATTTGATAACTGGCACTGATGACGTCGCTGGTCGGTTGGTTACCCACCGCATCGGTATAGCCGCTGCTCAGGTAAATCCGGTTATCATCGCTGCTGATGTTGTCGGAGGGAGTCAGTGTGGCGGTCCAGGTGGTGCCGCCGTCGGTGCTGATGAGGTTGGAGAAGGTGGCGTTGTCTGCCGACAGATCTTCCAGGCCGAATCCGGTCACGGCTTCATGGAAGCGGATGGTGACCGTGGCGGTTTCTCCAACCGCCAGTACATGGGTTGAGAGGTCGATACTCGCCACCGGTGCCACGGTATCCACCTGGATCGAGATGCTGGCCTCCAGGTTGTCGGCGCCCACGGCCGGGGCATTGTTCACCAGGTCGGTCCATTCGCCACCGATTTGTATCCGGGTACCAGAGTCTTCCGTGTTGTCCGCCGGTGTGTAGGTTGCCGTCCAGGTGACTCCGCCGTCGGTGGTGGTCACGGTGCTGAGGCTGCCGCTGTCCAGTGTGATATCGGCATTACTGAAGCCGATCACGGCTTCACTGAAAGTAAAGGTGACGACGGTATGTTCTCCAGCCGCCAGATCGCTGCGATCGACATCGATACTGAGTGTCGGACGACTGATTTCCTGCTCAATGTAGATGGGCAAGCGGGCGTCGCCGTTAACGCTGACGGTCAGTGGCCAGTTCCCGTCCCCCAGCTCTTCCAGCAGGTCTGCCGGGAGGGTGATCGATGCGTAGCCATCGGAGACCATGGCCACCGTCGCGGTGACGTCGTAGTTCAGGTCGCCCAGGGTGATGCTGATGAGGTCTCCGACGGCCACCTGTTTCAGGGTGACGACGGTACCATCCTCAGCTTCATCGGCCAGTAATCCGTCGCGGGCTTCCGTGACAACCGGTGCCAGGGCGATCACCGATTGGCTGTCCAGCACGCCGCTGTACGGGCCACTTTCAAACAGGGCCAGGCCCGCTTGCAGCAGGGCGATGCCATGAGTGGAGATCAGGGCCACGCCGTCAACGATCGAGACCTCTGCCAGCAGGGCTTCCAGAGTGGCAGCAACACTGCCCTGAAACTCGTCCAGACCGGATAGGGCCACCAATAAATCACCGTACGCTTCGGCGGTATTGAGGCCGTCCTCCTGGTTAAACTCGTCTTCGGTGATCGCGGTGACATCACCAAGCAGGTCGGATAACTGGAACAGGGTCGCCAGAGTCTGATTGATGGCCAGCATATCGCTGGTTAAGGGCGTACTGGACAGGCTGTCAGCACTGATACCCGCCAACATCACGGCCAGCGTCGTCAGCGGTGTGACGCTCAGGGTCAGGTCACCGCTCTCGTCCAGATCGGCCATGGCGGTCAGGCTGGTTCCCAGACTGGTGCTGGCACCGGTGGCTTCGGAGATATAATCTCCGGCGTCGCCATTGGCGTCGGTGACCACGACCAGCACCGGGCCGGTGTAGTCGGCGTCAAGCGTGATCGTGACCTGACCGCTGGCTGGATCGATCTGGCCGTGGCCGAGTACGTTGCCCTGGGCGTCATAGACGTCGACGGTGGCCGCTGAATCAAATACGCCCGCGACCGGGCTGACGGTTATCTGGCTGGAGTTGTCGTCATCGTTATTATCACGGGAACGATCGGACAAGGTATACAGGGTGATTGCTCCGACTATACCCAATGTCGCTGCGATCCAGCCCCAATCGGACGTGCCGCTTTCTGCTGACGCCC
>NZ_JAUYWA010000062.1 GCF_030689025.1 Oceanobacter sp. 1_MG-2023
GTGACGATTTGGTCGGTGTGGTTACCGGCTCCATCGATGGCTGTGACGGTAAAGTTGTAACTGTCTTTTGTTTCGTAATCAGCGTCGGCCAACAAGGTGACTTCGCCTGTAGCGGAGTTGATGCTGAAATACGCTGCATCGGCTCCCGAGAGGCTATAAACCGCTGTCGCATCATTGGTTGTGGCTGTGTAAATAACCGAGCTGGCACCAGAGCTTTCATCAATGGCATCCGCCAGACTCCCGGAGTTAAATACCGGTCCTGACTCATCCAGATCATTGACCGCCAAGGTGACGGCTTGGTCCGTGTGGTTACCGGCCCCATCGGTGGCTGTAACAGTAAAGCTGTAGCTGGACTTGCTTTCGTAATCAGCGTCCGCCAACAAAGTGACTTCACCAGTGCTGGCATCAATCGAGAAATACGCTGCATCGTCGCCTGACAGACTGAAGGTGACGCCATCAGAGATATCTGCGGAGTCATCAGCGGTCGCGGTATACACCACCTGCCCGGCACCGCTGTTTTCATCGATGGCAGTCGCGGTATCACCAGACGTAATGCTTGGCGCTGCTTCATCCAGGTTATTCACCGCCAGGGTGACAGTTTGATCGGTATGGTTACCGGCTCCATCGATGGCTGTGACGGTAAAGTTGTAACTGTCTTTTGTTTCGTAATCAGCGTCGGCCAACAAGGTGACTTCGCCTGTAGCGGAGTTGATGCTGAAATACGCTGCATCGGCTCCCGAGAGGCTATAAACCGCTGTCGCATCATTGGTTGTGGCTGTGTAAATAACCGAGCTGGCACCAGAGTTTTCATCAATGGCATCCGCCAATGTGCCAGAGGTAAATACAGGCCCCACTTCATCCAGGTTATTCACTGCCAGAGTGACGGTCTGATCAGTGAAGTGACCGGCGCCATCGGTGGCGATAACAGTAAAGCTGTAGCTGGACTTGGTCTCATAGTCAGCATCGGCCAATAAGGTGACTTCACCGGTGCTGGCATCAATCGAGAAATACGCTGCATCGTCGCCTGAGAGCGAGAAAATCACACCATCAGAAATATCGGCAGAGTCATCCACCGTCGCTGTGTAAATAACCGAGCTGGCACCGCTGTTTTCATCGATGGCAGTCGCGGTAGCACCAGACGTAATGGTTGGTGCGACTTCATCGAGGTTATTGACCGCCAGAGTGACAGTTTGATCGGTATGGTTACCCGCCCCATCGGTGGCGGTGACTACAAATGAATAGCTGGACTTGCTCTCGTAATCAGCGTCGGCCAACAAAGTCACTTCGCCGGTGGCCGAGTTAATGCTGAACAAAGCAGCATCAGCCCCCGAGAGGCTATAAACCACCGCTGCGGCATCGTCTGTCGTTGCGGTGTAAATCACCGTGCTGCCACCAGAGTTTTCGTTAATCGCGGTGGCGGTGGTCGCGGAGGTGAAAACCGGAGCCTGGGTATCGATTTGATAACTGGCACTGATGACGTCGCTGGTCGGTTGGTTACCCACCGCATCGGTATAGCCGCT
>NZ_JAUYWA010000063.1 GCF_030689025.1 Oceanobacter sp. 1_MG-2023
CAGGTTACTGCTGGCGCTGGTGATATCAGCCTCAGTGGTCACGGCCACTGTATCGCTGACCAAATACACCGTACCCGGTTCATTACTTTGTAGTGTGATCAACTCCCCTGCTTCATAGGTGCTATCCATCACCAGTGTGCCATCGGCATTAAACGCCTGCACAAAGATCGAATAATCACCGTCACTATCAGCCCCGTACCAGGTCACCACATAGGCGCCAGCGCTGCCTACCGCAGTGATTTGGGGGGCATAGTCATCACCATCGGTATTACCCAGCGCTTCCAGCTGTACTGTGTCACCATTGACGGAACCTTCGGCGTTAAAGGCCTGCACAAAAATCGAATTATCACCGCCGCTATCGGCCCCGAACCAGGTCACCACATAGGCGCCAGCACTGCCCACGGCGGTGACTTGAGGAAAATAGTCATCACCAGTGGTATTACCCGGCGCTTCCAGTTGTACCGTGGCACTGTTGAAGGAGCCATCGGCGTTAAACGCTTGCACAAAGATCGACTTATCACCCTCGCTATCCCTTCCGTACCAGGTCACCACATAGGCGCCATCAGTGCCCACGGCGGTGATTTGAGGGTACTGATCAGCACCGGTGATATTATCCAGTGCTTCCAACTGTACCGTGGCGCCGTTGACGGAACCATAGGCGAAGGCCTGCACAAAGATCGACAGATTACCGTTGCTATCTAACCCGTACCAGGTCACCACATAGGCGCCATCACTGCCCACGGCGGTGATTTGAGGGTACTGATCAGTACCGGTGATATTATCCAGTGCTTCCAGCTGTACCGTGGCACCGTTGAAGGAACCATCGGCATTAAACGCCTGCACAAAGATCGACCGATCGCCGTCACTATCAGTCCCAATCCAGGTCACCACATAGGCGCCAGCGCTGCCTACCGCAGTGATTTGGGGGGCATAGTCATCACCATCGGTATTACCCGGCGCTTCCAGCTGTACCGGGGTGCCGTTGACGGAGCCATCGGCTTTAAACGCCTGCACAAAGATCGACTGATCACCTGAATAGCCAGCGCCCTCGTACCCGTACCAGGTCACCACATAGGCGCCATCAGTGCCCACCGCAGTGATTTGAGGATCAAAGTCATGGCCAGTGGTATTACCTAGCGCTTCCAACTGTACCCTGGTGCCATTGAAGGAACCATCGGCTTTAAACGCCTGCACAAAGATCGACCAATCACCGTCGCTATCCCATCCGTACCAAGTCACCACATAGGTGCCATCACTGCCCACGGCGGTGATTTGGGGTGAATAGTCTCGACCATTGGTGTAACCCAGCGCTTCCAGCTGTACCGTGGTGCTATTGAAGGAACCATCGGCGTTAAATGCCTGCACAAAGATCGAATAGTCACCGTCGCTATCATCACCAGACCAGGTCACCACATAGGCGCCATCGCTGCCTACCGCAGTGATTTGAGGGGCAAAGTCACCACTGGTGGTATTACCC
>NZ_JAUYWA010000064.1 GCF_030689025.1 Oceanobacter sp. 1_MG-2023
ACTGCTGATATTTCTGACGGAGTCACTTTCAGTCTGTCGGGTGCAGATGCTGCGTACTTCTCGATCGATGCTGTAACCGGCGAAGTCACTTTGTTGGCCGATGCCGACTATGAGACCAAGTCCAGTTACAGCTTTATTGTCACCGCCACCGATGGGGCTGGTAACTTCGCTGATCAGACCGTCACTCTGGCGATCAATGATCTGGATGAAGTGGGGCCTGTATTTACTTCCGGCACGTTGGCGGATGTCATTGATGAGAACTCCGGTGAAAACACGGTGATTTACACCGCAGCGACGGATGATGCGACGGCGGTTTATAACCTCTCAGGGGGTGATGCAGGGCTATTCAGCATTAATTCAGCCACCGGCGAAGTGACGTTATTGGCTGATGCCAATTACGAGGCCAAGTCCAGCTACAGCTTTACTGTCACCGCTACCGACGGGGCCGGTAACTACACCGACCAAACCGTGACGCTGGCGGTCAATAACCTGGATGAAGTCGCACCGACGATTACTTCTGGCGCTATCGCCACTGCGATCGATGAAAACGGCGGTGTGGGTAGTGTGATTTATACCGCCACTGCGGATGACTCTGCAGATATTTCTGATGGCGTGAGTTTCAGCCTGTCTGGTACAGATGCGTCACTGTTCAGCATCAACTCAGCCACAGGTGACGTTACCTTGTTGGCCGATGCGGACTATGAGACCAAATCCAGCTACAGCTTTACTGTTACAGCCACCGACGGTGCTGGTTTACAAAATAGCCAAGCCGTGACGCTGGATGTGAATGATCTGGATGAAGTGGCACCGGCATTTACATCCGGTTCAACAGCGACCGCCATTGACGAAAACTCCGGTGAAAACACGGTGATTTACACCGCAGCGACGGATGATGCGACGGCGGTTTATAGCCTCTCGGGAGCGGATGCAGGGCTGTTCAGCATTAATTCAGCCACCGGCGAAGTGACGTTATTGGCTGATGCCAATTACGAGACCAAGTCCAGCTACAGCTTTACTGTCACCGCTACCGACGGGGCCGGTAACTACACCGACCAAGCCGTGATGCTGGCGGTCAATAACCTGGATGAAGCAGCGCCAAGCATTACTTCTGGCGCTACGGCTACCGCGATCGATGAAAACAGCGGTGCCGGCAGTGTGATTTATACCGCCACTGCGGATGACTCTGCTGATATCTCTGATGGTGTGACTTTCTCGCTCTCAGGCGACGATGCCGCGTATTTCAGCATCAACTCAGCCACCGGCGAAGTGACGTTGTTGGCGGATGCGGATTATGAGAGCAAGTCCAGCTACAGCTTTATTGTTACAGCCACCGATGGCGCGGGTTTACA
>NZ_JAUYWA010000065.1 GCF_030689025.1 Oceanobacter sp. 1_MG-2023
TGTAGTGGTTCAATGATTCTGGACACCAACGTAGGTGGTAATATCGCCACCATAAACGAGGTGTCTGATGACCAGAAAACGACGTTCTTTTTCTCCTGAGTTCAAACAGGAAGCAGCCAGCCTGGTGCTGGATCAAGGTTACACGATTCCGCAGGCCAGCGTGTCCTTGGGGGTTGGTGAAAGCGCTGTTCGGCGGTGGGTTCAACAACTGGCAGACGAGCGTAAGGGCGTCACCCCGAAGGGCAAGGCCTTAACCCCGGAGCAGCGCCGAATTCAGGAGCTGGAAGCCCGCTGCAATCGCCTGGAGCGAGAGAAGGAAATATTAAAAAAGGCTACAGCTCTCTTGATGTCGGACGAGATGAATCGTACGCGCTGATAGACCGGTTGGGAGAGCAGGAGTCAATTGAACTGGTCTGTGAAGCGTTTGAAATCAACCGTTCTAGCTATTACGAGTACCGTCAACGGCGGAACCGTGTGGATGTGGAGCGCTTGGCTCTGAAGGCTCAGGTGAACCGCCTGTTTACCAAGAGCCGCAGTTCTGCCGGCAGCCGCACAATCAAAGGCTTGCTCCGCGAGGAAGGCGTTGTCGTCGGTCGCTTCAAAGTTCGACGACTGATGAGCGAGCTGGGGCTGATCTGTAAACAGCCAGGCCCTCATGCCTACAAACAGGCCACCGTTGAGCGACCGGATATCCCGAATCATCTGGATCGTGAGTTTACGGTAGAGCAACCCGACCAGGTCTGGTGTGGCGACATCACCTACATCTGGAGCGGCCGGCGATGGAGTTATCTGGCGGTGGTGCTGGATCTATACGCTCGCCGGGTTGTTGGCTGGGCCATGTCGTCCAGTCCGGATGCGGACCTGGTTGTAAAGGCTCTGGATCACGCCTGGGAGCAGCGTGGTCGTCCAGAGAAAGTCATGTTCCACTCAGATCAGGGAAGTCAGTACGCCAGTCGTAAGTTCCGTCAGAGAATCTGGCGCTATCGAATGACACAAAGCATGAGCCGGCGCGGCAACTGCTGGGACAATGCACCGATGGAAAGGCTATTCCGGAGCCTGAAATCGGAATGGATACCGGCCCTGGGTTACCGAAATCTGCCTGAGGCTCAAAAGGATGTTGGGAGCTACTTGATGGACTACTACAACCGGCAACGACCTCACTCATTCAACGGCGGCATTTCGCCTGTTGCAGCTGAGGAAAACCTTAAAATACTGTCCGGGATTAGTTGACCACTACAAC
>NZ_JAUYWA010000066.1 GCF_030689025.1 Oceanobacter sp. 1_MG-2023
TGTTCTGGTTGAATATCCCGGACACCTCAAGAAGAGATAAACTCTTCACCAACAGAGGTGCCAACCATGAGCCAGAAACGTAGTTACAAGCAATATCCGCCAGAATTTAAGGAAGAAGCCGTCTCTCTCGTGACCGAGCAAGGTTATTCAGTTCCGGAGGCCGCGAAGTCTCTGGGTATCGCCACCAACTTGCTCTATCGGTGGAAGGAAAAACAGGCGCAGTCAACCAGTGAATCAAAGCCTGCAGAAACGGAACTGGAAGAGCTGAAGCGGCTTCGTCAGGAAGTCAAAACCCTGCGCATGGAGAAAGAGATTTTAAAAAAGGCCAGTGCTTTCTTCGCGAAAGAAATGAAGTGAAATACCACTTTATTGAAAATCACAGACAGAGTTATCCGGTGCGATTGCTCTGTCATGTGATGAACGTCAGCAAGTCGGCGTTCTACGCGTGGAAAGCTCGTCCAGCCAAGGTGATCACTGCGGAAGAATTGCACCTGTATCGACGTGCCAAAGCACTGTTCAAAGCCTCCAGAAACAGCTTGGGGAGTCGCGAATTGGTCAAAAAGTTGAGTGAAGAAGGCATTCAGGTGAGTCGACATCGAGTACGAACAGTGATGCAGCAACTGGATCTTAAAGTCACGCAGCGCGTGGCTTACAAGGCGACAACCAAACGAAAACACAGTGACCGAGTAGCCGATAACCTGCTCAATCAACAATTTAATCCGGTGGGTAAAAATCAGGTTTGGGCAGGAGACATCACCTACCTGAAAACCGGTGAAGGCTGGATGTATCTGGCGATCGTTATGGATCTTTACTCGCGCAGGATAGTTGGATGGGCCATCGACAAACGCATGACCACAAGTCTGATCAGTCGAGCCTTGATCAAAGCTTATAACCTCAGGCAACCACCGAAAGGCCTGGTGTTCCACAGTGATCGAGGATCACAGTACACCAGTGAATCCTTCGCCAAACTGCTGAAAGGGTATGACATGAGAGCTTCAATGGGAGACGTTGGTGCATGCTGGGACAACGCCGTGGTTGAACGCTTCTTTGGGAGCCTAAAACATGACTGGCTGTTCAAAGTACACCAGCCGACGCGGGCTCATATGAAACAGGATGTTGCGGCCTATATGAAATACTACAACCTGGATCGACTGCACTCCTCGAACGGTGACTTGTCACCGGCGGAGCATGAGAAATTAGCCAATTAATGTGTCCGGTTTTGTTGACCAGAACA
>NZ_JAUYWA010000067.1 GCF_030689025.1 Oceanobacter sp. 1_MG-2023
GCTGGTCATCAGACACCTCGTTTATGGTGGCGATATTACCACCTACGTTGGTGTCCGGAATCATTGAACCACTACAGACAGATCCAGCTTTTCAGCCTCTTTATAAAAAACAGGGGTAATGCAGAGCGTGCTCAAATGCCCCCGGCTGTAACTGATCCAGGTAATTAATGACCATCGACGTTTGATTGTAGTCGTAGTGCTTGAATCGGGCCATCACCGCCTCCTGCGTTTCAAACGCCCGATCAGACCATCGTTCGGGAGGTTTTTCTACAGCCTGAACGCCTCGTTAAGAGGCAAAAAATTGTTGGCTAAAATTAGTGACGAAGGAGCAAAAGCCAACGGTTTTTTGTCCTGCTTAATTGACTTGTTAGTTGCTTTTATACACATGTGATCTATGAGCAACTTTTACTACATTAACAACAAGTACATCATCTTTTATTTCATACACTATTCGATATAAACCTTGGCGAACTCGATAATTTTCTTGCCCTGAAAGTTTAATACAACCTTCACCACGGGGGTCTACAGCTAATGTATCTATTTTACTTAGGATCTTTTTTATATCGTTTTTAGGTATAACTCGTAAATCTTTAGCCACTGACTTTTTAAACGTTATTCTATATTTTTCCATGTGACTTCAAATCATTTAATAAATCTTCATATGAAATATCAGGCTCATTGGCTCTTGCTGATACAGCGGCTAAATCTTCTTGATCTTCACGCATTAATAAACGAACAGCTTCATCTATTAACTCAGAAATTGATAAATTAGCTGAAGCAGCACGCACTTTTAGTGCTTGATGTATCTCCGGCTCAAAGTAAACGGTAGAACGTTTTGATAGGTTACTCATGATTATGTCTCCATTAATTCGACAAGAACATCATAGCACTATGACACCATAACGTCACGACACCACAAGAAGCAACTAACGAGACTGTAGAAAAATCTCAGCCTCAAAATTGATCATTTTTTGTACTAAAAATGGCGCTTCTACGTGAATTCTAGAGCGGTTTTCATTAGCGAATACGCTTAAATCAACGTAGCACCGCGATAAATTCTCAACAACCAGAACCTGTTAGGTTAGTAGGTCACCCCTATAGTTTACCCTCTACAGGGAGTGACACATCATGTCTGATAAATACGAAATCGACATTCAGGCCTTCGCTAAGGC
>NZ_JAUYWA010000068.1 GCF_030689025.1 Oceanobacter sp. 1_MG-2023
TTTAAACGCCTGCACAAAGATAGACCAATCACCGTCGCTATCCTCACCGTACCAGGTCACCACATAGGCGCCATCAGAGCCCACCGCGGTGATTTGGGGAGAATAGTCATCACTATAGGTATTATCCAGCGCTTCCAGCTGTACCGCGGTGCCGTTGACGGAGCCGTCGGCTTTAAACGCCTGCACAAAGATTGAATAATCATCGTCGCTATCCTCACCGTACCAGGTCACCACATAGGCGCCATCGCTGCCTACCGCAGTGATTTGGGGATTTCTGTCATAACCTGTCGTATTACCCAGTGCTTCCAGCTGTACCGTGACACCGTTGAAGGAACCATCGGCTTTAAACGCCTGCACAAAGATCGACAAATCATCGTCGCTATCCCTTCCGTACCAGGTCACCACATAGGCGCCATCGGTGCCCACGGCGGTAATTTGAGGCCGATAGTCGCCACTGGTGGTATTACCCGGCGCTTCCAGCTGTACCGTGGCGCCGTTGAAGGAACCATCGGCGTTAAAGGCCTGCACAAAGATTGACCAATCATCGTCGCTATCCTCACCGTACCAGGTCACCACATAGGAGCCATCGCTGCCCACGGCGGTGATTTGAGGATCATCGTCATAACCAATGGTATTACCCAGTGCTTCCAGCTGTGCCGTCTCGGGTGATATCACAATACTGGCTTCTGGGGCAATATCGTTCACATCGAGGGTAACCGCTTGGTCGGTATGGTTACCGGCGCCATCGGTAGCGGTAACGATGAATGAGTAAC
>NZ_JAUYWA010000069.1 GCF_030689025.1 Oceanobacter sp. 1_MG-2023
GCATCCACTTCGAAGGACGGATCGACGGCTACGTGGATCTGTAAGTAATGGGTGACACAGAACTATGAACACCCTCGTTTTAGCTGACCTTTCAACATATGTACATTCAATACCACCGTCTATCTGGATGAGTGACGCATCAAATATGTACTCTGATAATGAAAGTAACAGAAACACCGTAGCCGTGTGGTTGAGAATATCGAATTTCTATTTTGCGCAGAGCATGAAAGCGGTAGTTGATTTTTCAGATATGGAAACATCAGAAGCAATCGCTGAATTCATGGCTCATCATGAATATGTATTTTCAGAGTGCAATTATCCAGACAGCCATCATTAGACATAACCGACCCTACAATTCAGCAAACGTTATCTGAACTTACAGAAGATGAACTTAAATAGTTGACACATTTTTATAGGATTTTGTGTGAAGCAACGAACTTAGATGTTGCCAGCGTGCTTGACCTTATAAAACGACCAAAATGGCGAGCTGTTGGTGGGCGTTCAGGATGTAGAAAAACTAACAGGTCTCAGGTTTGAGAATTTTCGAGGGTGTTCATAGTTCTGTGTCACCCATTACTTACAGATCCACGTAGCCGTCGATCCGTCCTTCGAAGTGGAT
>NZ_JAUYWA010000007.1 GCF_030689025.1 Oceanobacter sp. 1_MG-2023
AACGTCACCGTGCTGGACAACGGCAACCTGTTGGTGAGCTGGACCTCAGACAACCAGGATGGCTCCGAAGGGGGCGTTTACGGCCAGACCTTCGATACCGATGGCAATGCCATTGGCAGCGAGTTCCTGATCAACAGCAGCACCGATGGCAACCAAAACGAATCCGACAGCAGCGCTCTCGCGCTTCTGAGTATCGATGAAAACAGCGGCGCCGGGCAGGTGGTGTATACCGCCACAGCCACTGATACCGGCGATATCTCCGATGGCGTGACTTTCTCGCTTTCGGGCGATGATGCCGCCCTGTTCAGCATCAACAGCAGCACGGGTGAAGTGACCCTGTTGGCCGATCCCGACTACGAAACCCAATTCAGCTACTCACTCATCGTTACCGCTAGCGATGGAGCCGGTAACCATACCGACCAAGCGGTTACCCTTGATGTCAACGACCTGGACGAAATAGCCCCAGAAGCCAGTATTGTGTTATCGCTCGCGACAGTACAGCTGGAAGCACCGGGTAATACCACTGGTTTTGACTATGCCCCCCAAATCACCGCCGTGGGCACTGACGGCACCTATGTGGTGACCTGGTACGGGTACGAGGGTGCTGGCTATTCAGGTGATCGGTCGATCTTTGTGCAAGCGTTTAACGCCGATGGTTCCTTCAACGGCACCAGGGTACAGCTGGAAGCACTGGGTCATACCACTGGTTATGACTATGATCCCCAAATCACTGCGGTGGGCAGCGCTGGCGCCTATGTGGTGACCTGGTACGGAAGGGATAGCGACGATGATTTGTCGATCTTTGTTCAAGCCTTTGATGCTGACGGTTCCTTCAATAGCACCACGGTACAGCTGGAAGCGCCGGATAATACCACGGGTCATGACTATGATCCCCAAATCACCGCGGTAGGCACTGATGGCGCCTATGTGGTGACCTGGTACGGAAGGGATAGCGACGATGACACTTCGATCTTTGTGCAGGCGTTTGATGCTTACGGCTCCTTCAACGGTGTTACGGTACAGCTGGAAGCGCCGGGTAATACCACTGGTTATGACTATGATCCGCAAATCATCGCCGTGGGCACTGATGGCGACTATGTGGTGACCTGGTACGGTGATGATAGCGACGGTGACTATTCGATCTTTGTGCAAGCCATTAATGCCGATGGTTCTTTCAACGGTGACACAGTACAGCTGGAAGCGCTGGGTAATACGACCGGTGATGACAGAAGTCCCCAAATCACTGCGGTGGGCACTGATGGCGACTATGTAGTGACCTGGTATGGGGTCGATAGCAACAATGACTATTCGATCTTTGTGCAAGCGTTTGATGCTGATGGCTCTTTAAACGGTGCCACGATACAGCTGGAAACACTGGGTGGGTATGATGTTGATCCTCAAATCGCCGCCGTGGGCAGTGCTGGCGCCTATGTAGTGACCTGGTACGGTAAGGATAGCGACGGTGACTATTCGATCTTTGTGCAAGCGTTTAATGCCAATGGTTCCTTCAACGGTGACACAGTACAGCTGGAAGCGCCGGGTAATACCACTGGTCATGACTTTGCTCCTCAAATCACCGCGGTGGGCACTGATGGTGCCTATGTGGTGACCTGGTTCGGTGAGGATAGCGACGGTGATGATTCGATCTTTGTGCAGGCGTTTAACGCCGATGGTTCCTTCAATGGCACCACGGTACAGCTGGAAGCGCCGGGTAATACCGATGGTGATGACTATGATCCTCAAATCACTGCGGTGGGCACTGATGGCGCCTATGTGGTGACCTGGTTCGGGATCGATAGCGACGGTGATTGGTCGGTCTTTGTACAGGCGTTTAATACCGATGGCACACTGGTGATGGATAGCACCTATGAAACAGGGGAGTTGATCACACTACAAAGCAATGAAGCGGGTACGGTGTATTTGGTGGGCGATACAGTGGCCGTGACCACTGAGGCCGATATTCTCTCTGCAGACGGTAGTTTGTGGACCCAGGCCGTTGCCACGGCCGATGTCAGTGTAGCGGTTGATAGCAGTGGCCTGGCTGGCGGCAATTATACGGCCTATGCCGTCGACAGTGCCGGTAACATATCGCAGGCCGCGGATGAAACCGTCACTCTGGTTGATACCAGTACGGTGGTGTTTGATCTGGTAAACGGCAGTTCGTCAGATCACAGTGGCCGGACGTTTGAGGAAGATACCAGCTATACCATTTACGTCCGGGTGGATTCTTCGACAAAGGTCTTGAATACCGATTCAAGTGAGTGGGGCAGCTGGGCCAATGCAGAGGCTCTTGGCAGTGATGATCAGGTGGTCTTGGTCGGGTCGGGGAGTGCGGTACTGGGTGCTAATAATTCGGCGGTTGCTTCTTTCAGTTCTCCCGGAGATAGCATGGCGGTGTGGGGGTCGGCTTTCTCATTGCAGGAGTCGGGTTTTGTTTTCCGCTGGGCGGACCATGCATTATCCGGTTCGGTATCGTTGTGGGATGGAAGGTGGAGTGATCTGAATGAGGGGCGGTCTCTGAATGAAGTCTACCTGACGACCATGCCAATGGGCGTTATGACATCACAGGGGTTGGTCTGATGCTGACAGGACATTCGTTAGCAGATGCGGGTGATGGCGCAGCCATTGCCCGGCTTCGGGCTTTGGTTGACGATCAGCACTATGAGCACCTGCTGCAACAGGTTAAGGGCTTGTTACTGCAGGCACCGGACGATGATGCCTTGCAAGTACTGCAGGCGCTGGCCTATGCACAACTGGGGAATCACTCCGAGGCGGAGCGTTTGATCGCTGGCCCGGCTGCTCGTGTTGCGAGTTTGACGGAAGATGTTCAAACGGATCTGGCGGCAGTGTGGTTGCTGTTGGGCCATATTGAGGTTGCTTGTGAACGTCTGGAGTCAGTGCTTGAGCAAGAACCACAACAGGATCTGGCATTGGCCCGGTTGGCCTTTGGTCGGGTTCAGCAAGGTCGTATGGAAGATGCCATTGCGTATTATCGGCAATCATTGCTGCTCAAACCTGGGCGTTTTTCGTTATGTCAGGCACTGGCCTCGTTGTATTTGCAACAACAACAGTGGCCGGAAGCCCAGCAGATGCTGGATCAGGCCATTGCCGGATTACAGGCCGCTTGTGAACGCTTGCCGGATAGCGCTCTGCATGGCACAACAGCCCGTTTGCGAGGGCTTCAGCTTGAGCTGTGGCTGGCCAGTGGTGAGCCACAGCGAGCCGAGGCCTGGCTGCAACAGGCGGGACAGGATCTGTCGGAATCAGAATGGCTGGTGCTGGTATCGGGCTATGCCCGTTTATTGGCTGGACAAGAACGCCATGATGATGCCGAAGCCCAGTTACGTTTGGGGCTGAAAGTTTATCCTGAAGCGTTGACACTGGTGTCGCAATTGGCGGAACTGCTCTGTGTGCGGGGGCGTATTGCCCAGGCCGGATGGCTGCTGCAGAAGGCGTTGCGGGTGGCGGCGGACAAGCAGTTACCACGGGCGGGGTTGTGGGTTCAGCTGGGGCAAACCCTGTTGATGACGGCGCCGGAGAAAGCACATGAAGCGGCCACTAAAGCTCTGGAACTAGTGGCCGTGGAAGAGCCAACCGAGTGGTTAACTGAGGTGGACGGGGCCGTCGAGTCGTTGCATCACACGGCATTACATTGGCGAATTCCCTTGATGGGACGTGCCCGCCATTTGCAGGCGATGGCAGATTTACAGCGGCAGCATTATGACGAGGCAGAACATGCGTTGCGCCAATTGTTGCTGGATTTTCCAGACTACACTGCGGCCATGCAAGGGTTGGCGCAGCTGGCGATGCAATTAGGGCGGGTCGATGATGCCATTGACTGGTATGAGCGTATCCAGCGGTTTGACCCGGCTGCGGGTTTTGCCGGGCTGGTCAATGCCCACCGTTTCCCTGAAGACGAGAACACCTTGCACCGGCTGGAGAAGCTGGCACAGCGGCCCGGTCTGTCTGGGGCGGTATCAACGTCCTTGTTGTTCCAGCTGGCTACGGCCTGGGAAAAACGGGGTAATTACGACAAGGCATTGGCGTTGGTTCGACAGGCCAACGAAGCCAGCAAGCTGCATATTCCTTACGACCCGGTTGCCCATCGGCAGCAGTGCGCACGTATTCGTTACGCTTTTTCGCGCAGTTTTTTCCAGCATCGGCAGTTGTATGGTGGTCAGCCTTATGGGCACCCCTCTTCGGCGCCGGTGTTTGTGGTCGGTATGCCGCGCTCTGGTACCACTCTGGTTGAGCAGATGCTGGCCAGCCATAGTGAAATCTGGGGGGCGGGTGAGTTGGGGGTTATTCCCCAGCGTATCCGGGGGCTGAATAATTGGGAGCGTCATATCGGTTCTGGCAGGCGCTATCCGGATTGTGTTGATGATCTGACGCCTTATGTTTGCCATGGTATTGCCGAGGGTATTTTGCAAGAACTGTTCGATCTGGCTCAGGCTGACAAGCCGGATGCCCGGTTTGTGATCGATAAATTGCCACATAATTTTGAACATATTGGTCTGATCAAATTCCTTTTCCCTAACGCCCGTATTATTTCGGTACGACGAGACCCGCGTGATATTGCTCTGTCCAACTATTTTATTGATTTCCAGGCCAAGCACGGTGGTATGGGCTTCGCCTATGACCTGCGTTGGATTGGCGAGCAACTGGCAGACCATAACCTGCTGATGCAGCACTGGCATGGGCTGTTTGGAGATGGCATTCTGGAGCTGCAATACGAACAGCTGTTGCAGGACCCGGAAGGACAGGCGCGGCGAATGCTGGAATATATTGGTGTGGCGTGGGAGCCACAAGTGCTGGCGTACAGTGATCTCGAACGGCCGGTGAAAACCGCCAGTGTATGGCAAGTACGGCAACCGATTTATCAGACCTCAAAAGCCAAATGGAAACATTACGCCAATCAGCTTGGGCCTTTGACTGAAGGCACCAATGCCAAAATCATCTGGGATGAGATTTCGATGCTGTCGTTGCCGGAGCCGGGCTTTTTGAGCGCGGCAGTGGCGTTGTATCACGCAGATGATCTGGATGGCGCAGAAAGGAGCTGCAAAAAAATGCTGTACCATAATCCACAACATGCGGCCTGCCAGTACCTGGTGGGGCTGATTTATTGCCGCAAGGGACATCTTCAGGACGGTATCGGTCTGATGCGTCAGGCGTTACAGCGGGTGCCATGGCAGCGGGCCTGGCAACATAACCTGGCTCTGGCGCTGACGTTGTCGGGCCAGAAAGAAGAAGCGGCTGCTATCCGTGAACAGCTGGGGCGTCGCTCATTGTCGCCGTTTGGTCCGTTGGATGAACCCCAGGACTGGGTTGATGGCGATTTGCCAGAACAGGCTTGGTAATGGCGGATACATTCAGAAAATATCGTGCCCTTTTACTGATTTGCAGTGGGCTGTTGTTCGCCGTTACGCATTCCGTGGCGGCCGAAACCAGCCAGTATCGCGGTATTTGGGGGGCGATTGAAGCGGCGCTGAAATTTCATCCGGCCATTGCCGGTCAACAAGCCTCGCTGGAAGCCAGCAGCTGGGGTGAGCAAGCGGCCAGGTCCGGGCGCTTACCCAACCTGTCGCTTTCGGCCGATAACCTCTATGACGATGATCTGGCCACGGTGACGCTCCAGCAGCCGTTGCTGACTTTTGGCAAGTTGAGCAGTGCCATTGAGCTGGCGCAGGCCGAAAGGCGAGCTGAGGATGTTGGCCTGTTGCAGATTCGTCGAGATCTGGTTGAAGCAACCAGTCAGGCTTATATTGCGATTGATGCCTTGCGTCGGCAGTTGCACATTGCCCAGCAGAACACCCGAGATCATCAGCAGCTGTACGACCGTATTGAACGACGTCGCGATGGCGGTCTGGCATCGGATGCCGATGTGCAGCTGGCGTTGGGACGTTTGTTGTGGGCGCAGTCGACGGAGCAGAATTATCAGGGGCAGCTGGCCGTTGCGGAGACGTCATTGCTGGCATTGACCCAGGTGCCGGTAGATTCGACGGAGGCGGTACCGGAACAGGGCTGGCTGCCAGGGAATGAGCAGCAGATCCAGTACGATGCCTTACAAACCAGTGCCGATCTGCAGTACCAGCGAGAGCAGGTTGTGATTGCGGACAAGACAGCCAATCAGCAACGTTACAGCTCGATGCCGACCTTGTACCTTCAGCTTGAGCGCGATATGCCTAACCAGACCAGCGATGAAGATGATGACCAGATGCGCTCGGGGTTATCGCTGGAAGCCAGTTTTGCCGGTCTGGGGGTCAGCAATTATGCCCAGACCAAAGCGGCGGTGGCCAGTAAACGGGCGGCCGAACAGTCATTGTATGTGACCGAAGTGAATTTGCGCCAGCAGGTGAGCTCGCTGCTGCTGAACCGGCAAATGCAGCAGCTTTTGCAGCATTCTCAAGAGCTGACGGTCGATGCGTTGAAACAAACTCTGGATTCTTTTGTGCGTCAGTACGAAACCGGTCGCAAGACCTGGCTGGAAGTGCTTAACGCCCAGCGGGAATGGGTTTATGGGCAGCTGGAGCTGGCAACCATTAAATCGACCTTGCTTGATGCATCACTGCAGCTGGCCAGTATGGCGGGTTATCTGGATGAGCGTAGCGGGGTTCCTGCTCTGGCACCAGAGCCCGTCACGCCGGTACCGAAACCGATGCCAATCAATAGATACCACTGATTTGTTTCAGACTGCTCTGAGGGCAGCCCGGAATGCCAAAACATTTGAAAATAACGCGTGGACACGATGTCAGATATTGAACAATCTACAGGGCCTTCTGCGGAGGACGATATAGGCAAATCCTTGCCTCTCAGTCTGTTGCAACGGCTGTTGTTGTTAATCCAGGTCAGTGTTGCACCGGGGAAGCTGGAGCAGGCCTGGAGTGCCAATACACAGGGCATCATGGGGCCGGTGTCGCTGCCTCAGCGCATTCAGTTGTTGGCGCAAGCATTACAACTACGAGGGTTGCGGGTGGCGCAATTACGCTGGGCGCGGATGGATCAGCGGCGGCTGCCGGCCTTGATGCATTGGCAAGGAGAATGGTGGCTGGCAGAACGCCAGTTGCTGGAACAGCCAACCACCAGCGCATCGTCTCAGGCAGAGGATTCCGCTCCGGTCGACTGGCCAGAGGATGGTGTGATACCGGCAAGCCATGAAATTTCTCTGACCGGTGTGGACGGTGTGGCGCATTTGCATGCACCGGAGGTGCTGGAAGACGGGGTGGTGCTCTGGCTGGACAATCCCGCCGCCAAGGCGCAAGAAAAAATCTCGCTGACGGGGAGTCGGTCCATCCGTCTGGTGGTGGCGGCGCTGTTGCGCCGTCGTCGCTGGATTGGTCATGTGGTGGTTGCCACTCTGGTAATCAATCTGATGGCGGTTGCGACATCTCTGTTTGCCATGCAGGTGTATGACCGGGTGGTACCGACCCTGGCCTGGGCTACCTTGTGGACTCTGGTGGTCGGGATGGTGATTGTGCTGTTGCTGGACTGGGGCTTGAAAATTTTGCGTGGACGGGTGCTCGACAGCGTCGCCTGTGAGGTCGATCAGAGGGTCAGTCAACAGGTGTTTGATCACCTTTTACACTTGCAGATGGATACCCGGCCACGCAGCCTGGGAACCATCGCTGCGCAAGTCAGTGGCCTGGAGTCGGTGCGTCATTTCTTTTCATCCGGGGTGTTTTTTACCCTGGTTGATACGCCGTTTGCACTGCTGTTTATAGTGTTTATCGCCATGATTGGTGGTCCTGTAGCCTGGGTGTATACGGCGCTGTTACCGGTGGCGGTGTTACTGGGCTGGCTGGGTCAACGCAGCATGCGGCGCTTGATGAAAGACGAAATGCAGCGCAGTAATGAGCGTCAGGGGCTGCTGGTCGATAGCATTCAGGGAGCCGAGACCATTCGGGCTGCGAATGCCAGTTGGCGTTTTTCTGAAATCTGGCAATCCATCAGTGAAACCGTGGCCGGGTTTGGTATTCAGCATAAAGCGCTGAATAACCTGATCCAGCTGACGACTGCCAGTCTGTCACAAGTCGCTTATGTGGCGGCTGTTGTGGTCGGGGTTTATGAAGTGGCTGAGGGACATATGACGATCGGGGCGATGATCGCATGCAGTATTCTGGGCGGGCGGGTGATTGCTCCGGTCAGTCAGGCGGTGCGTTATATGGCGCAGTGGGAAAATGTGCAGCAGTCGCTGAAAATGGTGGATCAGGTGCTGGATCTGGATACCGAGCGACGGGCAGAGCAATCGCTGCTGATGCCGTCGGAGCCTCCGGCGGAGATCGCGTTGCAAGCGGTGAGTTTTTCTTATCCGGATTCGCCGGTGTTGCAACTGGATGTCGGCTCATTGTCGCTCAAGGCCGGGGATCGGGTGGCGGTGGTGGGTCAAATCGGTTCGGGCAAGTCGACCTTGCTGAAAATACTGGCCGGCCTTTATCGGCCGTCCGCTGGTCGGGTGCGGCTGGGGCAAGGTGATCTGTGGGAAATGGACCCGGCGATTGTTGCCCAACAGGTCGGGTATTTGCCGCAGTCGGTGCATTTGTTCAAAGGGTCTTTGCGTTCCAATCTGATATTGGGTGGTGCCATCGCCGATGGTCATTTATTGGAAGTGGCCCAGCAACTGGGGATTGATCGTATTGCCGCCGATAGCCCCTACAGTATGGACTTGCCGATCAGTGAAGGTGGCGATGGTCTGTCGGGAGGTCAGAAGCAGCTGATCGGTATGGCCCGGGTGGTGTTGGCCCGGCCAACCATCTGGTTGCTGGATGAGCCGACAGCGTCGCTGGATCCGGATACCGAACAACAGGTATTAACAGCGCTGGAATCCCATCTCAAGCCTTCTGATATTCTGGTGGTATCGACGCACAAGCCAGCATTGGCCTCACGGCTGGCGCGTCGCGTGTTGCTGATGCAGCAGGGTCGGATTGTCCGGGATGACAGCCCGGAAGCCATTTTCCAGCGCCAGCGAGCGCCATCCGGTACGGCTCGTCGACCACCGGCAGGAGGCCCGATCAATGTTATCTGATAGCTTGATGGACGATCGTGATGCCAGTCGTGCCCAGCGGCTGGCGCGTTATCACCTGGATCGTAGTGGCTGGATCGTTTGGTTGATTGCGGCCACCTTTGTGGTGTTTATTGGTTGGGCCATTGAATTTCAGATCGATGAGGTAACCCGTGCGAATGGCGAGGTGATTGCCTCCAGCCGGGTACAAATTATCCAGTCGGTTGATGGTGGTGTGATCCGCAGCATCCAGGTGCGTGAAGGTGACCGGGTTCAGGCTGGCCAGGTGATTGCCGAGCTGGACGAAACCCGGGTTCGGGCCAGTGTGGGGGAAATGCGGGCACGGCTGGCGGGCTTGTTGGCCAAAGCAACCCGGTTGCGGGCAGAAGTGACCGGGAAACCTGAATTGGTCTTCCCACCGTTTCTGGAAATGTTTGATGAACAGAAACAGGTTGAACTGGCATTGTTTGAGCAGCGTCGTGATGGCCTGAAAGCCGAACTCGCCAACCTGACCCGGGCAGTGGAGCTGGCACAGGAAGATGCAGCTCTGGTGGCTAGGCTGCAGCACAGTGGTGATGTAAACCGCTCCGAGGTGATCCGCACCCAGCGCGCAATCAACGAGGCAGAGAACAAATTGCTCAGTCGTCGTAATCGCTTTTTTGAAGATGCCAGCGAAGAGTTGACGACTGCCGAGGACGAAATGGCACAAACCTCCGAAGTGCTGACCCAGCGACAACAGCAGTTGAATGACAGTGTGTTTCGGTCCAAGGTCGACGGTATCGTCAAAAACGTACGGGTCACTACCATCGGTGGTGTGTTGCGCGCCGGTGAGGAGTTGATGCAAATCGTTCCGGTGAATGACGAACTGATTGTGGAAGCCAAGATCAGTCCGACCGATATTTCCCGCGTTGAAATAGGGCAGCTGGCGACGGTGCGGTTTGATCCGTTTGATTACACGATTTACGGCGGCGTTGAAGGCAGCGTGGTGTATGTCAGTGCGGATACCCTCAAGGAAGAAAGCGGTGATAACGTTGATATTTATTATCGGGTGCATGTGCGTTTGGCAATGCATGACGGCAAGGTGCGCAGTTTGATTGGGCGGCAGTTGGAAATTCTGCCAGGCATGACTGCTCGCGTGGATATTCGTGCGGGTGAACGCAGTCTGATGGAATACTTGCTGAAACCGTTGCGTAAAACCTTGACCGAATCCCTGGGTGAGCGGTGATTCGCCATTGGAATGGGAACGGATAGCCTTGATGGCAGCCTGCATAGCCCGGCTGCTTTGCAGTGATCAACCACAGTTTGATACGCAGGGTGCCACCCGGTCACTGTGCTATTGATTTAAAAAACTGAATAAAAGTTTTGAATAATTGATTTAAAAAATCAAAAGACTTGATACAAACTGCAAATCTACCCATAAATAATCGAACATGACAGCAGAGGCAGTGCATGATTATGCTCTGCTGCCGTGGTTATCGATGCATTGCCCGGCCACTTCCCAACGATGAAGCAAGGAGAAAATAATAATGGCAGGTTTCGATAAAGTCGTAGGCAGCTACGAAGAAGCAATGGCAGGGCTCGAAGATGGCATGACCATCATCGCCGGTGGTTTTGGTTTGTGTGGCATCCCTGAAAACCTGATTGCGGAAGTCAAACGCAAAGGCAGCCGTCATCTGACCATCGTCTCCAATAACTGTGGGGTCGACGGATTTGGTCTGGGTGTGTTGCTGGAAGACAAGCAGGTCAAAAAAATGATCTCGTCATACGTTGGCGAAAACGCCATGTTTGAACAGCAGTTGCTGAACGGCGAACTGGAGGTTGAGCTGACGCCACAAGGCACATTGGCTGAAAAAATGCGTGCCGGTGGGGCTGGTATTCCGGCGTTTTATACGGCTACCGGGGTGGGTACTCCAGTAGCCGAAGGCAAGGAAGTGCGTGAGTTTAATGGCCGTGAATATTTGTTGGAAGAATCCATTCGCGGCGATTTTGCCATCGTCAAAGGCTGGAAAGCCGACCGTTATGGCAATGTGATGTACCGTCATACTGCACAGAACTTTAATCCGATGGCAGCCACTGCGGGAAAGATCACTGTGGTTGAAGTCGAGGAATTGGTAGAAGTGGGTGAGCTGGAGCCTTCGCAGATACATACACCGGGTATTTATGTGAATCGTCTGATTGTTGGCAGCTTTGAAAAACGTATCGAAAAACGAACGCTATCTGACAGCTGATTCGACGACTTAACCCATTAATAACAGGTGATGATCATGGCCCTTACTCGTGAACAAATGGCACAGCGTGTAGCCCGCGAATTGCAAGATGGATTTTATGTCAACCTGGGCATCGGCATTCCGACGCTGGTGGCCAACTATGTCCCAGATGGGATGGAAGTGATGCTGCAATCCGAAAATGGCTTGCTGGGCATGGGACGCTTTCCGACCGAAGCCGAGCTGGATGCGGATATGATCAATGCCGGGAAACAAACGGTAACGGCGGCGCCCGGGGCGTCTATTTTCAGCTCGGCGGAATCCTTTGCCATGATCCGTGGTGGTCATGTGGATTTGACGGTGCTGGGGGCTTTTGAAGTGGATATCAATGGCAATATTGCTTCCTGGATGATCCCCGGCAAGCTGATCAAGGGAATGGGGGGCGCGATGGATCTGGTGGCTGGTGCGGATAACATCATTGTTACCATGACCCATGCTTCCAAACATGGTGAGTCCAAGTTGTTGCCTGCGTGCAGCTTGCCGCTGACAGGCAAGGGGTGCATCAAAAAAGTACTGACTGACCTGGCCTGGCTTGAAATTGAAGACGGAGCCTTTCATTTGAAAGAGCGTGCCCCTGGCGTGTCGGTAGAAGAAATTGTTGAGAAAACGGCGGGCAAGCTGGTTGTACCAGACGGCGTGCCGGAAATGCAGTTTTAGGCACTGCCGGATTCTGGCTGGAGCGAACCGGCTGGCCGGTCTGTGACGATCATCCGTATCACTGCTATCAGTAGTAACACCCAGCCCGGCATATGGCCGGGCTGGGTGCGTATAGACATTGCTGTCTCTGCCGGGTATTAACTGACGGCCAGAATCACACTGTCGGGGCTGAAGGTTGCATAAACCGGCAGGTTCATGGCCAGTGCCAGGTCGTCAGCCTGCTGGTTGCTGACGGCGGCAACCACACTTTTTCCACTGGGTAAATCAACCCGGACTTCCGTACTTTGTTCTCCGCGGATCAGATCTGCTACCACCCCGGCAAAACAGTTGCGCTGCTCGACAGATTGGGTGTGAACACTGGCATAGGAGGTTTTGACCAGTGCAAACAATTCGAGACCAAGCCGCAAGTCGAGGTTTTCTGCACTTTCGTTGGTAACGATGGCGACGATCTCGGTGTGATCGTCAAGTCTCATCCGCACTTCACAATTAACCATCCCTTGTATCAAGGCTGTTACGACGCCATGAAACTGGTTGCGGGCACTGGTGCGCATCGAGAAACGGTTCATCATGCGGTGAAACTGCTGCATATCGCCGAGGCTGTTGTTCATCCGATCCAGCAGGCTCTGGTACTCGGCTTCAACAGTGCGATAGAGCGTGATTAATGCACGACCTTGTTCGGTCAAATGGCTACCACCACCACGACGGCCACCCACCTCCCGAATAACCAGAGGTTCATCGCACAGGTTATTCATGGCATTGACAGCATCCCATGCTCCTTTGTATGACAACCCCATTTCCTGGGCGGCTTTTTGAATTGTTCCATGGCGAGCAATGGCCTCGAGCAATATCACTCGTTTTTCTGCCAATAACGAGCCTTCATCAGTATCAAGCAGGATTCGTCCAACCAGTTGCATGCTGGATCTCCTTGTCATTTGTATGGTTATTTATCGAGTATACCTCTGACGGAAAAGAAAAGGAGTGCCGTTGTAACACGGATGCCACTTTTAGTGGCAGTGATGGCTAGATTGAGGGGATGTTTGATTCCGTTAGGTAGCTTGTCTATATACTGACACAGTCAGTACCAGGCTCAAGCTGTGAGTTTTCCGCTTTTGCCCCGCATGTTGAGCGCTAGCGGCCGTTCTTGCCGTCGATATCAAACCAACCACTGACAGTTACTGGCTTTTTGTTGATTTTGTTTTATATAAAAAATCATAGTGTGTATTTTCAAGTTATTGATTTTAAACGTAATTATTTGTTATTGGTATTTTTATATGGTTTTGAACTATTGATTACAATTGTCAGCTATTGAACAACCATGACGTTTTGAAGTCGGCTGCTGTGAGCTGTTGCTATCTGAGTGCTTTTGAGAAATATCTTTAAAATCAAATAGTTATGCTTGGCGTTGAAGGATGGCTCGTTCTGCTTTTCTCTGGTACGTGCATTGCTCCTGGTTTTCGTTGTGTAGTTTTAGGTTATTTATTGTATCCGGTGCTGACTTTGCTGATTATTTTTCAATTCTCGTGATGTGTATGGGGATGCCAATGGTGTCCCTGGGCGAGAACCTGGTTCTGTTTGGCTGTCGGCATCTGGTTTGGCGATAGATCCCTGATGCGACTTTTTCACAGTGATTAATCAGGAGTCATAAGATGAATGTTTCAGATGGCAGTACGTGTTTTTATCGTGTTACCAGCCCGGTGTCGGTACCGCTTGCACCGCTGACCTGGGCTGTACTGATGGTGCTTTCAACCCGGTGTGCTCTGGTGGCGGCAGAAGATAAAACAACCGTGGATACCCACTTGCCGACTGAAGTTGAAGACGCGATTGTGGTTGTGGGGCAACAGGAGGCCGCTATGTGGTATCCGTCAGATCAGGCGGCATCACAACGAACTGTAAGCCAAGAGGAGCTGGATATGTTTGCCGCACCGGGGGCAGGCAGCCCTTACAGTGCTGTGTCGGCATTGCCGGGAGTACAGGCAGAAACCGTCGACCCTTTTGGCTTTGGCAATCTGATGGGCGGGAACAAGGGGTTAAGGGTGCGCGGGGTGAATGCCTCTCATGGTGCCAATGGTACCGTCGAGGGAGTGGCGGTGACCGGCATGGGACCTGGACCTGGTTACTTGTGGATGTTCGAGCAGGAAAATATCGCCAGTGTGTCGCTGCACCAGGGGCCGGTACCTGCCGATCAGGTCGATCTGTTTAATAATTTTGGGGCGCTGGATACCCGGCTGTATTGGCCCAATATCGATCCTGAGGTGCAACTGTCCTACAGTGCCGGTAGTGACGATCTGGCACGCTGGTTTGCTCGGGCAGACTCGGGTGCCATGAATTTTGGTGGCCGGGTGATGGCATCGCTATCAAAATCCAGTGCTGATCAATGGCGAGGCCCAGGTCAGGCTGCTGACCAGAATAATATCAGTCTGGCCGGAGAGCAGCAGTTTGGGGCCTTGACTGCCCGGCTGTGGTACACCCGGAGTGAGGGAGAGCAACATGCTTACCGGGCCTTGAGTGCTGAGCAGGCGAATGATTTGGAGCAGTGGTATGACTATGCCTATAGCTCGGACCCGGAAGACCTGCATCTTTATTACGATCATAACCGTCAGCAGTTCAACAGCGACCTGTGGTTGCTGGAGGCTCGTTATCAGCTGTCTGACCAGAGTTATATCAGTGTCCAGCCTTATCAGAGTAACGAAGAGGGTGATTATTGGTCGGCGACCAGCTCCGGCATGATCCGGAACTGGTCGATTGATCATAAGGCCCGCGGGGTGCGGACAGAGTGGGTCCGCGAGGTGAAGGATACGCGTCTGAGTGTGGGGCACTGGTATATGACAATGGAACCGCCGGGGCCGCCAACAGACTGGAAAATGTACCAGCCACAAGCGGATGGCAGTCTGATGTTTAGCAAGTGGTCTCTACTGGCCAAGGTGACGAATGAGCACCAGATGAACAGTGTTTGGACTCAGTTGGATCGCTCGCTGGGGAATTGGCACTGGTCAGCCGGGCTGCGCTATGTGCGTGAAACCCTGGTCAGCCTGGATTACTACAATACCGATGGTCTTGGGGATGTGTCTTATGCAGCAGCGCTGCAACAATCGAGTGGCCCGATGGCGGATCGTAGTGTTGATGGTTTTGATCTGGATGTCTGGTTGCCTGTAGCCGGATTGAGTTATCGCTGGAATGACGACTGGTTATCGAGAATTCATGTTGGCCGTTCGATGGGAGCGCCGTCGTTTTCATCCTGGAATCAATTCCAGTCCAATTATTCCACTTTTGCTGCCGCGGGGTTGACGGCCCAGGACGTGATGGATAAGCAGCGTATCGAAACCCAGGACGGGATTGATCTGGGGCTGACCTGGACGTCGCGGTTTCACTATATGGATCTGACGGTGTATTACGCCCGCTTCCGCAATAAAGGCATCAGCTATTACGACCCGGATGTAGCTGTTGTGTATTCGCAGAATGTGGGGGATGGGCATCAGCAAGGATTGCAGTTCGCCGGTGGTCTGGAAGTGACACCAGAGTTGAATTTATTGGCCAATCTGGCCTGGACACACGCCGTTCTTGATAAGGATGTGCTGGGCAGTGGCGGCACGGTGATGGATGTGTCGGGTAACCAGTTGCCCGATGTACCGGTATGGACTGGTGCACTGGGCGCCCGTTGGGAGCAAGACCGCTGGTTTGCGACATCGATGCTGCGTTATGTCGGCCAGCGTTATGCTGATTCCGGTCATGAAGAGTCGGTGCCCGGTTATGCCCGTGTCGATATGGGTGCTGGTTATCAGTTGCCATTGGCCAGTGGTGATCTGTCGGTGGATGTAAATGTGGTCAATCTGACGGACAAGCGCTATATCGGCCGGATTAATGCCTCGGATGTGCAAAGTACTGGCTCATATACCTATTACTCTGGTGCGCCGCGTTCATATCTGATGACGTTGGCTTATATCTGGTAATTACTGGCAATAGCGGATCTGGCTGGCTGTCTTTGGCTGGCTGGCCAGAGAGGCCTGGTGGCTGTTTCAGGTATTGCCCCAGGCCATGATGATAATGCGGCTTGCTGGTTAGCAAACAAGTGTATTGTGGTGTTTGGTTTATTCTCATTAGATGGTTTGTCTATATGATTACAGGTGGTGGGTTTTGTCACAGAGCACCTTGGGTCATCGAGTTTATAAAATAAATAAAAATCAATAGCTTAGTATTTTTTCCATGATGGTATCAGCCTTGCTCTGTCTTTATATATGAAGTTTGTATTAATATAAACGTGAGCAGTAGGATGACCAGTGTCTCACCTCTTGTGGGCTGGCTTCTTGGTGTTCTGACAGGAGGCAAGCGATGAATAAACAAAGTGTTGACCAAGCCGTCTCGCTGATGGCTGACCGGGTAGTGGCCATCCATCATGATCAATGCAATATCAGCTGGCTGGCCAGTAATGATGGATGTTGGTTTGAGCAACAGGTATTGGCAGGGAAATGGTCGATGTCTCAGAGCAGCCAGCCTTGCAGTCATCAGTCTGTCTGTGTACGGAGTGATCTGGTGGCACGCTGGACCGACGTTTTTTTCTGAGGCCAGCGGGATCTTGCTAACCGTGACGTTGGGTTGGCGGAGTGACCAGAGTGAGCGATAGCGCTGTTACCGGTCTGCTGTGATGGTCTGGTTGTTGATGGTTCGTGACATTTTCAGGTGTTGGTCATAGCATGCCTTGGCATTGACGCGAGGGCTGAATGTCACAACTTACTGATTATCAACAACAGGTTGTTCAACACGTCGATGGCCACGCCCGAGTGGTGGCCGTTGCGGGTGCGGGTAAAACCACCACACTGACGCATTTTATTGCTGCGCGATTACAGGCTGGCGTATCGTCTCGCCGTATGCTGGTGCTGATGTATAACAAGGCGGCCCAGCAGGAGTTTCAACAGCGTTTATTTCGCCGTTTACCGGATCAAGCGGTACCGGAAGTACGCACTTTTCACTCGTTGGGATTGCGTATTTATCACAAGTTGATTGAACTGGAACAGTTGCCTGCTTTTGAGCGTAAATTGTTGGGAGATAGCGAAGTTGAAGGTCAGGTGTGGCGTTTGTTACAGCAATTGGCCGACGGCGACACCCGGCAGGAAATCCTGTCGCAACGAAAAAAATGGGTTGAGCCAGCGGTTGGTTTTATCGACCTGGTGAAATCCGGGCTGGCGCCTCCTCAGGCGGTTTATGAAGAGCTCGATTTACCCCCTCAGTGTCGTATGTTTATTGAGTTGTTTGAACGTTTTGAAGACTGGCGCAAACAGCAACGGCGTATTGGATTTTCCGACATGCTGTACGACCCGGTGATGCATCTGCGGCAAAATCCGGAAGCGGCGCGTTATTTTGGCGGCCATATGCAATGGATTCTGGTGGACGAATACCAGGATATCAACGGTATTCAGCAGCATTTGCTGGAACTGCTCCATGCTGGCCGGGGGTCGATGATGGTTATTGGTGATCCAGACCAGACGATTTATGAATTTCGTGGCTCACGGCCAGAATTTATTGTCAGTGGCTTTGCTAGCCAGTTGGGAAACGTCACTACGTATCAGTTACCGGAAACCTTTCGGTATGGACATCGACTGTCGTTGATGGCGAATCATCTGATTCACCATAACCGGCAGCGAGATCCGGTGATGGGGTTGTCCCACATATCCACTCCGGCCACCCAGGTACAGTTGCACAGCTGCTCTGTCAATGCGGAAGCGCATCAGGTTCTGACGCTGGTGCGGCAGTGCCTGGAAACCATGCCAGCCCATCAGATTGCTGTGATCCATCGTCTTTGGGCCTTGTGTGCGCCGATTGAACTGGCCTTGTTGCAGGCGGGTATTCCCTATCAGCTGGATCATTCTCTCTCGGTACTGGAGCGCTGGGAGCTGGAAATCTTCTGGCTGTTACTGGAAATTGCCGCAGGCCGTTTTGGGGATCGCAGCCGGGAGCAGCGCCGCTCGGGCTGGTTACAGATACTGACTACGCCGTTTCCCAAGGTACGCAGGGCGGTTCTGGAAGATATGGCCGATACGCTGGCGACGCACCGCGAGCACTTTGGCATTGCGTTACAGCAAGCGATTCCCGATACCCTGAGCCACTGGCAAAAAGCGCAGCTGCACGCACGGGCCGAGGTGCTCGACAGTGCCGAGCATGTGGTGGTACCGGTGCAGCGATTGCTGAACGCTTATATCGATACGACTGAATTGGAAAAAGGCATTGAAGACAGTGCTTTTTCTGCTCAACAGGTGGAAGACCGGTTACAAACCATCCGGGCGTTTGTGCGTTTTATGGCCGACTCCGGCGTGAACTCGAACGAAGCCCTGGAATTTTTGTTGGAACTGAGGGATCGCGCCCGGGCCCAGTCCCGTGAGCGACACGCCGGGGTCAGGCTGACGTCTATCCATAAAAGCAAGGGGCTGGAATGGCCGGTGGTGATTATTCCCGGCCTGAATGGCCATTACTTCCCGTACCGGCCAGAAGGCGAATTCAGCACTCCGGCCAGCGAGGAAAGTGAGCGGCGGCTGTTGTATGTCGCCATGACCCGCGCCATTCATCAATTACATCTGCTGGTGCCACTGCGATTGGTGCCGTCATCTTCGGGGCGTAAAAGGTCAGATGAGCGCCCTTCATTACGGGAAAAGCCCAGCCCTTTTACGAGTGAACTGAATGTCAGTCGTAGTGATCAAGTGGCCAGTGCCCTGGAGCAAGGGCAATCCCGCCTGGTGTTGGAAGGCGAGGTAGCCAGCTGGCTGCCAGCGTATCTGGCAGCACAACCGGCGCCGGTTGTGCTGGAGGTGAAGCCGTCCCGGGTACAGCC
This sequence comes from Oceanobacter sp. 1_MG-2023, assembly GCF_030689025.1. GTDB lineage: Bacteria > Pseudomonadota > Gammaproteobacteria > Pseudomonadales > Oceanobacteraceae > Oceanobacter. Next base: position 18,734 of record NZ_JAUYWA010000007.1, read on the forward strand.
TGGGGTTCGCGGTGGTAACCGGTCGTTGCGCGATCCGGCCAAACCCATTGTGACCGGACAGCCACTGCCACGACTGGTGCATGCCCGCCTGGGAGCCGGTACCGTGATGGAGCAGGATGAACAGTATCTGATTATTCAGTTTGATGGCGAACGGACAACCCGGCGCCTGGATCGGGTATTTGCCGAGCCGCATATCCAGTGGTTACATTGATAATCAGATCCGTCGGGTGGCGTTGCGGGCTGATGGAATCTGTGCTTTTGGCGGCCACACCCGTCACCGACTGGCACTCAGCGGGGCAGTTGTTATACTGGGGGCCCATTTCGTAGAGAACGACTTTGGTCGCCGCTGGTTTCCAACGTCGCATCCTGTCGCCTTTGCGTAGAATTCACTGCCCTTAATCAGGGACAAAAAACGGACAATCATCATGACAATTGCCCAGCACAAAGTCGTTTCCATTCATTATAAAGTGGTTGACGTTGCTTCTGGAGAAACTATTGATTCTTCTGAAGGCGCAGCGCCAATGACTTACCTTCACGGTGCCCAGAACATCATTCCTGGCCTGGAAGCGGCGTTGGACGGCAAAAAAGTCGGCGACGAACTGGAAGTCACCGTAGAAGCCGCGAATGCTTACGGTGAATACAGCGAAGACCGTGTGCAGAAAGTTCCGCGTGATGCCTTTACCGGTGTTGATCAAATTGAACCTGGCATGGCATTTACAGCACAAACTGCACAAGGCCCGGTTAATCTGATTGTTACTGAAGTGGAAGAAGCAGAAGTAACGGTTGATGCCAACCACCCGCTGGCAGGCAAGGACCTAGCGTTCAGCGTAACGGTTGAATCCGTGCGTGATGCCAGTGAAGAAGAACTGGAACATGGCCATGTACATGGCGCAGAAGGCCACCAGCACTAAGCTGGTGCATTCTGCAACATAAAAACGGGCTGCCTTGGCAGCCCGATTTGCTTTTCTGCTTTTTTCCTTCCTGGTATTGCTTGTTTCCTTCCTGGTACTGCCTGGCCTAGCGAGTCAATGCAGTCGACATGGAAAAGTCGAGCGGTTCGGGTGACCAGATCGCCAGCTCTGGCGCATAGTCCAGGGTACCGGCAACGCCGATATCAACCGCTTCCTTGCTGGTTAGCAAAGACATCAGGCTGCTGGCCATATCCGCAAAGCTCAGTGACAGTGGAATAACCAACTGCTGCTGACTGTTTTTTTCCAGGTTGGCTGGCTGCACCGAGCCGGATGCCAATGCGCTGTTGGCGGCAGTTACCTGATAATCCAGCCCTTTCAGATCAATCCCGAAGCCATTGGGGTTTTCAACATCAACGGTCAGTTGCAGCTCCATGCCACGCCAGCTCAAATCCGCAACACTGGCGCTGGCCAGGCTGATTTTAGGACGTTGCGGGATCGGCAGGGTCGTGGTGTAGCTGGCGGGCAGGCTGATGTCTCCCAGTACCGGCAAATTAAACAGCAGGGCAGTATCAATTTGACAGGTTACTTCATCCTGGTCGGCAACCGCTTTGACAGCGTTATAAAGATCGCTGTAGCTGAAGCTGATGGGGAGCTGGGTGGTTGTGGTCTCGTTGGCGCTCAGGGTGAGGTCGGTGTCAGTTTGGTTGACGGTGGCCAAAGCATGATCTTCTACCGACATGGTCATGGTCAGACCGCTGGCGGGAATTGAAAAGCTGTTCGGGTTGGTAACATCCAGCGATACCAGCAAGTCGGCTTGTTCCAGCCCCAAGGACTGGATCGACAGGCCACTGATCGTGGCGCTGGGTTTGTCGGCGGCGGTCAAGCTCTCTTTCAGAGCGGCACAGCCACTTAGCAGAATCAGGCCAGTGGCGGTCAGCGTAGGTAAAATCGGGTTCATAGGCACTCCAGTCTGCACATATTCAAGAGGTGCAGTGTAAGGCAAACCGGCGGTTAATACAGGATCCCGATAGCTTTATGTGCTCTGGGGTATGATCGAAAGCAAATCAGGGGCAGTATGAATAAAAATCACCTGAAAAAATGCTGATTGTTTTGTTGATAGGCTTGGTGAATGACAACGGAGCTGCGACAATAACCGGTCATTTGCTGCCGGATTGCTGTCGTGAACCTTGATCGCATAGATTTGAACCTGCTGGTGTATCTGGATGTACTGCTGCGTGAGGGCAGTGTGACCCGGGCGGCGCAACAGCTTGGTATTACTCAGCCAGCCATGTCCAATGGTCTGCGCCGCCTGCGTGATCTGTTTAGTGATCCGTTGCTGGTGCGTACTTCCGATGGTATGACGGCAACGGAGCGGGCTCGTGAGCTGCAGCCGATGATCCGTAAAGCGCTGGCGGAACTGGAAGCTGCGCTGCAACCGCTGGGCGAATTTGATGCCCACAGCAGTAATCGGGTTTTTCGCCTGATGGTCAGTGATTATGCAGAGTCAACGCTGATTCCTGAGCTGGTCAAGCGCCTGCGGGAAGTAGCCCCGAACGTGATTCTTGATGTGTTGACGCCATCGGATGTGACCTTCAAGGATGTCGAAGCGGGCAAGGTTGATATGGCCATCAACCGTTTTGATGATATGCCGCAATCGTTCCACCAGATGACGCTGTGGCAAGACGACTTTGTCTGCCTGGTGAATCATGGCCACCCGTTGGCCGAAAAATTTGATCTGGAAGCCTACGTCGCCAGTAATCATATCTGGGTGTCTAAAACCGGTATGGGCGCCGGGGTAGGGATAGACCCTGAGAAAGTGGTTCGCCTTGGTTGGGTCGATAACGCGCTGGCCAAGTTGGGTTATAAACGGCGCATTTCGGTATTTACCCGCCATTATCAAATGCCCGCCTTGCTGGCTCACAATAACGATCTGGTGGCGACCTTGCCGCGTAAAGTGGCAGATATGCAGGCGGAATCAGCATCCTTGCTGGTGGTGCCACCGCCGTTCCCAATCCCGCCATTTGAGTTGAAAATGGCCTGGTCACCGCTGGTGCAGCATCATCAGGCGCATCGCTGGTTACGTCGTATTATTGTGGATGTGGCCCAGCATTGCTGAATCACATCCGTCGCAGATAGCCTCAGACGGCGCTTAAACGCATGCTCAGGCAGTGGCTTTCCCCAGCGGCCAGATTGACCCAGTCATCGGCGGCATTGGCTGTCTCAATACAGAGCATGGTTTGCCAGGCAGCATCGTCAAACTGGCTCAGGCGTTGGGCTTTTTCAATCCAGGGGTTCCAGACAATGGTGCTGTGGCTGCCACGGCTGTGAATCAGTAACGTGCGCTGCGGTGTAACCAGACGCAAGGGCGTTGCCTGCTGCAGATAGATACGGTCGGTTTCTCCCTGGAAGACGACTGCCCCTTGTTGCTGCTTGCGTTGCCAGCCAGTCATGGTGTCAATATACGAGTGTCCTGCCAGTCCGTCGATACGGGTGGTATGGATGTCTGGTGTCGGCAAGTAGGTGTGTAACGCCTGGCTGAATGCCAGGGTGGAGCGTCCGGTGTTGGTGGTGATCAACTGCATTTCCAGGCTGTCGGGGGTCATAATCCAGCGCGCTGTGAGCTCGGCGTTGCCTTGCCAGACCGACTGGATGCAATGGCTTTGGGGTAACGTCAGTTCGATTTCGATACGGTCGGCGGCTTCATATAGCCGGGACAGCGTCCAGCGATTGGTTCGGGCAAAGCCGTGAGCGGGTGGTTGTCTTCCGGCGATGGCATCCCGGACTTCGGGCGGGTTTTTATCGGCGTTGCCAAACCAGGGCCAGCAGATTGGAATACCGCCGCGCAATGAGACTCCTTGCCGGTATTCTGCGGTTGGGCTGAGCCAGATCCAGGAGGTATCGTCCGTGGGGCAAAAGGAGAGCAGCTGCGCTCCTTGTGGCAGCAGGCTGGCACTGAACCCGGGGTGTTGAATCACGATGCAAGGCAGCTCGCCGCGTTGCTCGAAATGGCAAAAGGCACTGGTTGAAAGACGTTCTTTTAATGACCGGTTCTGATGTTGGCGCATGGCTTACCTTGCAGAAATCGCTAGAATGGCGGGTTGCACCCAATAATGAGTGTGATTTCTTTCTACTGTACCGGATTATTTTGTGTGAACAAAAGCCAACTTAAGCCCTGTTTGCTGGCGCTGCTGGATCAGGAAATCGAGGTTGCCCTGGCCGCTGCCCGGACAGCCCAGGAAAGTGCCGCACATGAGGGTAACAAACCCGAAAACCAGTACGATACCCTGAGTCTGGAAGCGGCATATCTGGCTCATGGGCAGTCGGAACGTATTCTGGCGTTGCAGCAGGAGCGTATCCAGATCGCTCGTTGGGTGGTGCCGCTGTTCGGCAATGGCGAGGAGGAAGATGCACCGTTGGCGCTGGGAACTCTGGTCGGGCTGGAACCCGCTGATTCGCTGGGCAGCACGACGGCAGACAGACGCCGCTGGTTTTGGCTGACCCCTGTCGGTGGCAGAACCTTGTCGCTGGAGGGCGAGACGGTGCAGTTGTTGTCGATCTCGGCGCCACTGGCCAAACGCTTGCTGACCCTGGGGCTGGAAGATGAGCTGCTGTTGGGCTCGGGTCGCTGGCGTATTGTGGTGCTGAGTTGACATTGTTGCTGTTACGGGAATCTTGGTTCTGAGAATCATTCTCGTGTTTTTCAGGCAGGGCGTTACACTGTTTGTCTGTCACCTTGGTTGGATACACTGATCAAGTCCGTCTGTTTTTTATCTGGAGCGGTAATGTCTCGTCCTTCTCCCCGTGAATTGGTGGTTCATTCGTCATCACGCCTGACGACTAATATGCAACGGCTGGTCTTTTCCGGCGATGCGCTGGCCGATTTTCCGGTCGACAGTGCCAGTGGTTATATCAAATTGATGTTTACCGCCGATGGCCAGCCGCTGACCCCGGCAACGGCGCTGGAAGGCCAGCGGCCTCTGATGCGGACCTATACGGTGCGGGCCTTTGACCCGGACAAGTTCCAGCTTACGGTTGATTGCGCCTTGCATAACCATGGCCCTCAACCGGCAGGACCTGCCGCCAGCTGGGCTGCACGTGCCCAGCCCGGTGAGCGGATTCTGGTGGGTGGCCCAGGCCCAACCAAGCTGATTGATAACAGCGCCGACTGGTATTTCCTGGCTGGAGATATGACGGCTCTGCCAGCAATCAGCTGCAACCTCGAGCAATTGCCAGCAGAGGCTCGGGGTTATGCCGTGATTGAGATTGCCTCTGCCGAAGACCGTCAATCACTCGAATGTCCGGCCGGGGTTGAGGTGATCTGGGTTGTGGATGAGACAAGCCCGGAACTGGCGCAGGCTGAATCCATGGCAACGTCAAGCGCTCTGCTGCAGCGAGTGGTGGCGGCTGAATGGTTGTCCGGTCGTGTTGCTGTGTGGGTGGCGTGTGAGTTTCATAAAATGAAGGCATTGCGGCGGTATTTTCGGCAGCAACGCCAGACCGGGCGCAAGGAAACCTATATCAGTAGCTATTGGAAGTTGGGACGTAGCGAGGATGAGCACAAGGTCGACAAGCGTGCCGACCAGGCTCTTGTGGATGCGGCAGGCACCACACCCTGATACTTGGCCATGCGCCGTGTGAACGGTGGCTAACGGCTGTAATATAGCGTAAAGCTTGCCTTGTCGATGGCATGGGCATTCAGCATAAAGCCAATCAGCGCAGCACTGGCATCCGCCGGGATATCGAGGCTGGGCTGGTCGAGGGCAAACAGGGTAAATTGATAACGGTGGGGCTGGTCTCCCGCTGGCGGACAAGCACCACCGTAAGCATGGCTACCGTAGTCATTACGCCCTTGCTGGGCAGAGGCCGGCATCAAAGGTGAATGCATGCTGCCAGCCCCTGCTTCCAGGGAACGACTGTCGGCAGGCAGGTTGAATACTTGCCAATGCCACCAGCCCGAGCCTGTCGGGGCGTCCGGGTCGTACAGGGTAATGGCGAAGCTTTGTGTCTCTTCCGGTGGATGAAACCACTCCAATGGCGGGGAAATATTGTCGCCGGTGCAGCCAAAACCAGAATACAGGTGTTGAATATCGAAGCGAGACTCCGGTTCTATGGTCGGGCTGCGAAAGTCAAAATGGCTGCCATCAGATCTGGCTGCCAGTGATGTTGCTGCGATGCTCAATCCGCCTATCATCGCCAGTGCTACTTTTTTCTTCTTATAGTTACTGGAATCACTCAACATGGTGTTCTCCCTTCGTTGAATCCATCGACAAGGCAATTGGCGTGCCTGTTCCTTTGATCATATGTCATCAAGCATTTACATACTATTTCGGCAAATGGCATAGACAAACTCGATTTTTTCGAAAAACAGTCTACTTTAGGAGGAGTGAGGTAAAGAAATAGCGTACGAAAGTCGCTGATTATTGTGATCGTGACAAAAATCTCAGAATAAATGACCGATTCCGCTTGAACTGTCACGTAGTATTACTAAGATGCGCCAGAAATTGTAAAGAACACACACATTGTTCACTTTGGAGAGAGATATGTTGACCAAACCATTATTGGTAGCCATGGCTGTTGCGAGCGCAACAATGGCACACGCCGACAAGGAAATGTACGTTACGGGTGGTATCGGATACGTTGAAAACGAAATTTATGACGAGCTGACTACCAGAACCGGTCATAACGTCAATGATTCCTGGACCAACGAAGTATCCCTGGGTTACATGGTTCTGCCTGCGCTGGCAGCAGAAGCATCCCTGACTTTCCCGTCGTTCTTGCAAGGTGATATGAAACCAGATGTATCACAGTATCAACTGAAAGGGTTGTACTTCTTTGGTGAGCGTCCCCTGAAACCTTACCTAACAGCAGGTTATGGTATCGAAATCCTTGATGTACCCCAGGATGGTGCACTCGACCGTAAAACCCATGTATTCAGCTGGGGTGGTGGTGTGCAGTATGACCTGAATGACGAGCTGTTTGGCCGTGCCGAGCTGCATATTGATGAAATGACCGATGAAGGCAATGAGCACGGTGTGTTCATGATGGAAATTGGTTATCGCTTTGGTAGTGGCATGACTCGCACCAAAGAAACCATCGTTGAAGAATTCAAGCCAGTTGAGCCCGTTGTCGTAGAGCCGGTTATCGAAGAGCCAGTCATTGAAGAACCTGTGGTTGAAGAAGTAAAACCAGTGGTGATTCCTGAGCCAGCAGATAGCGATAACGATGGGGTTATCGATGACAATGACGAGTGTATGGACACGCTTGCCGGCGCCAACGTGAATGCCAAGGGTTGTGCTGTATTTGAAGGCAATCTGCACGGTGTTAACTTTGAAAGTGGCAGCACTCGTTTGACTGCCAACGCCCGTACCATTCTGGATAACGCAGCCGCTGAACTGCGCAACTACCCGGATGCCATGGTAGAAATCGCGGCATACACAGATAGCCAGGGTGCTGAAGCATTCAACCTGCGTCTGAGCCAACAACGTGCAGACTCCGTTCGTAACTACCTGATCGGTAAAGGTCTGAGCGCGGATCAGTTGACTGCCCGTGGTTACGGTGAAGCCAGCCCGATTGCCAGCAATGTGACTGCTGCTGGTCGTGCAGAAAACCGTCGTGTTGAACTGAGCGTCAAGTAAGTCTGAAAGCACCAGTGGCACTTTGCCGCTGGTGCTTGTCTGTTTTTCTCCTGCCTGTATCCGGCCTGTTCTGGCTGCTGTTTTCCTTCTGACTGTTTTCTTGACAACGATATTGTTGCTGTTGCTGGATTCTGTTTCGCCAGATCTTCCTGTTTGTTTTGCTTTTGCTTTTATGGATCACGACAGTTGTTCGTTATTGACCGGACGTTTTCTGTGCGTTTGTGGTGGCAGGGGGTGTGCTCCGTTATGTAGCTGTGAACATTGTGAGCCAGCATTGGTGGAAATATTGACCCCCCGGAATCGTATACGCATTCTTTGCGGCGCCCGAATCCGGAAAAAACAATAACAAGACGGGGGTGACCATGTCTGATAGAGCCTTTCAGTGGGCTGGGGCAGAGTTTTGGCTGCTGGAACAAGTTCAGTTTTGTCTGCAACATCAACTGAATGCTTCACTGCAAACTTCCCACCATGGCGAAATTATTGTCGCGGGTGGTGCGCAGCGTTTTATTGAACATGATATTCCTGAGTGCGTGACCCGTCATTTCAGCCCATCCAGTAGTTTCAAGCACCGCAGCTTGTCTGCCGATGACCCGATGGCACTGCAAGCGCTGATTGGACGGCCGGTCAGGGAACTGCTCTGGCGTTGTGGCTGGCAAGCCTGGCATGGTGAGCCACTGCCTGGAGCTTGTCCTGATTGCTGTGGACGCATGGTGCTGATGCCTGATGACAGCCTGTTTGATGCGGTGGTTGAGACAGAAGGTCCTGTTATTCGGCAGCTGGCCTGGTTGTTATCGCGTCAGGCGATGACTGCTCGACAACTGGCCAACCGGTCTGGCGCGCCCACAGCTCTGGCAGAGCGTTTTTTTGCAGCTGCAGAGTGTGCCGGGCTGTTGGAATAAATAAACCTGGCTGTTCGCTTGCTGTTCGGTATTGTTCCCGGCGCCGTAGTGAATGGCCATCCTCGCCATATTTCCCTGTTCTGTTTGTGACTTTGCTGTCAAGGTTGTAAATAACGACTGGCAGTGGTGTGTTTCCTGATGAATTTCCTCTGATAACAGCACGGTGTGAGTGCCGTTATTCATGGCGCTTGATTATCGCCGACAGGGTAGCTCCGTGTTCTGACGACTATTACCGGCAATACCTGTGGGTGGATGTTGGGGTATTTGTTAGCATCGGCTGCGGGGTATTCGCTGGATCGACAGTAACAGATAACGGGAGTGGCAGGTGCAAGTGATGGTTAGGTATTCAGAGCGTATAACAGCGATTCTGACTCTGTTGGTTATCCTGGCAGGAAGTAGCGCTTTGGCGGGTTGCATGACCACGACGGTCAGCAGTCGATCCGGTTTTGAAGTGCCGACGGCCGGGCCTGAAACCCGTGGCATCGTACGTATGCTGTTTGCTGGTGATATTCAGCCGGCCATTCGCATTTTGCCTCACTACCCCGACAAGGAATTCAGACGTGGCAAAGAGGGGCGGGTTGTCATTGAGTTTACGATTCTGTCAAACGGCCAGGTTGGCCTGTTGCGGCTGATTGAATCCAGTGGCGAATCCTTCGCAGAAGCCGCCGGGCAATCCATGAGCAGCGTGCTGTTTCAGCCCCGATATGCGGGTCAGGTAATCAGAGTTGAAGTGCAGTTCATGATTCTCCGAACGGATACCTCAGACTAGGCTGCTTATGAACAGACACGGCCGATGGCCATTGTTTTTAACGTTATGGATTGCGTCTCTGAAGCGGTCGTTTGCCGGGATGATTGGCGTGCTGCTGGTCGGTTGCTGTGGTTATGCTTCGTGCCAGGCGGACTCAATCCGGCCACTGGATGCCAGACAACAGCAGGCCGTCACCGATGAAATCCTGATGATGTTGTACCAAGGAAAGGATAAGCAGCTACAAGCCGCCAGCGATAGCCTGTTGGCGCAAGGTCCCCGGTTAACTCCACCGCTGCAGCGGCTGGCGCAATATGCCCGAGTCCGGTTTCTACTGGCGGAAGGCCAGCCGGATAGCCTGAGTGATGCCATGGATGTGTCATCAGGAATGGCGATTACCCATGGCGACCTGGCAGAAGGCCAGTTTGGCTTGGGCCTGCTGGCCCGACTGGATGTGATCCTGGCTGCGAGACAGCTGGGCGTCAAACCGGAATTACAGGTGTTTCTGCTGCAGACTTTGCAGCAGGCACTGGCGGATGCTGGCGGAGTGATGGAGCGTGAGACATCCAATCTGATGGCTTCTGTGCAAGTCATGGTGTGGATGGCGCAGTGGCAAGCCGGTGAGACGGTCGAAATGGTGAGGTTGTCGCAGCGGATTCCCCTGGATTCTCCCTGGTATGTGACGGCTCTGGTGTTAAGGGCGGTGCAGCCTTTGCTGCCGCTTGCCAGTGGCAGCAGGGATTGGTTGCAAGCGCTCTCTGCCACCACGACTGGATGGGTCGCAGATCCGGCCAGACTGGATCTGTTCCATCTGGATCAGGTGATGTTGCAGTTGCAGGTGCTGAATACCATGGGGGGAGCGTCGATGCGGTCGGTGTTGTTGCAGGCGTTATCCTTGCGATTACAGCAGCATATTGACGCTGTGCGGCAATGGCAGCACCCCGAGCGTCTGGAGCAGTTGTTACAGCACTGGTTGGGACAAGGAATGATGCCGGACAGCGCCGAAGCGGATGAACGTTTTCGTGCGTTTGTGGGGTGTCCGGCAGCCGGATTGATTGCTGCTGGGCGTCATGGCAGTGGGCACTGCCAGAGTCTGCCGCTCCGTTATTTGAACCAGGCTGTACGGTCCCAGACGTTGCGGGCAGCCTGGGTCGATCGTCAGGAGTCGCAGGGGTTACGAACACGCCTGGCAGCCCTGGCAGAGGTAACACAGCGGCTGGTGCCTGACGCTCGGGTATTGGTGGCCGGAGCGGCAGATGACAGCCGCACTGAGACGGTCAGTGAAGACAATGGCGAAGGGCTGGAGGATGAGACCCTGTTGCGTGGCAGGCAGGCGGCCTATCAGTCACAGGCAGATTACTACTATCAATTGTCACAGCGACACGTGTATCTGAGTTTGTTGGTGTACCTGGCAGAGGAGCATCAACGTTTGGCCAGTTATCTTCAGGTTGTGCAACAACAGCAGGCGGAGCTGGTACAGTAAAAATCGGAATTATACTGTTATCTTTCTGGCGTTGGTTTTGAAGTTCTTGTTTTGCTTGTTCTGCGATTATTTGTTTGTTGCCCGGGATTGGGGCTATGGGGCTATGGGGCTAAGTGCTCTGCAAAGGCATACCGGACCTGTGTGGTATGCCGATGCAGAGCGACCGCCTGTTACTGGCGGTCGGTCAAATCAATAACCCACTATTTGCCAGCTGGCTGGGTGATGGTGATTTCTGGCAGATCCGGCATGTCGATGGTCATTTTTTCGCTTGGAGCCAGGATAAAAGCTTCTCCGGTTACGACCGCTTTATCATTCTGGTTGGTGATGGTGGTGTCGATAACAACCTGGTTACGATCCCGCTTTTCTTTTACCGTCAGTGTCACGGTGACGGTATCTCCAATCATGATCGGGCGTTTGAACTGGGCATTCTGGCCCAGATAAATTGTGCCTGGCCCTGGCAGTTCCATTCCCAAAGCAGCTGAAATCAGAGCGCCGGAGTACATGCCGTGGGCGATTTGGCCTTTGAACTGGGTGGTCGCGGCAAAAACCGGATCAAGGTGGAGAGGGTTGTGGTCACCAGAGACGATGGCAAACAGCTGCAGATCGCGCTCATCAATGGTGTGGGTGCGCTTGCAGCTGTCGCCGATGTTCAGTTCTTCGTAGGTGCGATTGGTGATGGTTTCCATGATATACATCCGATGTCAGAGGTGAAAAATGACCAGTTCTGGTCGTTGGAATATAAGTGGACGGCAAGAGTGTAACGTGAAATCCAGCGCTCAATGCACCATTCACAGGTCATTTGCCATGCTATTGATCAGGATCACTTACTGCTGTTGATCCCGGTAGAGTGGATCAACCCAAGTGGTTTTGTAGCCATGCCAGCAGGTCAGACTGCACTTGCCCGGCATTGGTTTCATTCAGCATTTCATGGCGTCCGCCAGGGTATAACAGCGTGCTGATCTGATCATGGCCGCTGCGATGTAAGGCATGGTCGAGCGCTCGGATACCTCGGCCATATTGACCGACCGGGTCCTGATCGCCAGATAACAATAAGACAGGCAGCTGCGGTGGGATCGATGCCAGTGCGTTCTCCCGGGTGATGTTTGTCAGAGCGGTGAACAGGTTTTGCCAGAAGCCGGCGCTGCAATCAAAGCCGCACAAGGGATCGGTACGGTATTGCTGGCGCTGGTTGGCGTCGCGTGTCAGCCAGTCCCAGCGGCCAGAAGCCTGTTTGATCTGCTGGTTGTATCCGGCAAAGGCCAGTGCCCCGAGTAACGCTGAGGGTTTTTCCGCGGTATGCCAGTGTGCAATGACAGAGGCAACGATGTAACCCAGTTGGCAGCGCCAGCGTGCAGGGTAACCACTGCCCGATAATACCAAGCCTGCCAGACCTTCCACAGGGTGCATCGCTGTTGTTAATACCACAAACGATCCCATGGAGTGACCCAGCAAAATAACCGGGGTCGATTCCGGCAGTGTGGCCAGAGCTATCTGGCGAGCCTGGTTGGCATCGTTGATCAGTTGTTGCCAGCCGGTGCTGGTGTGGTGATGGCCGACGGGCAGGTGGCCGAGCGGCTGACGTTCTCCATGACCTTGATGATTATGTGCCAGCACAGCGTAACCGGATGCAGCCAGTTTGCGGATCAAGGGTTGATAACGGCGCCAGTGTTCTGCCATGCCGTGATATATCTGGATCAGGGCCGTTGGCTCAGTGCCCGGCATAAACAGCTGGGCAGCAAATGTCTGACCGCTATCACTGGCTATACTGAAAGTATGCGCAGGGCTGACATCGTTCATGAAATATTCCTTTCCGTCGATAGTTGTCCCGGTTCGTGATTGTGTGGCAATCAAAAGCGGGGCGAAATGGTCGTGCAGGCGGCTGCAGGTTGTCTATATTGTACTATCCACGGGCCAGAACGGTATCGAATCGGTAATTTGGCATTGATTTGGGAAACAGTTTTTTGCCTGAAATTCAAAAGATGGTTACAATTCCAGATTCTGACTCACTAATTGTTTATGACGCGCTCCGCATTCTGAGCGTTATCGCGAAATAAACGAGCAGACAACGACGTATAAGAATAACCAATGTTGGGGTGTAAGGGGGCGGTATGAACGAGCAGTTCTTCCAGGAACGCTATCCGGAAAATTATCCAGGCACGATTGATGCCGATAAATACAATTCAGTCATCGAGCTGTTTGATCGCTTTGTGAAAAAATTTGCTGATCGTCCTGCTTTTATGTGCCTGGGACATACGCTGAGCTACCAGGACTTGGATGTATTGAGTGCACAATTTGCCAGCTATCTGCAGCATGAGCTGGGTTTGCAGCCTGGTGAACGTATTGCCATTCAATTGCCAAATATTTTGCAGTACCCCATTGTGGTTTTTGGTGCCATGCGGGCAGGGCTGGTGGTTGTGAACACCAATCCACTCTACACCGAGCGGGAAATGGAGCACCAGTTCAACGACTCTGGAGCCAAGGCGCTGGTGGTGCTGGCTAATATGGCCGACAAGGCCGAAAAGATACTCAGTGATACGGGGATCCAGCACGTTATTGTCACGGAAGTGGCCGATTTGCATCCAGGGTTAAAACGGATGCTGATCAATGGCATGGTGAAGTACGTCAAGAAACAGGTGCCGGACTATCATTTGCCCGGTGCGGTGACATTACGGGCGGCCCTGGCGAAAGGTGCAAAGCGCCCTTGTCAGCCGTATCCGTCTGCTGGCAATGATGTGGCGGTGCTGCAATACACCGGCGGTACCACCGGGGTGGCCAAAGGCGCGATGCTGACGCACCGAAACCTGATCGCCAATATGTTGCAGTGTCATGGCTTGTTTGTGATGGCATTGGATGAAGGGGTGGAGAGGGTGGTAGCACCGCTACCGCTGTACCATATTTACGCCTTTACGGTGCATTGTATGGTGCTGCTTGAAACCGGGAACTGTTCTTTGCTGATTCCTAACCCCAGAGATATTCCAGGGTTTGTCAAAACCCTGCAGCAGCACCGGTTTTCAGCGTTTGTGGGCTTGAATACCCTGTTTGTGGCCATGTGTAATCAGGAAAAATTCCGGCAACTGGATTTTTCTGGCCTTAAATTGACGATCTCCGGTGGCATGGCGTTGACCACAACCGCTGCCGAACAATGGAAAAAAGTCACCGGCAACGATATTGCCGAGGGTTACGGCATGACAGAAACGTCACCGGTAGTGTCGTTTAATCCGCCAGGACATATCCAGCTGGGCAGTATTGGTATGCCGGTGTCGAGTACCCTCTGCATCACCGTGGATGATGATGGCCATGAGTTGCCGTTGGGAGAGCGGGGCGAGTTGTGCGTTAAAGGGCCACAGGTCATGAAAGGCTACTGGAAACGGGAAGCGGCGACCGATGAGGCATTTTTGCCAGGGGCTGATGGTTTGCCTGCCCGTGAATGGCTGCGCACTGGGGATATTGCCGTGATCCAGGATGATGGCTATATGCGTATTGTGGATCGCAAGAAAGACATGATTATTGTCTCCGGCTTTAATGTGTATCCGAACGAGGTTGAAGATGTTATTGCCGATCACCCCGAGGTGATGGAAGTGGCTGCTATTGGTGTGCCGGATCTGAAAAGCTCAGAAGCCGTCAAGGTCTTTGTTGTGGTGAAGTCTGAACTCAGTGAGGCGGATTTGCGCCACTGGTGCAAAGAGCGTCTGACCAATTACAAGGTACCTAAATATGTGGAATTCCGTACTGAATTACCAAAAACCAATGTTGGTAAAATACTCCGGCGTGAGCTGAGAGCAGAAGAGCTTGCCCAGTCCCGCTGAATAAGGTACTCGGCAACTAAAAAAGCGGATAAGGGAGAAACCCTTATCCGCTTTTTTATGCGGGTCTGAGCCGCGATGGAGGCTTCAGAACGGCTGGCTCAGGACTGGTCCGGGCGTTCTTCCCCAACAATAATCGCTTCATACTGGCTGGTGATCTTATCCAGCTTTACCAGTAATGTTTCAGTCACTTCCTGAATATGTGGCACATCCTTACGCTTGTCGGCACTGTCCTGAAACAGTTTGAACGTCGCTTTGGATGCCATCCAGAAGGATGCAGCGGCTTCCAGCGATGCCGCCAGTTGTGGCGTGGTCAGACGGGAATGCATCAACTCACGCAGGGTGTGATCAAACAGCGCAATGGTGGCGTCGAGATCGTAATGGATCCAGTCGTTGTCATAGCCCCAGTAAATAGCCACACAGTTTCTGGCAATTCGCTGGGATAGCATACGCTGTCTGCCTGCGAGGTAGGCCATTTTGGCGATGTTATCGCCTTCATGTTCTGCCTTGCTGCGGGCAATATCATCACAGAGGGCGAGCAAGCGGTCATTATCTTGCATCAGGTTACCAACCAGATTGAGGTCTGGCTGTGCCAGAATCTGGGGTTGGTGGATATCCCAAATGGCCTGCGTGTTGGCCAACAGCTTCTGCATCGCTTCGTCGTGATCTTCTTTTTTCAGTTGTTCCAGACGCTGGTTAAACAGCATGACGCTCACATCGCGCTGGCTGTGGGCCGAACGAGTACTCACCCCTGCGCCAAGCATCAGATGATCTTTCATCATCCTCTGGCTAAGCATGATCAGACTGCCTGTTATAGCCACAACACTATTGGCTCTGTTAGCGGTGTAGTTGTTCTTTTTAGGTCGTTTGATCCAGAAAAACCAGATCAACACAACAATGAAGATCAGAAGCATTTGAATTCCTCCGCGAATTCTCTTCATGTGCCGTTTGGTCTTGACTACCAGGAGGGCTGGCGTTTGCCAACCTGGAGAAATAACAGTCAGGTGGTTTGATTGCTCTACAATGCAGCAAAAAATGATCTTATCGAAGGCCTGAGTCAATGAATGATTTCATCTGAGGTCATTTCGAACGTTAACTTTTTTTGTGGCCTGCCTTCTATCGCAACATGGCGGTATAGGTCTGATTTTTTGTCTAGTACATGACCGACCCCGGCGCAAAATATCACTTTACATCAGGATGAGTAGGCCTGGATTGTTACATGCACCTGAGATGCTGGAATACCCCGGTTGTTTCTCAGGATGGATGTAATGCCTGGTCTTACATATCTTTACTGTATTTTGATGCTTGTTGTGTCTCTTGTTGGGCAATGGATTTCTTGTCAGAAACCACCTTGCCAGCGCCGATGTATCGATGCCCAAAAGAACCTTTGCTGCTTACAAGGATAGTGGAATTATTCACTGGTCGGCTTAATTTTGTACGAAATGAGTGCTGGGTCTGATTTTGTAATTATCTTTGGGTGATGTGGTATTTCTCTGCTACCAGTAGCTGTAAAGAAGCTTCAACTGTTTGTTTTTTAATTAAAATTTAATAATTTTTATATGTTTTTGTCATATTTTCAGGGTTTCTGGCTGTTTTTTATGCATCATTTTAATTAACAGAGTAAGAATTATAATAAGAATAAGACGCCTTTTGGGTTGGTGTTGTCTCGATGTGGGTGTTTTCTGTTGCTGTACTGAGAAGGCAGGGAAATCCTGCCGTGATTGGCGCGGACTGTTTGTGGCGAAGCAAGGCGGGATGACCGGTTACGTCATGAAATGCCAGTGTTGACTGCTGTGAGGCGATGTGACGCGCATCGCCATAATGAGCGGTAACGCTGTGGCAGGTGATGACAGGTGATGCTGCAAGTGGATGGTAACTGGCTGAACCCCTGAATCGATTCGCTATCGTATGGTTTTTGCTTTGCTGATATAGTCCGGCGCTATCAAACAGGTGTTGGGCTGCTCTGGCGGCTTAACGTAATTGGGAATCCGGTGTGAGTCCGGAACTGTACCCGCAACTGTAATTCTGTGGCCGTGATGGGCCAGGAAAAGTCAGATACCTCCCTGGAATGGTTCTCTGCCCTGTCTCGACTAACGTCGTGCACGGGTGAATGAATGATTCAGTCTCTTGAATTTTGTTCGTGCGGGAAGACACGAACCATCTCCTTTCCCTGTGGATGCACATGTCGCACGGTGTTGATGGTCTTGCTTCGTACGGCTTACTTTTGTCGGATATCTCCATGGTTGGTTGTTCCGGTCTGGCGGTCAATAAGCTGGTGCTCACGATTGATCAACAGCCGATTCTGAAACAGATCTCTTTTGCGTTAAAGCGTGGCTCGGTACTGGGTGTGCTGGGCCCTAACGGGGCGGGCAAAACCAGTTTGCTGCTGGCGTTGTCCGGTCAGTTGTCTGGCGCCGGTACTGTGTGCTGGCGTGACCAATTGGTCGCGGATTATCGCTTGAGTCAACGGGCGCGGCGGATTGCTGTTGTGCATCAGCTTAATGATACGGTGTTTGCGCTCAGCCTGCGGCAAATGGTACGCATGGGATTATTGCCGCATCAGTCCTGGTTGGGGCGACAGACCCAGGAGGACGACCAATGTATCGAACAAGCGTTAGAGCGTGTTGGTCTGGCGACAAAAGCCGATCAGGTGTTTGCCTCTTTGTCTGGTGGCGAACAGCAGCGCGGCTTGATTGCCCGGGCACTGGTGCAACGGGCAGAACTGATTGTGCTCGATGAACCGGTCAATCATCTGGATGTGTATTACCAGCACGATGTGCTGGCTTTGCTGGGGCAATTGGCTCGGGATAACGGCCTGACCGTGGTGATGAGTTTGCACGATCTTAATCTGTCGGCACATTACTGCGACCAGTTGTTGTTATTGGATCATGGCGAACAAGTGGCTTATGGCACACCGTCGCAGGTATTGGAGCCTGAGCGTTTGCAGCAGGTATTTCGTTTGCCTTGTGCGGTACGTCACGATGCCGGAGCGTTGCGGGTCGATTTTTCACCACCAGCACCGATGGCTCAGACCGTCGCTCCGACGGGGCAGGATCAAGCCATATGAGATATCGCTGGATAATCCTGATCGCGGTGGCGTTGTTGTCGCCGTTGGCGGCGTTGTTTTTTGGGTCTGCCGACCTGCCTTTTAATACCGTTTGGCGTTGTCTCGCCGGTTTGCCGGTCGATCCTCTGGACCAATTGATCTTTACTGACCTGCGGTTGCCGCGGGTTGCTGCAGGCGTATTGGTTGGTGCTGGATTGGCCATTGCCGGTGCCTCATTACAGAACGTAACCCGTAACGGCCTTGCCGATCCTTATCTGTTTGGTGTAGTCGCCGGTGCCGGCTTGGGGGCCAGTGTGGTCACCGTGTTGATGGGTACGATGCTGTCACAGCAGCCGTTGCTGGCCTGGCTGCTGGGCTGGTTGCCGGTCGGCACGGCCTTGCCGTTGGCCGCGTTTGGTGGTGCCTTGTTTGCGGTGATGCTGGTTCAGGTTCTGGCTATTACTTCGTTCGCCCGCAGTTCCGAGCAGTTGTTGTTGGGCGGGGTGGCGATTTCGTTGATGCTGGGTTCACTCACCCATTTTATTCTGTTTATCGGTGAGCCTTTTGCTGCCAACAAGGTGCTGTTCTGGCTGATGGGCAGCCTGGGGCGGGTTGAAAGCAGTCAGTTATGGCTGTTGTTCCCTGTGGTGTTGGTCAGCAGTGGTGTACTGCTGCTGCTTGGGCGTCATTTTGATGCCATGTTGCTGGGGGATGACAACGCTCGCACGCTGGGAGTGGATGCCGTACGCCTACGGGCGCTGGCACTGGTGATCTGTGCTGCCTTGACCGCTGCAGTCGTGGCGTATTGTGGTGGTATCGGTTTTGTTGGCCTGATGATTCCCCATATTGTGCGACGCTGGCTGGGCGTTACGACCCGAACGCTGATCGCAGGCTGTTTGTTGCTCGGCAGTACCTTTCTGGTTTGGGTGGATGTGATTGCCCGTTCGGCAGTCGCCAGCCAGGAAATTCCCATCGGTATTATTACCTCTGCTTTGGGCAGCGTCTTTTTTCTGTTGGTTATGCGTCAGCGGCTGGCCTGATCAGAGCTGACTGGAGTTTCGTTTATTTATGCATACGGTTTCTTTTGATATTCCAGCACTCGGACAGGCTGGTCAGGCGCAGATACAACAACGGATTGATCAGAAAACCAAACCTCCGGGGGCGTTGGGGGCGTTGGAAGTACTGGCCGTCCAACTGGCCCAGATCCAGCAACTGGATGGCGGCGACGAGGAAATCCGGATCACCCGGCCAACCATGCTGGTGTTTGCTGCTGACCATGGTATTGCTCGTCATCCCGTCAGTATTGCCCCTCAGGCTGTCACCAGACAAATGGTGCTGAATTTTCTGGCTGGTGGGGCGGCTATCAACTGCTTTTGTCAATCCAGTGATATGGCCTTGCAAGTGATTGATGCCGGAGTGATTCAGCCGCTGGAAGCTGATCATCGGTCACTGTTACGGCGTCGGGTTGGCCCGGGTAGTGCCGATTTTTCGGTCCAGCCAGCCATGACGGCAGAGCAGTACCAGCGCGCGTTATACCTGGGTGCAGACGTGGCCCGCGAGGTGATTGCCCAAGGCAGTAATGTGCTGGGGCTGGGTGAGATGGGTATTGGGAATACCAGCTCCGCCTCCGCGTTGCTGGCACTGGCAGAAAACCTGGCAGTCGAGCAAGTCATTGGCCGGGGGACGGGCATTAATGATGATCAGCTGTTGCTCAAGAGTGAACTGGTGGGCCGGGGTGTGCAGCGGGTTCGGGCAGCGTATGCCGATGCCAGTCCGGCGGTTGCATTACAGGAAGTGGGTGGTTTTGAAATCGTCCAGATCGTTGGAGCCATACTGGCGGCGGCGGCGCAACGGACGGTCATTCTGGTGGATGGCTTTATTGTCACGGTTGCAGCGCTGCTGGCCTGTCGGATGGAACCCGGCTGTCGGGACTATATGGTGTTCTGCCATCATTCTGCGGAACCGGCACATCGTTTGGCGCTGCAGGCCCTGGAAGCCAACCCCTTGCTGGATCTTGGGCTGCGACTGGGAGAAGGCACCGGCGCCGCTTTGGCATTACCCTTGTTGCGGGCCGCGGCAGGTTTTTATAACCAGATGGCCAGCTTTGCCAGCGCTGGGGTCGAGGTCTGATGTCGAGTCTTCTGATGCAGTTACGCCAGCATTGGCAGTTATTACAGTTGGCAATCGGGTTTTTGACCCGATTGCCAATGAGTAGTCAGTTGCTATATAGCCCTGACAGAATGCACAGTGCCTTGGGTTACTTTCCGTTGGTGGGGTGGCTTCTGGGGTTGTTATTGATGCCGGTGTATCTGCTGGCAGAAGCCGGGTTAGGTATGGCTCCAGCGGTATGTGTGCTGTTGATAACCAGCCTGTTATTGACCGGTGCCTTGCACGAAGATGGCCTGGCGGATTGTTTTGATGGCTTTTATGGAGGCCTGGATCAGCCTCACAAACTCCGTATTCTCAAAGACAGCCGACTGGGCACGTATGGCAGCAGTGCGCTGTTGTTGGCGTTGCTGTTCAAGTACCTGTTGCTGGTCGCCCTGGCAGAACAGGGCGAATTACTACTGGCGTTATTGATTGGTTATCCCTTGTCGCGGGCGATGGCGATTACCCATGCCCAGGATTTGCCGTATGTATCGGCACCGGGAACCAGTAAAAGCGACCCGCTGGCGTACCCCATGAACACCGCCTTGTTGATGCAGGTACTGGTGACGGGAGCGGCGGGACTGTTGTGGTTGCCGTTCTGGTCGGCATGGGTGCTGGCGATTGCTGTTGTGGTCATGCGATGGTGGCTGAAACGTTGGATGAGCAAACATCTGTACGGTTTTACGGGGGATAGCCTCGGTGCTGCCCAGCAATTGCAGGAGTTGCTGATTTATAGCGTTTTGCTGGCCCTTGCGAATGGCGGGCAACTGGCATGATTCATTTGATACTGGGAGGCGCTCGCTCGGGCAAATCCCGTTACGGCCTGTCTGTTGCCAGTGATCTGGCAGCCCGGCAACAGGTAAACAAATATTTTGTCGCCACTGCCACGTCATTCGATGATGAAATGCAGCGTCGGATTGAGCGGCACCAGCAGGAGCGAGGAAAGGATTGGCCGCTGGCCGAAGTCCCGCTGGCGTTGCCTGAGTATTTGGCGCAGCAGTCCGGCCCGGGTGTGATGCTGGTGGACTGCCTGACGTTATGGCTAAACAACCAGTTTTATCATTTTCCTGAGCAGGATTTCCCCGCCTTGTTTCAGTCGTTGACCGAGGCATTACAACAGTGCCCGTTGGATGTGGTGCTGATTGCCAATGAAATCGGTTTGGGCGTGATACCGGCTGGCGATGTCAGTCGAAGGTTTGTCGATCAGGCAGGCTGGCTAAATCAGGCAGTGGCGGCAATCGCCGACCGGGTCACGCTGGTGGTGGCTGGTATTCCCGTGATTGTAAAGGAGGTGCAAGCATGACAACCGATATAACAACAGGCGATACGATTATTGACCTGGTTCGACACGGTGCCGTGGACGGTGAGGCGGCCTTGTATGGCCGTTTTGATATTGCACTCAGCCCCATCGGTTGGCGGCAGCTGGAGCAGGCATTGGCCGCGATTACTGCTGCGGATACAAGCATAGACGCGATCATTAGCTCTCCACTACAGCGATGTCAGGCGTTTGCTGCTCACTGGGCGCAACAACAAGGAATGGCGCTGGATATTGTTCCGGCGTTGCGGGAGTACGATTTTGGCGATTGGGACGGTATTCCATTTACCACCCTGTTTGGTCCTCCGGAAGATAATCCGGATGGCTGGAGCGAACTGGAAGCCTTTGCCCAGTTTCCGGCCGGTAATCCACCACCGGGAGGCGAACGCATCGAACAGGTGTACGAACGGGTGGTACAGGGCTGGCAGCAAATAACGGAGCAGCATGGGGGGCAGCATGTGGTAGTGATGTGCCACGGTGCTGTGATTCGCCTGATTCTGGGTTACTTGCTACCGGTCGACTGGCGGGATGGCAACTGGTATTCCTCGCTGGCGATTCATTATGGCAGTCGCACCCGTATCCGCCTTTCGCCGCACCCTGACGTGGCACCGGTGGTGGAGTGTATCGGCTGGTTGCCTGCAGGCAGTGAGCCGTGCTGAATCATGCCTGGCGATCCCCGGACACACTGATGGTGCAAGGCACCACCTCGGATGCCGGTAAAAGCTTGCTGGTGGCGGGCCTGTGCCGTTGTTTCCACAACCTTGGTATCGCGGTGGCGCCGTTCAAACCACAAAATATGGCTCTGAACAGTGCCGTGACCGCGTCCGGGGGTGAAATTGGCCGGGCTCAGTCACTCCAGGCCAAAGCCGCACGACTGGTACCCCATGTCGATATGAATCCGGTGCTGCTCAAACCCCATTCAGACACCGGAGCCCAGGTCATTATTCATGGCAAGGCCATTACCGATATGGAAGCCGCGGCCTATCATGATTACAAGACCACCGCGATGACCGCGGTACTGGCATCCCACCAGCGCTTGCAGCAGCAGTACGAACTGATCGTGGTGGAAGGGGCGGGCAGTCCGGCAGAAATCAACTTGCGCGACCGGGATATTGCCAATATGGGGTTCGCTGAAGCCGTTGACTGCCCGGTGATTATTATTGCCGATATTGATCGGGGCGGCGTGTTTGCCCAGCTGGTGGGGACATTGGAGCTGTTATCTGAGACCGAACAGCAGCGGGTGGTGGGCTTTGTGATCAACAGGTTTCGGGGAGATATCGGGTTGTTGCAACCGGGTCTGGACTGGCTGCAACAACGCACGGGCAAACCGGTGCTGGGTGTCTTGCCTTACCTTATGAACCTTGGTGCTGCGGCGGAAGATGCCATCGACACCGAGCAGCAACTTGATCACACCGACATTCGCTTGCGGGTACGTGTGCCGGTGCTGTCGCGTATCAGTAATCACACCGATTTTGACATGCTGCGCCAGCACCCGCAGGTAGACTTTGCTTATGTCGGGCCAGGGCAGCCATTAACCGGCGCTGATCTGATTATTTTGCCCGGCAGTAAAAACGTCCGGGCCGAACTGGACCTGTTACGTAAGGGGCGTTGGGCCAGCGATATCGCCCGCCATCTGCGATATGGCGGCAAGTTGATGGGTATTTGTGCAGGCTATCAGCTGTTAGGGGAAGCCATTCATGATCCCGAAGGTGTCGAAGGCCCGGCGGGCAGTGCAACAGGCCTGGGTTATCTGCCGATTGCAACACGACTGTTCCCGGACAAATCCCTCACCAACGATCATGGCCAGTTGCTGTTGTATGACGACCATCACCAGATTGTAGCGCCGCCGATGCGGGTGCCAGTGACCGGTTATCAAATACACGTCGGACAGAGTCATTATCTTGAGCCAGCGACGGCCCGGCCATTTGCACAACTGGATTCCGGCAAGAACCAACTGGACGGCTGTTATAGCGCCGACGATCAGGTGGCTGGAACCTATCTGCATGGGGTTTTTGATACGCCATCTGCCTTGCAGTCCATTCTGGCCTGGGCCGGTGCCAGCACTGACCGGATTGACGATTATCAGCAACAACAGGAGCAGGCGCTGGATCGTATTGCCGCTGCCTGTGCCGAACATCTTGATATCCCGGCGTTGCTGGCGTTTAGCTCGGCATCCAGGCCCCAAGTACCCACTCAAGAAAACAGCCAAGAAAACAGCCATCATCCACTATCAGGGAGCAACTCGTGAGCCAGCCACTCGATAAAAATGCAGCACACAAAGCCAAAATGCAGCAACAGCAAGCCACCGTCGCCGAACGGGTCAAGGCTGCACAGGAAAAACGCGGCACACTGATCGTGATCACCGGTAATGGCAAGGGCAAGTCCACGTCCGGTTTTGGCACCATTGTGCGGGCACTGGGCTACGACTATAAAACAGCCGTTGTACAGTACGTTAAAGGCACCTGGCCCTGTGGCGAGCGAGATCTGCTACAACAACTGGGGGTGCCGTTTCATGTGATGGGGACCGGGTTTACCTGGGATACTCAGGATCGGGAAAAAGACATTGCCGCGGCACAAGAAGCCTGGGCGGCCAGCAAGGTATTTCTGGCGGACCCGGATATTCATGTGCTGTTGCTGGATGAGCTGACCTATATGCTCAGTTTCGAGTACCTGGATATTGACGAGGTTCTCGACGCTCTGGCCAATCGCCCGGTTGAACAAACCGTGGTGATTACCGGTCGGGATGCGCATCCCCGGTTGATTGAACTGGCCGATACCGTCAGTGAAGTACAGCCGGTCAAACATGCGTTTGACGCCGGTATCAAGGCCCGTAAAGGAGTCGATTGGTGAGGTTGGTTCATGGTATTGGCGGGCTCTGGCTGGCCACGGTCTTGGCGGTGCAGACCGCACCCGCCATGTCAGCCGGGACAGCACCTCAAGCTGCTTCGGTGACGCCTGCCACTGCTGTGGCCGCCGACCGTCAGCGGTTGCGTATTATTGCGCTGGCGCCACATATCGTAGAGCTGCTTTATGCCATTGGTGCCGGTGAACAGATTATCGGCACCACCGAATACGCCAACTACCCTGAGGCGGCCAATCACATTCCCCGAGTGGGGTCGTACGCTGGTTTGCAGATTGAAAAAATCCTGCAAATGAAACCGGATCTGATCATCGCCTGGGGCACCGGGAACCCGTTACCGGATCTGGAGCGACTGCAGCACTATGGTCTGCCCGTGGTGTATTCCGAAGTGACCCGACTGGATGATGTGGCCAGCGAGTTGCGCCACTTTGGCCAGCTCACCGGCCATGAAAAGCGTGCCGAGCAGCAAGCGCTGGCGTATGAGCAACGCTTGCAGCAATTACGCCATCGCTTTGCAGGTAAAGCTCCGGTGCGCGTGTTTTACGAACTCTGGTCGCGACCGCTGACCACGGTGGCGGGTAACGCCTGGCCACAGCAACAGTTGATCCTATGCGGTGCACACAACCCTTTTGCCAGTCTGGATCAGGATTACCCCGGTGTTGGTCTGGAGCAGGTGATTGTGTCGGCTCCGGAAGTCATTATCCAGCCAAGCCACAATACAAACGACAACAGCAATATTGACGCTGATGCGGTTAACTGGAGTCGCTGGCCAACTATTCCAGCGGTGAAAAACCAGCAAATGATTCATCCGAATGCCGACAAGTTACACCGCATGACGCCACGGGCGCTGGATGAAATTCAAGTGCTGTGTGAACAGATCGATCGTGCCCGATAAAACCGTCGGCATAAAAACACTTTTTCGTGATGACAGGCCTGATCACGGCCTGTCCCAGTCGTAGTAATCTCGGTCAGTCTGTTACTTATGAGAATGACTGCCTATGACCCGTTCCCACACTGAAGCACTGATTTTCAACTACTACCAAGCGTTTAATCAACGCGATATGACGACCTTTCTGGATTTGCTGACGGCGGATGTGATCCACGATATCAACCAGAGCGAACGAGAAATTGGCAAGGAAGCCTTTGCGCGCTTTATGGAGCGAATGAACCGGCACTACCAGGAAACGCTGAAAGATATTGTGATTCTCAGCAGCCCCGACGGCGAACGTGCCGCAGCTGAATTTGTGGTGCATGGCGAATACCTGCTCACGGATGATGGCTTGCCCGCCGCCAATGGCCAGCGTTATGTATTGCCTGCCGGGGCGTTTTTTGATGTTCAGAATGGCAAAATTGCCCGCGTCAGCAACTACTACAACCTCGACGACTGGATTCGCCAGGTCACCGAGGTGGCTGCAGACTGATGTGCTTCAGGGCTTGCTGCGCCTGGGGCGGGTCAGCCGGGTACGTTTGAGGCGCCAGTCAGGGATAACAGGATTCTGCCAGGAAGGCCCAAAATACGGCCAGAATGCAGCGGATATTGTGCTTGCATGAAAATATCCGCTGCGGTGCCTGTGCCGGTTTCTGAATCATTCCAGTGGCTGGCCGTGACAGGTTGGACTGGTCTCGATACAAGCGGCCTTGCTGGTTGAAATTACCGTCTGCCTTCTGGCGCTGACACGTCGTATAATGGCCGTTTGATTTCCCTCATATTCGCTGTTTTCAGGATCGCTTTTGTCTTCCGACCATTCTTCAGTCCCCACCTCTGACCAGGCTGTAACCGCCGATTCACACCCTGCTGCCATTGATGCGCGGGCCTTGCACCAGGCGATCGACCATTGTCTGATCCGGGATCGCCTGCGCTTGCGGCGGCAGTTGAAAGAGTTGCTGGCCAGTCAACGACGGCAACAGCCGTTTGAGTCTGCACTGGCGACATTGCTGTCACGTATCGAAACCAGTCAGCAGCGGGTGGCGCAACGCAGTGATCCGGTGCGCTTGAGTTATCCGGATTTACCGGTTTCGGAGCGCAAGGATGAGATTCTTTCAGCCATCAAGAACCACCAGGTGGTGGTGATTGCCGGTGAGACCGGGTCGGGTAAGACCACACAGTTACCCAAAATCTGTCTGGAAGCCGGACTGGGGCGTTATGGTCGTATTGGCCACACCCAGCCGCGCCGGCTGGCGGCCCGGTCGGTGGCGCAGCGTATCGCGGATGAACTGAGTGTCGAGCTCGGGTCGCTGGTCGGCTTCCAGATTCGTTTTACCGATCAGAGCAGCGACCAGACGCGCGTCAAGTTAATGACCGATGGCATTCTGCTGGCGCAAACCCAGCATGACCGCTTCCTCAATGAATACGATGTCATCATTATTGACGAAGCCCATGAGCGCAGTCTGAACATCGATTTTCTGATGGGCTACCTGAAAAACCTGCTGCCCAAACGGCCTGACCTGAAGCTGGTGATCACCTCGGCGACCATTGATGTCGAACGCTTCTCGGCTCATTTTGGCGATGCGCCTGTGATTCAGGTGTCCGGTCGAACCTATCCGGTCGAGACCCGTTACCGGCCATTGGTACGGGAATCGGAAGAGGAGGCTGATCGCACCCTGTTCGAAGGGGTGCATGATGCCTTGACCGAATTGCGTAACGAGGACAAAAAAGGCGGTGCTCCTGGGGATGTCCTGGTGTTTTTACCCGGCGAGCGAGAGATCCGGGAGTGTGCTGAATATTTACGGCGTGCCAGTTTGCCCGCTACGGATATTCTGCCGCTGTACGCCCGTCTGAGTGGTTCCGACCAGCAGCGGATATTCAAACCCCATGGTGGGCGTCGAGTGGTATTGGCTACCAACGTTGCTGAAACCTCGCTGACGGTGCCAGGTATTCGTTATGTGGTGGATGCCGGTGTCGCCCGTATCAGCCGCTACAGCTACAAAAGCAAGGTACAGCGTTTGCCGGTAGAGGCGATTTCGCAGGCCAGCGCCAACCAGCGTGCCGGTCGTTGTGGCCGAACCTCGCCGGGCATCTGTATCCGTCTGTATGAAGAGAGTGACTTTTTGGGGCGGGATGAATTTACCGACCCGGAAATTCGCCGCACCAATCTGGCGGCAGTGATTTTGCAGATGTTGCATCTGGGGCTGGGGCGGTTGCAGGATTTCCCGTTTGTCGATCCACCGGATGAGCGGTTTATCAAGGATGGCTTTACCCTGCTGCAAGAGCTGGAGGCAGTTGATAAACAACACAAGCTGACTGCTTTGGGGCGGCAGATGGGCCGTTTACCGACCGATCCGCGTTTGTCCCGCATGATGCTGGAAGCCCAGAAGCAAGGTGCATTAACGGAAGTGCTGATTATAGCGGCGGCGCTGACGGTGCAAGACCCGCGTGAGCGACCGCAGGATAAACAACAGCAGGCCGATGAAAAGCATCGCCTCTGGCAAGATGAAGACTCAGACTTTGTGGCATTGGTGAATCTTTGGAATGCCTACGAAGAGCAACGCCAGGAGCTGACCCAGAACCAGCTTCGCAAGTGGTGCAGCAAGCATTTTCTCAACTATATGCGCATGCGCGAGTGGCGCGACACCCATCGTCAGCTGCATTTGCTGTGCAAGGATCTTGGCCTGACCGAAAACAGTCAGGTTGCCAGTTACGAGTCGCTGCACAAATCGTTGTTGGCGGGCATGTTGAGCCAGATCGGTTTTAAAAGTGAAGGCCAGGAATATCTGGGTGCCCGTAACCGCAAGCTGTTTGTTTTTCCGGCGTCGAGCCAGCACAAGAAAAAGCCGAAATGGATGATGGCGGCGGAGCTGGTGGAAACCAGCCGGTTGTTTGCCCGTACCGTGGCCAAGATCGAACCGGCCTGGATTGAGGAAATCGGCAAACCCTTGCTCAAATACCAATATTTTGAGCCGCATTGGCATGAGAAGCGTGGCCAGGTGGTGGCGTTTGAACAGAGCACCCTGTATGGCCTGATCGTTAATCCGCGCAAACGGGTGAATTATGCCCTCAGTCATCCACGGGAAGCCTGGGAAATACTGATTCTGGAAGGTCTGGTCGGACAGAAGATCCGTACTCGGGCGGATTTTTTGCAGCACAATATCGACCTGATTGCCGAGGTGACCGAATACGAAGAGAAATCCCGCCGTCGTGATCTGGTGATTGATGACAACTTCCTGATCGATTTTTATCAGGCACGTTTGCCCGAAGAAGTGGTGACTACCCGGCATCTGGAACGCTGGTACAGCAAAGCGACTGAGGCGCAACAAAGCGCTCTCAAACTGACCCGGGAACAACTCTTGAGTGATGCCGCCGCCGGTATTACTGATCGGGACTTTCCGGCAGAGCTGGAGTGGCAGGGGCTGCAATTTCCACTGAGTTACAAGTTTGCACCCGGTGCCATGGATGATGGGGTCTCGCTCAGTGTTCCCGTGGCGATGTTACAGCAGGTGCCTTCCGCTCAAGTGGAGTGGCTGGTGCCCGGATTTATTGCCGAAAAAGTAGCGCTGATCATCAAGGGCCTGCCCAAAGCCATCCGTAAATTGTTTGTTCCGGTACCGAATACCGTCGAAGATTTCCTGCAAGGGGCGCATGCCAGCAAAGGCAGTTTGTATTCTTTGTTGTGTGCCTACCTGAACCGGACAGCCCGGCCCCGTATTGAAGTAGATACCTTGAGGGCGATTGAGTTACCTGCGCATATGCTGATGAATATCCAAGTGCTGGAAGACGGCAAGTTGATGGCGGAGAGTCGTGATCTGGAGGCATTAAAAACCGATCTGAATGAACTCAGCAAGCGTCAGATGCAAGGCATGGTGAAGCATGAGCTGCAGCGGGAAAACGTCCAGCGTTGGGATTTTGGCGATTTGCCCGAAGCCACTCAGTCTGAGATCAACGGTTTGCAAGTACGGGCATTCCCGTGCCTGAAAGTGGACAACGAGCAGCTGCAGCTGACCGTGGAAGCGGATGCCGATGCTGCCCGGCGCAGTCATCGGCGTGGGTTGGTGACCCTGTTCCGGCAATCGCTGAGCGAACAGGAGCGGCTGTTAAAAAACCGCATCCAGAAAAATATGAACAACCGCTGGTTGCAGGCCAAGGGAATGGGTACCCAACAGTCCCTGACCAACGAATTGGTCGAAGCCGCTTTCCAGCAGGTGTTTGTTCCGTTGGATGAGCCATTGCCTTATAAAGAGAGTGATTTTCAGCAACGCTTGTTACGTCGAGCGACATTGGTAGAGCACGGTGAGCAGCTACTGGCGCAATTTATCGAATGGCTTGCCCTGCGACATAAAATCCTCAAGAGCATGAGTGGGGCTGTCAGCCTGGATCGCGCCATGGCCTACAGCGATATCAAGGTGAATCTGGAGCGTTTGCTGCAACCCGGCTTTATGCTCGATGCCAGCTGGAAGCGGCTGACATGTTTTACCCGCTACCTTAAAGCCATGGAATATCGCATCGAGAAACTGCAGGGCAACTTGCCTCGCGACCGTCTGGGCATGAAAGAATACGCCTCGGTTTATGAGCCTTTTGTGAAGTTCACTGAAGGTATGGTGCTGGATGAACCATCGGAACTGACGGATTTTCGCTGGTTGTTGGAGGAGTTCCGGGTGTCGCTGTTTGCCCAGCCGCTAGGCACCCAGGAAGCGGTGTCGTTAAAACGGCTTGATAAACGTTGGCAAGAGTTGACAAGTTAGTGGCTGGGCGCTCTGGTGAGGACAGCGATTGGTCATTATGATGGTTGTCTTTGTTTATGGAACAGGCCGGTATTGAGATGCGGCTTTTTTCCATGCCTGCAAGCTGTTTTAATACCGCCCAAATGGATTGAGGGGATCATGATGAAGCTTCTTCTTGCGACGTTGCTCTTGACGTTGGCCAGCACTGGCCAAGCGGCCAGCGCTGATGACAATCTGGACCCGTGGGAGGGCTTTAACCGTCGGGTTTTTGCATTCAACGAGGTGATGGATAAATACGTGCTGAAGCCGACAGCTCAAGCGTACCAGTATGTGACACCACAAAGTGTGGATGATTCGGTGAGTAATTTTTTCTCCAACATTGGCGATGTGCTGGTGGTGGTGAATGACCTGGGCCAGCTCAAATTGACTCAGGCGGCGTCGGATACTGGCCGTTTTCTGGTTAACAGCACGGTCGGTTTCTTTGGCTTCTTTGATGTCGCAACCCATATTGGCCTCAGAAAACACAATGAAGACTTTGGCCAGACGCTGGGGTATTGGGGAGTTGGCACCGGCCCGTATCTGATGCTGCCGCTCCTTGGTCCAAGCAACTTGCGCGATACCGGTGGTTTGGTGATGCACTGGGGGAGTGGCCTGACCAGTTCCAGGATAGGTGACAGCGTCACTGAAGACTACTCGATGATCGCCTTGCAGGCTGTTGATTTGCGCGCCGACCTGATTTCCTCAGAAGGCCTGATTACGGGTGATCGGTATATATTCTTGCGCAGTTTTTATGTGCAACGGCGGGAATATCTGGTGAATGACGGTGTGGCGGCCGATAGCTTTGAAGATGATTTTGACGATTTTGACGACGAAGAATGGGATGAAGACTGGGACGAAGGTTGGGATAAGGAAGACCAAGACCCGGCATCCACTGGCGAAACCTATTCGATGTGATATTGAGTTGATGTGATGGATCGATAAAACCAAAAAGCCCCGGTGATAGATAAACACCGGGGCTTTTTTTATGCTCGACTTTTTACATCTTTACATCGTTTTTCCAGCGCTTTGCAGGGCGCTGTTTTTCGGTGCCGTCTTGCGAGCAAGGCATGACGGCGGAATTATTGCCCGCGTTTGGGTAATACGTTTTTAAGCTTGTCGTACATGGTCAGGATCGCTGTTTCGGTTTCGTCCCAGCTGATGCAGCCGTCAGTGACGGACTGACCGTATTCCAGCTCATCCAGGTTGGCCGGAATATTCTGGCGACCGTGCTTGATGTTGGATTCCACCATCAGACCGATAATGGACTGGTTGCCATCCAGGATCTGGTTGGTGACGTTTTCCATAACCAGTGGTTGCAAGGCCGGGTTTTTGCTGGAGTTTTCGTGCGAGCAGTCAATCATGATGTTTTGTGCCAGCCCGGCTTTTTCCAGCGCCTGTTCAGCCAGGGAAACATTGACGGAATCATAGTTTGGCTTGCCGCCACCACCGCGCAAAACAATATGTCCATACGGGTTGCCCTGGGTCGTCACAATGGCTACCGAACCTTGCTGGTTAATACCGAGGAAGCGATGCGGATTGGCGACCGACATCAAGGCGTTGGTCGCGACTGACAGGCTGCCATCGGTGCCGTTTTTGAAGCCGACCGAAGAAGACAGGCCGGAAGCCATTTCGCGGTGAGTCTGGGATTCCGTGGTGCGGGCACCAATGGCAGACCAGGTGATCAGGTCTTGCAGGTACTGCGGAGAAATCGGATCGAGTGCCTCGGTAGACAGTGGCAGACCCATTTCAGACAGGTCTTGCAGCAAGCGCCGGGCAATGTGCAAGCCTTCTTCAATCTTGAAACTGTCGTTCATGTAAGGGTCGTTGATCAGACCTTTCCAGCCAACGGTTGTACGGGGTTTTTCAAAATAAACCCGCATCACCAGATACAGGGTATCGCCGACTTTTTCAGACAGCGCTTTCAGGCGTGTGGCGTAATCTTTGGCGGCATCGACGTCATGGATTGAGCAGGGGCCAATAACAATAAAAATGCGATTGTCCTTGCGATCCAGAATATCACGAATCACCTGGCGGCCTTGTTGTACACAGCTGACGGCGGCTTCGGAAATAGGCATTTCCTGTTTGAGCTGATCGGGGGTGATCAGGGTGGTAATCGACTCGATGTTCAAGTCTTCGACACGGTTGTCTGTCATAAAAATCCTGATGATGGTTGACGCTTGTATGTTGGGCCAGGTCGCTCGACGGTCAGTATAGCCAGCTCTGCTAAAGCGGGCGGCATTTTGGGCGGTGGCGCTGTTATAATTGAGTGATTATGACAAATACAGCTCAAAAAGCACATTCAGCAAATGAAACAGGTGTATTACGCATGGGGCTGCCGATGTGGTTTTTGCCGCAATGGAAAGGGCAATTGCTCTCAGCCGATCAATCCAGCGCCAGTGCCCTGGCAGAATACAGTCAGGTCTTTCGCTCGATTGAGGGCAATACGACGTTTTATGGTTTGCCTGAGGCGGCGCGGCTACGGCAGTGGCTGGACCTGACAACAGAAGACTTTCGTTTTTGCTTCAAGCTGCCTCGGGCAATCAGTCATGCACCGGATATTCTGGCGGCTTTGCGAGGCTTGCCAGGGCGAGACCTTGCGGCTTTTCTGGAAGTGATCCTGACCCATGCTCCCGACAAACTGGGTGTGTTGATGTTGCAGCTTCCCGGACGCTTGGGTGCCGACCGTGCCGGAGCGGTTCTGGAGGCTCTGGATTATTTGCTGGGCGGTCATTTCAGTGGCGGTCAGGGCAGCGGACTGACATTGGATATTGCCGTGGAATGCCGGCATCCGTCGTTTTTTGACAAAACCCATCATGAGCCCCGATGGTTGCGGGCGTTGGCCGATCGCCAGATTGACCGGGTCGTGTTTGATACTCGGGGCCTGATGGCAGATAAGGGCTCGTCTGCAGCGCTACTGGATGCCCAGCGTAAAAAGCCAGCCATGCCAGTACACCCGATCGCGACAGGGCGTTGCCCGGTGGTGCGTTTTATCGGCCATCCTCGTTATGAAGACAATCAGCGCTATTTCCAGCAATGGCACAAGAAGTTGAGCCAATGGCAGCAGCAGGGCAAGTCGCCCTATGTTTTCTGGCATACCGTGGGTAACCACGATGTGCCGCAGCTGCATCGGCGGTTGCTGCAAGAGTACTGGCAGCAGTCAGTTGTCTGGCCCGGAGAAAGTGGCATTCATCAGACCGCGGATTTATGGGGCTGATGTGCAGGTACAGGGTTTGGCCCAGGCCTGGCAAGGCTGATGGTTCAGAACAGCGCGTATTTAAGGCCCAGTCCAAACAGCAGGCTGGCCAACAAGCTGCGCAAAACATTTTCCGGGATATGTCGGGCCAGACGGCTGGATACCTGAATCGCCGGGATGGAGCCAATCAGCAGAGCGCCCAACAGCATAAAGTCAACATGCCCCATATACATATGTATCAAACCGGCTGCCAGTGTCAGGGGGACAGCGTGAGCGAGATCCGTACCCACCACATTGGTTGAGCGCAGCGCAGGGTACAGAATCATCAGGATCGCAGTACCAATGGCACCGGCGCCCACCGACGACAAGGTGACCAATACACCAAGAATAACCCCCATGGCGATGGTTAAATGACCAATGCGGGCAGGGTTGTCGCCAAGCAGGCGGTTGGACCAGTACTGGATCGTGGTGCGAAAAACGATGGCACAGGCCGTGAACAGCAGCATGGCACCCAGCACGCTGGTCAGAATATGGCTATATTGCTCTGGGTTATCAAAGAGCTGGTTCAGTATTACACCGGTGATCAAGGCGGAGGTTATACTACCCAGTGCCAGTTTGCGCATAATGCCCCAGTTCACATGGCCCTGCTTGTGATGCGATATTGCGCCAGAGACCTTGGTGATTGAGGCGTACATCAGATCGGTACCAATCGCGATATGGGCAGGAAAACCAAACAGCAGCAGCAGAGGAGTCATCAGCGCGCCGCCGCCGATGCCTGTCAGGCCAACAATAAAACCAACGCCAGCGCCGGCGAGGATATATAACAGAAAGTCCATGTTTGAGGTCTACACTGCCGAGAACGGAAAGAGGATGTGATGGTACTCTAACCGAGCACCTTCTATACTTAAAAAGAATATTTGATTATATTTTTATAACTGAATTTCTGGGGAGGTAGCATGAAGCTACAGCAGCTTAAATACATATGGGAAGTAGCCCACCACGATCTGAATGTGTCTGCCACCGCTCAGGTGTTGTACACCTCGCAGCCAGGCATCAGCAAGCAGATTCGTCTGTTGGAGGATGAGCTGGGCGTTGAGATTTTTGCTCGCAGTGGCAAGCACCTGACGCGGGTTACCCCTGCCGGTGAAGAAATTCTTGCGGTAGCCGGAGAAATCCTGCGCAAAGTCGAAGGTATCAAGCAAGTTGCCCAGGAATTTAGCGATGAAACCAAAGGCTCCCTGACGCTAGCCACCACGCATACCCAGGCCCGTTATGCCTTGCCAGGAGTGATCAGCGTCTTTATGAAGCAGTATCCTGATGTGGCGCTGCATATGAACCAGGGGACGCCAATGCAGATTGCAGAGATGGCGGCCAATGGTACCGTCGACTTTGCCATTGCGACGGAAGGCATGGAGCTGTTCAGTGATCTGGTAATGATGCCGTGTTACCGCTGGAATCGCAGCATACTGGTACCTGCTGATCATCCATTGGCGCAGTGCCAACAGCTGACGCTGGAGCAGGTCGCCAATTATCCGTTGGTAACATACGTCTTTGGTTTTACTGGGCGTTCCAAGCTGGATGAGGCTTTTAAAAGTCGAGGGCTGACACCGAGAGTGGCGTTTACTGCCGCGGATGCCGATGTGATCAAAACCTACGTACGGTTAGGGGTTGGTGTTGGCATTATTGCCAGCATGGCGCTTGATCCAGTGCAGGATAAAGATCTGGTCGCGATTGATGCCAGCCATTTGTTTGCGCCCAGTGTGACCAAGATCGGTTTCCGAAAAGGTACCTTCCTGCGTGGTTTTATGTATGACTTTATTTCTGGGTTTGCGCCACATTTGACGCGAGAGCTGGTGGATGCGGCGGCACAATGTGGCAGTAAACACGATGTGGAAGACGTATTTGATGGGATCAAGCTGCCGGACGTCTGACCGTAGCCGGTAGGGGTGACTTGCCGGGGTTGGCAAGTTGTCTGGCAGGCAAGCCGTTTACACCGTTACAGCATCGATGCACTGAGGCACTGAGGCTGTAATCGCGGGGTAGCGCATGGGGGCCAGGCCCTGATGGAACTGGCAACCGCAGTGCGCAAGCCTCCGCCTGGGCGGAGAGTCGTTATCCCTTGCTGATGATATTGGCGCTGTGCAGGCCACATTCCTTATGGGTTTCTTCTTCCCACCACCAGCGACCTTCCCGCTCGTGCTGGTTGGGTAATACCGGGCGTGTACAGGGCTGGCAGCCGATACTGACAAAACCACGGCTATGCAGCGGGTTGTATGGCACATCAAACATCTTGATGTATTCCC
Source organism: Oceanobacter sp. 1_MG-2023 (assembly GCF_030689025.1). Classification (GTDB taxonomy): domain Bacteria; phylum Pseudomonadota; class Gammaproteobacteria; order Pseudomonadales; family Oceanobacteraceae; genus Oceanobacter. The sequence goes on from NZ_JAUYWA010000007.1 coordinate 53,769, forward strand.
ACACTTGCGCGGATGTCCAGTGGGTTAGCGGGTTGTACTTGATTAATTCCCCCTGGCGACCGGGTGATGCATCAACCTCGATCATTTCGATATTGCTGCGAGTACCGGGGCTCTGGTCACGGCGTTGGCCGGTGATCCAGGCATCCAGGGTGGCCAGTTTGTTTTTTAACGGCTGGATTTTACGAATCCCGCAACACTCTTTATGGCCGTCTTCGAAAAAACTGAACATGCCCTTGTCGGAGGTAAACTCCTGCAGGGCCTGCTGGTCCGGCGTTTGTACCTGGATCTTGATGCCATAGTGCTTGCGTACGGCTTCGATAAATTCATAGGTTTCAGGGTGCAGGCGGCCGGTGTCGAGAGTGAATACCTGAACATCCCGGCGAAGCTTGACGGCCATATCGATCAGCACCACATCCTCGGCACCACTGAACGACACGGCAATGGCGTCGTGCTGTTCAAGGGCGTAGCGAATCAGGTCTTTGGGGCGCTGGCTAGCATACTCTGCATTAAGTTGGGTGAAGTCTGTCATCTGGCTGAACCGCTAATTACTGGAAGTTTGGTTAAATGGTAGCACGCCACTTTTAGGTCAAAAAATACTAATAAAGAATATTGTTATTTCATTATGGTTATAAAGTCAGTGTTTTTAAGCTGCGCGCCGTTCAGGCTCAATACCATCAGCTGGCGGTAGCGTGGCGTGCTGGTAATCATTTAACCAGAAGGAGTTCTGTTATTTTGTCCTTGCTCTTAAAAGCTAACAGATCGTTGTTGAACCTTAAACCTCCGTTCCCCCCGGCGGTTGTGTTATAGCAGGCAACTGGCTAGAGTACGGCGGCTGAAAATACCCCGAAAAACTTCCTCGAATCGCGGAGATATCATGGAAATCGCATGTTTGGACCTTGAAGGTGTTCTGGTTCCTGAAATCTGGATTGAATTTGCCAATAAAACCGGGATTGAGGCGCTTAAAGCCACAACCCGTGATATTCCTGACTACGACGTGCTGATGCAGCAACGTTTGGGTTTATTGAAACAGCATGGTTTGAAAATCCAGGATATTCAGGACGTGATAGCGACCCTGTCGCCACTGGAAGGGGCTGCGGAGTTTGTTGACTGGCTGCGTGAGCGTTTTCAGGTAATTATTCTGTCCGATACGTTTTATGAGTTTTCCCAGCCATTAATGCGTCAGCTGGGTTTTCCAACGCTGTTTTGCCACCGCCTGATTACGGACGAAGCCGGTAACGTTGTGGATTATAAATTGCGTCAGGCCGATCCCAAGCGGCAATCGATCCGGGCTTTGCAAACCATCTACTACCGCACCATTGCGGCCGGTGACTCCTACAACGACACCACCATGCTGGCTGAAGCCGACGCTGGCATTCTGTTTCATGCACCGCAAAATGTGATTGACGAATTTCCGCAATTTCCAGCAGTGCATACGTATGACGATTTGAAAAAGGCGTTTATCAAAGCCAGTAATCGTGAACTAAGTCTCTGATCCTGATGTGATTTAATGCATGCATGGTCAAGTATTGTATTTGATGTCATGTATCCACTGTAATACGTATTGAGCGATTGGCGGATTGTCCGTCAATCGTTCATCGGTTTTGTCGTAATGGGCGGTAAGGGTGTGCTGAATAGCCAATACATCTTTTTAGGTCAGCCAAAACAGTGTAATTTGACGACGACATTCATGGGTAGGTACCGCTGACAGCCAGAATGACAATTAAATCGGGAAGTTATTACAGTCGCGACTATACTAGGCGTTCGTGACAGTGTGTTTTTTAAGAAAGCTACGTTATTCAAGATAAAATCTGGTTGGATGTCGTTTTTGCCATGGTGGCCAGAGCATCTTCAGGGATTTTCCAGTACTTGTAATTCCTTTGCTGATAAGTGATAAACGGGTTCTGAATATGTATCAGCAATGGCTGATTTTAAGTATGACCAACAGGCAATGGCGGGAGAATCCAGTCAGGAACTCCAAGAGAGAAACTGTCAGATGGTTGCTGGCATTTGTGCTGTGTGGGCTTGCCCCAACCGTTCTGGCTGACAACGTGGTGATTTCCACCGGGCAATCGCATCTGGAAGATCACAAAACCTACGATCAGACTCCAATGACCTCTTCCGGCAGCAGTACGGTGACGCAGCATTCGTCAAGCGCCGGTCAATCGTCTGCTGCCAGCCGTTCTCCGGTAATCCGCTCCGCCGCCAAGGCGCCGGCCGCTGCGCCGGTCAAAACAACAAAACCGGTCGCCAAAGAAAAGAACACCACGACCACGACGGTCACCTCGACTCCCAAAACAGCAACTGCCAGCAACCTGCCAGCCGCTGCGGTAAGAATCGAAGAACAACGCCGCAGCAGTTTTGCTTTGCCGGTTCCTTCGCAGGAGCTGACAGGGGTTGCCCGTACTGAAACGGCCGCCACCCCCAGTGGTCATGGTGAAGGGCAAGAGCATGGTAGCAGTGCCGCTGTTGCAGAAGACGAGTTGATGGAAATTCTCGCTGGCAGCGTAGAAGTCGGTGCCGGGAGTGATAGCTCGCCAGAAATCACCCAGCAGGTAGTTAATCCCCCAGCGGTCAGTGCTCAGGTGGTCAGTCCGCAAATGACCAGTCAACAAATGACCAGTCCGCAAATGGCAGTGCCACAGGAAGTTGTTCCTCATGTGGCGGAAATACAGCAACACAGTGCCCCGGTAATCAAGCTGCTACCGGCGGATCAGGTCAATCAGTTACAGTCCCGGCGGCGGGTTCAGCCCCAAGAAGCTGCCGGTATGGTGGAGGTGCCGGCGGCAAATCATAGTGGGCGCGTCGTGGTCAAGGAGGAAGTGAATTACCGGCCACCGGCTGAAGTAACGTATTTGCCTCCGCAACCACTGGAAGCAGACCGCCATCTAGGTGCTGCTGATACCACTCGATCATCCGTTCCTGCGGCCAGGGTATCTCCGGGTTATACCCGTTCCAATGTGGTTGAGGTCGCGCCAATGCCGACGTCTGAACTGGTTTCCAGAAACAGCTCCGGCAGTACCGGAGTGTCACACCGTCAAGGTGTAAAGAATATTGGTTCCCGCTCCCGGTCGGTTAGTAGCAATACAACCCAAGGGTACACCCGGTCAGAAATTATCGAAGTGGTGCCGATTCCTGCTTCGGCACTGGTTTCCAAAAAGACGGTTCGGGATACCGGGACAGTCCAGCGCTCAGTCCCGGCTTATGTGGCCCCCAAGGCATCGTCTGGCAAGAGTGTGGCTGGTGTGAGCAGCTCTAAAACCCTTGCCACCAAACCTGCGGTGACCAGTCAGCGGGCATTGCCAACGCCGTCCAGCAGTCTGACGCTGAACAAAACAAAGCCGGTGGTCAAGTCGCCTGCGGTGAATCAGGCAGCGACGTCATCGGTCAAGACCACCAAAAAAGTGCCGGCAGACTTTCCGCGCTGGAATGCCAATCGTGATCTGAATAATCCCGATGCCGAACCTGCGGCGACAACAACCAGTAAAGCCAGGAAAACACCAGCGGCTGCACCCCCTGCCAAGTCACAAGACGAGGCCAAGGATGAGTCCGCTGTTGTGGCCAAGGCGGTAACCGTGGTCGAACCGAGGGAGCCGGCCAAAGCGGCGGCACCAGCGAAGTCGACCACACCAATCCGGTCAGTCAAGCCAGCCAAAACAACGGCAGCCAAAAAATCGTCGACCACCAGCACCGGTACGACCGTGATCAGCAAGCAGGATGCGGTAATGAACATCAAGACGCGTGAAAGTGGTGGGCAGGTAATATACCGGATCGATCAGTAGCCATGGCTGATGACCGGTCTGGTTGGCTCTGAACGATGATGTCAGCCGATGATATCCAGCAGCGCCTGAACCTTGCTGTATAACTCGTCGTATTCCCCTGTTGCGGTAGAATCCTTGACCACGCCGCCACCGGCCCAGCATTCTGCCCCCGTTGTGGTCGCCACGACCGAGCGGATCAGAATATTGAAATCAGTTTCCCCCTGATCACTGAAGTAACCAAAAGAACCGCAGTACAGGCCACGGCTATCGGGTTCCAGTTCCTGGATGATTTCCAGTGCCCGTTTTTTGGGTGCGCCAGTGATCGAGCCACCAGGAAAAGCACTTAATACAGCCTGCAACGGTGAAATATCCGCTTTCAGCTGTGCCTGAATGGTGCTGACCATATGGTGGACATTGGCATGGGATTCAATATCAAACAGCTTGTCGACCTGAACACTGCCGGTGCGCGCGGATTGCCCCAGATCATTACGTAACAGATCCACAATCATCAGGTTTTCCGCCTGATTTTTTTGACTGTCGGCCAGCCACTGGCGATTGGCCTGGTCTTCGCTGGCGGTTTTCCCCCGGGGGGCGGTGCCCTTGATCGGGCTGGTGGTCATCTGGCGTTGACGGATACGCATAAAACGCTCCGGACTGACACTGAACAGCGTCAGGCACTGGCTCCGGAAATAGCAAGAAAACGGCGCATCAAAATGCTCCAGCAATCCGGCTGGTGCCGCATCGGTCAGATCGTTTTGACAGCGAAAAGGCATGGTCAGATTCACCTGATACACATCACCGGAAAGGATGTAATCCTGCACCTGATTGAATGCCTGTTCATACTCGCGGGCATTCCAGCGGGCTTGCCAAGCGGGTTTGTCTGGTTGTTGGAGCTGAAGAGCGGTGTCGTGAGTATCTTGTTGCTCAAGCGCTTGCTGTAACTGCGTAATCAGCTTGTGACGGTATTGGTCAGTCAGAGGCTGTGGGCTGCGAAGGGTGACGGTGTCTGCGTTGAAGTCGAGTAGCAGGCTATGGGGATAATAATGAAATTCTGCCAGCGGTGGTTGTGCCGGTGTCGACTGAGTCGCCGATGGCTGCATGCCCGCTACCGTCTGATGGCAGGCATCAAAGGAGAAATACCCCATCCAGCCACTGATAAAACCACTGTTGTCGGAACGGTCCGTCGGGTTTGTTGATGGCGTTTGCCCTGTTTCCAGAATACGTTGCAGTTGCTGCCATTGTGATGCACTGCGAGCCGACAGGGTGCGGCTCGGAGCCCAGGCCAGTACGGCCCAGCGTTGAGAGTGCGACTGGCCACTGCTGCCGCTGTACAATAAGGCAGCCCCGGGGAGTTGATGGCAGCAGAACAAGAGTGATCGGGCTGAAAAGGGCAGTCCGGTGGCGTGAGATGCGGCCGGTATGGGCGTGCTGGACATGAGAGCGAAGGATTCCCGATCGGTCGGTGGATAAAATAGCGGCGTATTATCCGGCGCATGGTGTCCGATTCACAACCCCTGGCATTGCTATAACCTGCTGGTTAGACTGGCGCTGTCGTCTTTGGGCAGCCTTTGCCTGCCCGTCGAGCCCTTCTGAACCTATTATTCTGTCAGTTTTAAGGCTAATTGTGGAAAAGCACCCCGTTAATCTTCGTACCACCCGTGTTAATCAACATGCACTGCTGTTGCAATCGACATCGCCATCAACATCTCAGGCCGGGCACCGGCGTCTGGTGTTGCTGCACGGTGCCGGTATCGCCGGGGAACTGACCTGGACGTATGTGGCTAATTATCTGGATGGTTGGAGTGAAATATTGATTCCGGATTTTGCCGGGATGGGCAAGTCGTCCTTTATCGATTGCGACAAGCCAACCATTAACGATTATGCGCAACAAATTGAAGAATTGCTGACAGCGCTGGATTGGTGGGATACCGATCTGGTTGGGTATTCTTTTGGCGGTATGGTGGCGACAGAATTGGTCAAGCGGCATGCGTTTGGGTTGCTGTATTTGCTTGAACCGGCGCTATTGTCTGGTGACGATGCCGCTGGCCTGCAAGATAAAGAAGCGCGCTATGCGGCATTGGCGCAACGTTTCCGGCAAGGGGATGACGGCGCGTATCGGGATTTCCTCGATGTGGTGTCGCCCAATCGCCGACGTAATCCGACAGCAGATAAAGTAGCCATGAAGCGTTTGCAGGCCAATCGTCCGGGGTTGAGCCAGGCTCTGGGAGCCGTCAGTGAATCGCTGGGACGCCAACAGGCTTATTACCTCGACTGGACATCACCACTGCCGGGTATGAGTCTGGTGGGCGAATTGAGTGCCCCGGAGATGAAACAGCGGCAGTTACGGCTGGAGCAGCAAAGCAGCGACTGGATCGCCCAGGGGGTCGCCGGGGCGGACCACAGTCTGGTGTTTACTCATCCCAAGCAGGTGGCGCGGCTGATGAATGATCGTCTGGCGCTGGCGTTGTTGTCATAGCGTAGCGGGTCAGACGTCATACCGGTTTGATCCGTCGCGCACCCTGAATGTCTTGTTCTTCAGGAACGTAGCTTCCGTTGCATGCCCGTCTTGGCCAGAATCCGGGTGGAAATTTCCTCGATCGACTTGTCCGTGGTGCTGATAAAGGGAATTTGTTCGCGCTGGTACAGGGTTTCGACCTCGTCCACTTCGTGATAACACTGCTTCAGGGAAGAATAACGGCTGTTGGCGCGGCGCTCATTACGAATCACCGACAGACGATCAGGATCAATGGTCAATCCAAACAGCTTTTTGCGATACGGCTCAAGGCTTTTGGGGAGTCGTAAATCGGCCATGTCTTCTTCGGTCAGTGGGTAGTTGGCCGCCTTGATGCCATATTGCATCGCCAGATAAAGACAAGTAGGGGTTTTGCCGCAACGGGAAACCCCCACCAGAATCACATCGGCGGTTTTGTATTGGCGGGTACGGGCGCCGTCGTCGTTATCCAGTGCGAAGTTGACGGCGTCGATGCGAGACAGGTAACTGGTGTTCTTGGCAGAGTGGGACATCCCCACGCTGTAGGAAGAATCTTCCCCTAGCGCCTGTTCCAATGGTTTCAGGAAAGCATCAAAGATATCGATCTTCAGGCCATTGGCGGTATCGATGACATGCTGGATGGACTTGTCGATGACGGTATCAAAAATAATCGCTGGCTGGCCGCTCTTGATTGCATCAGCATTAATCAGGGCAACCGCTTGTTCGGCTTTGACGATGCTGTCGATGTAGGGCAGGGTGACACACTCGAATTCAATCTTCTCAAATTGTGCCAGCAGGCTATTGCCCAGCATCTCGGCGGTGATGCCGGTGCCATCAGAAATAAAGTAGGCGTATCGCTTCATATGGAAATTTGTTCTACCTGCACTTAGTATTACGCGCGCTTGCTACGGCCCGATTTGAGTCACTGAGTATACGAATAACCGCAGACGATGATCTGCATCAGTAGACTGTTATGATAATGAACCATATCGGTACGCTGGATGGTCCGGAAGCAGCATAAAAAGGGTTATCTGAACCCGTAATCACCGAAACCCAAAAACGGTGTTCTTACCGTCGAGGTCACCACTGGTGGCGTCGATGAGTTCAGCAGGCTCATAAAGCACGCGATGGTACAGGAGAACAACATTGACTGACTATGTACTTTGGTTTGATCAGGTAGGTATGGCAGATGTGGACCGGGTTGGTGGCAAAAATGCCTCGCTCGGAGAAATGATCAGCCACCTGGCCAGTTCTGGCGTTACCGTGCCGGGTGGTTTTGCCACCAGTGCCGACGCCTATCGGGAATTTCTTTCCTATCAGGGACTGGATGATCGTATCAATGCCGCATTGTCCGATCTGGATGTGGATGATGTACGGGCACTGGCAGAAACCGGTGCTGCCATTCGTAGCTGGATTCTGGCGGCGCCGTTACCACCGGCGCTGGAGTCTGCTATCCGGACAGCGTACGACACGCTGCAAGGCGATAATGACCAGATAGCGGCTGCAGTGCGCTCGTCGGCCACAGCAGAAGACCTGCCAGACGCCTCCTTTGCTGGTCAGCAGGAAACCCATCTGAATATCGTGGGGATTGATAACGTTCTGCATGCGGTTCGGGATGTCTTTGCCTCATTGTTTAATGACCGGGCGATTGCCTACCGGGTACATCAGGGCTTTGATCACAGCGCGATTGCCCTGTCGGCCGGTGTGCAGCGCATGGTGCGCAGCGAGACCGCCAGCAGTGGTGTGATGTTCTCGATTGATACCGAGTCCGGTTTTGATCAGGTGGTGTTTATTACTGCATCATACGGCCTCGGTGAAACCGTGGTGCAAGGGGCAGTAAACCCGGATGAGTTCTACATCCACAAGCACAATCTGCGTGAAGGCCGTCCCTCTATATTACGTCGCAATCTCGGTGCCAAAGCCATCAAGATGGTATACAACGCTTCGGCCAGTGTTGGCCAGTCAGTTGAAACCTTGCGGGTGGATCGTGAGTTGCGGCAGCAGTTTTCCATTACCGATACCGAAGCCGAAGCACTGGCACGCATGGCGCTGACCATCGAAGAGCACTATGGCCGGCCGATGGATATCGAATGGGCCAAGGATGGGGATGACGGCAAGTTGTACGTGGTGCAGGCGCGACCGGAAACGGTCAAGAGCCGCACCAGCAAAACCGTGATGGAGCGCTACCTGCTGAAAGAAACCGGCACGGTGCTGGCCGAAGGACGCAGTATTGGCCACCGGATTGGCTCCGGGCCGGTTCGGGTCCTGAACGATATCGACGATATGGATCAGATCCGGGAAGGGGATGTACTGGTTGCCGATATGACCGACCCGGATTGGGAACCGATCATGAAACGCTCGTCAGCCATTGTTACCAACCGGGGTGGGCGGACTTGCCATGCCGCGATTATTGCGCGTGAACTGGGCATTCCGGCGGTGGTCGGTTGTGAAGACGCTACCGAGCGACTGAAAGATGGCCAGCCGGTCACGGTATCCTGTGCCGAGGGTGATACAGGTTATGTTTACGATGGCGCACTGGATTTTGATATCCGCACCAACAGCGTGGACTCAATGCCGGAGCTGCCGTTCAAAATCATGATGAACGTAGGCAATCCCGACCGGGCCTTTGATTTCCAGGAGCTGCCAAACGCCGGGGTTGGTCTGGCGCGGCTGGAATTTATTATCAATCGCATGATCGGTGTGCACCCCAAGGCCTTGCTGAATTTCGACAACCTGCCCGAAGACCTCAAGCCTACGGTACAACGCCGTTTTGCCGGCTATCCGGGGCCGGTCGACTTTTACGTCGAAAAGCTGGTGGAAGGGATTTCAACACTGGCCGCCGCGTTCTGGCCCAAGCGGGTAATCGTGCGCTTGTCAGACTTCAAATCAAACGAGTACGCCAACCTGATTGGTGGCCGTTTGTACGAGCCGGAAGAAGAAAACCCGATGCTGGGCTTCCGTGGCGCTTCCCGTTATATCTCGAAAAATTTCCGCGATTGTTTTGAGCTGGAATGCCGGGCCATGCACAAGGTGCGGGATGAGATGGGCTTTACCAATGTCGAGATCATGGTGCCCTTTGTACGCACCCCTGGTGAAGCGGAGCAAGTCGTTAACTTGTTGAAAGACAACGGCCTGGAGCGCGGCAAGAACGGCCTCAAGCTGATTATGATGTGTGAGCTGCCGGCCAATGCCATTCTCGCCGACGAGTTTTTACAGCACTTTGATGGTTTCTCGATCGGTTCCAATGATTTGACCCAGCTGACACTCGGACTGGATCGGGATTCCGGTATTATTGCCCATCTGTTTGATGAGCGTAATCCGGCGATCAAGGTGCTGCTGGAAAAGGCCATTCAGGCATGTAAACGACAAGGTAAATACGTGGGTATTTGTGGCCAGGGGCCATCAGATCATCCGGATTTTGCCCGCTGGTTGATGGAACATGGCATCGACAGCGTGTCGTTGAACCCGGACTCTGTTATGGATACCTGGTTCTTCCTCGCGGACAAGTCACATTAATGTCCAAACGGGCTGCCATTCTTATCTTACCGCAATGAGTACCCGATCGCTGGTGATCGGAGCTTTGGAGATATTCCCGCATGAAAAGCAGCAGTGCGCTGTTTCCGGTAACCCTGGCCAGGGCTGATAACCTGGCCGGTTTTACCGATGATGTTTATCTGGTCAAGCACAACCTTGATCAGGATCGCAGTGTCGAAGTGGCGGTAACACACCTGTCCCCCGGCAGTTATGAAACATCTCCAGACCGTGATGGCCGTCGTCCACCGGTTGTGCTGCTGCATGGCTCGTTTACCAATCGCAGTTTCTGGCTGACCGCCGATGGTGACGGCCTGGCTGCCTGGCTGGTGCGGCAGGGGTTTGATGTCTGGTTGATGGAGCAGCGAGGTCATGGATTGTCGCCACGCAATATCGAATACACGGACAATACGGCGCAACAGTACGCCTGTTACGATGTGCCCGCCGTCAATGATTTTGTCTGTGAAAAAACCGGAGAATACCCGGCCTGGATCGGACACTCCTTGGGTGGGGTGGTGCTGGCAACTGCGATTGCAGCGGCCAAGTTACACCCGGACAACTGCGCCGGTGTGGTGTCGTTTGGTGCCCAGGTGCTGAAACGCCCCTGGTATTTGTGGATGCCATTAGGGGCATTAAGTTTACGGACGCTGATGTCCATCAAGGGTGAGCTGGACGGTCTCAAGGTCGGCATTGGCCCCGAAAATGAACCGGCCGGTATCGTGAATGAATACCTGGCACGACAGGCTATTTTTGGCAAATGGCAACTGACAGCAGCCAAACAACCATTGTTGCCCGCCTGGCGACAGGCCAGGGTGTCGTTGCGCATGTTTGCCGGTGTCGCTGATCGTGTTGATCCGCTCACCTGCTGCCGTCGTTTTTACGAACACTACGGTTCCGACGCAGGCGTGGAAGTGCCCAAATCCATGACGGTGCTGGGTACCGATAGCGGTTTTAGTGAAGATTATGATCACTCCGGCATGGTCAACAGCCCGACAGCCTGTCATGAAGTCTGGCCATTGGTGGGCGACTGGCTGGGTAATCTGCATGCCTTGCCGGGGAATCCAGTCGTTAATCACTCGTTATTACTTGAATGATTCTTGCTTGCTATCAGCCCAAAGTGGTCTGGACGACAGTGCCCTGTATGGTGTTTGATAGCCAACACACTTAACAGGAGACCACTTGTATGACTGATTATCTGACCCCCGATCTGTGCGATGAATATCCTGAACTGATCGAAGTGGTTGAACCTATGTTCAACAATTATGGCGGCCATGACAGCTTTGGTGGCGAGATTGTGACCATCAAAGCCTTTGAGGATAACTCCAAGGTCCGTGAGCTGGTAGCCACTGACGGCAAGGGCAAGGTACTGGTTGTCGACGGTGGTGGTTCACTGCGCCACGCCATGCTGGGCGATATGCTGGCAGAAAAAGCCGCTAACAACGGCTGGGAAGGCATTATTATTAATGGCTGTATTCGTGATGTTGATGCCATTATGGAAACCGCACTGGGTGTTCAGGCATTGGCGACCCATCCACTCAAAACCGACAAGCGTGGCCTGGGTGATGTGAACGTTGAGGTCAAATTTGGCGGCGTTGTATTCAAACCCGGCTGCTTTGTCTATGCCGATAACAACGGCATTATTGTTTCTCCCAAAGCATTGTCGATGCCAGCTGAATAAGTACCCTGATGACTGGGAAATCAGTCGCCTCCGCTGCGTGGCCCGGCTTGGCCGGGGCATGCAGGTTGGGGCATGCAGGTTGGGGCATGAGGTTGGGGCATGAGGTTGGGAGAAAGAAGAGTGGGTAGAGGGAGAGAGAGGCTGGAAGTGTGGAGCTGTCGAGCGTACGAATAAACACTAATAAACTAATAAAAATTACAGCCTGAATTCAGCGTATCAATAAATCATTGCTGGCCAATCCTGGCGACTGCAAATAAATAATCATGCAATAAAAACAATCAATATCTGGTGCTGATGCATGCCGGTTTTCTGGCGTTCTGCAAAAATCACAATATCAGAACCGGGTGCAGGATTAATGTTGGTTTTATTTGGTATTCATAAAATATCATCAATGGAGATAATATGTTTCGTGAGCTACAGGGGGCATCTATTTAATCCGGTAGCCCAGAGTGAGCACCGGATTAAATAGATGTCCCCTTTACCTTAAAGGCAGCAAGACTGATGAGATTTTGTCGATTGCTGAAATAAAGCGTATATCTGTTGACCCCGAATAAAGAGCGTATTCAAAACCCTGTGTAAGGCTGTTCAGTGTTCTGGGTCAGTCACTGGTCGCGCTACCCATCCAGATACGCGTCGATGCTGCCACTCAAAATGGATGCTCAGCTGCGACAGCGTGAGGTTCCAGTTCTGCCCCTTGATTCTATTTGCCGCTGCCGCTCCATCATGCCGTCAGCACACGCTGCAGTCGATGTGGCGCGACAAGCAAGCGGAGCCTGGCGACAAGGTGACACCAAACGGGTCATCGTCACCGATTGCATACAAAATCGTTTTCTGAACAAATATTCTGGCCTTTTTTTAGCCAGATTCTGTATTTTCGTATACAATATTAGCCTAAAGTCTATTGTTAATCTCCTTCAAGGGCCTTATTGTGAGCACATCCCAATCGATTGTAGACAATCTGATGGCAGACCCTCAAACACTCGCAGATAAGGTTTTTTCAGAACTCACCACCGCCATTGTGCGGGGAGAGCTGAAGCCGGGTGTACGAGTGTCGGAGCAAATGCTGGTGCAGAAGTACGGCGGTAGCCGTGCGCCGATGCGTGAAGCCATTCAGAAACTGGAAGCCCGGCACCTGGTTGTGCGTATTCCCCATGCCGGAGCCAGGGTGGTGTCGTTATCGTTGGCGGAGCTGCGCGATATCTATGAAGTCCGGGTTGAACTGGAAAGCATGGCTTGCCGTCTCGCCGCCGAGCGGATGACGGACGACGAAATTGCTGAGTTACAAACCTTGCTGAATGAACACGCGGCATCGATTGAGGCTGAGCAAGGGCAGAGTTATTACCAGAAAGCCGGTGATCTCGACCTGCATTACCGGCTGATTCGTGGCAGCAAGAATGAACGCTTGCAGCAAATGTTATACGGCGAGTTGTATCACCTGGTGCGTATGTACCGCTATCAAACCAGTACCAGTACCGAGCGCCCATTACAGGCTCTGCAGGAACACCAACGTATCGTTGAAGCCATCGCAGCACGTGATGCCGAGTTGGCTGAACTGTTGATGCGACGTCATATCCAGACGTCGCTTCTTAATCTTGAACGACTTATGGCAGAAGAGGAGGGTCAATGATGACTCCAGGACAAAAATTTCGTCAGGCACTGGCGGAAAACAAACCATTACAGATTGTGGGCACCATCAATGCTTATAGCGCCATGATGGCTGAACGTATCGGACACAAGGCAATTTACCTGTCCGGTGGTGGTGTGGCGAATGCCTCTTATGGTCTGCCAGATCTGGGTATGACGTCGCTGAACGACGTGATCGCCGATGTTAGCCGTATTACGGCAGCCTCTTCTTTGCCATTGCTGGTGGATATTGATACCGGTTGGGGTGGCGCGTTTAACATTGCCCGCACTATCCAGCAGATGGAAAAAGCCGGTGCCGCTGCGGTTCACCTGGAAGACCAGGTAGCCCAGAAACGTTGTGGTCATCGTCCGAACAAGGAAATTGTTTCGGTTGAAGAAATGACCGACCGTATCCGTGCGGCGGTTGATGCCCGTACCGATCCTGATTTCTTCATCATGGCCCGTACCGATGCCTTTGCCCAGGAAGGTCTGGAAGCGGCGCTGGAACGTGCCAAAGCCTATGTGGCTGCAGGTGCGGATGGCATTTTTGCGGAAGCAATCAAAACCGAAGAACATTACCGTGCCTTCTCTGAAGCGCTGGGTGATGTGCCAGTACTGGCGAACATTACCGAGTTCGGTCAAACCGAATTGTGGAACCGTGAGCAGCTGGGTGAATGGGGCGCTGCCATGGTGTTGTACCCACTGAGTGCGTTCCGTGCCATGAACAAGGCAGCAGAAACGGTATATACCAGCATTCTTGAAAACGGTGATCAGCGCGCAGTTGTCGACATGATGCAGACCCGTATGGATCTTTACTCTTACTTGAACTACCACGATTTTGAACAGAAGCTGGACCAGCTGTTCTCTGAAGGTAAAAACAAGTAAGCCTCCGGCTGACCCAATAATAACACCAGATCTACACCTGTACGTATCGCGTTACTGCGGCCACAACACAACGGATATTGGCTGTTGGCGCGATACGACATACCACCGCTACAGGTGTGGCAACTGACCAGTTTCGATGGAGCATAATGATGGCTGAAGCAAAAAAACTGAGTGGCGCAGGCTTGCGCGGACAATCTGCCGGTGAAACGGCACTGTGTACCGTAGGTAAAAGCGGTGCCGGTCTGACCTACCGTGGTTACGATATCAAGGAATTGGCCGACAAGGCCCAGTTTGAAGAAGTCGCTTATTTGTTGCTGTACGGCAAATTGCCTAATCAGGCAGAGCTGGACGGTTACAAAGCCAAATTGAAAAGCCTGCGTGGCTTGCCCGACGCCTTGAAAACCGTACTGGAACAGATTCCAGCTGACGCTCACCCAATGGATGTGATGCGGACCGGTTGTTCGATGCTGGGTAATCTGGAAACTGAAACCGATTTTTCCCAGGCCCACGACAGCATTGATCGCATGCTGGCGGTTTTCCCAGGCATGATCAACTACTGGTACAACTTTACCCATAACGATGGTTTGCGTATCGAGGTAGAGACCGAGGCCGACAGCATTGGTGAACAGTTCCTGTGGACCCTGCACAACAAAAAACCTGATCCAATGCATGTGGATGTGATGCACGCGTCACTGATCGTGTATGCAGAACACGAATTTAATGCTTCGACGTTTACTGCCCGCGTGTGTGCTTCCACCCTGAGCGATATTCACAGCTGTGTGACCGCTGCCATTGGTTCCCTGCGTGGGCCACTGCATGGTGGTGCCAACGAAGCGGCCATGGACATGATCGAGCAATGGCGTTCAGCCGATGAAGCAGAAGAAGCCATCATGGGTATGCTGGCGCGCAAAGACAAGATCATGGGCTTTGGTCACGCGATTTACAGAGAGTGTGACCCGCGTAATGCCATCATCAAGGAATGGTCACAAAAACTGGCTGAACTGGTCAATGACAAGCATCTGTACGCCGTTTCCGAGCGTGTTGAAGCGGTGATGTGGCGCGAGAAAAAACTGTTCTGCAACGCGGATTTCTTCCACGCCTCGGCTTACAGCTTTATGGGTATCCCAACCAAGTTGTTTACACCTATCTTTGTGTGTTCACGGGCTTCTGGCTGGTGTGCTCATGTTATGGAACAGCGTGCCAACAACCGGATTATCCGTCCATCTGCAGACTACTCCGGCCCGGAAAGCGCCGAATGGGTTGATATATCTGAACGCAGTTGATTGTTGTGATGATCAGGTGATGGATGCTGGCCATAGAGCTGTCCATTCGCCACAAGCCGGGTGCCTGAAACCAGTGTGTTGAAGGCACCTGACGTGTTGGGCCAAGCAATGCTGCTGCCTGAAGTCACAACCAAATTACAACAACCGGTTGTTGTCCGACAGCCGGAAGAGAGAACACCATGAATACTGAATTCCGTAAAAACCTGCCCGGTACCGACCTCGATTATTTCGATACTCGTGCAGCTGTTGATGCGATCCAGCCTGGGGCCTATGCCAAGCTGCCGTACACTTCCCGCGTGTTGGCGGAACAACTGGTTCGTCGTTGTGACCCTGCCGACCTGACCGCTTCCCTGACACAGCTGATCGAACGCAAGCGTGACCTGGATTTTCCATGGTACCCGGCACGAGTCGTGTGTCACGATATTCTCGGTCAGACGGCGCTGGTCGACCTGGCGGGTTTGCGTGATGCCATTGCTGACCAGGGAGGCGACCCGGCCAAAGTGAATCCGGTTGTGCCAACCCAGTTGATTGTTGACCACTCGCTGGCAGTTGAAGCCGCAGGTTTTGACCCGGATGCCTTCGAGAAAAACCGGGCGATTGAAGATCGTCGTAACGCTGACCGCTTCCACTTTATTGAGTGGACCAAAACCGCTTTCAAAAACGTCGATGTGATCCCGGCCGGTAACGGCATCATGCACCAGATCAATCTGGAAAAGATGTCGCCAGTGATTCAGGCCCGTGAAGATGACAACGGCAAGCTGGTGGCTTTCCCGGATACCTGTGTCGGGACCGATTCCCACACACCACACGTGGATGCGCTGGGCGTTATCGCGATTGGTGTTGGTGGTCTGGAAGCCGAAACCGTGATGCTGGGCTTGCCATCCATGATGCGCCTGCCAGACATTACCGGGGTTGAGCTGATTGGCAAACGTCAGCCCGGGATTACCGCTACCGATATTGTTCTGGCGTTAACCGAATTCCTGCGCAAGGAACGGGTAGTCGGTGCCTATGTTGAGTTCTTCGGTGCCGGTGCCGCCAGCCTGTCCATTGGTGATCGTGCCACGATCTCTAACATGTGTCCTGAGTTTGGTGCCACCGCTGCGATGTTCTACATCGATTCCCAAACCATTGATTACCTGAAACTGACCGGGCGTGAGCCTGAGCAAGTCGCACTGGTTGAGCAATACGCCAAAGAGACCGGCTTGTGGGCGGATGCGCTGGTCGACGCTGAATACGAGCGCGTGCTGCAGTTTGATTTGTCCTCTGTGGTTCGTAACATGGCTGGCCCGTCCAACCCGCATCGTCGTTTGCCAACCTCGGATCTGACCGAACGCGGTATCGCCGATGAAGGCAAACTGGCTGCTGGCAAGCAGGAAGAAGCCGATGGCCTGATGCCGGATGGCGCGGTGATTATTGCGGCGATTACTTCGTGTACCAATACATCGAACCCTCGCAACGTGGTTGCAGCGGCATTGTTGGCGAAAAAAGCCAATGAATTGGGCCTGACTCGCAAACCCTGGGTGAAAAGCTCGTTTGCACCAGGTTCCAAGGTTGCCAAACTGTATCTGGAAGAAGCTGGCCTGCTGACTGAGTTGGAAAAACTCGGCTTCGGTATCGTGGCTTATGCCTGCACGACCTGTAACGGCATGTCGGGTGCACTGGACCCAGCGATTCAGCAAGAAATTATCGACCGTGACCTGTACGCCACCGCAGTACTGTCGGGTAACCGTAACTTTGATGGTCGTATCCATCCGTATGCCAAACAGGCTTTCCTGGCGTCACCACCACTGGTTGTGGCCTATGCGATTGCCGGTACGGTGCGTTTTGATATCGAGCACGATGCCCTGGCCGTGGTTGATGGCAAGGAAATTACCCTGAAAGACCTGTGGCCATCAGATGAAGAAATTGATGCCATCGTTGCCTCCGCAGTTAAGCCGGAGCAGTTCAAGCAAGTCTATATCCCGATGTTTGATCTGGGTGAAATCGAACAAGCCGAGAGCCCACTGTACGACTGGCGTCCAATGTCGACCTATATCCGTCGTCCTCCTTATTGGGAAGGTGCCCTGGCGGGTGAACGCAGCATGAAAGACATGCGTCCTCTGGCGGTGCTGGGTGACAACATCACTACCGACCACCTGTCGCCATCCAATGCGATTCAGGCACACAGTGCGGCCGGTGAATACTGCGCCAAAATGGGCTTGCCGGAAGAAGACTTCAACAGCTATGCAACGCACCGAGGCGATCACCTGACGGCGCAGCGTGCGACATTCGCCAACCCGAAATTGCTGAACGAAATGTGTCGTGACGAGCAGGGTGACGTGATTCAGGGGTCTCTGGCGCGGGTTGAGCCGGAAGGCGAACAAATGCGTATGTGGGAAGCGATTGAAACCTACATGAACCGCAAACAGCCGCTGATTATTGTGGCGGGTGCTGATTATGGTCAGGGTTCTTCCCGTGACTGGGCCGCCAAAGGCGTTCGTCTGGCAGGCGTGGAAGTGATCGTCGCGGAAGGTTTCGAGCGTATTCACCGGACCAACCTGGTGGGTATGGGAGTATTACCGGTGGAATTCAAGCCGGGTACCACTCGTCTGACCCTGGGTCTGGATGGCACCGAAACCTACACCATCAAAGGCGATATTTCTCCACGCAGTGAGCTGACCCTTGAAGTGACTCGCCGTAGTGGTGAGGTGGTTGAGGTACCGGTGACCTGTCGTCTGGATACCGCAACGGAAGTACGTGTTTATAACGCCGGTGGCGTATTGCAAATGTTTGCCAAGGACTTCCTCGGACAGGAATAAGCGGCAAACTCCGTAGCCGCTGGTTGCCCCTGAAAACAAGAGGCCGCCAGCGGTTCGTTTTGTCCAGAACCGATTTATAGACATGGCCGGTGCCTGTTTCCCGGTACCGGCTCATCAAGGAGACCATATGGCCCACGTTCCTCAAATTAAAATTCCGGCGACCTATATTCGTGGTGGGACATCAAAAGGTGTGTTTTTTCGCCGCCAGGATTTACCGCCTGCCGCTCAGGAGCCGGGTGAAGCCCGTGACAAGATTCTGCAGCGTGTGATTGGCAGCCCGGATCCTTACGGTCAGCAGATCGATGGTATGGGGGGCGCTACCTCCAGCACCTCGAAAACCGTTATCGTGGATAAAAGCACCCAGCCAGACCATGATGTGGATTATTTGTTTGGTCAGGTAGCCATCAATAAAGCATTTGTCGACTGGTCGGGTAACTGTGGCAACCTGACGGCAGCGGTGGGTGCCTTTGCCATTATGTCCGGTTTTGTGGATGCCGGGCGGATTCCGGAAAACGGCGTCTGTACGGTACGTATCTGGCAGAAAAACATCAGTAAAACCATTATTGCCCATGTGCCCATCACGGCGGGAGAAGTACAGGAAACCGGTGACTTTGAGCTGGATGGTGTGACCTTCCCGGCGGCAGAAGTCGAAGTGGAATTCATGGATCCGGCCGATGGCGAAGGCTCGATGTTCCCAACCGGCAACCTGGTCGACGACTTGGAAGTACCGGGTATCGGAACCTTCAAGGCAACCATGATCAATGCCGGTATTCCGACCATTTTTGTCAATGCTGCGGATATTGGTTACACCGGTACCGAGTTGCAAAAAGACATCAACAGCGATGCTGAAGCACTGGCACGTTTTGAAACCATGCGGGCCTGGGGTGCGGTCAAAATGGGATTGATTAACGATATCTCAGAAGCAGCCGCTCGCCAGCACACTCCCAAAATTGCATTTGTGGCCCCTGCGACAGCGTATGTCTCGTCCAGTGGCAAGCAGATTGAGGCCGACGCCATTGATGTCTGTGTCCGTGCCTTGTCGATGGGTAAATTGCACCATGCCATGATGGGAACGGCATCGGTGGCCATTGCTACTGCGGCGGCAGTGCCCGGCACGCTGGTGAATCTGGCAGCCGGTGGTGTCGAGCGTGACGCGGTTATTTTTGGGCACCCGTCCGGTACCTTGCGAGTCGGTGCTGCGGCAGAGCTGGTGGATGGTGAATGGCGTGCCCAAAAGGCCGTGATGAGTCGTTCCGCTCGCGTATTGATGGAAGGTTTTGTCCGTATCCCCGGGGATACGTTTTAGCTGCCGGGCAGGCCATTAAAGCCTGCCGGGTTTGTAGCTGAAGACAGCAGGAGTCCCTGTGACCTGCGTTCACGATGCTCCTCGCGGAACGCAGTTTTTTGCCCTCGGTCTTAGCCAGGCCGGGGGCATTTTTATGGCTGGTCGGTACTGGCCAGCAGGCTTTGATATTTGCTCATCAGGTTTTCGATCAACACAATGTCGAAGGTATCGATGGCGGCGAGCAGATTGCTGGCAATTTCAGTCAGTGAGGTGATGCCTTCTGCGGTCGATAACTGCTGCAATGCCTGGGCAAACTGGCCGATGTCTTTCAGGTTGTGGGTATGACGGGCCTGCTCGTAAAGCGGCATCAATTGGTCCTTGATGCTCACCAGTACGCTGCTGTCGGGAGGGTTCGACAAGGGTAAGGGTGTGGTATCGGTGGTGGTATTGGCTGTTGCCGGTGTGTCCGGGCGGTTGTTTTCGTCTCTGGTGGCGAGGAACTGCTTCAGTGTCTTGATCAGTTCACGCTGCAAGACCGGTTTTTGCAAATGGGCGTCAAAGCGTTGCAAATCCGGTGCAGATTCTCCCCCTTGTAATACCGACGCTGTCAGTGCAACCACCGGCAGGCCCGGGTAACGCTTGTGCAGGATTCGGGTGGCTTCATAGCCGTCCATTACCGGCATGCGGATATCCATCAACACCAGATCCGGCGGTGACAAGGCGACGGCATCGAGGGCTTCCTGGCCGTTGGCTGCGGTGAGAATCTGGATCTGTGAGTGCTCAAAAATACGGGCAATCAGTTCGCGGTTATTGTCTATGTCATCAACCACCAGAATGCTGCAGGGTTCAAAATCATCGATCCGGAGGCGACCAAGGTTTTGTCCCGGCTCTGTCCGGTCAGCGGTTTCAACTGATGCGATGTCGATACCAACCAGTTTGAGGGTAAATGTTGATCCCTGGCCGGGGCTGCTGGTGACGGAGATGCTCCCTCCCATACGTTCAATCAGGCGTTGGGATATGGCCAGCCCCAGCCCGGTGCCACCGGCGTGGCGGCTGTCGAGTTGTTCAAACTCGGTGAAAATGGCCTGAATCTGGTCCGGCTCAATGCCTATGCCGGTATCACTGATGGTGATTTCAAGGTCGACCTTGCTGAGGTGATCGTCGATGTGCAAGGTGCGTGAGGTGAGTGTGATGGCACCCTGGTGGGTGAACTTGACGGCATTACCCACCAGATTGATCAGGATTTGTCGCAGGCGGACATCGTCGAGTAATAAAAAAAGCGGTAATCGGGTATCGGTGTTGACGACCAGATTCAGTCCCTTGGTGGTGACTGCGAGAGAGAAAAACTGGGCGATTTCATCAATCAGAACATTCACATTGGTGGGCGCCTTGGTTATCGCCATCTTGCCGGATTCGATTTTCGACAGATCCAGAATGTCATTGATCAGTTGCAGTAATGAGCTGCTGGCTTTGTGTACGGTGTCGACATAAGAGCGCAGGCGAGGCTGGTCGAGCTGCTCACTCAACAGCTCGGTAAAGCCGATAATTGCGTTCATGGGGGTGCGGATTTCATGGCTCATATTGGCGAGAAATTCCGACTTGGCGCGGTTGGCGACTTCGGCCTTGTCGCGGGCGCGGGCCAGTTCAGCGGTGAGCCGTTTCTGCTCTGAAATATCTTTCAGTACGGCATAAATGGCTGGCTGGCCTTCGTAGTGAATGCGCGTCAGGGAAATATCAAGCCAGCGTTGGGTACCATCCTGACGGCGAATCATCAGTTCCAGGTGAAAGGTGCCATTGTTGAGACAGGTCGCAAAGGCCCGGGTGATCACCTCTTCAGACTCGCGGCCATCGGGCTGGGTTAATGGCGTGGCATTGGCGAGTGTCATGCCGTCGATATTGCGGCCGTTGCGATAACCCAGCAGTCGTTCGGTGGCGTGGTTGTGGGCGATACACTGGCCAAACTGAAAGATCAGATTGCCTTCGGTGGCTTCCTTGAACAGGGTTTTGAAGTTGTCACGTTCGGTTTGCAAGGCCTGCTCGGTCTGTTTGCGCTGCTCGACTTCCTTGCTCAGGCGGCGGTTCCAGTAAATGCTGATAATGATGTAGAGGATGAAAACGGCAACAACACTGGCAACCAGCTGATAGTTGATGCGTTCGGCAAACTGGATATTTGACCATTGGTTGAGAACGGACAGCCGGTCGGCATCACTGAGTTTGATTCCGGTGGCCAAGATAGCCGACATCAACTCCGGTGACTGGCGGTTTACCATAATGGCGGGTTGAATTGTCACGCTGGTTTTACCCACCACTTTGAGATGACGAAAGTTCTCCAGCCGCAGCAGGTGATTGGCTTGTATCAGAGGCATGGTCACGGCGTCGAGTTGCCCGGCTTCGAGCATGTCCAGCAGCTGGGTAGGGGAGTCGATATGGGTCAGCAATAAACCGGGAATCCGCTTGCCCAACAGTTGGTCAAAACTGGCAGATGCCAGTATTCCTACTCGCAAGCGGCTGAGCTGCTGTTCGTCATCGATAAACGCCGCATCCTCGGTCATCAGAATAACGACCGGAGTTTCCAGTAGCGTTGCGACCGCTCGATAGTCGTCATTGAGTGCAGAATCGTTGAGATCGCAGATAATGATATCGGCATGATGGTCGGAGGGATTGGGCGCAAAGCGAATATCCAGAGCCTTGCCGACCCGGCTGAAATATTCACCCGCGATGCCACCGATTTGTTCTCCTTCGGTGATCACCAGAGGAGGCAGGAAGTGGGCATCAACAGTGACTTGCGGGTGCTGCTGTAGCCATTCGATTTCATGGCGCGACAATAATAGCTGATGATTGCTGCTTGGGTGGTCAGGCAACCAGGTTTGTGACAGGGCACTGATATCTGCAGCGGATATTTCCAGCAACGCCTTGTCGATAATACCTTGCAGGATTGGCTGTGAACGAGGCACGGCCATATGCAGGTTCACGGCATCATAAGGCACCAGTGGCTTGATATTGATGATGCCCTGACGGCTGAGTTTGTAATGCATCACCGCGTAGATATCGATCAGCAAGTCGGCCTGGCCTTCCAGTATCATGCGGATGGCTTCATCCAGATTGGACACGGTGAGAATAGTGAGGTCGGGGTAAAGAGCCCGGATGCTTTCATCCAGAGCGAAGTCGGCAGGCATGACCAGACGCTGTTTCATCAGCATCTCTTTGCTGGCGCCCACCAGATCGCTGTGACCAAAAAAATACTCACTTAAACGCAGGTAAGGCTTGGTGAAGTGCAAATATTCTTGCCGCGCAGGGGTGTGGACCAGGGAAGGCAAGATCAGAATCTCGCCGGAACGGGCATCACGCAGCAAGCTGGACCAGTCATCGATACGATAATCGGGCTGGATGCCGACTGAGGCCAGAATATTGCTGATCAGGCGTTGGGAAATGCCATCTGGATTACCGTTGTAGTCTACAAAGTCAAAAGGGGCCCAGTTACGCTCGACCGCCACCGTGACGGTGGGGTGGGCATCGATCCAGGCTTGTTCTTCCGGAGTGAGTTCGAATCCGGCCACGACCGTTGAGGACAATAATAGCGTCAACAGCAGGAGCAGGGTTCTGCTGTTCCTGAGCCAGCTGGCTTGTTGCCAGTGGCTACACTTCTGCAAGCGCAATGAATTGATCCAGGTTGTCCCGAAACAGCTCGACCAGATAAGGGTCAAAATGGGTGCCGCTGTTATTGATAATGTAGGCGGTGGTGTCTGCCATGGTCCAGGCCGGTTTGTATATGCGCTGGTGGGACAGGGCGTCGAAGACGTCGGCCAGAGCCACAATGCGGCCATAGATATGAATATCATGGCCTTTGAGGCCCAGCGGGTAGCCGCTGCCATCCCAGCGTTCATGATGTTGCCAGGCGATGGTATCCGCAGCCTTGAGAATACGACGGGGCGAGTTCTTGAGGAAATTATGGGCACAGGTGGTGTGGGTTTTCATGGTGTCGTATTCCTCTGCCGTCAGTTTTCCGGGCTTGTGAAGAATCGCTTCAGGCACAAAGACCTTGCCGATATCGTGCATCGGGGAAGCGTGGAAGATGATGACGGCATCTTCTTCGGTCAGGCTGTTGTGCAGCTGTGCCAGCAGTTGCGAGTATTCGGCCACACGTTTGATATGGCGGCCGGTTTCATCGGAAGTGAACTCCATCAGCTCGGTGAGGATATGGATCATTTCCAGCTGGGTTTGCTCCAGCTCGGAGAGTAGGCGTTTTTCGGTCAGCTCTACTTTTTGACGCAGGCTGATATTGTGCTTTTGCAGCAGCGCTTTGGCAGTATGCAGCTCCAGATGAGTGCGCACCCGGGCGAGCAATTCGGCGGCATGAAAGGGTTTGATGATGTAGTCGACCCCTCCAAGCTCGAAGCCCTTGACCACTGAATCGACATCCGCCCGTGCGGTGAGAAAGATAATGGGGATGTCCCGATGCTTGAGGTCTTTGCGGATGCGTGTGCAGACATCAAAGCCATCCAGATCGGGCATCATGACATCGAGTAAAATCAGGTCAAAAGACTGGGTTCGCAATAAAGCGAGGGCATCGTTACCCGACATGGCGTAAGACAGTTCGTAGTTGTCTTCACGCAGGATATTCATGGCGACCTGAATGTTGTTGGCGACGTCATCGACAACCAGGATACGTGAAGGCTGATCCACAGGTTCCTCTACCTCGTCCTTATCTGAATATCGTTTAAAACTAGCACGTAGCGGGGCAGGAGAGAATGTTATTGGTCGAAATCTTGGTTGCTATTGGACATATCGGCAAGATTGGCGCAGTTGTGTCCGAATTCGTGTGGTTGCACCGGCTTGGCTGGAGAGGGAGTATCGATTGATGGTGAAATTCAAAAGGCCTGCACGATGGCAGGCCTTTTGAATAGAAAGCCAGCGGACTTTGGGGAGTCCGCCTGTTTTCGTCTATTGTCCAGAAATCAGGAGGATTTCGGATCTTTGCTGGTTGCGGTGTCGTCAGTGGCGGTTGTTTCCGCCGGTGTGACTGCAACCTTGCTGTCAGCTGCTGTGTCGTTGGCTTTGGTCGTGGTTTCTGCGACAGGTTTGGCTGGCGCAGGATCATCGACTGTCACTTCAGCTTCTGTTTTTACTTCGGCTTCTGTTTTTACTTCGGCTTCTGTTTTCACTTCGGCTTCTGTTTTTACTTCGGCTTCTGTTTTTACTTCGGCTTCTGTTTTTACTTCGGCTTCTGTTTTTACTTCGTCTTCTGTTTTCACTTCAGCTTCTTTAGCCTCAACAACCTTAGCAGCAGCGACTGGTTCAGCAGCAAGTACTGGTTCCTCTGCAGGCGTGGTGGTTGAAGTCTCTGTCGTATCCAGCGGTTTGGCTGCTGTTTCTGACTCGGTTTTAACGTCACCCTGGTTGCGAGGATCATTCGGCGCACGGTAGTTTTGGCGACGGTTACGACGGCGGCGAGGCGCTGTCTGTTCCTTCGTGGTGTCTGCCGCTGGCGGTGTTTCCACTGCGACCGTCGCTTCTGCCGTGGCGGTTGTCTCGGTTGCTGGAGCAGTTTTGGCTTCCGTCACTTCGGCGGTCACGGTCTCGGTGACGGCTTCTTTGGCTTCTGTTTTGACTGGCTCTGGTTGCTCAGCAGTGTCAACCGGTGCCGGGGCGCTGGCTGTTGCCGGAGCCGGTTCCGGGCTTGCTGTTTCGGCTTTCGCGTTGTTATCCGGCTGCTCTGTTGCTGCAGATTCGGATGTGTTGTCGCGGTTTGAGCGATTACGGCTACGACGGCGACGGCGGGGACGGGTTTCTTCGGTCGTCTCTGCTTTTTCTGGCGTCGGGGCTGCTTCCGCTTGCGGAGCGGGTTCAGCTGCTGCGTCAGTGGCCGGGGTGTCCGTGGTTTCAGACGGCGTGGTAACCGCAGTGTCTGTTGCATCAGCGCTGGTATCGACAGCGGTGGCAGCAGCAGTAGCGGTCTTGTCGTCGGTAGCCGCAGTGGCTGCAACGTTACTCTCGGTCGCTGTGCTTTCTGCAACCTTGGTTTCAGTTTCAGTTTCAGCTTCTGGTGCCGTGGTTGCGGTAGCGGCGGTTTCGGTCGCTACCGTGTCAGCGCTTGCCGTTTCTGCTGCTGTTGTGGTTTCTGCTGCTGCTTCAGTTTGGCGATCTTCATTACGGCTGCGACGACGACGACGTGAACGGCGTGGTGATTTTTCTTCACTGCCGGACTCATTGCTGCTGTCGGTTGCCGTGGTTGAGGAGCTGGCATTGCGGCTCGCAGGTGCGATGGACTGCTTTTCTCCTTCTTCTGCACCTGGTTTTGGCGCTTCACGACGGAATTCACTGCTGCCACGACTGCGGTCACGACGTGGACGACGACGATTGTTCGACGAGGTCTCTGTTGCCGAGTTGTTGGTTGTGTTGTTGTCGGTCGTTTCCTGCGGGGTGCTGGTGGCCTCTTTGGTGGCCTTGTCCGTTACCTGCTCGGATGTTTTTTCAATGTTTTTGTCGGTAACCGCGGTGTTGCTGCTGTCTTCCGGACGTTCGCGACGACGGTTACGGCTACGGCTGCGGTTGTTTTCCCGGTTGGATGAATCGTTGTCCGGGTTGCCGGACTGGCGTTCTTCGCGACGTGGGCGACTGGCTCGCTCTTCGTTGCGGTTGTTACGCGGCTTGTCGTTATCCGTTTGGCTGTCGTTGCTGTCGGTATTACCGGCGTTGTTGCGACGACGACGGCCACCATTACCGGAGCGTTCTTCGCTACGGGAGGACTCTGAACGGCGGCGATTGGTGCTGCTACTGCTGCGATTGCTATTGGCCGCTGCTGGTGTGGATGGCGTGGCTGCCGGTGCTGCTGTTTTGGCCGCCGGGCTGCTGGTAGTGCTACTGTTGCCGGAATCGCCACCAAACAGGCCAGACAGGAAAGACGCCACTTTCTCTATCATGCCCGGGTTGTTATTGGCGGCCGGCGCGGCAGCAACCGGGGTGGCGGCTGGAGCTGCTGCAGCTGGTTCTGGTACAGCGGTGGTGGTTACTGGCTTGGCGTGAACCACACCTTTAACGGCTGCCTGTTGGGTTTTGGCTGTTTCTTTGAGATTGGTGTCGATGCCGTATTCCGGTTCGACTTCATCAAAGCGGTGCTCGTAGGAAACCTCTCCTACCAGGGTGTCATCTGGACGCAGGCGCAGGACTTCAAAATGCGGCGTGTCCATGTTCGGATTTGGCAAAACGACAACACGGTTACCGTGACGGCTTTCGATGGCGTCAATCAGTTTGCGTTTTTCGTTCAGCAAGAAGCTGGCGACCGATACCGGCACAATGGCACGTACCTGGCCAGTGTTTTCCTTGGCGGCTTCTTCTTCAATCAGGCGCAGAATGGACAGGCCAGTGGACTGGATGTCACGGATAACACCGGTGCCGTTACAGCGTGGGCAAACGTGGCCACTGGTTTCTTCCAGTGACGGGCGTAGGCGCTGACGAGACATTTCCATCAATCCAAAGCGGGAAATACGGCCAACCTGAACGCGGGCGCGATCCATTTCGAGGGCTTTTTTCAGGCGTGTTTCGACTTCACGCTGATGCTTGTTGGAGAGCATGTCGATAAAGTCGATAACAACCAGGCCACCCATGTCACGCAGACGCAGCTGGCGCGCAATTTCATCGGCAGCTTCGAGGTTGGTATTGAAGGCTGTGTCTTCAATATCGCTGCCTTTGGTGGCGCGTGAGGAGTTGATATCGATCGATACCAGTGCTTCGGTCGGGTCGATAACAATCGAGCCACCGGCAGGCAGCTTGACTTCACGCTGGAAGGCGCTTTCGATCTGGGTTTCGATCTGGTAACGGTTAAACAGCGGCACGCTGTCGTCGTAGCGCTTGAACTTGTTCTGATAGTGCGGCATGACTTGCTGCACAAAACCAAGGGCTTCGGCATAGGCGGCATCGGTGTCGATCAGCACTTCGCCTACGTCTTGACGCAGGTAGTCGCGAATCGCACGAATGATCACGTTGCTTTCTTGCAGCAGCAGGGCAGGGGCTTTGACTTCGTTGTAGGCGCGTTGAATGGCATCCCACAGTTGCACCAGGTAGTCGAGATCCCATTGCAGTTCCTGACCGCTGCGGCCAATACCGGCAGTACGGACGATCACGCCCATTTTGTCGGGAACCGTGACGTCTTTCATGGCTTCACGCAGTTCGGTACGCTCATCCCCTTCGATACGGCGGGAAATACCACCGGCACGAGGATTGTTGGGCATCAATACCAGATAACGACCTGCCAGGCTGACCTGGGTCGTCAAGGCTGCACCTTTGTTGCCGCGTTCTTCTTTATCGACCTGGACGATGATTTCCTGGCCTTCGCGCAGGACGTCCTTGATGTTGATACGGCCAGGGCCGGGATCGCGGGCAAAGTATTCTTTGGAGATTTCCTTTAACGGCAAAAAGCCGTGGCGCTCGGCACCAAAATCCACAAATGCTGCTTCAAGGCTGGGCTCTATTCGAGTGATCCGGCCTTTGTAGATGTTGGATTTTTTCTGTTCGCGAGCACCGGATTCAATGTCCAGATCGTAGAGTTTTTGGCCGTCTACCAGGGCTACGCGCAACTCTTCAGGTTGAGTCGCGTTAATCAGCATTCTTTTCATGCAGTACAAATTGCTCAGTAGGGCAACGTACTCTGATGGCAATTCCAGTCGTTGATATGACTGGCCAATACCAAAATTTTTATGGGTGCTTTGCTTTATCCTGCCAGCACCGCGCAATGACTGCCCGGTCTGTCTCAGTGTGTAAGCATAGGGGCCTTCGTTGAGGCTCCGACACGTCAGGTTGCTGTCTGTTGTCACTCTGGGCAGTTGGCCACGCTGCGGCAGGGGTATTAGCGCTGCGGGAGGTGGCTTGCATCAGAGTGTTGCCCGGACCGGTTTGTGGTCTGGTATCGGCAACACCGTCCATAATTTGATAATGCGAGATCGCCCGCAGGTCGCTGCGTGGTTTATCTCACCGGGCGGCGCCAATATGGTTGATCGTACAGGGCGAGGTTTGGCGGACGTTTTGTGTGTCCGGGGACTCTGCTGGCCGGGGCTGGGGCAAGTTGCCCGCAGCTATCTCACTGACCCGTCAAGTCCGACGCTCGTTTATACGACCTGTTATACTGGCAAGCCTGCCGTGTTAAATCTTGCGAAGAGTTTTGTTGCTGACTCTTCTTCTTCTATACTCGCCGCTTTCGATGTTGGCGATACTTGCATCGGTCAAAATGTTTGTGTAAGACCCGAATGCCGCTGGAATATAGCAACAAAGTATGAAGTCAGCAAAGTATTAGATTCTCTGTCGCGGTAATGTGACACTCAATTCTCTTTAAATCCGGCGCTTGTTGCAGCAATCACGCCGGTGGTTACCCTGAATATATGGCAAAGTTTGAAATAGATACCACCAAGGTGTCGTTGCTGGAAGTGACGACGGATAACGATGGCCAGCGTGTCGATAATTTTTTGATGGCAGTGCTGGGAAAGGTACCGCGCGCGCTGGTGTATCGCATTATCCGCAAGGGCGAGGTCCGGGTTAACAAGGGAAGAGTAAAGGCCGACTCTCGTGTGGCCGCGGGTGATGTTGTACGTATTCCTCCGGTGCGTTTGCCCCAGGAACAGGCGGTTGGCCATGCTTCGGCAGATCTGCTGGCGGGGCTGAAAAAAGCCATTGTTTATGAAGACGATGCCCTGATTGCCATTAACAAGCCGCATGGTTTGGCGGTGCATGGCGGCAGTGGCGTCAATCTGGGCCTGATTGAAGCCATGCGGCAGTTGTATCCGGATCACAGCTTTCTGGAGCTGGTGCACCGGCTCGATCGGGATACGTCCGGTATTATCATGATTGCGCGCAAACGATCGGCGCTGGTAGCGTTGCAGAAAATGCTGGTGAACAAAGTCGGTATCCGGAAGCGTTATCTGGCTCTGGTACACGGTCACTGGCCTTTGTCTGTTACTGAGGTGAAGGCACCGCTAAAAAAATCCGAGCGCCAGTCCGGTGAGCGCATTATGTTGGTGGATGCTGAAGGCAAGGCCTCGCATACCCGCTACCGGTTGTTGTCGAGCGGCCCGCATTATTCCTTGCTGGAAGCGGAACCTGTCACCGGTCGAACCCATCAGATTCGGGTTCATTGCCAGTTTCAGGGGTTTGCCATTGCCGGGGATGAAAAATATCGGGATCGTGCACAAGTGGCGATCGATCAGCAGCATGGGGTCAGGCGGTTGTTTTTACATGCCTTGCGACTGGAGTTTCGCCATCCATTAACCGGAGAGGCGTTGTCGCTGACGGCACCTCCGAATGCAGATTTTGAGCGACTACTTATAAAGGAAGGCTGTGGTTATGAGCTATGACCTCATTGTTTTTGATTGGGATGGTACGCTGGCTGATTCCACGGGGCGGATTGTGGACAGTATGCAGCGAGCAGGACGGATTATCGGTTTGCCTCCGGTCACGGATGCCCAGGTGCAGAATATTATTGGCCTGGGATTGCCTGAAGCCATTACAACACTATGGCCAGCTATTGATGAGCAGAACATGGCGGCGATGAAAGAGTGTTACGCCCGTCATTTTGTCTCAGACAGCCCGGTGGCGATGGGGTTGTTTGCCGGGGCAGAAACGATGTTGGCGCGTTTGCAGGAACAAGGCATATTGTTGGCCGTTGCGACAGGTAAAAGTCGGCGGGGGCTGGATCGTATTCTGGATGATCTGACGTTGCGGCGCCGGTTTGCTGCCACCCGTTGTGCCGATGAAACCTGCTCCAAACCCGATCCGCTGATGCTGCAGGAAATTCTGGCGCAATTGAGAATTCCAGCATCGAGGGCGTTAATGGTAGGGGATACCACCTATGATCTTGATATGGCCAATGCTGCCGGAATGGCATGTGTGGCCATGAGTCACGGTGCTCACGATGAAGTGGCCTTGTCCGCTTGTCGGCCCTTGGTGATGTGTCATAACATCGCCGGGCTTGATGCCTGGCTTGCCCGGCATTTATCAACGGCTGGTAAATAAAGTTGTCTGTATGTTGTCACTGAATAAATTGGAAGTCATGCATGAATCGTCCTGAAGACAGCAGTAAAGAGTGGAAGTTGATCAGCAAGTTGGTGATGGACTTGCAAAAGGAACAGCGACGGTCACGCCGTTGGGGAATATTTTTTCGGGTGCTGATGTTCAGCTATCTGTTTGTTGTGCTGTGGATGTTCCGTACACCACTGGAAGATGCAGCAGCAGGGGGCAGTGCTGGCGGCGAGCCATTTGCGGCGGTAGTTGAAGTCACAGGTGCCATTGCGGCAGACAAGGAAGCCAGTGCCGATGCGCTGATCAGTGGGATTCGCAAAGCATTTGAAGATCAGGATGCCCTTGGATTGATTCTGCGCATCAACTCACCCGGGGGAAGCCCGGTACAGGCCGGTTATGTGTATGACGAGATCAAGCGCCTGAAAGAAACCCGCCCGGATTTTCCAGTGTATGCCGTGATCGTAGACCTGGGTGCTTCCGGGGCTTATTACATTGCCGCTGCCGCCGATGAAATTTATGCCGACAAGGCCAGCCTGGTTGGCTCTATTGGTGTGGTGGGTTCCGGCTTTGGTTTTGTGGATGTAATGGACAAGCTGGGGGTTGAGCGCAGAAGCTACACCGCCGGGGAACACAAGGGGTTTTTGGATCCATTCTTGCCGGAGCGTGCTGATGAGCGTGAATTCTGGGAAGGCGTTCTGGCAGTTACCCATAAACAGTTTGTTGAGCAGGTACGCAACGGCCGTGGCGATCGTCTGAAAGAAACCCCGGATATGTTCAGTGGTTTGATCTGGTCTGGCGAACAAGCACTGGAGATGGGGCTGATTGACGGCCTGTCATCTACCAGCCAACTGGCACGAGAACAGTTGGATACCGAAACCCTGGTCAACTTCACCTTGCGGCCCAACCGTTTTGAAGAGCTGGTTGGACGCCTGGGAGCCAGTATGGGTCGTGGGCTTTCCAGTGTTTTTGTCGATCAGGGTATTACGCTGCGCTGATACTGGCGTTGGTTAATCAAATAATTTTGACAACAGGAGGCGAGATACCTATTATCTCGCGCACTATGGCAGAGGCACAAATACCCCACCGGGTTGATGCACCTAAACTTGTTGAACATAATCAACAGTTTAAGGCAGCAATCAACAGTTCCGATCTTCCTCGTCTGAACGAAGCCGTCGATCAGTGTCTGGCACCGATCGACTGCGTTATTTCTTTCGAAAAAGATGCTGAACGTTTTCGTATGATTGTGGGTAGTTGTTCTACTCGTGTCGCCATGACTTGCCAGCGTTGTCTGGGGAGAGTGGAGATAGCGGTTGGTAGTCAGTTTTCACTGGGTTTGGTTTTTAATGACGAGCAGGCGAGAAATTTACCTAAACGTCTTGAACCTGTGGAAATGGACGAAAATGGCGTGATCGACCTGTGGTCGGTGTTGGAAGACGAAGTGCTGTTGGCACTGCCTGCTTTTCCAACCCATCCCGAGTCCGAATGTCAGATTCAGCAGCCCGAGCCTGAAGACATAATCAGTAACGAAAAGCGGCCCAACCCGTTTGACGTTTTGGCACAGCTCAAACAGAAATAGTGTAGGAGCCAATCATGGCTGTTCAGAAAAACAAAGTAACTCGATCCAAGCGTGGCATGCGTCGTTCACACGATGCACTGGATACTGCTTCAGTAGCCCTGACCACAGATCCAACCACGGGTGAAATCCACCGTCGTCACCATGTGAGCGATGATGGTTTCTATCGTGGTAAAAAAGTTGTGGAGACTGGCACCAACTAAGATGTTAACCATCGCGGTAGATGCCATGGGCGGGGACTTAGGTCCCCGCGCTGCGTTTTATGGCTGCAAAAACCTGCTTGGCAAGCATCGGCAAGTCAGGGTGATGCTGTTTGTTGAGCAAGGCTGGGTTGGTGAAGCCACCCGGAGCACGGCAGAGTTTTCTGACCGTATCAGGATTGTAGGTTGCGGTACCAGTATCGCGGTTGATGAAAACCCTTCTGTAGTACTTAAAAAGCGCCAGTCTTCATCCATGGTGATGGCTCTGTGTGCGTATCGCGATGGTGAAGTGCAAGGTGTGTTGTCAGTTGGCAGCACGGGTGCACTGATGATTCTTTCTCGCCGCTTGTTGGGTGTACTTCCTGGTATCGATCGTCCTGCTCTGGCAACGCAAATCCCGACCCGTGGCAAACCTTTGTTGCTGTTAGATCTGGGGGCTTCTCTGGGAGCTACCTCGTCGCAGCTGGTGCAGTTTGCTGTACTGGGGGTGGCCTGGTGCCGTTCCATGAAAATAGAGCGGCCGGATGTGGGCTTGCTGAATGTTGGTCATGAGTCTGGCAAGGGCACGGCGGATATCCGTACTGCCGATTCGATACTCAGCTGTTTGTTGCCTGAGAACTACGCCGGTTTTTATGAAGGCGATGATCTGTATCGTGGTGATCTGGATGTTATGGTCTGTGATGGTTTTACCGGTAATATCGCGCTGAAAACCAGTGAAGGGTTGACCGACTGGCTCACCCAGATGGTAAAAGACGAACTCAAGCAGCATTGGGTGTTGCGGCTGGTGTCGCCCTTGTTGCGGCAGGCGTTCAAGCGTATTCACAAACGTATTGCACCCACTCGACATGGCGGTGCCATGTTGTTGGGAATTGATGGTGTGGTGGTGAAAACCCACGGTAAATCTGATATATCTACTTATGAATTTGCCATGGGGTATTTGGTTGAGCAGGCCATAAATCATGACCGTGAGGCACTAATCAGGCAGATTTTGCCCATGCAAGAGGCGATTGCCTGAAACAAATTCATTAAAATTGTGCCAATTGGGTGTTTACTGGAGCGAGCGAGAATCCTACTATGGCGCCGCTTCCGGGTTATTGGACACCGTATTTGTTTTGAATCAGTGTGCTTTGGCCTCTGGAACCGGTTTCCAACTGGTATCAATACATGCCCGCTACAACAACGGCAGCTAACCGATTTGGTGATTGATAATATGACAGAAGTAATCGCAATTTTCCCCGGTCAGGGTGCTCAGCAAGTGGGTATGCTGGCGGATTTGGCTGCAGAATACAGCCTGATCGGTGATACCTTTGCAGAAGCCTCGGAAGCGCTTGGGTTCGATCTTTGGGCGTTGACCCAGGATGGCCCGGCGGAAACACTCAACCAGACCTATAATGCCCAGCCAGCCTTGCTGACGTCCAGTGTTGCCCTGTTGCGCTTGATTCAGGCTCATTGTCCTGCGTTGCAAATTGTTGCCGCGGCCGGTCATTCGTTGGGTGAATATTCGGCGCTGGTCGCCGCTGATGCGATTGATTTTGTTGATGCTGTCCGTCTGGTACGGCAGCGAGGCCAGCTGATGGAGCAAGCCGTTCCTGCCGGTCAGGGCGGCATGGCCGCGATTCTGGGGCTGGATGAAGCCACTCTGCGTCAGGTTTGTGACGATGCCAAACCAGCTGGAGTGGTCGAACCGGCCAATTTTAATGCACCTGGCCAAATTGTTATTGCCGGTGATATGGCTGGTATTGAAAAAGCCATCGAGCTGGCCAAGTCAGCCGGTGCCAAACGGGCTTTGCCATTGGCGGTGAGTGGCCCGTTTCACTCCAGCCTGATGCGGGCAGCGGCACAGAATTTCAAAGGTGCTCTGGCAGACGTCAACTGGCGGGCGACGGAATTTCCGGTGTATCACAACGTTGACAATGAACCGGCACCCTTGGCGGAAATGCAAGAAAAATTGCTGGATCAGTTGTACAGCCCGGTTGACTGGACGGGTGCGATTGCTGCAGTACGCAGCAAAGCGGATGTGGCGATTGAATTTGGTCCTGGCAAGGTATTGGCAGGGCTCAACAAGCGTATCGATAAAACCCTGACAACCTGTGGTACTGGTGATCTTGCCAGCGCCCAGGCAGTCATGGCCATGATTCAAGGACAATAAGCATGACAGACAAGGCACTGGCACTGGTTACTGGCGCATCCCGGGGTATTGGGCGAGCGGTGGCCGAGCGCCTGGCAGGCAAAGGATACAAGGTCATCGGCACGGCGACCAGTGAATCGGGTGCAGCGGCTATTCGTGAGGCATTACAAGTAATCGATGCCGACAACGACGCCGTGGTGCTGAATATTTCAGATGCAGAACAGACCAGTGAGGCCCTCAAGGCGCTGGTTGCTGAGCATGGTACGCCCGCAGTACTGGTGAATAACGCCGGTATTACTCGTGACAACCTGTTCCTGCGTATGAGCGACGATGAGTGGCATGCAGTGATTAATACCAACCTGACCGGCGTGTTCCGTGTCTGTAAGGCACTGGTCAAACCGATGATCAAGGCGAGAGCCGGTGCCATTATTAATATCAGCTCCATTATCGGCACTACCGGTAATGCGGGTCAGGCTAACTATGCAGCGGCCAAGGCCGGTCTGGAAGGCTTTTCCCGTTCTCTGGCACAGGAAGTGGCCAGTCGCAACATCACGGTTAATTGTGTTGCACCGGGTTTTATCAAAACAGACATGACGGACGTCTTGCCTGAAGCCCAAAAAGAAGCCATCCTGTCGTCCATTCCAAGCAAGCGCTTGGGGCGGCCAGACGAGATTGCCAGTGCTGTTGCCTTTTTGGCCAGTGACGAAGCGAAATACATTACAGGCCAGACCATTCATGTGAATGGCGGTATGAATATGGGTTAGGGTCGCACTGACCTTCGAAACACTGAAACGGTAGGAAAAAACATGAGCAATATCGAAGAACGCGTAAAAAAAATCGTCTGCGAACAGCTGGGCGTTAAAGAAGACGAAGTGAAAGCAGCTTCTTCTTTCGTTAATGACCTGGGTGCAGATTCTCTGGACACTGTAGAGCTGGTAATGGCTCTGGAAGAAGAATTTGAGACTGAGATTCCAGACGAAGATGCCGAGAAGCTGACTACCGTTCAGGAAGCAATCGACTACATCGTTGCGAATCTGTAATAATCGCGACGTCTGAAAGCCGCCTCTTCGGACGCGGCTTTTTTTGTGTCTGAGACGGGGAAACGAAAACAGTGATGACGAAACGACGCGTAGTGGTAACGGGCCTGGGAACTGTTAACCCAATGGGTCTGGACGTGGCGACAACCTGGCAAGCAGTGTGTCAGGGCAAATCCGGCATCGGACCGGTAACGCATTTTGATGCCAGCAGCTATTCAACCCGAATTGTCGGGTCAGTAAAAGACTTCGATGTAACCAGTGTTATGTCGGCCAAGGAAGCACGCAAACTCGACCCGTTCTTGCAATACGCAATGGTGGCAGCCGAACAAGCGATGCAGGATGCCGGATTTCCTGAAGATCTCGATCGCACACGCTTCGGTGTTGCCGTTGGTTCAGGAATTGGTGGACTGAACACCATTGAGCAGAATTACCAGCAACTGACCAAAAGCGGTCCTCGCCGGGTGTCACCTTTCCTGGTGCCCGCTGCGGTGATTAATATGGCGTCGGGCAATATTGCCATTCGTCATGGCCTGCAGGGCCCTAATTTTGCTATTACGACCGCCTGTACCACAGGTACCCACAATATCGGTTACGCCGCCCGGACGATTGCGTACGGCGATGCCGACCTGATGCTGGCAGGAGGCACAGAAGGTGCGTCTTCTCCGCTGGGTATGGCTGGTTTTGCGGCCGCAAGAGCCATGAGCACCCATAACGACGAGCCGGAAAAAGCCAGTCGCCCATGGGATAAAGACCGTGACGGTTTTGTACTGAGTGATGGCGCAGCGATTCTGGTGCTGGAATCACTGGAACATGCCCAGGCACGTGGTGCTCATATTTATGCCGAACTGATCGGATTGGGCATGAGCGATGACGCCTACCATGTGACCAGTCCACCGGTAGACGGTTCAGGTGCGTGCACCGCGATGACCAATGCGCTGCGAGATGGCGGTGTGACACCGGATCAGGTGGACTATATCAACGCGCACGGCACATCGACGCAAGTGGGTGATATTGCCGAAACCAACGCCATCAAGACGCTGTTTGGGGATCATGCCTACAAACTGGCGGTGTCATCGACCAAATCCATGACTGGCCACTTGTTGGGTGCGGCAGGGGCGATTGAAGCCATGTTCACCATTTTGACGATTCAGGATGGCATCATTCCGCCGACAATCAATCTTGACAATCCGGATGACGGTTGCGATCTGGATTATGTGCCGCATACCGCCCGCAAGGCTGATGTGTCGATTGCACTGTCCAACTCCTTTGGTTTTGGCGGCACTAACGGCAGCTTGCTATTCTCGCGTTTTAACGGCTAAGACCAGTGACTAGGGTACTTTGTCGATTGGCGGGTCAGTGGCAGGACGATTGGCCTGCCACTGACCGAGGCCTGCACTATGGCGACGGTTTGTTCGAAACCATGCGCCTGTCCGCTGGCCGTATTCCTTTATGGCCATTGCATCAGGCCCGGCTACAGGCCGGAATAACGGCGCTGCGCTTCCCGTCAGCCACCATGGACGACGTCTTGCAAGCACTGGCGACGCTGCCCGAGCCTCAACGGCTGGATCGTTACTCGGCGGTCAAACTGCTGCTGAGTCGTGGCACTGGGCCGCGAGGTTATGCCATCCCCGAACCGACAGCGATCAATCTGCAGCTGCACCTGTTTGATGCCCCCCAGTGGCGCTGGAGCGGGTTGTCGGCTGAGTGCCCTGGGTTGACCATTGGAGTGAACCCGGTACGGCTTGGGCGGCAGCCCCGGCTGGCCGGATTAAAACACCTGAATCGGCTTGAGCAGGTGTTGGCCCGGGCAGAATTCCAGCCAGGCTGGGATGAAAGCCTGATGCTGGACGATCAGGAACAGGTGATAGAAGGATGTTATTCCAATCTGATAATCCGTCGTGGTGGGCAATGGTTGACGCCGTCACTGGTGACATCCGGTGTCAATGGCGTGGTGCGGCAGTGGTTGCTGCAACAGCTGGATGTCACCGTCACTGGCTTGTCGCTGGATGACATCAAACAGGCCGATGCGCTGTTTATGAGCAACAGCCTGATGGGGATTGTGCCGGTGGCCCGAATGGACACGACAAGCTATGCCCCAACCTCTGAAGCATTGGATGTCATGCGGGCGTTGCAGACCAGACTGGAGAGTCTTTTTTGAAAAAAATATTGGCGTTGATCGCTACCTTGCCAGTACTGCTGCTGGCTTTGAGCCTGGCGGTCTGGACGTTACCTGCCAGCAATGATGACCTTGTCCGTATCGAGATCAAGGCGGGGGATACCCTGACTGGCAAAGCCCGACAATGGGAAGCCGATGGGTGGCTGCCTTCGGCCTTGCTGTTACGTATCCAGGCCCGAGTATTAAATAAACAACACTTGCGCGCCGGGGAGTACGATGTTCCGCCACAGCTGACTGGCCCGGAGTTGCTCGCCTGGCTTGAAACCGCCGAAGCGGTCACCTATCGGGTACGGCTGATTGAAGGCACCCGTCTGGTGGATGCATTGGCCAATATCGCCAGCGCCAACAAGCTCAAGCAGGATATCCAGCCACTGACGCCAGAACAGGTTGGGCAATATCTTGGTATTGATGGCAACCCCGAAGGCTGGTTGTATCCGGACACCTATGTTTATCCCAGTGGCGCATTAGCCTCTTCGGTCATTACCCAAGCCTACCAGCGTATGCAAAACCAGTTACAGGAGGCATGGAGCCAGCGAGACAAGGATCTGCCGTACAGTACGCCCTATCAGGCACTGGTGATGGCCTCGATTGTTGAAAAAGAAACCGCCGTGGCCTCCGAGCGTCCTCAAATAGCCGGTGTCTTTGTGCGGCGCTTGCGTAAAGGCATGCGACTGGAAACCGACCCCACGGTGATCTACGGCCTTGGAACGGACTTCTCCGGCAATCTGCGCAAACGCCATCTGCTGGATCGCAGCAACGTCTACAACACCTATCGCAACCATGGCTTGCCGCCCAGCCCGATCTCACTGGCCGGTCGGCAGGCACTGGATGCCGCACTGCACCCGGATGAGGGTGATGCCTTGTTCTTTGTGGCGCGCGGGGACGGCTCACACGTGTTCTCCGCGACGTTTGCGCAGCACAACAAGGCTGTGTACCAATACCAGATACGTAACCGCAAGGCGGATTACCGTTCAACGCCGGAACCGGCGGCACCTTCTTCACCCGCATCGCCTGACGCAGGAACACAACCATGACTTCAGCCAACACCCCGCCGCCACGCGGCAAATTCATTACCTTTGAAGGAGGGGAGGGTGTTGGTAAGACGACCAATGTCCAGTGGTGTGCCGACTGGCTGATGGAGCGCGGGCTGGAGGTAATGGTGACCAGAGAGCCTGGGGGGACACCGATTGCCGAGCTGATTCGCAACAAGTTGCTTAAAGCCCATCATGCCGAGTCCATGGTGCCAATGGCCGAGTTGCTGCTGGTGTTTGCTGCCCGGGTACAACATCTCGAAGCGGTTATTTTACCGGCGTTGTCACAGGGCACCTGGGTATTGTGTGACCGTTTTACGGATTCCACCATTGCCTATCAGGGGTTTGGTCGAGGTCTGGACCTGGGTAGTATCGAAACGCTCAAAAACCTGGCTCAGGGCACACTGGAACCAGACTGTACCTTGCTGCTTGATGCTCCTGTTGACGTTGGAATGGCACGGGCACGTGGTCGTACAGCCATCAGCGGTGAAGACATCGATCGCTTTGAAACAGAACAAATGGCTTTTTTTGAACGGGTAAGAGACGGCTTTCAAGCCCTGGCGGCGACCCAGACCCGTTTTGTTACTCTGGATGCCACTCAGTCACTGGATGATATTCAATCCGAGTTGGCGATTCGGCTCAGCCTGTTGAGTGGGCTATGAGCGATTCTCACTGGTCGCATGTTTATCCTTGGCAGTCCGACCTTTGGGATAGCCTGATCAAACGGCATCAGCAGCAGGGGTTGCCCCATGCACTGATGCTTACCGGTGTTGAAGGAATTGGCAAACACGCCCTGGCGCTGGAAACGGCGCGCTGGTTACTCTGTACCCGTCGGGTTGAACAGCATGCCAGTGTTGCTTGTGGCGAATGTCACAGCTGTCGCTTGTGGCAAGCAGGCAATCATCCGGATTTTATGGAATGCCAGCCAGAAGACGACAGTCGACAAATTCGTATCGACGGTGTGCGCAAACTCAACGAATTTCTGATGCAAACACCGCAAATCAGCCCGTGTCAGGTGGTCAGCCTGCATCCGGTGGAAGTCTTGAATGGCAACGCCGCCAACGCCTTGCTTAAAACCCTGGAAGAACCACCGGGTGAAAGCTTCCTGTTGCTCGAAACCGAGCGTCTTGGCTCGGTCATGCCGACCATTCGCAGCCGCTGCCAGCGTTTGACACTGGCGATACCATCGCCGCAGCAGTCCCTTGACTGGATGCAGGCCAACGGTTGTGACCCCTTGGTGGCTGAACAGGCGCTACGCATGAACCAGATGGCACCGATCGCGGCTCTGGCATGGGTACAACAACAACGCCATGAACAACATAACCACTGGTTGCAACAACTGCAGCAATGGTCCAACGGCAGCTTGCCACTCGATGCCATGGTTGCCATCTGGAAAAAAGACGAGCTGACCGGGATTCTGTCCTGGTTGGGGCAGCTGAGTGCTGATTTGATGCGGGCACATATGGGGGCCGATCACAGCCAGTTGCTGGAGCCTGCCATCTTGGGCTGCTTTGACGCATCTACTCTGCAGCCCGCAAAACTGATAGCCTTGCATGACCGGATCAACAGCACATTAGGGCAAATACAGTCCGGTGCCAGCTATTTTAATCGCCAGCTGTTGCTGGAATCATTGATGATCGAGTGGCAAACACTCGTAACCAACCCAGGGAGAGACTGATGGCCAATATGGGGCGTAGCGGTATTCTGACGCTGACCATCAAAGATAAGGCTGTTCTGTACGGTGCGTATATGCCGTTTCTCAAAGAAGGCGGCTTGTTTATTCCAACTAACCGCAGCTACAAGTTGGGTGATGAAGTCTTTTTGTTATTAAAGCTGATGGATGACCCGGAAAAACTGCCGGTGGCAGGCAAGGTTGTCTGGATTACACCGCAGGGAGCACAGGGAAATAAAACGGCCGGTATTGGCGTCCAGTTCTCTGGCGATAACACCATGGCACGGGACCGGATCGAAACCCATCTCGTCGGGGCGATGAAATCTGAACGCCTTACCCACACCATGTGATACCCATGTGCCTGGACACGCCCGGCCTGACCGGCCCTGTCTGTGGCGCGACACCCGTTCTGTCACGTCAAGCACTCTTCCGATCGCACGCGACCGGAAAGTGATGTATACGGAGTACGAACGTCGTCTGAACACTACAAGGTTTGTATATGTCTGATTCTGCTTTTCGTCACCTGAGTGCCACACCGGTTGAGTCGCTCAACCTGGTGGTTCACCACTATGAACACACCGGCACCGGGGCGGTCCATTACCACCTTGAGTCTGATCACGACGAAAAGGCCTTTATGGTCGCAGTCCGTACCATGCCGAAAGACTCCACCGGGGTCGCCCATATTCTTGAACATACGGTGCTGTGCGGCTCAGAAAAATTCCCGGTGCGTGATCCTTTCTTTATGATGACCCGGCGCTCGCTCAACACCTTTATGAACGCCATGACCAGCAGCGACTGGACCGCCTATCCGTTTGCTTCCCAGAACGACAAAGACTTCAATAATCTGCTTGATGTGTATCTTGACGCGGTGTTTTTCTCGCGACTGCATCCGCTCGATTTTGCCCAGGAAGGCCATCGTCTGGAACTGGAAGACCCGCAAGACCCGAACTCCAAGCTGGTCTTCAAGGGCGTGGTGTTCAATGAAATGAAAGGGGCCATGTCTTCACCGGTGTCACAACTGTGGCAAGGTATCAGTGCCTACCTGTTTCCAACCACCACCTACCACTTCAACAGCGGCGGTGATCCGGCTGAAATTACCCAGCTCAGCTACGAGCAGTTGATGAGCTTTTACAAAAGCCATTACCACCCCAGCAACGCGGTGTTTATGACGTTTGGCAATCTCGACGTTGACGCACTGCAAGCACGGCTTGAAAGCGAAGTCTTGTCCCGCTTTGAGCGGCAGACCCAGCGCTGGAGCGTACCCGCAGAACAACGTTATGCCGCGCCAGTTGCCGTACAGGAATACTACGGCGTTGACAGCGACGACCTCAGCGGTAAAACCCACCATGTCACCGGTTGGCTGCTGGGCTCTTCGGTTGATCTCGACGCCCAGCTGGAAGCCAACCTGCTCAGCCAGATTCTGCTCGATAACAGCGCTTCGCCATTACGCCGGGCGCTGGAACAAACCGAACTGGGTGGCTCACCATCGCCGCTGTGCGGGCTGGAAGAATCCAACCACGAAATGAGCTTTATGTGTGGCGTCGAAGGCAGTGAGCCGGAACACGGCCAAGCCATTGAAACCCTAATTCTCGACACCCTGCAACAGATCGCCACCGATGGCGTGGACGCTGACATTGTTGAATCCGCCTTGCACCAGCTGGAATTGCATCAGCGGGAAATCGGCGGCGATCATTACCCATACGGTCTGCAACTGGTGTTTAACGCCTTGCCCGCTGCGATCCACCATGGTGACCCGGTGGCAATGCTCAATCTGGATCCGGCGCTGGCCCGCTTGCGCGCCAACGCCAGCCAGCCAGGCTGGGTGCAGGCAACCGTGACCCGGTTGCTGCTCAACAACCGCCATCGGGTACGTTACAGCCTGTTGCCGGACGCCGGGCTGAATGCGGAAGCCAAACGACTGGAACAACAGCGACTGGATACCATTCGCGCCAACCTGACGGAACAACAGCTGCAAGCCATTCGCGACCAGGCGGAGGCGCTGCAACAACGCCAGGCGGCAGAAGACGATCCCGGCTTGCTGCCCCAGGTGACTCTCGAGGACGTCAAACCGGATATCCACTACGTTGCCCCCGATAATCATTACACCGACACACTGACAACCACTGAATATGTTACCGGCACCAACGGTATTCTTTACCAGCAACTGATTGTCGGCCTGCCAGCATTCAATGCAGAACAGCTCAGCTGGCTACCTATGTTTACCAATGCCTGGAGTGAAGTGGGCGCTGGCGGTAACGATTACCTCACCCAACAAATCAAGCAGACCGCACTGGTGGGGAGCCTGTCGAGCTACGCCTCTATCCGTGGTGATGTCGACAGCAATCAGCACCTGCACGGTCACCTGGTAATGAGCGGTAAGGCCTTGGGCAGTAAAGCAGAGGACTTCAGCGCGCTGATGAAAGAGACCTGGCAGACTCCGACTTTCGACGACAATGCCCGGTTACTGGATCTGATGACGCAAATGAAAGCCCGTCGCGAGCAAGGTGTGACCGGCAGTGGTCACAGCCTGGCGATGTCAGTCGCGGCGTCGACCTTGAACCCGGTCGCCAATATCACCAATATCATGACCGGTATGCCCCAGCTGGTTGAATTGAAACAACGACTGAAACAGGCACAACAAGACGGTGGCGCCTCGCTGTCGGCAGCACTGAACAGCCTGTACGCCTGTATTGCCAGCAGCCCGGATGAAGCCTTGCTGATTCACGACGCACCATATCGGGAAATCCACCTCGATGCACTGCAGCAACAGTGGCCCCAGACATCGGCCAGTACCCCCATCGACTTGCCCTGGA
Source organism: Oceanobacter sp. 1_MG-2023 (assembly GCF_030689025.1). Taxonomy (GTDB): domain Bacteria; phylum Pseudomonadota; class Gammaproteobacteria; order Pseudomonadales; family Oceanobacteraceae; genus Oceanobacter. The sequence goes on from NZ_JAUYWA010000007.1 coordinate 96,735, forward strand.
CACCCGTTGCGAGCGCCAATTACTGGATGGTCGATTCCCAGGTCAATTTCTGCGCCTGGGCGTTGCCCACCGTCTCTATGGTGAACGAGGACGCCGCCGCCCTGTCGGTCTTGGCAGGTGTCATGCGCAACGCCTACCTGCACACCGCCATCAGGGAAAAAGGCGGTGCCTATGGTGCCGGTGCCACACAAGACAACAGCAGCAGCTGCTTCAAGTTCTACTCCTATCGCGATCCTCGGGTAGAAGGAACGTTTGATGATTTCGCGGCTTCTATCGACTGGGTGCTGGAACGTACCAACGGCGATGACCTGGTTGAGCAAGCAGTGCTGGGACTGATTGGCGGTATGGATCGCCCCGGCTCCCCGGCCGGAGAAGCCAAACAGGCATTCCATATGGATCGGGGTGGTCGCACCCGGGCTCTGCGTCAACAATACCGCGAGCGTCTTCTGTCTATTCGCTGGAGCGACGTTCAGCGGGTCGCCGCTACCTACCTGCAAGGGCAGGAGGGCAGCAAGGCAGTGATTGCGCCACGAGGCACACAGGATATTGCCGCGGCACTGGGCCTGACCGCACAAGACTTTTAGACCATCGGTTTTTAAGTCAGACTTTTCACTACCAACGCTTGAACTACACAACCAGTAGGTGTTTGCCACCTGCTGGTTGCTTTTTTTTACCCACTTTTAGAGCAACCTGATGACCATCTTGCTTTATCTCGCCCGTATTTTGCTTGTCGCCGTACTGGTTGTGGTGGTTTGGGCTTCGCTCAAACAAACCGGCAGTGCCATCGCCGGATCCGACAAAACTGCTCACTTCCTTGCGTATATGGCGTTGGCCGGACTGGGGCTGGCCAGCTTCCAGTTATTGCGCAATCAGGGATTGTTTATGCTGTTCTGTCTGGCACTGGGAGGCGCGATGGAACTGATTCAGGGACAGCTTCCCAGTCGAGTCATGGGCTGGGACGACATGCTGGCCAACAGCCTGGGCGTGCTGGCAGCGATTGTCGTGTATTGGCCTTTGAGGAAATGGATTGACCGGCTGCTGGGGCGGGGAGGAGCTACTGTTATTCGTGGTGAATAACGCCGATATGGCTTATTCACCGCCCTGTTAGTGAATTTTGGATGGCAACTGTTTCAATTCTGGCTGTTGCTATCACCCTTCTAGTTGCCAGACTGGTATCTGGATCGTAATGATATCGATCGAATTTTTCCTGTGGTTTGAGCTGGTGATGTTTAAGGTTTAAAAGTTTCCGCTGAGGACTTTTCTCCACTGCAGGCCATCATTTTTTAATTTTCTTCCGCGGTGTGGCTGATTTCCTGTGATCGTTTTGTTATCGAGACGTTGGTCTTCACCCCAAATAATTTGTATTGGCAGTTGCGTTCTGCTCCCAGTTTGCTCGTCAGATGACAAAGGCATCCATGCCGTGGCTACCGATGGCTTTATGATAAAGATTTTGGTTCATTGGTTTGCAGCCATGGCAGGGCGACAAGCAGCAGCAGGGTAATGGCGATTACGGGGAAGGTGATCAGGTTGAGTTCGTACCAGCCGTAGAGGTTGAATTGTCTGCCAGCACCAAGGGACGCGAGGGCGACGGTGCCAAATACCAGCAAGTCGTTGAGGGCTTGCACCTTGGATTTTTCTTCTGGTCGGTAGGTCTTGGTCAACAGGTTGGTTGCGCCAATAAAGCCGAAGTTCCAGCCTAAGCCAAGCAAGATTAACGATCCCCAGAAGTGCATCACTTCCATCCCGGACATGGCGGTAGCGGCGGAGGTGAACAGCAGCATCAGTCCCAGCGCGGTGATCCAGCGGGCACCGAAGCGGCTGATCAATCGGCCGGTAAAAAAGCTGGGAGCAAACATGGCGAGGATGTGCCATTGAATGCCGAGGGTGGCTGTGCCGCTACTATGACCTTCGTGCACCATGGCGATCGGGGCGGCAGTCATGATAAAGGACATTAGAGAGTAGGATACTGTACCTGCCAGGGCAGCAACGATAAATCCCGGGGTTTTGGCTATTTGCCATAAGGACCGGGTGTGCTCACTGATGTGGCGGCGGCGGGGTGGCGGTAATCGGAGTGATAGCAAAATGGGAATGGCGAAGAGTGCCAATACGCCCTGGGCAATAAAGCTGGCAGCGAAAGGGGCAGACTCCCAAAGGTTTTGGGTCCAATAAACGGTTTGTGGGCCAATAATGGCAGCTGCTAACCCGCCTAGCATAATCAGTGAGATCGCGTTGGCTTTATGGCTGTCAGGTACCAGGTCGGCGGCGGCAAAGCGGTAGTTTTGGACGCAGGCACCATAAAACCCGGTCAGTCCAAGTGCTGCACAAAAAAGCCAGAATGAGGTGTTGGCAATGGCGCTGGCGGCTAGTGCGGCGGCCACTACACACACTAAGGTCCCGATCAGGTAGGTGGCTTTGCGTCCGGTATTTTTCATTAACATGGCGACGGGGATCATGGCGAGGGCGACGCCGATGCCATACAGGCTGACCGGGAGTGTGGCCAGTGCGGGATCCGGGGTCAGCCGTTGGCCAACTAGGCCACCAATGGAGATGATGATCGGTGCTGAAGAGCCGCCCAGCGCCTGGGCTGAAAACAGTTTGCCTAGGTTGCGTTGAGTGAAGGCGTCCAGGGTTTTAAGCGACATACGGGTATCCAGTCTGGAAGGTGAAATCGGCCATGTTATGTTGGCGTTGCATTGGCCTGGGTTACCAAGACCTGGTCGCGCTTGGCACGACCTGGGTATTCCATTACCGGGTACGTTTGTGGGAAAGACGAACTAGCTCTTTTTAGTTATTGGTGGGGTTGTCGCCGTTCGGTTTTCACGTAGTTGTTTGATTTTGATTCTGCCTGGAATTGCCATAATGATATGCATCAAGGAATTTCCTTTATGTAGGGCAATCCTACAAATTTTTGTTGTGTAAATCGGGCAAGAATGATACGAGGTTGTGGCCAGATTGTCAGCCCTGGCATGGATTCTGTTGCTGTTATTGAGACAGGGTATCCACTTTTGCAGTCGGATGGTTGGCGTACAGTGAGGTAATGAGGGAGGACCAATAGGCGTTATCTTGTTCTGATGCAACGGTGTCGTGACCGATCCGACTGGATGGCTTGGCTGGACTTTGTTTGAATGCGCGGCCAGCGTGAATGTTGTGGTTGTCGGACATCAAAGTGGTGGCAGCCGCTATATTCTGTTTGTATCACTCACAGGTAATAACGAGAAATATTGTGCATAACATCCCTGAAGATGCCATCAGTTGGTTGAATTGGGCCGCGCTGGCCTGGTTTTTGTTCTGCTGGATTGTTTATGGGCGCTTTGCCAAGTACATGGCAAAGCGTACCGCTTCTCTGTCATCGGTGATGCATGTACACCGGATCAATTGGATGCGACGGCTGCTGATGCGAGAGGTAAGGGTCGGGGATGCGGCCTTGCTGGCCAACGTCGAACGGAATGTTAACTTTTTTGCGTCTTCCTGTGTGTTGGTGTTGGCGGGTTTGTTGACGGCTATGTCGGCGGTGAACGAAATTCAGGATGTCTTGCTGGAAATTTCTTTTGTTACCCCTGACAGTCTGTTGGCCATGGAATTGAAGGTCGGGGTCATGATTGGCGTATTTATTTATGCTTTCTTTACCTTTACCTGGTCGATGCGGCAGTTTGGTTTTGCTTCGGTCTTGATTGGGGCAGCACCGTTCCCTAATGACAAAACCGTAACGGCGGCCGAACGGCGCAGTTTTGCTATTTATGCTGCCAAGGTGATCGATCAGGCTGGCCACAGTTATAACAACGGCTTGCGAGCTTTTTATTTTTCGCTGGCGTTGTTGTTGTGGTTTGTCAATGTCTGGTTGTTTTTGGCCAGTGCCGCAACGGTGGTATTTATTCTGTATGAACGGGAGTTTTTATCCAGTTCATTAAAAGCATTAAAGATGGTTGAAAATGTTGGTGAAAAACTGACTCGGGATGACAAGGAATTGTCGAACTATTGATTCCTGTGGCCGAGTGGCTGATGAGTCGCTTATGATTCGGGTCCACTATTGATAAACGGATGGAATAATGCTGGATATACTTCTGGTTGCAGTGATTGCCGGTTTGCTGGGTTATGCCTTGCGTCGTGCGGGGGTTGGCAGTAAAGGGGCGGATGAAAATATCGCGCTGGGAGATGCCTTTCTGGCAAAGAACGGAGCGGAAGACGGCGTTGTCTCGACCGCCTCGGGTTTGCAATACAAGGTGTTAAAACCGGGTAATGGTGGTGAGCACCCAGCCGCCAGTAGCAAGGTAACAGTGCATTATCATGGTACCTTACTGAACGGTACTGTCTTTGATAGCTCGGTTGAGCGTGGAGAAACCATCAGTTTTCGTTTGAATCAGGTGATTCCTGGTTGGACGGAAGGTGTGCAGTTGATGACCGTTGGCCAGAAGAATATCTTTTATATCCCGTCAGAGCTGGGCTATGGCAAACGCCGTGCTGGCCGGATCGAACCGGGCAGCCTGCTGATATTCGAAGTGGAATTGCTCGGTATAGAGTAGGGATTGGTTCTGTCGGTGTTTTTGTCCTGTTCTTGTCAGCTCCATCTAAAGCAAAACCGGCTCGCCTGTATGGGCGAGCCGGTTTTGACCATCTATCAGACTATCAGACTATCAGACTATCAGGCTTTGTTTTGTGCTTCTGACTCAGCCGGTTTGCCCAGGCTTTTGTTCAGAACCATATAACCAAGGATGCCGGAAGCAATCGAGCCAATCAGAATCCCCAAGCGCTCATCGAAAGTGTTTTCGATACCGCCACCGTCCTCAAAGGCCAACGAGCCGATAAACAAACTCATGGTAAAGCCGACGCCACACAATGCGGCGGTGCCGTAGAGTGTTGTCCAGGAGACGTTGCTAGGCAGTTTGGTCCAACCGATCTTGATGGCCAGCCAGCAGAACGCAAAGATCCCTAGTTGTTTACCGATGAACAGGCCTGCGGCAATCCCGACCGGGATTGGGTGTAGCAGTTGATCCATGCCGATGCCGGTGAGGTTGAGGCCCGCGTTGGCAAAGGCAAAAACGGGTAAGATGAAGAACGCAACGACCGGGTGCAAGTCTTTTTCCAGTTGGTGGGCCGGTGAGTAACCAGGCTGGCGATCAAGTTTCATTGGTACGAACATCGCCAACATGATGCCCGACAGGGTGGCGTGTACACCGGATTTCAGCATCGAAACCCACATGATGGCTCCCAAGAGCATGTAGACACTTTTGGAGGCTACTTGAAGCCGGTTCACCATGAATAGTATCGGCAAGCACAAGGCGATGACGCTGAGTGCCGTCAGGGAAATGTTGTCGGTATAAAACACGGCGATAATGATAATGGCGCCAATATCGTCAAAGATGGCCAGAGATGTCAGGAATATCTTGATGCTGGTCGGGACGCGAGAGCCCAATAACATCAAAATACCGAGAGCAAAAGCAATATCCGTGGCTGCCGGGATAGCCCAACCCTGAATATCCAACTCATTTTTGTGATTGAACGCGATGTAGATCACCGCAGGTACGAACATGCCGCCCAAGGCACCGATGCCTGGCAAGACAACGTTGCGTTTGTCGCGTAATTCACCTTCGAGCCATTCGTATTTCAGCTCCAGACCTACCATAAAGAAGAAGATAGCCATCAGGCCATCGTTAATCCAAAGCAGCAGGGGTTTGGCAATATGCAGCGCGCCAATATGGACTTCTACCGGAGTGTCCAGTAGCAGATTGTAAAACGGTTCCAGTGGAGTATTGGCAAAGATGATCGCCATCAGTGCGGCAAACATCAGCAACAGACCGCTGGCGGATTCCATCTTGAAAAAACTGTTCAAGCTGTTCAGTGATTTCGGCAAGAGTGAGGATATGTTCATAGGTAATGAATAGGCTTCCTGTCGTTCAGAGGTGTCTACATTATCATTTTGCTTGTCTGTCGGGCCAGCATGATCGGATATAAATATTCGATCTGGAAGGAGTTTTTACGTTGGATTTGATTTCTTGTAAATTTGAATAATCAACTGTTAATTCAGGGGTTTAGCGGATTAAGTCAAGCTGGGTTAATATGTCATCTTTGTACGATCCACCGAAGGTGTTGGCGGGTTGGAATATTACAGATTTTGGAATTGTCATTATGCTTACCGAAAAAATCCGCAACAGGGAAAGTGGCATCGTGTTGTACGGCATCGTGCCACCGAAAAAAGGTACGGAGCCAGCCCGGATTGCAGAGATCGCTGAGCTGCAAATCCAGCGCATGCAGTCATTGCCTATCGATGGTCTGGTGCTGTACGACATTCAGGACGAAGAATCACGAACCGCCGAGAAGCGGCCTTTTCCGTTTATCGAAACCCTGGATTGTTTTGACTACAGCCGCCAACAGCTGGCAGCGCTGACCGTACCCAAAATCATTTATCGCGCCGCTGGCAAGTATCCAGGCGAGCAATTGAGTGCGTTTCTCCAGCAGGTCTCTGCGACAGATAATCTGACTGTCTTTGTTGGTGCTGCCTCAAAAGACCAGTCGGTCACCATGACCATGTCTGAAGCTTACCAGTTAAAGCAGCAGGTTCGGCCGGATGTCCTGCTGGGAGGTGTGATGATTCCTGAGCGCCATCGGGCCAAGGGTGATGAGCATCTGCGTGTTTTTGAAAAGATTCGCCAGGGCTGTTCGTTTTTTATCTCCCAGGGGGTTTACGACTTGCAGGCATCGAAGGATTTTTTGTCTGACTATTATTACGCTGGTAAAGCCCAGGGAATCGATCTGGTGCCGGTAATCTTTACCTTGACGCCCTGTGGGTCTGTGCAGACGCTGAATTTCATGAAATGGCTGGGGATCAGTATTCCACGCTGGCTGGAGAATGAGCTGCTGCACGCTCACGATATTCTTGAGCAATCGGTCAATTATTCTGAAGCTAACTGGCGCGAGCTCAAGGCTTTTGCGGATACTCTGGGGGTGCCGGTGGGATGCAATATCGAAAGTGTTGCTGTACGCAAGGTCGAAGTAGAAGCGGCTATTGAGTTACTGAACCGGGTGTCGCGACCGGCTCCGTCCGTATCCTGAGCTGGTTCTGCCCTGATGCCATTTGAGTTGACTCATTCGTACCCTGAGAGCTGGTTCTGTCCGCTGAACCAGCTCTGTCGATGACGCCGAAGCTGACCGGTTCGCCGATGAATCCGGAGTGGCCTTGTGTAAGAGCTTAGCGTTGGGGATCGATAGGGGTGACAGGAGGTCTGGAATTGGGTTGATCCTGCGTTGTAGCTGGAATCACGGAGCTTGCTTTGTTGGTCGGCTGGCGAGGGCCAAAACGAGGGGCAGGCAGGCTAGGGGTTCGAAGAGCACGATGCGCCTGAAGTCGAGAATTGGGTTTGGTCATGTCGATTCCTGTTCAGTCTGGATGGGGCCAGGCTCTGTCAATGAACCTTGGTTCGGTTGTTAAACACCGGATAACCAATGCGAACATTGCGATGTCTGCTGTTACTGATGTGGTTGTTTTTCCGGTCTGCTTTGCCTCATCCGTGGGCCGTTGGGCATCCTGTCAGCGCCCCAGTCTATCATAGTTGAGCACTCTATAATTAGGGTTTGCCGCGACAGCTTGCCTGATAACGGCTTTCTGCCGGTGAATCAATCGCCATTGACTGCATGGATTTCAGCGTGGTCTCTGCCGGATGCCTGCCAGGAATCACCGTGTGCGATGTTGCCTGGTGGGGTTGCATAAACGCTATTTGTGACTGGGTTGAAGGTATTAGAGGGTATTAAATGCCTGTCAATCTTTATTTTTTCTGGCTTTGTCGTTATGGTCGAAAGCCAAATATGACCTGTTCGGGACAGAAATTATCATGGAAAAACTCTGGTTGGCGGTGCTGTTGGTATTGGGGTCAACATTGACGATGGCGGACACCATTTTTGTGGATGTGCGTACTGATGAAGAATATCAGCAGGATCATCTCACCGGTGCTGCCCATATTCCTTTTCAGCAAATAGCCGAAAGAATAGGCCAGTTGCAGCTGCAGAAAGATGATCAGGTTGTGCTGTACTGTCGTTCCGGGCGTCGCGCCAGTATTGCTGCCGATACCCTGGATGGTATGGGATTTACTAATATCAAGAATATCAAGACATTGAGCAGTGCCCGGGCATACCGGAGCGAATTGCTCGACAAGCCTTGAGTCGATGGCTGGCAGCTGCATGTAGTCTTTTACAATGAATTCACCTTCGACTGCCAAGCGACCTGCCAAGCCACCGACGAATGCTGCACTGCAGCTGTTGGTGGCTTTTGTGGTTGCCTGTTTATGTCTGCTCGACAAAGGCGAGAGCTTGCTCCATGACTTCCGGTCCAGAGCCTTTTTTGTAGGCATTTTCACTAAGATGTCGGCGATATAAACGAGCACCTTTCTGGGCATTGAACAGCCCCAGTGTGTGGCGGCTGATATGGCTTAATGTGGCGCCGAGGCTGAGTTGCTCTTCAATATACGGGTAGAGGCTGCGAATAATGTCCGCTTTTGACATCGGGCCGGTGCTGTCGGGTGTTGTGTCGAAATACAAGCGGTCAACGTCCAGCAAAATGCCAGGGTTCTGGTAAGCCTCCCGGCCAATCATGACACCATCGATATGTTGCAGGCTCTGTAACGACTCATCGTGGGTTTTCAAACCGCCGTTTAACAGAATATCCAGATGCGGAAATTCCTGCTTCAGGCGATAAACATAGTCGTATTTCAGTGGCGGCACTTCGCGGTTTTCCTTGGGGGAAAGCCCCTGCAAAACCGCTTTGCGGGCGTGCACAATAAACACCTCACAGCCTGCTTCGGCGACGGTGGCGACAAAGTCGCGCATATGGTCATAGCTGTCCTGATCGTCGATACCGATTCGGTGTTTGACTGTGACCGGAATGGAGCAGTGGTCTTGCATGGCCTTGACGCAGTCGGCGACCAGTTGCGGATGACCCATCAGGCAAGCGCCAATCATGTTGTTCTGTACCCGGTCGCTGGGGCAGCCGACATTCAGGTTCACTTCATCGTAACCCCAGTCTTCAGCAAAACGAGCGCATTGGGCCAGCTCGTCCGGATTGCTGCCGCCCAATTGCAAGGCAATCGGGTGCTCGATGTCGTTGTACTGTAAAAAGCGTTCACGGTTGCCATGAATCAGGGCGCCGGTAGTAACCATCTCGGTGTACAACAGTGCTTGTCTGGACAGGTGGCGCCAGAAATAACGGCAATGACGATCGGACCAGTCCATCATCGGGGCGGTGCTGAAGCGGCGATTCAGTGTCCTCATTCGCTGTTGCCCGGTCGTGATAATTGCGCCAGGGCGTTGAGGTATTGTTTACGGCGCAGTAGCAGATGCCAGCGGCGTCCGCCTACCTGGCGCCAAAGGATGGCTGCCCGGATGCCAGATAACAGCAGCGCCCGTACCTTGTTGGCGGTGTGTTCGTTTTGCAGGTGCATCGGGTCACCGGTGACATGAATGCGGAAGCTGAGGTTGCTGAGGGTTTGCTTGTAGAGCTCGGCCAGAGCGGAAATGGTGTTTTCGTGGCTGATGGAAAAGTGATCCACCTGGCGAGATGCTTGCTGGATGCCATTGCCGAGCGCTGCAATCATATCGTGGTTGCGGCGCAGTTTGCTTTCCAGGTGCAATATGGCGACGGTGTAGCGGGTGATATCGGGGCTGAGGCTGTCTCCCTTGCCGGATGCCAGCGTTTGCAGGGTGTTGATGCCGAGCTGCAGGCTGTGGCTGGGGTCGCCGTAGATGTCATCAAATGACTCCGGATTCTGTTCAAACAGACTGGCCAGGAGTGGCGTAGCATCGCTGATGGAGGTATCTCCGGTACGAGCCAGCTGCTCTACCAGAGTGGCGGCCTGAACGACGGCGGCAATGGCAATGGCTTGCTGACGGCGGTCAGTCATGTTGGTTCCCTGCTGTGACGGATGAGTCATTAGTGGATGGTTGATTGCTGGTGGTTTCAATAACGCCGCCGCCGAGGCAAACGTCATCCAGATAAAAAACCACCGATTGCCCCGGTGTGATGGCGCGTTGTGGCTGTTCGAAAATCACCCGGTAGCCCGTCTGACCATCGACGGTGTCTTGTCGTTCAATCACGCAGTGCTGGTCACTCTGGCGATAACGGACTTTGGCGGTGCAGTGTAAGGGCAACTTGGCCGGTTCCTGATTTACCCAGAAAATAGCACCGGTGGTGAGTGTGTCGGTAAACAGCAGCGGGTGGTTTTTACCCTGTACGGCAATCAGAACGTTATGTTCCAGGTCTTTGCCGGCGACAAACCAGGGTTGGTCCGGATGGTTGGCCAGCCCGCCAATACCCAGTCCCTGGCGTTGACCCAGGGTGTGGTACATCAACCCCTGGTGCTCACCAATGTCTTCGCCTTCCGGGGTTTTGATGCGGCCGGGTTGGGCTGGCAGGTATTGTTTGAGAAAATCACGAAAACGCCGTTCACCGATAAAGCAGATGCCGGTCGAGTCTTTTTTGTTGGCGGTGACCAGTCCGTTGGCTTCGGCAATCTTGCGGACTTCAGGTTTCTCCAGCTCGCCAACGGGAAATAATGTCTGGGCGATTTCTTCACCGCCGACCGCGTGCAGAAAATAGCTCTGGTCTTTGTTGGGATCGAGCCCCTTGAGCAGCTCGGTCTGGCCGGATGAAGTGTCGCGTCGGCGAACATAATGCCCGGTGGCGATCAGGTCAGCCCCCAGCACTTTGGCGTATTCCAGGAAGGCTTTGAACTTGATTTCGCGGTTGCAGAGGATGTCTGGATTCGGGGTGCGGCCAGCCTTGTATTCCGCGAGGAAGTATTCGAAGACATTGTCCCAGTATTCGGCGGCAAAGTTGGCCTGGTGCAAGGGAATGTCCAGCGCATCGCAGACTTGTTGGGCATCAGCGAGATCGTCTTTGGCGGTGCAGTATTCGGTGCCGTCGTCTTCGTCCCAGTTTTTCATAAACAGGCCTTCGACCTGATACCCCTGTTGCTGTAACAGCCAGGCGGAAACGGACGAGTCAACACCGCCGGACATGCCAACGATGACTTTGGTGTTCTGGTTTGGCATCTTACGGGTGCTCAACGATTGCGTTTAACGGGAATTGTTTGCCACTGAGGTAGTCTTCGACGCAGCTCAGAACCATGGCACTACGGAGATTGGGGCAGTGGCGTAATTCTTCAATGGTCATCCAGCGGGGGCCAATGATGCCATCGTCAAGCGGGCTGTCTGGCAAAAAGCGGTCGGCTTTGGCACTGAAGCAGTAGCGATGGTAGGTCACGCCATTGGCCGGAGCGGTGTAGGTGTAAAGGCCAATCAGTGCGGTCGGGGTGACTTGCCAGCCGCTTTCTTCAAGGGTTTCCCGGATGGCGGCATCGATAATGGTTTCATGCTGTTCAATATGCCCGGCGGGCTGGTTGATCACGGTTTTTCCGGCGCTGATTTCTTCAACCATCAGAAAACGTTGATCTTGCTCAACAATGGTGGCAACGGTAGCGTGGGGTGTCCAGCGATTAGGCATGATGGCTCCAGATAACAACGAGAGAGAATAATAAACGATAGTGACAGCAAAACCCAAAAATGACGTTGAGCTGACCAATGAGGGGAGGGAAGTAGCTGTTTTTCCAATATTGTCCGGGAAAAACAGTTATTCCTGATTGATCGTTATCGGCGGCGTGTTCCTGCGGATTTTCCCGCCCTGGAAGTCCGGCCAGAAACGGTACGGCGATTATTTTTGGGCCGTTCAGAGGGTTGTGGCATATGCACGGTTTCAACCCGGAACTCTCCGGGCGCCAGGTTGTTCAGAGTCCAGTTACCGATGGCGGTTCGGACCAGTCGCAAGGTTGGGTGGCCAATGTGGGCTGTCATGCGTCGCACCTGGCGGTTGCGGCCTTCCTTGATGCGTATTTCGAGCCAGCTGGTGACGTCGTTGGCGCGCTGTCGAATGGGCGGATGCCTTGGCCAGAGCCGGGGTTCGGCAATCCTGGCCACTTGGGCAGGGCGTGTCGGGCCGTCTTTCAATGTGACGCCCTGGCGTAGTTGTTCGAGTGCTTTTTGATCAGGAATACCTTCAACCTGGACCCAATAAGTCTTCTCCATTTTTTGTGCCGGATGAGCAATTCTGGCCTGGAGTTGACCGTTGTCAGTAAGCAAAAGCAGGCCTTCGGAGTCATAATCCAAACGGCCCGCGGGGTAGACTTTTGGGATGTCGACTAAAGTAGCTAGGGTTTTTCGTCCTTCAGTATCGGTAAACTGGGAGAGGACGTTAAAAGGTTTGTTGACAAGGATAAGCAGGGCCATATGAGCTCATTGTTCTGTAGGAAAACTACTTAACTAAATAGTCTAGCTTGCATTTTTTGTAGAAAAACTACAAATTATGCGCCGTTTTCACGATCGAAATGCTACCGGAGTAGGTGGTGTTTCAGCGAGTCTAGGCAATCCCTTGACTTGTTTTATCATTTGTCTGCGGGTTTCTACCTCAGCATAACTACCACAAGTGGTTATCAGGAAATCCGAGCGCTATAGCAATTTCAGCTCACACAACAGGAGTAAGAATGTCTATTAATAATCCTACGATCATCTACACCGACACTGACGAGGCTCCGGCTCTCGCGACCTATTCCTTACTCCCAATCGTTAAAGCCTTTGCAGGGCAGACTGGTATCAATGTAGAGACTCGGGATATTTCTCTCGCAGCTCGTATTATTTGTCAGTTTCCAGAATACCTGACCGAAGAGCAACGCCAGGCGGATGAATTGGCCTTTTTGGGTAAGTTGGCGAAACAACCAGAAGCCAACATCATCAAGCTGCCGAACATCAGTGCTTCGATCCCTCAATTGGAAGCTACCGTTAAGGAACTGCAATCCAAAGGTTACAAGCTGCCTGACTATCCGGCTAACCCGGTGACTGATGAAGAAAAAGACATCCGTAGCCGTTACGACCGCGTCAAAGGCAGTGCAGTTAACCCGGTGCTGCGTGAAGGTAACTCTGACCGTCGTGCTCCAGAATCTGTCAAGGCTTATGCTCGTGCCAACCCACACTCCATGGGTGAGTGGAGCAAAGAATCCAAATCCAATGTTGCTTTCATGGAAGACGGTGATTTTTACGGCAGTGAAAAATCCGTTACCTTGCCGGCTGCTACCGACGTTCGTATTGAGCTGGTGAATGAAGCGGGCGAAACCGTTGTCTTGAAAGAAAAGCTGTCGTTGTTGGCTGATGAAGTCATCGACGGGTCCAGTATGAGTGTTGCCAAGCTGCGTGAATTCTACGAGCAATCAGCCGAAAAGGCGAAAGCAGAGGATGTACTGCTGTCCTTGCACCTGAAAGCCACCATGATGAAGGTATCTGACCCGATCATGTTTGGCCACGCGGTAGAGGTGTATTACAAAGACGTATTTGCCAAATACGCTGACACCTTCGAAAAACTGGGTGTGGATGTGAAAAATGGTCTGGGTGATGTGTATGCCAAGATCAAATCCCTGCCAGATGCAGAGCGTGAAGCGATTGAAGCGGATATCGCTGCTGTTTATGAGTCCCGTGCTGACCTGGCTATGGTGAACTCGGACAAGGGCATCACCAACCTGCACGTACCAAACGATGTGATCGTGGATGCATCCATGCCGGCGATGATCCGTTCTTCCGGTAAAATGTGGGGTGCTGATGGCAAACTGCATGATTCCCTGGCCATGATTCCAGACCGTTGTTATGCCGGTGTCTATCAGGAAGCGATTGATTTCTGTCGTGAAAACGGTGCTTTTGATCCGCGCACCATGGGTACCGTACCGAATGTGGGGCTGATGGCCCAGAAAGCAGAAGAATACGGTTCACACGATAAAACCTTTGAAATCCCTGCTGCTGGTACCGTACGCGTCACTGATGCCGCGGGTACTGTGTTGATGGAACATGCGGTTGAGTCTGGTGATATCTGGCGTATGTGTCAGGCCAAGGATGCACCGATTCAGGATTGGGTGAAGCTGGCGGTTAGCCGTGCTCGCGCTACTGGCTGGCCAACCATCTTTTGGCTGGATCCTGAGCGTGCCCACGATGCTGAGCTGATCAAGAAGGTAAATGCCTACCTGCCGCAGCACGACACCGAGGGTTTGGATATTCGTATCATGACTCCAGTGGAAGCGACTCACTTCTCGCTGGAACGCATGAAGAAAGGTGAAAACACCATTTCTGTTACCGGTAATGTTCTGCGTGATTACCTGACTGACCTGTTCCCGATTCTGGAACTGGGTACGTCTGCCAAGATGTTGTCCATTGTGCCGCTGATGAGCGGTGGTGGCTTGTTTGAAACCGGTGCTGGTGGTTCCGCACCAAAGCACGTTGAGCAGCTGATCAACGAGAACTACCTGCGCTGGGATTCGCTGGGCGAATTTATGGCACTGGCAGCCTCTCTGGAGCATCTGTCTGAATTTGCTGATCTGCCTAAAGCCAATGTATTGGCCAAGGCGCTGGATTCTGCAACCGGTAAATTCCTGGTTGAAAACAAGTCGCCTGCTCGTAAGGTCGGCGGTCTGGATAACCGTGGTAGTCATTTCTACCTGGCCATGTACTGGGCTGAGGCGTTATCCACTCAGGATGAAGACGCTGAGCTGAAAGAAATCTTTGCCCCGGTTTACGCCGCCATGGCTGAAAACGAAGACAAAATTGTTGCTGAGTTGGCGGCAGTTCAGGGCAAACCGGTAGATCTTGGTGGTTACTACAAGGTCGACAAAGAGCTGGTTAAAACCATTATGCGTCCTAGTGCAACACTGAACGAAATAGTGGATGGTCTGGCCAAGTAATTGATCAGAGCATAAAAAAACCGCCGAAAGGCGGTTTTTTTATGCCTGGTTGCTGCGTTTTGAAATTATTCTGTCCTGAAATGGAACACTCAGTTTGCTAAATATTACAAATTGAAGATGGTCCTCTTTGCCTGTATGTCTCTGTTTTGATGCCAGGCCGTCTCAGGCAGACACCGGCATCTCGTTGCTGCAGACCGCTGTAGTAACCGATTCAGAGATTGTGCCTGGAGTGGTGTCTGGCGTTGTGGTGGCAGCTTGAGATGCTGTGGCATCCAGAGTGCGAATATTGATGGCGTGAGTGCCTTTATCGCTTGGTTTGGTGTCGAATTGTACGGCCTGACCGGCCTTGAGCGTGCGATAACCATCCATCACGATGGTGGAGTAGTGGGCGAACAACTCCTCGTTGTCTTCATCGGTGAGGATAAATCCATAGCCCTTGGCGTTGTTGAACCATTTGACAGTTCCGGTCTTCATCGCAATACCTCCTTGTTTTGTTGTCAGTATGTTGCTGTGACAATTATTACGACGCGGGCCAATACAGTACTGGTGGTCGTGTCGGGCGTCAAGCCGCTAGAGCATCCTTGCTTGCACAGGTATCATGAAATCAAATTCCAAGATCATCAGTGCTATGTACCTTACTTCCAAAACTCAACTAGAATCAAACATGAGCAACCAGCCAGGGGATGAGCGTGAAGGCGGTGTAGCGGTTGAAAATACCAAACCTGCCCTCAAGAAACCTTCTATGTACAGTGTGATTATGATGAACGACGATTACACGCCCATGGAATTTGTGGTCGAAGTGCTGCAACGGTTTTTTAACAGAAGTCCGGAGCAGGCCACACAAATCATGTTGACAGTTCATACCAAAGGCAGTGCAGTATGTGCCATCTACACTCGGGATGTTGCTGAAACTAAAGCTGAGTTGGTGAATCAATACGCTAGAGATTGCCAGCATCCATTGCTGTGCGAGGTAGCACCAGCTGACGATTAGGGGGACTATTCAATGCTGAACAAAGAGTTAGAGCTTACTCTGAATGAGGCTTTTAAAGATGCTCGCTCAAAACGGCATGAGTTTATGACCGTAGAGCATTTGTTGTTGGCATTGCTCGACAATGATGCTGCGTCAGCCGTATTGGGAGCCTGTGGTGCTGATGTGCCACGGATTCGCAAGGAGTTGACGGATTTTGTGGACGCGACAACACCACTGATTCCAGACACGGATGACGAGCGTGAGACCCAGCCAACCCTGGGCTTTCAACGAGTACTGCAGCGTGCTGTATTTCATGTGCAATCGTCTGGCAAGGCGGAAGTGACCGGTGCCAACGTACTGGTTGCCATCTTCAGCGAGCAGGAAAGCCAGGCCGTTTATTTTCTCAAACAACAGAATATTGCCCGTATTGACGTGGTGAATTACATTTCCCATGGCATTTCCAAAGTGTCGGGCCAGGAAGATGAATCCGGTACTACCGGTACGTCGGGTGTCACCGATGAAGATGGCGAACCAACAGCCAGTAATGCATTGGAAGGCTACGCCACCAATCTCAACAAGGTTGCCCGGGATGGCAAGATTGATCCACTGATCGGCCGTGATCAGGAAGTCAGTCGCCTGATCCAGATTCTGTCGCGTCGACGCAAGAACAACCCATTGCTGGTAGGGGATTCCGGTGTCGGTAAAACGGCGATTGTAGAAGGTCTGGCGAAGCGGATTGTTGATGGTGAAGTGCCGGATGTGATCGCCAATGCCGTTGTATACAGTCTGGATATGGGCGCATTGTTGGCCGGTACCAAGTATCGGGGTGACTTCGAGAAACGTCTCAAGGCCTTGTTGGCCGAGCTGAAGCGCCAGCCTCATGGCATTCTGTTTATCGATGAAATTCACACGATCATCGGTGCAGGAGCGGCTTCTGGTGGTGTTATGGATGCCAGTAACCTGCTGAAACCGATGTTGAGTTCTGGTGAAATTCGCTGTGTTGGCTCAACCACCTTTACTGAATTCCGTGGAATCTTCGAAAAAGACAGTGCATTAACCCGTCGTTTCCAGAAAATCGACGTGGCGGCACCGTCTGTTGATGATACCTACAAGATTCTTAAGGGGCTGAAGTCCAAGTTTGAAGATCATCACAACGTCAAATACACCGACAAGGCACTGCGTGCCGCGGCAGAGCTGTCAGACCGCTATATTACCGATCGTAATATGCCGGACAAGGCCATCGATGTTATCGACGAGGTGGGAGCGTTACAGCAATTGATGCCCGTCAGTCGGCGCAAGAAACAGATCAATGTGGCCGAAATTGAGCAGGTGATTGCCGCGATTGCCCGTATTCCGCCAAAAACTGTCTCTGCCGATGACAAAGAGCTGTTGTTCAAGCTGGAAGACAAGCTGGAAATGGTGGTGTTCGGGCAAAATGAAGCCATTCAGACTCTGTCGACGGCCATCAAGATGTCTCGTGCCGGACTCAGTGCACCACAAAAACCCATTGGTTCATTCCTGTTTGCTGGCCCTACGGGGGTTGGTAAAACGGAAGTGTCGCGCCAGTTGGCCAATGTCATGGGGATGGAACTGATTCGTTTTGATATGTCGGAGTACATGGAGCGTCATACCGTGTCCCGCTTGATTGGTGCGCCTCCTGGCTATGTGGGTTACGACCAGGGTGGCTTGTTGACCGAAACCGTTAATAAAACGCCGCATTGCGTGTTGTTGCTGGATGAGATCGAAAAGGCACATCCGGAAGTCTTCAATATTCTGTTGCAGGTTATGGATCACGGTACGCTGACGGATAACAACGGTCGCAAGACCGATTTCCGCAACGTGATTCTGATCATGACTACCAATGCCGGTGCCGAGCGGATGAGTCGAGCCAGTATCGGCTTTACGCATCAGGATCATACGGTTGACGGTGCTGAGGAATTGAAAAAATTCTTTACTCCGGAATTCCGCAACCGCCTGGATGCTACAGTGCAGTTTGCAGCCCTGGGTCGAGATACCATTCTGAATGTCGTCGACAAGTTCCTGGTTGAGTTGCAGGGACAACTGGACGACAAACGTGTGATGTTGCATATCGATGACGATGCCCGTCAATGGTTGGCTGAGCATGGCTATGACGAAAAAATGGGTGCTCGCCCGATGGCTCGTCTGGTGCAGGAAAAGGTCAAAAAACCACTGGCAGAGAAAATTCTGTTTGGGGAGTTGGCACGTGGAGGGGATGTGATGGTTCAGGTCGAGGACGGCGAACTGGTCGTTGTGGTACCTGAAGAGGTTTCTGCCTGAAAAGGCAGTAACCAGACTGTGATTTGGTAGTCTGTGGCCCCACCTGTCAGGTAGGGGTCACAGATATCACAGCCGGTTAGCGGGCGCGATAGGTAATTCGGCCTTTACTGAGGTCGTAGGGAGTCAGCTCAACCTTGACCTTGTCACCAGTCAGAATGCGGATATAGTTCTTGCGCATCTTTCCAGAGATATGAGCCGTAACCACGTGACCATTTTCAAGTTTTACGCGGAACATGGTATTAGGCAGAGTGTCTATCACCTCACCTTCCATTTCTATATGATCGTCTTTCGCCATTCATCACCTGTTTAGAGAATATACAGAGCGGGCGCATTCTGCCCTAATTCCTGCCAATAATCAAAGTTATCCGGGCGAATAACTGCACCAATTGCCATTAACAAACTGTTCCAATGGTTGAAAGTCCGTTTTGTATTCCATTTTGGAGCAGCCGGGCACCCAATAACCAAGATAATGGTGAGGTTGCTGCAAGGCCGCTGTCAGGCGCGTGAGCTGCAAAATCATAAAGGTTCCTGGTGACTCCCGTGTGAGTGCCGGATCGTAAAAACAATAAACCGACGATAAGCCATCCATCAGCACATCAAATACCAGGCATGCCCTGAATTGTCCCTGCTCAGTCGCTACCAAAAAACGATGATTGTCAAAACCCTGGATCAGGAAATCCTGAAACTGCTCTTCCGACGGTGGATACATGCTGCCATCAGCGTGGCGTTGATGGATGTAGTGGGCGTAATCCGCATACCAGCGCATGGATGGCTTTTCGACATGGAGTTGCCAGTGTTGGAGGCGTTTTAATACCTTGCGAAAGCGGCGCTTGGGGGTGAAACGGTCAACAGGAATACGCAACGAGGTGCAGGCATTACAGGTTGGGCAATCGGGCCGATAAAGGCTGCGGCCGCTGCGCCGAAAACCGTTGAGGTTCAGCTGGCTGAGCAGGAAGTCGTCCATCGGTGTGTTGGGGTCAACATACAGACTGACGGATTCCTGTTGAGGCAAATAGCCACAAGAGTGAGTGGTCTGTGGCTTGAGTAGCATGACGCGGGTCATCGTGGCACCTCCGATGGAATGGCGGAGCTGGTAGCGGCTGAATGATCAAGCCAGGTTGGCAACAATGGCCGGGTAGGTTGGTGGCTGGTTGCTTGAAGCAGATGGTTTTCGAATGATCGACGATCCAGGTTGACGATACCGAATCGGGCCAGGTGCTCGGTATGCATTTGGCAATCGATTATTTTTATACCGTTATCAAATAGCTGGGGTGCGGCACAGGCAAACGCCAGCTTGGCGGTGTTGGACTGACGGGAAAACATCGACTCACCAAAAAAAGCCTGGCCAATGCGAATGCCATAGAAACCACCCACCAGCTCACCCTGGTCGTTCCAGCATTCAACACTGAGAGCAAACCCGGCACTGGCCAGGCGATGGTACTCATCGATCATCTCTGGTTGAATCCAGGTGCCGGATTGCTCAGCATGGACTTCCGCGCAGGCAGTCATAACCTGCTTGAATGCCAGGTTGCTGGTAAAACTCAGTGGGCTGCGTTTCAGCTCTTTGCGGATAGTGCGTGATATGCGGAAAGTGTCTGGCAAAATCACTGCTCGGGGAGAGGGTGTCCACCAGAGACGAGGTTCATCCTCTCCGTGCCAGGGAAAGATGCCTCGGGTGTAGGCGTAGTACAGCCAGGGTGGGGTTATATTTCCACCTGCTGCCAGTAGTCCATCCGGGTATTTGAGCGCGTTTGTTGTATCCGGAAATTGCGGATCAGCGCATTCATCCAACCAATCAATCATGTTTTAGCCGTGGTAAACTCAGGTCTTTGTTGATGTCACAGGATATTGAATTGTCTAAGGATACACCGGAAATGGCCGATGCCGTTGATGTCAATTCCGGAGCGCAGGTTACCGCGGGCTGGAGTCGACGCCAGGACGCCCTGTTTTTGTCGTTGACACTGATCTGCTTGCTGCTGTTGATGGCCTTGTCGAGCTATTCTCCTGCCGATCAGGGCTGGTCTGCCAGCGGTTCCGGGCCTGCACATAACGCGGTGGGCAGAGTAGGGGCTGTAGTGGCGGATATCCTGCTGCACGGTTTTGGTTATCTGGCCTATGGCTTACCGGCTTTCCTGCTGGTGAAGCTCGGCTTGTTGTTCCGTCAGCCTCACCGGGCCAGTGGGCTTACCTGGTTGTTACGAGGTGTGGGTATGTTGCTGACCCTGTCGGCCTTGTGCGCTCTGGCACATTTGAGTATCTGGCCGGGCCAGTCCTTGCCTGTCGGCTCTGGTGGCATGCTGGGCGTGGGCGTATTCAACTATCTGTCGCCGCTGTTTGGGTTTGCTGGATCGGTGGTGATCCTGATCGGGATGCTGGCGCTGGGGTTGATGTTGTTCCTGGAGTTTTCATGGTTGGCATTGTTTGACCGTATTGGTGAAATCATTTTGTCGTGGTTGCCCGGCCAGACCAGTGCTGGAAGGGCTGTCAGTAATAGTGCCGAACAACCCGGTAATGAAACATCTGATATTGCCTTTGATAACTTCAGGGCTTCTGAAGCAAGCCTGGAAAATAACCAGTCAGAGTCACCTTTGTCCTTGCTGGCAACGGCTGGCAGCCAATCCAACCCTCGTATCGAGAGCGGAATAACAGACGGCGATGATCAGGCCGATATTGTGGATGTGGCTGAATTTACTGCAGGAGTCAGTATTCGGCAGAGATCAGAACCTGTGTTGGGAGATGAATCATTGCTGGGGGTGTTCCCGACGCCTCACGAAGATGAATTGGATGAGCCAGGGTTTTCCATCAACCCGGAAGCGCCGACTTTGACCGTAGTACAAGAGACACAAAACAAAACAGACTTGTCTGCTGATGACGCTGATGCTACCGCTGATATTCCCTGGCTGACTGATGATGATCGCCTGGCTACAGAAGAAGATGCGCCCGTGCTCGACTCTGCCGCCGATGCCATACCACCTCCGGTATTATCCGAGCCATCTGACCCTCGATCTGCCAAGCCGTTGATATCTCCTGTACAAAAACCTGAAAGACAAGAGTCTGAAAGGTTGGCTGGTAGTGGTATGCCTGATGGTGGTGTGCCTGATGTGTCCGGGGCTGTTCCAGATACATCGTCAGGTTCTTCGGCAGCAAAACGGCCATCTGCTCGCCCAGCCAGACAAAACCCTGGCCGCCCTGCCACTGTTGCAGCAGAAAAAGCCATTCCGATTCAGCCATTGGAAAAGAAAGACACCGGTGTAAGCGAGCGCGCTTTGCGTGATTTGCAGGCGGGTAACGAACCTCAACCAGAGCTGTCACCGTTACCTTCGATTGCGGTGCTGGACCCGCCCCGCAAGGACCAGGCATTTGGCTTCTCGGATGAACGCTTGCAGGATATGTCCCGATTGCTGGTACAAAAGCTGGCTGATTTTGGTGTCAAGATCACAGTAACCGGAGTAGCTCCCGGCCCGGTGATTACCCGTTTTGAAATCCAGCCGGCACCTGGCGTCAAAGCCAGCAAGATTACCAACCTGGCCAAGGATCTGGCCCGCTCCATGGCGATGATCAGTGTACGGGTGGTGGAAGTCATTCCAGGCAAGTCCGTTATGGGTATTGAGGTGCCGAATGAGAATCGGGCGATTGTTGCCTTGTCTGATGTGCTGTCATCGAAAGATTTTGATGATGCATCATCGCCGCTGACACTGGCCCTGGGTCATGATATTGGCGGTAACGCGATGGTGACAGATCTGGCCAAAATGCCGCATTTGCTGGTAGCGGGTACCACAGGCTCAGGTAAATCCGTTGGTATTAATGCCATGATCCTCAGCTTGTTGTTCAAGTCGACGCCCGAAGAGCTGCGGCTGATCATGGTCGATCCGAAAATGCTCGAACTGTCGGTTTATGAAGGGATTCCGCACCTGTTGACCCCCGTAATTACCGATATGAAAGAAGCCGCTAATGGTTTGCGTTGGTCGGTGGCAGAAATGGAACGCCGTTATCAGTTGATGGCTTCGATGGGGGTTCGTAACCTGGCGAGCTACAACAAGAAAGCACGGGAAGCGATCGAGGCTGGCGAGCCGTTGCTGGATCCGCTCTGGGATATATCCCAGTCGTACGATACCACTCCCAGAATCATGGAGCCTTTGCCATATATTGTGATTGTGATCGACGAATTTGCCGACATGATGATGATGGTAGGCAAAAAAGTCGAAGAGCTGATTGCCCGTATCGCCCAGAAAGCCCGGGCGGCAGGGATTCATATGATTCTGGCTACACAGCGGCCATCGGTCGACGTGATTACCGGCTTGATCAAGGCCAACGTGCCAACCCGAATGGCATTTCAGGTGTCGTCCCGCATCGACTCTCGTACGATTCTTGATCAGGGCGGGGCAGAGCAGCTGCTCGGGCACGGTGATATGCTGTACATGCCACCGGGTCAGGCGTTGCCGGATCGGGTGCATGGGGCCTTTGTGGATGATGATGAAGTGCATCGGGTTGTGGCGGAATGGAAACTGCGTGGTGAGCCGGACTATCTGGAAGAGATTACGCAGATGTCGGAAGAATCCTTGACGGCCGCGACGACAGGGGAAAGCGGTGACGAACAGGATGAACTGTTTGATCAGGCCGTTGCCTTTGTAACAGAGTCAGGCAAATGTTCCACCTCTGGGGTGCAGCGCAAATTGCGGATTGGCTACAACCGCGCTGCCCGTCTGGTCGAAGCCATGGAAGCCGCCGGGGTGGTGAGTCCACCAGCCCATAATGGCAGTCGGGAAGTGTTGGCTGCGGCAGCACCGGAGCGACCGTTTTAAATACAATGCTCTCCGAGCGGCACGTATGGCTTATTCGTAACATATTATGAGGATGTCTTTTTTGTATCTTGAATATTTTTTTCGCCCGCTGGTCGGGGTGTCTGTCGTACTGGCTGCGACCCTGTTCCATCCTCTGCTGGCCATGGCAGATGACGCTGCGCTGGCGTCTTTTGTTGAGCGCCTGGGTGGTACCACCACCCTGGAAGCTGATTTTGTCCAGACTATCCGCGACCAGCAAGGGCAGGCGCTGCAACAGACAGAAGGGCGCCTGGCGATTGCCAACCCCGGTAAGTTGCGTTGGCAAACCCGGCCACCATATGAGCAGCTGGTCGTGTCTGATGGTGAACTGGTCTGGATTTTTGATCAGGACCTGGATCAGGTCACCATTCGTAATCTGGAACTGCGAGTGCAGGACATGCCCGCCTTGTTATTGGGTGGACGACAGGAGGATGTGGCCAGTAATTTTGAGGTGAGCCAGTTTCAGAAAAATGGCCAGCGTGTTTTTCATCTGATTCCCCACGATAAAAGCCAGCTGTTTGAATTTCTGGATTTCGCTTATCAGGGGGATCAACTGATGTCGATGACGATTGCGGATGCCACCGGGCAAGTGACCGATATCCAGCTCAGTGATATTGCCCGTAATCAAACCCTGGATCCGATGGCTTTTGTGTTTGATGTGCCGGACGGGGTTGATGTAATTGATGCCCGAACCCATTTCTGATGGGGCAGGATTCAGACGATCTGTTCGGCCAGCCCGAGGGTTATGAACCGCTGGCATCCCGCATGCGCCCTACCAGTTTGCAAGAATATATTGGCCAGACCCATGTTGTGGGGCCAGGTGCTCCCTTGCGCCGCTCTCTGGATGCCGGGCAGTTGCACTCACTGATTTTCTGGGGGCCGCCGGGGGTGGGCAAAACCACCCTGGCGCGGCTGGTGGCCCAGTATGTCGATGCCCGCTTTATTTCTTTAAGTGCGGTGATGTCGGGGGTCAAGGATATTCGTGCGGCAGTGGAACAGGCCAGTATGTATCGCGCCCGGGGTCTGAAGACCGTTTTGTTTATCGATGAGGTGCATCGGTTTAACAAATCGCAGCAAGATGCGTTTTTGCCCCATGTTGAAGACGGCACCTTGTTGTTTATCGGCGCGACCACTGAAAATCCATCGTTTGAGTTGAATAACGCCTTGCTGTCCCGAGCCCAGGTCTACGTGCTGCGGAGCCTGGGCCAAGACGATATCCTGACGGTTTTACAACAGGCAGAGCAACGCTTGCTGGCTGCCGGAGAGTTGCCTGGTGAGGCCGAACCTGAAGCGCTGGCGCGTATCGCTCTGGTGGCGGACGGTGATGCTCGTCGGGCACTGAATAATTATGAATTTGCTCTGCAGCTGGCGGCCGGTCAGGTGCTGACTACCGAGGTGGTCGAGGCATTGTTGACGCAGCCTGGTCGTCGTTTTGACAAAGGTGGCGAAGCCTTTTATGACCAGATTTCTGCGATGCACAAATCGATGCGTGGCTCCGACCCGGATGCCGCGCTGTACTGGTTGGTGCGTATGCTGGACGGCGGTTGTGATCCTCTGTATCTGGCCCGGCGTATTGTGCGTATGGCCAGCGAAGATGTGGGTAATGCAGATCCGCGGGCGCTGGGGTTGTGTCTGAATGCCTGGGATACTCAGGAGCGACTGGGCAGCCCGGAGGGAGAGCTGGCGCTGGCCCAGGCGGTGGTGTACCTGGCCTGTGCTCCCAAAAGCAATGCAGTGTACAAAGCGTATAACGAAGTCCGGGCACTGGTCGCTTCCCAGCCGGGATATGAAGTGCCGATACACTTGCGGAATGCACCTACCCAATTAATGAAAGAGCTCGATTATGGCGCCGAATATCGTTACGCCCATGATGAGCCGGGGGCATTTGCGGCCGGTGAAAACTATTTTCCGGTAGAATTAAAGGATGCTCGTTTCTATCATCCGGTAGCGCGGGGGCTGGAGAGCAAGATCAGTCAGAAGCTGGAACACTTGCAAGCACTGAATCGTCAGTCGCCGACTCCGCGGTATCCTTATCATGAGTCGGATCAGACTGACTAAGCAACCCGAAGGAAAATGATTATGGCGCTGTTGTGGATCGGACTGGGTGGTGCTTTTGGGGCACTGTTCCGCTACTGGGTGGCCAGTTCCGTATTCCGTTGGATGGGTAAGGCGTTCCCGTATGGCACGCTGTCAGTGAACCTGATAGGCTCCTTTGTCATTGGTATGGCCTTTGTCTTTCTGGTTCAGCAGCAGTGGGGCGCAGAGCACCACAAGCAACTGGCCATGGTCGGGTTTTTGGGTGCCTTCACCACATTTTCAACGTTTTCGCTTGAAAGTGTGTCGTTGTTGCAGCAGCAGCGCTATAGCGCTGCGGCGGCTTACATAGGCATCTCTGTTATTGGCTGTTTGCTGGCAACCGGTAGTGGCATGGCATTAGCCAGTACCTTGTTGAAAAACCAGGGCTGAGACCTGAGGGCTGCTTGCAAGCGCCTTTATGATGGCAATGTATGTGATGGCAATGTATGGGCCATACCAGTAGTCAATATCACAATTCACTACCAAGGGTGCATCAGGCGGGCCTGTTCTCGAACCGGCGTGGCATGAGTTGACAATGGCAAAATGGCAAGGATGACCTCACGCATGCTGATCAGGCATGGTGAACGTTGTTTGCCGTAAACATTGACAACATCAAAGCTGTACCCCGAATTCACTTTATACGCTTCTTATTATCCGGACTTTATTCTCATGCTCGACATCAAGTTTATTCGCGACAACCTGGAATCTGTAACGGCAGCACTGGCTATTAAAGGCGTTCAATTTGACGCGGCCAGCTTTTCATCCATGGACGAGCGTCGAAAATCCGCACTGACTCGCGCCCAATCCTTGCAGGCTGAGAAGAAAAAAGCATCCCGGGAAATTGGTATCTTGATCAAGCAGGGTGTATCCCCGGACGAAGCCAAAAAGCAGGTAATGGGCGGCATCGATTCGGATATTTCGCTGGCTGAAACCGAAGCCAAGGAAGCCGAACAGGCATTGCATCAGTGGCTGATGGCGATTCCCAACGTGCCGCATGCCGATGTACCAGCAGGCAAGGATGAAGAAGACAACGTCGAGGTCATGACTTGGGGCCAGCCGGTCAAACTGGATTTTGCTGCCCGCGATCATGTGGATCTGGGTGAACCGCTGGGCATGAACTTTGAAGCCGGTACCGCTCTTGCCGGCTCCCGTTTTGTGGCCATGAGTGGCAAGATCGCTCGCCTGCACCGGGCGTTGGCGCAGTTTATGATTGATACCCACGCCGATGAGCATGGATATGAAGAAACCTATGTACCGTATCTGGTAAACAAGAGTGCCCTTGAGGGGACTGGCCAGCTGCCGAAGTTTGCCGAGGATCTGTTCCGTATCCCGGATGCTCAGGGGGATAAGGACTTCTATCTGATTCCGACCGCCGAAGTACCCGTGACCAACCTGTTGCGCGACACTGTTTTTGACGGTGAATTACCCCTCAAAAAAGTGGCGCATACGCCGTGTTTCCGCAGTGAGGCCGGCAGCTATGGCCGGGATACCCACGGTATGATCCGTCAGCATCAGTTCGACAAGGTGGAATTGGTGCAGTTTGTTCAGGCCGGACAATCTGAGGCTGCCCTGGAAGAGCTTACTGGTCACGCCGAAGCGATTCTGCAGAAACTGGCATTGCCGTACCGCAAAGTTATTTTGTGTGGTGGTGATCTCGGTTTTTCTGCAGCCAAAACCTACGACCTGGAAGTCTGGCTGCCAGGGCAGGACAAGTACCGGGAAATATCTTCTTGCAGTAATTTTATGGATTATCAGGCGCGTCGTATGCAAGCGCGCTGGCGTAACCCGGAAACCGGCAAGCCGGAACTGCTGCATACCCTGAATGGTTCCGGTCTGGCTGTGGGACGGGCATTGGTGGCGGTTCTGGAAAACTACCAACAAGCTGATGGCAGCGTGGTAGTGCCAGAGGTGTTGCGTTCTTATATGGGTGGTCTTGAGGTATTGAAGCCATGATGACACTGCCGCTGGTACTGAAGGGAGATATATGGCCATTTTATGTGGTTGGTGGCGGAGCGGTCGCTGGTCGCAAGGTTCACACTCTGGTTCAGGCTGGGGCGGCAGTGACGGTTATTACGCCATCGGCAGGGGTGGATATCGCCCGCCTGGCACAGCAAGGTTCGATTCAGCTGGAAGCGCGTGAAGCCACGGAGCAAGAGGTGTTTGTTGCCGGTGCTTTTGTCGTGCTGGCAACGGATAACCATTCACTGAATGCAACGCTGGCGGTAACGGCACGTCAGCAGGGTTGTTTTGTTTGTCGGGTGGATTGCCAGGACGATAACGACTTTATCTTCCCGGCGGTGATTGATCGGTCACCGCTGCTGGTGGCGATTTCCAGTCGTGGTGCCTCTCCTGCCTTGACGCGTCATATGCGCCAGCGTCTGGACGCTTTTTTGCCGCAAGAATACCGTCAGTTGGGTGAGATGCTCGAACGGATGCGTGATCAGGTCAAGGAACGTCTGGCTGCGCCGTTGCGAGCCGCTTTCTGGCGTCAGGTGATGCGTAGTAATGTGCCTGAGCTGGTGTTGGCCCGACAACCGGAGCGGGCGCAGTTGCTGGCGAACCAGCTGCTCGCTGGCCAGACTGTGACGATGGGGGAAGTGTATCTGGTGGGTGCTGGGCCAGGAGACCCTGACTTGCTGACATTTCGGGCTTTACGGCTGATTCAGTCGGCGGATGTGGTTTTTTATGATCGACTGGTTGGGCCAGGTGTCATGGCATTGATCGCCAGTGACGCCGAACGGGTGTACGTTGGCAAGGCCAAAAGCAATCATGCCGTACCACAGGAAGAAATCAGCCAGCGTTTGGCAGATGAAGCGCGTAAGGGGAGGCGGGTTTTGCGTCTGAAAGGAGGCGATCCGTTTATTTTTGGTCGTGGTGGCGAGGAAATCGAGCTGCTGGCGCAATACGGCGTACCGTTTCAGGTGGTGCCGGGTATTACCGCTGCCAGTGGTTGCGCAGCGTATGCCGGTATTCCGCTGACGCACCGGGATCATGCCCAGAGTGTTCGCTTTGTGACCGGGCATTTGCGTGATGGTAGCTGCAATCTGCCTTGGTCTGAGCTGATTCATCCGCATCAGACATTGGTGGTTTATATGGGACTGAGCGGTATTGCCGAGATCTGTCGTCAGCTGGTTAAACACGGCATGGCAGCGTCAACCCCGATTGCACTGGTTGAAAAAGGTACTTTGCCCGATCAAAAGGTGCATGTGAGTACATTGGCGGATATGCCGGATTTTATTGCAGCAAATGAAGTGCATGCGCCAACATTGACGATCATTGGTAGTGTTGTTGGTTTGCACGGCAAACTGGCCTGGCGCAGCGAATAAATCGCTGCATCAGACCGCTTGCTGGTGTGGCTGCGTGTGACAGTGAGGCTCTGGCCTGGCTGATTCTGCCCCAGCTATCCAGTTTAAGGATGATACCTGCCTTACTTGCTGAGACGGCCAGTGTCCCGTGCCTGCCAGGCCGCCTGGCATTCTGCGGTAATCGCCTCCAGCTGCTCCGGCTGTTTGCGGATCGCCACCAGCGCCAGTGCTGCAGTATGAATCACGGCCTGGTAGGCGTATTCACTGTTCAAGCCACCTTGCCACATCTGTACGAGCAGGTTGCTGTCGATACCTGCGGGTTTGTCGGCAAAATGACTGTGCTGGTTGGGTATTACCAGTTCACCGGATTGGCCATTCAAATGGTAATACGCCCGGCAGCTACGTTCCGGGTTGACTTCAAATTCCCCACCTTCGCCCTTGATCACCAGCATGTCGTTGCCATTAATTGCTGCGGCACCGGCGTGAGTGACGGCGTAACTGGGGTGGAATATGCCTTGCACGCTGGCGGTGCCATGGGGGGCAATGGTTTTTAGCAGGGTATTGATGGGGGAGCGAACCCCAAGAATGGCCTTGAGTGACAGCCAGCGCTGGAATAATGGGTTGATCGCTTCGCAAGGCAGGTACGCCAGGCTGGGGCCATGATTGATCTGGTCAGTATGAGCCAGTGTTGCCAGGTCCAGCTGTTCAAATACTTCGTGCAGATATACCCGGCCTTCGGTATGGGCGGTACTGCCGTGGAACAGGATACGGTAGCCCATCTGCTCCAGCAGCAGTGCTGATAGCAGACACCAGAATGGCTGGCGGCGTTTGCCTGCGTAACTGGGCCAGACCAGATCGTAGGCAGGGGAATCTGCAGTGGATGCTGGCCACTGGTCGTTGATGGCTGCCGCGAACCCCGCCAGTTCTTCCGCTGTTTCTTCCTTGACCCGTAGCAGCATTAGAATGGCACCGAGCTGTTCTGGCTCAAAGCGCCCGGCAATCAATTCACCCATGGTAAAGCGGGCTTCATGGAAGGTCATGCTGCGGCTGGCATTTTTGCCGCGGGCCAGAATACGGACAAGGTCGGCCAGAGGGTGTTTGTTTGTGTGGCTGATGGTTGTTGGGGTCTGTGTCACAGGCAATTCTCCGGGCGTGGTAGCCCTGCTATTTTGGCGGCTATTTTGGCGGGACTGCCAGGAAACAGCTTGAGTAAATAAATGCTGCTGGCTTGTTCGGCACCAAGATGGGTTTTGATGTATTTGGTCAGCGGCCGCATGGCGGGGGACAGGTCAAACTCGTTATGGAATTGCCGCAATAGCTGCAGAATCTCCCAATGTGCAGCGGTGAGCTGGATGTTTTCAGTCTGCGCCAGCTGGTTGGCAACCGCCGAATTCCAATCGTCCAGATTTACCAGAAAGCCGTCTTTGTCCAGTAACAGAGCGTTGCTCATGACGCGTTCCTATTTCCAGTGCACGGTGCGTGAGTGTGTCAGGGTGAGTTGCACCCAGGCATTGTCGTCCACGGCGGTGGCATTGACCGGATTATTGACCGGACTGTCGTTATCGCTCAGGCCACGCTGGTCGTAATCCTGGTGTCGATAATAAAGGTGGATGGCTGTTGAGGCGACGAGGTCTTGTGCAAGCAAGTACACGCCGTCTCCGATTAGCAGCAGGCCATCCTGCGGGCTGGCAAAGCGCAGCAGGCGTTGCAGTATTGCAGGGCTGGCCTGGTTCAGGGTGTGTAGCGTGGTCATATCAGAAACTCAGGCAGTGGTGGCTGGAGGCGATCAGGGTTTTGATGGTGTCGTCTGATACGGCACTTGCCAGGCTGGATAGTTGCTTCGCTGCCAGACACAAGGAATCCCGATCACTGCTGGAGTAATAGATGGCATCGCATTCGTACATGGGCAAGGCAGCAATCAGTCGCGAAGGGGATTTGCCCCCGGCCTTGCGCGCCGCCTGATGATTGATCAGCCAGTATATCCCCGGGCCTGAAAACAGCAGGGTGGTGGGCTGATCAAATGCCGCCAGCGCCAAAGCCATGTCGATGGGTTCCGCATCGCTCACGGGTGCTGAGTTGATAATAATCAGATTGTATGAGGTCGATGACATCAGAACTCCAGGATGCGGTCGGATTGTGCGCAGGCGTCGGCCATTTCACCCAGGCCGGCCAGTTCAAAGCCGGGTTGGAGCGTTGCGCCGGGCAAATCGTACCGTTCACTTTCCTGCTGATCGACCAGACCGCGGCGAATACTGTTGGCGATGCACAGTTGTAATGGGAATTGTCCGGTGTTGGCGAGTTGTTGCCACTGCTCGCCGATATCCTGTTGCCCTTGCGGAGACTGAATGCGATTGCTGCCACAGAGCACAGCATCCTGATAGAAAAATACCCGATGAATCTGATGGCCCTGGGCCAGGGCGGCACGGACAAAATCCTGGGCTTGTTGGTGGCTGGCACCGAGGAAAGGGCTTGCGGTAAGCAGTAAAGAAAAACTGGCCATAAAACAGACATTCTGGCTGATGAAGTAGCCGTTAATGGTGCGGCTTTCCCGGCGTGGACGCAATAGGAGGGAGGATTTTCAGCTGAGGGCTGGGTGAAAAACGAAAGTGAAGAGTCGTGTCGGCAGGGTTGGCGGCTCGGGTTCTGGCTACATTGGCTATAGAAAGCGTGCATGGACTGCTTAGAGTTAAAAGCAATATATAAAATAAAATATGAAAAATGCTGTGCTGGCAGGTATTTGAGGCGGACATTTTCCTTCAGCAGGGATGAAGTATAGACGACATCCTTAATATTGAGGCCATATTGGCGCCTGGAATACTTTTCTTGTTCTATATCATGGCAACAATATCGACAATGGCAGACGGTTTTGAATATGCAGGGAAAAGTCTGTATTGTAAAAGTACTTACAGCTATAAATAAATAATCATGGCGATACCTGATACGGCATCCATCAAACTCGAAGTAAAAAACCTTTATAAAGTCTTTGGCGATCGTCCTCAACAAGCGTTGGCGCTGGTTGATGAGGGCATCGATAAGGATGAAATATTCACTCGCACAGGACAGACGATTGGCGTTAAGGACGTCAGTCTGAGCATCCGTGAAGGCGAAATATTCGTCATTATGGGATTGTCCGGTTCTGGCAAATCGACACTGGTGCGCTTGCTCAATCGGCTGATTGAACCGACTCGCGGACAGGTACTGGTCGACGGTGAAGATATTGCCGTAATCAACCAGAAACAGTTACGGGATGTCCGGCGTAAAAAAATCAGTATGGTTTTTCAGTCTTTTGCCTTGATGCCCCATATCAATGTGCTGGATAACGCAGCGTTCGGACTGGAGCTGTTGGGCGTTGATGTTGACGAACGCCGTCTGAAGGCGCAAGCCGCTCTGGAACAGGTCGGCTTGTCAGCACACGGCCGTTCTTATCCGGATGAATTGTCGGGTGGTATGCAGCAGCGTGTCGGCTTGGCCCGGGCGCTGGCCAATGACCCGGACATCATGCTGATGGACGAAGCATTTTCAGCGCTGGACCCTCTGATTCGTACCGAGATGCAGGACGAGCTGGTCAAGCTGCAGGCTGATCATAGCCGTACCATTGTCTTTATTTCCCATGACCTCGATGAAGCCATGCGTATTGGTGATCGTATTGCCATTATGCAAAACGGCGAAGTGGTGCAGGTGGGTACGCCCAACGATATCTTGCAGAACCCGGCCAATGAATATGTGAAGTCATTCTTCAAGGGTGTGGATATTTCCAATGTCTACGCTGCACATAATCTGGCAGAAGTCGTGCCGGAATCCACTATTGATAGCGCCGGTAGTGTCGCGGATGCCATGCAGCAGTTAACGGACAGTGGCATGGAATATGGCTATGTCGTGGATAGTGAACAACAGCTGGTTGGTGTGACATCCCTCAGCGAGCTGGATAAAGAAAAGCCCGGCACCATGCTGGAGCAATGTGTGTTCTCCACCGATGATGAGGCAACCCCGCTTGAAGCTGAAACTCCCGTGCGTGAGTTGATCTCGACGGTAGCCCAGTCTGACTACCCGGTTCCGGTAGTCAAGGATGGCGAATATATCGGCAATATTACCAAAACGTGCCTGCTGGAAACCCTCGACCGGGAAGCAGAAGACGATGAAGACGACGCAGGGAATAAACCATCATGAGTAACGATACCAACCCCTTCGCGCCGGAGCCGGAAATATCTCAAAACGACGAATTGCAGGATAACCCGTTTGCCACTGCCGAGCCGGCAGCTGCTGAAACGGGGGGGGATAATCCCTTTGCAACCGAGAATATGGCAGAAACCAACCCCTGGGGTAATGCCGAGCAGTCTGAGGATAACTTTCAGGCCGAAGGCTGGTTGCAGGACGACAGGGTTCAGGAAACTGTTGAAGCAACCTTGTCCAACCCTTTCCCGGAAGCCTGGGTGCCATTACAAGACTGGGTAGAATACGGGCTGGACTGGATGGTGGTGAACTTTCGCCCCTTCTTTACGGCTGTCAAGGTGCCGGTTGACGCCACGCTGAATTCCATCGATGTATTGCTTAACAGTACGCCGCCTTTGCTGATGATCGCGCTGTTTGCCCTGCTGGCCTGGCAATTGGCCGGTGGCCGTTTGGCGATTGGTACGGCACTGGGCATGTTTGTGCTGGGTGCCATTGGTGCCTGGAGTGAAGCCATGACCACTTTGTCGCTGGTGCTTACTTCCGTCTTTTTCTGCATTTTGTTGGGGCTGCCGCTGGGTGTTCTGATGGCCCGCAACGACAGGCTGAATCGAATTTTGCGGCCGACGCTGGATGCCATGCAAACAACGCCGGCGTTTGTTTATCTGGTGCCGATCGTGATGCTGTTTGGTATCGGTAATGTCCCTGGTGTCGTGGTGACGATTGTCTTTGCGATGCCGCCGGTGATTCGGCTGACCAATCTGGGGATTCGCCAGGTTCCTGGCGACCTGATTGAAGCGTCTGAGTCCTTTGGGGCCAGCCCGAGTCAGATGTTGTTCAAGGTACAGTTGCCATTGGCAATGCCTACCATTATGGCTGGAGTAAACCAGACCCTGATGCTGAGCCTGTCGATGGTGGTTATTGCCTCCATGATTTCGGTTGGTGGGTTGGGATTGATGGTGCTGCGAGGCATTGGCCGACTGGATATCGGTCTGGCTGCTGTCGGTGGTATCGGCATTGTGATTCTCGCCATTATTCTTGATCGCCTGACCCAGGCCTTGGGGCAGGATGCCCGCGCCCGCGGTGTGCGTCACTGGTATCAGACCGGCCCCGTCGGGCTGTTGCTCCGATTGACCAGTAAGAACCCATAAGTTAACCACTGAATCAGGAGACTTTTATGAAAACCAGATCTTTGATGGCCGGTATTGCTGCCGGTGTTGTTACTTTGACACTGAGCAGTGTTGTTGGCGCTGCCGACCTGCCGGGTAAAGGCATTAGCGTGCAGTCATTCCATAGTCCTATCTCGGAAGAAAAATTCCAGACCGTGATTGTCAATAAAGCCCTGGCCAAATTGGGTTATGACATCAAACCGATCAAGGAAGTGGATTACAGTGCAGGCTATACCGCCATTGCCAACGGTGATTTGACCTACACCACAGTGAACTGGTACCCGCTGCACAACACCATGTATAAAAATGCTGGTGGCGACGACAAATTCTACCGCCAGGGTACTTACATTAATGGTGCTGCCCAGGGTTATCTGATCGATAAAAAGACAGCAGACAAATATGGCATCAGTAAAATCACTGATTTGAAAGACCCCAAAATCGCCAAATTGTTTGATACCAATGGTGACGGCAAAGCCGATCTGGCTGGCTGTAACGCTGGTTGGGGATGCGAAGGTGTGATTGAGTACCAAATGGATGAGTTCAAGCTGCGCGATCGCATCAGCCATAATCAAGGGCAATACGCGGCGATCATTTCCGATACCATCGCCCGTTACAACGAAGGCAAGCCGGTCCTGTACTACACCTGGACCCCATATTGGGTGTCCGGCAAGCTGGTTCCGGGCAAGGACGTAGTCTGGCTGGAAGTACCGTACTCAGCCAACCCGAATGGCACTGATACCAAGCTGGCCAACGGCAAGGACTATGGTTTTGATATTAACGCCGAGCGTATCGTTGCCAATAAAGCCTGGGCAGAGAAAAACCCGGCTGCTGCAAAATTGTTCGCTATCATGACATTACCCATCAATGCCGTTAGTGCAGAAAACATGATGATTGCCAATGGCGATGATTCTGTCGCGGCGATTGAGCGTCATGCTGACTTGTGGATCGAGGCCAATCAAAAAACCTTTGATGGCTGGGTGAAAACAGCGCTGGAAGCTGCTAAGTAATACTGTCTGATCGATCCGGTTAATCATAAGCGGATGGCCTGGTGCCATCCGTTTTTGTTTCTCTCTCGCTGTTTTCTGCTGTTCTTCGTTTTCTCTTTCCTCTGCCTGTTATTTGTCGATTGCTTTCTTGCCGCCGGTGAGGTTGCAATGTTTCTGGGCGATAGATTATGTGTATGGAGGCTATTTGTATTTGTTTATGTAAATATTCCAATATAGTTATATTATGAATAACAGATAAACAAATACCACATCCCATAACCCATGGAGTGTGGGGAGGCAGGAGAGCACTATGAGTTGTGATACACCGCTTAAACCGCGCAAGCCAACAAGGGCTGGTCAGGAAGCTGAAACAATATCTATCACCGAGGAGAAAAAGGCTATGAGTTCAACCATGGTTCGTCGTGAGATGCCAGAGTTTACAATGGATGCCTATAATGCCAAAACCGGGCATTACACAACGGTGTCGAGTGAGGATTTCAAAGGCAAATGGGTTGTGGTGTGTTTCTACCCTGCCGACTTTACCTTTGTTTGCCCGACTGAAATCGCGGCCATGAACGCCAAATATGATGAATTTCAGGCGCTGGGCGTGGAAATCTTGCCCGTGTCTGTGGACTCCAAGTTCTCGCATAAGCGGTTTGCCGAAACCGAACCGGTACTGGCAGGCCTGCAGCTGACCATGGGGGCAGATACTACCCAGCAAGTGAGCCGGGACTTTGGTGTGCTGATCGAAGAAGAGGGTGTGGCATTACGTGGACGCTTTCTGTTTAACCCGGATGGCATCTGCGTAGCGCAGGAAGTCCAGGCAGACTCGGTTGGCCGTAATGTCAATGAATTCCTGCGTCAGGTACAAGCCTGGCAGCATGCATCAGCAACTGGTGAAGTGTGTCCGGCAGGCTGGAGACCAGGCAAGAAAACTCTGCCTGTTAATACCGATGCAGAGCAGATGACCGGTCGAGTGGGTGACTACATTACGATTGAAGAAATTCTGAGCTGATCAGATACACAGCCATCGAGAGATGGCTGGCTGGATTGGGCTGGACTGATAAAGTAGTAACAAAAAAGGCAGCCAATTGGCTGCCTTTTTTTGCTGGTATTCCCAGACTTGTTCCCAAAAACGTTCCCAAAGGGCTTTTTTAGGCTAATAAAATCATCTAATTCATTGATTTTATTAGATAAATAATGGCGGAGGGATAGGGATTTGAACCCTAGGTAGGCTATTAACCTACGCCGGTTTTCAAGACCGGTGCTTTCAACCACTCAGCCATCCCTCCGAACTGGCGCGTATAATACCTTCTGTTTTTTATACGTCAACACTTTTGTATGAAATCAACGGCTTAGCCTGCTATTTTGCTTTTTTATGCCGATGTCTGCTGGATAGCCTGTTTCTCGAGCATGGCGGCAATAAACAGCGTGGCTGACCTTGCCAGGGCGTTGAGGTCATAACCGCCTTCCAGTATTGCGAGCCAGGGAATATTGCGACTTTGGCAATAGCGGGCAATCCATTGGCCGATCCAGGCAAAATCCTGCTCTTCAAGGTTGAGTTCAGCCATCGGGTCATCTTTATGGGCATCAAAACCGGCAGATACCAGAATCAATTCCGGTGCAAAGCGTTTAAGGGCCGGTGCCCAGTGCTCTTCTATCCCCTGGCGGAACTCTGTCCCGGTAGCTCCCTGGGACAAATGAACATTGACCAGGTTGGTATACTTGTTCTGTTCAAAATGGGTGTAGGGATAAAACGGGTGCTGGAAGCTGGAAAGCAGCAAAAACCGTTGGTCATTCTGCAAGATATCGATGGTGCCGTTGCCCTGGTGGGCATCAAAATCCAGAATGGCGATACGTTGCAGATGATGGACATCAGCCGCCCGGAGTGCGGCAACGGCCGTGTTGTTGAAAAAACAAAATCCCATCGACTTGCTGCGCTCGGCATGGTGGCCCGGTGGTCTGATGGCAGCAAAGGCGTTGTGGTGCACGTTCTTCAGAAGATCGTCCAGTGCCTGGGTGGTGGTGCCAACAGAGTACAAGGCGGCTTCCAGGCTGCCTGAGGACATGGTGGTGTCTTCGTCGACCATAATATGCCCCTGTTCTGGCTGGATCAGGTGCAGCTCATCGACGTAGGCCTTGCTGTGCGCCCGCAGAATATCGGGCAGGTGGGCAGCCTGACCTTCGTGGATGGTCAGGTGATCCCAGACCCCGGATTTTTTGAGAATTTGTTCAAGTGCCAGTATTCGACAGGCATGTTCGGGGTGGTCTTCACCTGTGTCATGGCCAAAGTGCTGGTGGAACGCGTAGTATCCTGTGCTCATAAGACATACTTCTGCTGTTTTTATCAGTGTATCTAGCCGTTACACTCAGGCCAACTCAACTAAAGGATCACAATACATGGGTACTCGCTCCCTCGAGTTGTTCTTTCGGCCCAAAGTGATTGCTGTTATCGGTGCTTCCGAGCGTCCGGGCAGTGTCGGGGGTGCGATTGTTCGCAACCTGCTGAATGGTGAATTTCCTGGCACAATTATTCCGATCAATACTCGTGGTTACAGTCAGGTATACGGAGTGCCTGCCTTGAGCCGGATCAGTCAACTGAAAGAAACTCCCGATCTGGCTATTATTTGTACTCCAGCGGAAACCGTGCCCAAAGTGTTGAAACAGCTGCATGGCAAAGGAGTAGGCGCTGCGTTGCTGCTGACCGGGGGGATCGCCAGAACCCGCTCCTGGCAGTATCGCCCGGCATCCGACCGGCTTGAGCAGGTTATTCAGCAAACCCGTATTCGTGTGCTTGGGCCGGATTGCCTCGGGCTGGTGGTGCCGTGGCGGAAATTTAATGCCAGCTTGCTGCATGTACCAGTCCGGGCTGGCAATATCGCTTATGTTGGCCAGTCTGGGACATTGGCCTCTGGTGTGATGGATTGGGCCTTTAGTCGTAATGTTGGTTTCTCCCATGTGATGACGCTGGGTAGTAATCAGGATGTCAGTTTTTCTGATTTGATCGATTTTGTGGTGCAGGAACCACACGTCAAAACCATTCTGGTGCAGCTGGATGAAATTGGCTCAGGCAAGGCACTGGTGCGGTCGTTACGAGCGGCATCCCGGCACAAGCTGGTGTTGGCAGTAAAAAGTAATCGTTTTCAGGAAAACCCGCTTAATCGAATCAGCACCCCCAAAGGGTTGAGCAGCCGCGATGCCCTGATTGACGAAACCCTCGCCCGTGCGGGTGTGTTACGAGTGAACGATACGGATGAAATGTTCCACTGTGTGGATGCACTGCGGCGGCAGCGTGAGTCGTTCGGGCCACGTTTGGCGGTGGTTGCTAATGGGCGAGGCCCAGCGATTCTGGCGCTGGATCGTCTGCTGCAGGATGGTGGCACACTGGCCAGCCTGTCGGATGAGACCCGCACCCATTTGCGCGGTTTGTTGCCTGAGTATGTCAAAACCGATAACCCCTTGTTGCTGAACCCGGAATTACAGCCACAGCAGCTGGCGGCGGTGACCAATACCTTGCTGGCCGACCGCCAGGTGGATGCCTTGCTGGTTATTTATATTCCGGGTATTGGCACCGATGCGCTGGCGAATGCACAGGCGTTGGTGAAAGTAGCCAAAAACTATAACAAGAGCGTGATTACCAGCTGGATCGGTGAGTTTTCGGTGGAATCATCACGGGATTATTTTGATGAGCAAGGGTTGCCGACCTTCAATACCCCGGACAATGCCATTACGTCGTACATGTATATGGTACGCCACCGGCTAACCCAGGAGCTGTTGCGAGAAACCCCGGAAAGTCTGGAGATTCCTATCTCCAATGCCTACATGGATGTCGACAAGGAAATTCTCGATAACCATCGCCCTGGTGATTATTTGTGGCCCAATTATGCCTGGAAGTTGCTCAAGGCTTATGGCTTTGCCTTTGCAGATAATCGCTACCGGACCTCGTTGTCAGAGTTGCTGGCAGCAGCTCCGGAAATACCGGACCCCTGGGTTTTACGGGTTCATCACCGTGATTATCTGTATCCGTTTGCCTATGGCCGTAACCCGCGTGAGCGGATGCGCAGTGTGGTACGGAATATTCAGTCGCTGGACGAACTGATGGAAGGGGCTGAAAAACTGGAAGGTGAAATTGCTGAACGTTTTCCAAAAAGTCCGGTATTGGGGTATACGGTACAAACCATGCATCGTGCACTGGATAACCTGCAGTTTTCGTTCGGGATTGGTCGGGATGTCGAAATTGGCCCTTACCTGTTTTTTGGTGGTGGCGGTACTACTGCAGATACGCTGGTTGACCGGCAGGTCGCGCTGCCACCGTTGAATGCCAACCTGGCGGAAAAACTGATCAAGCGCAGCCACTTCTATGATGTGCTGCAGGAACGTTCCGATAACATTGAGCGGGAGTTGGTTACGCTTGAGCGCTGGCTGGTGGCCTTGTCACATATTGCGCTTAATCACCCCTGGCTGGCGGCGCTGGAAGTGAATGCCATTCGTCAACGTGTCGGGCATTACATCGCAATTGGTATTGCTGGCGAAGTGGGGCACCCGGTAAAAAGTGCCATTATGCCGTACCCGAAGGAGCTGGAGTCGTCGTATCAGGGAAATAGCGGCGTGCAGTATCAGATACGCCCTATTCGGGCCGAGGACGAACCACTGCTGGAGAGTTTCTATGGTGATTTGAGCGCCGAGTCGTTACGACTAAGGTTTTTTGGCGCTCGTCGACAATTTGATCATAGTGAGCTTGCGCGATTCACCCAGATTGATTATGACAGAGAGATGGCCTTTGTTGCCTGTGTGGATGGCCAGCTGAAAGGTGTTGTACGTGTCTGGATCGATCCGGATGATGTCGCTGGAGAATACTCGGTTATTGTTGGAGATCAATGCCGTGGCGAAGGGTTGGGTAAGCAGTTGATGCAGATTATGATAGATTATCTGACCAATCGTGGCGTCTTGCAGATGTTTGGGACTGTACTTCCTCATAATCCTGGTATGTTGAACCTGAATCGGCGCCTTGGTTTTACGCTGCACCATAATCACGAGGAAGGTGTTGTTGAAGTGACAAAAAATCTGAACCCGCTCAAGTACGCCTGGCAGCGCAAGCGTATGTATCCAGCCTGAACACTGATAGAGTCAGGCAATAATAATGTTTCACCTGCGATGATGATTGCTGGTGAGTTAATAAAAAGTGAGGTTAATCTTTGATTTCTGTGTTGGTAGTCGATGATCATGAGCTGGTGCGCTCAGGGATCTCAGCATTGCTGGCTGACGCAAACGGAATTGAGGTCGTAGGGCAGGCTGAAAGTGGCGAACAAGCCATCAAATTTGCCAGAGAGCACGAGCCGGACGTTATTCTGATGGATATTCAGATGCCCGGAATAGGAGGGATGGAGGCCACCCGCAAAATTGCCCGCAGCGATAGTGATATCCGGGTGATTGCCGTGTCGGCCTGTGATGACAACCCCTTTGCCCAGCGCCTGCTGCAAGCAGGCGCTTCTGGT
Organism: Oceanobacter sp. 1_MG-2023; assembly: GCF_030689025.1. Taxonomy (GTDB): domain Bacteria; phylum Pseudomonadota; class Gammaproteobacteria; order Pseudomonadales; family Oceanobacteraceae; genus Oceanobacter. The sequence continues at coordinate 136,774 of NZ_JAUYWA010000007.1, forward strand.
TATATTACCAAGGGGGCTGATGCAGAAGAAATGATCGATGCGATCATGAAAGTGCACCGGGGGCAGATGTATATCAGCACAGAAATTGCCCAGCGAATGGCATTAAAACCCTTCCAGGAAAACTCCCACAATCCTTTTGATGATTTATCTGAGCGAGAGATGCAAATCGCATTGATGATTGTTAATTGCCAGAAACCAGCAGCCATCGGCGAGAAATTATTCCTCAGCCCCAAAACGGTGAACAGCTACCGTTATCGGGTGTTCGAAAAGCTGGGGATCGATGGCGATGTGGAGTTGACACGTTTGGCTATTCGTCATGGACTGATCGATGCCAACAGCGGTAGCTGATGACCGAATTTGATATCCCTGCCTTTCTGAAGACACTGACCCAGCGGGCCGGTGTCTATCGGATGTACAGTGTCGACCAGCAACTGCTGTATGTCGGCAAAGCCAAAAACCTGAAAAACCGGGTTGCCAGCTATTTTCGCTCGCGAGGGCTGAACAGTAAGACCGTGGCTTTGGTCTCAGGTATTCATCATATTGAAGTGACTGTAACGGCCAGTGAAGCCGAAGCCTTGTTGTTGGAACAAACGCTGATCAAACAGCATCGGCCACCGTACAACATCCTGCTGAAAGATGATAAGTCCTACCCCTATCTGCACCTGTCCGCCCATGCTTTCCCTCTGTTGGCTTACCGCCGTGGCAAGCGGGTGAGTCGAGACGGACGCAGCGGTCAATATTTTGGCCCTTACCCCAATTCCGGGGCGGTACGAGAAGCGCTGAATTACTTGCAGCGACTGTTTTTGTTGCGGTCTTGCGAGGACAGTTACTTTAATCACCGCAGTCGCCCCTGTTTGCAATACGAAATCAAGCGTTGTTCGGCTCCCTGTGTTGGCCTGGTCTCTGAAGCCAGCTATCAGCGTGATATCCAACACGCTGTCTTGTTCTTGAATGGCGAAAACCAGCAGCTGATGCGCAACTTGCAGCAACAAATGCTTGATGCATCGGCTGAACTGGATTTTGAACGGGCCGCGGATATCCGGGATCGCATCGAGTTGCTGCGGCGAGTGCAGGAAAAACAACGGGTTGACAGTGGCAATAAAGATGCCGATGTCTGGGCGTTGTGGGAGACAGAAGATATTGTCTGTCTGCACCGCCTGGTCTTTCGGCAGGGGCGACTGGTCAGCAGTAAAAACTACTACCCAGACAATCCTGCAGGAGAGCAACCGCAGGATCTGCTACTGGGGTATATAGGGCAGTTTTATCTGTCTGGTTTTGCTATGGAAGGCCTGCCCACCGAGCTGGTCGTGGATGTGGACCCTGCCGATATGGCGGTGGTGCAAGAAGCCGTACGATTACGCTTTGAACGTACCGTTCGACACAGCCGGGGTGTACGTGGTGAGCTGCGGCAGTGGCGCGCCATGGCAGACGATAATGCCCGTGCCGGTGCACAAACCCGTATATCCGGGCATCAGCTTGCCCATAAAAAACTGGCCTGTGTGGCTGACTTGCTGGGATTGCCCAAGCCGCCGGAGCGCATAGAATGTTTTGATATCAGTCATGCCCAGGGTGAAGCCACCTATGCATCGTGCGTGGTATTTGATCGGGAAGGATTGGCCAAGCAGCGGTATCGGCGCTTCAGTATCCGGGGTGTGACACCAGGAGATGATTATGCCGCGCTGGAACAGGCTATTACACGCCACCTGACACGATTAAAAGAACAAAATGACCTGCCGGATGTATTGATGGTTGATGGTGGCAAGGGCCAGGTGGCACGTATTGAACAGGTGTTGAGTAATCTGGAAATCTCAACAGTAGCCCTCTGGGGGATATCCAAAGGAGAAACACGCAAGTCCGGTTGGGAATTTTTATGGGAAGCCGGCGCGCTTCAACCTATAATCCCCGACGCTCATGATGATGGTTTCCGGTTATTGCAGTGGGTGCGGGATGAGTCGCACCGGTTTGCTATCACCGGACACCGTAAAGCACGGGCCAAGTCCCGTAGCCAGTCGGAGCTGGACAATCTACAAGGGGTTGGCCCCAAGCGCCGACGTGCCTTGTTATTGCACTTTGGCAGTTTGAAAAATATGCGTGGTGCTCCTCGCGAAGAAATTGCGCGGGTACCCGGTGTCAGCCAGAAGCTCGCAGATCAGATCTTTGTGCAGTTACACGGCGAGTAGTGGCCTGAAGGATAAGCAGGTCGGTGGAGACGCAAGGCTGCGTACCAAGTTGAAACAGGTGTAGTGTTTATGAATGTGCCCAACATGTTGACTGTTGGCAGGATTGCGATGATTCCTCTGATGGTAGTCAGTTATTACTGGCTGGGCTGGGGAGGAAAAAGTTGGGCGGCAGGGCTGTTTGCGCTAGCGGCGATAACGGACTGGTTTGATGGATATCTTGCCCGCAAATTGAATCAGGCCACCCCGCTGGGGGCGTTTCTGGATCCGGTCGCAGACAAATTGATTGTTGCAGCGGCGCTGATGGTGCTGGTAGAAGATTACGCTGTCTCCTGGATGACGATACCGGCCATGATTATTGTCGGGCGAGAAATTGTGATTTCAGCATTACGAGAATGGATGGCCGAACTGGGTAAACGCGCTAATGTGGCCGTCTCCGGTTTGGGCAAGATCAAAACAGCATTACAGATGGTCTCAATTATCATGTTGCTGGCTTCCCGGGAACACCCGATGCTGGAATGGATGGGGATTGTCTTGCTTTATGGTGCCGCAGTTTTGACCTTGTGGTCGATGCTGATCTATTTGAAAGCCGCCTGGCCTCAGTTACGAGGGTCGTAACAAGTATCGGTATGCCACCAGCGGGGGGGCTTGTAACCTCTTGCCTGTTGGCTAAGTAGTTAAAATCTAACAAAAAGATTGACAGTATTTTAGCTTTGCATATAATGCGTCCCATCTTTTGCGGGAATAGCTCAGTTGGTAGAGCACGACCTTGCCAAGGTCGGGGTCGCGAGTTCGAATCTCGTTTCCCGCTCCATTTTTCCTTATGAAATATGGCCAAAAGAAAGATTGTCAGAATCAGCTGGCCTGAATATAAGGGAGTTGGTGTCTGGTTTTTTCAGTTTCTTTATTCTTGAAGATAACTGTCAGGCGCGATAGCAAAGCGGTTATGCACTGGATTGCAAATCCACGTAGGCCGGTTCGACTCCGGCTCGCGCCTCCAAGATTTACAGATACAGGACATCGCTTGTCCATCTGTCACCTGTTAGCCCGGGTGGTGAAATCGGTAGACACAGGAGACTTAAAATCTCCCGACCTTACGGTCGTGCCGGTTCGATTCCGGCCTCGGGCACCACTATCTACAGGCCTTCCAGCGGTAGCGCTTACTAACAAAATTCCATTTCAAAATATTTCAAAAAATCCAGCCACAAGGCTTTAAAATATACCGTATGTGCAAACATGCCGTTCGTATCCTTGTTGCTTTATTTCTGCTTGATCCACCGCTTTTAGCCAACGTCGTTTGTTGAGACTTTTGCCTTCTCTGGCTATGGTTATTTCCATAAACAAGTCGTGGTCAGCATTCTATCCAACGATCTCCAGTTATCGCTGTTTCTCATGGCTATCCATGGCCCGGCCCTGTTGCTGTATAGGCCAATGGGGCTCGCGATATATAAAAGACGTATCAAGACAGGTGAAGAGTATGTCCTTGCAAGATTTGTCGGCACTGGCCGGTATGGTGTCGAGCGACCGTCGGCCGCCGGTGGAATTATGGCATCCGGCGCATTGTGGTGAGATTGATATCCGGATCGATCCGCAGGGTGACTGGTACCACGAAGGTGGATTGATCAAGCGTCCTGAGCTGGTGCGATTGTTTGCCAGCATTCTGCGTAAGGATGGTGATGATTATGTGCTGGTGACACCCGCCGAAAAGATGACGATCCAGGTGGATGATTTGCCTTTCCAGGTGATTTTGCTGGAGCGCGAAGCGGGAGTAATCAACGCCGTAACCAATGTCGGTGATACCTTGGTGCTGGGGCTGGAGCATCCGGTGCAGTTGTCGGAGCGTGACGGACAAAGGCTGCCCTGTGTTGAGGTCCGTTCTGGCTTGATGGCGCGTTTCTGTAGAAATACCTATTACCAGCTGGTTGACTGGGCTGAGGAGTGGGATGATGGTTATTGGGTAACCAGTGGCGATTATTCATTTAATCTGGCTGGCTGAAATGGCCTGATCGCGCTGACGGTATCATCCCCAAGGCCGATATCCGGATCGGTTTGATAAGTATCGTTGATAAAGGTCTGATTGGTACTGAATTTTGCTGTGCGTGCCAGGGCATTGGTTTTCAGGCGCTGGTCGATCCAGAACATACCGCCAGTGGTGGCGGCAAACGGATTGAATAAATCGTTGCTGTAACGCATGCCCAGCCATGACGGCAGCTTTACCCATTGCCAAGCCAGGTATTGGCTGGCCTGTGGTTGTGTTTGATCCTGTTTGACTTCTATATGGTGTGCGGCTGGGTAATGCTGGGTCAGCCAGGCGAGGTAGTCGCTGGCATCGGCACTTTCCAGTCCGTCCAGAGTAATCCAGGCGAGTTCAAAATTTCCTGTCTTTAGCCGTTCCAGTAAGGCGTCGTGATCCAGGGCTTGACGCTGAATCTGGTACCCCTGGTTTTTGAAGGCTTCCTGCTGTTGTTGCAATAACGGACTGTTGTTGGTCACGCCTGCGTGAATCAAGGTCAGGCCGGGTTTGCGGCTGGCTGGTTGCAGTTGTTGATGGTTGATCAGGAGGGCGGTGAGGGATGGATTGCCCTGGAAATAATGGCGATAACGCGCAACCGGACGTTGGCCCAGTAGCTGAGTGATCAGCGGGCTGTTCCAGTTTTGCTGGTTGTGAAGCGGGAGAATATCTTGATCGCCACGCTGTAGTTGCAGGTAGCTGTCTTGCAGGTTTTTGCTGAAGCGGATACGGATCTGCTGGGCATTAAAGCGATGGCCAAATGCAGGCAGATTATCTCCCCACCAGGGGCGGATGCGGCTGACCAGCAGTCGCTCTGAGGGAATGACTTCGGTGAGATGGTAAGGGCCGGAGGTTGGCTCTGGTCGCCAGTCATACTGCCGTGGCCATTGCAGGTTGGGCTGGTAGAAATGTTGGGCCATGGCCTTCAGGGCGGATATCTGTAGCAGGGATTGCGAGGTGACCGGTGTTGTGGTGATCAGGCTGAAACGCTGGGTGTCATGGACCTCAATGCCCCGGATAAAATGGCTCAGGGACTGGGCTTGCCAGGGGGTCTGGTTGGCCGGATCGGAGAGAAATTGCAAAGTGAACGCAATGTCCTGGCTGGTGATCGGGATGCCATCTGACCAGCGAGCGGCATCGTGCAGCTGGTAGGTGATGCAATGATCGGCCACTGCCCAGCGAGCCGCCAGCATAGGGACCGGAGAACCGTTGTCGGGGTGGCGCGCCAACAGCGGCAGTTGCAGGTCGGCCAATAACGGGCTGAGCTGGTTGGGCGTCTGCGGTCCAAAGCGGCGCAATGTGGTTGGCTTGGCGGCAATCGACAGGCGAAAAACACCACCTGGCTCTGCTGCCGGGTCACCCCAGGCGGTGATATCCGGCGCTTGCCAGGTCAGTTGTTCGGGCGCGGCAGTGTAGGTAACGGGAATGATGGCGTTGGCCTGAAGGCTCAGCAGTGCCATCACGGCTGGAATAAGCAGGCAGCGCCAGTATTGCCAGCCCAGAGCCGACAGTGCCCGGCGGTGCGTCAGTCCGTTGCGCCGGTAACCTTCGGGATGGCGCTGGACTGGTTGTCTGAGGGCGTTGTGCAGATGGTCTGACATGGCATCTCCCTCGATGGTGACCTAGTGCACTACGTTAACATGGAGTAGCAGTTTTTGCCCCGGATACAAATACTTGTTGCGGGTGTCCTTGGGGTTCCACTTGCGAATGTCGGCAATCGTGACCCGGAAGCGACTGGCGATGCTGGCCAGGGAGTCACCACTGCGAACCCGATAGGTAACCTTGCGAATCTCTTCCCGGGCGGAGCGGGAAGGGGCCTTGCTGTCTTGTGGCACCCAAACGGTGAGTTGTTGGCCGACCCGGAGTGGGTCGCCTGGTGCCATACCGTTCCAGTGGGCGATATCGCGAGAGGTAACATTGTATTGGCGGCCAATTTTCCAGAAAGAATCACCGGCACGCACGGTGTAGGCAATTTTGCGGGTATTGCCGGGTTGGCGCTGGTTGCGAGTACGGTCCAGTCGCTGCGAGAGACTTTGCGAATAGGCCTCCTGATTTTTCAAGGCGCCAGGAATGAGCAACGTCTGGCCAACCCGTATGGTGCTACCGGTCAGGTTGTTGGCTTGTTTGATAACCTCGATCGTGGTGCGGTACGTGCGGCCGATCGATTGCAGGTTATCACCGGACTTGACGGTGTAGCGATGCCATTGCAGGCGTTTGGCGGGCGGTAAATCGACCAGGGCCTGTTGCAGTTGCTGACGCTTGTCGACCGGTACCAGTATCTGGTGGGGGCCGTCTGGGTGAGTGGCCCAGCGGTTGAAACCCGGGTTCAGGCGATAGATTTGCTCCAGGTCGGTGTCCGACATATCGGCGATCTGGGCAAGGTCGATCTGACCTCCGGTTTCTACCACGGCAAAGAATGGGGTGTTGTCAATGGGGGTGAACGGGATGTTGTATTTTTCCGGGTACTTGAGCAGTTGCGCCAATGCCAGCAGCTTGGGGACGTAGGCCTTGGTTTCCTTGGGCAGATCCAGTGACCAGAAATCGGTGGGTTTGCCGGCTTCCTTGTTGCGGCGGATTGCCCGGCTTACCGTGCCACCACCAGAGTTATAGGCCGCCAGTGCCAGGTGCCAGTCGCCATCAAAACGATTGGCCAGGTTGCTGAGGTAGTCCAGGGCGGCATTGGTGGCTGCGCGGATGTCGCGGCGACCGTCGTACCACCAGTCTTGTTTTAAACCAAAATAGGTGCCGGTTGACGGAATAAACTGCCACACCCCGGAAGCTCGCCCATGGCTGTAGGCGAAAGGGTCAAATGCACTTTCGACGATTGGCAGCAAGGCTACTTCACCGGGCATATTGCGGACTTCGATTTGTTCGGCGATGTAATAAATATACGGCTCGGCACGCTGGGACACCCGGTTGATATAGGTCGGGTGCTTGATAAACCAGTCACGTTGCAGCTTCAGGCGTGGATTGTCTATGTCCAGCTGCAGGCTGAAATTGTCCAGCAGCCTATCCCAAACATTGTCGACGCCGTCATCGACCGCTTGCGGCTGCCAATGGTCATCAACAGGGACCGCGGTGGCGGTGGCCTGGTAGCGGGTATCTTCCGGAATAACAGGCTGGCTGACACAAGCACTGAGAAAAAAGGAAGCCAGCAGAACGGGTAGAGCAGGTAGAGAGAGAGGGCGCATGTGAATACAATGTCGATAGAGTCGCGGCACAGTCTAGAGATTGCCGTATACGCTGGCAACCGGATCGCAGTGGTTACAGCCAAAGACATGGTTTATGTCTTGCAGACAGGTTTATTCCAGCGGGAGTGTTATGGGTATCCGGATCAAGTCCGAAGTGTATCAGCAGTGGATAGAGTCAGGCTCCGCCAGGCGTTTGTTGTCCCTTGAGGCTGGTTGGTTAAGAGAGGCTCTGGCCGATTTTCATGGCCATCATTTATTGTACGCCGGGATCGATAATACCCCCCGGTTCTTGAAGCGAACACGATTACGCCATTGTTTTCGTATGGCGCCGGGCTGGGCCAGGGATTCGGGCTGCGATGCGCGGATGCAAGACGATGCCTGGCCATTGGCAGATGAATCGGTTGATGTGGTGGTTTTGCAGCATGGTCTGGATTTGTCGGCCCGGCCACATCAGATGATGCGCGAGGCAGCCAGAGTGCTGGTGCCAAGCGGTTATGTGGTGGTGGTGGGGTTTTCGCCAATGAGTGTGTTTGGTCTGCTGCGACGAGGGTTTACCCTGTCGTCCCGTTTGCCCTGGGTCGTGAACTGCGTCAGTGCGCCGCGGTTGAGTGACTGGCTAACGTTGCTGGACTTCCGGGTGGAGTCGGTTACACCGGTGGCGCATCTGTGGCCATTGCGGTTGCTGTCTGAAGGGGCCAGTCGTCGTTTCGACCGGGTGCTGGCCGGTCATTCCTGGGTGCCTGCCAACGCCTATATCATGGTGGCGCGCAAGACCGTCGCCGGTGTTACGCCGATTCAACCACGGCGCTGGTTGATGAATCCTGGGTTTGGCATGGCTGTACCGGCGGCCAGGGTGGCAGGTGATACACTGCCGACAATTAATAATCAGCTACCAACAGATTAATTTGGAATACATGATATGAAAGTTGAAATCTTCACGGACGGCGCTTGCAAGGGTAATCCGGGAGCCGGCGGTTGGGGAGCGTTGCTGCGTTTTGGTGACAAAGAAAAAGAACTGTGTGGTGGCGAGCGAAATACCACCAACAATCGTATGGAGTTAATGGCCGCGATTCGGGGTCTTGAAGCGTTAACCCGGCCATGTGATGTGGTGCTGACCACGGATTCACAATATGTGAAACAAGGCATCAATCAATGGATGGCGGGCTGGAAAAAAAATGGCTGGAAGACGGCCGCCCGGCAGCCGGTTAAAAACAAGGATTTGTGGCAAGCACTGGATCAGGCCTGCCAGCAGCATCAGGTCGAATGGCAGTGGGTCAAGGGTCATGCCGGCCATGAAGGGAATGAAAAAGCCGATCAGTTAGCCAATCGCGGTGTTGAGCAGGTGATGTTATGAGACAAGTAGTACTGGATACAGAAACCACCGGTATCGGTGAAGGACACCGGATTCTGGAAATTGGCTGCGTGGAGGTGATCGAACGGAAATTGACCGGTCGTCATTATCATCGCTACATCAACCCACAACGGGAAATCGACCCGGAAGCGCAAGCCGTCCATGGCATCAGTATGGAATGGCTGGTTGAACAGGGTTGCCCGGTATTTGCTGATATCGTGGATGAATTCCGGGAGTTTATTGCCGGTGCGGAACTGGTGATTCACAACTCGGCGTTTGATATTGGCATGATGGATTACGAATTCCGCTTGTTGGGCGTGTCACCGACACTGGATTTCTGTACCACACTGGACACTCTCAAGCTGGCCCGGGAGATGTTTCCAGGAGCCCGGGCGTCACTGGATGCACTGTGCAAGCGATTTGATATCGATAACAGCCACCGGGACCTGCACGGGGCTTTGCTGGATGCGGAGATTCTGGCCGACGTTTATCTGATGATGACCGGTGGTCAGACAGATCTGATGTTATCGGTAGAGGATGACAATCGGGCTGGTGAAGGGGATGGACTGGATCTGGAAATGTTACAGACTCTGGCAGCCAAAGCGGAGTTGCCTGTTATCCTGGCGACAGCCGATGAAGTGTCCGCGCACGAACGCATGCTGGATATGATCGATAAAAAAAGGGAGGGAGCACTCTGGCGGCAGTGATGGTTGCTCAAGGCCTGGCTGCCCGTCCAGGCGATAAAAACGACCAATCCAATAACCAACTGAAGCTATTGCAAGTCGTAATTGTCGCTGGGCAGGTAGACGGCCTGTCAGCTAGAGCCAGTAGGTGACAGCAATAAAACCGATACCGGTCATCACGATGGTATAAGGAAGCGCCATCAAGACCATCTTGCCGTAAGACAACCGGATCAGCGGTGCCAGATTGGATGTCAGCAAGAACAGAAATGCAGCCTGGCCGTTAGGCGTTGCCACGCTGGGCAGGTTGGTTCCGGTATTGATCGCTGTTGCCAGCAGGTTGAAGTGATCACGGTCGATATGACCGGCATCCAGTGCCTCCTTGACCTCGGTGATATAGACAGTGGCAACAAAGACATTATCGCTGATCATCGACAGCACACCGTTGGCGAGAAAGAAAATGCCAGGCTGGGCGGATGGCGACACATTGTTGGTGTCGAGAATCCAGCTAATGATCGGGGTAAACAAATGCTGGCTGTGAATGACAGCCACGATACTGAAAAATACCACCAGCAACGCGGTAAATGGCAGTGCTTCTTCAAATGCCTTGCCGATTTGATGTTCTTCGATAATACCGTTAAAGGTGGTCAGCAGAATAATGACCATCAAGCCAATAAGACCTACTTCAGCCAGGTGAAACGCCAGGCCAAACACCAGTAATATGGCAACAATGCCTTGTATCACCAGTCGTGCGGCTTGTTTTGATGTCATGCGAGAGGATTGTTTGTTGTCGTAATCCTGAAGGATACGGCGTACATCATCAGGCAGCTGGGTGCCGTAACCGAATATGGCGGTTTTTTCGAGCAGGAAGCAGGTTAACAGTCCTGCGGCCAGTACCGGCATGGTCACTGGGGCCATGGTGGTGAAAAAATCAAAAAACTCCCAGCCAGCGACCTTGGCAATCAACAGGTTTTGCGGCTCACCAACCAGGGTGCAAACACCCCCCAGGGCGGTGCCGACGGCGCCATGCATCAATAAACTACGCAGAAATGCGCGGAAGGTATCAAGGTCCTGGCGATGCTGGTCTTTTAATTGTGCGTCCGAACCGTGATCGTGGTTCTGAGACAAATTGCCGCTGGCGACCCGGTGATACACACTATAAAAGCCGACAGCCACACTGATCAGTACCGCGGTAACAGTCAGGGCATCCAGAAATGCCGACAGAATGGCCGCTACAATACAAAACAGTAAAGACAGGGTTGTTTTTGATTTTACACCCAGCAGAATCTTGGTGAAGGCATACAGCAGCAGGTCCTTCATGAAGTAGATCCCTGCGACCATAAACATCAGTAACAGAATGACGGGGAAGTTATGGAGCGCTTCTTCGTAAACCGTGTCAGCCGGTGCCATATTGAGCAAGATAGCTTCTATGGCCAGTAATCCACCGGGTTGAAGGGGGTAACACTTCAATGCCATGGCCAGTGTGAAGATAAACTCCACAATCAGGATCCAGCCGGTTATATAGGTACCCAGCGTATAAACGCTGATGATATTGAATACCAGAAAGGCAACAATGGTTTGCTTGTACCACTGGGGTGCGTTGCCCAAGAAGTTATGCCTGAATGCAGCGAGTAAGTTGACGGTCATGCGTTATTCCTTGGTTGCCTCCCTTTTGGGAGACGGGCAATGTAATGGGTTTTCAATTATTTGCAACTTGTGTCCAATACTTGGTTGGTTATCCGTGTACTATCTGCGGTAGATCGTGCTAATGCAGATAAAAAGCCTTGTATATGGTTTTATTTGGCAAGTGCATCGCCATTTGACTTCCGCGTCGCAAAACTTTCGCGATTGGTAGATGAAGTCGATAGAATGGCAATAACAAATGTTCACAAAATACGACAAACACTCATGGCAGAACTAATGATCGGAAGTGAAGAGTCAACGTTTGCAGTATCGTTGAACCTGGTAAAAGCCGAGGTGGCCAACGCACTGGATCAAGCCGCTGCACAGTTGGATATGTATTCAGAAACGGGCAGCCCGGAGCAGTTTCGCGCCTTTTTGGCCGAGGTTCAGCAAGTACGGGGCACATTCAAGATGCTCGATTTCCGTGCTGGTGAGCGTATTTGTGAGGAGTTTGCAGAAACTGGCCGGTCTGCTCGGGGTGAGCGGCTGGCGGATCAGACATTAACGGTGTTTACCCAGGCCATTGTATTCCTGAAACGGTTTGTCGATTTGCTGGGTGCCGGTTATCCATTGTCCCCCAGCTTGCTGATCCCCTCTATTAACCAGATCCGTAAAGAACGTAACGATGCGCCCCTGCCGGAAGCCTATTTCTTTCTGGTGAACCTGCGGCCTCGTGTGACGATCCCCAAGGTTGAGTCCGGCATGATGCGCTTCCCGTATCGGCGAGCGCGCCAGATGTACCAGCTGGGCTTGCTGGGCCTGATGCGTCGGCGAGGCCGGAAGGGGCCTGTGATGGTGATGTCCCGTGCCATCAGCCGTTTTGAAAAGGCGAGCCGGGGTGGTGCTTCCTGGTTGTTCTGGCATACGGTGATGGGTGCCCTGGACGCGCTGGCGCAGGAAAACTTCGAAATGACGCCGTCGCGGCTGACTCTGATGGGGCAGCTGGACAAGCAAGTGCGACATGTTCAGGACACCGAAGGCAAGGCATTTGCGGAGAAGCAGCCAGACTGGTTGCTGAAGGAATTTGTTCATATCATATCGCTGGCACAGCCGGATTCCGACCTGATTCGTACTCTGCAGGAAGAGTTCCAGATTGGCCGTGGTGTAAAAGAAGCCCAGCTGGTGGAATTCCGTAACCAGTTACGAGGCCCGGATACCGCCGCCATGGAATCACTGGCGACCGCGTTGCAGGAAGAGCTGCAAATGATCAAGGACCAGGTCGATCTGATTGAGCGTATCGACATCAGTGCTGAAGACTTCGAGGACTTGCTGGCGTCGTTGGCGCGTATCGGTGACACCCTGATGATTACCAATCAGGCGTTACCGGCAAGTCGTACCCTGGCGTTGGTTGAGCAGTTGCGGGCAGGTGGAACCCATGCCCTGAAAGATAATGTCGCCAGTGTGGCGGACAGTATCATACGTTTGGAGCAGGACTTGCGCGCGATATCGCACAGTGGCCTGGACACCAAAACCCTGGTCGATCCAATCAGCCTGAGAGAAGCCCGTATTGCTGTGGTCTCAGAATCCATGACAGCCCTGGCGATGATCAAACGGGCAATTGGCAGTTATTTGGAATCAGACGGCGACCACCTGCATATCAAAAATGTCGGTAAAAGCTTGCTCGACGTGGCCGGTGCGCTGTTGTTTCTCGATAAACGCCCGGCTCATGATGTGCTGCTGGCGCTGAATAACTTTATTACGTATCAGGTGCTGGCTGCCCGTGAACCGATAGAAGAACATAAAATGGAAGCATTTGCTGACGCTATTACGGCTATTGAGTATTTTCTCGATACCCTTAATGGCCAGACTGCTGGTGCTGATGAAGCGATTCGACTGGCACAAGAGAGTCTTGTGCATCTGCAGAGCTGACCATGATGCTGCATGATGCGCTGCTGGGATTGCTCGGCTCGATTATTGTCCTGATTCTGGTTGTGGTTGCCGTGATGTGGCTTGGGCAATCCTGGTTTATCCAATGGCTAAAGGGCACGGCCGGGATGCTGATGCTGTTTGGCGGGTTTCTGCTGGTGTATATCGCCCTGGACTTGTGGAGCTACAAACAAGCGCAGCCGGATGTACCGGAGTTGACGGTCAGTGTCTATGAAACCGGCGACCAGGTATTTGATATCAGCCTGGTGGATGAAACCGATATTGAAAAACGCTATATCCTGAATGGTGACCAGTGGCAGCTGGATGTTCGGCTGCTGACCTGGGACGGCCCGTTTCAGGCATTGAGTGCCGCACCGGTTTATCGCCTGGATCGGTTGTCGGGGCGTTTTTTATCGCTGGAACAGGAGCGTACAGCAGAACGTACACTGTTTGAGTTATCGAGTTCAGGCATGATTGATTCGTGGAATCTGGTCAAGGATATCGGCTTCTGGCTGCAGGCGGAGATGGGAAGTGCGGTATTTATGCCATTGGTTAATGGTGCGGTGTATGCCGTTTATATTACCCCCGCCGGGGTGGTCGCTCGACCGGTTAATGATGTAGCCGAAAAAGCATTGGGTGGCGACTGGTGATTACGCCCGTTAGCCGGGCAGAAGATAAAGCATAAAAAAACGGGCACCTTGCCCGTTTTTTTATGCTTGTCGTTCAGGCTGGAAACAGTTCGCCAATCTTGGTGGCCAACATCATATCGCCTTCTACTCGTAATTGGCCCGACATAAAGGCTTGCATGCCGTCTGTTTCACCGCTGGCAATACCGGCCAGTGTTTCAGTGTTCATAACCAGAGTGACGTCTGCATCATCATTTTCGCCTTCGCCAACGGTGCAGGTGCCATCTGCGATAGCGATATAGTAGTCATCACCATCTTCGATACTGAATTGGAACGTGGCGTTCAGGTCGTTGGCTGCATCTGAATCAAAGCGCTTGTTCAGTGTATTGATAATCTCTGCGACGGAAGTCATGGGCTTGTTCCTTTATTGTTAGTGTCATGCACTGACTTTAGATGATCTGGATTGGCGTATCTAAAACGAATGGCAGGAGGTATTTAACCATAGCCACACTCTATGTGGCACATGAACAGGTGTCAACCTGGATTCAAACGACTGTATGAATATGGTGGATTATTCCTGACTGGCAACTTGTTGCGCCACCGGGTTCAGGTAGACTAGCGGTTTTACATTTAAGGAAGTGTGAGTGGAATTTGTTGCTGAGTATGGATTGTTTTTACTGAAAACAGTCACCATCGCTGGCGCTATTATCTTGTTGCTTGGGGCTGTAGCCAGCATGGGGATGCGCCACAAACCACGTTCTGAAGGTGAGTTGGTGATCAAACGCCTGAATGATGATATCGATGAATATAAAGAAGTGATCGAAGAGGCGGTGTTGGGCAAGCATGAGCTGAAAGCCCTGCACAAACAGCGCGACAAGGAAGAAAAGGCCGAGGAGAAAGCAGAGCGCAAACGGCTCAAAAGCGGAGTGGAAGAAGAACCTGCCCAAAAAAGAGTGTACGTTATTGATTTTAATGGTGATGTACGGGCCAGTGAGGTGGACTTGTTACGTCATGAAATCACCGCCATCCTGACCTCTGCACGGGCCGAAGACGAAATTGTACTGCGGCTCGAAAGTCCGGGGGGCATGGTGCACACCTATGGTCTGGCAGCATCGCAGTTGGAGCGTATTCGTAATCAAGGGGTCAAGCTGACAATCTGCGTGGATGAAGTAGCCGCGAGTGGTGGTTATATGATGGCCTGCCTGGCTGATCGCATTATTGCCGCCCCTTTTGCGCTGGTGGGTTCTATTGGGGTCATGGCGCAACTGCCCAACTTCAACAAACTGCTGACAAAACACGATGTTGACTATGAGTTGTTTACGGCAGGAGAGTACAAGCGCACTGTCACCATGTTTGGGCAAAACACCGACAAGGCCCGGGATAAGTTCCAATCGGATCTTGAGGAGACGCATGTGCTGTTCAAGCAGCATATCCAGCGTTATCGCCCCAGGCTGGATGTCGCTGCCGTGGCGAATGGCGATGTCTGGTATGGGCAGCAAGCGGTTGAGCTGGACCTGATCGATGAGCTGGGCACCAGTGATGACTATATAACCAAGGCCTGTGCTGATGCTGACGTATTCAGTGTTCGTTATGAGTACAAAAAGACCTTGCAGGAAAAAATCGGTTTTGCCGTTCAGGGTGGCATCAGTAAAGCAGTAACAACCGTGCTGAATCGGGTGCAGCAGCAGTCTGTCAGTAAAAGCTGAAAATGATCAGGCTGCCCTGATTGTTTTTGTCAGCCACCGTTTCCGGTTGCGTTGAGCGTGAGAGTGTTCATAGTTCTGTGTCACCCATTACTTACAGATCCACGTAGCCGTCGATCCGTCCTTCGAAGTGGATGCTCAGC
>NZ_JAUYWA010000070.1 GCF_030689025.1 Oceanobacter sp. 1_MG-2023
CCATCGGCATTAAACGCCTGCACAAAGATCGAATAATCACCGTCACTATCAGCCCCGTACCAGGTCACCACATAGGCACCATCGCTGCCCACCGCAGTGATTTGAGGGTACCCATCATACCCACTGGTCTTACCCAGTGCTTCCAGTTGTACTGTGTCACCGTTGACAGAGCCATCGGCATTAAACGCCTGCACAAAGATCGAAGTGTCACCGTCGCTATCATCACCGTACCAGGTCACCACATAGGCGCCATCAGTGCCCACCGCAGTGATTTGAGGACTTTCGTCATCACCGTTGGTCTTACCCAGCGCTTCCAGCTGTACTGTGTCACCGTTGAAGGAACCATAGGCGTTAAAGGCCTGCACAAAGATCGACCAATCACCGTCGCTATCCTCACCAGACCAGGTCACCACATAGGCGCCATCAGTGCCCACGGCGGTAATTTGAGGCAGATAGTCATCACCGGTGATATTATCCAGTGCTTCCAACTGTACCGTGGCACCGTTTAAGAAGCCGTCAGCATCAAAGGCCTGCACAAAGATCGACCAATCACCGTCGCTATCCCTTCCGTACCAGGTCACCACATAGGCGCCATCA
>NZ_JAUYWA010000008.1 GCF_030689025.1 Oceanobacter sp. 1_MG-2023
TCACGTAAATGAATTATCGACGAGTTCTTACTTCTTGATAATCTTGACTTCAGATCATCTCAGTAAGCACCCACACGAATTACTTAATGCTTAATTTTTTAAAGAGCTGTCAGACCGTTTCGTCTGAGCGGGCTGTGCATCTTACAGCAACAAACCCAAGAGTCAAGCGATTTTTCATTTAATGTTGAAGTCATCCAGAGGACTCATTCAACTTGATCAAACCGCTTTCACAACCCAGACCAGAGGTCTAAACCGTGTGGCGCATTCTACAGCGCCGAATCTTTCTGTCAAGCGTTTATTTTCAAAAACTTCTTTAAAAACAACCACTTACGATTGAAAGTTGATCGATCTTGCTGACCACTTCCCGAATCAAGGTGGCGAATAATACACTGATAAATCAGTAATTCAACCCTTAAATCCGTTTTTTCTGGTGGCGGTTCAAATCCAAAGGATAGGTTGCCAAACCAGAACTGAAGCTGACTCATCCAATAACGATGAGTCTTGCCCCATTCCCTGCTGCATCAGCAGTAGGGAGGCGCGCATTATAGGGATGGATTATTTTGAGTCAATCCTTTTTATAAACTTTTTAAGATGTGCGTATAATCACGCTTCATCAACAGGTGACCTCTTCTACCAATAGCAGCAGGTTGTTTCTTACGAGCCACTCGGACTGTTTTCCGTTTGGCTAACCTTGGAGTTTTTATGTCTGAAAAAGCAGTTGTCATCTACTCCGGTGGCATGGATTCCTTCACCATTCTTCAACGCGCTTATAAAGAAGGTTATGAGTTGTTCCCGCTCACCTTCGATTATGGCCAGAAACACAGCAAGGAAATTCGTTTCGCTGCCGATGTTTGTGACGAGCTGGGGCTGCCTCATCGAGTCATCGACATTACCGCCATCAATCAGTTGTTGCAGAGTTCATCATTGACCTCTGATCAGGATATTCCGGAAGGTCATTACGAAGCCGACAACATGAAGTCTACCGTGGTCCCCAACCGTAATATGATCCTGTTATCGCTGGCCATTGGTTATGCCGTTGATATCGGCGCCAGCAAGGTCTTTTACGGTGCGCACAGCGGCGACCACGCCATTTACCCTGATTGCCGGCCTGAATTTGTCCACGCCATGAACGACGTCGCCAAAATCGCCAACTATGAAGCGGTAGAGATTGTGAGTCCTTATCTCAACAGCGACAAAATTGGCATATTAAAAGATGGCCTGGCCATGGGTTTGGATTACGGCCAGAGCTGGACATGCTACAACGGCCGGGAAAAAGCATGCGGCAAATGCGGCTCTTGCGTCGAACGTCTGGAAGCTTTTGCGATAAATGGCGTTACTGATCCACTGGCTTATGAAACAGGCACAGCAACATGAGCAGCAAGAGTACCCCATCAAAGGTGTACCGTATAAAAGAAGCGTTTTACACACTCCAGGGCGAAGGCACACACGCCGGACGCCCGTCTGTCTTCTGTCGTTTCAGTAAATGCAATCTGTGGAATGGCAAAGAAGATGGCCGGGCAAGCGCCAGCTGTCAGTTTTGTGATACCGACTTTGTTGGCACCGACGGGCAAAATGGCGGCCGTTACTCACAAGACGAGTTGTGTTCCCTGCTTCGGGCGCTTTGGCCAGCGTCGGATATTCCACCTTATATAGTATGTACTGGTGGCGAACCGGCGTTGCAGCTGGATGAGGATCTGATCGAGGCCATGCACCAACAAGGATTTGAAATCGCCATCGAGACCAATGGTACGTTACCGCTACCTGCCAATATTGACTGGATCTGCCTGAGCCCGAAGGAAAACTCTCAGGTTGTGCTGCAGCAATGCGATGAGCTCAAGCTGGTATACCCCCAACCGGGAGCGATGCCCGAACAGTTCGAGCATATAAAAGCAACACATCGCTACTTGCAGCCCATGGACATGACCGCGCTGCAGCAAGCGCCCAAACGCGATCATATCCCCCTGTTCTCGGTACAGCCTGCCAATCCGGTACAAGCGACCGTCAGTTATTGTCTGGCCAACCCGCAGTGGAAACTAAGTACTCAGACCCATAAATGGATCGGGATAGACTAACCACCCGCTCAACCTCACCTGAAAACGCGAGAACGGATCGACAGTTACGACTCCTCACCTCTGGGTGAGGATTATTGGGCCAGGCTGACGCCGATCATCAATCAGCAACCGTCTGGTCTGGCCATACCAGCGCCACTTTACCTTGCAACTGTCCCTGCTCGTACCGCTTATGAACCGATGCCAATTCGATGGCTGCAACAGATTCAGGCTCGGGTACATCAATAACACCCTCCTCAACCCAGGCTGCAAACTGCACCAGATCCCGACCGAGTTGCTCCCGGCCCTTGCCGGTCAACAATGGCAATGCCTTGAAAATCGCATGGAGCGTCAGGGACTTGGCGTGCGCCGGAGACAAGTCATGAGTGCCACGGGCATTGATGGTCGCCACATCCCCCCATGCGGCAACGGCATTCAATGCGGATGTCAGACTGTCACCACCATGTGTATCAACAACACAGTCGAAGCTTTTACCTGAAGCGACCAGGTCCGCAACGGCATGATGCGCCAAGGCTTCAACGCCCATGGTACGCAAGATATCCAGTCGTTCGGAACTACCTGCCGTGGCAGTCACGGTTAACCCTTGATGCAACGCCAGCTGCAAGACCATGCGGCCAACACCACCAAGCCCTCCCAGCACCAGCAATTGACTGTCTGACGAGGGTCGCAAACGCTGGAATATTTCCATCGCCGTCAGCGCCACCACAGGCAAACAGGCGGCGGCCTCATTGGTCAGATTGGCTGGGGCACGAGCGAGCAGGCGCGCATCGGCAAGCACATACTCACACACTGTCCCCATGGTTCCGCGCACGCCACCCGTCATGCCATAAACACGGTCGCCGATGGCAAAACCATCAACGCCTTCACCAAGTGCGATTACTTCACCACAGACATCACAACCAGTGGTGCCGGATTCCGTGGCAACCGGTGCCAGCCCGGAGCGCACCTTGGTATCCAACGGGTTAAACCCGGCGGCCAGTACTTTCAGTAATAATTCCCCTTGGCCTGGGTCGGCGACGTCAATCGTTTGGAGCGTCAATACATCCGGGGAGCCATATTCAGTAAACACCATGGCTTTGGTATTAATCATCAGGATTCTGTTCCTATCCCATCGTCAAGATGGTGAACCAGTGGGTGGGTGTTGGCTTCTGCTGCGGCGATCTGGCGAATAACCATATCGACCAGGTGCTCGCTGCCGCCATTGGAGTGGAAGCTGGCATAAACCGTTCGGGAGATCACAGGGGCATCTTTTACCAGAAACAGGGTTTGTTGATCGAATGCGGTGGCGACCAGGCCCCAGGGAAGGTAAGCCGCCCCGCCTCTCGACTGAATACAATCAAGGGCTATTCGGCCAGTATTGGTTTGCAACGCTGGCGTGCCTGGTAATTTCAGCTGTCGGTTATGCTGTGCCTGAAAAGCAGTTCCCCAGTCCACCAGCACATACCCTTGCCCCAACGCTTCGTTAATCGTCACGCCTTCCACTGACGAACACAGGTACAGGGGCAAATGTGCTACTTCCAGGGTCGTCAGTTCATCGACTTTCGGCGCATCAAACAGAAAAGCCAGGTCCAGAGTACGCTCCAGTATCTGACGAATCAGGTTGCCACTGCTGTGTGCAACGGCTGTCAACGACAAGCCATCAACCCGATCCAGCAAGCCCGCCATTTGCTGCTGTAAAAAACCGTCCCATAAATTGGGAGTGGCACCGATGGCCATTTGTTGGCTTTGCCCTGCTTCTGCAGCCACTTCCTGACGAATTTTTTGTTCCAGCCGTACAGTGCTTTCTGCCAGCGGCATCAGCTTTTCACCAGCAGCCGTCAACTGGATGTTATTACGTTGGCGTGAGAACAACTCAACGCCCAATAACCCTTCCAACTGTCGCACACGAAAGCTGACCGCAGACTGGGTCAGATAAAGGTTTTCTGCCGCGCGACCAAAGTGTCGGGTGCGAGAGACTTCCATAAAGGTTTTAAGCAGTTCTGTATCCATTTGACCAATTTATATGTTCGTTACGATAAGTATTTTTTGTTTTACCGCGCAAAGTGCCCTGACCATACTCCGCCGAAACCACATTGGCTGTCCAGCCACTCACTAGATGTTATTTACAGGGGAATTGAATCATGAGTTTTGCCAGCCCGAAAAAATACTTTGATGATCGCAACTTTCCGCGTGGGTTTCATCGTTCAGGTGACTTTACTCGCGCCCAGGCCGAGATTCTTGAGTCACTTGGCACTGTTTTAAAAGCACTGCACGAAGGCACCCAGGAACCTGAAGATGAAGTTGAAGCGCACTTTGTCATGGTCTGCCAGGGTAAAGAGCAAGCTGTTACCGATATAGAAAAAGCCTGGACTCTGTACCTGTCGGCACTACGCCGCAAACAGGTTTACTTTACCGCCTCCTCAGCGGCCGTCACCGACGGTGTCAGTGAAGCCATCGACACCGATGACTAAGCCGACACTGGGGTACCTGGAAGTACTGGCGCTGCCTGACGTCGGTATTCAATGTCACGCCAAGGTTGATACCGGTGCCTGCTCCAGCAGTTTACATGCGGAAGACATCAAGGTCTTCCAGCGTGATGGCCAGGACTGGGTGAGCTTTCATGTGCTGTTCAGTCGAGAAAAAATGCGTATTGATCAACGCTGTGAGGCACCGCTGTTCACCCGCAAACGCATCGCCAGTTCCAATGGCTCCCGCAGTTATCGCTATGTCATCAAGACACCGGTTACTATCGGCAACCAGCAATGGCCCATCGAACTCAGCCTGACACCTCGCGGTAGCATGAAATATCCTATGCTATTGGGGAGAGAAGCCATTAGCGGTCGTTTCATCGTTGATGTTGAACACACCTATTTGAGCAAATAAATACCATGAAAATCGCGATCCTTTCGCGCAACCCCAGGCTCTATTCGACCCGGCGACTGGTTGAGGCCGGCACACAGCGCGGTCACGAAGTGACCGTCTTCGATACGCTGCATTGTTATATGAATATCAATAGTGTCGAGCCATCCATGCATTATCAGGGTAACGAGCTCAAAGACTATGATGCCGTGATACCGCGTATCGGTGCTTCCATCACTTTTTATGGTACTGCCGTGCTGCGCCAGTTCGAAATGATGGGGGTATATCCATTAAATGAATCGGTCGCCATCAGTCGTTCACGCGACAAGCTGCGATCAATGCAATTAATGTCACGAAAAGGCATAGGCCTGCCCGTCACCGGATTCGCACACAGCCCGGATGATATTCCCGACCTGATTGCCATGGTGGGTGGTGCACCGCTGGTCATCAAACTGTTGGAAGGTACACAAGGTATCGGGGTGGTACTGGCGGAAACCCGCAAGGCCGCAGAAAGTGTTATCGAGGCCTTTATGGGGCTGAAAGCCAATATCATGGTGCAAGAATTCATTCAGGAAGCCGGTGGCGCTGATATTCGCTGTTTTGTTGTTGGCGACCGCGTGGTGGCCGCCATGAAGCGCCAGGCCGCCGATGGCGAATTCCGCTCCAACCTGCACCGGGGAGGCTCTGCCAGTCTGATCAAGATCACTCCGGATGAGCGGGCAACGGCTGTGCGGGCAGCACGCACCATGGGACTGAACGTCGCCGGTGTCGATATTTTACGATCGAATCATGGCCCGGTTGTGATGGAAGTTAACTCTTCTCCTGGCATTCAGGGGATTGAGGAAGCCACCGGCATTGATGTCGCCAACAAAATCATCATGTTTATCGAAAAAAACGCCCGCGCGAATCACACCCGTACCCGCGGGCAAGGCTAGATAACGACTCTGCACCAGCGCCGCTGCTGGTGATATAGCGAGCACAACCAGCCCACGGGTATTGTGGTGATATCAGCCATCCACAAGCCAGGAAGCACCAGGCAGTAATAGTTACCGCCCATACCCGCCATATATCTCGCTATATGGCGTTATTCCTGACAAGTGATTGCATACCCTCCTGGCACGCCTTCCCTGTCGCATATCAATAACAGGCGACCATTCTGGCCGCTAAAACCGTTTACTTCAGCCAGAGGCTTTCGTATAGTCAATGTCCTACCGGGCAGCCAAGGCTGCCTTTTTGCGTTTTAAGGAACTGTCCCGAATGACTGCGATCATGAACACCTATGGCCGCCTGCCCGTTACCTTTACCTCTGGTAAAGGGAGTTGGCTGACAGATACTGATGGAAAGACCTACCTGGATGCCTTATGCGGTATTGCCGTATGTGGATTGGGTCATGCCCACCCGACTATCAGCGCAACACTGTCTGAGCAAGCTGGCCGCCTGATACACACCTCCAATCTGTACGGCATTGAACGACAGCAAGCACTGGCAGATGCGCTGATACGCATCTCTGGCATGGACAATGTCTTCTTCTCCAATTCGGGAGCAGAAGCCAACGAGGCAGCCATCAAGATTGCCCGCAAATACGGCCATCAACGTGGTATCCATGAACCTGTCATCATTGTCATGAGCAAGGCCTTCCATGGCCGTACCATGGCCACCTTGACGGCCACTGGCAACACCAAGGCGCAAGAAGGCTTCGGACCCCTGTTGAATGGTTTTCTCCGGGTCCCCTACAACGACCTCGATACCCTGACCAGGGTCGCCAGCGCCAACCCGAACGTCGTCGCCGTAATGCTCGAAACCGTTCAGGGCGAAGGTGGCCTGGCCACTGCCAGCGCCGACTATCTGCAAGGCATTCGGGCTTTGTGTGACCAGCATCACTGGCTGATGATGGTTGATGAAGTCCAGACCGGCAATGGTCGTACCGGCAGCTACTTCTCCTATCAACAACTGGGTTTTGTCCCTGATGTTGTTACAACGGCCAAGGGCCTCGGTAATGGCGTCCCTATTGGTGCCTGTCTGGCCCGTGGCGAAGCCGCCGATGTATTACAGCCAGGCAATCATGGCAGTACTTATGGTGGCAACCCGCTGTGTTGTGCTGTCGCCCTGTCTGTTGTCGAAACCATCGAAACGGACAATCTCTGTACCAATGCCCAAGAGATGGGCGACTACCTGGCCACTGGCTTCCGGGAGCGGCTGAGCAACAACCCACACCTGGTCGACATTCGTGGTCGTGGCCTGATGATGGGACTGGTGATGGATCAGGATTGCCCTGAGCTGATGGCCCGGGGTCTGGAATACGGCATTCTGCTCAACGTCACCGCAGGTAATGTGATCCGCTTGTTGCCAGCGCTGAACCTCAACAAGGATGATGCTGACAAGATCATCGATATCGTGTGCAACCTGATTGATTCGCTAGATTGATCGATATAACGAAGGAATTGCTGTGAGACACTTTTTAACTCTGATGGATCTGACTTCAGAAGAGCTGAACCAGGTATTACAACGAGCAATAGAACTCAAGGCCATGCAACATCGCCATGAAGTCTATGAGCCCTTCAAAAACCAGGTGCTGGGGATGATTTTTGAAAAATCGTCCACTCGTACCCGGGTATCTTTTGAAGCTGGCATGACACAATTTGGCGGCGCAGCTATTTTTCTGTCGCCTCGGGATACCCAGTTGGGTCGTGGTGAACCCATCGAAGACAGCGCTCGTGTGCTGTCTCGCATGGTCGATATCATTATGATCCGTACCTTCGATCATGCCGATATCGAATTGTTTGCCAAGCATTCGACCGTCCCTGTCATCAATGCGCTGACGGATGATTATCACCCCTGTCAATTGCTGGCCGATATGCAGACCTTTATCGAGCACCGCGGTTCGATCAAGGGCAAGACCGTTACCTGGATTGGCGATGGCAACAATATGTGCCAATCGTATATGAACGCCGCGGTGCAGTTCGACTTCCACCTCAATATTGCTGTCCCGCCTGGGTTTGAGCCTGATGCCGATTTGCTGGCCAAGTGTGGTGATCATGTTTCCCTGATGACATCTCCGGAAGAAGCGGCCACCCAGTCACACCTGATTGTGACCGATGTCTGGGCATCCATGGGCCAGGAAGAAGAACAAGCCGAGCGACTGCGTCAATTCAAGCATTACCAGGTAACTGAAGCATTGCTCGACAAGGCTGCCGATGACGTCCTGTTTATGCACTGCTTGCCTGCCCACCGCGGTGAGGAAATCAGTATGACCTTGATGGATGACCCCCGGGCTGTTGTATGGGATGAAGCTGAAAACCGCTTGCATGCGCAAAAAGCGCTAATGGAATTCTTGCTCAACAAGGCCCAAAACAAATAGCCGTTAACCCCGCTCGCTCACTGGTGATGGCCCTTGATTGGGCCTCTGCCAGCGGGTATCAGAATCATATCGACAGCAAGTCGCGACTCTTTTTTATCCTTAACAACTGCCATTCTGAAATCCTTCTGTGCTTTCGGGTATGCTTGAACTAATATCATACTGTTAATCAACAAGATGAATTAAATTCAAAGCCATGCTAGAAATCAAACATCTCAGAACTCTGGTAGCACTGCGTGATGGCGGTACGCTGGTCGAAGCCGCCAAGCGGCTGTATCTGACCCAGTCGGCGCTTTCTCATCAGCTCAAGGATCTCGAAGACAAGCTGGGCGTGCGCTTGTTTGTACGTAAATCCAAACCGATACGTTTCACCCGTGCCGGCCTGGAAATGCTGCAAATGGCTGATCAGATCCTGCCGCAGTTACGGCAATGTGAGCTGGCATTAAAAAAGCTGGCCGGTGGTGAAACCGGCCGCTTGCATATGGTGATTGAATGCCACAGCTGCTTTGAATGGCTAATGCCCGCGATCAACCGTTTCCGGGATCACTGGCCCGATGTCGAAATAGACCTCACCACCAGCTTCCATTTTGACCCGTTACCGGCGCTCACCCGAGGGGATATCGACCTGGTAATCACCTCCGACCCGGAACCCGACAGCCGTATCCACTATCGACCGTTATTTCGCTATCAATCGTTACTGGCCGTTTCCAACCAGCACCCACTGGCACACCAGGCCCAGGTAACGGCAACAGACCTCGCCCCCGAAACCCTGATTCACTATCCGATTGAACGCAAACGGCTGGATATTTATCAGCATTTTCTACTGCCGGCAGGTGTAGAGCCAGTTGCCAATCGCCAGACCGAGCTGACCCTGATGATGATTCAGCTGGTTGCCAGTGGCCGCGGTGTCGCCTGTTTGCCCAACTGGGCCTTACAGCCCTACCTGGATGCCAAATTGATCAGTGCCTTGCCATTGGGCAAGGGCATATGGCCAACCCTGTATGCAGCGATTCGTACTGATCAGCAAGACGACAGTTACATCAAGGATTTTCTCGACCTGTCAATTGATACCTGTTTCGATCGCCTGCGAGGGATTGAACCTATACGCCAGACCAAATGATCTGATCGATGGCATAATGATCTAGTCCATATGGTAGCGCGGCCAGATCAGGCTGAATCTGGCACCGCCCAATTGTTCACTGCGACCAACGATGGCTCGCCCACCGTGCCAATAAGCGATACGCCGTACAATCGACAGACCCAAACCATAACCACCTGAGCTGCGGGTACGGCTGTCATCCAGTCGGGCAAAAGCCACAAAAACCTTTGGCCATTCGGCTTCCGGAATACCCGGGCCATCATCTTCGACATCAATACGGCATGTATCCACCGCAACACTGCAACGCACCTGGACGCGGGAATGGGCGTAACGACAAGCGTTACTCACCAGATTTTGTACCGCCCGATGAATATAGCGAGGCTCTACTTCCACCAGCGTATTCTGTAACCGTTCGGTTTCCAGAAACAGCACCTCGATATGGGCCGGTGGTCGCGCTTCCGCAGCAACCTGACGAGCAATATCCGTCAAGACCACTTCATGAAACTCCAATAACGGCCCACCTTCCTCCAGGCGGGCATACGTCAGAATTTCATCAATCAGTTGGTCCAGCTCCTGAATATCCGTATCCATCCCCTGTATCTGCTGCTTCAGGTACGGAGACTCAACTTCATCTTCAATAATTTGCAATCCAAAACGCAAGCGAGCCACCGGCGTCCTTAACTCATGGGAAACGGCCCGCAGCATCTCTCGCTGGATATCAATCAGCCGCTGAATATGCTCAGCCATCTTGTTAAAGGAACTGCCCAGGCGATTGACCGGATCAACTCCCGTCACCGCAATACGGGCCGACAAATGCCCTTGCGCCAGACGTCCCGTTACCTGGTCCAGATTCCGCAGCCCCGACTCCAGCGTTGTAACCAGCCAGAAAACCACCAGAGCCAGCACCAGTACTGCCATTAAACCAAGAATCAGCCAGGTGTAAGCGGGAGTTTGCCGCGGAGTATTCAACGGCCCAATCATCAAATGATAGTTATCCCCCAGCCGTACATCGACCAGCCGGGAAGACACAGGATAAGTTGGAGCCGATTTCATCACGGCCAGACGGACAGGCACCGTCAGCTGCTCTGCCAACCACTGTTCATAACTGACCGCATCCATCCCGGACACCTGGTAGTGATGCCGGATCAAATCCGCAAATTGCGCCCAGGCCAGCTCGATATTGCCATCAAAATAAAAGGTCACCACAGCGCCGGATACAACACGACTCAAATCGTCAATATTGGGGACGGACGAGGGATAGGCAGACAACAACGATGCATCAGGCGAGCTGGTACCCCCACTCAAAAAACGAAACTGCATATCGCTATCGTCCAGTACCGTAATCACTCGGCCTCGTAATAAACGGTAGCGTTCATAGCTGTTCAGAGTCCCCAGACCAGCCTGTTCAACCCAGCCATGTTGCAGTGACTGACGAAAGCGTTCTCCCATATCCCCACTATTCAGCACCTGCAAAGGACGCCCCAGATCCTGCTCCCAGTATTCATGCAAACTGATATACCGAATCAGACTCAGCGACAAAAGGCAAAATACAACAATACCGCTGATGGTCATTATCAGGGTGCCATAGACGCGCAAGAACATGATGCTCATCCGTTCACCCTCAGACCCAGGCCAATACGAACACCACAACACCAGCCAACCGGCCGGAACAGCATGGCCCGCGTATCAGGAAGAAAGGTCATTACAGCTCTTTCACAAACAGGTATCCCTTGCTGCGCACCGTCTTGATACGGCGAGGATTGACCGGATCATCGCCGACCTTGGGACGAATACGAGACACCCTGACATCAATCGAGCGATCCTGCCCATCGTATTCAATCCCCCGCAGCTGATGGAAAATTTCTTCACGTGTTAATACTCGCCCGGCGCTGTTGCACAACAACCAGAGCAAATCGAACTCGGCACTGGTCAAATCGATGCTGCGCCCTTCCAGCCAAGCCTCCCGCATGGCGCTATCAACCACCAGATTACCGAACGTCAAACGATTTTCCTGATTAGGCGTGTCGGTCACTGTCTCCTCAAGATGACGAACCCGGCGCAACAAGGCTCGAATTCTGGCCAACAGTACCCGTGGGCGTACCGGCTTGGCCACGTAATCATCCGCCCCCATCTCCAGACCCAGCACCTGATCGAGATCTTCAGTCCGGGCGGTCAGCATCAGAATCGGACCGCGATAGTGAGGACGCACCAAACGGCACACCGCCAGACCGTCTTCCCCAGGCAGCATCAGATCCAATACCACCAGGTCGGGCTGTTCCGTCTTGATACGTTCAATTGCACGGCTGCCATCACCTTCGATGGCAACAACCAGGCCATTACTTTCCAGATAGTCTTTGGTCAATGCTGCCAGTCGCTCATCATCCTCAACAATCAGGATGCGCCAGTGATCATCCGAGTCATATGCCATTTTTTCGTCTGCCATCCAGAGATTTCTCCGTTACGGGGTTCTGCCGCAACATTTACTGCGACCTGTCAGATTAACAGCCGATCGTGCTTATAGCTCGGAGCAGTCAAGCCGTCTGTTAACTCCTGTGCATTCCGTCACAAAAGTTATTCACGCCATCAGCAAGCGCCTCCGTCCCTGGTACCAAAAACGATCGACCCTGATAACAAACCAGCAACCGTTAACACACCAGAAACAATGCGGCTTGCAGCTTGTTCCGCAGTAACGGGCCAATATGATACTAAAAATCACCCACATCTCATGCACATCTAATACACATGTTATTCACAAGCGGGATCCTCCCTGACAAGTAGGCCACACTAGATGTGGGGTTGAAACCATGGCCAAGGCCCATTATCTTGTGCCGCTTTCTTCGGCTTGTGGAACACGCTATGTCATCAAATCGTTCCGTTCTTCAGGCTTGCTTGATGCTAAAATCAGGCACAGCAATTTACATTCAGCACGAACACGCCATGAGCTGGCCACAATCCAAAGCCAGGCGATCGCTGCTGATTGATGGCCAGGATTGAAACAGACACACATCAGGACTTTCCCTTTTGCGCCCAACTTGCCGCCATCCGCTGATACCAGATCAGGGTAGCAGCAAGAACAATGGCCGGAGACAAGTCACTATCAGGCATGGACGTGATCAGAATACCTTCGAGTACAGGCACACTTAACATGAATAGCGCTCTCAAAGTCAGTAAACGCGATGGTCGTCAGGAACTGCTGGATCTGGACAAGATCCACAAAGTGGTTACCTGGGCCGCAGAAGGACTGGATAACGTCTCCGTCTCCGAAGTTGAACTTCGTGCCCATCTGCAATTTTTTGACGGCATCCAGACCTCAGAAATCCACGAGACCCTGATCAAGGCCGCTGCCGACCTGATTTCCGACCAGGCACCGGATTATCAATATCTGGCTGCGCGCCTGAATATCTTTCATTTGCGCAAAAAAGCCTTCGGCCAATACGAGCCACCGGCGTTGCTGGATCATGTGCGCAAACTGGTCGACAACAAACGCTACGACAGCCATCTGCTGGACGATTACAGCGAAGCCGATTACGCCGAGATGGAAACCTTCCTCGATCACAGCCGCGACTTGAACTTCAGTTATGCCGCGGTAAAACAATTGGAAGGCAAGTACCTGGTACAGAATCGCGTTACCGGTGAAGTGTTCGAAAGTGCCCAGTTCCTGTACCTGCTGATTGCAGCCTGTCTGTTCAGCAGCTATGAAAAGGATCGGCGCCTCGATTTCATCAAACGTTTTTACGATGCGATTTCGACCTTCAAGCTATCGCTACCCACTCCTATTATGGCAGGCGTACGGACACCGACACGCCAGTTCAGCTCATGCGTGCTGATTGAAGCCGGAGACAGCCTCGACTCCATCAATGCCACCGCCAGCGCCATTATCAAATACGTTTCCCAACGGGCAGGCATTGGTATTAATGGCGGCCGTATTCGTGCTCTGGGTAGCCCGATTCGTGGTGGTGAAGCCTTCCACACCGGTTGTATCCCGTTTTACAAACACTTCCAGACTGCGGTGAAATCCTGCTCTCAGGGCGGTGTTCGCGGTGGTGCTGCCACGCTGTTCTACCCAATCTGGCATTACGAAGTCGAATCCCTGCTAGTATTGAAAAACAACCGGGGCGTTGAAGAAAACCGCGTGCGTCATATCGACTACGGCGTACAGATCAACAAGCTGATGTACGAACGCCTGATCAAAAACGGCAATATCACCCTGTTCTCGCCATCCGATGCCCCGGGCCTCTACGACGCGTTTTTTGAAGATCAGGAACGTTTTGAGCAGCTGTATACCAAATACGAGCAAGACGACAGCCTGCGCAAAAAAACCATCAAGGCCGTCGATCTGTTCTCCAGCATGTTACAAGAGCGGGCCAGTACCGGTCGTATCTACATCCAGAACGTTGACCACTGCAATACCCATAGCCCGTTTAATCCGAAAAAAGCCCCTGTACGCCAGTCCAACCTGTGTCTTGAGATTGCCTTGCCAACCAAGCCATTGATGGATATTAACGACGAGAGTGGCGAAATTGCCCTATGTACGCTGGCAGCCTTCAACCTTGGAAGCCTGGACAACCTGGATGAACTCGAAGAGCTGTCCGACCTGATAGTACGGGCACTCGACAGCCTGCTCAGCTATCAGGATTACCCGGTCCCGGCCGCCGAACGAGGCAGCCTCGGTCGTCGCACCCTGGGTGTTGGCGTTATCAACTACGCCTATTATCTGGCCAAAAACGGCGTCCGTTACTCTGATGGCTCAGCCAATGGCCTGACCCACAAAGCGTTTGAAGCCATTCAGTACTGGCTGCTGCGAGCTTCCGTCGGCCTGGCAAAAGAACAGGGGGCCTGCCCGCTGTTTGAAGAAACCACCTACGCTCAGGGTATTTTGCCTATCGATAGCTACAAGAAAGATATCGATACTTTCTGTGATGAGCCGCTACACTACGACTGGGAAACCCTGCGCAAGGAAATCAAGGAACATGGCCTGCGCAACTCCACGCTAACAGCGCTGATGCCATCGGAAACCTCTTCCCAGATCAGTAATGCAACCAACGGTATTGAGCCGCCACGGGGCTATATCAGCGTCAAACAAAGTAAAGATGGTATTCTCAAGCAGGTAATACCCGAGTACGAAAACCTCAAGGATGCCTACGAACTGTTATGGCAAATTCCCAGCAACCAGGGCTACCTGCAACTGGTCGGTATCATGCAGAAATTTGTTGATCAGTCGATTTCTGCCAATACCAACTATGACCCCGCCCGGTTCAGTGGCAACAAGGTGCCCATGCAGCAACTGATGCGCGACCTGTTAATGGCCTATAAATACGGCGTCAAAACCCTGTACTATCACAACACCCGTGATGGCATGGAAGACCCTCAGAAAGACGTGATCGAAGAAGACGATGACTGCGCAGGCGGAGCCTGTAAAATCTAGTACGAAAAATTCAACGTACTTTCTACTGATTCTCTTTTAACACTGCACAAGGCCGGTACAATCAACACGCTATGTCGATAGTACCGGCAACAACCCGCTGTGTAAGGAAGCGCACACGGGTCTTTTCAATCCGAAGAATGACAACGGCCGAACAGGCCAGCGAGACGATACTGGCTATGGCCTACACCACCTTCAACCGCAACGAATTTGATACCTTCAAACAGCCCATGTTTTTTGGCGAGCACGTCAATGTTGCCCGTTATGATCAACAGAAACACAAGATTTTTGAAAATCTGATCGAAAAACAACTGTCGTTTTTCTGGCGCCCTGAAGAAGTGGATTTGACTAACGACCGTAAGGATTTTCTTGATCTGCCCGATCATGAAAAACACATCTTCGTCAGCAACCTGAAATACCAAACCCTGCTCGACTCGGTTCAGGGGCGTTCTCCCAACGTGGCATTTTTGCCCGTGGTCTCGCTGCCGGAACTTGAGACCTGGATTGAAACCTGGTCATTCAGTGAAACCATTCACAGCCGCTCTTATACCCATATTGTCCGTAATATCGTGCCCAATCCGGCAACGATTTTTGACGACATCACCCGTAACGAGCACATCACTCGCCGGGCGGTCTCAGTGACACATTACTACGACAGCTTTATTGAACTGAGTAATTATTACCAGCAACTGGGCGAAGGCACGCATACCGTCAACGGCCAGGCCGTTGAAGTCAATATGCACGAGCTCAAGCGTCGTCTGTATCTGACCCTGGTGTCCGTCAACGTATTGGAAGCCATCCGTTTTTACGTCAGCTTTGCCTGCTCTTTCGCTTTTGCCGAACGGGCCAAAATGGAAGGTAATGCCAAAATCATCAAGTTGATTGCCCGTGACGAAGCGCTGCATCTCACCGGCACCCAGCACATGCTGCAAATTATTGCTCGCGGTAAAGATGATGCCGACTTTGCCGTGATTGCCGAAGAGTGCAAGGCCGATGTTGTCCGTATCTTTGCCGAAGCCGCCCAGCAAGAAAAAGAATGGGCCGATTATCTGTTCAAGGACGGCTCCATGATTGGCCTGAACAAGGATATTCTCTGTCAGTACGTTGAATACATCACCAACCAGCGTATCGCCGCCCTGGGCTTTGATCGTATTTTTGAAGCCCGCTCCAACCCGCTGCCCTGGATCAACTCCTGGTTAAACAGCGACAACGTCCAGGTCGCTCCACAGGAATCTGAAATCAGTTCCTACCTGGTCGGTGCTCTCGACAGCGAAGTTGACACCAACGATCTCGGCGACTTTGATCTTTGATGAGTCGTCCATACCCCATGAGTCAACCCCCGGAGAGCAACCACCAGGATCTGTCTTCGTCAGCGAATGACAGCTTTGAGCTGGATGGCAACATCGAACCGGACAGCGGCACCGGACTGCCGCCGTTCGAGTTGGAGCCCCCTCCGGCTACCTCCGACAGCTCTGCCCAACAGGTTGAGTTATATCTGCCGGAGCGTGACCCCGAACAGCCGGAGCAGACACCCCAGCTCGAGCTGGAGGGTATGGCTCCGCCTGTTTTTGCCATTACTCTCGATGATGGGCATCAGGCCCGCTTCCAATACGCAGCTAACTTACTGGAGTCTCTTGAAGCCCAGCAGATCGATGTCCACTTTCAATGCCGGGAAGGCTATTGTGGCAGTTGCCGTGCCCAGCTGCTCAGTGGTGAAGTGCATTACGCCAACGACCCATTGGCCTGGCTGAATGAAGGCGAGATCTTGTTGTGCTGCTGTATCCCTCGCAGCGACGTCAAGATCAAGCTGTAGCGGTTGTAGCAGCGCTAATGAATCCAACGAATATAAGGAGAGCCTTATGTGCAGCGCACTTGTCTTACCAGAAGCCGGAACTCCGGCACCAGCCTTTACCACACTGAATCAGCGCGGTGACACCGTGTCACTCAGCGATTACCAGGGTAAAACCCTGATTCTTTATTTCTACCCCAAAGCCATGACGCCAGGCTGTACCACCCAGGCCTGTGGACTGCGGGACAGTCAGGCAGAGCTGGCGGCCCACAACGCCGTTGCCGTTGGTATCAGTCCGGATGCACCCGCCCGGTTACAAAAATTTATCGACCGCGATCAACTCAACTTCGACCTGCTTTCGGATGAAGACCATCAGATTGCCGAAGCCTATGGGGTATGGGGCCTGAAAAAATTCATGGGCAAGGAATATATGGGGATCAACCGCATCACCTTTATTATTGGTGCAGACGGTATCATTCAGCATGTGATGCCGAAGGTAAAAACCAAAAGCCATCACGATGATGTGATTGCGTTGCTGACCAGCGCCTGAGTCCTTTCGGCCGCCTGACTGCGTGCGGAGAAAAAGCGTCGGAGAAAAAACCAACAAGGCGGCCAGAACGGCCGCCTGTGTCTATCATCTGTCTGCTACCAGTATCTGTCAGTCGAGCTGCTCAACCCGGATCCGGGTTACTGCACCCACGGTGCTTTCCAGCGCTTCAATCGCTGCAATCGCCGCATTCATGGCTTTTTCCACAATACGGTGAGTCAGCAAAATAATCTGCGCCAGCTCTTCCCCTTCCTTGGGTTCTTTTTGAATGATGGCTTCGATATTAATGCCGCGCTCACTCAGAATCGTGGCTACCGATGCCAGCACCCCGGTTTTATCCTGCACCTGAAGGCGCAGATAATACGAGGTGACCACTTCTTCCATCGGCAGGACCTGCTCATCTTCGATTTCGTTGTACGCCAGATGGTTCACCCGCACCGAGGCATCGGCTTCCAGCGTCCGCGCCAGATCAATGATATCCGCAACAACAGCAGAGGCTGTTGGGCCAGCACCGGCTCCCGCACCAACGTACAGCGTATCGCCAACGGCATTACCGTTCACCATCACAGCGTTTAATACGCCATCTACCTTGGCAATCGGCCGGGCTTCCGGAATCAGGGTCGGATGCACACGTAAATCAATGCCTTTTTCTGTTTGACGACTGACTCCCAGGTGCTTGATGCGATAGCCCAGCTCTTCTGCAAATTCAACGTCATCCCGGGTAATATTACTGATGCCTTCGGTGTAACAACGATCAAACTGTAACGGAATACCGTACGCAATCGATGCCAGAATTGTCAGTTTGTGGGCCGCATCAATGCCTTCAACATCAAAGGTAGGGTCTGCTTCGGCATAACCCAGCTGTTGGGCCTCTGCCAACACATCGTTAAAATCCCGGCCTTTATCACGCATCTCGGTCAGGATAAAGTTGCCGGTTCCATTGATGATACCTGCCAGCCAGTTGATACGGTTGGCGGCCAGCCCTTCCCGCAGCGCCTTGATGATAGGAATACCACCGGCAACACCGGCTTCATACATCACCGACACGCCCTTGGCTTCTGCCTGGGCAAAAATCTCTGCGCCATGCTCGGCAATCAATGCCTTGTTGGCAGTCACCACGTGCTTGCCGTGCTCAATCGCCGTTAATACCAGCTCACGAGCGACCTCATAACCACCAATCAACTCCACCACTACATCGATTTCAGGGTTTTTGGCCACATCAAAAATATCGTTAGTCATGGGAATAGTGCTGGTGTCGTAAGCGGGATTCGGACGACGAGCTCCGATCTGCGCCACAATAATCTCGCGACCTGCCCGGCGTGCAATGTTTTGCGCATTGGTCGTCAGTACATCAAATGTACCGCCACCGACTGTACCTAAACCGCAGATACCTACTTTTACCGGTTTCAAGGTCTTCTCCTCTTTGCTGGATAAAATCGAACGCTATAGCGCAGTGGCTGATCACCGTTCTTTATATATTGTTCACTGTATTTTAGCGGCTGTAATGCCTTGCCTTGCCGCATATCGCGCTGCCTGGTGCGAATTGTCAGCCCAGTTCAGTCACCCTGATAATGGCCATCCTTGCGCAGCATATGCTTGATACCACGCAGTGCCTGACGGGTACGCTGGTCGTTTTCAATCAGGGCCAGACGTACATGGTCGTCGCCGTATTCACCAAAACCGATACCCGGTGACACAGCGACCTTGGCATCCAGCAAGAGTTTTTTGCTGAACTCAAGTGATCCCATCGCCCGATATGGCTCAGGAATACGTGCCCAGATAAACATGGTGGCCTTGGGAATATCGACCTGCCAGCCCATATCATTCAAGCCTTTGCACAACACATCACGCCGATGTTTGTACATCTCGCAGATCTCGTGCACCACCGACTGGTCGCCTTCCAGAGCCGCAATAGCCGCCACCTGAATGGGAGTGAATGTACCATAATCAAGGTAAGACTTGATCCTGCCAAGGGCGTGAATCAGGTCTTTATTACCGCAACAGAAACCGACCCGCCATCCCGGCATATTGTAGCTTTTGGACAACGAGAAAAATTCGACCGCCACATCCCGGGCACCTTCAACTTGCAGAATCGACGGCGGTTGATAACCATCAAAGGCGATATCAGCATAGGCCAAATCCTGCACTACCCAGATCTGGTGTTCGCGGGCCATCTCGACCACCCGTTCAAAAAAATCCAGCTCAACACATTGCCCGGTCGGATTACCGGGAAAGTTAAGCACCAGCATTTTGGGTTTGGGCCAGCTGTTTTTGATGGCTTTTTCCAGCTCGGCAAAAAAATCCACGTCCGGAGTCATTGGCACATGGCGAATATCCGCACCGGCCAATACAAAACCATAAGGATGAATCGGGTAAGCCGGATTGGGCACCAGTACTGCATCCCCGGGGCCAAGCGTCGCCAGCGCCAAATGCGCCAGACCTTCCTTGGAGCCTATTGTAGTAATCACTTCAGTGTCCGGGTCGAGCTCAACGTCGTAGCGGTTCTTATACCAGTTAGCCATGGCTTTGCGCAGCCGTGGAATGCCCTTCGACTGGCTGTAACGATGCGTGCCTTCTTTTTGCACCGTTTCAACCAGCTTGTCGACAATATGCTGTGGCGTATCCTGATCCGGATTCCCCATCGATAAATCCACGATGTCTTCACCACGGGCTCGCGCCGCCATTTTCAACTCACCGATAACGTTGAAAACATAAGGGGGCAAACGCTCAATACGCGGAAAATGCTTGTTCATGGTGGACTCTTTCATCAATGGCAGAAAAGCCCAACAGGCTACTGGATGGCGGCGCTTTGATCAATGGAAGGCGTGCCGTTACGCCCACGCCTGGTGCTGTAGCGCAAGGCAACGACGGGCATGGAGCCATGTAGGAAGCACCGACGGGGCTTCCGTGTCGATGCCGTGAAAGCCTGCAATATTATGATTTTGGCATCGTCTTTATTTTACGCATCAGCCAATGACCCAACGCTACTTCCCCGATGGCCATCACACCGTACAGTGCGCCGAACATAAACGAAGAACCGATAAAGGCAATAATGATCAAGGCGAGAAACGCCAGCATCAGGTTTCTTTTATCCCTGAGTAGTGTTGAATCACTGGATAAGACAAACCCAGCGAACATGCCGATCACGAGTCCTACAATAATGCGTCCTAACATGTGTCCATTTTCCTGAAAAAGCGATTGTTTATCGAAGCGACTCTGTTTCACAGCCGATATGTTTACGGTTTTTTGTCATGCGCCGGAATGGCTGTCCGTTCAAAGCTGACGCTTAACGAATCTGATGCCAGCACCCAATCATGCATGTGTTTTCGCAACATGGTGGCAGAAACCTTGTCTGCGGGCGTCAAATCCAAGGATTTTGACAGGGCATAAAGATGAAAGGTATAGACTTTGATGCCCGGACCTTTCGAGCAAGGCGGAGCATATTCGTTTTTCTGGTTCACAATATTATTCCCCAGTGTACCAACCGACTGCCCGGCTTCCGTACCCGTCACCGTTGGTGGAATATTGTACATGCTCCAGTACCAGCGTATGCCCTCCGGTCCTTTTGATGGCGGTGGCTGTGTGCCACCGTCTGCCCGACTGCCAGCGTCAGGATTGGGCCTGGAACTGGATTCGGGTGCTCGCGGAAGCTGTAGTTCCGGCCCTGGCCTGGGCTGATGATCCATAATGATCACCAGCGACCGGGTTCCATCCGGCACCCCACTCCAGCTTAGCGGTGGAGACATGCCACCACCGTCACAGGTAAATTGAAGCGGTAATGCACCACCATCGGTAAATGCGCGGCTGGTCAGTTCAAGACCGTCATTGGCCCGGGCTGTCATTGGCATCAGCAATACCAGGCCTGCGATCGCGAGCGCCGTTATGCTTGCATTCATATTCATAATCCACCATCTCTTTGTATCATCCCGTCATCTCCGACAGGACTGTCAAGTCGAAGATCAGCCAGGCTATCCGGGGCTGAGCATTGTAGGGCCAATGCCCCGGAGCCACCAGACAGCGGGCAGCTACCATAGCGTCTGTCAGTACTGACACCCTGCTGCCAGGCTCGTTCGGGTAAAGAACAAGCGGCTTGTATTCAACCACGACAAGGGCCTATCTCCTTGCTAGTCTTTTGACCTCAGGGCGTTTGACGACACCTCCCTGATCACAAGATGCCCTTTTCATTTTTTCAGGTACTTTTTATTTATGACGTTATCTCTGGTTCTGACTGTCATTGCCGATGACAAGCCCGGCATTGTTGAAACAATTGCCGCCGTGATCAGTCGCCACCATGGCAACTGGACCGAAAGCCATCTTGCCAATCTGGCGGGCAAGTTTGCCGGTATTATTCTGGTGACTCTCAAAGAGTCTGCCGCTGCCAATGAGTTACAAACCGAACTGGCAGCACTTGCAAGCCAGGGCATCGAGATTCGGGCCGAAGCTGGCTTGCCAGATCACCGCAGCAGCCACCATTTGAACCTGAGTCTGGTGGGTAATGACCGCCCTGGAATTGTCCAGGCCGTATCCAGGGTATTGGCCACCCTGGAGGTGAATGTACTGGAATTAAGCAGCGAATGCGCCCAGGCAGAAATGTCTGCGTTATCCCTGTTCAAAGCCCGGGCAGAATTACAGGTTCCCGACACTCTGGATCACGAAACACTGACCGCCGCATTGGAACAGCTGAGTGATGAGTTGATGGTCGAAGTAACCCCCGTCTGAACCGACCGGCCAGCGGCCATCGTCAGCTATCCCGGTCGCGCCGTAAAATCACCGTTTGCCAGCTGACCTCAGGACGTTCAAGCAGATCGCCCCGATCAGCTCTTGGGGTCAACTCTTCTACCGAGATTTTCAGCGGCTTGGCAATGGCTCTGACTTCAACGGCACTGACCGGGTACATCGGCCGTTCAGGATCTCCGGAACCACTGCGCAAGGTCATCACAATCACACCGGTATCAGCCAGCATTTGTACCAGTCGCCGCAAAGCGACTGGCCGATGCGCAATGGACAAATGCATCCAGACCGCTGACAGCAGAATCAGCTGATAACGCTCATCCGGTACTTTTTTCAGGGCTGGCAAGGAGTCATCAATCCATTGCAGCTGGTCTGATCCCAATTCCAGTGCCGTTGACCGCTGTTGACCTATTTCACGCATGCCGGCTGCCGGTTCCACCGCAGTGACATGCCAGCCTTGTTGCGCTAACCAGCAAGCATCCCGGCCGCAACCGGCTCCGACATCCAGCGCTCGTGCTCCTGGCTGCACAGGCACCAGAGGCAGCCAGCTACCGTGCACCTGCTCAACGGTCAGGCCGTCGTAGCAGTCCGCCAGCCGTTTGGCATGGCGATGGTAAAAATCAACACTGGCAGTGGGAGATGGCATGACAACCTCAAAAAAAGCGCCGCCGCTACGACAATCGTAACGGCGGTTTGCGCTCACCCTATCACAACACCGGTAAGGGGCAAGATTTCAAACATTAAGCCCGGCAACAACTCAGGGTTTGTTACGTGCTTTACGATATTTATCGAGTTTGATCTGACGAATATTCGCCGTTTTGACCACCGCCTCTGCCCGACTCTTGCGACGGTGGCGAACCTCTTTCTGCTTGTCTGCAAACGGGTTTTCGCCCTGACGGAACTCAACCCGAATGGGCGTGCCCTTGATGGCCAGTACCCGGCGGAAGGTATTGGCCAGATAACGTTTGTAATCATCCGGCAAGTCATTCACCAGATTACCGTGAATCACCAGCACTGGCGGGTTGGAGCCACCCTGGTGCGCGTAACGCAATTTCGGCCGCCGATTACGTACCATCGGCGGTTGATGGGTTGCTACAGCGTCTTCCAGAATCCGGGTCAGCATATTGGTTTGCCATTTGCCCATGGCCGATTCGTAGGCCTGGTCAACCGATTCATACAGATGGCCGACACCCGTACCGTGCAAGGCCGAAATAAAGTGCATATCGGCGAACGTCAGAAAATCAAAGCGGCGGTCAATTTCATCTTTGACGCGCTGCTTTTCATCCGCTTCCATGCCATCCCATTTATTGATGGCAATCACCAGAGCCCGGCCTGCGTTCAGCACAAAGCTGAGCATATGCAGGT
Source organism: Oceanobacter sp. 1_MG-2023 (assembly GCF_030689025.1). Lineage (GTDB taxonomy): Bacteria > Pseudomonadota > Gammaproteobacteria > Pseudomonadales > Oceanobacteraceae > Oceanobacter. The sequence continues at coordinate 23,216 of NZ_JAUYWA010000008.1, forward strand.
CTTGTTCAACAATACCGGTACGGGCATCCAGCACCAGAATACAGACATGACAATCCTGAATGGCTTGCAGGGTTTTGATAATAGAGAATTTTTCGGCGGCTTCACTGATATTCTTGCGACGTCGCACCCCGGCGGTATCGATCAGAGTGTAATCCTGGCCATGACGCTCATAGGGAATGTAAATACTGTCACGCGTGGTACCGGCTTCGTCATAGACCACAACCCGGTCTTCCCCCAAAAAGCGGTTCACCAGCGTCGACTTGCCCACATTCGGACGCCCGACCACCGCGATCTTGATGCCTTTGACGTCGAGCTCTTCGTGTACGACTTCTTCCGCCGGGCTTTCTTCGCCTTCATCCCAAACGTAGTGCCAGTCGTTTTCAGGGTGAGCAACCGGTTCGTCGGAGACCCCATGAAGCTCATCCATCACATGATCTATCAGTGAGGAAACACCACGGTTGTGTGCTGCGGCAATGCCCAGCGGTTCGCCCATGCCCAGTTCGTACATTTCAACCAATACAACATCGGGGTTTTTGCCGTCGATCTTGTTGGCAATCAGATAAGCCGACTTGCCGCTTTTACGCAGGTAGTTGGCGATCATCCGGTCGCCTTCCAGAATACCGGCGCTGGCATCAACCATAAAAAAGACGATATCGGCTTCCTGTATCGCCTGAAAGCTCTGGGAAGCCATGGCTTCATCGATACCGACTTCTTCACCACTGATACCGCCGGTATCAATAACAATAAACGGCCGCTCGCCGACCTTGCCTTCACCATATTTACGATCGCGGGTCAGCCCGGCGATTTCCGCTACCAGTGCATCGCGAGACTTGGTAAGACGATTAAACAGAGTGGACTTGCCAACATTGGGACGACCCACCAAAGCGATGACTGGAACCATGAAATACCTCAGATAAAAAGGGGAGCCAATAAGCTCCCCGGAAAAACAACGCTGATCACTATGAAAGCAGCAAGACTATTCTTCTGCAGTGACCAGCATAACGTCACCGGCATTGGTATAGACCACTACGCCCCTGTCGGTGACCAGCAAGGGGCTACGCACACCAAAGTCACGGCCATGCAGCTGCCGCCAGCGAGTGGCTTCCGACTGATTAGGATAGCTGACGTGTAAAGCATTGGGAATAAGAGACAAACGCGCCAGCAAGGCACCATCCACCTGACTGAGCAGATACAGGAAGCCTTCGCTGTCGGTGACGACCAGATTGTTCTGGTAAGCTTCGACGCCTCCCAGCTGGCGACCTTTCAGACTGCCCTGGGTCCAGACCGGATCACCACCATACACATCAAATGCGCGAATACTACTGTCATCCAGAGTCAGATAGACGTTACCCAGAGATAACACCGGGCTGGTATAGCTTGAGCCATCTTCTTCCCAGCGCGTTTCACCCGTGGCACTGATGGCGGCTACCTTGCCGTGATAACTGGCGGCATAAATCAGTTGGTTTTCAACCACTACGGTGCCGTCTGCATCCACCAGGCGTTCCAGCTCGGAACGACCTTCCGGTGTTGCCAGGCGGACATCCCAGCGCGGAATACCCAAACGCCGGTCCAGCGCAATCACCTTGCCATTGGCCAAACCCAGTATTACCAGTTCACCGGATACCACAGGGGCGGCGGTGCCGCGTACCGACAGAATCGGCATCGCGGTTTCATACGACCAGCGTTGTTCCCCGCTATAACGATCAAAGGCCGAGACCCGACCATCAATGGTGTGAACATAGACGCGCTCGTCATCCACTTCCGCAGCAGCCACCGCTTCACTGGACAATTGGGCTTGCCAGACAGGTTGGCCCTGATCAGCTGTCAGGCCATGCAGCACGCCATCAACCGTTACCAGAAACAGATGCTCACCGGCCAGCGTAACACCGGCCGATACTGGTTTTTCCAGCGTCTGTTGCCACAGCGTGCGACCGGAGTCCAACGCCAGCGACCAGACAGAGCCGGAGGTATCGGCGGCATACAGTACATCGTCCGCAGCCACGGCTTGCAAACGGCTGTAATTGCTACCCGGGCCATCCCCGATATGAGTGCGCCAGACAATATCCAGGCCATTACTGCCCAATGAAGGCAGGCTCTCGGCATCGGTTTGAGGTTGCGAAGAACAAGCGCTGACCAGAACGGCGGCCAACAGTAACCCGGTGCGGGTGACTCTGCCAGCGACCAGCCGTTGGCGGCCAAATTTCAGACCGCTCAGCATCAGGCGTCCTCAGCGGCGATCAGAAAATCGCTTTTGCGTTGCAGCAGCTGGGTATCCACACCCAGTACGGCAGCAGCATCCAGCGCTTCCTGATAGGCCACCCGGGCTGCTGCGCGGTCGCCTTTGCGGAACAAGGCATCACCACGGGCTTCCAGATACTGAGGGGCATAAGCCGGGTCCGGTACATCGCTCACCAGAGCCAGCGCCGCATCGGTATCATCCAGTTCAACCAGTACATCAGCCAGACGCGCGGTGGCCAGGTATTTGATTGGCGCTTCAGCGCTATCAACCAAGGCTCTCAGCTCGGCAGCCGCACTGTTCATATCACCGTTATCCGCAGCAAAGCGCGCCAGAAACAGGCTGGCAAACTGACTGTAAGTGCTTTTGCCAAAATCACTTTTCAGCTGCTCAGCCAGGACAATTGCTTCTTGCTGGGCAGCCTCATTACCAGACATGATAGCCGCAGAGGCTTTTTCAGTCAGTGAGGAATACAGCGCTGATGCCGCTTCTCCGGTGGTCTGTTGCTGGGTCTGATAATAATTCCAACCCAACCAGCCAGCCGCAACCAACACAATGGCTATCAGCGTGCTCTTGCCATTTTCATCCCACCAGCGTTTGAGCATTTCTGCCTGTTCTTCATCCGTACGCAGTTCTGTCATGACCTGGCTACCTTATTCGTATTCGTTATGTTCATTCGATATCTATTAATGCCAGTGTAAGCACTGTTCAGCCGTCAGGCTGTTACAGCATTGCTTCAGCCAGCCAATCAGACAAGCCGGACTGGGCAATGGTTTGCTGCTCAGCATCATTCCGTAAATCCTTGATGGTGATCTGCTCTGCTGCCAATTCATTCTCACCCAGTAACAAGGCAAAACGAGCACCACTTTTATCGGCTTTTTTCATCTGGCTCTTGAAGCTGCCACCGCCGCAGTGACACTGTATCCGCAGCCAGCTGTGTTCTTCGCGCAAGCGATCGGCCAGCAACAGTGCGGCCATGTCTGACCCTTCACCCATGGCGCAGAGGTACAGATCGACGGTTTGGGTGACCGCCGAAGGAATCACATCCAGGGTTTCCAGCAGCAGGATCAGCCGCTCAATCCCCATGGCGAAACCCACCGCCGGGGTCGGTTTGCCACCCAGCTGTTCCACCAGACCATCGTAACGGCCACCAGCACACACAGTGCCCTGGGAGCCAAGCTGGTCCGTGACCCATTCAAACACGGTCTTGTTGTAGTAATCGAGCCCACGTACCAGACGCTGGTTGATTTCATAAGCAACCCCGGCGGCATCCAGAATGGCACGCAGTTTGGCAAAATGTTCCCGGCTGTCGTCATCGAGATGGTCGTGCAACTGCGGGGCATCAGCCAGCAGCGCCTGGGTGTTGGGATCTTTCGAATCCAATACCCGCAGCGGGTTGCTTTCCAGACGACGTTGACTGTCTTCGTCAAGCTGGTCCTTGAACTGACTGAGATACGCCACCAGAGCGGCCCGATATTCAGCCCGGGCGGCGTTGCTGCCCAAAGTGTTCAGCTGCAGTGTGACCACATCCTTGAGGCCAAGTTGCTGCCATAAGCGGGCTGTCATCAAAATCAGTTCGGCATCGATATCTGCGGTGGCAATACCGAAGGTTTCCACACCCACTTGAAAGAATTGGCGATAGCGGCCTCTTTGTGGCCGCTCATGACGAAACATCGGGCCGGTGTACCATAACCGCTGGGTCTGGTTGTACAGCAAGCCATGTTCTTCACAGGCACGTACGCAGCTGGCGGTACCTTCCGGGCGCAGCGTCAGGCTGTCGCCATTACGGTCATCGAAGGTGTACATTTCTTTTTCGACGATATCCGTCACTTCACCAATCGAGCGTTTGAACAGGTTGGTGCTCTCAACAACCGGCATCCGGATTTCATCATAGCCATGTCCAGCCAGCAGATCCTTGACGGTACCTTCCAGGTACTGCCACACCGGGCTTTGCGCTGGCAGGATATCGTTCATGCCGCGAATGGCTTTTATTTTCTTGGACATAATCTCTGGGTTATTCCTGTAGTTCTGCAGTCTCAAATTCTGCTTTCTGCGGTCTCAGCCGGAGACAATCAGATTGTCACGTTCTTTGTCGAGCTGGTCGGCACGTTCACGAATCAGACGTTCGAGATCATCCACCAGCGTCTCGTTGTTCAGCTTTCCGGCCGGTTTGCCATCGATATACACCAGGTTGGGCTGACCACCGGCCAGACCCAGGTCAACTTCCTTGGCTTCACCAGGACCGTTCACCACGCAACCGATCACCGCTACATCCATATTGGTGCGGATATCTTCGACCCGGGTTTCCAGGTCGTTCATGGTCTTAATAACATCGAAGTTTTGTCGTGAGCAGCTGGGACAGGCAATAAAGTTGATGCCTCGGGAGCGCACTTTCAGTGACTTCAGCATATCCCAGCCGACTTTGACTTCCTGTACCGGGTCTGCTGCCAGCGACACACGAATGGTGTCACCGATACCGTCCCACAGCAGCAGGCCCAGACCGATGGAGGATTTGACCGTACCACCACGCAAGCCACCAGCTTCCGTGATACCCAAATGTAACGGCTGTTCGATCTGGCTGGCGATTTGGCGGTAAGCGGCCACCGTCATAAAAATATCGGAGGCCTTCAGGCTCAGCTTGTATTCCTGGAAGTCGAGGCGATCGAGAATATCGATATGGCGCATGGCCGATTCCACCAGCGCTTCCGGGGTTGGCTCGCCGTATTTTTTTTGCAGATCTTTTTCCAGCGAACCGGCGTTCACACCGATCCGAATCGGAATATTATGGTCACGAGCAGCATCCACTACCGCACGCACACGGTCTTCACGGCCAATATTACCGGGGTTGATACGTAAACAATCCACTCCCAGTTCAGCCACACGCAAGGCAATGCGGTAGTCAAAATGAATATCGGCCACCAGCGGAATATTGACCTGCTTGCGGATCCGGCCAAAGGCTTCGGCAGCATCCATAGAAGGGACAGAAACCCGCACAATATCGGCACCAGCATCCTGAGCCTGCTGAATCTGCGCTACCGTAGCCGCGACATCCGTGGTTTCGGTGTTGGTCATGGTCTGGATCGAGATCGGTGCATCACCGCCAACCGCGACGTCACCGACCATGATCTTGCGACTTTTTCGACGTTTGATCGGATTTTCAAAATGCATCAGTCAGTCTCGCTCGTACCGGTTATCAATCGTTGCTGCTGTCCAGGGATTCCTGGTACAGACGGTATTCGTTGGAATTCGGAAATTGTTTTTTCAGTTGCGTCGCCAGCGTAATGACCTTGTCGGTATCCTGACGAATCGTCGCCAGCTTGATACCCAGCCACAGGCTGTGCGATGTATGACGGGTGTTACCCTTGCTGACCAGGCGATCCAGACGGTCAAAATACTTGCGTGACTCATCGTAGCGCTGGGCTTCAAACAACAGGGTGGAGACATTCACCAGCGCATCAACACTGTATGGCGACAAACGTAATGCTTCCATATAGCTGTCAATGGCATTGGACGGCTGGTTCTGGCGGTAATAGTTCATCGCCAGGTCGTTATACGCACTGGCGCGGCTGTCGTAATAACGATCTCCGGCTGCCGTTTCGAGCCATTTTTTCGCCTTGTCATACTCTTTCATCTGGATATACAGCCGTCCCAGATGATGTTTGGCGGCGGTATACGAGCTGTCGTTGGCAATGGCCTTACGCATAAAATCTTCCGCCAGGTCGTACTCGGCTTCCATTTGCCACACCAGCCCCATGGCGTCGTTGGCAGGGGCATGATTCGGGTCCATGGCCAGTGCTTTTTGCAACCTCTGGCGGGCCAGGTCCGGGCGATTCTGTTGCAGGTAACCAAAGCCAAGCTGGGTGTAGTTTTCCAGCGCCTTGTCCGGGTTCTTGTTTTTTTGCAAGCGGCTTTCGGTGGTGGTTACACAGGCCGTCAAAACCAGTGCCAGGGTAATCATGACCAATTGCTGCAAGATATTACGGAGCTGTCTCATACCTGAGGGCCTTATTGGTTGGAATCCAGTTGCACCGCATTGATATAACGCTCACTGCGGCGAGTACGATCCTCGACCTTGCCGACCAGCTGGCCGCAAGCGGCGTCGATATCATCGCCGCGTGTCGAACGTATTGTCACAATATGATTCTGACTGACCAGATAATCACGGAAACGGTACACGCGATTATTGCTTGGACGTTTGTAGCCAGAATTAGGAAACGGGTTAAATGGAATCAGATTGATCTTGCAAGGTACCTGTTTCAGCAACTCTGCCAGCTCAATCGCCTGTTCCAGACTGTCGTTGATACCATCCATCATGGTGTATTCAATGGTCGCCTTGCGTCGATCCGGCAACCTTGCCAGATAACGATTGGTAGCAGCAATCAACTCGGCAATCGGGTATTTGCGGTTGATCGGTACCAGCTGGTTACGCAACTCGTCATTCGGGGCATGCAGTGATACCGCCAGCGAGACGTCAGTGACTTCCCCAAGCTTATCCAGCATCGGCACCACGCCGGAAGTACTCAGCGTTACCCGACGTTTCGACAAACCGTAGGCATTGTCTTCCATCATCAGATGCATGGCATCGACGACGTTATCAAAATTCAACAGCGGTTCGCCCATGCCCATCATCACCACATTGGTAATACGACGTTCACGGCGTTCACCAGGCTCATGAAAACTCATCGAGGCAACGTAGACCTGGCCAATAATTTCCGCCACTGTCAAATCACGGTTAAAGCCCTGCTTGCCGGTGGAACAAAAGCTGCAATCCAGCGAGCAACCTATCTGTGAGCTGACACACAGGGTGCCGCGTTCTTTTTCCGGAATGTACACGGTTTCAATCGAGCTGCCGCCAGGCATACGCATTACCCACTTGCGGGTACCGTCGGCAGAAATATTTTCATAGACCACTTCAGGCAAACGGATCTCGGCGAGATCGGCCAGCTTGGCACGCAAAGGCTTGCCCATATTGGTCATTTTTTCGAAGTCGGCTTCGCCATACTGATGAATCCACTTCAGCATCTGCTGGGCACGGAATTTCTTTTCACCAATATCGGTGAAAAAAGCTTCCATTTTTACTGGAGACAAGCCCAGCAAATTGATCTTTTGAGTGGTATCGGTCATCAAGCAGTTACCTGGCGTAGCGCTTCCGAGCAGGAAAAAACAGAACGAACGGGAGCAAACCGCTCCCGTTCAGACAAAATCAACGTGCGCAGATTTCGTCAGCAGAGAAGAAATAAGCAATTTCACGAGCAGCAGATTCTGCAGAATCAGAACCGTGTACTGCGTTGGCATCAATGCTTTCAGCGAAATCAGCGCGGATAGTACCGGCTTCAGCTTCTTTAGGGTTGGTTGCACCCATCAGTTCGCGGTTCAGCAGGATAGCGTTTTCACCTTCCAGAACCTGTACAACGACAGGACCAGAAGTCATGAAACCAACCAGATCCTTGTAGAAAGGACGTTCTTTGTGCTCAGCGTAAAAACCGCCTGCTTTATCATCATCCAGGCGCACCATTTTGGCAGCAACAACACTCAGGCCAGCTTTTTCGAAACGGGCAATGATGTCACCGATTGCATTTTTGGCAACGGCATCTGGTTTGATAATAGACAGTGTACGTTCAACAGCCATGTGTAACTCCAATAGTAAATGTATTCAGGGGGTTAAAAATCCGGCGGATTATACGCACGTTTTGATAAAAGGTGTACGCATGTAACCGCTGTCAGACCCAACCCCGTCTCAACCCCGGCTGGTCTGCTGACGTAACCGCGTTACAATCCGGCTCACCTGCTCAATGGCAAAGTCAATATCGTCCTCAGTGGTGTAACGGCCGACACTGAAACGCAGCCCGGCATGAGCCAGCGCATTGCTGCGTCCAATGGCTTTTAACACGTAAGAAGGCTCGATACTGGCAGAGGTACAGGCCGACCCGGACGATACCGCCACTTGCGCCAATGAGGCGAGCAGGATTTCACCGTCAACCCCGTCAAATGACAGATTAAGCAGACCAGCAACCCGCTGCCGGGCATGGCCATTCAGATAGACATCTCCCAACCCCAGCAAGGCCTGCTGTAACCGCTCGCGCAAGGCCGTGATACGCGGTAACTCTTCCGCCAGCAGGGTCGCGGCCATTTGCGCAGCCGTACCGATACCGACGATCTGGTGGGTTGGCAAGGTGCCTGAGCGCATGCCGCGCTCATGGCCACCACCGTGAATCTGGGCATCAATATGCACCTGTGGCTGACGGCGTACATACAACACGCCGATGCCTTTGGGGCCATAAAACTTGTGGGCCGATACCGATAACAGATCTACCCGCCAGTGGTTAACATTCACCGGCAGCTTGCCAACCGCCTGGGCAGCATCCACATGCAGCAGCGCCGGGTGATCACTCAACTGCTCTGCCACTGCGGCGATATCCGTCAGGGTACCGATTTCGTTGTTCACCGCCATCAGGGAAACCAGTACGGTATCGTCCCGCAAGGCATCGGCGACCTGTTGCGGCTGGATCAGACCATCGGCATCTGGCGTCAGCAGGGTAATGGCGACATCCTGTTGCTTCAGCCAGGCCAGGGTATCGAGTATCGCCTTGTGCTCAATGGCGGAACTGATGATATGGCAGGATTTGCCCGGATGATGGCGGCGGTAATATTCAACCACCCCTTTAAGGGCCAGGTTATTGCTTTCTGTTGCACCGGAGGTCCAGACAATTTCACGCGGTTCGGCACCCAATACGTCAGCCACCTGACGCCGGGCTTTTTCAACCGCCTGTTCTGCCTGCCAGCCAAAGCGATGGGAGCGTGAAGCCGGGTTGGCAAAATTGCCATCCATGGTAAGGCAAGCCGTCATGGCCTCAGCCACCGCCGGGTCAACTGGCGTCGTGGCAGCATAATCAAGATAAAGGGTTTTCATTGCAGATCCAAATCACATCGGGCGAAACAGATAACAGATAGTGTAGCGCTGCCACCAAGAGCGTCAGAATACAGTAAACACATGGCGGCAACGGGGAATAATAACGCAAAATTGCCGCTGATCGACAACAACCGCAGTTTACTCTCTCGATACGATTGGTCGCTTATGACGTCGCGGACCTCTCTGATCCGGCTAACCTAACCGTCCAATCAAACCATCCAATCAAACCAAGCAGGTCGATCCGTTAACCCAAAGACACCGTTCAAACACCCGCTTGTCTGTCACTGCCCCTGGCCGTTACCGGGTGCCAACGGTGAAGATGATCAAACAAGGACGTGTTTGACCGTGTTTGCCATACGCTTGTTGCGTTGCTGTCAGCGCCAGAAAAGAACAGTTCTGCAAGGCTGCAAGGGCTAGCCGTTCATGGCATCCGATAAAAATGCATTGATACGATTGCCGGTCTGCATATCCTGGCGGTGTGCCGTGTGCTGGATTTCCTGGCGGGCAATCAGTTCTTGCAAGCTGATCGCCGACAGAAAATCGTGTATCTGCTCACTCAGATCCAGCCACAGATGATGGGTCAGGCATTCATCACCCTTTTGGCAATCTCCGCGTTTACTGCAGCGCGTGGCATCCATGGATTCATTCACGGCATCAACAATTTCTGCCACATTGATGGTATCCATTGCCCGGCCAAGACGATAACCACCTCCCGGCCCACGGACACTGGAAACCAGTTCACGACGTCGCAAACGAGCAAACAACTGCTCAAGATACGACAGGGAGATGCCCTGCCGTCCAGATATATCGTTCAGGCTGACAGGGCCATCTTCTGCGTGTATGGCCAGATCCAGCATGGCTGTCACCGCGTAGCGGCCCTTGGTTGTCAGTCGCATATAACAATTCCTCCGATCGGGTCGGTATTATGTTTATATCCGACTAATACAGTCAACTAAGTAAAGCGTAAAGTAAGCGGTAAAGCCTGTCCGTTGCCCCGGTTTCAGCCCTCACCGCTCTGATCCACCCACACAGGCCTTTTGATCAGCCCTCTGAGGGTCTTTAATCAGCAGTCCGTTCAGCAGTCCGTTCAGATTCAGCTTCTGTTGCTGCAGTGTTTGGTGCTTCGGTGGCTGGTAATTCATCCTTATCCAGCGCGGCTTGTTTGGATGCGCCAAGCGAATCTGGCGTTGCCTCATCCTGATCATCCCCCAGGCAGACAAAATGCTCCCGCTCCAGCTCTGGCAGTGCGTCGTCGCAGTTATGAATACCCACCTGATGCAGGGCCTTGCACATGCGATCAATCTTGCTGTCCACCGCATCCATATGATCCATCATATTGTGGATCGAGCGGGCAATCGGGTCCGGGGTTCCATCGGCAATACCGTAGGCGTCAAATCCCAGTTTTTCAGCCATACGGACAGTCCCTTCTGGCAAGGGATTTTTCTTGCCTGCCATCCGTACAATACGACCAGGAATCCCCACCACGGTAGCGCCGTCCGGCACGGGCTTGGTCACGACCGCATTGGAGCCGATACGGGCATTTTCGCCCACTTCGATTGGCCCCAATACCTTGGCACCGGCACCCACGACAACACCGTTGTGCAAGGTCGGGTGACGCTTGCCCTTGTTCCAGCTGGTGCCACCCAGGGTGACGCCGTGATACAGGGTGCAGTCATCACCGATCTCTGCGGTTTCCCCAATCACCACGCCCATGCCGTGATCGATAAAAAAGCGGTGACCAATCGTCGCACCCGGGTGGATTTCGATACCCGTCAGCCAGCGACTGCCGGTCGATAACAGCCGTGCCAACCATTTGAAGCCACGACGCCATAAGCCATTGGCCAGCCGATAATGCAAAATGGCATGAACCCCCGGATAAGTGGTCAGGACTTCAAACGTATTACGGGCTGCGGGGTCGCGCTCGAAGACGCAGGCGACATCTTCACGGAGTTGTTTAAACATCAGAATGGCTCCCTTGGGTAGCACCATCAATGGCATCATCCATCGGTAGCTGGGCATCCGATCGCGGTGGTGTCTGAGGTGAGAATGATACATCGGTGACTGGTTGATCCTGGCGACGTCCAGCATGTTGCTGTATCGCTGCCAACATACCGCGCACCATATTGATTTCCATCTTGTCCGGTTCCGCCCGTTGATACAGGCGACGTAATCGGGTCATCAGTTGCTTGGGGGTGTTTGGGTCCAGAAAGCCGATATCCACCAGTGTTTGCTCAAGGTGCAACATCATGCCATTCAGCTCCTTGTGTGTGGCTGGCGGGTGATCCCATTCCACTCCCCAGCGTTGCCCCATCACCGCCGCCGTGTTGTCGGCATGGTTATCCGCCGCCGCAATGGCTGCCAGTCGCATTTCGTAACACAACACCTGAACGGCCTGCGCAACATTCAAGGAGGAAAAGGATTCCACCGTCGGAATATGAACATGGGCATGGCAGAGGTGCAGCTCTTCATTGGTCAGGCCGCGGGACTCTCGCCCAAACACCAACGCCGCACGAGCGCCGGTTCCTGTTACCTGACACACACTCTCGGCCGCTTGCCTTGGGGTCATCAAAGGCCAGGGAATATGACGACTGCGAGCACTGGTGCCGACGACCAGACTGGCGTCGGCAATGGCCTCTTCCAGGGTTGGTACAATACGCACCCGCTGCAGAATATCCTCCGCCCGGGATGAACGTGCCAGGGCCTCATCGTTAACGGTCGCGATCGGATCAACCAGAATCAATTGCCCCAGCCCCATGTTTTTCATGGCCCGGGCAGCAGCGCCAATATTGCCGGAATGCGTGGTATTTACCATCACGATGTCAATGGCATCGAGCAGAGGATAATGGTCACCTGCGTCTGAAATCACTTCACCCACCTTTCACTGTGCAACCATCAAGGATGGCTTGCTGGACGCAGCACCCGCCAATCGTCTGATTTATGTGGCAGGAACTGCTAAAAACCGCGAAGTGTAGCGAAAACATGCTTCGCCAACCAGAGCAGTACTGATATAATCACCGGTTCCCCGTTCTTTAAGAGATAGTTATCGCAATGCAGCCCATGGTGAACTTGGCGTTGCGCGCTGCGCGCAATGCGGGTCAGGATTTGGTCCGCCGACTGGACCGCTTCGATTCGTACCAGAGTACGGATCAGGAAAAAGCGAAGTTTATTGCAGACTGCACCATTGGTCTGGAAAAAAGCATCATCTTTGAACTGAAAAAGTCCTATCCGGAGCACAGCTATAACGGCCGTGAAACCGGTGTGAACTCAGGTGTTGAGAAACAGCCAATCTGGCAGATCTGTGTCATTGATGATATCGCCAACTTCCGTGTCGGTATCCCTGCGTTTGCCATTATCGTTGGCTGCCAGATCAATGGCAAAACCGAGCATGCGGTGGTAACCAACCCAATCAATGGCGATGAGTTTACGGCTTCCCGTGGACGTGGTGCCCAACTGAGTGGCCGTCGTATCCGCTGCGGCCAGATCAACAATTTGTCCGATGCCATCGTTGGCTATACCCAGCCCGTTGGTGTTGGTGAAGATGCCTACGTCCAGCGCGAACGTATTATGAAACTGATGGGCAAGACCTATGAGTTGCGTAATATCGGTTCCAATGCCTTGTCTATCGCCTATGTCGCCGCCGACCGTTTCCAGGCCGCCGCATTAAGCAACGTTGACGAATTCAGCCTGCTCGCTGGCGGTCTGATCGCCTCTGAAGCAGGCTGTCTGATCTCAGATATCCATGGTGAACCACGTGTGCGCCAGGGCGGTAACTTGCTGGTCAGCAACCCACGCTTGCTCAAAAGCCTGATGTTCAAAGACTAACAGGCATTCGACTGCCATCCTTGGGTATTTTCTATCCAATGGTCTGGCAGGTCCCACAAAAAAAGCGGCCAAGGCCGCTTTTTTTGTGCAGTATCAGCAGGCTTACTGCACCGCAGAGACATCTTCGGCTTGAGGGCCTTTATCGCCTCGCACCACAGTAAACTTGACTCGCTGCCCTTCTGCCAAGGAACGATGCCCTTGACCACGAATCGAACGGAAATGCACAAACACATCTTCACCGTTATCCCAGGTGATAAAGCCAAATCCTTTTTTGACGTTAAACCATTTCACTACGCCTCGTTCACGTCCATCTTCAACATCTTCCTCCACCACAGTGCCGGTGCTGCTGCGACTGCTGACTGGCTGTTCAACACTGGCATTACCCAGTGAAACCACCAGCAAGCCAGCGCCAAAGGCAGCGGCAAAGACAATCAAGACCAAACCAGCGGGCAATGAAACACCATCCATCAGCCCTTGAAACGACAACCACAAAGCGACTGACACAATAACAGCTGTCAGTAATGCCAAACTTAATTTACGAACCATTGCGATACCTATAATTAACGTTTAAAACTGTTTTTAATTCTGGATCATGAGGCCATCGGGCCTCTCCGCATGAAATCCTAAATCCCTTAAAAAATCAATATGATAGCCATTGCCCCTCAACACAGTGAGCAAACCCGTATGAATAGTAGTACAAAGACCCCCGATCAGCACCGTTCTGACACACTGCAGCTGCTCGACCGTATTACTGAGCTGGAAACCCGGCTGAGCTATATGGATGAAACCGTCGACACCCTGAATGAGCAAATCACTCACCTGTCGGCAGACTTCACCCTTGCTCGTCAGGCCATGCAGCTGATGAATCGCCGTCTGGAACAACTGGCAGCCAATACCGGCGACCTCAAATCCAGCCAGGATGATGCCCCACCTCCACACTATTAATCTGTGCCCGCCCGATCACCCCAAAGGGATCACACAAAAGGACAGTATCGATGAACCGGTTCTCTCGCTGGCAACTGCGGCCACTTGGATGGCTGCAGGCACTACTTTACAGCCTGATCAAAACCCGCCTGATTGGCCCGGCCCAGCAACCCGCCACCCACAATACCTTGCGGGTTTATGCCCTGCTTTATCCTTCGCTCTCAGAAACCCTGGTCATTGACCGTGAAGTACAGGAGCTGAACTGGGCCAGCCCCCTGGATACCGCCAACTCGCTCAACCAGACGGGACTGCCATCGTTTTTCCATGTTTACGGCCGTTCAAGAAGCCTTTTCCACCGTGCTGGCAAACCGGTCATCTGCGATTCACTGAAAATGCTGGCCGAATGGCAATTGGCCCACCCGGATCGTCCTCTTGAAGTGGTTCCTGTACGGGTTTTCTGGGGTCGAGGCCCCCAAAAAGAAGGCTCATTCCTGCGTATCTGGCTGCAAAACAGCGGCTCGTTTGGTGGCCGTCTTCTGACCCTGCTGGCGATTTTATTTAATGGCCGCAATACCTTTGTCCATTTCAGCCAACCGTTATCACTGCAACAGCTGGCGCAAAAGGCTCGTACTCCCCACCGCCTGGCCCGTAAAACCGCGCTCTTGCTGCGTATCCATTTCCGTCAGGTCTCCGCCACTGTCATTGGCCCTGATCTCTCTCACCGTCGTACCCTGATCAGCCAGATTCCGAATCGCCCACTGGTACAGACAGCCATTGAACAGGCGATAAAGGAACAGAACCTGACCCTGCCCCAGGCGCGCCAGAAAACACGCCAGTATGCCGACGAAATCGCCTCCAATATTTCCTATACCACGGTGCGGTTTATGGATGTCCTGCTCAGCTGGGTCTGGAATACCCTTTATGACGGCGTTCAGGTCAACCATATCGACCCGCTCAAAACAGCTGCCCGCGATAACGAGATCATCTACGTCCCTTGTCACCGCAGCCATATTGACTACCTGTTGTTGTCTTACGTGCTGTATCACAATGGCTTGCAACTGCCGCAAATCGCTGCTGGTATCAATCTGAATCTGCCAGTGGCGGGATCCATATTACGTCGAAGCGGGGCATTTTTCATGCGTCGTTCATTTCGTGACAACCCCTTGTATGCCGCGGTGTTCGACGAGTATTTACACAGTATTTTTACCCGGGGTTATGCAGCCGAGTATTTTGTTGAAGGAGGCCGCAGCCGGACTGGTCGAACCCTGCAGCCCAAAGCCGGCATGCTGGCCATGACGGTGCGCAGCTATCTGCGTGACTGCCGCAAACCCATTCTCTTTATGCCCGTGTATCTGGGCTACGAAAAAGTCTTTGAAGCAGGCAGCTACCAAAAAGAACTGAATGGCAAGAAAAAACGGCAAGAAAGCCTGCTTGGTGTTTTCGCCACACTGAAGTCCTTTCGACGCCATTTTGGCAAGGTACAGGTTACTTTCGGCGAGCCGATCTACCTGACCGAATTCCTGAACCAGCAGTACCCCGACTGGCGTCAACAGACTGCTGCCGATCATCATTACCGCCCGGACTGGGCACGACCAGTGGTCGATCAACTGGCCCGGCGTATCGTCACAGGTATCAATCAGGCTACCTCCGTCAACCCCATCAACCTGGTCGCCATGGCACTACTGACCAGCCCTCGTGAAGCCATGGAAGAAAGCGTCCTGATCCAGCGACTGGAAAACTGGGCAGCCCTGATTCGGCAACAACCACTCAGCAATCGTACCCAGGTAACAGAAGGCAGTGCCAGCGACTGGATTCAGCAAGCCGAGACACTTGGCAGCATCCAGCGCCAGAGCCACAGCATGGGCGACCTGATATACGCCGACGATCGCCGCGCGATCGCCCTGACCTACTATCGCAATAACGTCTTACACCTCTTGGCCATCCCGTCGGTACTGAGTTGCCTGCTGGTGCACCGCCAGCCACACCAGGCCAAACAATTACACGCTCTGGTGCTGACCCTTTACCCCTATTTGCAGGCCGAGCTGTTTTTACCCTGGTCAAAGGCACAACTGGAAACAGTGATTAACGACTGGCTCGACACCTTGTGCCAGGCCGACTATCTCGAATGCAGCAACCATCACTATTGCGCCGTGGATGACCGTGAAGCCAGTTATACCGAACTCACGGCACTGGCAACCCTGATGATGCCAACCCTGGAACGTTATTACCTGACACTGGCCCTGCTGCGTCAGCGGCGGTCCGCTACCCTGACGGCAGAGCAGCTGGAGCGGCAATGCTCACTGATTGCTCAGCGAATCAGCTTGCTACATGGCCTGAATGCCCCCGAGTTCTTTGATACCAGCTTGTTCCGGACTCTGGTTGCAGAGCTACTGGAACAGCAGATTCTGACCCGACAAGACAACCATGGGGTACTGGTATTTGGTGAAGCCCTGGTCACATTGACCGAGCAGCTCGAACAGGCGCTAGACGGCCCCATGCGTCACAGCATCCTGCGCTGTATATAGACAGAAACCGATCATATACAAGCGCCAGAAGCTTACTCAGCCAATGGCGCCACTTTCGCCAACACATACACATCGAAGCGATTGGACTTGCCCGTCAGGGCATAGGAAGGAGCACGATTGGCCAGCGGTGCCGCCTTGCGGCCCCGCTTTACCACCACCCGGCAACGCGCCGCTTGTAACGCGGCATCGAGTAACTCATCGGCATCCGCATCACCACCCACCAGCGACCGGAATGCCTGCATGTCTTTTTTAACCTGGGCCGACCCCTTGGCATCCTCGCCAAACATAGGGTCGAGATAGACCACATCCGGCCGACGTGCCATCTCCGCTTCCGGGATCAGTAACGTATGGCTGGAGCCAAACGAAAAACGGATACGGCGCACAATTTCCCCGGCTTCAACATCTTGTCGACCACGTATCAACCCATCGTCCAGCAAGGCCGCCACAACCGGTTGCCGTTCATGGGCAACCACCTGGCAGCCCAGTGTTGCCAGCACAAAGCTGTCGCGTCCCAAGCCGGCGGTTGCATCGATAACACTTGGCTGATAAGCCCCGGAAACGCCAACCGCTTTGGCGATATCCTGACCCAGCCCGCCACCAAAACGGCGACGGTGCGCCGTAGCACCGGCCGCAAAATCAACTCGCACCACCGCCTTGCCACCTGCACCTTCTCGCAGCGACAAGCCATCGCCACCCAGGCACAAATGAAAACCGGGCTGCTGCAGCCGCTCCACAGTGGCCGCTGTCAGGCCATAACGTTCAGACCAGACCGCTGCTTCAGCCGCATACTCTGGCGCCAAACAAATCAACTCAGCCATGGTGCTGCCACTCAGACAAAAAACAGAAACAGCATCGCACCCAGCAACAAGCGGTAAATCACAAACGGCAGCATACCCAGCTTGTCGACCAGCTGCAGGAAGTAGTGAATCCCCGCCCAGGCGCTGATGCCCGACACCGCCATCCCCAGCAACAGGCTAAACCAGTCCACTCCATCGGCAGCCTGAATCAGCTCCACCACTTTGAGGCCGGATGCTGCCAAAATCAGCGGGACCGACAACAGGAAGGAAAAACGGGCCGCATCCAGGCGATGAAAACCCAAAAACAGCGCCGCTGTCATGGTGATACCAGAACGCGAAGTCCCTGGAATCAGTGCCAGCGCCTGAGCCACCCCGATAATCAGAGCCAGGGCAACGGTCATCTCGACCAGGCTATGACGGCGTGACTGACAGCGGTCCGACAGCCCCAGTACCACACCAAAGAGGATTGTCGTGGTTGCAATCACCATGGTCGAGCGCAGGTTGGCTTCAATAAAACTCTCACCCAGCAAGCCAACAATCACCGCCGGTACCGTGGCAATCGCCACCATCCAGGACAAGCGACCGTCTTCATTGGGGGTGCGGCTAAACCCGGTCGTGACCCAACCGACAATCATGCGTTGCAGCTCATTGCGGAAATACCAGACAACCGCCAGCAAGGTGCCAAAATGCACCGCGACATCAAACGCCAGTCCCTGATCCGGCCAACCGAACACCTGTGAGGGTAAAATCAGGTGAGCCGAGCTGGAGATCGGTAAAAACTCGGTAATCCCTTGCAGAATTGCCAAGACAACAGTTTCAAAAATTCCCACGATTGGTTCCTCAGCGTTTGAGCAGGCTTGGTTGCTCGTCCAGTTTTTTCCATGCGACGGAATCGCGCAAATATACGGGGGGGAAATCCTCGATGCCAGCAAATTCCCCTTGCTGCCAGGCAGCCATGACCTGATCTGCGGCGTAGTGGCTCAAAGGCTCAATCCCTTCGATCAGCGCTAGCGCGACCGGGTTATCATCCAGCGCAGCCAGCAGCGATACGCCATTGCCAGCCATCACACAGTCATTCGGATCAAGCTGCCGGGTCTGTAGCAACGCCTGCAACTGTTCGACACAGTGTAGGGGCTGACTGACTTGCTCAGTACCCAGCAGCCGACAAAGCGGCCCATTACGCTCGTACACAGCCCAGAATACTTCACCCATATGAGCATCCAGCACAGTTACCACCCGGCCTGCTGTTGTCTGCGTCAGCGCCTGTTGCGCCAACAGTTGCAGGGTAGAAAAACCGTATACCGGCACATTCAAACCCAGGGCAATCCCTTGAATCACAC
This sequence comes from Oceanobacter sp. 1_MG-2023, assembly GCF_030689025.1. Classification (GTDB taxonomy): domain Bacteria; phylum Pseudomonadota; class Gammaproteobacteria; order Pseudomonadales; family Oceanobacteraceae; genus Oceanobacter. The sequence continues at coordinate 41,770 of NZ_JAUYWA010000008.1, forward strand.
TGACGGCAATACGAATACCGGTAAACGAACCCGGACCACGGCTAAACGCCAAACCATCCAGCGCTGACTTGTCCACTGCGGCAGCTACCAGCACCTCATCGATCATCGGCAACAAGCGCTGGGCATGGCGGCGGGGCTGTCTTTCGGTCAGATCCTGGACACCCGCGGCGGAAATCAGGCTGACGGAACATAATGCCGACGAGGCATCAACAATCAGCAAATTGGCCATTCCAAACCCTGCCCTCTCGTAAAAAGCGCGCAGTATAGCAGAGCCAATCCGACGCGCTGGCAAAACACCGGACATAAATACGGCGCATAAACAGCAGCCATAAAAAAAGCCCCCGAAGGAGCTTTTTTTATGGCTGGCAGGTGGTTAACCCAGCGCAGACATCACGGTATTGGTAATGTCTTGCATGGAGCCTACACCCGGAATATGGCTGTACTTGGGTGAGCTGGCATCCTGCTTGGCTTCCAGTTGCTTGTAGAAAGCAACCAGCGGCTCGGTTTGTTCGTGGTAAATAGACAAACGTTTGCGAATGGTCACTTCCTGGTCGTCGTCACGTTGTACCAGATCTTCACCGGTTTCATCGTCTTTACCGGCCACTTTTGGCGCATTGTAGATTACGTGGTAGACACGGCCAGAGCCTGGGTGCACACGACGGCCACTCAGACGTTTGACGATTTCTTCATCATCAACATCGATTTCAACGACATGATCGATCACCACGCCAGCTTCCAGCATGGCTTCCGCTTGAGGAATAGTGCGAGGAAATCCATCAAACAGAAAACCGTTAACACAGTCTTCCTGAGTAATACGTTCCTTGACCAGACCGATAATGATTTCATCCGAAACCAGACCACCGGTCTCCATGATTTCCTTGACCTTGAGGCCCAGCTCAGAACCTGCCTTGACTGCGGCACGCAGCATGTCACCGGTTGAAATTTGTGGAATATCGTACTTTTCACAAATGAACTTGGCCTGAGTGCCTTTGCCGGCACCTGGTGCGCCCAAAAGAATTACGCGCATGCGCTTCCCCTCGTTGTTAGATTGGTTTGGATCCATCTGGTTAATTTATGGTTATTTTTTAACCAGCCAAAAAATAGCTGTAACCTTACTCTGGCACAGGTCTGATCTCAACTTATTGTGACCAAAATCCTGTGGGAGTAACGCCCGACTTTGGTATACCGCATTGATTGTTATCATTTTAACGCGGCGTATTACGACCTGAGGTGCTATCCCCAGGTCGTATATAATCAATCAATCTGGCCCGCTTGTCTTGGTCAAAAAATCCTGTTTCTTGCTCAGAAAACAGAGGCGGGCAATCTGGTGATCCATCGAACCGGCCATACTTTATTCTTAACCGGTATTCCTCATACCGGCAGCAATACCGGCCATTGTGACCATCAATGCCTGCTCAACTTCCGGATTGATCATTTCCGGATGTCGCCGCTCACGATATAACAATTCCACCTGCAAATAGTGTAACGGGTCGGTATATGGATCACGTACCGTCATGGAATCACGCAATACCGGCTGACTGTCGAGCAATGCCTGCTGGCCATTAATGGCCAGTACCCGCGCCTTGACGTTATCCAGCCGCTGACGCAGTTGCTCTCCCAGTGGCTGCAAGCCTGGCTCAACCAGACGTGATTCATAATACTCGGCGATTGCACTGTCGGCTTTGGAAACGACCATCTCCAGCATATCGATATAGGTACGAAAGAAAGGCCAATCCCGGTACATGCCCTGCAAAACCGGTAACTCTCCCCGTTGTTGGCAGTCATCCAATGCGTCATCCGACCCTAACCAGGCCGGTAGCATCAGCCGCATCTGGGTCCAGGCAAAAATCCAGGGAATAGCCCGCAAGGTTTCGATACCGCCACCGGCTTTACGGCGGGCCGGACGACTGCCCAGAGCCAGTTTTCCCAGCTCCGGTTCCGGTGTGGCGCTACGAAAGTAGCGTACGAATTCCGGCGTATCGCGCACCATCGCCCGATACGATGCCACGCCTCGCTCGGCCAATCGGGTCATTTGTGCCCGCCATTCATCCCGCGCAGGCTCAGGTGGCAGCAAATTGGCTTCCAATACCGCCGACACATAGATCTTCAGGTTACGCCGTGCAACGTCTGGCTGGCCAAACTTGAAACGAATCATTTCGCCCTGTTCCGTCACCCGCAAGCCACCGGCAACAGACCCCGGCGGCTGTGCCAGAATCGCCCGATGCGCCGGGCCACCTCCGCGACCAACGGTACCACCACGGCCATGAAACAGGGTCAGTGAGATCCCGGCGTCACTGGCAGTCCGGGTCAAGGCTTCCTGAGCCTGATACTGCGCCCAAACTGCCGCCAGCTGACCGGCATCCTTGGATGAATCCGAATAGCCAATCATCACTTGCTGACGGTGCTGACAATAGTCGCGATACCAGTCCACCGCCCACAGCTTGCTCATGCGTAACGATGCCTGTTGCAGGTCGCCCAGGGTTTCGAACAGCGGTACCACCGGAAAATGCGCCCGCACGCCGGCGTCTTGTAGCAGCAGGATCACGGCAAGGATATCCGAAGGCTCGCTGGCCATCGAGATAATGTAGCACGACACCCCTTCACCGGCTTCGGTTGCCAGTACTGCCACGGTATCCAGCACCTCCTGCACATCTGCGGACGGTTGCCAGTGCTTGGGCACCAGCGGTCGCCGGGAAGCCAGCTCACGCAGTAAAAACGCCTGTTTTTCGTCTTCGTTCCAACTGAGGTAATCACCCCAGCCGTAATACTGGCAAATGGCCTGCATCACTCCGGCATGACGGGATGACTCCTGCCGTACATCGAGTCGCACCAGTGAGACCCCGAAACAAGCCACACGGCGAATGGTATCGAGCAGCTGGCCATCGGCAATGGTCTCCATGCCGTTCTCGAGCAAGCTGCGGTAACACAGGGTTAACGGTTCCAGCAGCTCTTCATCCCGGGTCAGGGGATTACCACTGGTTTCCCGCTGCTGAATGCAGTCTGTTGCCCATTGTTTGGTATCTTCCAGCCGCGAGCGCAAGACGTGCAAACAGGCCCGGTAAGGTTCGTCAGGGTCTTGTGGAAAGGCCTGCAAAAGCTCCTCTGACGCTGCCATCATCGACAGCTGGTTCCCCAGTTTATCGATGTCGCGTAAATACAGGTCGGCCGCCATCCAACGCGCCAGGTAGAGTACTTCCCGTGTTACTGGTGCCGTTACATTAGGGTTGCCATCACGATCACCGCCCATCCAGGAAGCAAATCGTACCGGTGCAGAATCCAGCGGCAGTACCTTGCCACCATGTGCCAATAGCTGCTGGTCGAGGTCACGCATCATTTTCGGCACCGCTGCCCAAAGCGAGTTTTCCACCACGGCAAACCCCCAGCGGGCTTCATCAATGGCGGTTGGCCGGGTCTTGCGGATTTCATTGGTATGCCAGACTTCTTCGATCAATCTCGCCAGACGTTGATCCAGTTCCTGCAGCAGTGGATGCTGGTCATGCAAATCATCACGCTGCTGTAGCAAACTGGTGATGGTGTCGTATTTCTGAATCAGGGTACGACGCGTGATTTCGGTAGGATGGGCTGTTAATACCAGTTCAATATTGAGGTCGGCGATACGCTCACTCAGGCCGTCGGCCTTGACCCCGGCGGCCTCAAGCCGTTCGAGCAAATCCGGAAACATGGTATCCAGACCGGGCGATAACTCTCCGGCCCGACGCCAGCTGCTGCCATGTTGCTGGTCGGCAATATTGGCGAGGTTAAGAAACTGGTTAAATCCCCGTACAACCGGCAGCAGGTTTTTTTCAGGCAGGTTTTTCAGGGTTTGCAGCAACTGCTCCCGTTCTGCCGGGTTCCCCTGGCGAGCTCGCTTGGCCTGCTGGCGTATCGATTCAATCGAGACCAGTACATCACTGCCCTGACTGGCCTGAATGGTCTTGCCCAGCATGGTGCCAAGCATTTTTACCTTGTCTCGTAATAGTGGATCCAGTTCGCTCATCACGCTCCCTCCTGACTGATCGGTTTGACGTCCAATAGTGACGCGACAGAACTGGCAGTGGTCTTGTGCTGCTCAGGTTGCCCCGTGATATCCATAAATTTTCTGAACCATCCCTGTAATTCATACCAAAATAAAGGGACCTTGTGAAAGGAGATTAATATGAAAGCGTCAGCTTTGATGGCTCACTGGCAGCAGGAATATGGCGACCCGGTGGCTGAGCACCACTATCCCGTTTCACTCAACATCAAGGATGCCGCCCGGGTGGAGGCGTTACTGGATATGTTTCCCGGTCTGTCGCGAGAGCGATTACTGGCAGACCTTGGTACAGGCGGCATTAAACGATCTGACCAGCGGTTTTCCTTATGTCGCTGGCAACACGATTGTTGCACGGGACGAAGAAGGATTTCCGCTCTATGAGGATATCGGCCCAACACCGACCTTTCTGGCGTTAAGCCGTAAACATCTGGCCAGGATGGACCCCGGCCAGCATTAAAAACCAACCGCGGGACAATAGCGGATCAACAACAGGGCGGATAAGCGACTGCGTCAATCGGCCTGTTGTTTTTCCTGCTGTTTGGCGATTTGCCAGGATGCTTCCATATCGCTGAGTGTGGCCTGCTGCCAGCCACCAGCCGCCAGTGCCCGTTCTTCAACCACGGCAAAACGCTGACTGAAGCGCTGGTTGGTACCACGAATGGCCACTTCCGGGTCAATTTGGTAATGACGCGCCAGATTGGTTACCGCAAACAGCAAGTCGCCAATTTCAGACTCCAGACGCTGACGATCATTGGCCTCCACTTCCACGCTTACTTCTTCCAGTTCTTCACGGATTTTATCCATGACCGCTTGTGGGTCTTGCCAGTCAAAACCGACCGTCGCGGTTTTTTTCTGCAGTTTGACTGCCCGGGTAAGCCCCGGCAGATTCGCCGGAACCGAATCCAGCAATCGATCTGGCTGTTGTGATTTGGCTGCTTTCTCGGCTGTTTTAATGGCTTCCCATTGACGGCTGATATCCACTTCCTGTGGGGCAAGCCCAGCCTCCCGTTCACTCTCCAGGGTCCCTTCAGGAAACACATGAGGATGGCGACGGATCAGTTTGGCCACCAGGCGGTCGATAATGCTAGCAAGGGAAAAATACTGTTTTTCAACCCCTAACTGCCCGTAAAAAATCACCTGAAACAACAAATCACCCAGCTCTTCTTCAAGGTGTGGCCAGTCCTGACGTTCAATGGCATCGGCTACTTCGTAGGCTTCTTCCAGTGTGTGCGGCACAATACTGGCGAAATCCTGTTGCAGATCCCAGGGACAGCCGGTTTGCGGGTGACGCAAACGGGCCATCAGGGTGACCAGGTCTTCCAGTTGGTACATCAGGATTTCTCTCCGCGAATACGCCGCGCTGACATAATATTGGGCAGTTGTTCAACCTTGTTCATCAGGCGACCCAGATTTTCCAGACTTTCAACCTCGACCATCAGCTGCATGCTGGCGGTATTGTCTCCCTGGTTTGACTGGGTGGTAACACCGACGACGTTGACCCGTTCATTGGCCAACACCGCACTGACGTCCCGTAGCAGACCCGTACGGTCATACGCCAGGATCGATAACTCGACCGGATAGGTGCGGGTCGGTTTGACGCCCCAGGTAACTTGCAGCACTCGGTTGGGTTCGATTGCTTCCAGATGCAGCAGGTTTTCACAATCGCTGCGATGCACGGTCACTCCTCGCCCCATGGTAACGTAGCCCCGGATATCATCACCGGGCAGCGGCTGGCAACACTGCGCCATCTGGGTCAGCAGATTGCCAACGCCTTCGATGTAAATATCATCCTTACCCGGTTTGACGGTTGCTTCCAATGCTTTGCGGATAAGGGGTAATTCTTGCTGTGACTGGCCTGCATCGGTCTGCCGCAAGACAGCGTTCACTATTTGGCCAACACGCATATCACCGGCACCCACGGCGGCAAACATGTCATCTATCGATTTCATGTTCATTTTCTGGGCGATGTCATGCAGTGGCTCTTGCGCCAGATCCATGCGATCCAGTTCCCGTAACACCAGCGCACGGCCTTCTTCGATGTTCTGATCCCTGGCCTGCAACTTGAACCAGTGCGCCACCTTGGCTCTGGCTCTGTTGGTGTGGATATAGCCGGATTCGACATACAGCCAGTCACGGCTGGGGTTGGCGTCGGGATGGGTCAGAATCTCGATCTGCTCACCGGTTTTAAGGGTGTAGGTCAGAGGCACAATCCGGCCGTTGACCTTGGCACCACGACACTTGTTACCCACTTCGGTATGTACCCGATAGGCAAAATCCACCGGGGTCGCATTGGGCGGTAAATCCACCACATGGCCACTCGGCGTAAACACGTAGATACGGTCCGGGTTGATATCACTGCGCAAGGCCTGCGCCAGCTCGGGCAGATCATCCAGTTCTTCGTGCCATTCCAGTACCTGACGCAGCCAGGTAATTTTCTGTTCGTAGCCGTTATCCTTGCCGTTGGTGTCCGTGCCCTTGTATAACCAGTGGGCGCAGACTCCCAACTCAGCGTCTTCGTGCATTTCATGAGTACGAATCTGCACTTCCAGAATCTTGCCTTCCGGACCAATCACCGCCGTATGCAAAGAGCGATAGCCGTTTTCTTTCGGGTTGGCGATGTAGTCATCAAATTCATTGGGAATATGACGCCAGAGCGTATGCACTGTGCCGAGAGCGGCGTAACAGTCGCGTCGTTCCGGTACCAGAATCCGGACAGCCCGAATGTCATAGATCTGCGAGAAGTCGAGATTCTTGCGGCTCATTTTGCGCCAGATACTGTAGATGTGCTTGACCCGGCCATACACATCACAACGGATACCGTAATCCAGTAATTCTTCCCGCAGGCGCTGCACGACATCTTCGATATAGTCTTGCCGGGCAATCCGTTTTTCATCCAGCAAACTGGCAATCTGTTTATAGGAGTCCGGCTGCAGATAGCGAAACGCCAGGTCTTCCAGCTCCCATTTAAGATGACCAATCCCTAACCGGTGAGCCAGTGGCGCATAAATATTAAACACTTCTTCGGCCACTTTCTGACGCCGGTCCGGTGGTGCATCCTTGACGGCACGGATGGCCGAGGTACGTTCTGCCAGTTTGATCAGTGCCACCCGGACATCATCAATCATGGCCACCAGCATTTTGCGCAGGTTATCAACCTGGGCTTCACGCTGGCCCAGCACCACATCATCGGTTGAGTTCTGAATGGCACTGATGGCGGCCATGCGCAGCACGCCTTCAATCAACTTGGCCACCGTGCCACCAAAGTCACGTTCGACGCGTGGCAGCGACAAGCGCCCTTCCCGTACCGCACGGTACAGAATAGCTGCCACCAGCGATTCGGTGTCCAGTCGCAGATCCATCAACAGTTGAGCCATTTCAATGCCCATCTGCACACTGTCGACCGACCAGTAGGTCTGGTTGGCAATGGCTTCATCGGACAACTGCTTGGCCAGCTGCAGTGCTTTTAACAACACATCAGGATCGCGGATTTCATATCTCTGGGCGGCCCGCTCCAACCAGCGTTCAGCGTCCAGGGAACCATCGTGCCAAAGAGGAAGATCTTCTCTTACCTTAACCACGACGCTTGTCCTTATAGCGGAGCAGCACCATGGTTTCGACATGATGCGTCTGGGGAAACATATCCATAATTCCTGCCTTTTCTATCTGGTAGCCACCAGCCACCAGCGTACTCAAGTCCCGCGCAAGGGTCGCAGCGTCACAAGACACGTAAAGTACCTGCGATACCTGTCGGGTGTTCAATTCTTGCATAAGGGCTGCCGCACCTGCTCGTGGCGGATCCAGCAGCACTTTGTCGGGGGCCGGCAGGTGAGCCAGCACGCCAGTATTTGATAAATCGGCTTCAATCGCATGCAAAGACAGCGCCAGAGACTCTGCCTGACGCTGCAAACTGCCAATCATGCTCTCTTGCACCTCGACAGCACAGACCTGTTGGCTACGCCGCGCCAGCGGCATACTGAAATTGCCGTGTCCGGCAAACAAATCCCAGATGACGTCCTCAGATTGGGGCTGCAGCCAGTCCAAAGCCTGTTGCACCATTGCCCGATTAACCGGGCCATTGACCTGAAAAAAGTCGCTCAGTTGCATTTTTAATGGCTGCTCATCGACAAAATGAACCAGATCGACCGGCTGGTCGGGAAAAATGCACACCGATGGCTCATCACGCCCCGGATTCAGCCATAGCTGTAATAACGAATCCCCCGTCAAGGCTTCGGCCTGGGCACACAAGATTTTCTGGTCAGCCAATGACAGCGGCTTGAGGATGCGGAACACCAGTGCCAGCGCGCTATCTGCCGCCACCACTTCAATCTGGGTAATATGATCCCGGCCTTGCAAGGTCGAAATACACTCACGCCAACGACTCCAATCCAACGCCGGTAAGGCTGGTAACACCGGGCAACGATCAATATTGGTCAGATGTTCGGAAGCGGCTTCACGAAAGCCAAGAAAGTTACGCTGCTTGTTTTTACTGAAACGCACGCCCAGGCGGGCCTTGCGTCGATAGCCCCACGGTTCCGCGGTAATCGGTGTAGTCCATTCGGGCACGATCAAGCCCTGTCGACTGAACTCGCGCTCAACACGTTGCTGCTTGAAAGTAACCTGGGCGGGGTATGACAGATGCTGCAAGTCGCAGCCACCACAACGCTGGTAGTGTGGGCAGGCTGGTGTCACCCGGTCGGGGGACATGGTGTCGATCGTGGTCAGCTTGGTCATCCAGACTTTTTTGCGGCGACCATCCAGGCGGGCAGTCACCTGTTCTCCAGGCAAGGCGCCCGGTACAAAATAGACATCGCGACCAAGGCGTGCGACCCCTTGTCCATCCGATGTCATGTTATCTATATTCAGCTGCAAGGTTTTTGCCGTAGCCACCCGTATCTCCTGAGCAAATGCCAGCTGGATATAGCTCCGCTGGCGGTAACGGCGCACAGTATTGGTACTCTCAGCGGGATTGCAACCCTGAAGCCCTGTCACAACCGGATTGGTGGCTATTTCCGGGTTTATTCCTGCTCGGGCGCAAAAATCCCAGACGACAAATAACGATCACCGCGGTCACAGACGATCGCTACAATCGTGGCGTCCTCTAGCTGTAACACCAACTGCAACGCAGCGTATACCGCACCACCGGATGACACACCACAAAAAATGCCTTCTTCCCGGGCCAATTGTCGCATGGTGTTTTCAGCCTCTTGCTGGCCGATATCAAGGATTTGATCGACCCGCTGCCGCTCAAAAATGGTAGGCAAATACTCTTCCGGCCAACGCCGGATTCCCGGGATGGAGGCGTTATCTGCCGGCTGCAAACCGACAACACATACATTCGGGTTTTGCTCCTTGAGGTAGCGCGAGATGCCCATGATGGTACCGGTTGTTCCCATCGAGCTGACAAAATGAGTGACTCGCCCACCAGTCTGCTGCCAGATTTCCGGCCCCGTACCGACATAATGCGCCTCCGGGTTGGCCAGGTTGCCAAACTGGTTCAGCACCTTGCCCTGACCTTCGGCCTCCATCGCCAGGGCCAGATCACGAGCGCCTTCCATCCCATTACTGACCAGGATCAGTTCCGCCCCATAGGCTTGCATGGCCCAGCGCCGCTCCATGGTACTGGTATCTGGCATAATAAGAATGATGCGATACCCCATCATCGCCGCGGCCATCGCCAGCGCAATGCCAGTATTACCGCTGGTCGCTTCAATCAGTGTATCGCCAGGCTGGATATCACCCTGCTGCTCAGCCAACCGGATCATCGACAGTGCTGGCCGGTCTTTAACCGAACCGGCCGGGTTATTACCTTCCAGCTTCAGTAGTATCTGATTACCCTTGCTGTTGATCCCCATACGCTGCAGCCGTACCAACGGCGTATGACCAATGCAATCTGCAATGGTTGGGTAGTTACAATCGGATTGGTTTATCACCGTCGTCACCTTGCCTGTTATTCATATAACCAAATACGCGATATAGTACGTGTTGGCTGAATAATTCGTTAATAACAATTACTGATTTCCATATAGCCCTCACTTGTCTTCGCACCAATGCAAGTAGCCATTGTGATTACCGTCAACCTGCGCCAGACAGATGTTCGAAGATTGCGTATAGCGCTATTACTCAGTACTCTTCAGGTTCATTTATCGACCTGCTGGTTCAGGTTGTCTGGCGAACACCATGAAAACCTGGAAGATTCAAAAGCGCGCGTTATTAATGGGGCTGGTGCCTGTCCTGATCGCCTCTGTCACTCTTGGCGGTTATTTTATCAGCCAGCGTTTCCGCGACCTCAATGATTTGCTCGATCAACGCGCACTGGCCATGGCCAAACAGCTGGCGCCGGTCTGCGAATATGGCGTCACCATTGGCAATGTGGCCATTCTGCAAAATATTGCCAATAACATGCTGGAAGAGCCCGACGTTCGTTCCGTCAGTATCTATAACCAGGATATGGAATTGATGGCCCACGCTGGACCGCGAATGATCAGCCACCAGCTGTCCGATTCCACACTGAAGCGCGGTCAATTACATCTGATGCATACCAGCGAGTCGGTACGGGTACGCACTCCGGTACTGGCACAGAATCTGGTTATTTCGGATCAGGTATCCACCCAGTTTTTTGCCGAGCAGGTGGCCGAACCCAAGTTACTGGGATGGGCAGAGCTGGAATTATCATCCAACAACACTCGCCTGCAGCGCTACCATTACGCCGCCTCCTCAATACTGATTATTCTGTTTGCGCTGATCTGCGGTTTTATCTCGGCAGCTTATATCAGCCGCCTGATTTCCCGTCCCATTACCAGCATCCTGCAAGCAATCCGCTCACTGGAAGAAGGCAAACATGAAGTCAGGGTGCGGGTTGAAGAAGGTGGCGAGATGGGTGAGATGGCCAGTGCGATCAACAGTCTTGCCGCCGGTCTGCATCAGAACGCGGTCGAGCAGCAGCGCCAGATCGAAGAAGCAACGCGCGACATACTGGAAACCATGGATGACCTTGAAATCCGTAACCGCCAGTTACAGCTCGACCAGCAAGAGGCTCAAGCAGCCAGCCGCCTGAAATCCGAATTCCTTGCCAATGTCAGCCATGAACTACGTACCCCGCTGACAGGGATTAAAGGCTACGTACAACTGATGGAGCGCACCACCCTCAGTGAACGACAAAGTGATTATATCGACACGATGCGCAAATCATCCGATGACCTGATGCGCATCATTAACGATATTCTCGACCTTTCCAAACTCGAAGCAGGCAAGTTGATCATCGAGCACAATCCGGTCAACCTCAGGGAGCTCACCGAGGATGTACTGATTGCCCTGACGCCGGACGCCATCAACAAACGGCTGGCACTGTCTCTCTCGATCGCGGACGACGTCCCCTGCCAACTACTCAGCGATGAATTACGCCTGAAGCAAGTGCTGACCAATCTGGTAGGGAACGCCATCAAGTTCACCCCGTCCGGCTCAGTCGCCGTTGATATCAGTCTGATTAATGTACGCGACAGTCAGGCCAACATCAGTATTACCATCAAGGATACCGGTATCGGCATGTCAGCGGAGCAGCAGAAACGCTTGTTCAGTGCTTTTAGCCAGGCCGATGCCAGTACCGCCCGCCAGTTTGGCGGCACCGGGCTGGGGCTGATTATCTCACGCGCGTTGGTGCAGTCCATGCACGGTGATATCAGTGTCAGTAGCAAACCAGGCGAGGGGTCCGAGTTCAGTTTTTACGTCAGTGCGGATATCGACCAGAACCCGCCGCCACCGCTGTGCAGCCTGAAACCGGGCCAGATCGCGGTACTGGATGAACACCCGGGTAGTAACCGTAACCTGTGTATTTTGCTCAAGGAATGGCAACTGGTTGGTACTCCCTGCTCCTCCATCCCGGAACTGGAGCAACGGCTACAGGCTCAAGGCAATCGACCGGATGTCATTATTATCACCGTCGATCATGATCACCTGAACAACAATTTATACCAGCAAATTACCCGGCAACTGCTGCCCTATGATGTTCCGATTATTACCCTGATAGACAGCCTCGATCACGACCAGCAAGATCAGTTCCGCCGCATTGGTGCATTCGCCTGTATGACCCGGCCATTCAGCAGCCGCAAACTGCACGCGCTACTGGCCAGCATCCTGAAGGGTGAGTCCGTAGAGGACGAACCCTCCACGGCCCTGCATCAACTCAACCAGGCCAGTGGCCTACCTCCACACGTGCTGGCAGTCGACGATAATGAAGCCAATTTACGTTTGGTGGTCACACTACTGAGAGAGCTTGGCTTACCCACTTATGGTGCCTCCTCTGGCCAGGAGGCCATCCAGATTATCCAGCAGCAATCTATTGATCTTGTGTTTATGGATATTCAGATGCCGGGGATGAATGGCCTGGAAGCCACCCGCAAAATTCGTTTGTTACCAAACAAACAAAGTATTCCTGTCATTGCCCTCACCGCTCACGCCATGGCCGATGAACGCCAGCAACTGCTCAATAATGGTATGAACGACTATCAAACCAAACCGATCTCCATGGATCAGCTGGTGCAGTGCATTCATCGCTGGACAGGGTATATGCCACCGACGGAGCCGATGCAAACAGCGGCAGAAACAAGCGCCGATAACCGACAGCAAGGTGAGCAAACCGATCAGCCCTGTCTGTTTTCGCTGGAGCTGGCCTTGCGCTGTGCCAGCGGCAAACCTGGCCTGGCGTGTGACATGATGGAAATGCTGCTGACATCATTACCCAAAGAGATCATGAACATCCGCACACTGTGGGAAGAAGAAGCACTGGAAGATTTGCAGGCCGCAGTGCACCGTCTGCATGGCGCCTCACGTTATTGCGGCATACCGGCCCTGCGACATGATCTTGATGCGCTTGAGACAGCACTCAAATGCAAACAACACAGTCACTTGCCAGGACGGTTGCGAGCGATGATTGAAAGCGCTGAAAAACTGCAACAATGGGCAGATCAGCACGACTGGCGCAGCGACCTCAGTAACAGTAACCGGGATTAAATCACCGAAACCTCAACCCACTGTCTGGATTAACGGGACAGCACCGCAAATGCCAATACCAGCGCTTCCTCATCCGACAAGCTGACCCAGGCCTGTTTGCCTCCCAGCTGTTGCAAGCGGTCGGCGGCCGCGCCGTAGAGTGACACGCGCGGCGCCCCTGCAGCGCTCCGCAACACCTCCAGCTGCTGGAACCCCACTCCTTTGGCAATCCCGGTACCCAGTGCCTTGGCGAGGGCTTCCTTGGCGGCAAACTGCTTGGCAAGGAAGTTCACCGTGCCACCACGTTGTCGCCACAAGGCCTGCTCCGCCGGCGTCAGGATACGCGTCACCAATCGCTCACCATTACGTCGAAAGACCAGCCCGATACGCTCCACCTGAAGGATATCCGTGCCGACACCAACCACCGCTGACTCGCCAACGGGCAGGCTGTCTGGCATCACGCTGAAGCAGCAGCCAACAAGCTACGCATCTCGGCAACCGCTCGTTCCATACCAACAAACAGCGCCTGGGCAACAATCCCATGGCCGATATTCAATTCATTGATTTCAGCAATAGCCGCGATTGGCTCCACATTGTGGTAGTTCAGGCCATGTCCGGCATTAACCACCAATCCACAGCCATGAGCATAACGCGCCGCTTCCTGAATCCGCTGCAGCTCTTCATCAACCACAGCGGCGGAGGCATCGGCATAACGACCGGTGTGCAACTCAATCACAGGGGCTCCTGTGCGAACCGCAGCGTCAATCTGGGCGGTATCCGGGTCGATAAACAAGGACACCACACTGCCGACCTGTTGCAAACGGGACACGGCTTTCCGGATTTGGTCTTCTTGCCCTATCACATCCAGGCCACCTTCTGTGGTCAGTTCTTCTCTCTTTTCTGGCACAAGACAAACACATTCCGGCTCTACTTCTTCTGCCAGTTGCAACATGGCTTCGGTAACGGCCATTTCCAGATTCATGCGCGTAGTCAGAGTTTCTTTCAAGACGTACACATCGCGGGTCTGGATATGACGACGGTCTTCACGGGGATGAATGGTAATACCATCAGCACCCGCCTGCTCAGCCACAAAAGCAGCCTGTACCGGGTCAGGGTAACGGGTACCACGAGCCTGCCGCAAAGTGGCTATATGATCGATATTAACGCCAAGAAGAACACGGCCGTTTTTAATCACAACAATTTCCTCAATCAATAGGGGATAAGTCACTGAACAAGCAGTCTTTGAACAGCTCAATGACAATCAGAGGGTAAATCACCGGCGGGGAATTTAACAGCAGCGAGGCGTCCGGCATCCGGCATCCGGTGCCTGTGCAGTATGACCAGGCAGGTCAAACAAGCGACGGCTGTTTAGCGGCCGTGACAAGCATTCCGATAACGCCTGCCGCAATACCCACTTGGCCAGCCGCAGTTCGGTTATGCCTAACTGGCCCTGATGAATCGCCAGTAATATCGAGCCGGGGAAACCAGCAGGATCTCGGGTTACTGCAAACCCGGCCTGCGCTTCAAAAGCATAATAAGCCGATGCCTGGATTGCAGCGCCAGTCTGATCCCGATGCCAATGAAAACCCAGCCCCAAATCCGACAGCAGCTGATACTCAAACATACGCAACCAGGGTTCCGCTGCCTGCCCGTCGGCCAGTGCCCTCAAGGTATGGGTATAACGCTGATACAAGCCGGGAAACGATTCACCCTGAGGTAACAGACGTAACAACAGCTCGTTCAGGTAAGCGGTACAAAACAGCGCCTCTCCTGTCAGGAAAAACGTCTGCTGAGGGTCAGCCAGCACCAATCGGGGCCAATCCTGTTCGGCTTGCCAGACCCCTTGATAAACCTGGTGCAGGTGCAATGTTTTGCGCCGGGGAGCCAGCAACAGCTGAAAACCGTCTTGCTCACACAGGGCAGACAGCAACCAGCCGGATTCTCCGGCCGGTTGCCGGTGTAACACCACCAGTGCTTGCATCAGACGCGGTCGTCGTAACCCAAACTACGCAAGGCACGCTCATCATCAGACCAGTTGGCTTTGACCTTGACCCACAGGTTCAGCATCACCTTGCAGTCGAACAGAATCTCCATATCCTTACGGGCATCCTGGCCAATTTGTTTGATACGAGAGCCAGCATCACCGATCACAATACGCTTTTGCGATGAGCGTTCGACCAGAATCAGGGCGCTGATTTCTGCCAGCCGACCGTCGTGGGTAAACTCTTCGATTTCAACCGTCATAGCGTAAGGAAGCTCATCTCCCAGCTGACGCATGATTTTTTCGCGCACCAGTTCTGCCGCCAGAAAGCGGGAGCTGCGATCAGTAATCTGGTCTTCCGGATAAAAATACCCGGCTTCTGGCAAATAACTGTTGATCAAGGATTCCAGCCGATCGACGTTACGGCCGGTTTTGGCGCTCAGTGGAACGATCTGGGCGAAGGCATACCGCTCGGACAGGGTTTGCAGATACGGCAGCAATTCTTCGTCTTTATCCTTGATAAAGTCGACCTTGTTGACCACCAGCACCACCGGCGCCCGCTGTTGGCTGACGGCTTGTAACACCAGGTCGTCTTCTTCCGTCCAGCGCGTCCGGTCGACGACCATAACAACCAGATCAACATCTTTTACTGCCGTTGTGGCCGCCTTGTTCATATAGCGGTTGATGGCTTTTTCCTGATGCAGGTGTATGCCTGGTGTATCGACATATACCACCTGCACATCCTCTTCTGTCTTGATACCCAGAATCTGGTGGCGAGTGGTTTGTGGCTTGCGGGAGGTAATGGACAGTTTCTGCCCGAGAATACGATTGAGCAGTGTCGACTTGCCCACATTGGGGCGACCGACGATGGCAACAAACCCGGTGCGTTGTGTCATTTTTCTTCCTCTCGGATACCGAGCTCGGTCAGTACTTGCATCGCCGCAGCCTGTTCTGCAGCCCGACGACTGGCACCTTCGGCGACCTGGGGTTCGGCATCCTGAATCTGGACTTCGACCTTGAATATCTGCTCGTTGGTTGGCCCCGTCAACGCCAATACATTGTATTTGGGCAGAGGCAAGTGTTTGCTCTGCTGATACTCCTGCAAGCGGGTTTTGGGGTCCTTGATCGGGTCTTCCAGAGACAGTTCATCCAGCCGGGTCTGATACCAGCTCAGAATACAGCGACGCGCAGCATCCAGGCCAGCGTCCAGATAGATGGCACCAATCAGAGCCTCTACCGTATCCGCCAAAATGGACTCGCGCCGATGTCCACCACTTTTCAGTTCACCAGACCCCAGAATCAGGAAATCTCCCAGGTCGAATTCACGAGCCAGGTCGGCCAGGGTTTTACCCTTGACCATGCGGGCACGCAAGCGACTGAGTTTGCCTTCACGAGCCTGATCAAAACGCTGGTAAAGATCTTCAGCAACAACAAAATTAAGAATGGAGTCACCCAGAAATTCAAGGCGCTCGTTGTTGGTACCACCTTTACTGCGGTGGGTAAGCGCCAGAGTCACCAGTTGTTCATTTTTAAAGGTGTAGCCCAGGCGCTGGGAAAGTTTTAACAGAGGGTCATTCACTTATTGAAATTCTTCATGATGAGTAAATTGGCCAATAACATACAGGTTGCCCATGAAATGTTCTTTGACTTCGTAAGTCCAGTCGATGGTCACTGCGCCTTTGGTGCGCATCACTACCATGTCATCGATAGTAATATTCAGGTTGTTGGAGCTGATACGCGCTGCCATGACCTTGTGTACTTCTTTGACCGACGTGGTCGCCGTGATGGTTTTTGAACTATGCAAGGTATCCAGCACCTGCTGCAACATGCGGTCATCCCAATACATGGGCATAACGGCGATGGCCGCTTTGGCCAGCACACCAACCATCACCAAGACCATAATGACAGAGTAAAACGACATGCCTGCTTGCTTTTTCATTAGTCATCCACCTTGAGAACAGCCAGAAATGCTGACTGGGGAATTTCAACACTGCCTATTTGTTTCATACGCTTTTTGCCGTCTTTTTGCTTCTGCAACAGCTTTTTCTTGCGACTGACATCACCGCCATAACACTTGGCTGTCACGTTTTTACGCAGCGCCTTGATGGTGGTGCGGGCAACTACCTGATTCCCCATCGCCGCCTGAATCGCGACATCAAACATCTGCCGGGGAATCAGTTCTTTCATTTTTTCGGTCAAGGCCGCGCCCCGACGGCGGACATTATCACGGTGCATAATCACTGCCAGCGCATCCACCCGTTCTCCATTAACCAGCACATCCAGTCGCACCAATGGCGCCGCTTCAAAACGACTGAAGTTATAATCCAGCGAGGCAAAGCCACGACTGGCCGACTTCAGGCGGTCAAAGAAGTCCATCACCACTTCACCCATTGGCAATTCGTACTTCAATGCCACCTGGCTGCCGGTGTATTGCATATCCAGCTGCACGCCACGCTTGTCGATACACAGCGAGATCACATTACCCAGATATTCTTGTGGTACCAGAATATTGGCTTCAGCAATCGGCTCACGCATTTCCGTGATAGAGCCAATATCTGGCAGCTTGGACGGGTTATCTACTTCCAGAATATCGCCCTTCTGGGTAACCACCTGATAAATCACCGTTGGCGCAGTGGTAATCAGATCCATGTCGTATTCGCGTTCGAGCCGCTCCTGGATAATCTCCATATGCAGCATGCCCAGGAATCCACAGCGGAAACCAAACCCAAGCGCATCAGAATTTTCTGGCTCGTGAAACAGCGAAGCATCGTTCAGGGAGAGTTTTTCCAACGCATCGCGGAAGCTTTCAAAGTCATCCGAGCTCACCGGGAATAAACCGGCATACACCTGTGGTTTGACCTTCTGGAATCCTGGTAACGCTGCCGTATCCGGGAACTTGGCTCCAACGATGGTATCCCCCACCGGCGCCCCATGAATGTCCTTGATACCGGCAACCATATAACCCACTTCACCGGTACGCAGCTCTTTCTTTTCGTGGCGCTTGGGTGTGAAAATGCCCACCCCATCAACCAGATGATCCTTGCCGGTACTCTTGAGACGAATCTTGTCGCCTTTACGCATAACCCCGTTCTTTACCCGTACCAGAGACACAACGCCAAGGTAGGAATCAAACCAGGAGTCAATGATCAGGGCTTGCAGCGGGCCATCAATATTGCCTTCCGGAGGCGGAATATGGGCCACCAGATCTTCCAGTACATCTTCGACGTTCAGGCCGCTTTTGGCACTGCAACGTACCGCTTCAGTAGCATCCAGCCCAATAATATCTTCGATTTCCTGGGCAACCTTGTCCGGGTCGGCCTGCGGCAAATCCATCTTGTTCAGAACCGGCCGCACTTCCAGGCCTTGCTCAATGGCGGTGTAACAGTTGGCAACCGACTGGGCTTCAACCCCCTGGGCAGCATCCACCACCAGCAAGGCCCCTTCGCAGGCAAACAATGAACGTGACACTTCGTAGCTGAAATCAACATGTCCCGGCGTATCAATAAAGTTCAGCTGATAGGTCTCGCCATTTTTGGCAACATAATCCAGCGTCACGCTTTGCGCCTTGATGGTAATACCACGCTCACGCTCAATATCCATGGAATCGAGCACTTGCTGCTGCATTTCACGGTTGGTCAACCCGCCACAGATCTGAATAATCCGATCCGACAGCGTGGATTTGCCATGGTCGATGTGGGCGATAATGGAAAAGTTACGAATGTGGTCCAGGTGGCTCACAGAATTACATCCAGGCAGCAAAAGAAATGGGGCGGGATTTTACTTGAAAGCGTCATACATGGCTAATAAAGAGTCAACCCGGATCGCCAACCAGGTTGCAGATACAACAACGGCAACCTGACGTTGCCGTTGTTGTATCGCTATCTGCACCCGGTTGCGAGGTTATTTCGGAACTCGCAGTGGAATAAACAGTGCCGAACCGCGGCGTACAATACGCATAGGCACACTACGATCCCCTGGCAATCCACTCACAACCCGTTTGAAATCATCCAGATTATTAATGCTTTCGCCATAAATCATGGTAATTACATCTCCCGGCATCAAACCAGAGACCGCAGCTGGGCCATCCTTGATCGCCTTGACCAGCACGCCATCAAAGCCCAGTTTCTGACGCTGGCTGTCGTTCAAGTCGGCAACCAGCGCCCCGATTGCATCGCTACTGAACTCTCCCGGCGTCGTGTTGGATGCCAGTGTCTGTGTTTTATCATTCGACAGCGTCCCTACTTCCACATTCAGGCGCTTGCGTTTGCCATTACGAACCAGATCAATACGGACCTCAGTACCGGGACGAACCCGCCCGACCTGATGCGGCAAATCTGATGACAGGTAAATGGTTTCGCCATTAAAACGGGTAATAATATCGCCATTTTTCAATCCGGCTTGCTCTGCAGGACTGTCTGGTACCACCTGGGCAACCAGTGCACCCGCGGCTTTCTCCAGGCCAAACGATTCTGCCAGATCCTTGCTGACTTCCTGTATCACGACACCCAGCCAGCCACGACTTACGGCGCCACTTTCTTTTAGCTGATCCGCCACATCCATGGCGACGTTAATCGGAATGGCGAACGACACCCCCATAAACCCACCGGAACGCGTGTAAATCTGAGAGTTAATACCCACTACCTTGCCATCCAGGTTAAACAATGGCCCACCGGAGTTACCCGGATTGATCGCCACGTCGGTCTGGATAAACGGCACGTAGTTTTCGTTTGGCAAACTGCGTCCTTTGGCGCTGACAATCCCCGCGGTTACGGAATAGTCAAAACCGAACGGCGAGCCAATAGCCACCACCCATTCCCCCACATCCAGAGCGTCGGAGTCTCCCATCCTGACGATAGGCAGATCATCGGCTTCAACCTTGAGCAAAGCCAGATCAGAACTCTTGTCGGCCCCGATCAGTTTGGCTTCCAGTTCGCGCCGGTCGTTGAGCCGCACGATAATTTCGTCGGCATCCTGAATCACATGGTTATTCGTCAGAATATAACCATCGTGCGACACGATAAAACCGGAGCCCAAAGATGTTTTTTCCTGCTCTCCACGAGGGGAAGGCGACGGCACGCCAAAAAAGTGCCGGAATATTTCCGGAACATCTTCCGGCAGGCCATAACGTTGCTGATACGAACTGCTGGATCCGCTACTGACATGCTGTATCGTACTGATATTCACCACTGCCGGTGACGCTTCTTTCACCAGATCACGAAAATCCGGCAGACTGGCGTGCACTGCAGATGCCAGCAATAACACAACGGGAAACAGTAATTTGAATATCCTGGTCATAGATAACCCTTTTTAACGGCAATACGAGATCATGATTAACACCAAGGGAATGGTGAACCAACGTAACAAGCAGAGATTATAGAGTCGATTTTGTGGCTAGAATTCCGAACACACAGAAACAATTGCCGGCAGCCATTGCTGGCGTTTCAGATTGGCAATATAACGCGCCAGCAACAAGCCTCCTGCCAGCCCCAGAACGCCGACCACCAAGGCAGCGACATCACCGCCAGAAGTCTGGCCAGCCGCAGCTCCCAGAATCAATCCCACCAGTGGCACGCCATACAGCGTCGCTGCACTGGCAGCCAGACTGCCAGACGGCAGATCCAGCACCACTTGCTGACCGGGTTCCAACACGTATTCTGTGGCAACCCACAGTCGTATTGGCTTGCCCATACTGCTAAGTGTCGCCTGACCACAGCCCGCCCGTGAATTACAACTGCCACAAGCGCTCTGTTGCAGACCTTCAACCCAGACGCCGCCGTTTACGACTTCTTTTACTTCAACCATTTCACGTGGCATGGATGGTTACCTCTCTGAAATCGGATGATTACCCGCATAACGTACCGACAAAGCAATACGCTTGGCCGTTGCCATCGGCAACTCGCCAACAACTGTAATCCTCATTCTGCGTTCGCCAGCACGCTGATGCCGTACCACCGCCGCCGTTGCGCCCCAGCGCCGGCTCATATCCGGCATGGAGTCCTGCTCAACCTGGTCAACAAACAAGGTAAAGGCCGACAAACCGTCACTGTACAATAACGCTGCACCCGCTGTCGCATCGGACTCCGTTGACCGGGTAAAACCAGGGGGTACCCAGTCCGGATACCAATCTTGCTGATGCTGGATTAACGCCGTCGCCGCTGAAGCTCCCAAATGAGAGACATACTGATGGCTGTCTGGCGGTGCATCAAACTCGGTGGATGGAATGCTCTGGCCAATACGGATCTCGGCGAACTGATAACGCTCGATCACCTGGCGCGACTGGTCAACCAGATCCGATCGTAACAACAAACCGGTTTCTTTATCCAGCCAGAGGTTCTGGCCAAAACGGAAAGTATCATTCGGCACTACCTGGATTTGCAAGGCATCCCGGCCAGCAATTCTTTCGGATCGGGCTTGTCGAATCTGGTAGTAGGACCCCAGGGCCGGAAGATCCGGGTCAATGCCAGACAACAGATTAGCGGTCTGATCATACATCCGTAATGCCTGATCATCCGGGTGGGTACAACTGACGTCCTGTCCGACCCGGATGATTTCCCGGGGGGGGCCGGTCAGATGAGAGATTTTTTCATATTCAACACCATCGACCATCGCATGACTGATGGCCATGGTGTGCCAGAGCCGGTCATTGCCGAATACCAGTACCCCCTGGTAGTTGACTTCCTTGATGGCGTGAGACATGCGGGCCAGCCACTGTCTCGGACCGGAGGCATGTACTGAGGCTATAGCGTTATCGGTAATCTGGTTATCCGAACCTGCCGGACTGGCATTAACGGGATTAACCAGCGCCAGCCCCAGGGTCAGAACACACCAGGCGGCTCTCACTGCTGGGCATCTCCGCCTTGTTCAAAGCTGGTAACCCGGGCAAATGGCATCAGTCCTCTGCCAGTATTCAGTGCCGCGTGCTCACTGTGCTGCATCACATATTCATGCAATCGGCTTTGGGCAGAGCTTAACTGCTCTTCTGTCAGTGTGTCGGAAAGCTCGCCGGCATCCATGGAAACCAGGCTGATATTGCTGCCGTTCAGACCAAAACCACTTTCAAGCGTCGAGGCTGAGTCTGTGGCAATATCCGATCCTGCCACCATCTTGCTTTCAGCACTCTGTACATTCAGGCTGGGTGTATCCACCGCCGCAACAGAAACCGGTTGCACCGAGCTTGCGCCATCCATCACCCGGACACTCATCAGCACCGCCAGAGTCACCGAGGCAGCCACGGCACCAGAAGCAATCCAGCCACTGCGTTTACGCCATGAATGGCTGTGTTCGGTTTCCGCAACGTCGACAGCCGGAACCGGCTCATGAGCAGCGGTTTGTCGGGCCGGTACTTCATCCATCGGCTCACCTGAAATGGCTTGCATGATACCGCGAGACAAGTCGACCGTAGTGGCCGGTTCTTCGCGCATCAGCGCGCCCATCAGCTGATAGCGGCTCCAGCGCTCACGCAGTTCTTCATCCTGTTCAAGCTGGTTCAAAGCCCGACGAACTTCAAGTTCATCGGCTTCTCCGTCAACCAGGGCCGAGATAGATTCATTCATACGATCGTTCATTATTGTTACCTTCCAGACCGTCACGCAGTGGCCATAAGCAATGGCTGCATTTTCTTGTCTATCGCTTCACGAGCCCGGAAAATCCGGGAGCGAACCGTACCAATTGGACAATCCATTGCTTCAGCTATTTCTTCATAGCTGAGTCCGTCCATTTCCCTCAATGTGATGGCCATACGCAGATCATCGGGTAATGCCTCAATGGCGCCAAACACCACGTCGCGCAACTGGTCCCGTTGCAACAACCCATCCGGTGTTTCGATATCACGCATAGGGCTATAATCGCCGAAAAATTCGGCATCATCCGGATCGATGTCATGGGTCGGTGTCTTCCGACCACGGCTGACCAGATGATTTTTGGCAGTGTTTACAGCGATCCGATACATCCAGGTATAGAACGCACTGTCACCGCGAAAATTGGGCAAAGCCTTGTAGGCTTTCACAAACGCTTCCTGGGTAACATCCTGTGCTTCAGCAAAATCGGACACAAAACGTCCAACCAAAGACAGGATACGATGCTGATATTTGAGCACCAGCAAGTCAAAGGCGCGACGATCACCTTTCTGAACCCTTGCGACCAGTTGCCGGTCCGTATTTTGATGATCTGTCATGCCTTGTTCCGACGCCTTCTTGGGCTGTTTTGTCAAAATTGCTGCGCTGGTCACTGTACGGGCCTCCACTGTGGCTGTAAATGGAAGACTGGGCGCCGAGCGAAAAGTTCAGGAATATTTCCCTGACACGTATTCTGTCAGCGCTTTGGCTGGCATTATAAACCCCTATCGTTAACAGAAATCAGATGACCATGAGCGAACAACTGACCTTCGACGTCCTCATCATTGGCAGCGGAGCGGCTGGCCTGACACTGGCGTTATCATTACCTTCTCACCTGCAAGTGGCAGTGATCAGCAAAGACCAACTGGACAGCGGCTCAACACGCTGGGCACAAGGGGGCGTAGCTGGCGTACTCGACGCCACCGACAGTGTCGACGCCCACGTCTCTGATACCCTGATTGCCGGTGCCGGACTCTGTAACGAATCTGCCGTGCGCTTTACGGTAGAAAACTCAGCCTCTGCCATCCAGTGGCTGATCGATAGCGGTGTGCCCTTCACCCTGGACGGTATTGCCGAACAGGGAGGCGATCAGCGTTTCCACCTGACCCGGGAAGGCGGTCACAGCGCCCGCCGTATTATCCACGCCGCCGATGCCACCGGGCTGGCCATCTCCGACACACTGATCGAGCGTGCCAGAGAGCAACCCAACCTGCATCTGTTACACCAGTATATCGCCGTTGACCTGATTACTCGAGACAAGCTCGGACTTGATGGCCAAGCCTGTATCGGGGCTTATTTCCTCGACAAGGACACTCGCAAGGTTGCCGCCATTACCGCCAGGGCCACCGTGCTGGCCACTGGTGGTGCCAGCAAAGTGTATTTGTACACCACCAACCCGGATATCGCCTCGGGGGATGGCATTGCCATGGCATGGCGCGCTGGTTGCCGTATCGCCAACATGGAATTCAACCAGTTTCATCCCACCTGTCTGTACCATCCGGTCGCCACATCCTTCCTGATCAGTGAAGCGGTACGGGGTGAAGGCGGCAAGCTGTTACTGCCCGATGGCAGCCGCTTTATGGATCGTTTTGACGCCCGGGGCGAACTGGCACCCCGGGATATCGTTGCCCGTGCCATCGACCACGAAATGAAACGCCTCGGAGCTAACTGTCTGTATCTGGATATCAGCCACAAGCCGGACGATTTTATTCGCCAGCACTTCCCCACCATTCTGGAACGTTGCCTCGAACTCGGCATCGACATCCTGAATGAACCCATTCCGATTGTACCGGCCTCGCACTATACCTGTGGAGGCGTCGTCACCGACCATTTTGGCCGCACAGATATCGACGGGCTGTATGCCATTGGCGAAACGGCCTGTACCGGATTGCACGGTGCCAACCGCCTGGCCAGCAACTCTTTGCTCGAATGCCTGGTTTACGCCCGCTCAGCAGCTACCCATATTATTGAAAGCCTGAACTCGGTACCGGATATTCCGGATGTACCGGCCTGGGATGCCAGCCTGGTGACCGATTCCGATGAAGACGTCGTGATTGCCCACAACTGGGATGAATTGCGGCGTTTCATGTGGGATTACGTCGGGATTGTCCGTACCACCAAACGCCTGTTACGCGCCAAACACCGCGTGCAACTGTTGCGACAGGAAATCCAGGAGTTTTACAGCAACCACTTGGTTACCGCCGACTTGCTGGAATTACGTAACCTGGTCGATGTCGCCGATATCATCATCCGCTCAGCCCTGTTGCGCCGTGAAAGCCGGGGGCTACATTACAGCCGGGATTATCCAGAGCCACTGCCAAGAGCCTTTGATACCGTCGTCACTGCCAAACATTTACGAGAACTGGGTGAGCTGTAGCGTTACACAAGAACCAACCGTGGCAATTTACAGTTCGCTGTACAACACCCGTTGCAGCGCCTTGAAGTGCTGCTCCGAGTCAAAATTACAACGGCGCAGTACCAGCCCCTGCCAGGGCCAGACAGAATAACGCAAGATCAGCAGATGGCTGCGCCGGACACTCCCTGCCCGCCAACGTA
Source organism: Oceanobacter sp. 1_MG-2023 (assembly GCF_030689025.1). GTDB lineage: Bacteria > Pseudomonadota > Gammaproteobacteria > Pseudomonadales > Oceanobacteraceae > Oceanobacter. The sequence goes on from NZ_JAUYWA010000008.1 coordinate 66,938, forward strand.
CCATTCGGGTATGGCCACTGCGATGGATCAGTCGCCAATGAGGAATACTGGCGGACTCATCCATAACGCTGAGCCTCTGCAAGCCAACCACCGGATCCTGTTTGCCATACCAGACAGCGTATATGGCCAATACCAACAGACCCGCGGACAACGCCAGCCACACGCCATACTGATACACCAGCAGCAGCGAGCAGAGTGTCAGCAAGGCCAGCACATCCAGGACGGTTTGCCAGAGGCTGGAATGCAACCGCCACAATAGCTCAGGGGTTGCGTGCATGCTCCAGTACCCGCACCACTATTTTGTGCATTTCCGGATCATCCGGAATCACCCGCTCCAGAAACCAGGCAAACAAATCCGTGTCTTCATGATCAATCAGCGCCTGATAACGCAACTGGTCTTCACGCTCCAGGGTGCGATAGGCTTTTTCAACAAAAGGCACCAGCAATACGTCCAGTTCCAGCATCCCGCGACGGCTGTGCCACCACAGACGTTTAACTTCAGTTTCGTCGATCACATTACTCTCCTGTTCAATGGCGCCAGTATACCAGCGCCACCCCATCCTTGAACCTGCAACGCACACCAAAAACAACACCATCCCCGTCACTTACTCAGGCGACAGCCATACAGAGATTGAATGCGAATCATGCACCCCGAATACAAACCGGAGTACACTGGCTGAAAGGAGGAATTTATGAACACGATCTCGACTGCACCAATAGCAACAGACAACCGCTTGTCAGACTTTTCATTACTGGAAGTGACCGGCCCGGATGCGGCCCGACTACTGCAAGGCCAACTGACCTGTGACGTAACCGGGCTGGCCGATGGCCAGTGGACCCTTGGCGCTTGCTGTAACGCCAAAGGCCGTATGGTGACCAACTTTATGCTGGCACATACGGATGACCGCTTTATATTTCGGCTCGCGACGGATGTAACGGAGTTATTCCAGCGCCACCTCAGCAAGTATGCCGTCTTTTACAAGGTGTCACTGACTCCCTTGTCAACGGCCATCTTCGGCTATCAAACATCCGTACCTGCTGCGGTTAGCGAACGCACACTGCAAAAACAGCACGATGCTCTACTGCTGAACTGGCCGGATGGCAGGATTGAATGCTGGGCGGATACCGCCCCTACAACACCAGACAGCACACCATTAGCGCAGCCGGAATGGCAGCAGCAGGATATTCAGGCCGGGCTGGTATGGGTCACTCAAAAAAGTGTTGAACACTGGATTCCGCAGCATATCGCTTGGGACAAGCTGGATGGCGTCAATTTCAAAAAAGGCTGTTACACCGGGCAGGAAGTAGTCGCCCGAGTGCAGTATCTGGGTAAAGCCAAGAAGCAACTGGTCAAAGCGACCTGCGCGGACGAAGCCACTCCGGATTTGCTCAGCCCGGTCAAGACCAGTATCAAAGCGGTTGGCGAAGTGGCCAGCTGGCACGGCACCGGTGGTTTACTGGTTTTGAACGGTGAGCCAGAAGAACCTCTGACCCTTGACGATGGAACGCCAATCACGGTTACCCCACTGCCTTTTGCTATCAGTCCAGCAACCGCGGAGTAACACGTCACTCTCGAAGTCAAGGCACCCGTTGCACGCTACAAATTAGCGAACGGGTGCTCATCACGCTTCCAGGGCGATGTCATCAAGGCTTTGACCCACTGATCCGGCACACTGGCAGGGGTCGCATGCTGCCACTGCGGCAGCGCTCCCCGGTCAATCAGTAACGCCCGGATACCTGCCACCAAATCCGGGTGACGACATGCCTGCCAGGCCATAACCAGCTCCAGCCGGGCTGCTTCAACCAGACTCATGTGCCTGCCGAGCGCCAACTGGGCAACCAGCAATCGGGCCGTGGCTGGACAACCTGCATGATGCTGGTTCAACCCACGCTGAACCCAGGCATCCTGATCCGCATCAGCGGCAGGCAGTGCCACAAGTCCTTGCTGGATAACCGGTGCCATCATCTCGGTGATCGTCGCTCCGGTACGTAACCAGTCACTCTCAGGCTTGTCTGCTGCCTCTGGCGTTGACCAGTTACCCAACAAATGCCGCACCAACAGCTGGTTATCCGGTGTGCGTTCCGTCCAGTCCAGGCGACGTAGTTGCCCGATCAAGGGTTCCAGGTCACCATCGGCCATCTGGTAGTCAATCAGGCGTTGTGACAGCGCATCGGTCGAATTGATCGGCATCCCGGTCAGCCCCATCCAATACCCCAACGCCGGTTCAATACGGGATAAATACCAGCTTCCCAGTACATCCGGAAACAAGCCGATACGCACTTCCGGCCAGGCCAGCTGCATTGAGGTAGTGCCAATACGATGATTGGCCGTCAGGAATAATCCCAGCCCGCCGCCCATCACATAACCATGGCCCCAGGCGATCAGTGGTTTGGTAAAACGGTGCAGCTGGATATTGGTTTTGTATTCCAGCTCAAAAAACTGATCCGCTTGTTTGAGCCCTGTTTCATCGCCATCGGCAATACCGTCGTACAACTGACGAATATCGCCACCACTGCAGAAACAGCGCCCTTCTCCCTGAATCACCACAGCAACAATACGCTTGCTCTGTTGCCAGCGGGCCAGGCGACGACCAATGGCCTGAATCATCTCCCGGGTCAAGGCATTCATCGACTTGGCGCGAGTCAGACTCACCAAGCCTATCTTGAAGCCACCCCGGGCAGACAGTGTTTTGAATGTAACGTCGGAGGATGTACTCACACTCGATTCCTTTGGACTGGAGACCGGCCGGATCATTCCAGCTCGGGTAGACCGGTGAGATGGTACACTCCACGGAAATACGAGCCAAAACGAATCTGTTATGACCATTGTCTTATCTGTGCTGATTGTGTTCTTGCTGGCAGGCACTTTGGGGGCGCTCTTGTATCTGACCCAAAACGCCGCAGGGAAATCACGCCGTCAACTGGCACCACATCTGGAAGCAGAGTATCAGGGATATGCGGCGCTGGATCGGGAGCTCAGGGCAGCAGGCTTTGAGCTGTTCCACCAGAGCCAGATTCGCCATGGCCGCCACCAGCTGCGCGGAGACTGGCAGCAACGAGCCTACAAGATTTTCGATTATCCGATGATTACGGCTCATGGTATCTCCCAGCAAACGCTGCTGCTGATCGAATGCAAACACCAACATGTGGGGAGATTCCGGGCCAGCCCTTACAACCCCGGCGCCTACTCCCGCGACCAGTTTGTTGACCCGATGCCAGACCGCTGCATCCCGCTGTCCAGCGCCGAATTGCCGCCCACATTACAACAGTGGAAAATCTCAGCGATCAAGCCTCATGCCATCCGTATCAAACTGAACGGCGATCTCTGTCAGTGGCTGGAGCAGCATGACTCGATCAATATTGAACTGAGCGACGGGTTTTTGTTGATCTATCGCCCCGACAGTATCCTGGAGGCAGAAAGCATCAGCCCGGCGTTAAACAAAGCCAGAGAGCTGGTCTCTATTCTGGAGTCATAACTGGAGGCGGACGATGCCGATAAGACGATGCCGATAAACAGACACAAAAAAACCGCTACAAGAGCGGTTTTTTTGTGTCTATTGCTGTTGCTATCAGGATGAAGCGGCCATATATGCCCGACGCTGTTCTTCGTCTTCGATATATTTGATCCACTGGTCGGCAGTCTTGGTTGCCGCGTCATAACCCCGGGCTTTAACAAACGTGCCTTTGGCCGCCGTTAACTCATCGAGATTAAACAGGATCAATCCCTGCAGAATCAGCGCCGAATGTGGCTGCGTCAAGTCGCCTTGTGCGATAGCCAACTTGACGTTGCTGAGGGCAAGATTCCATTCCTGACGCTCAGTATGAATCTGCGCCAGTTTGAAATAATCACTGCCCTTGTGCGACAGATCCGCTGCCTTGGTCATCACACCAATGGCCTGATCGTATTCTTTCGCCAGCATCCAGGCATCACCCAGTAACGACAAGCTGCGAGCGCTTTCCTTGATCACGCCTTTTTCCATCCCTGAAGTCAGAATACTGGCGGCCTTGTAAGGAATATCCTGACCCAGCAGCGCTTGTGCATAATTCACCAGCTCACTTTCCTTGGTCAGCATGCCCTGCTCAAAAGCGGTTTCCAGTGTTGCCAGCTCTTTCTTCGGTTGGTTCAGCTCACTGTAAACGGCCGCAAGTTGCACCCAGTATTGAGATTTCGGATACAAGGTCGCGAGGTCTTGCAGACACCGGGCCAGGTTTTTGAAGTCCTTGTTCTGGTAATACACAGCCCGCTCCAGCATCAACCAGTTTTCACGGGGCATCTTGCCCGTTTCCTTGGTCATGGCGATGGCCTTCTTCACATCCGGCAACGCCTTGCTGTATTGCTCAATCTGGAAATAAATCTGCGCCCGCAGGACAAAGGACTCTGCATTCGCAGACTCGACGATCCCGAACCACTTGTTCAGAGGAACCAGTGCTTTTTTGTAGTCCTCCTGAATCAAGTACAACTTCGACAGGCTGTACAGCGTGGTTTGTTCCAGACTTTCCGGAATGTTGCCAACGGATAAAACCTGTTCATAAGCGGCAGCCGCTGACTTGTATTTTTCCTGATTGAAATACACATACGCATACATGTTATGCGTCATGGCGGTCTCATAGGAGTTACGTCTGCGTTTCTCCAGCGACTGCAGTTCTTTCAACGCATCCTGATATTTCTTGGCATCAGCCAGCTCACGTGCGCCGTCCAGTTTCTTGTAAATAACCGGACGCATGGTCGCTGAGCGACGCACACGTTTTTTGCTGGATTCAGCGCTGGACTGCTCTGCCGCCTGAACACTGACGGCACCCACACTGATAAAAGACAGCGAGCATACCATCAGGCCGGCACTCAACAAGGCAATTGGCTTTTTCATGCTACCTCCGGTTATCTGCCGTTTTTCTCAAGTTCAAAGCGAATAATGTTACGAACACCGGTGACGGCAACCGCTTTTCCATCTTCCACCTTGGGCTTGTATTTGAATTTCTTCACTGCCGCCATCGCCTCACGATCAAAGATATTCGGTGGCGCGGCTTCAATCACGACAGGGTCAATCACGGTACCCAGACTGGTTACCGTAAATTCAACCACCACATAGCCCTCGATACCTTTCTGTGCCGCACGACGTGGATAGTTAGGGGCCACTTTGACGATTGGCAAGAAATCACCATCGCCGGAACCACCAGACAACCCGGCATCAACGCTCAGCTCGGCACCCATATCAAATCCGCCAACATCAAACCCATCGGTTGATGCCTTGGCAATCTGGGGCTTGGGCATATCCGGCTTGGGCGGCTCTTTTGCTGCAGCCGGTGGCTTGCGCGGTTTGCGTTCCTTGGTTTGCACCTCATCATCCGGCTTGCTCATGACAAAGCTTTCGATGCGGCCAAAATCATTCTCGTTAAGTACAGAGCCGCCAGTACTGATCAGGCTCTGCATCATCCAGAAAACGGCAAAGGTCGCAACCGCTGCAACGGCCAGGGCTGCACCAAAGCGTAGCAGGGTCAGGAACATACCTAGCGCTCCTCTGTTGCCAGAGATACGTCATATACCCCGGCGGCCCGAGCAGCATCCATCACTGCGACCAACTGCTTGGTCTTGGCTTCTTCGTCTGCCTGAATCACCACCGTACCCTGTGGGTTTTCAGCGTGCATCCGTTCGATGTTGGCCCGTACCTGGCTTTCATCAACCCGGCGCTTGTTAATCCAGATTTCGCCAAGGTCATTGATGGCAATCAGGATATTCGCCCGTGGTTTGGCGTTGGATGTACTGGCATCCGGACGATTGACTTCGATACCGGATTCTTTCACGAAAGAAGCCGTCACGATGAAAAAGATCAGCATGATAAACACTACGTCCAGCATGGGAGTAATGTCGATCTCGCCCTCTTCAGCCTGTGGGGTCAAATTTGAAAAACCGCGTCTCATAGCAATCTTCTCTTGAATTAGTGATCGAAGGTCAGCTTGTCTTCAATGCGGATCTTTTCACGCTTGATATAGCGATCCAGCAAGGACTGAGCAAACACACCGGTAATAGCACCTACCATACCTGCCATGGTCGGAATCGTCGCTTTGGAGATACCGGATGCCATGGCCTTGGGACTGCCATTGCCCAGATACGCCATCACGTCAAATACCTCGATCATGCCACTGACAGTACCCAACAACCCGAACAGCGGTGCAAGGCCGATCAACATTTTGATAGTGCTCATATTGGCAGAAAGTTCAAAAGACAGCTGACTGATCAGATCCTGGCGGATCTGGTGCGCTGCCCAGGAGCGACGTTCGTTGCGCCCTTCCCATTCGCTTATCGCCGACGTCAGCGACGTCCGATAAACAAACAGGAAGTAGCCAACACGCTCAAGAACCAACAACCACAGAATAAAAACCAGCCCACAGATGGCGTAGAGGACATCGCCTCCACGCTCCATGAACAGGTAAACGGGTTCGTACAGTTCACCCAACATGAGATTACGCCGCTTTAGCGTGTTGTTGTTCGGACTGGCGCGCCAGGATCCCTGTCGCCCGCTCTTCCAGAATCATCATCAACTCGCGACTGCGGTTGTTGGTGAGTGTGTGCAAGAACACACAAGGAATTGCAGCCACCAGACCCAGAACCGTCGTAACCAGTGCCTGGGAAATACCACCAGCCATCAGTTTCGGATCACCGGTACCAAACAGCGACATGGTTTCAAACACATCGATCATACCGGTCACCGTACCCAGCAGACCCAGCAGCGGTGCTACTACAGAGATAATCTTGATCCAGCCAATAGCACGGGTCAGCTTCGGTATTTCAGCCGAAATGGCCTCACCCAGGTGCAATTCCAGTGTTTCGATATCGGCATCTTTATTGGCCTGGAAAACCGCCATCACGCGACCCAGAGCGTTATTATCACTCGGGGTTTCAGTAGCCATTTGCTTGCGGATACGACCGCTTTCAAGCATCAACACCAGCATCCGCCAAATCGCCAGCAGGATACCAATGCCACCCAGTGCAATAATGATGTAACCCACAACACCACCCTGGTCGACACGATCGCCCAGTTCTGGTGATTGGCCCATGATTTTCAGCAATTGGCCACGTGACGGGTCAATCCAGAAGCTGGTCAGGTCGGTACCTGAAGCAGCAGCCAGTTCGGTAGCCGGGTCGGTGTAACGTCCACCAGGTTGCTTGTCCAATTCGACCAGACGACCGGCTTCCAGATCCCAGTTCAGGTATTTGCCACCGGACACAACGTTGAACCCACCCACACGGATAACGTCTTTCTGTACCGTTTCACCACTGGGGATAACAACATCTGCGTTGTATTTGGCAACACGACCGCTGTAAGTCATTTCACGCTGCATCTCGAACCACAGCTGTTCCAGCTGTTCGATGGATGGCAGCTTGGAAGATGAACCGGCAGTAATGATCAGGTCTTTCAGGAAAGCATCACGGCCTGGCAGCTCAGAGCTGATAACCGATCCTTCAAAAATCGACTTGGTATCACCCGCCACTTGCTGCAGTACACCAAACAATTCTTTCAACGAACCCATGCGGTTGGTCAGACGCTCTTGTGCTTCTGCCACCGTGGTTTCGTTGGTCTGAAATTTGTTTTCCTTGGTTTCGCTGTCTTTCAGCAGGTTGTTACGTTCTTTACGGGCATCGGCCAGCATTTTTTCCTGGGTAGCCTTGTCGGAATTAAAACGCTTGAGGCGTTGTTGAAATTCCTGATTGTCCCGGGCCTGTCCCTGCTTCACCAGATTCAACAGGGAATCAACAGAAACGGCTTCAGCAGCCACTGCGGTGTTGATACCCAAAGCCAGCGTAGCTGACAGTAATAGTGCCTTGAATTTCATTATTTGGCCTCCTGAGCTGCTGCAACAGGTACTTTGATCAGGCTGGGAGCCGCTTGCTCACGTGCAATACGGATACCTGCCATCAGCTTGCTTTTCATCGATGGGTCCAGTGTTTCCCAGGCTTTTGCGGCGCTGTTCCAGACGCCCAGAACGTTGCCATCCAGAGACTGATACATCAGGGAAATACGACCAACCCGCAAGAAGTCCACTTCACGGCCTTCCAGGGTGCCCCGGAACGATTCGATGGTACGGCCATAATCGATTTCAGCCTGGTAGGCTTCCATCACCTTGCGGTATTTTTCTGCCACGGTGACGTCGGAACGTCCCATCAAGGCTTTCAGCGCGTTGACACGCCCAGTGCGTTCTTCAAGCAGAAACGGTACATCGGCTTGTACAAACTGATCAATCGAATCAATCATACGTAGCATCAAAGGTGTTACCTGACGCTCAACCAGTGTGACCTGTTCAATGCTTTCTTCAATACCAGCCAGCTCTTCTTCCTGAGCGGCAAGCTGCTTGTCGAGTTGCTCGATGTATACTTTCAGACCATCGGATTCCTTGACGACACCACGATATTCACGCTCTGCCGCACGAATGCTGCTATCGATGGAATCGATTTTTTGCTGAGACGCCTGCGCGTTACTGACGCGGTTGACACCCTTGTCGATCGCCGTGTTGACATCAGCGGCCGTAGCGCCAAACACAACACCGGCGCTGAGTATGGCTGCGGCCAGAATATTTCGAGTTCGCAGTTGCATTGGCATATGTATTACCCGTATAGACTCCGTGATGCCTGTTATAAAAACAGACTCCCCAATTTGAGTGCGCAGACTACTCAAGCAACATGACACTTCTGTTACATTGCTTGCGCGCCGCGCTCTATCTTGTGTTGATGCTAATTATGACGGTGATAGATGACAATAACGTGAGCAACACCAATAAAAACGGCGCCCGAAGGCGCCGTTTGGATTTGTCTGTTTCAGACAGTCAAATCAGTCTGCAGTGCCATCTACTTCAGCAGAAGCGATCGTAGCCGATACAGCGCCGATAGCTGTTTCAGCCAGCATGTCGTTCAGTGTTACTGAAGACAGGGTAACCAGGCTATCCAGAGTGAAGGTGCCATTGTTTTCCAGCGTGTTGACCGTACCACAGTGGATGTTCTGGAATGCAGAATCAATCACACCACTGTTTTCACCGGCTACAGTAGTTTCAACCGTGCTATCGTTCAGGTATACACAGTTAGCAACATCACCTACCAGCAAGCTGTTGAAGAAACGACCTTCAGAACCGGCTTTCAGATGGATACCGCTACCGATATTACCAGCACCGTAAGTGGCAGTGCTCAGGTCTACAATCGCAGTAACGTTAGCCACAGTAGGGTTCGATTCCTGATACAGAGACTCATCAGCATCACCAGCAGTATCCAGTTCGAAAACATGGTTACCATTGCTGTCCTGGTTCTGGTATTTGACGACCAGAGCGTGCTGGATATTACCAACGTAACCTTCATCCCAGTCGATATCATCATCCTGGTTGCCTGTCAACACCAGGTAAGTGGCATCTACAGCACCACCGAAGAATTCAACACCGTCATCCTTATTACCATGAACCTGTACATGGCTCACAGTTGTGTTGTAACCGACAGCCATGAAACCGATACCGTTCAGTTCATCACCGTTAGCGATTTCCAGACCTGCTTCAGTAACGATCACATATTCCAGAGCACCAGAGCTGTCAGAGTTGTCGAAACCACCGAAGTACCCAGCGGCACCTTCACCGGAAACGTTACACACGCTTTCAGTTTCTGGGTTGCCACATTTGTTGTTGTAAGCGTAACCCTGCAGAACCAGACCACCCCATTCAGTGTCGCCACCGAAATCAGTCGTTGTTTCAATACCAGACATAACGATTGGCTGAGCAGCGGTACCCACAGCGTTGATCGTTGAACCACGAGTAACAACCATGGAAGAACCGGCTTGGTTCATGAACACAGTACCGGCCTGGATAGTCAGGTCAGTATCTGCAAATGTAGTATCAACAGTTTGCAGACCATTACCGTTACCTACGTTCACACGATCAACCATCGACCAGACGACTGTGTTGGTCAGTTCAGCATCGGCAGTGAAAGTACCTTCTATGGTACAAACAGGGAAAGTCTGACCATCAACGACAACAGTTCCATCCTGTTCGATCGTCAGCGCTGAGTTACCGTCCAGAGCAGGACATGAAGAAGCGGCGGTGATGCCATCCATGCTTGGAGCAAAGGTAACATCAGCAGAGAAAGTGCCTGCAGCGCTTGAAGAAGTATCGATGTTTGTAGCAGCAACCGGGTAAGAACCAGCCATGGCGAAACCGTACCACTCTTCAGATGCAGAAGGATCTACCGCACCGACGTAGGTAGTCTGGTCAAAAGAAAATGATGGGTTGGCGCTGGTGTTGTAGCTGATTTCATCAGAACCAGTATCATCATTGTCGTTATCGTTGTCATTGTCGCTGTCACTGCTACCACAAGCGGCCAAAGAAGCTGCGGCAACAGCGATGGACAACATTTTCAGGAGATCTTTGCTCATCATTTGTTCCTTTTATTCCAAATATTCCAACAGGGTTCGGATGCTGCCCACTCTAGGGGCAGCAGATGACTGTTTTGTTACGATTTCTTAAATTTTATTTAAAACTGATAAGAGAGAGAGACTTTTATCTCACGTCCAGGTTTATAACGTTTGGTCAGGCTTCCACCTTCACCCTGGGTTTCCTTTACCTCGGAATCTGTCAGGTTTTTAAGTGCCACTTTCAGATCCAGTTCATCCATGATAATCGGTTGTTTGAAGTTCATATCCAGAACCATACGAGCTTCACGATATTCGTTATCCAGCAAATCATCCGGATTAACGGCACTCAGAGTTTTACCGGTATAGTTCATGACCAAGGTATATTCACGGCCGGACTCATATTCATCCAAAGCGATCTGGAGGTTACCCAAAAGGTCCGGCTGGCCTTGCATACGGCGCCTTTCGTCCAGGTTTCCTGAGTCGGTAAAGGTTTCAATTTCCGTATCAAAATAGGCCACGTTACCAGACAGCCGGAGGTTCAGATCCTGCATTTCGATATCTTTTGAAGCAGACAGCTCGACACCTTGAGCATAGGCATCTCCGTTATTATCAAAGGAGTACAATACTTCGTTGGTACTACCAGAGATAATGCTGGAAGTCCGTTCAATAGCATCTTCGAAATCCTTACGGAATATCGCAACGTTTACACTTTCAGCATCAGAGAAATAATATTCATAACGCAAATCCAAGCTGGTAATACTGGATTCTGTCAGACTCTCGTTACCCACATAGCGATCACCGGATACCGAATCCGTAAACTGCGCCGGAGCAACCTCACGGAAGTCAGGACGGTTGACCGATGTACTGTAAGCAAAACGTACTTGTGAATCTTCGGTCACAAAATAGGTAGCGTTCAGGCTCGGATAAACATCGTTGGTTTCAATTTCTGCCGTTGTCGGGCTGCTGCCAGATGTCTCCACTTCCATCTTGCTGTTCTCAAGACGAGCACCCGCTTCGATAGTAAAGTTGTCGTAGTACTCCAGACGCGGCATCAGATAAAAGGCCGAATAATCCCAGCTGCCGGTATAAGAGGCATTGTCATCCGAATTATTACGAACACTCAGATAACCGTCTTCAAAGTTCTGCTGATTGATCACGTCAACGATATCAGTCGCACTGCTGAGTTCAGCAGTCAGGTTGTCGGCATCGTATTGGAATGAATAGGACTCAACGTCACGCTCACGGCTCATGATGCTGACACCGGCCAGAATCTTGAGCTGATATTCATCGTCATCCAGAGCTGCGATCTGACCATCCAGAGTAAAGTTGACGGAGTCATCGTTGAGATCCGTCCACTCCCGTGTTGGCTTGGAGGAGAAATCGATTTCCGCGCTGTCGCTGTAGTCTTCGGCCAGAGGATTAAAAGTCGAATCAATAGCAATGGAAGAGTTTTCATCAATCAAGGTGTATGAGCGGCTGTCCGGCACATACAGGGAAGCCTTGGCGTATGTCAGCCCCCAATCCAGCTGCGCACTGTAAAAGTCATCAAAATAATGCTGACCCGTGAACTGCTGGGTAAAGAACTCACGTTCCTGCCAGGTATATTCACGTTGAATGGTAAATTGACGGTATTCGCCACGAGCACCTTTTTCTTCCACATTGTCGGCTTGGGTCTGACGCAGCAGCAAGGTATTGGAATTCAGCGTGTAGTTGTCCGACTCAAGAGCCAAGGTCCCGCCAAAACTCAGGTCAATCAGATTCACCGCACGGTAACGAATGTACTCATCCGCTTCTCTGTAGGAGTTGGCATCAATGGCAGAATAGTTGGCGCGATCTTCTTCGGTGTAATCCCATTCATTGGAATAACGACCGGTTACCTTATAGGACAGACTACCCAGATCGTAATCACCAATCAGATCCCCCACACTTCCCTCAATGCTGACATCAGGGGACATGGTTGTGTCTTCGGTTTCCCACTGGGAAACGTCCAGCAACTGGGCGCCATCGGAACCAGTGATATCACCGCTGGAGCTTTTGGCGGAGCCAGACAGGTCACGATCTGAACTGCCAAAGCCCAATACTTCCATACCAGAGGTTTTCTGTGCATTCACTGACTCGCCAGTCGTACCATCATGGTAGCCCATAGAGACAGACAACTTGCCTTCAAACTCCTCCGGCGTATCTCCTGTCAGGACATCAATAGTTGCTCCGGCCGCATCACTCGGGCGATTGGCAATCAATGTTTTTTCAACATTGACGGAAGAAATAACACCGGATGGAAACAAATCCAAAGGCACAACACGACGCGTAGGGTCCGGGCTGGGCACCATGGCACCGTTAAACAGTACAGAGGTGTAACGTTCATTCAGACCACGAACAACCGCATACTTGCCATCCGCGACAGAAACCCCGGTTACACGCTTCAAAGCCGATGCCGCATCGGAATCACCAAAACGGGAGAATTGCTCCGAACCAATAGCATCCAGCACCGCTGATGAATCACGCTGTTGCGCAGTCGCGGTTGAAGGAATGTAGGAACCAACAGCCACGACTTCTTCGATCACGCCGTTGCCCGACATACCCAGCGTCAGGTTAACGCCGGTGTTCACATTGGCCATCACTCGTACGTCACTGACGTCACGCTGGCCATAGTTCGGGTGAGCAATCGATACATCGTAGCTGCCCCGTGGTAATTCAAAGCTGAAGTAACCATCTTCATCAGTCACTACCGCCATATCTGTTCCGGACAACGAGATGCTGGCACCCGCCACAGCACCACCGGTTTCTTCTGATTCCAGATAACCTGAAATCTGCCCTAACGCCGGTACTTCTTCTTGTCCTGGCGTGTAAACAAAGACGTCTTCCAGCGCTTCACCACCCAGAACATCTATCTGGATTTCGGCATTTTGATCAACACTCTCGGTACTGAACTCAAACTCACCGAGCCATTCGCCATACTTGGACAGTTCGACACTGTGAGTACCGCTGTTGATATCAAAACTGACAAAACCGGTTTTACCGATCAATTGCTTTTGTCCATCAACACTGACTGCTACATCACGGATGGATGCACCGTCTTCGGTGATATAAAACACGGCTTCACCAGCCATCACTTGAGAAATGAATAGCGTTGACGCTGCGGTAAGCAACACTCGAGTCGGTTTCATTGAGCCCCCTGAAGGATTTTAAGATATTAAGTTCGGGGGAGGTCTGATCTGCCGACAACGAACGCCAACAACCGATTAAGGTTGCAACATTGTTTCGGTGATAAACGGCAAGCAAACAAGCACCCGCACCCTATTTTCAGGCTGCAGTATGTTTCTGTAATATTTCAAAAAGGTTGCTTGAATATGACACTTGTGTGACAGGCACATTGGCAGGCGGAAGCCGGGGGGTAAACGGAGAGGATAAAACGATAAGCAAACATAAAGCAAAACAGCCAGACCCGGACAGGTCTGACTGCTTGTCAGCTCACAGAACCATCAGCCCTGGGACAGCAGCTCCCGCAAGTCGGCAATCGCCGCATTGGCCCGAGAGATATAAGATGCCATCACCAGTGAGTGGTTGGCAAACAAACCAAAACCGCTGCCATTCAGAATCACTGGAGACCAGATGGGTTCTTGCGTACCTTCCAGCTCACGAATGATTTGACGCAGGCTCACCAGCGCATTTTTCTTTTCCAGTACGTCGTTAAAATCCACTTCGATCGCCCGTAATAAATGAGACAAGGCCCAAGCCGTTCCACGGGTTTCATAAAAGACGTCGTCAATCTTATGCCACGGGGTTTTTACTTCCTGATCGTAGTCGTTCGGGGTTGCCTGGCGGGCCGCCGTATCACCGGCCAAATCAGTATTCAGGCGACGTTTGCCAACCGATGCACTGAGGCGCTGCGACAAACTGCCGAGACGGGTCTCAACGTCCATCAGCCATTGCCGGAGATTGTCAGAGCGGGCATAAAACTGGGCCGTTTGTTCGTTCGGGTCAGACAAACGCTGCAAGTAAGCTTCCAGCGCTTTCAGACCACGGCCGTATTCTGACTCGGTAGACGGTACTGCCCAGCTGTCACTGTCGAAATTCAGTTGTGGTTCCGCGATGGCCAGATCCTTGTCTTCGGTCGACTGGCTCTGGGAGCGGCTGAAATCCTTGCGGAGCGCCCGGGAAAAATCCCGTACCTGCACCAACACACCAAATTCCCAGTTGGGAATATTATCGAGCCAGAGACCCGGAGGAAAAATGTCGTTACTCAAATACCCACCCGACTTGTGCAACAGGGTGTCGGTAATGGTGATCAGGGTACTGGTAGTGGTGAAGCCGATCACCGGTGTCACGCCCATGGCTTCGGCACGGGTATTGGCGGATTCCCTGACGGCAAAGGCATCGGGTTCATTACTCCAGATAAACCCCAGCACCACAGACAACAACAAACAGACCGCCAACAATACCAATATACCGGTACGCCAGGCACCACCATCCGACCACCAATTTTGCAGACGTGCTGTCAGAGACGAAACGCCTGGTTCTGCTTGCTCACTCATTCAACCGTATCCTGTATTCAGTCCAACATCAGCTCTCTGAAAGCGGAGAGCGCTATGGCCAATTTAACCATGTTCCCCCGCGACTTCACATGCTCATTGTCATGGGCCTGCAAGGATAACAACCATGACAATCACTGCAACGCAACAAGCCACCCGATATACTGATATTTTGCTCCGCAAGGGGCCGCTGCAGCCGAGACATCACAGCACCATGTATTCTTTATCACCCGTTGCCATTGCCCATACGCCATTCCGTGAAAAATTTGCCATCCCGAGGCAGCCCATGCTGGCACCGGCTGCCCGGGGAGAAATCACCCTGCTGCCACCATTTGATGATCCGCTGGCATTCGATGGCCTTGAGCAGGTCAGTCATGTCTGGCTGATCTTCCTGTTCCACCAGGCCATGGCAGCACCGGGCAGTACACCTCGAATGCGGGTTCGTCCACCGCGTCTGGGCGGCAACAGCAAACTCGGCGTATTTGCGACCCGCAGCAGCCATCGCCCCAATGCCATTGGTCAATCCCTGGTCAAAATCGAGCAGATCAACGCCACAACCCTGACCGTCAGCGGAGTCGACTTGCTGGATCAGACTCCCATTATCGACATCAAACCCTATGTCCCCTATGCCGATCATATCGATCAGGCCTGGAATCATATTGCCGCCGATGCCCCTGAACCCATTCAGGTGCACTGGGACACCGATGCCCTGGCAACGGCCCAACAACTGCAGCAACACAGCGGCAACCCCCTGGTCGATCTGATTGAACAATGCCTCAGCCAAGACCCCAAACCGGCGTATCAGCAACCAGCGCCTGAGCGTCAATACGGCACTCGGCTATGGGATATAGAAGTGGGCTGGTATTACCCGACAAGTGGCTGTATTTGTATTAACCGAATTCAGCCTGTGATTGAGCTGAATACGCCGGCAGGAAAATGATTCAATCAGTGACGGGGCTGCCCAGCAGCAAACAGAAGAGATAATACGCAGAGACTATAAGAGACTATAAGAGACTATAAGAGACTATAAAGGAAGAGACTATAAAGGATAAAGGAACGAACATAACACACCGACGAGGCCCAGCCCCGTCGGTGATTTGCTTTTGGCCCACAGGGCGCAAACATTGGGCGTATCAGGATTTTTTGCAGTAAGCCGCAATAATCACAATCCGCTGGCCATTTACACGACCTTCAATGTGCTTGGGATTATCGCTTAACGAAATCCCTCGTACCGCGGTGCCGCGTTTCGCCGTCATACTGGTACCTTTGACATCCAGATCCTTGATCAGTGTCACGTTGTCGCCGGCCGCCAGGGCCACACCATTCACATCCAGGGTTGGCTCCTCATCCTCAGCGGCTGCTCCAGCTTCGGCCCACTTGCGGGTATCGTCTTCCAGATACAGCATGTCCATCAGATCCTGGGCCCAGGTCTCAGTGCTCAAGCGCTTCAGCATGCGGTAAGCCATCACCTGAACCACCGGCACCTGACTCCACATGCTGTCGTTCAGGCAACGCCAGTGATTCTGATCCAGTTCGGCCCCTTCAATCTGCGCCAGACAGTGAGGACACAACAGAATATGGTTATCCGACGACGCCAGCTCTTGCGGCGGCACTGCCCACGGCGACAGATCATTTGTCGCACCGCATAATTCACAGCTGTGGTTGCTACGTTCCAGCAAAGTATGCTCAATGCTCATCGGATTACCCCTTCAGAAAAAGCGGGCATTATGCCTTATGAAAACGGGATTACCAGCGAACACACAAAACAGCACAACGATCACCGTATATTCGGGTAAACTGGGCACTGATTTTTTACAGCTGTGAACGCCGAATGACCCACCAGGATACTTTTCTGATTACCTACTCCGACCTGCTGACCGTTTGGCAGGACTGGCTGGATACCATCCCTCACCCGCCGCTTGACCGCTGGCTGAAGCAACGCGCCAAATACCAGAAGCGTTATCACGGTGGTTACCGCATGGCGATCGACAACGCCATGATGGACGCCATGCGTTATCGCCAACTGGCCGACGCGCTGGAACATAGCTTCCAGGACCCGGGGTTCGACGACTGGGTCGGATGGGATCAATCCTGGTCGCCGAATGACACCACCGAGGCCGACCCGCAACATTTCTGGTACTGGCTGCAGTTACGCAATGAAGCCGACTGGCGTCTGCCGGAAATCGCCCAGCAAAAAGCCCGCCGCGAGCATTTTGCCGAATTCAGCCAACGGGTGGCGCAGTCTGCAGACAACGCCCTGTTTCTGTTATGGCATGGTCTGCGTCCAGGCTGGGAACCGGCGCTCAAACGTCGGGCCGAAAAATCCGGCTGGAGCGACGACACCCTGCAGCACTGGATTGAACAACAAACCCGCCGACCACCACTGTGGTTGCGTCAGGTCGCCAGTAAAACCAGTGCCGATGATGAATCACTCGAACGGGCACTGAAACGTGATGGCGTCATCGTCCGTCAGTACCCTGTCAGCCTGGATGGCCAGACCCATACCGTTCACGCTGCCGAAGGCGGCAATGACGTCACCCGCAGTGATGCCTTCAAAGCCGGCAGAGTTGAAATCCAGGATGCTGCCAGCCAGTTGATCTGTGAGCTGGTTGATGTCCAGCCAGGACAGAAAATCTGGGATGCCTGTGCCGGAGCCGGTGGCAAAACCCTGACACTGGCTTCTGCGCTGGGTAAAAAAGGCGCGGTGATTGCCACGGATTTGCACCAGTACAAGCTCGATGAATTAAAAAAACGCGCCAAACGCGCCGCCATCGCCAATATCCGCAACTTTGTCTGGGATGGCGAAGCACCACTGCGCCTGCCCATCGAGATTGCCCGCCAACAAGGCTTTGACCGTATTCTGGTTGACGCTCCCTGTACCAATGCCGGTACCTGGCGCCGCAATCCGGACGCGCGCTGGCGCCTGACGCCAGACAATACCAAAGAACTGCATCTATTACAGTTCAACCTGCTCGACCGTGCCGCCAAAGCACTGCGTGCCAGCGGCCGCTTGATCTACGCCACTTGCAGCTGGCAAGTGGAAGAAAACGAAAGCGTCTGTCATCGTTTTCTCGAAGCCAATCCGGACTTTGTGTTAGTCAAACAGACACTGCTGGGTGCTCCTGACATCGATAGCGATACCATGTTTTGCGCGGTTTTCAGCAAAGCCTGATATCCCTGACAGGACGGGCCACTGGCCCGTCACTGTCAATCAACACATCCTCGCAGCAACTCAAACCCTCCTGCTGCCGCGCCTCACCACCATTAATACCTGATCGACATCCAATCCAGTACCCAAGCAGCATGGTAATCCCCTGACTGCCCGATACACTGCCCAGACTGTTCATATATCGCACAATAATAACAACGCAAGCGACGCCCCTGCAGGAGGTTGTATGTTGCAACAAGCCAGAGCATTTATTTTGATGAGTTTCCTCATCATCACGACGGTTTATATCCCCGGAGCTTACGCAAACGCTCTGGATGGTGAAAAAACCATTTTCCTGATCGATAAAAAAGGCAATGCCATCGATATTGGTCGGGTGACGTTTGATACCAGCGGCACACAGATCAGCTATCAGCTGCAGCGGCACCATGACAAGTTCAAGGACTTTTTCCTCTCCATGAAAGAGATGAAATGCCTCGAAGGGCCAGAACTGATGTGCCATCTGTCGTACCCCTACACCCAGCCCCATACCCTGACCCCGGACAACCTTGTCTGGCTCTCCCACGACCTGCTGTTTATGTATAAACAGCCAGCGGAGTTTGGTGCCAACTTCTGGAACGGTATTTATTACGACTTGCGGATTGAAGACGGAATCATCAAGGGAACAGCACAAGCCGTGGATTTGAACCTGCTGGCTTCTCCCCCGGACAACCTCGATATTCCGCCCATCAGCGCAGCAGAACGTGATGAAACAGACCCCAAATCACGCTGGCTGCCTTATCTTGAGATTCGCTAGCGAGGGCGCTAATGGATTGCTTTCCCCCAAAACGCAGAACCCCGCACAAGGCGGGGTTCTGTCACCGCCAGACTGGCAGTGTCGCGGTCACGTTCATGGCAGGCTAAACGGCCATGACGATCACGGATATCAAGCGGCTTTTTTCAGCTGCTTTTTCAGTTGCTTCAGTTTGCCTTCATGCTTGGCAACTTTGGCTTTGCGTGCCTTGATCGCTTTCTTCAGGCTAACGACTTTTTTGGATACGTTGGTTTTCTTGCTCATACTTATCGCTCCTGTCAGTACTACTGACTGATATTGTTACGCGTGAATTATCTTCAATCGTGGGTGTTTTCTCGTACAAACGTACGAATAAACCGGCGGATCTCTCGGGCTGCACTGGTATCCAGCTCTTCGCAAAGACTGATGAATTCATCCCGCTCTGCGCTGCTGATACGAATAAGCAGTTGGGCATCTTTCTTACTTGCCTTACGCCTGGCAGGCTTGTTATCCGTTTCATCTACAGCCATGGAAATCCCCTCACGTCCAAAGATAGCAACAGTATATACAAAATATATCTTTTAGATATGCTTTTATTGGTACTGACATACACAACCATCACAGTGGCTTGAAAAGCCCAAACTGCCGATCTGGATTGATAGAGGGGTGATACAGAAGGATGTATTGCAGATGTGGTACGAAGCAAACAAGCTCCACGCGCAGGCGTGGAGCCAAATCAGAAAAGCCCAGAGACTAAGCCATTAGCCGCGAGCACCATGATGACGCTCTTCCTTCAATTGCTGACGCTGTTCAGTAGTCAACAAAGACACCATACTGGTTTTGGCCTGAACACCAATCATGAACATTTCCTGTTGCAGCTCAGCCAGCTCTTCGTAGGCTTTGTTGATGGCTTTTGCATCAAACTTATCGGCCTCGCGCAAATCACGAATCTTGTTGTGCGCATCCATCATTTTACCAGTCACAGCCCAACGATCTTTCTGCATGCTATCGCGGATATCCCGAATATCGTCACGTTGCTTATCCGTCAAGTCGAGGCCACGAAACGCCAATTTGTACCGTCCGTCCATGCGTTCCATGCCCTGGCCCATACCCATATCGTCTTGATCGCGACGATGCATTCCAAAACCACCACTTCTTTCGTCAACGCAAGCCTGGCCATCCTTCATGCCCTTGGCTTTATCTGGTCGGTCATCAGCCGCTATCGCCATGATCGATGTGGTGCCCAGCAAAATAGCCAGCATGCCACCAGCAACTGCTTTACGAGAGTTCGTTAAAATATGTGTCATGATTATCTCCTGTCGATTCCTTGCTCCTGTTGGAGCTCATGGCTGAATGATTCAAATCATCAGCGTTGTACCGAGTATAGGAAATAATCAGCTGTTACAAATGGCACCAAGACAGGTATTGCACAGCTTTGCACCGCTACACAGTACATGGCAATTCCCTGACACTTTGGCTTTTTAATTGGGAACTATCTCCAAGCAGAGCAGTCCAGCCATTACTACTCCGTAGAAGTAGATATAAGGGAAATTTATCCGAAGTATCGGAACCTTCCTGACTATTAATAAGTATCTCAATGAGTACCTGCCAACCAACCCCAAAACCGGTTGATGCCTGATGCAATGGCTGCTAGCATCAAAAAATCACAGCAGACCGAAGCACCGCGCAACGATTTTTAAAGTCTGCATCCAGCTACCCAACTATCTTTAAAGGAGTAATAACCATTTATAATGTAATGACTTAAGGGAGAGTAAGTTCATTCAGGAGCAGTGACCATGATCAATCAGCCTTAGATATCGCATAGCACCACGTGTTTATAGCAGTCATGCCATAGTCAATGGCCCATAAGTGATCGTTCAAATAGCCTACAAAGGAAAGGTGGTCAAATATTATGAAGCGAATTGGATGCATAGGAACCCTTCAGACCGGGGCTTTTGACAATCACTCAGCCTATATTCTCGATATATTCAACGAACTAAGATCGTACAGATTGTCACATGAGTCAAATGGTATATTTATTGCTTTTGATGATAATTTCCTGCTGATTCTTGAAGGCAACCCTGACAGTTTAGCCACCAACCTGTATCGAATCCGGCGTGACCATCGTATTAAATATATTTCCATTTTGTTCAATCAGAATATCAACAAGGTAATATTTACTCATTGGCGATTGAAGTTTTTTGACAAGCAATCTGAAGCCCATGCTGACTATCTTTTCAATCTCAGGAAAAAAGTCATTCCTTCTATCACTCTTGGCTCACCAGAAGATCAGCTTATTTTTGATACTTTTTTTCCCTCAGCCGAACCATCCGAACCTCCAGAACATTCGCATCCCAGTATATCTGAAGCGGCTCCTCTTGCCTGTACTAAGTCGCCACAATCACCCACCAGTATTGATTTTGAACATAAATTATTGAGTCTTTCAGCCTGGCCAAAACCGACCCAGTTACAACTCACGCCCCCCATCATGAAAACCTGCAGTTTATTAAGTCATCATAAGATTTCCTATCAGACCTTATACAACAAGGGTATCTGGGCATCGGAACCCGAGCTGAAAGCATTACTGTCGGCACTCATCAAGCTGGGGGTCCTGATCGTCAATGAAGCACCAGCAGAACAACACCTCAAGGTAGCTGAAAAATCTGTTAGCCAGCCCGCCCCACTGGATCGTTTTGGTTCACTGATGAAGCGCTTTCTAACCAGTTCCCGCAAGGCGATGTAAAGATGGATCGAATTTATAAAAAACTGGCAATTGTTGGCGAAGTAGGCGCTGGAAAGACCCAGATCATCCAAACCATCAGTGAAATTTCACCCTTCGCTACTGAAGCCCGCTCCAGCGTCGATATTGGTAAAGAGTTTACAACCGTTGGCATCGACTACGGCCGCCTGTCACTCGATGAACAGACCGCTCTTGGTTTATATGGACTACCAGGACAAAAGCGCTTCAGCATGCTGTGGAATATGGTTCGCAATGGCCTATGGGGATTATTTATCCTGGTAAAATACGGTGACGGCCTTAACCTGGAGGAACTCGACCAGATTCTCACCTTTTTCCAGCCAGGCCAGACCAAAACGCCACTGATTATCGGTATCAGTCACTGTGAACAGGCTCCAACTGATGATATGGAAGTATTAATCGATTATATTGAACATGTTTTATCCAAACATCAATTGGTTGCCCCTATCATCCCGGTAGACCCTCGAGACAAGGAGTCTTCATTGTTATTATTGGAAATATTCTTGTCGCTTCAAATAGATGAAGAATGTATAACAACAGAGGCCAACCCCAATGATGATTTCTGACAATTTACATCAAAAAATAAAAGCAATATTCTCAGAACACTTGGCAAGACACAGTGAGATAGAATGCCTCTGTCTGTCTACACTCGATGGCTTTCCTGTTATCAACATTCTCAAAAATGGCATATCATTTGAAGCCGATACCATGGCTGCAGCCTCCAGCACCCTTTACTCCGTCAGTAATGCAGTTGCACGCCAAATTTTATCCAAGCCGTTTCAGACAGCATTCATTGAGTCTGACAATGGAAATATCATATTTACATCCTTAACGATCCAGGAAAATGATTATATATTGACAGCTTCTGCAACAGACAGCATGAACATTGGCCAATTGAGAGCAATTATAAAACGAATTGAAATCAGAGAGTAACAATCCCATATAAAATATTTTAGAGCACCACACATCATAAAATACGATAAGGAGATCCATATGTTAACGATCAGTGATACCGTCAACGGCATGGCAAATATTGACGGTGCAATGGGAGCTGCCGTAGTCGATTACACATCAGGCATGCTATTGGGCAGTGCCGGCAGTGGCGTCGACCTGGAATTGGCTGCCGCAGGCAACAGTGAAGTAGTCAAAGCCAAGTTAAAAGTGATGGCCAGCCTGGGGGTCCAAGGAAGAATTGAAGATATTCTGATCACGCTGGAGAGCCAGTTACATATTATTTGCCCCAGCATCAGCAACGAAGGGCTGTTCCTCTACCTGGTACTGAACAAAAGTACCTCCAACCTGGCACTTGCTCGCCGCAAGGTGCATGACCTGGAAAAGCAACTGCAACGTATCTGACCATACCGGTACCGTAGTCATACGGTAATCCGTCTCTGGCGCAGCCCTTGAACGAGACCGCTGCGCCAGATCATATCCGAATCACCCCCTGTTGCTGCAGGCTAGGAAGCAGCTACCGGGCGCACCGCTTGTTTACGTAAAAAGAGTTCAACCGGAATAAAAGCAAAGGGGATCAAAGAAGCCAGCAACACCAGCACCCAAACACCAACTGACCACTGTTGCTTATTGACTACCAGCAGCGAGCAGACCATGTACAGCATAAACAACACGCCGTGTGTCATCCCTAACAGAGAGACATAATCACGTGAAATCAGCCCCAGAGTGACACTCAAGATTACCAGATACGACAATCCTTCCAGCAAGCTGACCGTACGAAAAAAAGACAACATAACAACACCTTATAATGTAATGCGCCCATGCTCTTTGGTTCGCCGGAAAATTTCAACCTCTGAATGGATACGATCCGCCAACGTCGTTCTCGCAGCCTTGTGAATCCATGGGATCGCTCCGCTTTTCAGCGAATAGGCCAAGGGCATTTCTGGTCGCCGAAGCGCAGATTTTTACACCATTTTGACGTAGAATTTCGACCTTTAATGCCAACCTATTCTTTGAGTACACCCATTCCCCATGATACGACTGTCCAATATCCAGCTTCCCCTAGATCACGATGATGCGGCTTTGGAAGACGCCATATTATCGCTGTTGAATATACCGGCAGAGCAGTTACTTGGGTTTCAGATCTTTCGTCGTGGCTACGATGCCCGCAAAAAAACCAGAATCCGCCTGATCTATACACTGGATGTAGACGTACAAAACGAAACCGGGCTACTGGCAACCTTCGCCGATCACCAACAGGTCAAAGCGACACCTGATCTGGACTATCACCCGGTTGCCCAGGCACCGGCGTCTCTGGATGAACGGCCTGTCATTATCGGCTTTGGCCCTGCCGGGTTACTCGCCGGCCTGGTGTTGGCACAAATGGGTTACAAGCCACTGATTCTGGAACGTGGCAAAGAAGTCCGCGAACGTACCAAGGATACGTTCGGTTTTTGGCGCAAGCGGGAGTTGAATACCGAATCCAACGTCCAGTTTGGTGAAGGAGGTGCCGGGACATTTTCAGATGGCAAACTTTATAGCCAGGTCAAAGACCCCAAACAGTACAGCCGCAAGGTACTGCAAGAATTTGTTGCTGCCGGAGCACCAGAAGAAATCCTCTACGTCAGCAAGCCTCATATCGGCACTTTCCGGCTGGTCTCCATGGTTGAGCAAATGCGCGCCAGCATCCTTGAGCTCGGCGGCGAAATACGTTTCAGCGCCCGGGTGGATGACCTGCACATTGACGACGGCCAGGTAACGGGCGTTACATTGGCCAGTGGTGAGCGGATCAATGCCCGCCATATTGCCCTTGCCGTTGGCCATAGCGCCCGTGATACCTTTGAAATGCTGCTGAATCGGGGGGTGTATATCGAAGCCAAACCCTTCTCTGTAGGATTTCGCATCGAGCACGAACAATCCGTCATCGACAAGGCCCGCTTTGGTCCGAACGCAGGTAACCCGATTCTTGGCGCTGCCGATTACAAACTGGTACACCATTGCAAGAACGGCCGCTCAGTCTACAGCTTTTGTATGTGCCCTGGTGGCACCGTTGTCGCCGCCACATCGGAAGAAAACCGTGTCGTTACCAATGGCATGAGCCAGTATTCCCGTAACGAGCGTAATGCCAACAGTGCCGTCGTCGTCGGCATCGATCCTTCTGATTATCCTGGCGGCCCACTGGCGGGAATCGAGTTCCAGCGACAACTGGAAAGCCATGCCTATGTCATGGGCGGCAGTAACTACGATGCTCCCGCACAAACCGTTGGCGCGTTTTTGCGCGGCGAAAAACCGGCCCGACTCGGTACCGTACAACCCTCTTTCAAACCAGGCATCAAGCTGACGGATTTATCCGAAGCGTTACCGGACTTCTGCATCGATGCAATCCGCGAAGCCATTCCGGAATTCAACAAGAAAATCAAAGGGTTTTCATTCGATGGCGCCCTGCTTACCGGAGTAGAAACCCGAACGTCCGCTCCCATCAGCATCAAGCGCGATAACGAGACATTACAAAGCATCAATACTCAGGGATTGTTCCCAACTGGAGAAGGGGCAGGCTATGCCGGTGGTATTATGTCAGCCGCTATCGACGGTATTAAAGTTGCTGAAGCCATGGCCCTCAGCATCAATCAGGCGCAAGCAGTACCCACTAAAAACTAACATGCGTTAGCAATCATATCAGAGGCCAGAAACAGGATATTTTATCTGTTCCGGCCCCCTGCTGTTGGTCATTTTCCCTGCTATGATATGCCTCCTTCCTATACTCCCCGCAGGATATTGTTCATGGCTACTCTGATGCAAATTCCGTTGGCATCTGCCGAAAAAGAACTGGCGCTCAACGGCGTCTGTAGTTATCACATTGAAGGTGAAACCCTCTACCTGGATGTTGCCGAGGTGGCCAGCCGCCGCAGTGCCGACAGCGTCAGCGGTGGATTGGTACTGGAAATATGGGCCCTGGAATCGGATTATCGCGGCGGTGATTTCTCCGGTTACCTGATTGCCAGCCAACCACTGGGAAGTCTCGACGGGCAACATTGTTTTCGCAATTGCTCTGCCTCCTTGCCAATGCAAATGCCAACCGAAGGGATCTGGACCATCGTACTGATGTTGCGTGAATCCATGCCTGAAGGTCTGGTCACTCGTGACTATATTAATTTTGCCCAGCAAGTACTGGCAGAATGCAAAATGACGCTGAGTTTGTGCAGCTGATTTGAAATTTGAAGATCTACGCTCCCGGGAGCCACTCCCGGGACTGCATTACCAGGCGGATTCACCGAACCCCACTCGACATCGCCACTAACACCACGATCCAAACACCACGATCTATATGTATCGCAGCCTGCTGCCGACTGCCCAGTCAGGATAACGGTGGGATCTGTTCGTACTGCCGTTCGTACTGCCTATTGATATGGTCTGCGCCACCCTGTTGTGGCATTCACAAAAAGACACAAAGCTGATCACAAAATAAAACATACAAACATTTTTGTTGTACTACAATTTAACAATTACTGACCTAAAGTAAGCCACGCCAGCGCTCATTGGCACGTTCACTCCGGTCAAGGCATCTATTAATATACTGTGAATATGACCCTATGAAATATCTGGCTTCTTCTGCTTTAACACTCTCCTTGCTTTTCCCGCTGTGTTCACACGCAGCCGATTTAACCCTATCTGAAGCAGAATACCTGACCGGAAGCCTGTGTATGCTATCGCAACGTATGGCCAAGGATTATATGGCTATTGGTGCGGGTATCCGCCCCGATGAAGCGATGAAAGATCTGGATGAAAGCATTGCCACCTTTGAAGCCCGCTATCAATCACTGATGGAATATTCCGAGAACAACGCTGCTGGCAAATCCATTCAGGCGATTGGTAATGTCTGGGAGCACTACCGCAGTGCCATCATTACCCCGCCAAATCAGGCCAACGCTACCGCCATCATTCAGGAAAGTGAAGAATTGCTGGTTATTTGTGACAAGGCTGTGGCGACCATCGCCCGTCAATCCAACTCACCGATTGCTCATTTGATTGAAGTATCAGAACACGGCACCACCCTGACACAAAAAATTGCCAAGTATTATTTTGCCCTGTACTGGAACGTCGATGGTAAAAACCTGAAGCAGGATTTTGATCAGTCGGTCAAAGAATTTGATGATTCCCTTAACTCCCTGACCGACTCAAATGCCAATACATCGGAGATCTCTACAGCGTTAGCCAAGGTGAAATCGCAATGGAAATTCTCCAATTCCGGCTTCAAGCTGGATGAACAGGGCCATTTTGTTCCGACCGTGATTTCCGTCACCAGTGAGTCCATCTTTAACAAGATGTCCGCAGTCGCCATCATGTATGAACAGCTGGCGGACTAGCAGACCCAACAGATACACCAGAAACAAGAAAACAGCCTGTCTATGCAGCTACCAGTGATCTGGCAAACCGCGCGTTTGAATCAGCGCGGCCAGATCCATGGTCAGGGCAATCGCCACGTGCACCGCCACTCCTCCCCAGATCGAGCGTGACATCAAGGCCAGGATGCCCAGAAAAAAACCGAATAAAATAGCGCCCAACGACTCTGGCCAGAGCTTCGGAAAATGCAGCATCAAGTAAGGCAAGCACATCACCGCTACCGACAGGCTACCAAACTGACGCCGCAACCCATTCACCAAATAGCCACGAAAAAAGAACTCCACCGCCACAAACTGCGTAATATAAATCAGCTCCCAGGACAGCAAATCCAGGCCGCTACGATGCGCCTGCTGGTAAAAAGGATAATGCCTGGAAAAGTCATCCCCAAAACTGGCGATCACAGCAAACCCCATAATCGGTAACGCCAGAAACAGATAACCAGGCCAGTGCTTGTGTACCTCACCCCATTGCCAGCCATACTGTCCCAATCGCTGTTTGAATAGCCACTTGATGGTCAGCATCGGTATCACGATAAAACCAACAAGGTGGATGCCTCCCCACCAGCAATAGCCATACAGCGACCGATATTGGCTGCGCATAAAATCGTTGATCCAGCGCCCGTCAGCCGACCAGCCAGCATCCAGCCAACGGATCAAGGCTTCCAGATTCGAACTGTATTTACCGTAATGCACCAAGGTCAGACACAGACAGGCAATGCCCACGACCATCCAGACCCGATGCCGTTCGTACTGATGATCAGACAAGGTATACGCTGCTTTTTCCGCCCTCACCTCATCATCAATACAGTCCAGCTGTTGCCACACAAAACCCGGTGTTAACCAGCGCCATACCGTCACGGAGTACCCCTTATTAAACGGCATATAAATATGCCTCAGGCAGTGATCATACAGAACAGGCAGCTGGCATTCGCCGGGCTAACGCATTTCGAACATCTCCTGATGGAATTGGTCCCTGGGCATACCGGCAGCACTCAGATCACGCTTGAGTTGCTGACCAAATACCGATGGGCCACAGAACCAGACACTCGCCTGCCGCCACGTCGGCAGCTCCGCCATGATCTGCGCGGTGGTCAGACGCTGGTGCTGGCCAGACAAGACCAGATGTAATGTAACACCAGCCTGATCAGCAGCAGCTTGCAGCTGCTCGAGAGCGTCACTATTGATTTCGGCCACCGCATAATACAGGTCAATCTGCTGTGAACCGGGCTGCTGCTGTAATTGCTGCATGCGGGCAATAAAAGGCGTGATACCAATCCCCCCACCAATCCAGATCTGATGCGTAGCGCTATCCTCAAAATTGAAACAACCATACGGCCCCTGCACCGAGACCGCCGTACCGGGAGCAAGCTCATCCAGCATACGGGCCGTGTAATCTCCCAACGCTTTACTGATAAACACCAACACCGGAGCCGCCGGATTCCAGGCCGATGCAATGGTGAAAGGATGAGGTTCTTCATCAGCGCAGGTTTTCAAAAAGGCAAACTGCCCCGCTTGATGACCCGGCCAGCCACGCTCAGGACGAATACGGGTAGCTATCGACTGCATCTCCGGATAACGAGTCACTTCCTCCACCTGGCCAGCCACCGTGCGGCTTTTGCCGACCCGGCCTGCCAGAATCCACAAGGCAGCGGCCGTTCCTGCCAACATCAACACAGCCAGTAACCAGCCAATCGGTTGTGACCAGTAATCGAACTCCACCAATACCACCGCATGAAAAACCAGAGCCAGATACGCTACCGCAATCAGGGTGTGCGTTTTTTTGAACCAGTGATAGGGAAAGCGCTTGATCAACGCCAGCACCATCAACAACGCCGCACCATAAAACGCCCATTCGCCAACATCCTTGGCCAGACTGCGCACACTACGGAATATTCCTTCAATCAGCCCGTACACCTGTTCCGGTTTTGGCCCGCGCTCCGGTCGTTCCAGCCAGCCCCAGCCCACCATCCATTTGGTTCCCTTGGCAAACCACCAATGCAAGACTGAGGCGACCAATGCCGTGATACCCAGCCACTTGTGTAGCCGATACATCTTGTCCAGGCCATTCAGGTGGACTTCCAGCCAAGCAGAACGGGCGGCCAGTATCATGGCCAGGCTCATAACGGTAATCGCGATAACGCCGCTGTACTGGTTAAATACATGGCGAAAGGAAAAATAGGTAAAAGGATCAGGCAGCAGAGTATCGGCTAACAACCACAACAGGGTCGTGGTCAATAGCAAGCCGATATACAGGCGTGTAGCGGATTTCATAGAGGTTTCCATACTCAGTCAATTCAGATCAACATGTACAGCGGGTTGATAACCAGCTTATGTCTATCGGTGAATTCTGTACGAACAAAGGTTAATAAAGCGTTAACAAAACTCTGAAAGTCAGAAATTAACGGCCCAAACTTAAACCTCTTGAGTACAACTGGAAACCACTTTGACTAAAAACATACCACTGGCGACTCAATCAACCTGACCAGCCACCAGCCACCAGCCTAAAAAGGCTAGTCAACCGCCTCGGAGCGTCGTAAGACTTCCTGTATCACCCGAGTCAATGCGGCCTCTGGCTGACCGCCAGACACCAGATAGCTACTATTAAAAATCATCGCCGGCACCGAACTGATGCCCTGTTGCTGCCAATATTGCTCCGCATCCAGCACGTCTTCAGCATACTGATTACTTTCCAGCACGCTACGCGCAGCTTCAGCATCCAACCCCACCTGTTGGGCCAGATCACACAACAATTCAATATCGTCCGGATTCTGGTTATGGCTGAAATACGCCAGCAGCAAGGCTTTTTTTAGCGCCAGCTGAGCATCACCAGCTTGCAACCCAGCCCAGTGTAATAACCGATGCGCCTTGAAAGTATTGTATTTTTTACTGTCGTCCCGAAAATCAAATACAAAACCAACCTCCGCCCCACGAGCAGTAATCTGCGCCTGATTGTCGGCTACCTGTGCGGCAGAAAGACCATATTTTTTTGATAAATATGGCCCGACATACTCACCTTCACTGCCCATGCCCGGCGTCAATTCAAAAGGATGAAAACGAATCGAAACATCCACGTCATCATCCAATGCTTCCAACGCCCGCTCCAGGCTGGCAAGACCAATGGCACACCAGGGACATACCACATCGGACACAAAATCGATCACTAAAGACTGAGACATAACAACTCCTTTATTGGAAACGGTACTTTACCAGCCAGCGCCAACTAGCCCACTTACTAGCCCACTTACTAGCCCACAGGATACAAGATACGATCCTGATAACCGGTCAGGATTTCCATGGTACCGGCCCAATGTGCATCAAACTGACTGTCTCCGCTGTCGATCACCAGCGGTCGGCCTGCCAACGCGGTGATTTTGGTTTTGGTCGATACCAGCAGGATATTGTCACGACCGATACGCGTCAGCACCGTGCGGCTGAACTGCTGATTGCCACGGCCAATAATATGCCCCTGTCCTCCCATCACGCTCAACACCGCCTGACGTTGCGGGTAAACATCCAGCAGTGCCAGAATACCCTGCTCATTCAGGTCACGACCGATCAGCTGACCATCAAGCACGGCGTCTACGCCCAGCAATGTACCGTCCAGCCCCATCTCTGCCAGAATCCCCTGGGTGGTTTTGCCTGAGCCGATCAGATACAAACAGCCATCGTCCATTTCCTGCTGTACCGTGGCCGCGATATCCGCCAGAACCAGTGCTTCCTGCTCCACGCCTCCCTGTTTGACCGCCTGGATAAAATGTCCGGCCATTGGCACTCGCATATCACCATAATGTCGTGCCCGTACCTCACCCTGTCGAAAGGCGTCTTCATCCAGGTCCCGTACTTCCGCTTCACGGATATCCACCAGCCCGCCGTTCACCAGCTGGCAAATCACCTCTGCACTGGCCACCGGTGTAATGCCGTATACCCCGGAGTGGATCTTGACCCCGGCGGGAATACCCAGCACTGGCAACTGATCAGCCACCACGCTACAAATATCTCTGGCGGTACCATCTCCGCCAGCAAACAACAGGACATCGAGAGCTTCATCCAGCATTAGTCGCGCCGCGCTCAGAGTATCGTCACGAGTGCTCTGACGGCCGTCAGTTGACGGCAGATCCAGCAGCGAACAAGTCAGCCCGGCTTGTGCCAGCCAGGTCGCTCCCATATCCCCAGGGCAGCTGACAAACTGGCACTGATCCTTCAGCGGAGCCAGTCGCTGCAGAGTCTGCAACGTCCGTAATCCGGCCTTTTTTTCAGCCCCCAATGCCAGCGCCTGGGCAATAGTCTCCGCACCATCACTGCCTTTCAGACCCACCGACCCACCGATTCCAGCCAATGGATTGACAATCAAGCCCAGTCGAATCATATCGTTCCCGTTGCGGTAAAAGTCATGATTATAACCAGTCCGTCAGCTTGATACCGACTCCCAGCCGCTCCTGCCAGTGGTTGTAGTCAATCAGGCTGTCGCCATAACCATTAAAATACTGCACAAAGCCCTTGAGCTTGCGCGTCAGAGGAAACGTAAAATCCATTTCGACGGCACCACGATTGTTTGTGGTATCCAGATTGTTACGCAACATAATGCCCACGGAGCGCTGACCATAAACCCGCATATAACGCAGCTCGCCATATCCCAGATAATCTTCAATATCCGGGTTATCGTTATCGGATGGATCATACGGATCGGCTTGCTTGCCTTCAGGGATACGCCACCAAACCTTGCCCATCCAGATTCCATGCGAAAAAGCGGATGCCCCTTCAAGAATAACCCGGTTCCAGCTACGGGATAACGAACTGGTCTGACCGTTGGACTGGTGATTCAAACCAATACCCACACGATCCAGCCAGTCAATACCCGGCTGCCAAGAGTAGATAATCTCTGGTTCGTGGTTGGTTTCCCGAAAGGGTCTGGAAATATCGGAGTTATAGGCCTGCCAGTAAGAGCGGTTGGTATAGGCGACTTCAAGTCGATCAAGCTTGGTCAGAATCCCTTCCAGCAATTCGTACTTGATGCTGAACTGCATCACCACTTCCACATGATCAAAGCCCCCGTCATACGATGTATCATCGGCAGAATAATGCTCGAACAGGCGTTCGACCTCCTGATTGTTCGGGCTGCTCTGATAGGTGAGTGGCATCACATAATTAGGCCGATGAGGTAACAACACATGAGGACTGTTCGCTGCCAAGGCTTCGACCTGACGTTTACGTATCATCTGCGGATAATATTTCTGGATCGCCGGCTTGAATTCATCCGGCGAGATCATCTCGACGTCTACGGTTTCTGTTTTCAGGGGTTCATCTTCCAGCCACGGAGTCTCCTGCTGGTCATTTAACTCATCCCGCCATAACCGGGACGCGCTGATGGACTCCTCAGGCTTGTCTGCCAGCTCCGTGCCGGCAACCTCAGCCGATGGACTCACCACGGTTTCAGCAGCCAGACGGGCACTGCCCAGCAACATCACCAGCAACATCACCAGCAACATCACCAGCAACAGCCCACGGGCCAACGTTCGCCAACAGCAAAATATACCAACAGGGAGGATTGTTATCACAGGCACGACCACGAGAAAGTAGAGACTGCTACAGGATAGTTCAGCCACTCCCCCTTCTCCATGATTCTTCATGACGGACGGACACCACCTGCCATCTGCACCTGCCACAATTCGCTCACACCGGTGCCATTACCGCTTTTTTCACTGGCCACTGGGCCGCCACAACACACGCCAGCACCACCACCATGCCCAGCAACTGGGTCGGAGTCATCGTTTCCCCCATCAACATCAGACCACACAGCACGGCGACCAGTGGATTCAATAAACCAAGAAAACTCAAACGCTCCACCGGAATATGCCCCATGGCCCGAAACCAGCAGAAATAACCGACGCCCATCCCAAGCGGCCCGATCCAGCCCATCGCCAACACCGCCGGTAAGGTGATCTCTGGCAACGGTGCAGCAGTCATGAACGCCAACACGGTCAAACTCACGCCAGAAAACAGGAATTGGCCGGTCGCCATTGCCAAGGGCGCAATACCAGCTCCCAGCACGGGAATCAGCAAAATACCAATCGACATCGACAACCCCGCCAGCAACGCATACATCACCCCTAGCCAGTTCAGCGGTTCCGGAGCCTGCCACACCAGCAGCGCCACACCCGCAACACCACCGACCGCCGCCAGCAACTGCCTCAGTGCCGGTGCTCGCCCTTGCAGCCAACGAATCAGCAATATTTGTAGCGGTACCGTCGACACCAATGTCGCCGCCACGCCACCGGGTAACAGCTGGATCGCTTTAAACAGCAAGACGGTAAACAGGGCGATATTAAACGTGCCCAAGACCACCACCTGACGCCAGCGCAGCAACAAAGGGGCAATACGAATAAATGGCAATAACATCACGCCGGGTAATAACGTACGCAAAGCCGACAACCAGATTGGGTCCACCTCGCTTAGCCAGTGTTGTGTAACGGAGTACGTCGTGCCCCACAGCAGTGGAGCAATCAAGGCAATAAGGCCGTACTTCAACATAAACACAGGTTCCCGAATGAATCAGCTTTGAATTTATCTTCAAATAAAGATATTTCAGGTAAAGATACTTTACCCACCCCTCGCTGTCGACTATCTTCACCACAGGCAGCAAAATAAGCCGTCTGTTATCTTCTTTACCGACTGTCCGGCTGCACGCCGAGGAATCACCATGAGCCACCCCGATCACGTCGATTTTATTGCCAGCCAATGGGCCACAGAAAAGCCCGACCTCGATACCGGCCCGATGCAGCTGATGGGACGCTTTTACCGGCTCAGTCATTTACTTCGTCAGGAAATCAATGACAGCCATAAACAATCCGGCTTAAACGCGGGAGAATTTGATGTATTGGCGACCCTGCTGCGCAGTGGTGAACCCTGGACACTAACCCCCACCAAGCTGTTCCAGAGTGCCATGCTGACTTCTGGGGCCATGACCAATCGCCTGAATCGACTGGAAAAAGCCAAACTGATCCAGCGCCTGCCCAGTGAGCAGGACCGCCGCTCACTGCTGGTACAGCTGACCGAACAAGGCAAGATAGTCACAGAAAAGGCACTCAAGGGTCACGCTGCCACAATGAAGCGACTGACCGGCCTGCTGCAGGAAGACGAACAACAACAGCTCAACGCCTTACTGCGTCAATGGCTGGCCTGTTATCAACAGACGCAAAAAAGCCCGGATCGACAAGCCGAACCGGGCCAACAGCCAGAAGCGGGGGAGCAGTCTGAAAACGTTGTCGAGCCTTGAGAAAATTCGCTATTTTTCCACAAATGCCCGTTCGATAACAAAGTGCCCTGCTTTACCAGCACGGGCTTCTTCAAATCCCAATCCTTCCAGAATGCTGGTCAAATCATTCAGCATTGCCGGACTGCCACACAGCATAAAACGGTCGGTTTCCGGGTCAGGAGCTGGCAGACCAATATCCTCAAATAACTTCCCGGATGTAATCAGATCCGTCAGCCGCCCCTGGTTACGGAAAGCCTCACGGGTCACCGTGGGGTAATAAATCAGCTGATTACGAATTTCTTCACCAAAATATTCATTTTGGGGCAGCTCATTTTCAATCCGGTCTTTGTACGCCAGCTCACTTACCTGCCGCACCCCATGTGTCAAAATCACCTTATCGAACTGCTGATAAACCTCGTAATCCTTGATAATGCTCATAAACGGCGCCAACCCGGTGCCGGTGCTCAGCAAATACAGGTTCTTGCCTGGCAAGAGGTTATCCGCAATCAGGGTGCCGACCGGCTTGGTCCCCACCAGCAGCTCATCCCCCACCGCCAGCTTTTGCAGGTGCTGAGTCAGCGGGCCGTCTTGCACCTTGATGGAGAAAAATTCCATCTCATCTTCATAATTGGCACTGGCAATACTGTACGCCCGCAATAGCGGCTTATCTTCAATTTCCAGACCGATCATAGTGAAGTGACCATTCTTGAAACGTAGCCCTTGATGACGCGTGGTGGTAAAACTGAACAATGTTTCATTCCAGTGGTGCACGCTGGTGACGGTTTCCTTGATCAGTTTACTCATGATGACTCTCTCGCGATAAATGGCGTTGGCTGCACGGGTACAAACCACCCGTTGTGCATTAATTGATGGTCACACTGTACTGCCAGCCCACTTTTCGGTAAAACAAGGAGTTCAAATATCTATAATCGGAAATACCGAAGATGAGATACACCCTGCGTCAGCTGGAAGTATTTATAGCCATTGCCCAGAGCGGTAATCTCACCCGCGCTGCCGATCACCTGGCGATGTCCCAAAGCGCCGCATCCAGTGCCCTGAAAGACCTAGAGTCCCAGTTTGACCTCAAACTGTTCGACCGGGTTGGCAAACGCTTGCAACTGAATGAACAAGGGCGGTTGCTGCTACCCGAAGCCATGGCACTCGCAGAGCAGGCCATGGCGCTGCAAAACAAATTACTGCAACACCAGGGCACCGGCAAATTACGGGTCGGCGCCACCCTGACCATCGGCAACTACCTCGCGGTCCGCATGGTCGCCGATTATATGCAGCAACACCCGGAAGCCGAAGTCACCCTCACCGTCGACAACACCGAACACATCGTCAACAAGGTACTGAATTTTGAACTGGATATCGGCCTGATCGAAGGGGAAATCAACCAGCCCGAACTGGATATCCGCCGCTGGCAAACCGATGAACTGGTCGTGTTTTGCCACCCATCCCACCCTCTCGCCCAGGGAGAACAGGCCGAAGATAACCAGCTGCAACAAGCACGCTGGATTCTGCGAGAAGAAGGCTCTGGCACCCGGCAAGCATTTGACCGCGGAATGTACGGCTTGCTGCCCCATCTGAACATTGCCATGGAGCTGGAACACACGGAAGCCATTAAACGGGCGGTTCAGGCTGGCTTGGGCATCAGTTGTTTATCGCGTATTGCACTGCAAGATAATTTTCGCCGTGGCGACCTTTGCGAAGTCAGTACTCCCCAACGGGACTTTGGCCGCAACCTGTACATCGTATTGCACAAAAAGAAATTCAGAACCGCCGGACTGACTGCCTGGCTGGCACTGTGTGATGCAGCCCTTGACTGACCTTCAAGCCCTATTCAGTCAAGCCATTGGCTGGCTTCGTTAATAACCACCTGCATCCGGCGGGGCAGCACTTTCTGACGTGCGACACACAGATACAGTGTTTCACTCACCGGGTTCGGCAGCGGCTGCACCTTGAGTAAATCTGGCCGATGGAACGCTTCCACCGCATACGCTGGCAACACAGTAAAACCCAACCCCAGACTGACCGGCTCCAGAATCAGACCAATCTGATTGGAAAACCCCTGTTTGGGTATCAGCTGGCTGTGCTGGTACTCCGTGTAATTGGCCCCCAGCAGTAAATCCGCATGATGACAGCCATCCGGGTGATCGATAAATCCCAACGCCATCAAGGATTCCCAGCTCGGCTCAAGCAAGGCCGACGGCGTTACCAGCCATAACGGCTCCTCGGCGATGGCCTGGCAACGAACATCGGTCAGACTGGACTTTGAGGTCATCAACCCGATATCCGCACTGCCATCGGCAATGGCCTGCTCCACATCCGCATTAGGGGCAAAGCGATAGTCAATCACCAGCTTGGGATGCGTGCATTGCAAAGCCAGTAACTGAGGATACAGTTTCAGGCCAACACTGCCCGGCGACATGACTCTTACCCCGCCTTCATAAGCCGGGTCTGCAGCAACTCGCTGCTGCAGATTTGCCAGCGCCAGTAAAATCTCGCGCGCTTCGCGGTACAGCCGTTCACCCGCATCAGAAAGCGAAAACTGCTTGCCCTGTCTCTGCAGTAATTCCACCCCCAGTTGCTCTTCCAGTTTGTGTACCTGCTGACTGACACCCGATTGTGTCATGTGCAGCTTCTCGGCCGTGCGGGTAAAGTGCCCTACCTCGACAAGAGTACAAAAAGTGCGTAGCCAGGTCGGATTAATCATTACAAAAAATAACCATTTTGATCATATTTGATAATTTTACGTAATCATTATGGCTTTGTAACCTGTGCTCAGACTCAATACAGGAGCACACTTTATGAGCAAGGTTTACCCGCGCAATTTTTCACACATTGGGATCTCGGTACCGGATCTGGATGCCGCCGTTAAGTTTTACACCGAGGTGATGGGCTGGTATCTCATCATGCAACCCACCGATATAAAAGAAGACGACAGCGCCATCGGTGACATGTGCACCGACGTATTCGGTGCAGGCTGGGGCAGCTTCCGTATTGCTCACCTGTCGACCGGCGATCGGGTTGGTGTGGAGATTTTCCAGTTCAACAACCAGCGTAACCCGGACAACAACTTTGAATACTGGAAAACCGGCGTTTTCCACTTCTGCGTACAAGATCCGAATGTAGAAGAACTGGCTGAGCGTATTGTCGCCGCCGGCGGTAAAAAACGTATGGCAAAACCACGCTACTATTATCCAGGAGAGAAGCCTTACCGCATGATGTATATGGAAGACCCGTTCGGCAATATTCTGGAAATCTACAGCCACAGCTATGAACTGATTTACAGCGCTGGTGCTTACTGAACCGCCGCTTGTGACAATGCGCCCAGTACACCGGATAGCTTACCGATAAGCGTATCACAGCCCGTTATATGATGACATTTCTTCAAGTATTCCGGGTTGTAATACAACAGCCAGACCTTGTGGTCGGCATCCTCGACGATTAACACTTTCTGCGGTCAATCAATCACCATATGACGCAGCCACCAATAGCAGGCTGATTGAAACTGATTTAATCATATTGATAAGCCCTGTTAAGCCATCGATAACATGGCATGTTCTTTTCCTGGCCCTCCACTGTTAGGTTTTAACGTAAATTTTTCATCTGAAAATTATGCTGACAAAGAGCTTTGAACACCCTCTGCGCTCAAGCAAACGTAAAAAGCTGAAGGTATCGTCATTGGAAGCCAAGAAACAGACTTTACAGGCAAGCATTCGGGCCAAGGTCGAACATCCGTTCAAGGTGATCAAACAGGTCTTTGGATATAACAAGGTTCGATATCGAGGACTGCTCAAGAATACGGAGCGCTTGATGACACTGGCGGGTTTTGCGAATTTACTGAGGGTTCAGAAAGCACTGCTGGATTGAAGCAGGTCAATAGCCCGACCATGTGGCTATCACCCATAAAAATGGGAATGCTGAACTGTATTCGGTCGTTTTAAATGACTGATTTGACGTAGATACAAGCAATCGAAAGGCTTTTGCAGAGCTTCCCTAGCCTTATTTATATGGAGGGGTCGGGGGAATCGAACCCCCATGGCGTGCTCCCAGGCAGACTACAAAAGTATTTTTGGCTGCGACTCGCTCGAAATAGAATCTACCACCAGGCCCCCAGAAACGCCACGATTCCACTTTTTACGTTTTTCATAATATTGCTATTACTATTGCTCTTCATATCTACTTTCTCCTGTTCCAAAGTTACCAAAGGGGCAGTTGATAGTTCTATTTCGAGCGACGCATCGACCTCGATACTTACTGTAATCCATACTCCCAAGTCGTTTTCAGTTTGGTGAACCAAACTCTAAATTCTGTGATTGTGAACATCTAACAGTTCTATTTCTGAGCATGCACGTTTTATCGGTGGTTAATTTTTTTAAGATATCATTTAATACTTTGATTTTATTAATCATTTAATTATCTGCCAAATCGTCCCTGCCCGTCTAAACGCGCATGCGCATTTTCCCATCCTTGATGGCACGCAAAGCACTTTCTCCGATACGCTAATGCCTCTTACTTCAGCCATCTACGCTAACAGCTGATGGAAAAACAATCAATTAACTCTGACAAAACGCGCACGTTTTTACGTGTATGGCCACATCACAGCTCGTTATATGATGGTGCTTCTTCAAGTATTCCGGGTTGTAATACAACAGCCAGGCCTTGTTGCGATTAATACTTTCTGCGGTCAATCAATCGCTATGCCTTGGCCACATTGCATCAACAGTGTCCCGACTTTTGGAGGTCGGCGGTCCAGCGACTTGTTATATCCTGCCTGCCGCCAGTACCAAGAACGCCCCGCCAGCTAACAGACAGAAAGGCGAAAACAGCCGGCTGTCATACGTTGCGAACTTCGAGCCATTCACTCGCTTGAAGAAACCAACAGGCTTGACGCCCGCAGGGCGAGTATGCCTCCGACTGCGAAGCCGAGAAGGACATCATAAGGAGTGATTGCCCAATACCAATACAGCGCTGCCAATCCGATAAACGATAGAAGGAGAATGATCGCTATGGTTTCCATAGCTCCCGGCATGGGATATAACGCCCAAATCAGCCGCGCAGTTTACTGTGTCGTTTGCATTTGCTGGTTATGCTCATTGGAATTTTCGATTTTCTTATTTACTTCGAGTTTCACCATATCACCTTCAATTTTTTGAATTGGTTTATTTCTTACGCAAATAAGCTTTGTTTCCGTTGCTAATTGGCAGGTGCCAATATACAAATCATTATGATGACCTGAGTATTGGCAATCTTGAGATTTTTCTTTCGCTTGGCAAGCTTCTATCGCCATACTGTTGAGTGGAAGTGAATGTGCATAAGCCCAGGAACACATCGCATTGGATAACAACAAAATAGAGATGCTGAATAAATTGTTTTTCATCAAATCAACCTCATTTATTAGTGTTGTTTTTCATGTGGAGGTGGTGGACGTTGACCATCGCGAGGGCCGCCTTCAGGCAGGACAAACTCACCTCGTATACAACCAATAATCATATTTTCACTAGGGCTGGCGGCACGATAGTGGTATCCACGGACAGAGTCGCTCGTGCCGCGACATTCATCGAGCGATTCAGCCTCATTACCCAGGGCATCAAGCATAGCGTAAATAGCATAGCCATCAGGCGCATAACCGATCAGTGGCGCATATCCGTCATCACTAACCGGCGTATCGGTACAACCTGTTGTTGAATGATAATGATACCCTTGATGTGCATTGATGTGGCCACCGCAATCATCAAAGGCAGCAATGGTGTAGCTTCCTAAAATAGCATCAACCGGAGCAGGCCCTGCAAGCTCAGCTCCATCAAGTGCAATACCTACGGTTCGAACACGTTCAGGCTTGGCAGCCTGGATAGGCTGGGTAGGAATCAGATATGTGCGTGAAAAATCATCATCAAGGTAAGCCAATTCACACTCGATACAGTTTTGTTTGTATTGTTCCTCTACATCGGGCTTTGCAGCCCCAAAACACGCCTCTTTTGTCGCGGTATAACGTACTTTACCTGTCTCTGGATCATAGAGTTTCCAATTAGGGTCATCATAATAGCTTGCCAGATTGGCAATAAATTCCCCGCTTAAATCAACCAGATCCCCGGCTCCATCTTTACTAAACCAGCCACCCGATACATCAGCCCCATCAGTGATATTTCTTGGGCAAAAATCACCAGGCTCACGCCCTGCGGGGCCACCTGATGAGACTAACTTGTAACAAGTGGTTTTGGTGCCAGCGTTTGTTTCGCAATCGACTATTTCAGGATTTTTAATAAATGCTTCATCTTTAAATAAAGAAATATCCAGACCTTGCGTCATTATGGTCTTTTCATTATTTAAATCTGAATTCTCGGTCTCTAT
The DNA here is from genome assembly GCF_030689025.1 of Oceanobacter sp. 1_MG-2023. Taxonomy (GTDB): domain Bacteria; phylum Pseudomonadota; class Gammaproteobacteria; order Pseudomonadales; family Oceanobacteraceae; genus Oceanobacter. The sequence continues at coordinate 107,505 of NZ_JAUYWA010000008.1, forward strand.
AGAGGAACGGTCACATGCAACCAATAAGAAAGTACAAGCAAAAGGCAAGGCTATATATTGGCTAAGCCTTGAGGTGTTTATAAATTTCATTCCGTTACTCCTGGTATTTCTTTACCGTTTGAGGCTAGCATGTGCAACGCTGTTGGCGGCATAACGCAGAGCACAGCAACACCCTGACAAGGGCGTCCGAAGGCCTGACTTTCCCGCGTATTTCTGCGGTTTGTTATACAGCCTGCTCATCTGATGGTCCGACCCAAAACAGCAGATTATACGCTACTTCCCAGAGATAACTGTCAGGATAAGCAAAGTACCTGCGCCACCCCAATCTGTTTTCTGGGATGGTTTGGTCACAACGGCCCCGGCTGATACAGCCGGGGCCATAAACTACACAGCAGCCCGAGCAAATATTGCTAAAACCATGGAAAGGGGCTGTAACGACTACTCACCCATGATTATTACCAGAAAGAGTGAGACACCTGTGGTTATGTTCTCCCTCGAAGACTACCAAGCCATCAAGGATGGCAGCCTACCTTACTACGCTCTTCTGCAAACGCGAGATATCTAGCTTAAGCTTTTTGTTATGTGTTTTTTTTAAAATAATCAATAGTTAACTTCAACCCTTTATAAAATGATATTTTTGGTTCCCAACCAATAACTTTCTTAGCTTTACTTAAGTCTGGCTTCCTAACCTTAGGGTCTCCATCAGGTAATGGATAATCTTTAAAGTTGCAATCCCTCTCCGTAAGTTCAGAAATAATTTCTGCTACGAAATTTACTGTCACTTCATTGTTATTCCCAATATTAACAAACACAAAATCACTACTTTCTAAAATCATTAATTCCTCTAAACCACGAATGGTATCATCAACATAGCAAAACGATCTGGTTTGCTCTCCAGAGCCATAAATTGTCAATGGATTATCTTTCAACGCCTGGCAAATAAAGTTTGAAATTACTCTACCGTCATTTTCAGCCATGTGTGGACCATAAGTATTAAATAGCCTAGCAATCCTAACATCCACTCCTTTACGGTGATATTCAAAACATAATGTTTCGGCCACTCTTTTTCCTTCATCATAACATGCTCTAACTGATAACGTGCTTACATTTCCATTATAATTTTCACACTGGGGTGATTCTAATGGATCACCATAAACTTCAGAAGTTGAGGAAACAACAACTTTTGAACCATATTCATATGCATATTCAAGAATTTTCTGAGTTCCTTTATAGCAAACATCTAGGGTATTTATAGGATCGTCTTGATAATGAGAAGGAGAGGCAGGGCATGCTAAGTGGTATATTTCATCCTGCCTTTCCAAAGTAGAAAGATCAAAAAGCAATATATCATCTTTAATAAATTTAATATCTTGACCTTTAATATTATCCTCAAACCCTGACTTCAAATTATCTATTACAGTAATTTCAACCGAGTTATTATTGATTTTTCGCAACAAATTGGAGCCAATAAACCCAGCACCTCAGTGATCAAAATCCTTTTCATTTAATGCCACCTTTTGCATATCCATAACGCATTGCCAAAAATTGAATAACGGCAAGAAGTACGTTGAAAAATGAAATTTTCTTAGGGAAGAAAAATGTCGGCAATAAATCCAAATTATACTTTATTGCTAATTGTTTATTACCTCTACCATATCGTTTAAATCTTTTAACAAATCCTGCTACCCCATCATCAAATTCATGTCGGGTTACACTATTGAACTGGTAATCTAGCTCACCTATTTCCAACAACCTAAAGGCGATATCTATATCTTCTCCTCCAGCTTGTTTAAAATTACTATCAAAACCACCAACAAAATCTATAGCACTTTTTTGAATCAAACAGTTTGCTGTAACAAGATAGTCTGGGCGTACTGTTTCAGCATATTTTGCCTCAGGTGGGATAAGGGTTTCTTGGGTTCTATAATATTTTGAAAGTATGTCATTTGATACTATTTCTATCCCACCAGCATAAGCTATTACTTTGTTATCAGTTCTACAATATCCAGAAATAGAGCTTTCTGTTGGAATACAGTCTGAGTCAGTAAATAGAATCCATTGGCCTTTTGATATTTCCACTCCTTTATTTCTGGCAGAAGCAGGACCCACCGGCTTACATTTAGACAGCCTCAACTTTACAGGATAATTTCTAGATATTTCAATCGGTAGACCAGAGTTATTATCAATAATTATAATTTCTAAAGGATAAAACTCCTTTGGCGTTATTTCTTCAAAGATATGTAAAAATCTAGAAATTCCAAACTGGTTGTTTTTTACAGGAATCACAATACTAATTTCATTCGCATTGATAAATTCCTTGACTGGAATTGGAGATTTTTTTTTAGGTGCATACCCCAGTGTACTCAGAAGTGTCATAAATATCCCTTTTACACATAACGCCGACAACACAGGCAGTCGAAGCGTAGGCCGTCCAGTATAATACGATTTTTACATTGCAAAATTGTTCTGGCCTTGTTATAAAATTTTGTAAACAGCAATAATTTTTTTGGATTTAAATCGCGCTAAATTGGCCGTATTTATGATATATTGAAATGGTATTTTTCGATGCATTAGAGTGGCCAGTAACACCCACAACTGAATTATAGTTGCCTATTTTGGCTTTGACTGATCCAACATCTAAACCTGTAGCTGTTGCTACACCCTTAGAAAGCTCAGTAAGTAACTTTCTTGGAAATTGATTTTCCTCAAGCTGCTTAAATGCGTGTAAGCAACGAAGTTCGTTCTCGTCATTCCATTTTGACCCAGTTTTATATCCTGCCATTATCATATCCCTCCGAAACCTATAGAAGACTTACAACGCCTCAATCAGCCGACGCATCAGCGGTCGGCTACATTGTCTTATTAGATTCTTATAGTCTGGCAAGGTTGTCAAAGAATATTTTTGGCGTCCATCCGTTCGGCAATATTCTGGAAATCTACAGCCACAGCCATGAACTGATTTCCATCGCTGATACTTACTGAACCGCCGCTTGTGACAGTGCGCCCAGTACACCGGATATTTTACCGATGACCGCATCACAGCCCGTTATATGATGACGTTTCTTCAAATATTCCGGATTGTTATAAGACAGCCAGACCTTATTGTCGGCATCCTCTGTGATTAACACTTTCTGCGGTAAATCAATCGCCATGTCCTGGGCGCATTGCATCAGCAGGGTCCCGACTTTTGGATTACCAAAAATAATCACTTCGGTAGGCCTCAGCTCCAGATCAACGCCACGGGCATTTTTCTGATGATCTATCCGGGTAAATAACGTCAGGCCTTTTTGTTTGACGATATGCTCAAACCGGTCGGCGGTTTCAGCGACTGAATAACGGCTTTCATAGCGGACCAGGCTGTCAGTCGCTGCTGCGTCGGCAGCCTGTGTGGTCGTCGAAAATGTCGCAGCCACCAGTAGCAGGCTGATTGAAACTGATTTAATCATGTTGATAGGTCCTGTTAAGCCATCGATAACATGCCATGAGATTATTCACCGGCCAGCTGTTGCAGTACGGCAACCACATCCTCTGGCTCGGCACGTTTGCGGTAGTCGACATCAACAAACTGCCAGGCCACCACCCCATGGCGATCCAGTACAAATGTCGCCGGAATCGGCAAGATGCTGCCATTACCCTTGTTAAGATCGGCCAGATCCAGTTTTCGATCGACCCGCATATGCTCCAGAATGATATCCGGTACTTGCCAGGCCACACCAAACTGAGCAGCCACCAGGGCATCCTGATCCGACAATACCGGAAAGGCCAGGGCACCTCGTTCAGGCTGTGTTAACGACTCATCCGGCATTTGCGGGCTGATTGCGATCAACTCAGCACCCAATCCATGAATGTCTGCCAGCCGAGCCTGCAATGCCCGTAATTCCAGGTTGCAGTAAGGGCACCAGCTGCCCCGGTAAAAGGCGATCACCACCGGCCCGTTGGCCAACATGGCAGCCAGTGAAACAGGTTCACCACTGGCATTGGGCAGGCTGAAATCGGGAGCTGTCTGACCGACGGCAATGGCCTCACAGCCAGCTTCAAAACGCCGGGCGGATTCCAGCACGTCTTCGATCGCTTGCATAAACACAGGATTTGCCTGGCGCGTTTTCTCGATCTGGGCGTCGGTTTGCTGTCTGAGACTGGTCATGGTTTTCCTTTCAAGCTAAAGGGATTGGGCCAGAGTACAGACCACAATGCGTCAGTAAAGTTGAACAATTATTCCAACGGACCATATCAACGGGCCATGGCGCTGTAAATCCAATGCTGTCCGTATCCGCAGGTATGTTAATCCGCCGCCGGGTGTTCACTGCCTAGCGCGGCACAGGGTCGATAAAAAATGTTTCCAGTCCACGGCTATTGGTCTCGCCATCCGCCATATACAGATAACAGCTGATGCGAGCATAATTATCCAGGTCGCCACTGAACAGACAGCTTTCCTTATAGTTCACGCCGTTATCCGTAAACTGGATCTTCAGCACATCGGCATCGCCGCTGAATGACTTTTCAAGCGTTGCATCAGCCAGAACAACCCGGTTATTGATCGCTCGTTTCACCTTCAGAGCACCGTGTTCTTGATAGAGGGTGACTTTTCCGGTGTAAGTGGCATCGGAATTAACCGCCTTGCCGACCAGGGTGTAATGACCAGATAAAAAATCGGCCAGAAAACCAGCGGCAGAATCGATGTCTTTAGCGTAAGAAACCGATGATAAAACAACCAACAATAACCCAATCAATCTATTCATCTGACTCACCTTTCACCTTTACCCTTTTATTAGCCGTTCTATCCGCTGTTCTATCAGCCGTTCTATAAATACCCAACCCCATTCTCTCAGTCACAAGCGGGCTTTAGGGCTTGTTTCCGTTGCTACTGCTTATTGCTTGCTACATCACCCACCGTTTGATCTGGAGCGAGCCTGGCATAAGGCAATAAAAAACGGGAGCCGAGGCTCCCGTTTCTGGTCTTGCGGTCATCCACTACAGACCCTATTACAGCATGCCACGGCCTTTTTTGGCAGCCGTGCGCAGACGCAAGGCGTTGAGCTTGATAAAGCCTGCGGCGTCTTTCTGGTCGTAGGCACCGGCATCGTCTTCGAAGGTAGCGATGGCTTCATCGAACAACGAGCCTTCTGATTGACGGCCAACCACAATAACGTTGCCTTTGTACAGTTTCACCCGTACGTCGCCGTTAACGACGGCTTGAGTGTCGTCGATGGCGGCTTGCAGCATTTTGCGTTCTGGCGACCACCAGTAACCGTTGTAGATCAGGTTGGCGTATTTCGGCATCAACTCGTCTTTCAGGTGCGCCGCTTCACGATCCAGGGTGATGGATTCGATCGCCCGGTGTGCTTTCAGCATGATGGTACCGGCCGGGGTTTCGTAACAGCCACGGGCTTTCATGCCGACGTAGCGGTTTTCAACAATGTCGACACGACCAATGCCGTTATCGCCACCCAGTTTGTTCAGTTCTTCCATAATGGTGGCCGGGGATTTCTCCACGCCATCGATGGCAACCGGGTCACCGTTCTTGAAGGTCAGTGTCAGGTAAGTTGCTTCGTCCGGGGCGTTTTCCGGTGAAACAGACCACAGCCACATGTCTTCTTCCGGCTCGTTCCACGGGTTTTCCAGCAGATCCCCTTCGTAGGAGATGTGCAGCAGGTTGGCATCCATGGAGTATGGGGATTTTTTACCGGCTTTGTTCTCGACCTTGATGTCATGCTCATCACAGTAAGCCATCAGGGTTTCACGGGAAGTCAGTTCCCATTCGCGCCATGGCGCAATTACTTTAACGCCGGGCTTGAGAGCGTAGGCTCCCAGCTCAAAACGCACCTGGTCGTTACCTTTACCGGTTGCGCCGTGGGCAATGGCATCGGCACCGGTTGCGTTGGCGATTTCGATCAAACGTTTGGCGATTAATGGCCGTGCAATCGAAGTGCCCAGCAGGTATTCACCTTCGTAGATGGTGTTGGCGCGGAACATCGGGAAAACGAAGTCACGGGCAAACTCTTCACGCAGATCATCGATAAAGATTTCTTTAATACCAAGCGCTTCTGCTTTGGCGCGCGCAGGCTCTACTTCTTCGCCCTGACCCAGGTCAGCGGTAAAGGTGACGACTTCGCAGTTGTATTCAGTTTGCAGCCATTTGGCGATCACGGATGTATCCAGACCACCAGAATAGGCCAGCACCACTTTTTTGATGTCTGACATGAAATTCTCCAGATGAATTCAGCCTTGGGAAGGCTCCGGCATTTCAATCAGAATGAGGATGAAACGACCGGGAAAAGAAAAGGGCGACATTCTATCGGCCCTGCGCCCTTTTAGCCAGCTGGTGTGATGGTGTCACTGGCTACCCACATGCAAATATGGCTTAATTCCGCCCCATTATTTTTGGGGGAAGGGAAATGTCCAACGGGTTACTGCGCAAGGCTTGCGCTCATCTCGCGCTGACTGGCCTATTGGCTGTCATCACAGTCACCGGCGGTTGTACTCAATCGGAACCAGAAACAGATAATGCTGCTGTGCGTGAAACCTCTGCGCCGGCACAAGCAGCCGCCGCTGCAGAGACGCTCCCGGCGGCCCCAACGCCAACCTCTGACTCGACTTCTGACTCGACTTCTGACTCGACTTCTGACTCGACTTCTGGCGTTGAGTCCGCCAACGCCATACCAACCGATGATATTCAACAACGTTACGACGGTATACCGCTCTCGGTCGTGCGTATCAGTGAAGCCAGTTACGACGGCGGCAGCACGGTGCATATCCAGTTCTCCGTACCACTGGACGACCGTCAGGCATTCGATGAATATATCAACGTCAACAGCTCCAAAAGCAAAAGCTGGGTGCTGTCGGATGATCGCCGCATTCTGTACATGCTGGGTGCCGAGCCAGAAACCCAATACAAGCTGACCGTCAGCGCAGGCTTGAAAGGCATCAACGGCTCAGTATTAAACAGCAGCAGCAAGGCAACCGTTAACACCCAGGCAGCTCCCGCCAGTCTGGCGTTTGCCAGCGATGGCCGGGTATTGGCCTTCAGCAGCCAGCAAGGCTTGCCGGTTATTACCCAAAACGTCCCTGAAGCCAATGTCAGTTTTTTCCGCATGCAGGATGACCAACTGCATCAGGCCGGTCTCTACCTTGGTAAAAACATCCGCTCATCCAGCTGGACCCGACAGTATCTGTCACAGGTGGCCGAGCTGAAATATGAAGGCCGTTTCAAGCTGACCGACGAACAAAACCGCCGCCGCCAGATCAACCTGCCTATTGGTGATATTCCCGAGCTGGCGGCACCGGGTGTCTACCTGGTCGTGATGAATATCCCCGGCACCTTTGATTCCCAACAAGCGACCACGTATTACAGCCTGACTGATCTCGGCTTGCACCTGCATCAATACGCCAATCAATCAGAACTGCTGGTACAAAGCCTGGAAACCACCCAGCCAATTGCCAATGCCAAGGTGGAACTGCTGTCCAGGGATGGCTCCGCCGTCCGGCTGGGTACAACCAACCAGAGCGGCCAACTGAGTATTCGTAACACCTTGCTTCATGGTCGTAATTCCAACAGTACCGCACTGGTGGTGCGCAAAGGAAAATCGGTCAGTCTGTTACCGCTGAAAACCAGTGCCATTGACCTGTCGGATTTTCATTTCAGCCAACGCTCCCCCCATCAGCAGGAGCTGTTTATTTACAGCCCCCGTGATTTGTATCGAGGAGGCGAAACCGCGGAGTTTTCCGCCTTGCTGCGCGGCCAGGATGGCGAAAAAATTCGTCAGCCCAAACTCAAGGCCATTGTCACACGCCCCGACGGCCAACAAGTCAAAACCCTGACGCTGTCACCGTCCACCTCCGGTTATTACCATTGGTCACTACCGCTGGCCGCTGATGCCATGACCGGCGACTGGCAGATCAGTATCCGCTTGCCCGACAACACCACCAGCCGCTATCGCTTCAAAGTCGAAGACTTTATGCCGGAACGACTGAAAATCAGCTGGCACCCGGAAGCCACTCGGAGCGATGCCAACCTGCACCACGGTAACAGCAATCTGACCGTGCCACTGTTGGGCGAGTATCTGTACGGTGCTCCAGCAGCAGGGAATCGACTGCAGGCAGCACTGGATATCCAACCCGAGTTACACCCGTTTGAACGCTGGTCCGACTACGTCTTTGGCAACGCTACCGAAACCGACTGGAATAACCAGCAACAGCTTGAACACACGCTGGATGCACAAGGAAAAGTGGATCTCGCCATTACCAACAGCTGGTCAGCGTCGCCCACACCGATGGCCATCACCATTACCGCCAGTCTGTTTGAAAGCGGTGGCCGACCAGTCGTACGGCGGCAAAAAGAAATCTGGCTACCTCACTCGCCATTGGTGGGGGTTCGCCCACTGTTTGATGATCGTGCCCCTTCCAATGGCCTGGCCCATTTTGAACTGCTGATGACTGATGGCAGCGACCAGCTCTTGGCCGCCCGTCAGGTCAAGGTACGCTTGATCAATACCAACCCGGATCACGACTGGCGTTACAGCAGCGACCGGGGTTGGTACTACGAACAAAAAGAGCGCACCACTGTTGAACTGACCCTGGCGGTGGATCTATCGGCCAATCAGCCAACTCCGGTTGCCGTCCCTGTCGACTGGGGCAGTTATCGACTGGAAGTCGAAAACCCGGACAGCGGCCAGACCGCCGTACTGGAATTCCAGTCCGGCTATAGCTGGTATGGCAGACAAGATGGCAATGCGCGTCCCCGCCAGGTAACGCTGAACTGGGACAAGAGTGGTTATCAGGGCGGGGATGTTGCACGCCTGGCCATTACCCCACCCTCTGCAGCGGAACAGTCACCACAAGCGACCTCTCAGGCGCTGGTGATGGTCGAAGCCGACCAATTGTTATGGCTCAAGCGCGTCGACCTCAGTAGTCAGGGAGGTCATGTTGATATCCCGATCGACCCGAGCTGGAAACGCCATGATATTTACGTCAGCGTGTTGCATCTGCAACCGGCCGACAGCCAGAAACGTATTACCCCCACCCGCGCCATTGGCCTGATTCACCTGCCTCTGGATCGCAGTGACCGCCAACTGACGATTGAGTCCAACGTCCCTGAACGCTGGCTGCCAGACCGCACCGTCAACGTCGAGTTACAGGTCAGCCAGCAACAGCAAGCGCCCAAACAAGCCTGGGTGACACTGGCTGCGGTCGATGTTGGCGTGTTATCAATCTCTCGTTTCGACACCCCCGATCCGTTCAGCTTTTTCTTTGAACCACGTCGCTACAGTGTTGATATGTTCGATATCTATAGCCAGGTGATCGACTTCAACAACAGCCAACCAGCGACGCTCAACTTTGGTGGTGATGCCGCCATGGCCCGAGGCGGCGACATGGCCCGTTCACAAGTACAAATCGTGTCGTTGTTTTCCGGCAAGGTCGACGTCGTTAATGGGGTTGCCAATATTCCGCTGCAGCTACCCGACTTCAACGGCCGTCTGCGGCTGATGGCCGTGGCCTTTACCGACGATGCTTTTGGTCATATGGAACAGGAAGTCACGGTGGCCGCCCCCATTGTGACCCAGCTATCGATGCCACGGTTTGCCGGTATGGATGACGATGCCCATATCGCTCTCGACGTCACCAACCTGAGTGGCCAACCCCAGACCCTGACCGTCACCCCCAGTGCCTTTGGCCCGGTCGAATTTGAGGCCGAGCCACGTACCCTGACGCTGGCCAACCAACAAAAACAGACGCTGCGTTATCCATTCCGGGCAACCTATCCGGAAACCATCTCACTGGGCGAAATTGAATTCCGCATGCAAGTCACAGGGCTACCGGAATACCCCATCGACCGCCGCTGGACCCTGATCAGCCGCCCGACGTTACCGGCCTACTCCGAATTTGTCCGGGGCCGTCTCAGCAGCAATGAACAACTGCAATTGACTGCCGGGCAACTGCACGGCATGGACAGCCGCTACCTCTCCACCCGGCTGACACTGGACCCCCAGGTAAACCTCAATCCACACCGTCAACTCGACCAGCTGCTGCATTACCCCTATGGCTGCCTGGAGCAGTCAGTGTCCAGCAGCTATCCCTGGTTGTTTGTCGAACAACAGCAAATCGATGCCCTGAACGACAGGCGCGCCAGCAGCATCTCCCGTGAACAGGCAATGGCAGCCAGCATTCAGCGCATTATCAAAAAAATGCTCAGCAGCGGTGGTTTCAGCCTGTGGTCATCCAGTGATGCCTACGAACAACACTGGCTCACCGCCTACGCGACCCAGTTTCTGGTTGACGCCAAAAACCGTGGTTTTGATGTCGATCAGGAAATCATCGACAAAGCGCTGACGCGTCTGCACGACTACATTCGTGGTCGCGGCCATAACACCGAACGCTGGAACGAAGACAGCACGCTGTACCGCTTTATCTATCGCTCCTATGCCGCGTATGTACTGGCCCAGCAGCAACGCATCACCCTGACCGATGTCCGCTCACTCAGTAACGCCCAGCCCGTCAACGCCACCCCGTTGGCACTGGTGCATCTGGCCCTGGCAGCCCAACAGCTCGGCGACAAGGCACTGGCAACACAGCTGCTGCAACAGGCCCGACAAGCACAACGACCAGAAAACCTCTACATCGGCGACTACGGCTCTGCCATCCGGGATCAGGCCGCCATGGCGGCGCTGCTGATGGCCAACAACCTCGATACCGAGTGGGCAGATGACCTGCTGTTCTCGCTGGAAGCCAGTCTGCGCAGCCGCCGCTACCTCAGTACCCAGGAGCGTATTCAACTGCTGCGTGCGTCACACCAGCAAGCGCAGCAATCATCACAACAAGGCAACCACTGGCAAGCCAACCTGAGTTATGCCGATGTCAGCCATGACCTGACCGGCCAACAGATGCAGCACTTCAACTCCGGTGACGCGGACGTATTGGCAGGATTAACCCTCACCAACACCGGCACCGAGACATTCAGTGCCGAGCTGCTGGTGCAAGGCTACCGTGAGCTGAACCAATCCAGGAGCTCTCACAATATTGATATCCAGCGCCGCTACTATCATCAGGGCGGTCAACCCATCGCCCTTACCGATCAGCCTCTGACTCTGGCTACCGGAGATTTGATGCTGGTGGAGTTACAGATCAGCAGCACACAATATCGTCCGGATCTGTTGGCCGTCGATCTGTTACCTGCGGGCCTGGAGCTGGAGAACCAGAACCTGCTCGACAGCCTGTCGGTAGCCAAAATCAAGATCGATGGCACCTCAGTTGCCGACTGGACGGAGAACAACGGTGTGATCCATCAGGAATACCGTGACGACCGCTTTGTCGCCGCCCTGGAAACCGGCGACCATCGCAGCGCGCGGGTGTTTTATCTGGTACGTGCTGTCACCCCCGGCAAATACCGTATTCCCGGCCCGTTGCTGGAAGATATGTACGATCCGGAAGCCCGCTCGGTGGGAGCCAATACACACTGGCTGATCATTGAGTAAACCATCAATCGCCAAACGCCGGGCCAGGCCCCGGCAGCACGAGCACCAACACCGGCAGCAGCCTGAACAACCAACCGGGTTACGATGGGTCATATGGCTGGGAGCCGGCACGGCTCTCCTGATCCTGCTGGCGCTGCTGCTGAACTGGCGTTATCCACTGCAACTGCCGGAGCACAATCAACAGGCGTTTTCCCGTGTGGTGGTTGATCGTCATGGCCGCACCCTGCGCGCCTTTCCCGATGCCCAGGGGGTCTGGCGCTTGCCAGTCACTCTCGACCAGATTGCCCCCGACTATCTGGCCGCGGTATTGCACTACGAAGATCGCTGGTTTTACCACCACCCCGGTATCAATCCATTCGCCATCGCCCGTGCTGCGTGGCAAAACCTGCAATGTGGCTGTGTGGTATCGGGAGGCTCCACTCTGACCATGCAGGTCGCACGGCGTTTGTATCCGCACCACCGCAACCTCAGTGGCAAACTGCAGCAGGCATTGCGGGCCTTGCAACTGGAATGGCAACTGGGCAAAGAAGAAATTCTTACTCTCTATCTGAATTATGTTCCGATGGGCGGCGTGATCGAGGGAGTCGAAGCGGCTGCCCAGATGTATCTCGACAAACCTGCCGCTGAACTGTCGTTATCAGAATCCGCCTTGCTGGCGGTATTGCCCCAAGCGCCCAGTCGGCTGCGCCCTGATCGCCACCCACAAAGAGCACGGGCCGCCCGGGATAAAGTACTCCGGCGCCTGCTGCGTTTTGAGGCCATCAGCCCGCACGCCTATCAACAGGCGCTGCTGGACCCGGTCTTTGCGCGCCAACCCGACACCCCGCAACAAGCTCCCTTGCTGGCTCGCCATCTGATTCAGCGTTATCCGCAACAACCGCTGATTCACACCACTCTGGACGGCGACCTGCAACGGGAAATCAGCCGTCAGTTACAGCGCGATATCCAGCTATTCCCCCGCCATCACTCCGCCGCCGTGCTGGTGGTACACAATCCCAGTCATGAAATCCGCGTTTACAGTGGCACTGCCGACTTTGGCAACCCGCAACGACTGGGGCATGTGGATATGGTGCAAGCCATTCGTTCCCCTGGCTCAACGTTAAAGCCTTTTATTTATGGTCTGGCGCTGGATCAAGGGCTGATTCATGGTGCCAGTTTGCTAACCGATGCCCCCCGGCTGCGCCAGGCCTATCAGCCGGGTAACTTCTCGGCCGGTTTTTCCGGGCCGGTCTCACCACCACGGGCCTTGAACTACTCTCTCAACCTGCCAGCGGTACAGGTGCTGGAAGCATTAACCCCGGCACGTTTTTATGCTGCCCTCAGCAATGCCGGTTTCCATTACCAACTCCCCGATGCTGCCCGCCCGAATCTGTCGCTGGCACTGGGCGGTGGTGGCGTCAGCCTGTGGCAACTGGTCATGCTCTACAGCTCGCTGATGAATCAGGGCCAGGTGTTTCCGTTACAACCCTTGCTATCGGCAGCACATACACACTCATTGCCTTCCCGCCCAGCGATAAACACCCCGCCCATTGCTCTTCCCAACCGTGGCCGCCAGCTACTCAGCCCGGAAGCCGCCTGGGTCACCGCCGACTGGCTACGTAACCCGCTCCCCAATCGCACCCGCAGTGTCGACGTGATCCAGCCCCGCACCTTCGGTTGGAAAACCGGCACCAGCTATGGCTTTCGCGACAGCTGGGCCATTGGTATCACCCCGGAGTACACTGTCGGCGTCTGGTTTGGACGCCCGGATGGCACGCCGTCACCCGGCTATTTCGGGGCCGTCACCGCCATGCCTGCGCTGCAACGTATCATGACCATGATCGATCGCCGGCCACGCTGGCCGGAACCGCCTCCGCCAGTACAGGCCATCGACGCCTGCTGGCCACTGGGCCGTCTGCTCAGCGACACCCCTGACGACCAGTGCCACCGCACGGTAACGGGCTGGAGTATTCGCCAACTGGTGCCACCAACCTTGCCAGACAGCGCCAATCCCGGTGCTCCCAACCCTCTGCCCGTTCTGGTCAACCAACATGGCCAACGCGTCAACGCTCACTGCGACCGCAGCGGCACCCCAACCCGCTTACAATCATTAGCCCTGTGGCCAATCATGCTGGAATCCTGGATTCCCGCCTCGCAGCGTCTCAGCCAACAACTCCCATCACCGGCACCTGGCTGTGAATCATCTTTACGACTCGAACGCCAGCTGCAAATCACAGGGATAGAACCCGGCGAACATATCCGCGCCAGCCAAAACAACCCGGCCGGGGAACATGTACTCCCCAGCCTTACCCTCAGCGCGAATGGCGGCGTTGGCACCCGCAGTTGGTATATCAATGGTGAATACCGGGGCAGCAGCACCGAACAGCAGCCATTGACCCTGTCTTTACGCCGCGCTGGCGCGCAACAAATCGTCTTGATTGATAACGAAGGTAACAGCGATCGTATAACGGTTTATGCGGATTAGTGGCGTAGCGCCAAAGACAAACGTTTGCAGGCAGCGCAACTGACGATCAGGCACAAGCTGTCAGGCATCGAGAGCCACAATCGGGTCGCTGCCACTCAGACAGCCGGGTATCCTGAAGGTTGATACCACTACCCGACTGATTGTCATGAGCAACTCACCAGCGTTTTCTCTGCTACAACAGCGCTCTGTTCAACCTGCCACCCAACGCTCTGCCCAGGGTACCGAGCCATACGCTGGCGAGCAGCAAAGCCGTGATTTTCACCGTATTGCCGCCGCGATCGATTATCTGCAGCAGCATGTAACGGAACAGCCAACCCTTGATGCCCTGGCGGCGTATCTACAGCTCAGCCCAGGTTATTGTCTGAAACTGTTCCAGCGCTGGGCGGGAGTATCGCCCAAACGTTTTTTGCAGACACTCACCACCGAACAGGCAAAACCCTTGCTGCTCGATCATCACAGTCTGCTGGATACCAGCCTGGCACTGGGGTTAAGCAGTCCATCCCGTCTTTACGATCATTTTGTTGCCATCGAGGCCGTGACACCCGGTGATTTCAAACGCATGGGAGCAGAGCTGCAGATCCGTTATGGCCGTGGTTTTACACTGTTTGGCGAGGCGTTTATCGCCTGGACCGACCGCGGGATCTGCCAGCTGACGTTTCTCGCGACAACGCCAATGGCTACCGGCCAGCACCCGACCGCCGCCGATCACCATGCGGCCTTTGAGCGTTTATCGGGCAGCTGGCCTAACGCGCAGCTAGTGGCAGACAATCACGCTGCCAGCCGTCTTCTCGATTATGTGTTTCAACCATTACAAACGCAGACGTTATCGCAGCAGCAACCGGTTCCGCTCTTGCTGCGTGGTACCAATTTTCAGGTCAGTGTCTGGCGCGCATTACTGGAAACTGGCAGTGGGTCACGTACCACTTACGGTGCGCTGGCGGCAGCGCTGGGTAATCCCAACGCCAGCCGTGCCGTGGGCGGGGCAGTGGGGGCCAATCCGGTGGCCTGGTTGATCCCGTGTCACCGGGTGATCCAGGCCAGTGGTGCCATCGGCGGTTATCGCTGGGGAGTCCAGCGTAAAGCGGCCATGCTGGCCCGGGAGTCTTGTTACATGGCAGATACCCACCCCGCCACGGCGCCTAACCGGTAACAAAAACAAACACACTTCACTACCAACCTGTGTAATGAATGTAAGAAATACAGCGCAGCCTGTTACTAATCAATTTTTAAATATCAAGCATGACTCATCATGTTGGCTTGAATCACCCTATTGATCTTACTCATCATCAAGGACAGCGAATGAAACAGCCTATATTGGTTATCAACTGCGGCAGCTCATCCATCAAGTTTGCCCTGTTTCCCGAAGATCACTGCCCCAAAACCACCTTCACCGGTGTTGCCGAACGACTGGGCGAAGATGAACCCCATTTGATTCTCCACGGCGACCCCGAAGTACGCATCCACCTGCCACCTGGCTCTGGCCACAAGGAAGGCATGCAGGCCTTTATCGAGGCCACGCGGAGCAAACTCCACGACCTGGCCGGTGTTGGCCACCGGGTGGTTCATGGCGGCGAACGTTTTCACAGCAGCATTGTGCTGAATGCCGATAACGTCGCCGAACTGGAAACCTTGTCGCCGCTGGCACCACTGCATAATCCGATGAACCTGGTCGGTATCCATTTATGCAAAGAGCTGTTTCCGTCTGCCCCGCAAGTGGCTGTATTTGATACGGCGTTTCATCAGAGTATTCCAGAGCAAACCTGGCTCTACGGCACGCCATATGAGTGGTATCAAAACGCCGGGGTACGCCGTTATGGGTTTCATGGCACCAGCTATCGCTACATTCTTGAGCAAGCCAGCCAGCGCCTGGCCAGACCGGCCGAATCACTTAATTTACTGATCAGTCACCTGGGCAATGGCTGCAGTGTATGTGCCGTCCGGGATGGGCAATCGGTTGATACCAGCATGGGGCTGACACCGCTGGAAGGGGTGGTGATGGGCACCCGCTGCGGTAATATCGATCCGGGGCTGGCCCAGCATATGCTGGATCATTCGGATCTGGATATGACAGCAATTATGACAACACTGAATAAACACAGCGGCCTCAAAGGGTTGTCTGGTATCGGTAACGATATGCGGGTGTTGCTCGAATCCGAAGCCGAAGGCCATGAAGGTGCCCAACGGGCAATCAATGTCTTCACCTTCCGTATTGCCCGCGAACTCGCCGCCCTTTCCTGTTCTTTGCCACATATTGATGCGGTGATTTTTACCGGTGGTATCGGTGAGCATGCCAGCGATATTCGCCAGCGTATTCTGGCCCAGTGGCTCAGCATGCCATTCCGGCTCGATGAACAGCTGAACCAGCAGCACGGCGACCAGCAAGGCCGTATCAGCCAGCCAGACAGCCCGCTGGTGATGGTGATTCCCACCTCTGAAGAAACCATGATTGCCAATGACACACGGGAGTTGATCAGCCAATGATTCATCTGCTTATTGTCCCTACCGGCATCGATGCCGGTCTGACCAGTATCAGCCTGGGCCTGTTACATGCGCTGGATACCCTGGGCGTTAAAACCGCGTTTCTGAAACCCGTTGCTCCCGCATCTCACGAGCCAGAACGCTCCACTACGCTGGTGCGCTCGGTGCTGGGGTTAACAACTCCGGATTCCATGACTCTGGATACAGTACAGCAGCGTATCAATACCGGGCAGACCGACCGGGTATTGGAAGATGTGGTGGCCCTGCATGCCAAGGCCTGCCAGCAGCAGCCGGATGTGGTGGTGATCGAAGGCGTTGTCCCCGACCGCACCGAGCCATACACCGCCCGGCTGAATGTTGATATGGCCAAAGCCCTGGGAGCGGATGTCTTGCTGGTACTCAGTGGCCACCATCACAGCGGCGACCAGATTGAGCACGAGCTGCAATTACAATCCGGCCTGTTCCGTGTTGCCGATGTCAATGTGGTGGGGCATATCATCAACAAGGCGGATAGCAGCCATCAGGTCAGTATTGATGCCAAACTCCCTCCTTGCTTTGGCCGTATTCCCTGGAACCCGGAGCTGACGCAGCCGCGCAGCCGTGATGTCTGTCACGCCATCGGTGCCAGCCTGTTGAATGAAGGTGAAATCAGCCAGCGTCGGGTTGCCCGTATTCTGCTTGGGGCCGGTTCCCTGAGCCACACCTTGCCGCAGTTACAGCCAGGTACTCTGCTGGTGACTCCCGCAGACCGCGACGATCTGATCCTGGCAACCTCCATGGTCAGTCTTGCCGGAACGCCCCTGGCTGGCCTGCTGCTGACCGACCTGGGAGGTGACAGTCTGCCCGGCGAGCCGATCCAGCAAGCCTGTCGCAGCGCCTGGGCCGGAGGTCTGCCGGTCATGACCAGTACAGAGAACCTGACCTTGATCGCCACGCGTCTGCAGCAACTCAGCCATCAGGTGCCGGTCGATGATGTCGAGCGGGAATCACGCATCATGGCCAGTGTCGCAGCAGAACTGGATACCGAGGCTCTGATCAAGACCCTTGGTGCCCCTCACGCCACCCGACTCAGCCCTGCTGCCTTCCGCTATTCGCTGGTGCAAAAAGCCATCGCCGCCAATCGATGTATTGTATTGCCGGAAGGTAATGAACCGCGCACCATTGAGGCCGCCATTGAATGCCAGAAGCGCGGTATCGCCCGCTGTATTCTGCTCGGAGAACCGGAAGCAATCCGTCAATCGGCCGAGGTACGAGGGTTGGTGCTACCGGAGGATCTGCAGTTGTTGCCGCCACAAAGCCTGCGGGAACAATACGCCGATGCCATGGTTGAACTGCGCAAGCACAAGCAGCTGACCCGGGCTTGCGCACTCGCTGAACTGGAAGACAACGTGGTGCTCGCCACCATGATGCTGCAGTGCCAGGACGTTGATGGGCTGGTCTCTGGTGCCGTGCATACCACCGCCAATACCATTCGCCCGGCGTTACAGCTGATTCGCACCGCACCGGGTGCCAGACTGGTGTCGTCCGTGTTTTTTATGGGGTTGCCGGATCAGGTGCTGGTATACGGCGATTGTGCCGTTAACCCGGACCCGAATGCCGAAGAGTTGGCGGATATTGCCATTCAGAGTGCCGACTCTGCGGCCGCCATGGGTATTGAACCCAGAGTTGCCATGATCAGCTACAGCACCGGAGCTTCTGGCAGTGGTAACGATGTCGAGAAGGTACGGCAAGCAACTGCGCTGGTAAAACAGCGGCGGGCCGATATTCTGGTGGACGGGCCATTACAGTACGATGCAGCCACAACCCCGGCGGTCGCCAAAAGCAAGGCTCCGGACAGTCTGGTAGCAGGCAAGGCGACGGTGCTGATTTTCCCGGATCTGAATACCGGCAACACCACCTACAAGGCTGTTCAGCGCAGCGCCCGGGTGATCAGTATTGGCCCTATGCTGCAAGGGCTGGCCAAGCCGGTCAATGACTTGTCTCGAGGTGCAACGGTTGAGGATATTATCTATACCATTGCTCTAACGGCCATTCAGGCGACACAAATCTGACCGCAGGACCAGCAGCCCGGCTAAAAAGACGAGCCGGGCTGCTGTAAAAACAAGGACTCAGCCTCGGTCGATTCTCGCCCCAGCACCGCATTACGATGCGGATAGCGCCCAAACCGCTCGATAATCTCCCGATGGCGGCGCTCGAACAACAGCGTATTTTCAATACCGTTTTGCGCAAACAAGCGCCCACCTTCGTCATGCACCCGCAAGGATTCACTGTGCATAAACGGCATATAAAGGAAGTTGCGTTGTATTGTGTTCAGCTCCAGATCAGCCCGTTGCTGGACCGCCTCCTGCGCCATGACCAGTGCCATGCCATCCTGGGCAAAGGCACGTGGACTGTCCCGAAACAGATTGCGGGAAAACTGGTCCAGCACAATCACTTCGGCCAGTCGGCCATGAGGCTCGCGACGCCAGTGCCATAATTCTCCGGCACAGGCCCGTTGGTGCACGACTGCGAATTGTTGCCGAATCTGCTCATCAAACGCGGCATTTTTAGCAAACCACTGCGTTGGTTCTGTCTCCTCAAACCAGAAATCAATGACTTCCCAAAACATCCTGTTATACCTCCCGGTGGGTTGAATATTCGTGGTCTTGCTTTGGATGCCTTTACGGCCTTGCGGTTCCTGTGTTTGCAGTGCCTGAATTCACACACTGCCAGACCGGGTAACCGTCACCTGTGGCGTTGCCTGCCGCCAGTGCCATAATAATTCGTGAATAAAAGCCAGCTTGGCGACCACGGCATCCGATAACACAAAGGGGTACACGTCCGGCTGCCCCATGCTGCGATTCAGACTGTTCACCGCATAGGTCACTGGTAAACACACATCGAGAATAGTGCCAAAATCCTGCTGCAAATAAGGGTCAAAGGTTGCCTCGGTGCTCAGCAGTGATTCCCCGGATGGCGATTCGTCCACCGCAGGTGCCAGCGATAACCCGAACGCAAAAGCGGTTTCCAGCATATCAATCAGATGCAGGTAATGCGCCCAGCTCTCGGCCCAGTCTTCCCATGGGTGCGAGGTCGCATAGGCGCTGATAAACTGCTGTCGCCATGAAGCCGGAGCACCTTCCTGGTAATAACGCGCCATGGACTCACCGTAGTTCGCCCGTTCATCGCCAAAACAGCTGCGAAAACGAGCCAATACCTCATCATCTGGCTGCACCAGCAGCTCCCAATAATAATGGCCAATTTCGTGACGAAAATGACCGATCAGGGTGCGATAGGACTCATCCATATCTTCCCTCATCTGTTCCCGCTCGACATTATCCGCTTCGTTGATATTGATCGTCACCAGCCCTTCGGCATGGCCAGTGGTCGCCGCCACTCCTTCTGGCAAGTGCCCGTCTTCATCCACAAAATCAAATGCCAGGCCACTGTCGGGTTGATCCAGCTTGCTGGCCAGCGGCAAATGAAAACGGTACAAGCTGTACACCAGCCGATGTTTGGCCACTTCCAGCGCTCGCCAGGCCTCGTGATGGCTGCTATCGGACAAGTTGGGAATATGCCGGTTCAGACGACAGGCGGAACACAATTCGTCCGGATCGTCCGCTGCAATCAACCAGTTACACACATCTTGTTGATGGTTTTCACAATACCGCCAAGAAGCACTTGGCATTGCGGTCGTTTCCCAGATATCTTTCTGAGTGGTAGCCACCAGCGGTACCAGCTGCTCCAGTTCGGGCAGATATCCCAATGGACTCTTGCAACGTTCACAGCGTGTATTCTCAAAATACAGAACATGCTGGCACTTCGAGCATTGAAACAGTTTCATGGATAATTCCTGACAACCCTGGTGGAAAACCGGTTGATCCGTTGATTATTATCGATGCCGTCCCTACAGGGGACATCCATTTAATCCTGCACGGCTCTGCGCGAGTGTTGCCGTTGTTCAGGGCAAGGCGACGAATGCAGCGAAATGACGAGTCCTTTTCAAATTCGTCAACACCGCACTGGACGACGGCAACCCGTGCCCTTCGGGGGCTGCCGGATGATCTCGACTCGGTGTCGCCGACTTTTGACTTGACTCGTCAGGCCTGCAAGTCGGCTTCGTGATTCGAAACCATCCGGTAGCCCAGAGTGAGCACCGGATTAAATAGATGTCCCCTTACAGGGCAGCATTATTCGTTTGGCTATTTCACAGAGTAGTAGAAAATTTATCTAACTATTTGTTAAATAATCATTTTTTAGCAGTGAATCGTGGCTGGATTTTTTCTTTTCAAAAAAATGAAAGTCGGATTCCTGTTGATCTATGCAATAGCGGACATAATCTGCCGTGCTATAGTCGCCCAATTCTAACCCTTATTATTGCTGGAAAATCTATGCGACGTATCACTCGTGAGGATTGCCCGCCGGATACCCTTCATCGTCTTCTGGCTGGTGTGACTTTTTACAAAGAACTGATCAGTACCGATCAAACGCAATTCGAACTGCTGATGTCTCAGACCCAATTCGGTTTTGCCGAACAGGGAGAACTCATTCTGCACAAGGATGCCCCTGCCAATATTCTTTATTTTCTCTTGCGTGGCGAGCTGGAAGTGATGGCAGATGACAACAGCGAGACCATCAATATTATCAGCGCAGGGGAATTGCTTGGCGTAATGGCCATGGTGCTCGATGATCGTCGTTCGGCTTCGTTACGTGTTAAAACCCGCAATGCCATCCTCGCCGGTGTCGACTATGAGCATTTTCGTGATATTACCGATTTCTCAACGTTTTCCCTCGCCACCAAGCTGAGTTTTTTCCGCATGCTCACGGCGAATATCCGCTGGAACATCGAGAAAAACCGTTTTGCCAATCCATCCCACCCGCTGGTATCCCGGCTGCGTACCATCCCACTGTTCTCTGGCTCACGAGATACACCGGAAGAACTGGAAGCTCTGCATGTACAGGCCCATGTACTGGCGGAATTGTTATGTGACTGGAATGCCACTCCGGCCGATACAACCCCGGCCACTTAAGTCCGCGCCCAAGAGGAAATGACTTGGATGTTGTTTCCACAGACTGACATCCGCCCGCACGACACTTTCTCGCCATCTTACCCCGCAGCCTGTCAAAAATGACGACTTTGTACGCCTGAAGGCTTGATTTTCGTACGATTATCAACACCAAAGTATTGCAATGTTCGTTAATTAACTACTATTTCACGAATGTTTTCTGCTCTAGAATAGCCGCCTTACTATTTTATTGGAGATGGATACTTCTTCCCTCTCAATACGGCTACCGTGATGTCTGGTGAACGAAGTCTTTCATCGATTCGGAGCCCGCATGACAGATATACTGCAATACCTGCTGATAGGCTTGGCCGTTCTTGGCCTGCTATCCGTTGTCCTCGAAGAAATCATCCATATCAACAAAGCACAATCGGTGCTCTTCTTTGGCGCTCTTGCCTGGGTCTTGCTGTTTGTATTCAGTAGCAGCAACCCTGATCCCGCCGAGCATCAGCGTGTGATTGATGGTCTGGAAGAAAATATTGGCGAAATCGCTAGCCTCTGGCTGTTCTTGCTGGCCGCCATGACTTTTGTGGTGTATCTGAACAAAAAAGGCATGATCGAAAGCCTGATTTACAAGGTACTGCCCAGCCAGATATCCGAACGCAAATTGTTATTTCTGACTGGCCTGTTCTCGTTTGTGTTTTCTTCGTTAGCCGATAACATCACCGCCACCCTGATTTCCATCGCCCTGATTCTGTCGCTGAACCTGCCGACCCCAAAAACCCTGCGTTTTGCCACTCTGGTGGTATTCGCCGTCAACTCTGGCGGGGTCGCCATGATTACCGGTGATGTCACCACCCTGATGATTTTCCTTGAAGGCAAGGTCTCGATCACCAACCTGCTGTTGCTGTCGATGCCCTCGCTGCTGGCTGTCTTGTTACTCGCCACCATACTGTCTGCTCCACTCACCGATACTGCCATCATTCAGCGCAAGACCCATGTACTGCAAAGGGTCGACTCCGCCATTGCGATTATTTTCCTGTTTACCATTCTCTCCACCATTGCCGGTAATGTGCTGTTTGATATTCCGCCGGTACTGAGCTTTCTGACGGGTCTGGCAGTGATGTTTCTGGTGGCGCATCTGTACGGTGAAGATACGGTCAATGATCCGATTCTGGATTACGTTCGCCAGATCGAATTCGATACCTTGTTGTTTTTCCTTGGCATTCTGTTGCTGGTCGGCGCGTTGAAAGAGATCCACGCCCTCGACACCTTCGTCAAGCTGTACGAGCACCTGCCCGCCTGGTCGGCCAACTACCTGATGGGGTTGCTGTCATCCTTGATTGATAACGTGCCATTAACCGCCGCCTTGCTAAAAGCCGACGTCAGCATGAATCTGGCCGAATGGCTGTCGTTAACTTACGCCGTGGGTGTGGGTGGTTCGTTGCTGATCATTGGTTCGGCGGCCGGGATTGTCGCCATGAGCAAAATTGAAGCGCTGACATTCGGTACTTACCTGCGCTATAGCCTGGCCTTGCTGCTGGCTTATAGCGTGGGTTATATCGCCGTATTGGGGTTGGGAATGGCTATTTCCTGAGCCGGTAGATACCGCTGGATTTATGCTTGCCGGGGAGGCTTTGCCTCCCTGTGTTTTCGCCTATCGCCAATTTCCTTCTGCCTGCTCCAGCTTGTTGACCTGCTCCAGCGTGTTATTGGCGGGTAGCGTTCAAGGTAAACGAAAACGTAGCTCAACTTCAGCGCCGGTAATATTTTCCCGCATTGGTTTGGTCTCCGCCTCTTCCGACTCATCCCAGTACAGTTTGCCCGACATATCCAGCACCGATGCAGGTTGCTGTGTATTAAATACATTGGGCAGCAGCGCCGGGTTGGTACTGAAATTGTACGGCTCTTGTTCAAGGCTATCGGGTAATCGCAGGTTTAATGGCGGGTTTTCTGACTGCAGCATATCCTCTTCCAGCGCTTGTTGCTGCTCGGTCGGTGGTTGCCACTCCGCCACATTTTCCTGGATTTTGACAGCGGTATTCTTGTTCTTTGGTTGTTCCAGAGACGGTTCCCTGGACTGTACCGGCGATGGTTTTGAGGTGGTTTCCTGCTGCTTCGGGTCTGCTGCTGCGGAGGACAGCGCCTTGATGGCGTTATGATCCGCTGACTGGCTCGCGCCGGTCTGGTCATGTCCCTGATCCGTATTCGCGGACGAATCAGACTCGGTCAGCGGGTCAGTGCCCGCTATCGCTGCCGAAGGCAAGGTTGCAGTCGCACCCACACCGGCCTCATCTGCACCGGCCTGAATAGCAGGTATCTGTTGGCCAGTCAGAGATAACGACGGCTCCACCGAATTTATTCCCAAGTGCTCACGTATTTCAGGGAAAAATGTCGGCCAATGTGGCTCCCTAACCTGCCAATATCCTGCGACCGCTACACCTGTGATCAATATCACCAATCCTGTGGTCAGACCTTGTTGCATGTATCCTCGTTGTTTCTGTCTATGTTGGCTGCCAGCGATCCGTCCGCTGACTTGACGCTACACGTCAACCCAACCGGCTCTCTGGCCAGCAGGTCATCGGGCAGACCGTCGAACGACGTTAAGGGGTAGAGTCTGGAAATAACCACCGGTTCCGCCGCTAGTCGCCGGAGCACAGCACTCCAGACTGCCATAGCAGTGTACAGCCACCCTGGTCAGCGTCCGCTGCCACTGCCTGGTCGCAGGCAACTCCCACCACCGCCACCAGCGTTTTCTGCTGCAGTAACAGCGGCCAATGCGGCCGTAACCAAGGGGGGATACCGGCTTCTTGCCAGAGTTGTTTCAATGATTTGGAAGGACGCCCTGGCGGTCGTAATCTTGGCGTGTTCGACCTCTGAGTATGCGCCTGAAACGATGCCTGGATCTGTAACAGATTCGTCAACTGATACTCCCCTGGCCTGATAATGCCCTCAGGTGTAGCACGGTTGGCCTCTGCCAGCACCAGCTCACCAACCGACCAGAACAACAAGTGGATGGTCGTCACCGGCACACCCGGATCGGTTAATACCAGGGTAGTGGCCGGGGTTATGGGCCAGTCACGCTCAGCCTGTACCAGATGCAAACGTCCCCGGAAGCGCCGCACTTGCACATCTCCCAGTTCTATCAGCACCTGTGCATCGGCAGCGGCATATAACGCCTGTTTGACCAGCGCACCCAAGCGGGCTTCACTGGCGACATCAACACCGGCTTGCTGTAACCAGGCAAACAGTAATGGCTCGTGTAATACCGCCGCTTGCCCTTGCCAGGCCTGAATATCCAGACAGGGGCCGACACTGGCGGGCCATTGATCGGCAACCACACATTGCGCCAGTACCGGCGCCAACAGATGGTCAAAGGCGGATTTATCCGCTGCCAGACGCCGTACCGTACGTTTGAGTGAGTGCTCACGGCCAGGAAACCGCTGCGACAATTGCGGTAACAGATGTTGCCGCCACCAGTTCCGTTCCAGCCGGGTATCCTGATTGGAGGGGTCTTCTATCCAGTTGAGTTGGTGTGTCTGGGCGTACTGACGCAATTGTTGCCGGGAGCAAGCCAGTAACGGCCGTAACAACCGGGGAGCATGGCCTTTGCCGTCTGACGACAAATAGCGCACTTGAGGCATCCCCAGGCCGCCCAAGCCACTGCCCCGGGTCAGGCGGCTGAACAGGGTTTCGACCTGATCGTCAGCATGGTGCCCTAACAGCAGCCAGTCGTGCTCCTGGCAATAATGCTGAAAAACCTCGTAACGCGCTTGCCGGGCCGCCTGTTCAAGGCCGTCTTGACGACCTCCTAACGTGACCCGTTCAACCACCAGTGGTAT
The DNA here is from genome assembly GCF_030689025.1 of Oceanobacter sp. 1_MG-2023. GTDB lineage: Bacteria > Pseudomonadota > Gammaproteobacteria > Pseudomonadales > Oceanobacteraceae > Oceanobacter. The sequence goes on from NZ_JAUYWA010000008.1 coordinate 132,739, forward strand.
TCCCAGTTGCTGACACTGTTGCTGGCAAAAATCGACCCACTCATCGGCTTCGGCCATCAAGCCGTGGTGAACATGGATGGCGTGTAATCCGGCGCATAACGAAGCGCCACCTTGCTGTTGCCACCAATGCGCCAGCAAATGCAGCAACACACATGAATCCATACCACCACTGAATCCGACCCAGATCCGACCGGCTGGCGTTATCCGCCGGGCCAGAACTTCTGCCAGTGACGTTGCCAGTAACCCGGACTCCGCCTCGGGGGTGCTTGCCATCACTACGCTCTCCCCGTCATCGTGCTGCTGTCGACATCAGGCTAGCCGAACACCAGTTCGACCGCTTGCTCACCAAATTCATAGCGTAGTTGCAGCAGCTGTTCATCGGTTGGGTTAACCCGCCATTCTTCGCCGAGGCGAATGTCACAACGGGCGGTCTCGTTACGATAGTCCAGCACCACCGGGCAGCCTCCTTCCAACGGCTGTAATAACTGCCCAAGTGACCGGCAAAAGGTATCATCCAGTTGTTCACCATTCATGTGAATACGGATTGATTGGGCGAAATTCAAACGGGCCTGGGTGATTTCCATGGCGGAACGACCAATGGCTTTCAAACCACCAGAATACGAGTCGTTGCTGATCTGGGCTTCCACAATCAGCACCTTGTCTTTGGCAACCACTTCCCGTACCTGTTCATAAACATCTGAAAACAGCGCCACTTCCATCCGGCCAGAGCGATCATCCAGGGTGACAAAACACATGTTTTCACCGCGCTTGTTTTTCATCAAACGCATATCCACCACCAACCCGGCCAGTTTCTGCGGTTTTTTGCTGTCTTGCAGGTTGGCCAGTTTGGCAGGAGCCAGCTGCCGCACTTCCGCTTCGTATTCATCGAACGGGTGTCCTGTTACAAACAGGCCAAGGGTATCTTTTTCACCTTGCAGACGTTCTTTTAGCGTCCAGTCTCGCAGCTTGCGGAAACGTTCGTACGGATCGGCACCCACCGCTTCTTCGGCCTGTACCTCACCAAACAGATCCATCATGCCGGCGGCTTCGTTGGCAGCAGTCTGACCGGCGCTTTTCATCGCGTCCTCGATACTGGCCATCAGCACTGCCCGGGGGGCAGCAACCGGCAGGGCATCAAATGCGCCACAACGAACCAGGGCTTCGAGTACTCGTTTGTTGAGTTTTTTACCGTCTACACGCTGACAAAAATCAAACAGATCCTGGAAGGGTTGACCGGCTTCGCGGGCGGCAATAATGGCCTCAATCGGCCCTTCACCTACGCCTTTCACGGCTCCCAGTCCGTATACAATCGCACCGTCATCGTTAACGGTAAAACCGAAGTGCGACTGGTTCACATCGGGCAAGACCAGCTCCAGCCCCATTTCCCGACACTCTTCAAAGAAGATCACGACCTTGTCGGTGTTCTGCATGTCGGAGGTTAATACCGCCGCCATAAAAGGTGCCGGATAATGCTGTTTCAGCCACAGTGTCTGGTACGACACCACGGCATAGGCGGCCGAGTGGGATTTGTTAAAACCGTAACCGGCAAACTTCTCCACCAGGTCAAAAATTTTCATCGCCAGATCAGGATCGACTCCGGTATCAATGGCACCGCTGCGGAAAATATCCCGCTGCTTGGCCATTTCTTCCGGTTTTTTCTTACCCATTGCCCGTCGCAGCATATCCGCGCCACCGAGGGTGTAGCCGGCCAGTACCTGGGCGATTTGCATCACCTGTTCCTGATAAACAATAACGCCATAGGTGGGTTCGAGGACTTCTTTCAGGCTTTCGTGTTCAAAATCCGGGTGCGGATATGCCACCTTGGCACGGCCGTGTTTCCGGTTGATAAAGTCGTCCACCATGCCGGATTCCAGCGGGCCGGGACGAAACAGTGCCACCAGGGCGATCATGTCTTCAATGTTATCAGGCTGCAGGCGGCGGATCAGGTCTTTCATGCCTCGGGATTCGAGCTGGAACACCGCAGTGGTCTGGGCTTTTTTAAGCAGGGTGTACGACGCTTCATCATCAAGCGGAATATGCTCAATCTCGACCGGGGGCAGATTTTCCTTGGCGCGCTTGCTGTTAATGGTTTTCAGCGCCCAATCGATAATGGTCAGGGTACGCAAGCCCAAAAAGTCGAATTTCACCAGGCCGGCTTCTTCAACGTCATTCTTGTCGAACTGGGTCACCAGACCACTGCCGTCCGGCTCACAGGCGGTGGCGGAAAAGTCGGTCAGTTTGGTCGGCGCGATCACCACACCACCAGCGTGTTTACCGGTCTGGCGGGCGATACCTTCGAGCTTGAGCGCCATTTCCCAGATTTCCTGGGCTTCTTCGTCTTCTTCCAGAAATTCTTTTAGCGGGGCTTCGGCGTCAAGGGCTTTTTCCAGCGTCATACCAGGATCACCCGGAATCAGCTTCGACAAGCGATCGGCCAGACCAAATGGCTTGCCCTGGGCGCGGGCAACGTCACGTACCACCGCACGGGCGGCCATGGTGCCGAAGGTAACGATCTGGGAAACCGCCTGACGGCCGTAAGTGTCCGCCACGTAGGCGATCACTTTTTCGCGGTCTTCCATACAGAAGTCGATATCGAAGTCGGGCATCGATACCCGCTCCGGGTTCAGGAAGCGTTCGAACAGCAGGTCGTATTCCAGTGGGTCAAGGTCGGTAATTTTCTGGGCATAGGCCACCAGCGAACCGGCACCGGAACCCCGGCCAGGCCCGACGGGAATATCGTGCTGTTTGGCCCACTGAATAAAGTCCATCACGATCAGGAAGTAACCGGGGAATCCCATCTGGATAATAATATCCAGCTCGAAGATCAGCCGTTCATCATAGGGTTTGCGCTTCTCACGGTATTCTTCGGAGTCTTTCGGAATACCGGCCAGAATCACCTCCAGACGTTCTTCCAGACCCACTTCGGATATCTTGCGGAAAAAATCCGCTTCACTCATACCTTCGGGGATCGGGTAATCCGGCAGGAAATATTTGCCCAGCAGGACTTCAACCGAACAACGCTTGGCAATTTCGACGGTGTTCTGGATTGCCGTCGGGGCATCCTGAAACAACTGGATCATTTCTTCAGCACTACGGAAATATTGCTGATTGCTGTATTCCCGGGGCCGGCGCTTGTCATCCAGCGCATAACCCTGGCCAATCGAGACCCGGGTTTCATGCGCTTCGTAATCGTCGGCGTAAATAAACCGCACATCGTTGGTGGCCACCACCGGCAACCGCAATTTGCCCGCCAGTACCAGGCTGGCTTTCACCAGCGCTTCGTCACCGGTACGGCCGGTACGCTGGATCTCGAGATAAAAACGATCACCAAAAACCCGCTGATATTCCAGCGCCAGTGCCTCGGCATCTTCCAGTTTGCCTTTTAATACCCGCTGGCCAATATCGCCTTCCCGAGCACCGGACAACAGGATCAGGCCGTCGTTTTTTTCGATCAGCCATTCCCGCTTGACCACCGCCTTGTCGTGATACTGGTTCAGGTAGGCCTGGGAAATCAGCTCACGCAGACCAAGATACCCCGCCGGAGTCATACACAATGCCGTTACCCGAAACGGCGCATAGCTGTCTTCCGGGTTCTCAAGCCATAAATCGGCTCCCAGAATCGGCTTGATACCTTGACCCAGACAGCCTTTGTAGAACTTCACCAGCGCATACATATTGCTCTGATCGGTCAGGGCCACAGCAGGCATATCAGCCGCCACGGTGGCACCAATCAGCTTTTTCACCCGCACTGTACTGTCGTAGAGAGAATATTCAGAATGAACACGCAGGTGAACAAAAGCAGCAGGAGACGACATAACAAAGGCCTGTAGTAATACGTAATGATGCGCAGTAGTGCGTCGTGATAATGGATAATCAAACACGGGCAGGGAGTTTACCGCAGATCACACCATCGGATGCTGCAGTGGGCGGGATTCCTGCTCAGCCTTGCTTACGAACAGGACAAGGCTACCCGGACAGGACCCACTCCTCAGACAAGATAGCGACTCAAGGCGGCTACCGTGACGCCACTGACAATCGCCGGTAACGGTTTTTTGACCAGCAGCATAACGCCTGCGGTGGTTATCAAGGCCAGCCGGGCACCACTATCACCGTTAATCACCATCGGCGTCAGCAAGGCGACCAGCACAGAACCAGACATGGCCTGAATAAATTGTTTGACCCGGTAATTGATGGGTACAAACGCCATTACATAAACGCCACCCCAGCGAGTGGCCAATGTCACCAGCGCCATCACCAGCACCACCAGCAAAGCCCCGCCTCCGGCGGTTTCAATGTCCACTATCTTGCTCTCCACCCCAAACAGTACCCACGATGCCGCCTGCCAGGGCACCAACAATCACATGGCTGTTATCGGGTAAGTACCAATATGCCAGCGATGATGAAGCCGCAGCCACCACCCAGATAAACAACATGCGCACATCTTTTTCACCACCCACAATCAGGGCAAGGAAAAAACACCCCATCACCATATCCAGCCCAAAACTCTTGGGATCATTAATGGCATTACCAAAATGCATCCCCAGCCAGGTACCTAGTACCCAAAAGAGCCACAGGGCAATCCCTCCCCCAAACAGCAGGCCCAGACCGGGTTTGCCGCGGCTGAACTCCTGCATCGACATGGCCCAATTGGCATCGGAGGCCACCAGCATCATGCCGTAACGTTTTAACGGAGGCTGGTGCCGTAACCAGGGATACAGGGTTGCTCCCATCAACAAATGCCGGGCATTAATGGCAAATACGGTGATGATCATCGTCAGCAGCGGTATCTGTGCGCCCCACAATTCCAACGCTGCAAACTGGGCGGCTCCGGCAAACACCAGGGCACTCATCATCATAATGGTTGAGTCATGCAGGCCGGTCTGTGCCGCAGCCAGGCCAAAAGCCACGCCAAAGGCAGTGACCAGCACAGAAATCGGTGCCAGTTGCTTGAAGCCAGACCAGACCAGCGGTCTGCTGACATGGTGTAATTCGGTATGACGATGGGTCATTATCTAATCCTCTTGCGGCACAGGGTTATCGACACAGCGGCTATCACTCGCAAAAACGGGCAATGGATAACAGTGAAGCCCACTCAACCAGAACGCCTGTGGCGGGTACAGACACACAACAACTCTTTTTGACCCGGACAGTAGCGGCAGGCAGAACAAGCGCCTACAGCGGTCAAGGTAATACTTGCCAGCTATCTCCTGGCGCACATTCTGGCGGCAACTGCCATGGTCCGATACTGAGCCGGTGTAGTGCCAGTACAGGGTTCCGGAAACGGCCAAACATGCGTTTGATCTGGTGATAGCGACCTTCGGTCAGCGTGACCTGTACTTGCCGCTCAGCCATGATTTCCAGCAATGCCGGACGGGTGGTGATATTTTCATAAGGGAAATACATGCCGGCCGCAAACGCAGCAATACACTCCGTGCTGACCGGGTGCGCCAGCGTGACACGATACACTTTGGCGACCTTGTGCTCCGGGGACATCAGCCGCCGCGACCAGTCACTGTCGTTGGTCAACAACAGCAATCCACTGGAAGCCCGATCCAGACGCCCGACAATATGCAGCTGCTGCAGTTGTTCTGTCGCCAGCGGGCAACCTGGATGCTGGCACAACTGGTCGATCACGGTTGTATGTTCGTCATCGCGGGTCGCACTGACCACGCCTGCCGGCTTGTTCATCCCCAGATACACCGGCTGCTGCTGTTGCAGCACCGCAGCGTCCAGGGTTATCCGATGAAAAGGCCCAATCGGCTGGTTAATATCCCGCGCGACCACCCCGTCAACCGTGATACGTTGTTGCGCCAGCAGCAAACGTACATCACGACGTGAATACGTTGAATGCTGGGCAATAAACCGATCCAGGCGATAGCGACAACTGGCCATACACGCGTCGAAGCTCCGATGACGAAAAAGCCGGTCATGATAACAGTCGACCAGCGCAAATTGCAGCGACAATCACTCCTTCCTGCCGTTATCAGGACTGGATTCGCAACACGTTGACCAGTACGCTTTGCCGTCTCTGCTTGCAGTACGGGAAATACCATGTTTCGACACGGATGTTTTGCCCTGTCACTCCGCCGCCGATTCTGGTGCGGTGCCAAAAGCCATTGGCGATGCCGCTTGCTGCTGCCAGTCATCTGCGCCGGATTGCTGTCCTGCCCGCAGCTGCACGCAGGTGGTATCAACTGGCAAGGCGGGCTGACCTGGCAATACGCCCGCCTTTCGCTGGAAGAGAGTCACCGCCACTACCAACTCGACAATCATGGCCCTGTCGTTTCGGCAACAGCAACCTGGAATGAGCAATGGTTTATCGCTGGCAGCATGGATCGCCAGCAGGCCACCGATAACGGCCTGAACTACCAGAACCGGGGTGGATCAGTCTCTCTCGGCTATTTGTTTCAGGACGGCTGGCTACGGCTGGAAGGCTCTCGTTTCTACGAGGATTACGACGTTCAGTTCGGTGTGTTGGAGGATCGCCATACTGTGCGCCAAAACCATAACGATCGCTCCCTGTCCGCTGCTGCCAGCCGGGATTTCTGGCTTGCTGACCAGTGGCTGCTTGGCAGCCATGTCCAACTGGGGCACACCCTGAGTCACTCGAAACGCCGGGAATCGGTCGCCATCGTGGTGCCCGGCTCAAGGGAGACCGGGCGTCGTGTCATCAGCCTCCAGGCCGACGATACCCAGACAGGTGTTGATCTGGGTACGGGGCTGAGCCTGACCTGGTTACTGGAAGAACAACAGAGCCAGCGCTTGTGGGCTCCCGGCGTCGCGCTGGATTACCAACGTATCTTGAGTGGCGATCTGTTAACGCCCGCCAGCAACGGCCTCGCCTATCGCTGGCAGCAAACTGGCGCTCGGACAACAACCGTCAGGCAGCAATGGGCCAGTGCCAGTGTGTTTGTTGCCTTGCTGAATACTCACTGGCAACTCACCAGCCAGCTGGTCATGCCTTTGCAGACACCACACGACCAGCAGATTTCAATCGGTCTCGACTGGTTTTGGTAACCGTTAATAACGTTTTAAACGCAGTTGTTGCCGTATGGCATTACGCTGTTGTGGCGACAAGCTCTGAAAGCGCTGACGCAGTCGCAGCCGCTGCTCCGGCGTCGCCTGTTGATAATTATGCAAGGCATCGAGAATTTGCTGGCGCTGCTCAGGGCTCATATCGCGCAAGGTGTGCAACCGATCCCGTAATATCTGTCGCTGACTTTCTGGCAAACTCTGCCAGCGGCTGAAGCGTTCACTGACGGCCTGCCGTTCACTGTCAGTCATCGACTGCCAGCGTTCAACCCCACGCAACAACGCTTGCTGCCGCTCGTCATCCAGACTGTCCCAACGCTCGGATATCCCCTCCAGTAACTGCTGGGTGCTGTCGGGCAAGCTTTGCCATTCCTGTGCCTGCACGGGTTTTGATAACAGTACCCATCCGCTCAACAGCGCCATCAGCATGAGTATTGTCAGACTGATTCGCCGCGGCCACTGCAGTAATACCTGGGGATGCTCACTCTTCATTGTCCACCTCCGACCGCGTCCCGGTTGGCTCGGTTGTGCCTGGAAAACCTGTGCTTGCTTGTGGCACAGGCGCCGGGCTGCTGACCTCGGTATCTTGCGGGGTCAGAGGCGACGCCCCCAGCAGCATCATCGGATCAATCCACTCGTCATCAATCTCGACCTGATCGGCCAGATAGAGCAACAGTCCTATATCTGGCGTACTGTCCGGCTCACGTTTCGGTGCACCCTCCGGTTCTGCCTGAACAGGCACCAACGGCAGCATCCAGCCCGCAGAAGATGACAGGGTTATTAGTGCCGCCATCTTAACCGGCCTTATCCAGGACTGGGGGATTGGCATTCGGTAACTCGCTTAGCCAATAGGCAAATTCCAATTGCTGCAGTATATCCCATTCATCTTCATCAAGCGCCGCCAACGCCATCATGTCATCCAGTTGCTGCTGTGCCTCGACCTGTGCCTCGACTTGTGCCAGAGCGACAGTATCATGGCCCAAAGGATGGGTGCCTGCTGGCGCCCCCTTCCCGGCTTGTATCAACCAGATCACACTGGCCAGTATCAAGCAGGCCGTCACTCCCACTGGCAATAGCGGCCTGGAGTACCAGGTAGCGGACGTGGAAGTTCGACGTGTATCGGTGTCAGCCATGGCTTGCACGAAAGCAGCCGCCCGTCGTTGTGCCAGTTGATCGGTCAGGGATTCTGGCAACGCCTCTGCCTGCTCATCCAGCAGTGCCAGAAGCTGTTGCTCTGTTACGGTTACCGTCGCCGGTCTAACCCTTGAGGTTTTATCCGCAGATTTCGTTATCATGATACTCAGCCCATCTCATTCAATTTTTGCCGTGCTCTGGACAAATGGGTTTTGACACTGCCCTCGGAAATATTCAGCGCATCTGCCGTCTCCCGTACGCTTAGCCCTTCCCAACAGCGTAACAAGAAACACTGCTGTTGCTGGAAAGGCAGGGTCTCAATGGCGTTGATCAGCGCTTGCTGTTGACGACTGCTGGCCAGGGCCTGATCCGGCTCGTCGCGGTAATCACCCAGGTAGCCATCCATACCATCGGCACTGCCAGTGTCTGGAACATCCGTCTGACTGCCCGACCAGAACATCCAGCGGCGCTGCTTCCGTTGCTGACGCAAGCTGTCGGCGAGACAGTGCTGCAAGATGCGGAAAAACAGCGGCCGCCATTCCGCTTCTTCCCGGTCGCGATAGTGGCTGATCAGCCGGGTCATCGCTTCCTGCACTACATCCAGAGCATCTTCATCATTGGCAGCAGCAAGCCGCACCATCCGAAAGGCCCGACGCTCAACCGAGATCAGGAAATCATTCAACCTGGCGGTCATACCATGTCTGTCTCCAAGCCAGTCACCTCCGCTTCCTTTTCTGTCTTTCAGCCTTGTTTTACTGGGTGTAATCCGTAGTAGAGAAGGCTTTCAGCCAGTGTCATCTCCGGCATGGAGGTAAAGCGGGTGTCGTGGCTACGGCGCTCGGTCACTGCTCCGTTCAGGGTGAATCCATGGCTGCTGCGGGCGCTAACCATACCGCTCACCACATCGCCACCGCGCCAGACGACGCTGGCACCGGTCAATATTTCTGTTGCGGTAAACGTACCGGTGTTATCAAGACTGCCGTAGCTCACAATCGGTGTCGCGTTATCCAGTGCCATAATCAAGGCCAGGCCGCCACTGCCGGTATAGGGAACCCCATCAATGTCATAACGCGTTGTTTCTGTCACAGCCACCACCAGATCGCCAAATTCGCCGCTGCGGTGCCGCATGGGGCGAATCGCCAGGGTAATCTCTGCAGTGTCCGTATCGGAATGGATCAACTGGCCACGAACACGATGCTCCTTGTCCGTATCGTCGCTGGCAACAACCATCAGGAAAGGTTCGACTTCAACAACAGCGGGATCACAGGAAAGTACTTCGTTGGAAGCCGCCAGATCCAGATCCAGTGTCAGAGCTGCCACGCTGTTACGGCCAACATTCAGTTCTCCCTCGCCAAAATCAACGGATACTTCCAGGGTACTGATGGTTTCGCCATGGGAATCTACCGCTGTCGCGTTATAAGACACACCAGTACGGTCCTGAACGACAATATCAGCGTCAGCATAATCAAGATTGACCAAGACGCTACGGTAATAGCCAGCCGGTATGGACGCGACCATCAGCAGCTCACTTAACTGCTGATACTGAACAAAATCCACTGCCGTGGCGGCAGGAAGAACATCCACCTCGGTGCCATCGTCACGAACCAGAGTGATACCCAGTACCTCAACCTGATAAGTCAGAAAATCTTCTTCTGCATCGGTCAAGGCAATTTGAACCGTGCCGGTTTCACCAGCTGCCGGAGCGCTGGCGCTATCATCCCCCACACCACCGCAACCTGCCATCAGGCTGGCTGCAATTGCCAGCCACCATGCCGTTGCTTTCATAGGTCACTCCTGAAACTGACACCTGCTTGCTGTTGGAATATCGCTATTATGTTGTTTCACGTATTCATATAACGGAGCAGATTCGTTTCGGTTGACACAACAAAAAAACAAATCGAGAAAAACAGGGCAACAGGACAACCGCTTCCAACGGCGCGCCGCAAACAAGCGGGAGCCGTGTCAGTGTATCGGCCAGCAAGGCAGGCTCATGACCCGCATGTCCGTCATGGCAGCAAAGCCGCCCGGAAGATTAAAGCAACGGATGACGCACTTCGATGGTGATGTGCTGTAATTGAGGATAATCGGCCAGATGCTGACGAATCCGGCTGGCGATCTCGTTCTCACTACTGGCTACCGACAACACCAACGCATAATGATCTGCCGATATTTTCCAGATATGGATATCGCGAATTTCTGCTCCAGCGGTCAGTATCCGGTCGATAATCTGTTGCCGGATTGGCGCTTCAATACTGCCATCCAGCAGAATGCGACTGGTATCTTTCAACAACCCCAAAGCCCATACCGAAATAATCGTCGCTCCCACTATACCCATCAGCGCATCCAGCCATAACCAGCCCAGCATCATGGCTGCCGTCAGGGCCACGATCGCCAGGATTGAGGTCAGGGCATCGGCCAGGACGTGCATATAGGCTGCCCGCAAATTATGGTCTTGCTCGTGATGTTCGTGATGCTCGTGATGCTCGTGGTGATCGTGGTGATCGTGGTGATCGTGGTGATCGTGGTGATCGTGGTGATCGTGGTGATCGTGGTGATTATGATGTGCATGATGATGGGAGTGATGGTCTTTCAATAACCAGGCACTGGCCAAATTCACCAGCAAGCCAATGACTGCAACCGCAATCGACTCCGAAAAGCCGATTTCATGAGGCATAAACAAACGCTGAACCGATTCCAGCACCATCATCAGAGCCACCACACCCAACGCAACCGCACTGGCAAATCCCCCCAATACCGACACTTTGCCGGTACCAAAACTGAAATCCGCATCCATCGCATGACGACGAGCATAGCGGTAAGCAAACAGCGTGATGGTAAACGCCGCCACGTGCGTTCCCATATGCCAGCCATCCGCAAGCAACGCCATTGAGCCATATGCAGTACCGACAATAATTTCGGCCACCATGGTGAATAACGTCAACCACAGTACCCAAAGCGTGCGGGTTTCCCCGGATTGTCGATCCGCAATAAGGGTTGGCTGATAACACAAACAATGATTGGATGAAGGCATAAGTCTGACTATTGGCTAATAAAAAAAGTGTATAAATACCGGGGCATCATCACAGGCACATGGATGGATTACGCTGATAATACAGCGGGCCTATCCATCGACTAACCCTACCTGTTCGCGCTATCTATTGGCCTATCGAGCAACAGCGTTGATCGACACGACCAGACACACACACAAGGTGCCGCAGAATAACGCTCACACCGCAAAAAATCTGCCCTGATTTACTCAACAACAACAGAGAAGCAGTGACAGATGGTAACACTATTGGCAGACTCCACGGATCTTCAACGGATGCCTATCATGAGCCGACGCCCCCCTATCCAGCCTGCCCTGAGCATCGCTGGACACACGATCGAACCAGGTACTACCTGCCAATTGAACCTGCCATTGGGAAGCCTGTATACCAGCACCGATGTCACCATGCCGGTGTACGTTCGTCGCAGCAACAAGCCAGGGCCGACATTGTTTATCAGCGCAGCGATTCATGGCGATGAACTCAACGGGGTAGAAATCATCAATCGCCTGATTCACGGCTCCCGATTACGCAACCTGCGTGGCACCCTGATTGCGGTACCTATCGTCAACGCCTTCGGGGTTATCAACCAGAGCCGCTATTTGCCCGATCGTCGGGATCTCAACCGCTCGTTCCCAGGCTCCAGCCGTGGCACTCTGGCAGCTCGTATGGCCCATATGTTCCTTAACGAAGTGGTGGCCAAATGCGATTACGGCATCGACCTGCATACCGGTGCCATTCATCGCTCTAACCTGCCCCAGATTCGCGCCAACCTGGACGATGATACCACCCGGGAAATGGCGCTGGCCTTTGGTGTTCCGGTACTGCTGAATGCCAACCTGCGTGATGGCTCGTTACGGGAATCAGCCAACGAAATGGGGGTCAAGATCTTGCTCTACGAAGCAGGGGAAGCCTTACGCTACGATGAACTCTGCATTCGGGCTGGTGAGCGGGGAATTCTGCGGGTAATGCGCCATCTCGGCATGCTGCCGGCCAGCCGTCAGAAAAAATTTCCGATTGAACCCCTGATTGCCCGTAACAGCGGCTGGATGCGAGCCACCGACAGCGGCTTTGTGCGTAATCTCAAGCACCTCGGCGACAAGGTCGAAAAAGACGACATCATGGCTATTATCTGCGATCCCTTTGGTACCCAGCTCGATAAGGTTATCGCCCACAAGGACGGCATTATTATTGGCTGTCAGAACATCCCGCTGGTCCATGAAGGAGATGCCATGTTTAACGTCGCTTATTTTTCCGCGCCGGACGATGTCATCGAAAGCATTGAAAACATGCACGACAGCCTGCTGCCAGACGACATTCTGCTGCAAAACTGACCCATAACCCCAATCAGACCCGTATTCCTCAACAGCGGCAGGTAATACGGGTCAAACAGCTGGAGTGACAGGCCGAATGCTTAAAATCCTTCTCGTAATTCTTGCGGTAGTAGGCTATGCCTATCTCAATCGTATAGTGATGGGCTTTATCGAAGATCAGGGGCACAAAAGAAAAGTCAGTCTGAGTCGCGTGTTTTATTTGCAAAAAGCGCTGCAGATCGCCCTGTTCACCTGTTTGCTACTGGTAATCGGGCTGGTGGTCGGGTTTGGCTATACCGAGCTGACGTTTGTACTGTCATCGGCGGTCGCCTTGCTTGGCGTTGCCCTGTTCGCACAATGGTCAGTGCTCAGTAACGTAACCGCCAGTGTGATTATCTTTTTCTTCTTTCCTTATCGTCCAGGCGACCGTATCCGCATTCTGGAAGAAGATTGCCCGGAAGCCGTGATTGAAGAAATCACTCTGTTTCATTTGCTCTTGCGTACCGACGATGGCTACGAATTGAGTATTCCAAACACCATGGTGTTTCAAAAGGCAGTGATCATGTCACAACGAGGGGAACGCTGGCTCTCGATTCGTCCAGCAGAAGACAAGCCACACAGTGCGGTCTTTCGGGAAGTTATTTCCGATCACCCTGACCACCAGCCAGTACCAACCGACCAGGACCAGCCCAGACAGTAACACGGCTTGCAGGCTTACCAGAGACAGAAATTATTCAGGACGGGGATGATTGGTAGTGTTCAAAATTCTGTGTCACCTCTATAGTTTACCCTCTACAGGGAGTGACACATCATGTCTGATAAATACGA
>NZ_JAUYWA010000009.1 GCF_030689025.1 Oceanobacter sp. 1_MG-2023
TGACCACTTCCCGAATCAAGGTGGCGAATAATACACTGATAAATCAGTAATTCAACCCTTAAATCCGTTTTTTCTGGCTGGCGGTTCAGATCCAAAGGATAGATTGCCAAACCAGAACTGAAGCTGATTCATCCAATAACGATGAGTCTTGCTCCATTCCCTGCTGCATCAGCAGTAGGGAGGCGCGCAGTATAGGGATATCCATATTGCCGTCAACTATTCTTTTCACTTTGATGACAATTAGCGGTCATTTTCAATAATTCAGCATTGTAATACCCGTTGCTACGCTACCCGAGTCCAGGCCAACGGCTTTTTCCACTGTTTCCGCCATAAACGCTCAGCCAATAACAACGCCACAAAGACACTGTAGAGAACGGGCTCAAGCCAGTTGGATCGGATTTGCAGTAAATAGTGAATCGCGGCAAGTACAGCAATCGCATAAACCAATGTATGCAGCTGCTTCCAGCGCTGACGAAGGCGTCGCTGCCAATAGCTGTGAGACGTCACGGCCAATGGCAATAGCAGTAACCAGGCCAGCATTCCCAATGTCAGGTAAGGGCGCTTTACCAGCTCGGTCGCTATTTCCTGCCAATGCCATTCCAGCAGGAAGGCAGAGTAAGCCAGCAGATGACAGGTGGCGTAAGTAAATGTGATCAATCCCACCATACGGCGGTGAGTGGCTGGCCACTTTACCCCCATTCTTCGTAAGGGTGAGATGGCAAGACCGATCAATAACAGATTAAAGGTCCAGCTACCGGTAAAAAAGACAATCGCCCGGCCAGGCTCCGGCCCCAATACATCCCATTCGCCCATCTGCAACCGAACCACCAGCCATAACAAGTAAACCAGTGGTAACAAACCGGCAATCAGAACCAGCCAGCCGCGCCAGACTCGTGTTGATAACGCCATACCTCTCCTCCTCTTTTGGACCTGTGTTTAATACAGCTTCTGTAAATCCATTCCCCGGTACAAATGGGCAACTTCATCGGCATAGCCGTTAAACATCTGTGTTTCGATCCGATTGGCGGATAGCAGACCAGAAGGCAGCCTGCGCTCACGGGCCTGACTCCAGCGAGGGTGATCGACTTCAGGGTTTACGTTGGCATAAAAGCCGTATTCCTTAGCGGCCAATGAATTCCAGCTTGTGACTGGCTGCGTTTCAGTGAAGCGTATCGAGACGATTGACTTGATGCTTTTAAAGCCATATTTCCAGGGCACAACCAATCGCAATGGTGCGCCATTCTGGTTTGGCAATACTTCACCATACAATCCAACGGCGAGTATGGTTAATGGGTTCATGGCTTCATCCATGCGCAGGCCTTCCCGATACGGCCAGTCAATGGTTGAAAAACGGCTGCGCTGCTCAGGGAATTGTTTTGGATCTTCCAAGGTCTTGAATTCAACAAACCGGGCGCTGGACAGCGGCTTGCAACGCTTGATCAGATCGGCCAAGGAGAAGCCAATCCAGGGAATCACCATTGACCAGGCCTCAACACAGCGCAGTCGATAGATACGCTCCTCAAGCTCCATATCCTTCATTATTGTTTCCAGCGACAGGACTCCTGGATTTTCGCAGGCACCGCTGATTTCCACAGACCAGGGATCTGTCGACAGTTTGCTGGCATACCGTGCCGGGTCGGCTTTGTCGTAGCCAAACTCATAGAAGTTATTGTAGTTGGTAATGGCGCTATAAGGGGCGGGGGCATCTGTCGTACTGAGTGGCGATTCTTTCGCCGCACCAATTTGCTGTTGCAGCCAGCCGGGGCCTGCTGTTTCAGGATTTTTTCGGGTGGTTAATGCCAGAGCTGGCAAACTCATGGTTGCCGCAGAAATCGCGGCAGAAGCACTCAAGGCAGTACCAATCGACGCTCCCATAAAGGCGCGTCGATTAAGATATGTATCTTTGGGGGTGATTTCTGACGGCTTTGGATCGCTACGTCGAGGTTTTAATATCATCATGCTGCGACTCCCTGATAAGAAGATTGATCTCTTTGATATAGAGTAGTCGCAGAAGGTTGCTAGTTCTTACGATTTATTAGTCGATCCCACACTTCAAAGGCAGGTCCCGACAAGGCATAGCCAACAAAGAACAATAACAGCACCTTGGCCGGGTCGATGGAAACCACCACAAAGACCAGCACCACCGCCAACAAGGCCACAAACGGCACCTTGCCTTTCAAGTCCAGTCCCTTGAAGCTGTGATAACGGACATTACTGACCATCAGCAAGCCCGATACAGGTACCAGTACCGCCATTAACCAGGCGACGGACTCGCCACTAACGCCGGCATCCGAAAACATCCATACGGTTCCGGCAACCACTGCAGCAGCAGAGGGACTGGCCAACCCCGTAAAAAAGTTTTTGTCGGCAACGCCCAGTTGCGTATTGAAACGGGCCAGCCGTAACGCCGCCCCGGCGACATAAACAAAAGCAGCCAGCCAGCCTATTTTACCCAGACCCTGTAACGCCCAACTGAACGCAACCAGAGCCGGGGCCATACCAAATGACACCATATCGGACAGACTGTCGTACTCTGCGCCAAAATCACTTTGGGTGTTGGTCATGCGTGCAACACGGCCATCCAGCCCATCCAGAATCATGGCAATAAAAATCGCTACGGCAGCGGTTTCAAAGTGCCCGTTCATACTCGCGGTGATGGCGTAAAAACCGGAAAACAGGGCAGCTGTAGTAAACAGGTTAGGTAGCAAATAAATGCCCCGACCACCGGCCCAGCCAGAGTGGCGCTGCGAGTCGTCACTCTTGTTACTGCATTCGTTTAACGGATCTTCTTCATTGGGGTGTTGCTGAACTGGTTTCATTCAATGGCCTTATCATGCACTGGCAGTATGATGAAATATTCACTGCCGAAAGGAATCTGCCGTTTGCTGGCACGGGTCTGTTACGGAAACAGCCTGACAAACACTATTATGCGTTATCCATCAAAGGCTGTCTTCCAGAGTGCCTGAATCAGTGGATCATTCAAGCGGTGAACGTGAGAGCACAATCCAATCAGGAAGGATTCCAGCTCCGGCTGTACAGCCAGCACCCGAACCCGGGACGACATCGGACTATGGCGCAACACCAATTCCGGCACAACGCCAACCCCGACTCCCAGAGCCACCATACTGACGATAGCCTCGCTACCCGACACCTGTGCATAGATATGCGGCTGGATTGATCTGGCAGCAAACCACTGATCCACCCGGGAACGACCCAAGCCACTGGTCGATAGCACCATCGGAACCTTTTGCCAATCCGGCTCCGGCTTGGCCAACTCAGGAATAATAGCGACATTTCTCGGTGCTATAAATAGCAGAGGGCTGGACGTCAGTGCCCGAAATGACAACTCACGATCCAGTGTTTCCGGACGCGCAGCGACTACGATATCAGCTTCCCCTGAGCGCAGCCTGGGAATTGATTCCGCCGCATCACCCGTCAGTATATTCAGATCAATACAAGGGTAGCGCTCCCGAAACCGGGATAACAGATCAGGCAACACCGTAAAACTGGCCGTCACCGAGCAAAACAGCGTCAGTCGCCCGGACAGCTTGCTGACCCCCACATTGACTTCATGCCTCAGGGTTTGCCAGGAGAACAGGGTCTGTTCCGCATGTTGGCCAAATCGTTCTCCGGCACGGGTTAACGACAGCTGCATTCGGTCACGATTCAGCAAAGGTACCCCAACTTCCTGTTCCATTCGTGCCAGCCTGCGACTGAGTGTCGATGGACTCATATGCAGCTGTTCTGCAGCCCGTCCCAAATGCAATACCGACGCCAGACAGATAAAAGACTGCAAGTCTTTGTAATCCATGGAGTTTTACCTATTCATAAAAATCACTGACCAGACTCGGAACAAAAATACCGCAAGCATTCACGACTCTTTGCATAAAACGCAACACAGCAACGCAAATATAGCATTTTACGCAACGTAAGCATTGGCCTACCATGCCCGCATCGACATTCTGTACACCCCTGCAATGAGGAAGACTGGTATGGGCAACAACTACTTTAACACTCTGAACCTGCGCGAAAAGCTGGACCAACTGGGCCGCTGTCGCTTTATGAACCGTGATGAATTTGAGTCCGAAGCCGATTACCTGAAAGGCAAAAAAATTGTCATCATCGGTTGTGGTGCCCAGGGCTTGAACCAGGGTCTGAACATGCGCGACTCCGGTCTGGACGTGTCTTACACACTGCGTGCCGCGGCGATTGCAGAAAAACGTCAGTCGTGGAAAAACGCCACCGACAACGGTTTCACCGTCGGCACTTATGAAGAGCTGATTCCAACGGCTGACCTGGTCATGAACCTGACTCCAGACAAACAGCATACTGCTGTTGTTTCTGCTGTTATGCCACTGATGAAACAAGGGGCTACCCTGGGCTATTCCCATGGTTTCAACATTGTTGAAGAAGGCATGCAAATTCGTGAAGACCTGACCGTCATCATGGTTGCACCCAAGTGCCCGGGCTCTGAAGTACGTGAAGAATACAAACGTGGCTTTGGCGTCCCGACGCTGATCGCGGTTCACCCAGAGAACGATCCGAATGGCGACGGCCTTGAAATTGCCAAAGCCTGGGCGGCTGGTACTGGCGGTCACCGTGCCGGTTGTCTGGAATCCTCCTTTGTTGCCGAAGTAAAATCCGACCTGATGGGTGAGCAAACCATCCTGTGTGGCATGCTGCAAACCGGCGCCATTCTGGGCTTCGAAAAAATGGTTGAAGACGGCATTGATGAAGGTTACGCCGCCAAGCTGATCCAGTACGGCTGGGAAACCACCACAGAAGCACTGAAATATGGCGGCATCACCAACATGATGGATCGCCTGAGCAACCCGGCCAAAATCGAAGCCTTCGATATGGCCGAAGACCTGAAAGAACTGATGCGTCCCCTGTTCCGCAAACACCAGGACGACATCATTTCTGGCGAGTTCTCCCGCACCATGATGGAAGACTGGGCCAACAACGACAAAAACCTGCTGACCTGGCGTGAAGAAACCGCAGAAACCGGCTTTGAAAAAGCACCGGCGTCTGACGTTGAAATTGATGAGCAAGAATACTTCGACCACGGCATCATGCTGGTTGCCATGATCAAGGCTGGTGTTGAGCTGGCTTTCGAAACCATGGTTGAGTCCGGCATCGTTGAAGAGTCTGCTTACTACGAGTCTCTGCACGAAACACCACTGATCGCCAACACCATCGCCCGTCGCAAACTGTACGAAATGAACGTCGTTATTTCCGACACAGCAGAATACGGTAACTACCTGTTCTCCCACGCAGCAGTACCCCTGCTGCGCGAGAAGTTCATGCCACATATCAGCACCGATGTGATTGGCAAAGGACTGAAGCTGAAAACCAACTCGGTTGATAACGCTCGCCTGATCGAAGTAAACGACGCCATCCGTAACCACCCGGTTGAATGGGTTGGCCAGGAACTGCGTGGCTATATGACCGACATGAAACGCATCGTAGAAGCAGCGCGTTAATCATGCACGACGGCTGCGAATCTGTCTGATGCGCAGCCTTCCGTCATAAAAAAGCCGCTACCGGAACAAACCGGTAGCGGCTTTTTCTTTTTATAGCGGATCAAGCAGAATGGTGCTTACTTAACTACCCGACAGTTGCCCCACTCACAACGTAACAGCAAGAAACTGGCATCTTCACACCGGGCCTGATAGACCTCATCTGGCCAAGCACTGCTGAGCAAGCTGACTTCCGCTCCAGGACAAGCCAGGTGCTGCGTCAGTTTTTCGACAACATAGTAGGAACGGCCATACACCTTGCCGGTCTGTTTCTCTACTGCCGCTTCTCTCAGCAATAATGCATCACCTTTCATATCCCGATGATGCTGCATCTCCAACAAGGCCTTGTAAGTTACCTCTCGATCAGCCAGATCCAGATCCCCCCGATCAAAGGCATCCAGAACCTCAAGGCATCGGCTTTCCTGATTCTCTTTATCCGCCAGAGCCGCTGCCACTTCCTGCTCTGCTGCTTCAACGATTCCCCAGGTCAGCGCCATCGCCAGTCGAGCACCGGTTGGTTGGCGTATATCGGTTATCGTAACCAGATCATACGCCAAGCCATAATCTGCACTTTTCACCAAACTGCCATTACGGTTCCACCAGTTCTGACGCGCCAGCTGTGCTGCCTTGTCTGCCCGATAGCTGACATGCGTACAGCTATCGGCCCATGTCCGCAAACGTGTATCCAAAGCCAGCGTATCGTAAATCGCTTCACCCTTGGGTGATAATGACGGCCCACCGCTCGTCGTTGCACAGCCAGACAAACCGATAGCCAAAGCCACAGCAATAACCGACGTTCGACCCCACAACACACCGGTTCCTGTGATCATATTCTTTATTCGCATAAATCAGTCTTCCTTTGCTGGAGATTGATGCACTGCCAGCCATGACAGCATATTTTCAAAATCAAATGGCCAACCAAGCTCATCAGATGAGCTATCATGCCGAATCACTGGTATGCGAATACCATAACGCTCCACCAATGTTTCATCATCAGCGATATCGATGTAGTGATACGTTATCGGCAGCACGCTGGCAGCCTGTTGCAACAGCTTGTCTGCGTCTTCGCACAAGTGGCAGCCATCAGTACCGTATATTGTAAAAGCCACGCCTTGATTAATCCTTGATGAAATCTTCACTTTGACAGTCGTTACCAACAACCGGGTTACAGTAGACCAAAAAGTCTGAATGCTTATAGACCAGACTGACTATTTTCCTGCCTATCGATCACATCCAGAAAATTCTGCTGGTAAATTCATGATTGATAATAAAAACTAACTTACTGATAATTAAGTCAATATTTGAAAAACAATCGACTCAATACTCCCAGATGCCCATCGCGGTACTCAAGCAGTAAGGCAGCAGACAAACACTATGACGACGGATCAAGGCTATCTCGCAGCATTGACAGTGATGCCATTACTGCAGATTTTGCCACACCAACACAGAGAACACCTGCCACCACCACTCGGCCATAGCACTCCAGAATTGCCTGTCATACTGGATGCCTGTACCGCCAAGGAATATATCAACCACCTGCATGCCACACACAACAGCAACGACTTTTGTGTTTTGCCACCGTTGCGGTTCGACGCCGGAGCCAGCGGCCCGTTACACCATTTGTTTTTATGCAGTAACACATTACGCGAAGCTCTGTATTATCTGGAAAAGTTTGCCTCGTTGTTATCGGAACACATGGTCGTCAATGTTACCCGAACCCGCCAGGGGCCTCTGCGTATCCGTATCGACCTGAAGGCACCCATAGACACCGGCAGCTGCCGCTGGCGGATGGAATTACTGATCAGCACACTACTCAGCTGGTTTCGCCATTTATGTGGCTCACGCCTGATCATAGAGCGGATTCTGCTGCCATGGCAGGAGCCGGATTACGCTCAGCGCTATAGTCAGCAATGGCAAACCGAACTACTCTTTGATGCCTCGCAATGTACCATTGAGCTGCAGCCGGACAGCCTTGATCTGGGGTTACACCATACCAACCCGAACATCACCCAAATGATGCGTCAGGTAGTTGAAAAACAGTTTCGCAAACTCGTCCGGGCGGGTTCACTCTGCAATCACATCCAACGTGCCCTGATCAATGGCCAGCTCAGTTTCTCGGCCACCCAGCAAACCATTGCCGAGCACTTCAATATCAGCACCCGCACTCTGAATCGCCACCTGCAACAGGAAGCGACTTCATTAAAACAACTGATCACTCAAGTACGGATAAAACAAGCCAAGCATCTGTTAACCAGCAGCAATGACAGTATCGATGCAATTGCCGTAACCCTGGGACTATCTGGCAGACGGGCGCTCGATCGTATATTTCACAAACATGAAAATATCAGTCCGGCACAGTTTCGTCAGGATGCCAGTGTATCGATTGCAGAATCCTGTTAAACACCCACAGCGATCAGCGACCAGCCAGGCCCATCAGGCTGGCACGCTGGATCACCGCAACCGTCAGCAAATCAGTGATGCGCCCGTCCAGCGTCATGGCCAGTGCCTCAGCAAAAGGCAGCCGCTGAATATCCAGTTGCTCGGTATCATCAAAACAAGTCTCACCCTCCGTCAGTCCTTGCGCCAGAAAAGCAAAGGCTTCTTCATTGGTAATGCAATTACTGACATGAAAATACCCTAGCTGCTGCCACTCGTCAGCGCTCAGGCCAGTTTCTTCCTTCAACTCACGTCGAGCAGCCAGTTCCGGTGACTCATCCAATGGCCCGCCTCCCATTGGCAATTCCCAACTGTATTGATCCAAAGGAAAGCGGTACTGCCCGATCAACCAGGTATCGCCATTCTCGGCGATAGGCAATATGGCAATCGCGCGATTTTTAAACGCCACTGTGCCATAAATACCCGGCTTGCCTGTCGGTGCAATCACCTGGTGATCGTCGACCCGCATCCACGGATTTTCATACACCGTCTGAGCGCTGACAATGCGCCAAGGACCCCGTTGCTGTTCGTCATTCTGAGACATGGTCATTATCCCGGCAAAAAATTGGGCTAAAGACTGCCATAGCCAACAACCAGACGCCACCGGCGATCCCTCCCAGCAAGTGAGCCTCGGTTGCCACTCGTCCACCAATCATCTCACCCACCGCTCCACCGCTGTAATAAGGCGACTGTTCCCATACCACCTTGAGTACCACCAGTCCGGCAAACAGCATCGCCATACGGCGGCTATATCCAAGCGCAACAAATGGAGCCACCATCAACATGCCATGCAACACCCCGGACAAACCCACATAGCGCTGCAGATCCCCGGCAAACAGCATCAATCCCAGTCCAACAACACCACTGCACCAGAGCAACAACCCTACGAACACCCTGTTTGGTACCGTTCCAGCGGCGATCACAGCCAGCAACACCAGCCCACCCACATTACCCAGCGCATGAGGCCAGGATAAATGCACCCAGTGGCACGTTAACAAGCGCCACCACTGACCTTGGCCAATGTCACTACGGTCAAACGCCAACCATTGTGAACTGACAGGTTCCAGCACACTGGCCAGTAACACAGCGATAATCGCCCCAAGACAAAAAGCAGATTGCTTTATCACTATATTTTCACCGGGATAACCGCCATTCAGAGTTCATATCAGAGTCCATATTCATAGTATCGAACCGGACTGACAACAGGCACGGCATCACGGCCTGGCAAGCACCCACACCATAAATATGGCCGATCTATTATCACAACAGAGAACAGGCAAGACGAGCCAACACCACACAGCCAGCCAAATGGCTCACTGGTTTATGGCAAACAGCAGAGGGGCAGTCTCATATCGCAGACCGCGAGGAACAGGCAGGTCAGAATAACCAGCCAGCAGAGCATACAGAAAAGCAGCGAGACTCAGTAACGTCGATTCAGATACCCATGAATCGCATCCGGGCTATACAGCCATTCGCTGTTTTGCTCACCATCGATACGCAAGCAAGGAACCCGAGGTATACCACCGCCATTGACCAGCTCATTACGATAAGCATCAACACGCTCAACGTCTTTTTCCACTACCCGCAAACCAAGCCGCAGGCAATGGCGTCGCACCTGGATAGAAGCCGGACAATTACGCGAAAAGTACAAATGCATTCGACGGGATTCACGATCCAGTACTGTTTGCAGATCAGGGGCATGTACAACCGGTTTGACCGGGACGACTCGGTCGACCAGATCAAATGCCATGCCTTTCAGTTGACGAGCTACGTTCATATCATCAAGACTCAACCGCATGAAATCGACGCGCATTGTAGTCTTGTTTTGCCACACGGCAACCCCTGAACAAGGACTTTTTTAAACCACCACCTGACAATCATCTGATCGTCCTGGAAAAACAGTTTCACCGGTCATAAACCTTTCCTTTTTGCTGGCCGCCGGGTGCAATCCGCAAACAAGGATAGTCACCAGCAATCTCTGTATGGCCCCGCTTATTCACAGCTTGCGTTGCTTTCCGGCAGCTGCAAAGGCTTACTGAATCCAGCCATTACGATCAAATGATGGCAGTTCATCCCAGCCTTTCCAGTGCATCCAGACGGCCACGGCTTTACCCACAATATTTTCTTCCGGTACAAAACCCCACACCCGACCATCGCTGCTGTTACCGCGATTGTCACCCATCATGAAATAATGCCCCTCCGGCACATCCCAGACCCCTTCAGGCCCCGCCCAAACCACCAGATCACTAGCGCCTACCGGCCGTCCTACAACCCATTTTACGGTAGCCGTATGATCACCCAGCGATTCTTCCGCCAGATATTTTACCGGGCGGTAAACCGGCTCGCCTCCCAGGTTACGGGTCGGTATTTTTTCACCGTTAATGGTCAGCTGACGGTCACGATACTCGATGTGATCCCCCGGCAAGCCGATAACCCGCTTGATAAAATAACGTGGGTCCTCCGGTGGGAAAAATACCATCACATCCCCCCGCTCCGGCTCGCCAACAGGGATCAGCGTATTGCCGAATACCGGCATTCTCAGTCCATAATGAAATTTGCTGACCAGAATAAAGTCACCCTCTGTCAGACCAGGCTCCATCGATGCCGATGGAATCTGAAATGGCTCTGCAATAAATGAGCGCAGCACAAAGACAATTGCCAGTACCGGGAAAAACGACTTGCTCTGTTCAACCAGAAAAGGCTCTTGTGCCACCTTCCCAGCGGCATCCATATTCCCTGCTGCTGTTGCCGCATCAGCACGGGCAACGCGCCGGGATGCCAGAAACAACTTATCGATCAAGGCCACGATGCCGGTAAACAGCGTGGCAATCATCAAGATGAGCGGAAAATCAATATTCATAAATAGAAATAACCTAAGAGCATTGCATCATCGGGTTCGGCGTACTGGCAAACCAGCAGCTCCACGGCGAAATGACAGCAGTGACGGGGACTTCCCTTCCTTGGGTGCAGACGTGATTACCATCGGTAAGCGCGTCCCGCGACGCGGTTCTGCAAGTACTCAAGTACTTATGCGTAACCTTGCAGAACCGCAGGTACTTCATCAGATATCGAAGCTGTGGCGCAGTACGATCGTTTCAAGACGATCAGGGCCAGTAGAAATAATATCAATCGGCGCATTGATGGCTTTTTCTACAAAACGGATATACGCACGGGCATTCTCTGGCAAGTCTTCCAGTGCTTTGGCACCAAAGGTGGACTCAGTCCAGCCTGGCAGCTCTTCATAGACTGGAGTGATTTTGGCAAACTTGTCAGCACTGGCCGGAACATTCATGCGCTGGCCGTTTTCATCTTCATAGCCGACACAGACCTTGATGGTTTCAAGACCATCCAGTACGTCGAGCTTGGTCAGACAAATAGTATTGATAGAGTTCACCCGGATCGCGTGTTTTACCAGCATGGCATCAAACCAGCCACAACGGCGATTACGGCCAGTGGTTGTACCGGTTTCCTTACCCACGGTCGCCAGCTGCGTACCAACCTCATCAAACAGTTCGGTTGGAAACGGGCCAGACCCGACACGGGTGGTATACGCCTTGGTAATCCCCAGAATCTGGTCCAGATACAAGGGACCAACGCCGGAACCTGTCGCCACGCCACCGGCAGTGGTGTTGGACGAAGTAACAAACGGATAAGTACCGTGGTCGATATCCAGCAAGGTGCCCTGGGCGCCTTCAAACATGATATCGCCACCGGATTCGCGCACAGAATGCACCAGGTCGACCGCATCAACCACAATGTCCTTGATCTGTGCAGCCCACTCCAGGCAAGACGCCAGAGTTGCTTCGTAGTCGACTTCTTCAACGCCGTAATAGTGCTTCAAGGAGAAGTTATGGTATTCCATTACTTCTTTCAGCTTGTCGGCAAATTCCGGCTGGAACAGATCGTCAACACGCAAACCGCGACGACTGACCTTGTCTTCATAGGCAGGGCCAATACCACGACCGGTGGTGCCAATTTTGGCATTGCCACGCTTGATCTCACGGGCCTGATCCAGAGCGGCATGATAAGGCAGAATCAGAGGGCAGGCATGGGACAAACGCAAGCGCTCCATAACCGGTACACCACGTTGCTCCAGCGCCCGGATTTCTTTCAACAAGGCATCCGGAGCCACCACCACACCGTTACCCACCACACAGATAACGCCTTCACGCAAAATGCCTGAAGGAATCAGATGCAATGCGGTTTTTTCACCATCAATCACCAGTGTGTGACCGGCATTGTGGCCACCCTGGAAACGCACAACGGCCGCTGCTTTTTCAGTCAGCAGGTCAACAATTTTCCCTTTACCTTCGTCACCCCATTGGGTGCCGAGAACTACAACACTTTTACCCATGTCTGTCTCAATATTAAGCTGGTTGCACTTGGACCAGCTGCCACTGGCCGTTGATGATTTGCAGGGAATAATCTGCCTGCGGTGTATCCTGCTCACGGCAGAAGATAACACGCATCCCCTGCTGCCTTAGTTCATTCACATACTGCCAGAGTGCGGCATCACCGGTAGCCGGTGCCAGTACCAGAGGCTTGCGTTCCGGGGCAAAGTCACCCAGTCGGGCCAGGACCCGCAAGTCTGCGCTGAATCCTCGTGCCGGACGAGCACGGCCAAAGGCCTTGCCGGTTTCATCGTAGCGGCCGCCCTGGGCAATGGCATCACCGTAACCGGGAATATAAGCACCAAACACCAGACCGGTATGATACTGATAGCCACGCAATTCGGTCAGGTCGATATACAGAGGGACATCAGGAAAACGCTCCAGAACCTGGTTGGCGACCGCCTGCAGATGCTCCAGCTCACTGGCTACACCAGGAACCAGTGCAATCAGCTTGTCAAAACCGTTGGCCAGACCACTCAGAGTACCTTGCAAACGTGCCAATAACTGCAGTGCCTTACGGCTGTTATTATCGGCAATTTCCCGTTCTGCCCAGGCATCGATATCACTGGCACATTTCAGCTTGAGCAAATCAAACAGCTCGGTCTGCTGGGCATCCGTCACCTCTGCCTGTTCAGCAATGGCACGGTAGACACCGACATTACCGATATCAAGATGAATGTTCTTGACGCCACTGGCGGTCAATAGACTCAGCATCATACTGAGTACTTCCACATCCGCGGCCACTCCGGCTTCACCAAACAGCTCAGCACCAATCTGGGTTGGCGTACGGTTGGCCAGCAGGGAGCGGGCACGGGTATGGAAAATTGTCCGGCAATAACAGAAGCGACTGATCCCGTCTCGTGCCAGGCTATGCGCATCGATGCGAGCGACCTGAGGCGTGGTATCAGCACTCAAGCCCATCATGCGGCCGGAAATCTGATCGGTCACCTTGAAGGTACGCAAGTCCAGATCCTTGCCAGTACCGGTCAGGAGTGCATCCAGATATTCCAGTACCGGAGGCGTCACCAGGTCGTAGCCCCAGCTATCCATCAGGTCGAGCAAGCGTCGACGTAAGTGTTCTATCTGCTGCGCGCCAGGCGGCAGGACTTCTTCAATACCGTCCGGCAGTAGCCAGCGATCTGCTAGAGTCATTGTTCAGCCTATATCAATGGGTAACATCCAGAGGTATCGATTGCAGCATAATGCTGACCAACTCCGCCAGACGTACCGTTCGGTCACTATCGGCAGTTACCCTGTTATCTGGTAGCGCCAATATTGTGGAATCGAGGAAAGCCCCAGGCTTTCCGGGATCAATATCAGGCAAGGGCCCAAGGGTTCCCACAAGGATGTCATGGTTTGATCCTTATGACACGCCAGTGCAGCCTTTATCAGCCTGCTTGCCGGAGGACGAAGTGCCTGATGCTTTGGTTATTTCACAAAAAAACCGGGCCTTTGCCCGGTTTTGATGATTTTAGCAAAGCTGCACGGCGATGACCATGAGTCCGACACCTGCCGCCTTGCTCGCCAACCGGTCAGTTACCGGAAGGATCTTTCAGGTAACGGAAGAACGTGCTGTCAGGCTTGAGCAAAATCACATCGTTCTGATTGAAGGTCTCGGTATAGGCATTCAGACTGCGGGTAAACGCATAGAATTCCGGGTCCTTGCTGAACGCGGCGTTGTAGATACGCGATGCTTCTGCGTCCCCTTCACCACGTGTGCGCTCGGCATCCCGATAGGCTTCTGCCTCAATCACCGTTTTCTGACGATCGGCATCGGCCTGGATACCTTCTGCCAGCTCACGACCTTGTGAACGATGTTCACGGGCTTCCCGATCACGTTCTGCAGACATCCGTTGATACACAGACTCACTCAGGTCTTCAGGCAAATCGATCGCCTTGACCCGCACGTCCAATACTTCAATCCCCAATTCGGCCTGGGTTTCTGTATTAAGCAGCGCTGTCAGTTTGGTCATCAGCTTGTCACGCTCGCCAGATACCACATCGTGCATGGTGCGGGAAGCGATTTCATCACGCAGCCCTTTGTTCATCAGGTTGGAGAGCAGTTTCGATGCTTCCATCCGATTACCGGAAGTGGCCTGGTAATAAGCCCGTACATCTTCAATGCGCCATTTCGCGAACGCATCCACAATCACGTACTTTTTACCCGCAGTCAGAAAGCGGGCTGAGCTGGAATCCAGCGTCAGTACACGCGCATCAAACAGTTTGACGGTTTCAATAAAAGGCACCTTCCAATGCAATCCGGGCTGAATATCCGCATCGACAATTTCACGGAATTTCAACTTGATAGCACGTTCAGTTTCGTTAACCACGTACAAACCCTGACTGGCAAGCAGCAGGACAGCACCTGCAATCACGGCGCTGGCAAAGGCTTTCGGAGACATTAACGACCCTCCCGACGAGTAGTGGTAGTAGTTGAGCTTTGGCGTGAGCGTACTTCTTCCAACACCTGATCGGTGAGGCGGGAAATATCGCTACTGGTCAATTGACCACTACCGGATGCCGCCTGAGATGCTGGCATGGCCTTCATCAACTGATCCAATGGCAGATACATCATGTTGTTACCACCATCAACATCCACCAGTACCTTGCTGGACTGGGTGTAGACATCGGAGATGGCATCGATATACAGACGTTCACGCATGACCTTCGGGGCCTTGCGATATTCCGCTAACAAATCGTTAAAACGGGCGGCCTGACCTTCGGCACGGGCAATCACCTGCTCTTTGTAGGCCGATGCTTCTTCCAGCTGACGCTGGGCACGACCACGGGCTTCTGGTACTACCGAGTTGGCATAGGCTTCGGATTCACTGATAAAGCGATCCTTGTCCTGCTTGGCTTTCTGCACATCATCAAAGGACGCCGCTACCTGGGTCGGTGGACGGGCATCCTTGATGTTGACCGTGTTCAGCACCATCCCGGTTTGATAACGGTCGAGGTAATCCTGCAAGCGAATCTGCACCTGGTCTGCCAACAGATTACGACCAATGGTCAGGATCTGATCCATTTCTGTCGAACCAACCGCATGACGCAAGGCACTTTCTGCCGCCGCCACCAAGGTACGCTCTGGTGATTCCACCCGCAGGGCATAGGCCACTGGGTCAGATACCCGATACTGTACGCTGAGCTCGATTTCGACAATGTTTTCGTCTTCTGTCAGCATCCGTTCTTTCACTTCCACTTCCCGGACACCGGTGGTGTTAACCGGTATCACGTGGTCGACCAGTGGAATTTTGAAACGCAAACCGGGGTTTTCGGTTGAGCTGTATTTACCCAGGCGCAGCACGACACCACGTTCGGTTTCATCCAGTGTGTATACCGAGTTGAACCCCAGCATCACCACCAGAATGGCACCTGCAATCACCAGCATGCCACCGATACCGCCGTTGCCATTGCTGTTATTGTTATTACCGCCACCAGACCCCTTGCCACCAAACAGACCGTTCAGCTTGTCGAGCAACTGCTTGAGTGCCTCGTCCAGGTCAGGTGGCTGGCCGCCACCGCCGCGGTTATTATTACCGCGGTTGTTATTACCCCAAGGATCGTTGGGATTGCCCTTACCGCCGGGCTCATTCCAGGCCATAGTTAACTCCAGTCAGGAAGCATCCAATACATAAAAACCGGGCCGTAATCGCCTTTCCCTGCGGGAGTGGCATTCGGGCCCGTTCCATAAAATTCAATCGTCAATGATAACGTTTTTGGCCAGGATTGCGACCAAAGCCGTTCCTGTTACTGCCAGGCTTCACGAACCTCTGGCAAGAACCGCGATTCTGCAATATCTGCCCGTGCCAAGGCACGTTTGAAGTCTTGCAACTGCAAACGTACCGACAACAACATATCACCGTTATCTTCGTAGTGTTCGCGCTGGATAGCACCCAGGTCATACAGTATGGCACGCAGTTTTGCGTCCGCCGGAGTCAACAGGATATCGTCGTCCAGCAGCTCTTCTCCCAGCAGCTCGCCAATTGCCTGGGTCAACAGCTCAAAGCCATTACGATCGACTGCAGATAACCAGATGGCCACCGGCTTGCCGTATTCGTCACGATCAATCCGCGCTTCAGCCCGGTCCAGCAAGTCGATCTTGTTGTAGATCCGCAGCTGCGGCACTTCCATCGCATCGATCTCGGTCAGAACCGATTCAACCTCAGCGATATTGCCATCCCGCTCTGCCGCCGCACTATCAATTACATGCAGCAATAAATCCGCTTCAGCCGCTTCTTGCAATGTCGCCTGAAAGGCTTCTACCAGTTTATGCGGCAGGTGACGGATAAAACCGACGGTATCGGCCAGGACAACTTCGCCGATGTCATCCACCGGCAAACGCCGCAAGGTCGGGTCCAGAGTGGCAAACAGCTGATCGGCGGCATACACCTCTGCACACGTCAACGCATTAAACAGCGTCGATTTGCCGGCGTTGGTATAACCCACAATAGCAACCGTTGGTACCGAGGAACGCTGTCGCGCTCGCCGCCCCTGTTGTCGTTGTGCGCGCACCTTGGCCAAACGGGCATTGATGTTTTTTACCCGCTCTCGCAGCAAACGCCGGTCGGTTTCAAGCTGGGTTTCACCCGGCCCGCGCATACCAATCCCGCCTTTTTGTCGCTCCAGGTGGGTCCAGCCCCGAATCAACCGGGTTGCCTGATACTGCAACTGGGCCAGCTCAACCTGCAGCTTGCCCTCGTGGGTGCGGGCACGCTGGGCAAAGATATCCAGAATCAGCCCGGTACGATCAAGCACACGGCACTGCAGGGCGCGTTCCAGGTTACGCTCCTGACTGGGGGAAAGAGAGTGATTGAAGATCACCAGCTCGCAGTCGTGCAAATGCACAAGATCGTGAATTTCTTCAACTTTGCCGCTGCCAATAAAGAATTTGGCATCGGGCACATCACGTTTGCTGGTAACCAGTTCGGCCGGATCTGCTCCGGCAGAGATCACGAGTTCCCGAAATTCAGCAAGGTCTTCACGATTGACACCTTCCGGGAAATCGATATGCACCAGAACGGCTGTCTCGCCGCCGTTCTGTGGGCGCTCAAAAAACAATTAGACGCTACTCCCAGTCCTGTCAGTTATCGTCGCCAGACTCGTCACCGGTTTCCATTGGCTGCATCCGTACATTACGGGATGGCACAACGGTTGAGATGGCGTGTTTGTAAACCATTTGGCTGACGGTATTTTTCAACAAAATCACAAATTGGTCGAAAGATTCGATTTGCCCTTGCAGCTTGATGCCGTTAACCAAAAAAATAGATACAGGAATACGCTCTTTCCTGAGCTGATTTAGGTAAGGGTCTTGTAGCGAGTGCCCTTTTGACATTGTAATAGTCTCCTCAAAGAGTGGTGCCCCCAATATACGGCGGCAAAAAATAGAATAAACCCAGTCCGCTGCTTTTTCAGGGCAACTCGCTAAATATGGCGCTCACCTCGAGTATTTTCAAGGCACTTGTCAACAGATCCGCTGAATCTGTCTCAAGCCAGTGCAAATCCGGCCAGCCACGCAGCCAGGTAATCTGCCGTTTGGCCAGCTGGCGCGTGGCAATAATGCCGCGTTCCGTCATGCTGTCATAGTCACACAGCCCTTCGAGATAGTCCCATACCTGGCGATACCCCACGGCCCGGACCGATGGCAACCCGGTATGCAAATCGCCGCGCTGGTACAGATGCCGCACCTCTTCCACAAAACCTTCGCGCAGCATTTGCTCAAAACGGTACGCAATACGCTGATGCAATTGCGCCCGGTCGTTGGGGCAAACCGCAAGGTTGACCACCCGATAGGGCAGCGGTTCCGTCTGTTGTTCCTGCCAGTATTGGGTCAGCGTTTTGCCGGATACCCGATACACTTCCAGCGCCCGCTGGATACGCTGCTGATCCATGGGCTGCAAACGCGCCGCGGATTCCGGGTCAACGTCAGCCAGTTGGGCATGCATCCACGGCCAGCCATGTGCCTGTGCTTCAGCCAACAGCTGGCTGCGCACCACATCATCCGCACGCGGCAGGTCGGCAGCCCCATCACGCAGGAACTTGAAGTACATCATGGTGCCGCCCACCAGCAACGGAATCCGTCCCTGGGCACTGATATCCGCCATTTCACGCAGCGCATCCTCGCGAAAACGGGCAGCAGAATAAGGCTCGGCCGGATCACACAGATTGATCAGCCGGTGCGGTGCCTGGGCCAGCATCGCCGCATCCGGTTTGGCGGTGCCGATGTCCATATCCCTGTACACCAGCGCCGAATCCACACTGATGATATCGCAGGGGTAACGCTTGACCAGCTCCAGCGCCAGGGCCGTCTTGCCAGACGCAGTCGGCCCCATCAGAAAAATGGCGGGTGGTAATCCCGAGTGTGTCACTAGCGTCCCCTCAGAAACAGTTTGTCGAGCTCGGCCATGCTGAGCTGGGTCCAGGTTGGACGGCCATGATTACACTGGCCACTGCGCTCCGTCGCTTCCATATCACGCAACAACGCGTTCATTTCGGCAATCGTCAGTTTACGGTTGGCCCGCACGGAACCATGGCAGGCCATTGTCGAGAGTATTTCGTTGCGGTGCGCCTGAATGCGGTCAGAGGTGCCGTGTTCCAACAAATCGCCCAACATATCCGTGACCAACTGTGGCACCACGGCCTGTTGCAGTAACACGGGGATTTGTCGGATCAGCAACGATTCCGGCCCCACTCGTGCCAGCTCCACTCCCAGGCGCCGGAACTCTTCCGCGTGCTGTTCGGCCATATCCGCTTCCCGTTCACTGACCGCCAGCGTTTCGGGCACCAGCAAGGGCTGACTGGCCACTTGCTGTTGATCGACCGATATTTTCAGCCGCTCATAGGTAATGCGTTCATGCGCGGCGTGCATATCAACCATCACCAGACCAACGCTGTTCTGCGCCAGAATATAAATGCCATGCAGCTGGGCAACAGCCAACCCCAATGGCGGCAGATCACCATCGTCGGCCGCAGGCATCGCCATGGGCTGAGCGCTTAATGGCAACGGCTTGCTCATGCTTTCATAGGCACTGAGCTGATTGGCAATCTGGTTGGTCGATGGTCGCGGATCAAGCGCGGAGGACGAGTTAGCCGACGGATACGGATTGGCAGCCGGTGCTTGCCATGGCAGTCGTTCCTGGCTGGTAAATTCGCCGCTGTCCTGCCCTGGTCTCGCCGTCGGCTGGCCATGCGGACGTGTCTCAGCCTCGCCCACGGGGGCCGTACCATCTGTGGATACCACGCCAGTTGATGCCCCCAGGCCAGCACCGTTGGTTGGTGGCAACTGGTCAGAGGGTCGTACATCCGCCAGCACCCGATGCAGGGTGCGGAACAGGAAGTCATGCACCAGACGACCATCCCGAAACCGCACTTCGTGCTTGGTGGGATGCACATTCACATCCACCAGCTTCGGGTCCAGTGTCAGGTACAGCACAAACGCCGGGTGACGACCATGAAACAATACATCGCGATAGGCCTGCTTGATGGCATGCACCACCAGCTTGTCTCGTACCGCCCGGCCGTTGACGTAAAAATATTGCATATCCGCCTGCGAGCGAGAGAACGTCGGCAACGCCACCCAACCCGACAATAACAATCCCGCCGCTTCGGTATCGACATGCAGGGCGTTATCAATAAACTGCGGCGACAGAATGGCCGCCACCCGGCGTTCCTGTTCGACACCTCGCTCAGCCGCACGCAACTGGTGAATCACCCGATTGTTATGGCGCAGGCAAAACGCCACGTCGTAACGGCTCAGGGCCAGTTTTTTCAGGTGATCTTCCAGGTGTGAGAATTCGGTCTTTTCAGTGCGTAGAAACTTGCGCCGCGCCGGCGTGTTAAAAAACAGATCCCGAACTTCCAGCGTGGTCCCTGGCGGGTGCGCCGCCGGTGCAACATGTGTCACCATATCCCGGCCTTCTGCAGTCACTTGCCAGGCCTCTGCCGCCTCCTGATAACGAGAGGTCAACGTCAGCCGCGACACCGAGCTGATCGAGGCCAGGGCTTCTCCGCGAAACCCCATGGTAATCACAGCTTCCAGGTCATCAAGCGTATTGATCTTGCTGGTCGCGTGGCGACTCAGGGCCAATGACAGATCGTCTTTTTCTATCCCGGCGCCATTGTCACGCACCCGTAACAACTTGACGCCCCCTTGCTCGGCATCCACATCGATACGGGTGGCACCGGCATCCAGGGCATTTTCAACCAGCTCTTTGACGATATTGGCGGGGCGTTCGACCACTTCCCCGGCAGCAATCTGGTTGGTGAGGCGCGGGGAAAGCAAATGGATATTGGGCATGACAGTTCAGAGACCAGGAATTTTGATGGTTTGGCCGATACGGATCTGATCGCTGTTCAGGCCATTAACGCGACGTAGCTCATTCAGGCCAACACCATGTTTAATAGCCAGGTCCGACAGGGTATCGCCGCTGCGAATCACATAAGAGTGGGCTCCGCTGCCCTGATTACGCTGCCGTTGCGCTTCCAGCAAGGTGCCACTCGGTGGATGTTCACTGAAATAGTCCTTGATGCCATTAAAAATAGCGGTCGCCATCTGGCGCTGATACTTGCGGGTGCCCAGTTTACGTTCTTCTTCCGGGTTGGAAATAAAGCCGGTTTCAACCAGCAGAGCCGGAATATCCGGTGCTTTCAGCACCACAAAAGCCGCTTCTTCTACCTGTCGTTTATGCAGATAGGAGATTTTTTTCATATAACCCAGAATATCGGCACCGATCCGCTTGCTGGAATTGCGCTGATAGGTCATCGACAGATCCAGCAGCGTCATTTTCAGGTGATCGTCTTTATCTTCCAGGGAAATCCCACCGACCAGGTCGGCGTTGTTTTCCTTGTCTGCCAACCAGCGGGCTGTCTCACTGGTCGCACCACGATCCGACAAGACATATACCGAACTGCCGTTGGCGCTGGCCTGCATAAAGGCATCGGCGTGAATCGATACCAGAAAATCCGAGTTGGCCGACCGGGCTTTTTCGGTACGTTCCCGCAAGCCAATATAATAATCACCGGTACGTACCAGAAAGGGGGTAAAACCGGCTTCTTTTTTCAACAGCGCCTGTAATTCCTTGGCGATCGCCAGTACCACATGTTTTTCCTGGGTACCTTTCGACCCGGAAGCCCCCGGATCTTCACCGCCGTGGCCGGCATCGATAGCCACAATAATATCCCGATGGCCAGCTGCGGAAGTCTCCGCCTGTTTGACCGGCTTCACTGGCGATAGTGACTGGGTGGTTTCTGGACGCTTCAGATCAACCACCAACCGGTGATTGGCGTACACATCGTTCGGCGGCAACGGGAAGCTGCTCGGTTTCAACGTCTCATCAAGGTCGAGCACAATACGCAGTACTTTTTTACTGGGGTGGCCGATACGAATACTGGCCACCGCCGTTCCTTCCAGGTCAATGTCAGCAGTATCCAATAGCATCTCGGCATCATTCAGATCGATCACGACGCGACTGGGGGAACTGAGAGGGAAAATCTTGTGTTCGGATGGCTCGGTCAAATCAAACACCAGCCGAGTGCTGTCCGGTGATTGCCAGACCCGGATATCCCGTACATCCGCCTGCACCAATACGCTGCCAGTCAGCGCCAACAGCCAGCAAGCACAACGACACAGGTGGCCAAGCACAGTCGCCCGGTTTGCCTTGAGGGTGATGCCCATCATCCTTCGGCATCCTCTTGCTCCAGCGCCGTTAACCAGGCTACCGCCCGCTCGGTCTGCCCCTGCAAACTCAGACGACGGGAGTCACCCAGGTCATCAAAGTGAATATCCAGATCCGCCATTGGTAACACGCCCCGACCCTTATCGGGCCACTCCACCAAACACAACACCTGACCAGCGAGATAATCACGGATGCCCATAAATTCCAGCTCTTCCGGATCACCCAGACGATAGAGGTCAAAGTGACAGACCTGGCAACTGGCCAGATCATAGTCTTCGACCAGTGTATAGGTCGGGCTTTTGACCGCTCCAGTATGGCCCAGCGCCTGAATCAGCCCTCGACAAAACGCCGTTTTACCAGCCCCCAGCGTCCCTTGCAAAAAGATCAGCCCGCCATCCGTCAACAGTGGCGCCAGACGCGCTGCCAGCTGTCGTGTGGCGGCCTCACCATGTAATTCACAAGTGAAAGTCTTTCGGGCAGAAGGGGGACAATCGGTCACGGCGATCATTAACTCGTTCGAGAGAAGTATTTCAGATATCGGAAAGCGGGCAAGTGTAGCAGCCCACCCGCCGATTCCCAATGTAAATGGCAACGAACCATCCGGGCATCAAACACTCAACTGTCGTTATTCAATGCACGCAGGTAAGGAAACAAATCACTGGCCAACAAACCACGACTCCCTCCTTCTTCTGCCGCCAGATCAGCAGCGGCACTGTGCAGACAAACGCCCAACCGGGCCGCCTGCCAGGCATCACACCCCTGGGCGATCAGGGCTGCAACCACCCCGGTCAATACATCTCCCATGCCACCAGTGGCCATACCCGGATTCCCATCGGTGCAGACGGCTACCCGGCCATCCGGATGCGCCACCAGAGTGCCACGCCCTTTCAGGACCACAACGGCCTGATATTTCTCCGCCAATGCTCTGGCTGCCGCAAAACGATTCTGCTGCACATGCAGGGTATCCATCCCCAGTAGGCGCGCCGCTTCTCCGGGATGCGGGGTCAGCACAACATTACGCTGGGAAAATTCGTGGAACCAGGCCGGTGTCGCGAGCAAGTTCAAGCCATCCGCATCCAGCACCAGCGGTTTTTCGCTTTTCAGTGCCTGTTGCAGCATCAACTCAGCCCAGCTGCCTTGCCCCATCCCCGGACCAACGGCCAGTACACTGGCACTGTCGAGCAAGCTTGCCAGTTCCAGACCAGAAACAACCCCGTGCACCATGACTTCCGGGCGACGTGCCAGCACTGCAACGCCATGCTCTGGACGCGTCGCACAGCTGACCAAACCCGCACCGGAACGACCAGCCGCCTCAGAAGCCATTATCACCGCACCGGCCATGCCCAGATTACCGCCGATAACCAGCACATGCCCAAACTGGCCCTTGTGTGTATTACCGGAACGTAACGGCAATAGCTGGCTCAATTGCCGCAAGCGGTGCCAGCTGATGCGTTCACAATCAGGAACCAGACGACCGCTGCTATCGCTTTCCGTCGACAGAGCCGCAAAAGCAATCTCACCACAGAGATCCGGGCCATCGGCCACCAATAAGCCGCGTTTGACACCAATAAAAGTGACCGTCATGGCGGCGTAGACCGCCACGCCCATAACGCCACCGGTATCGGCATCCAGGCCCGACGGAATATCCAGCGCCAGTACATCGGCCGGGTGCCCATTGACAGCCCAGATCACATCCGCATACAAACCGGCGACGGTAGTATTCAAACCGATACCCAACAGGGCATCCACAATCAGTTCACCGTCAAAATCCAGTTCCCCTTCAAATGCACGGGGAAGCACGCCAGCATCCAGCGCCATTTGCCGGGCTTCGGTACTGGCCTCCGACAACTGGTCGTGATCACCCAGCGTATACAAATGCACATCCATACCATGCAAGGCCGCCAGAGCCGCCAATACATAACCGTCACCGCCGTTATTACCGGCACCAGCGATGACACATACGGATTCTGTTGAGCCCCAACGTCCCAGCAAGCAGGCAAACGCTGCTTCTCCGGCACGGGCCATTAATTCAAAGGATCGAATACCTTCGGCTGCCATTACAGCCTGATCCAGTTTTCTTACCTGTTCGGCGCTATACAGCGCTCCGGGCAGGTGATCTACAATACTGTTTGGTCGTTTCATCCATGATTCCTGCAAATAGAACAACGCCATTGCTTCTGATCAGCATCAAGGCTACCTCGACAGCACACAACAATCATAAGGCGGCGATTAAACATAATGAGTGACTCCAAGATTAACACCGAGGACTATTTGTCGCTGTGATAAAATGACCGAATTATAACCAGTCTCTTGCCACTAAGCGAAATCATGTCTGACAATCCTCACGTTATACCATCTTCTACGCTTAATGCGCTGCGCCAACAGTTGACAGACTGGGGAAATGAACTGGGGTTCCAGCAAGTAGGAGTGACAGATATTGACCTGAGTGAACACAGTCACACACTGCAACAATGGCTCAGTCAGGGCTATCACGGTGAAATGCACTATATGGCCGACCATGACGACATGCGCTGGCGTCCCGACAAACTGATGCCCGGCACGGTGCGGGTAATCAGTGTCCGCATGGATTATCTGGCTCCGCAGGTCGACCTGATCCCACAGTTACAAAACCCCAACAACGCCTATATTTCCCGTTATGCGCTGGGCAGGGATTACCATAAGCTGATCCGCAAACGGTTAACCCAACTGGGAAAAAAACTGGCAGCAGAAGTCGACAACCTGGGGTTTCGGGCCTTTGTTGACAGCGCCCCGATTATGGAACGAGCGTTAGCCACCAAAGCCGGGCTGGGCTGGATTGGCAAAAACACCCTGTTAATCAATCGTAAAGCCGGATCGTATTTTTTTCTTGGCGAACTGTTGACCGACTTGCCCCTGCCCATCGATCCACCCTACCCGCAAGAGCATTGCGGCCGCTGTACGGCTTGTCTGGATATTTGCCCGACCCAGGCCTTTGTTGGCCCTCAGGTACTGGATGCCCGGCGCTGCATTTCCTATCTCACCATTGAACTGGACGGCCCGATTCCAGTAGAGCTGCGCCCAGGCATGGGCAATCGTATTTTTGGTTGTGACGACTGCCAGATTGGCTGCCCCTGGAATCGCTTCAGCAATAGCAGCAAGGAAACCGACTTCACCCCCCGCCACCAGCTCGACAAGGCCACCCTGCTGGAACTGTTCCAGTGGGATGAGGCAACCTTCCTGAAAAAAACCGAAGGCATGCCCATTCGTCGTACCGGCCATGAAAACTGGCTACGCAATATCGCGGTCGCTCTGGGAAACGCCCCTGCCAGCCTCGACGTGGTGGCGGCGCTGGAAAACAAACGCCCACAAGTCAGTGAGCTGGTGCAGCAACATATCGACTGGGCGCTGGCACAGCAGTCGCGATAACACAAACAAGTCATCAACCACTGGCACGGCGATTACAACAACCCTCAGACACGCAGCCGTCACGATGCTGTCGGCGCTGCCGGTGAACGTTGAGCAAACACCACCCAGACACAAATACCGTACAAGGCTGCCACCAACGCCGCGATCAGATAGAGGAAATGACCCGAAACAAACTCCACAAAAGAAGTCAGGAACTGGCCCAGAAATATAGCCATGGCAAAATACGATAAATTTTTACCGCGCTGGCCGGGGTCACTTCGTTCAACCGTCATATGATTCAGCAATGGAATCGAAAGCCCGAATCCCATCCCCGCCAGCAATCCACCCAAGACCAGAACCGACACGCTGGCTCCGACATAAAAAGCCAGATGCCCCAGCGCATAAAATACAAACGCCAGACTCAGTGTGCCCTTATCTTTCCAGCGCAGGTTTACCCTT
This sequence comes from Oceanobacter sp. 1_MG-2023, assembly GCF_030689025.1. Lineage (GTDB taxonomy): Bacteria > Pseudomonadota > Gammaproteobacteria > Pseudomonadales > Oceanobacteraceae > Oceanobacter. The sequence continues at coordinate 25,861 of NZ_JAUYWA010000009.1, forward strand.
GGCAAAAAGTGGGCAGTAATAACCGCAACAAACGATATAAATGCCAGCAACAGCCCAATGTGATCGGCGCTATAACCCGACTTTTCCATACTGAGCGGTAACACCACGATCACCGTAAAAAATATCATCATTGCCATACAGGCCGACAGATACACCCACAACAATGACCTGGAGCCTGACCCGCTGGATTCAGGGCTTTCCGCTAACGATATCGGCTGGGCAGACGTATCAGGCACAAACAAAAACAGCATCCCCAGAAACAGCCAGGCAACCAGATAGATAAAGAAGGGTAATTCCCAGGACTGAACCGCCAGCAAGCCACCAATAAACAGGAAAATCACACCTCCTGCCTCCACCGCCATGCCTTGCCGGGCAATCATTTTCAAGCGCTCATGCCCAACGTAAAACTGTGAAATCAGTGTCGTACTGCCAGCCATCACCACCGTGGTCATCGCCCCCAGTGCGATCCGGTTGCTGTATACCGCTATAGGCCCAGACAACCATTGCCCGGAAACGCCCAGTGCACCGTACAAAAACAAAGCAACAAAAGTACATGGATAAGCACCAAACCGATCAATCAAACGCCCGGCAAACGGCGCGAACAACACCGCTCCCAGCGCAGGCAATGTGATCAGGAAACCAGCGTGATCTGCGACCCCCAGAGACATCGAAATACTGGCCAACCCTGGCGCAACCACCGCCCCCACCATAATGGTCAGGCAGGAAATACACAGCAAGGTATAGCTGCCCAAAGAAGAAAGTCGGCTCATTAATCAGAAGCTCCTGCATGAATAAAAATTACCCGGCGTCATGACACAGACAGATTCAACGGCCAATATCTGCCTGAAATCCGCACCAGAACACACAGAGTAAGTCCCTGGCAGCTAGAACAGAAATGATTTAATATCATCACAGTCATACGGATTGAGTATCAATAAATGGAATTGAAGCCGTTAAAAAGTTTTATTGCCGTTGCGACATTAAAAAGTTTTTCCGCTGCGGCGCGGGAGCTACATACCGTGCAGCCAGCAATCAGTCGCCATATCGCAGCGCTGGAAAAAGAACTGGGCACCCTGTTGTTTATTCGCAACACACGCGATGTGCATATCACGGCGGCTGGCCGACAATTATTCACCGATGCAACGCGCATATTGCAACAAGCAGAAGAAGCCGTCCTGCGTACCCAAAAAGCCGCCAATGGTGAATTGGGCAGCCTGAAAGTAGGCTATTTACCTTCCGCCTGTTTGACCTTTATTCCGGATCTGGTGCAACGTTTTCATAGCCAGTACCCGGATGTTGAAATCAGTCTGTTTGAAATGACCGCATCCGAGCAATTACTCGCCTTTGAAACCAATCACATTGATATTGGTATCTCTCGGCCACTGCCGCAGGAGCTGCAAACCACTTTTACCAGCCAATTGCTCTATACCGATCAGTTAACCCTTGTACTGCCTTCGCAGCATGCGCTGGCACAGCGGCAGTCAATACGTCTGGATGACCTCAGGCAAGAGCACATTATTTTATTTCAAAGGGAAGAAGCCGTAGGTTTATTCGACAGCATTATCAATCTTTGCCAACGCCATCATTTTTCACCCCATATTTCTGCCCAGCCCAAACACATGCAGACAGTGTTAACCATGGTGGCCGCCGGGCTGGGGGTTGCTATCGCGCCCTTGTGCGTGTCGAAGCTGTTTACACAAGGCTGTCGATTTATGCCGATTGAAGATGACCACACCCAGGTACTGACGCAAATGCATTACCGCTCATCCCGACTGGCACCCACAGCCCAGGCCTTTGTGAACATTGCATCAGAATCCGTGCCGTGGATTCAAAACAGCGTTCAGGCATAGACGCCCTACAGACCTCGGATCGACGAGCAACAACCTACAACCAACATAGTGAGATAGTGAGATAGTGAGATAGTGAGATAGTGAGTACAGCACTCCCCCACTCTTGCTCCGTCAAGAAGTGCTGAAGCCAAGTGTCAGATCATGACGGGCGCTTGGCAAACTGATAACGGTTCAGTCGCCGCTCCAGCAAACGGAACACCAGAATCATGACGGCAGCAATGGCCAGGTACACCATGCCTGCCGCAAAAAACATTTCCAGTGGCGTGTAGGTTCTGGCAATAATCGTCCGTGCCATGCCAGTCAAATCCAGCAAGGTAATCGTCGAAGCCAGCGCCGAACTTTTCAGCATCAACAGCACTTCGTTGCTGTAACCCGGCAACACGATACCAGCAGCACGCGGCAGGATAATACGCCGGATCATGGTCAATTTACTCATCCCCAACGCCAGCGAGACTTCGATCTCACCTTTGGGAATCGCCTGAATCGCCGCCCGAATCAACTCGGCGGTATAAGCGGCCGTATTCATCGAGAAAGCAATAATCGCGCACCAGTACGGCTCACGCAGAACAGGCCACAAAAAGGACTCTTTCACAGCATCAAACTGTGACGCGCCGTAATAGATCAGAAAGATTTGCACCAGCAATGGTGTACCGCGAAAGAAAAAGATATAGGCATACGGAAACGCTCTCACCAGCGGATTAGCCGATGCTCGCGCCAGCGCCAACGGCACCGCCAGAGCCAATCCCAACAAGCCGGAAACAGCCACCAGCTCCAGAGTCAGCCAAGCCCCTCCCAATAACCGCGGTAGATATTCCCAAATAACCCCCCACTCCCAGCTCATGCGCGGGTTCCTCTTAATTCGGGTTTACTGCGACGTTCGAGATAACCGGTAATCAGTGTGGTGGCAACCGTGAGTAACAGATACAACAAGGCAGCAGCAAGATAAAAATCGAACGGTTGTTTGGTATTGGCAGCACCGACCGACGCTTGCCGCATCAGCTCATTCAAACCAACCACAGAGACCAGAGCCGTATCTTTCAGCAAGACCTGAAACAGATTGCCCAAACCAGGAATCGCCAGGCGCCACACTTGCGGCATGATGATACGAACAAAGGTTTTTAATGGCGTCATACCCATGGCCGCAGCGGATTCCCACTGGCCCTTGGGTAAATCCATCATCGCCATTCGGAACACTTCGGTGGAGTACGCACCAAAGGCAATCGCCAGCGCCGCCACTGCCGCCGCAAACTGGCCAACATCGATATATTCGTCGTAGCCAAACATGCTGGCAATCCACATCAATAGCTGTGAACCGCCAAAATACAGAGTCAACACCAGTAACAGCTCTGGAATACCCCGTACAACCGTGGTGTAGGTCGTTGCGATCGCACGGGCAACAGGAGAAGCAGACAGCCGGGCCGAGGCACCACACAAGCCGATGATCAGGCCAAAAAACAGACTGACCAAGGCCAGCTCAATGGTGACCCACAAGCCGCTCAACAGCAGCTGGCCGTACCCTTGTAAATCCATAACAGTTGCGACTCTCGTCCAGAAGCAGAAATAGCACCGGAGCACTCAGAGCGAGTGACTCCGGCAGGCAATATCAGTAAATATCAAACGGGAAATATTTGGCGTTGATCTCAGCGTATTTGCCATTGGCACGGATAGCCTTGATAGCAGCGCTGAATTTGTTCGCCAGCTTGTCGCCTTTACGAACAGCAATGGCAATATGGTCATCGATATCCAGGTCGTCGCCCTTGAATTCAAAGCCTTTGCCATCGTCGGTACGCAACCAGTCGTAGGCCGGGAACTTGTCCGACATGATGCCGTCCAGGCGGCCATTCGCCAGATCCAGATAAGCGTTGTCCTGGGTATCGTAAAGCTTCACATCAACGATATCGCCGAAGTTATCTTCCAGATACTGACCAGCAATAGTGGCACGCTGGGCACCAATCACCTTGCCTTTCAGACCGGCTTTGGTGACATCCAGGGTTTTGCCTTCAGGCCCAACAAAAGCCAGCATGTTGGCGTAGTATTTTTCGCTGAAATCCACGACCCGCAAACGCTCTTCAGTGATCGACATGGAAGCAATAATCGCATCGTACTTGCGAGCACGCAGCCCCGGAATAATACCGTCCCAGTCTTGCGCCACGATTTCACAATCGGCTTTCATTTCGGCACACAAGGCCTTGGCGATATCGACGTCAAAACCAATCAGGTTGCCCTGGTTATCCGTCATATTAAACGGTGCATAGGCACCTTCTGTTGCAATACGGACCTTGTCGCCCGCCAATGCCAGTGGAGCTGTCAGGCAGGATACCAACAAACAGGCTGTCGTGATTACCTTACGCATCGTTCTCTTTCCTCATGGTTGTGAATATCAGAGTTATGAATATCAATCAGGGAATTAGCCGCCGAGACCTATCGTTGGGCCCCATGGCAGCCATCGCAACACCAGCCATCGCAAAACACCAGAGCCATCATCCGCCCTGGTGACTGGCCATAAAATCTTTGACGCGCGGGGATTTCGGATTATCAAACACCTGTTCGGGTGTGCCGATTTCTTCCACTTGCCCTTGATGCAAAAACACCACCTGGCTGGACACCTCACGGGCAAACCGCATCTCATGGGTGACAATCAGCATGGTACGGCCTTCGTCGGCCAGCTCGCGCATCACCGCCAGCACTTCATTGACCAGTTCCGGGTCCAGTGCCGATGTCGGTTCATCAAACAACAGTACCTTGGGCTCCATCGCCAGGGTTCTGGCAATAGCCACCCGTTGCTGCTGGCCACCGGACAAATGTGCGGGATAAGCACCTTCCTTATCAGCCAGCCCCACTTTTGCTAACAATTTCCGTGCCCGTTCCATGGCTTCAGCCTTGGGAACACCCAGAACATGTATCGGAGCTTCAATCAGGTTTTGCAAAATGGTCATATGCGGCCAGAGATTAAACTGCTGGAACACAAACCCGAGACAGGAGCGCAGCCTTTCGAGTTGCTTGCTGCTGGCGGCTTCCAGCTCGCCATGTTTGCCCGGCTTCAGCATCAGTTGTTCATTACCGATAACAATTTCGCCCTGACTGGGTTTTTCCAGCAAATTAATGCACCGCAGCAAGGTGCTCTTGCCCGAGCCACTGGAACCCAGGATAGAAATCACATCGCCCTTGGCAGCCTTTAACGTGACCCCTTTTAATACGTTCAGGTCGCCGTAGGATTTGTGAATATCGATCAGTTCCAACGCCAGATTCGAAGTACTCATTCCAGACTTCATCCTCGTAAAATGGTCAGTGCCGCGACCGACACTCTTGTTATCCTTCCATTTTCAATGGCTTGCGAATGGATGACAACCACAAATGAAACGATCGTTTAAGTAAAATGCCCATGTGGCCATTGCCGGATTATATTCACCGACAAGAATCAGACCCGGCAGCCATACTGACGCCACCAGATAGACGCTGATAACAACATGCAAAGCCCACTCTCCGATCAAGTACTCAAAGGCTACCGATCAATACGGATAACCCGTCCGATATCTCTCAAAAAAACCGACTCTGGCGCCTCGCATTGTGGACAATACTGGCAATATGCCCTGTTTTAGGGCCATTCTAGGTCTTGTTTTCATTTCAGATGGCGGCACATATCCAACGCAACGACCATATTCTCAGTCAATCAGCTCCTTACCTGGGCAAGGGCAATCAATCCGATCCCTGGTGTACACGGGTACATTGCCATAACGAAGGTGGTGTCGGCCAATGGTCAATTCCCTGTGATGCAACCGCTAGATTCCCTGGTCGTTGCACGGTCCAATCTGGCAGGCGACAAGTCAGCAAGACAGCCAGGTTTGTTTTCCCTGTTGTTAATCGTCAGCCATGAACGACACCTACATGAAAGGAACAACATTATTATGCTGCCGCTGATTATTCCTATTGGTTCACTGCTCCTTGGGGTATCCCTGCTGCTGTTCGGCAGTGGTCTGCTGAACACCTTGCTGGCCTTGCGGGGTGGCCTCGAGGGCTACAGTGACAGCCTGATCGGTTATATCAGTTCGGGCTATTTTGCCGGTTTTTTTGTCGGGTTTTATATTGGCCTGCCCATTCTGCGCCGCATTGGTCATATTCGGGCGTTTGCGCTCTGTGCTGCCATTGCCGCTGCGGTTGTGTTGTTGCACAGCTTGCTGGTAAATCCGATCGCCTGGATTTTGCTACGAGTCGTCACCGGGGCAGTACTGGTGATTCTGTACACCATTATTGAAAGCTGGCTCAACAACCAGACACCACAACAGCAGCGTGGTCAGGTGTTTGCGATTTATATGGCCGTTAACCTGGTCTCCTTGGCGCTGGCGCAGCAACTCTTGCAGCTCGACAGCCCGGCCAACTTTACCCTCTTCGCGCTGGCGGCCATCTTGGTGTGTATCAGTCTGGTGCCGATTACCTGGACGCGTCTGGCCCAGCCATCGGTGTCGGAAGTGAAACGTTTTTCACCCCAAAGGCTGGTCAAGCTGGCACCGGTCGCTGTCGTTGGCGGCGTCTTTTCCGGTCTTGCGATGGGGGCTTTCTGGGGACTGATGCCGGTCTTTGGCCAGCGCATCGGCTTCGACAGCAGCCAGGTGGCCATGCTGATGTCGGCAACTATTATTGGTGGTGCTATCTTCCAGTACCCGCTGGGGCGCTATTCGGATCACCACGATCGCCGCCAGGTGCTGGCAATCACGGCTTCCGCCGGTGTGGTAGCAGCCTTGCTGCTGTTTCTGCTACCGGCCTCCTATTGGTTGGTACTGTCGCTAATGGCTCTCTGGGGAGGTGCTGCATTTGCGGTGTATCCGGTATCCGTTGCGCATCTGGTCGACCATCTGGAACCTGGTGATATCCTGCCTGCCGGCAGTGCCTTGCTGCTGATTCATGGCATGGGTGCCGCAGCTGGCCCCGCTGTTGCAGGGACTCTGATGGAATATTACAGCCCGCTGGCACTGCTGCTGTTTTTTGTATTGGCTCATATGATGATTGCTGCTTATGCCTTTTACTCGCTGAAACGGCCACAAACCAAGGCCGATGACATTGAATCCGCCGCGCCGTTTGTACCCATGGTACGGACAACGCCTACTGCGCTGGAAATGCTGCCGGAAGATGACATCGACGACAGCGAGCCGACAGCGGATACATCCGCAGTGGATAATACAGAGGAACCGGGCAGTTCCACGAAGCCAGATGAACCACCGTTAACCCAGCCTCCAACCTCGTGAGCAGGGCGGAGGCCACAGAACAACGAACCTTATCCGACAAAACGTAACAAAAGAAACATACAACAGAGATACACAAACGCATTCAGGAACACCGTCACTCGGCCAGTTATTACAGCAAGCGCAGTTTGACCGGTTGTTCCACATGGCCCGAGCCAAGGCTCAGGCATCATGGCTGCAGAAGCCAATTAACCCGATGTCCAAGACGACATCACGACCAGTCAACCAGGGCCGCCCATCGTTCAAGATGAACCCAGCCCCGGAAGGAGAATACGCACGATGTTACTTGCCACAGACCTTGATGGTACTTTTTTGTCCGGCAACCCGGACGATCGCCAACAGCTTTATCACCTGATCAATCACCACCCCGATATCCGCCTGGCTTTTGTCACCGGCCGCGGCATCGAAATGGTTCTGCCACTGCTATCTGATCCGTCCATTCCCCAACCGGATTACATTATCTGTGATGTGGGTGCCACCATAGTGGATGGAGAAACCCTGCAACCCATTACTCATATCCAGGGAGAAGTGGAACAAAACTGGCCCGGGGAGCTGGCAGTACTGAATGCACTGGAACCCTTTACCGAGCTGCAACGTCAGGATGTCCCCCAGGAGCGTCGTTGTTCCTTCTATTGCGAGCAAGACACCCTGTCTGACGAATTAAAAGCCGCGGTCAGTCAGCTGGGCTGCGACCTGATGTATTCTTCCGACCAGTATCTGGATATTTTGCCTCGTGGAGTCAACAAGGGCACCACCCTCGACAGCCTGATCGAATGGCTGGAGCTGAGCCAGGATCAAGTGCTGATTGCTGGCGACAGCTTTAATGATCTGGAAATGATTGAGCTCGACTACCCGTCTGTCTGTGTTGGCGGCTCCGAAAGCCGTCTGCTGGAAGCCACCGAGCGCAGCACCATGGTCTACCACGCAGAAAAAGCCGGTTGTGGCGGCATTATTGAAGCCTTCAATCATTTTGGCTTTTTGGGTATGGCCGGTGTCGAAGCAGAATCCCGCGAAGAACAACAAACCGGCAAGTCCGACCTGGTGGTTGTTTACCACCGCCTGCCGTTTGAAGAAAAAGTAGAAGACGGTGTGATGGTCGAACGGCCGCCATCCTCCCCCAACGGTATTATCCCGACGCTGCTGAGCTTTTTTGGTGACGGCAAACCCGGCTCCTGGGTTGCCTGGTCGACGGTGGACCCCGAGACTCCGGGCTACAAAACCCGCAGCCCGGTTGATGCTGTCAAATACCCCAAACTGATGACGGCCCGTGTTGCCCTGACGCCTCATGAAGTGGATATCTTCTACAAGAAGTTCTCCAAGGAAGCCTTCTGGCCAACACTGCATACCTTCTGGGAGCGCGCCACCTTTCTTGAAGAAGACTGGCTGGTGTACCTGGAAGTCAATCGCCTGTTTGCGGAACGAGCCGCCGCCGAAGCCGCCGAAAACGCCGTTGTCTGGATCCACGACTACAACCTCTGGATGGTGCCAGCTTTCCTGCGCGAACTGCGTCCCGACGTCACCATTGCCTTTTTCCACCACACCTACTTCCCGTCTGCCGACGTCTTCAACGTAGTGCCATGGCGTCGTGAGATTATCGGCAGCCTGCTGCAGTGCGATTTTATCGGCTTCCATATTCCACGCCAGTCAGAAAACTTCGTCGATGTTGCCCGTGGGGTTACGCCGATCAAGGTGCTGGAAAAACAGAACTGTGCACCGCGCTTCATGACCTACGGCTGTGCCGTCGGTCTGGAAGAAATGACCTCCGTTATCAAGGTTCATGGCCGCATCATTCATCTGGGTGCGCATCCGGTAGGGCTGGATCTTGGCCGTATTACCCATGCGCTCGACAAGCCGGAAATCCAGACACAAATCCGCCAGCTCAAACAGGAGCTGGAAGGCACCCGGGTCTTGCTGTCTGTCGAACGCCTTGACTACACCAAGGGGATTCTGGAAAAACTGCTCGCTTTCGAACGCTTGCTGGATGAACACCCAGAGCTGATTGGCAACGTCACCCTGGTCACTATCTGTGTTCCTGCCGCTGCCGAGATGACCGTTTACGCCGAACTGCAGGTGGATATCGAACAGGCCGTCGGACGCATCAACGGCCGCTTTGCCCAAATCGGCTGGACACCCTTGCAGTTTTTCTTCCGCAAAGTGCCGTTTGAACAACTGGTTGCCTACTACGCCATGGCCGATGTGATGTGGATTACCCCTCTGCGCGATGGCCTGAATCTGGTAGCCAAGGAATACGTTGCCACCCAAGGAATGGTCGACGGAGCCGGAGTGCTGGTATTGTCGGAATTTGCCGGTGCCGCTGCCGAACTGCGTGGAGCGCTACTTACCAACCCTCACTCACCCCACGAACTGGCCGACAGCGCCTGGCAAGGGCTGGTGATGGATGAAGCCGAAGCACGCTCTCGTATACGGGATGCGTTTGACGCCGTGCAACACCATGATATCGAACGCTGGGGGCACGACTTCCTCGACGCTGTAGAAGGCGCACGACTGGCCAACCTTGAGCAAGTCAGCGAGGACAATCAGCCCGCCTGATCGCAATACCACCACACAGACCAACGTCACCTTCGTTTCGACCGGCAGGTCAAGTAACCTGGCCTGCCGGTTTGTAATATGCCAATCCGCTCGATACTATAGAGCGCTTATTGACCAGCCCATATGGAAAGTCCTGACCTTGCCTGGATCCCGGATCTCCCCAAAGATAAAGCCCTCTGCCGCCAATAACGGGGTTACAGGTAACAAGTTATTGCACTACGGTGCGGTGAGCTTGTGCATGACCCTGTATTTCTGTTTGCTGGTCGGTATTGCGACGTCTGGCGAGATAACTCTCTGGGCTGTCCCGGTCATTTTTCTGGCGATTTATCTTGCCGACCTGTTGTCTGGCGTCGCCCATTTTATTCTCGATTATCGGCGCACTACGCCAAACTCTGGCCTCAAGGAACTGTACTTTTATCAAGGTAGTAAAGGCTCGGAGGAATATCTCAAACAACGCACTGCGGTGATGAAAAAGATTTCACCACTGGAAACCATTGTCTTTGATTTCAAGGTTCACCACCTTAGCCCTGGCGCACTGGGCCGCCGCAGTTTCCTGCGGCTGATCATGCCCGCGATGTATTTTGTCACCCTGCCAGCCACCGTGTCGTTACTGTTGCTGCACACCCTCGACTGGATCGGCTCCCTGACGGCCTTGTTTGGCTGGACGTTGATCGGTGCCCTGATGCTGACCCAATACGCACACAGTTGTGCCCATCGGCCCAAACTTTCCCTGCTGGTGCGAGTCCTGCAAAAAACCAGACTGTTTATGACAAAAGAGCAGCATCAATCCCACCATCTCGACCTTGGCGTCGACTTCTGTATTCTGAACGGTTGGGCCAATCCGGTTGTTAATCGCATTTTCCGCTTTTGCCGCAAACACGGCTGGGTGTTCGAAGATGGGCTGGAGCCGATTTAAGCCGTTGCCTGGCCACACCACCGAGTACACCTTATGACCACTTATCTTCAGCGTTATCTGCTGCGCCCGCTACTCTGGTTATTGGCTTCAGTGCTGGTGGGTTTGATCCGGATAATGGGCCGGGCCAGAATACAGAAAATCAGCCGCTACGCCGCCACCGGCCCCATCATTGCCCGACTGACACGCCTGCTGTTGGCCAAAAAAAACCATTACCTCGACAACAACCTGCAACGCCTGTTGCCTGATGCCAGCGTCGCCCAGCGCCAGCATATCCGTCACCGCTATTACGCCAATATGCTGCTCACCGCCACCGAATCCCTCACCATGGATGGCAACGAACGGCAACGAACACAGATAGAAGGGCTGCAACACGTACAGCGCGCCAAAGACCAGGGACAAGGAATATTATGGGTCAGCGGCCATATCAATAACTGGGAAATGAACCGCCGGATTATCGAGCAACTGGGATTTCCAGCTTGGGAGTTGTACCGCGACTTTGCCGATACCCGTTTTGATTACCTGGGTTTTAACCGGCGTTTTCGGGTCGGCCCCAGAATGATTTCGACCAACCGTACCGGTGAACTGATCCAACATCTGAAAAACGGTGACAACGCCCATATTCTGATCGACATCAAGGTCAAGAAAGGCCGTAACGGCCAACGAATCGACTTTGCCGGACAGCCCGCCTGGACCTCAACCTTTGCCGCTGAAATGGCTTTGCGTCATCACATGGCACTGATTCCGACCTACACCCTAAGAACCAACGATGGCCAGTACCGCCAGGTATTTGAGCCATCACTGACCCCGACACAGGCCGTCGCTGACGACCAGCTGCCGGCACAAGCCCGCCAAATCACCGAACGCATCAACCAGTCCCTGGCCAACCAGCTCAAGCAGGACCCGGCCAGCTGGCTGTTATGGGATACCAACCGCTGGGGGCCATAGTCTCTGCTCTGACTGGCTCGGACACCTGACCTTGTGATGCGCCCTTATTCCGGCAAACGGAGAAAATGCTCGCGATAATGCGCCAGCTCCGCAATGGACTCACGAATATCATCCAGCGCCTGATGACTGCCCGCCTTGTCGAACGAAGACACCACCGACGGCGACCAGCGCTTGGCCAACTCTTTCAGCGTACTGACATCCAGGTTGCGGTAATGGAAAAACGCTTCCAGCTCCGGCATGTATTTGACCAGAAAACGACGGTCCTGATGGATACTGTTGCCACACAAGGGCGAGGTTCCGGCTTTGACATGCTGTTTGAGAAACGCCAGCGTCCGCTGCTCGGCCTCGCGACAACTGATCGGACTGTTGGTGACTCGCTCCACCAGCCCTGAATTGCCATGGGTACGCGTATTCCACTCATCCATGGCATCCAGCAGAATCGCAGGTTGATGAATCGCCATCACCGGACCTTCGGCAATCAGATTCAGCTGACCATCGGTCACAATCGTCGCGATTTCAATAATCACATCCTGCTCTGGCTCCAGACCGGTCATTTCCAGATCCATCCACACCAAATTGTCTTGCTGACTCATGTTGTTTTTCCTGTGTTCATCCAATGACCGGAGTCTAGCAGGTTGTTGAAAAGCGGTGTTTATGGAATCAGGCCGTGCAGGTCATCAATAAAATGATCCAGGGCGCGGCGTTCAATGGTGCGAATGCCTTGTTTCTGCTGCGCTGACAAATACTCGTACCGGGAAGCCGCACCAAAATCCCCAAACAGGATATTACCCTCGGCATCAATCAGGGTGTTATGGGCATACAAATCACCATGACACACTTCAGCCTGTTCCAGATGCGACACAATACTGCGCATTTGCTTAACCATATGCTCGACTTGCCGGGAAGAAAAACGCTGCCCCTGGGTAAAGGTATCCCGGGTACAACTGTGTAAACTGGGTGGCTGGCCAAGATTCTGGTAATGGGCAGGAATCAGTTCCATCACCAATGCGCTCATATTGTTTGCGTTGATACGGGCCATCGCCGTGACAAGATTTTTATGGGCGGGCACCGACAAACAGGCATCCAGTTCATCCTCAGGGTAGCCATCACTGGTCACATCGCCGTGAAAAACCTTTACCGCAACCCACTGCTCTGACTGCAATATCTCTTGTTGCTCCAGCGATTGCCAATAAGCCCGGGAAATAATTCCGGAAGCACCTCGTCCCAAGGTCTCGGTCAAGGCCAGCGCTTCAGCGTCCACCAACGGGAAATCGGCATGTGTTTGCCTTGGCGCACAAAAAGGATTACCGGCAAAAGCGAACCAGGCGAGCTTGGGTAACGTTAAGGTAACCGCCGGAAATTCTGCCAGTTGGTTGGCAGAGATACGCAACAAGCCCAACTGGGTTAACTGTTGGAAGCTGTCTGGCAAAAATCCGATTCGGTTACCCGCCAAAGCCAGCTTTTCCAGCTTGCCTAACGACCCGATCGATTCTGGCAGACGTACGATGTCATTATCCGTCAGAATCAACCACCGCAGAGTTCGTGGTAAACAGGTCTCGGAGAGGTGATGGATCTGATTGTGTTTGAAACCAACAATTTCCAGCGCGCTACAGCCACCAATACCCTCAGGAAAATGCTGGAAATTATTATTCGAGGCAAACAATATTTTCAGATGGCGCAGGCGCGACAAGTCATCGGGCAAAGCGGTCAGCTGATTATCAGAAAGGTCCAGCACTTCCAGACTGTCGGCCAGGGTAAAAATTTCTTCCGGAAAGGTCTCCAGCGCTTGTGTCAGCTTCAGATGACGACAGCCTTTCAACTCACCATTACGTAACTGTTCAAGGGTTTGCACACCAGCTTCCTTTAATGACTGTTGCTGCTCACTCTATCCATTTGATTTACAAGAGCAAGTTTATACGTTGTCGCTCAGGGAACCATTCGTACACAGTCACCGGGAAACAGGATTCTCAGCCCTCGATCCCTCTGGTGGTTTGCCCAAATGCCACAGGAACTCACAACCGGCTCAGATACCCCAGGCTGAGCGCAGCAGCCGAAGTGCGGTTCTCAACCCCCATTTTACGGAAGACCGTTTCAAGGTGCTTGTTGACCGTGCGCGGGCTCATGGTCAGGATGCGGCCGATTTCCTGGTTGGTTTTACCGCGCGACAACCACAGCAAGACTTCGGCCTCGCGTACCGTTAATTGAAAATGGTCACGCAGCGTCTGGCGCAGCGAGATTTCATCATCATCCACCAGTCGCAATAAATATTCGCCCGGTGCTGGTAAACCCAGAAATTTCACCAGAAACTGCCCTGCATTCTGCTCTACCCGGACTTGCTGAAAACGTTCCGGAGCACTGGCAAACCAGCTCGCCAACGCGGCACTGGTCGCCTCCTGAAACGCCTGTTCGGACAAACCGGATTTGGCCAAGACTTCGATGGTGCGGCTGGAACACCACAACAGCTGGCCGTGCACGTTACAGGCAAAGGTTGGCTGGCCAATTTCATTCAGCGAACCGATTGCCCGGCGCGTCTTGCGGGCATTGCTGATATGAACCTGCACCCGGGCCAGCAATACATCCAGATTCACAGGTTTGGTGACATAATCCACGCCGCCGGATTCCAACCCTCGGACCACATCCATGCTATCGCTTAACCCGGTCATAAAGATCACGGGAATACCTTCGAGATCAGGATCTTTTTTTAACGCCTCACAGGCTTCAAAGCCGTCCATGTTCGGCATCATGGCATCCATTAGAATCAGGTCGGGCATCATTCTTTCGGCCACGGCGAGGGCTTGCAAACCATCCATGGCCACCAACACCGTATACCCGGCCTGCACGAGCATTTCATTCAGCATGCCCAGTGAACCAATGGTGTCATCAGCAATCAGTACCACTCCCTGGGTACTGCTTCCCGATGCCGTGACGCTGACGCTATGTTTCATCATTGATCACCTTCTTGGTCAGTGTGATTAGCTCATCGAACCGGAAGGCCGAGAGGCAGTGTCGTACTCGTCGCAGCATGGTCGCAGCAGCGCCCCGCTGCTCCATCTGCTCAAGCACGGCTTCCATGCCCACAATGTGCCCCACTTCGGCAGCCGCCAGCATTTCCCTCGCTTCTGATAACGTCATATCGACAGGGTCGGCACCCGACGGCGCACTCAGCTCGGATGCATCGTCGTCGTATTGCCATTGCAACTGCAGCACTCTGGCAACCATGTCCAGCAACTTGCGATCGCGGATCGGCTTGATCAGATAGCCGTTATTGAGTCGCTCCGCCGGATCACTGGCGTCCCCCTGAGCCAATGCCGACTGCCGATCTTCGGCATCGGCGGAGACCATCACCACCGGGCTGCTGACGCCGTCGTTCCGCAGTTGGCGCAGCAATTGCCACCCGGTCATTCCCGGCATGGATATATCCATCAACAGCAAATCCACCGGCGTTTGTTGCAATACTCGGATGCAGGCACCGGCATCTTCTGCTTCCAGCACTTCGAAACCGACCGGAGTCAGGATCTCGCTGATCAGGCCCCGATGGGTAGGGTCATCATCCACCACAAGCAAGGTTTTTTCTGCGCCCTGGTAACCAACAATCTTGCGCTCTGGTGCAATCCCCGGCTCCGGCAGTGCCACACTGGCGAGCATCATCGACAAACGGAACACACTGCCCTGACCAAATTGGCTGTCGACACTGATATCGCCTCCCATGATATCGGCCAGCAAGCGGGAAATGGTCAACCCCAGCCCGGTCCCTGGCGTTTGGGGGACACCGGGCTTGCGAATCCGTTCAAATGGCAGAAAGATCCGCTGCATGTCGTGATTGCTGATGCCGGGGCCGCTGTCCGTCACCATGAATTCGGCCACCTGGCTGCGATAGCTGATACTCAGCGACACCGTCCCGGCCCGTGTAAACTTGACCGCGTTGGAAAGCAGGTTGATCAGGATCTGGCGCAGGTGCTTTTCGTCCGAACGGACAATCTGTGGCAGGTATGGGCACAACTGATAGTCAAAACGGACGCCCTTGTCTTCGGCTTGCAGCCGGAACATATCGACCAGCTCATCCAGTAACCGGTGCAGGTCAAACTCATCGCGGTGAATTTCCAGACGTCCTGCTTCGATACGGGAAATATCCAGCAATCCTTCGATCAAATCCGCCAGGTGGTCACCACTGCGATGAATCAGCTTCACCTTGTCCCGTTGCCGCCCGGAAAGCGTTTCGTCCTTTTCCAGCAGCTGGGCATAACCGATGATGGAATTCAGCGGGCTGCGCAACTCATGGCTGATGCCCCCGAGATAGCGGCTCTTGGCGCGATTGGCAGCCTCGGCCAGCTCCGTCGATTCCTGCAGGGCCCGGTCGGTGGCTTCGTGGGCAATAATTTCTTGTTGCAACAGCTCGGTTTGCCGCTGGGATTCGTTCAGCGCAAACAAACGGCTTTCGTTGGCCAGCACAAACAGCCAGATCAACACGCCGATGATGATCAGTAACAGCAGATAAACCTGCGCCAGCGTCCCCGCCAGCAGTGAATGCCCTTCGGCATAGGAGGGAATCTGCGCATACACCAGCCAGAACAGCCCCCCTACGATCGATCCGATAATCGCCATCAACCCGGAAAACTGCAGCAGCCTCGGGTTCATTCGTTCCACCATCCAAACGGGCAAGACCATTTCCAACAGTTGCTGAATCTGGTCGCTCAGTCGTGCGTTGTCTTTGCAAAGGTCGTGGCAACGGGATTCCAGCGTGCAGCACAAGGAGCAGATAGCGCCCTTGTACAACGGGCAGCTGGCAATGTCTTCGGCGTCAAAACGGTTATTACACACCACACACTCACAGACCGCGGAATCCTGGACAATGACATCCCTGGCCAGGTAATAACGTCCGCGTGTCAGTATCGCAATCAGAGGAGACACCAGCAGCGCGGTCGTTAACGCAACATAGGGTGATAACGCTTGAGCGACCGGGCCCAATACCCCCATAAAACTGATCACGCCAATGACCGAGGCCAGCACCATGGCTCCGAAACCCACCGGGTTGATGTCGTACAGATAGGCCCGTTTGAATTCGATATGTTTGGGGCTTAGTCCGAGTGGTTTATTGATCACCAGATCGGCGACCAGCGCCCCGACCCAGGCCACCGCAACGTTGGCATAAATACCCAGAATCCGCTCCAGCGATTCATATACCCCCAGCATCATCAGCAGCAGCGCGATCACGACGTTAAACACCAGCCACACCACCCGCCCCGGGTGACTGTGAGTCAGGCGGGAAAAGAAATTCGACCAGGCAATCGATCCGGCATAGGCATTGGTGACGTTGATCTTGACCTGACACAGCACCACAAACAGCCCGGTCATGGCCAGAATCGCCATGGGTGAATCCGTCAGATAACCAAAGGCAATATAATAAATGCGAGTCGGGTCAGACGCCTCGGCAATCGACATGCCTGAACTCACCGCCAGTACCGCGAGGAATGACCCGGCCAGAATTTTCAACATGCCCACCACAATCCAGCCTGGGCCGCCCCCGATCAGTGCCAGCCACCAGCGCAAACGGTTTTTGGGCTGCGGCTCCGGCAGGAAGCGCAAAAAATCAACCTGCTCACCAATTTGCGCAATCAAGGCAAATACCACCGCCGATGCAGCGCCAAAATACATCAGGTCAAAATGCCCATCAGCTCCCTCGACGCCCTGAACCTGCGACATTTCTCCCTGGTAATTCACCCATTCCAGCGCCACCGACCACTCTTGCCAGAGAATGAACACAAACGGCAGCACCTGCAGCACAATCCACAACGGTTGCGTCCACAGCTGAAACCGGCTGATAACGGTAATCCCGTGGGTTACCAGCGGAATCACCAACAAGGAGCTGAACAGATACCCCGCCCACAGCGGCATACCAAACAGGATATCCATCGCAGAGGCCATGATGGCGGCTTCGATGGCAAAAAAGATAAAGGTAAACGAGGCATAAATCAGCGAGGTGACGGTCGAGCCGATATAACCGAACCCGGCGCCACGGCTGAGCAAATCGATATCCACCCCATAGCGGGCGGCGTAATAGCTGATCGGAATCGAGGTCAGAAAAATAATCGCCGACACCACCATGATGGCAGCAACAGCGGAATCAAAACCGTACATCAGCGTCACGGTGGCCCCAATGGCCTCCATCGCCAGAAATGAAATGGCGCCCAGTGCGGTATTGGAAACCCGGGCCGCTGACCAGCGGCGGGCATCTTTGGCGGTAAAACGTAAGGCAAAGTCTTCCAGTGTCTGGTTTGCGACCCAGCGGTTGTAACTGCGACGACTGGCATACGGCGACGGTTGCGACATGTCTGGTTTATATCCACGGCGATCGTATCGCCTTCCCGAATGAATCAAGACCATAACGACAAGCCTGGCTTGCGGGTATGCGTCAATGTACGTACATCGATGTCACAAGACGCGAATATCCATTCCCCGGCCGATGATGGATGCTGAATAACGTTCCTTACGCCAACAGCAGACCCCATGAAGAGGCCCAATTATGATTTCAAAATCAAGGAATTACGACTCAACCAGAGGTACACGCCGTACCCTGCTACGTCGCATGCTGGCCATTCCGGCCGCCCTGGCGCTGGCACACGTCAGCCTGCCAGCACTGGCTGACAGCGCCAACTCAACCGGCCTTGCCGTGACCGACAGCACCGTCACTGTCGGTATCCTGCACTCCATTACCGGCACCATGGCCATCAGTGAAACCGGTTCGGTACAGGCTGAAAAACTGGCCATCGACCAGATCAATGCCATGGGTGGCGTATTGGGTCGCCAGATTGTATATACCCAGGAAGACGGTGCCAGCGACTGGCCAACCTTTGCCGAAAAAGCCAAGAAACTGCTGGTCCGCGACAAGGTCGCTGCCGTGTTCGGCTGCTGGACCTCGGCTTCCCGCAAAGCCGTATTGCCCGTGTTTGAGCAATACAACGGCATGCTCTACTACCCGACCTTCTACGAAGGACTGGAGCAATCACCCAACGTAATTTATACCGGTCAGGAAGCCACCCAGCAAATTCTCGAGGGTCTCGACTGGGCGGATGATGCCAAAGACGCGAAAAAATACTTTTTATTGGGGTCTGACTACATCTGGCCACGTACCTCCAACAAGATTGCCCGCAAACACATTGAAAGTGTCCTTGGCGACAAAGTGGTTGGCGAAGAGTATTACCCGCTCGGACACACCCAGTTCAACTCGGTTATCAACAAAATCAAACTGAAAAAACCGGATGTCGTCTTTATCTCGGTGGTTGGTGGCTCCAACGTGGCGTTCTACAAGCAGCTGAAAGCCGCGGGCATCGACATGACCAAAGAGAAGCCGCTGTTCCTGACCATTTCCGTGACCGAAGACGAGATCCTCGGCATTGGTGGCGAGAACATCGATGGCATCTACGCCTCCATGAAGTACTTCCAAAGCCTGCCAAACGCCAACAACGAAGCGTTTGTTAAAGCCTTCAAAGCCAAATACGGCGACGACATTGTGATCGGTGATGTCACCCAGGCCGCTTACCTTGGCCCCTGGTTGTGGAAAGCCGCTGTTGAAAAAGCCGGTTCTTTCGATATCGACAAAGTCCGCGCCGCCTCTCCTGACATCGAGCTGACCACCGCTCCAGAAGGTTATGTCCGCATCCACGACAATCATCACCTCTGGTCCAAAACCCGTATCGGCCACGCCCAGCTGGATGGTCAATACAAGGTGGTTTACGAAAGCTCCGAGCTGATCGAGCCTAACCCGTTCCCTGAAGGTTACTAAGCCAGTGTTACCAGGCAAGTGACTCAGCAAGAACCGCAACAAGCGGCCCGCCAGGGCCGCTTCCCCTTCTGCTTATCTTGCTGCTTGTAGCGCTACAACCCACTGGGAGGAAACACCATGTTTGCCGACTACACCATGACCGAGCTGACCTCGATTTTTGCCATGCAGGGATTTGCCGGTCTCACTCTGTTTTCTGTTTTTGTTCTGATGGCACTGGGGCTGGCGATTATTTTTGGCCAGATGGGCGTCATCAATATGGCCCACGGCGAATTCATGATTCTCGGCGCCTACACCACGTACCTGACGTCCAATGTCTTTTCGTCATACCTGCCGGAATCCCTGTACAGCCTGTATTTTTTTGTCGCCCTGATCCTCGCCTTTCTGGCCGCCGGCGCGCTCGGGGCCTTTATCGAATGGGCCATGATCCGGCACCTCTATAAACGCCCACTCGATACGCTGCTGGCCACCTGGGGCCTGAGCCTGATCATGCAACAACTGTATCGCACCATCTTTGGCCCGCGGGAAGTCGGCGTCACCCTGCCCGACTGGCTGATGGGTTCCATCGCCCTGACCGATATGGTGGAAATTCCCATCAACGGCCTGTTTGTGATGGCCATTACGCTGGTGGTCGCCGTTGGTGTGGGTCTGACAATGCAGAAATCCCGACTCGGCAAACAAACCCGGGCCGTGGTGCAAAACCGGCCGATGGCCTCTGCCGTCGGCATCAACACCGCCCGCGTTGACCGCCTGACCTTTGCGCTCGGCTGTGGGATCGCCGGGATCGCCGGAGCCGCCTTTACCATGATCGGTTCAACCGGCCCGACCTCCGGCCAGCTGTACATCGTCGACACCTTTCTGGTGGTGGTTTTTGGTGGCGCATCCAGTCTGGTGGGCACCATCGCATCGGCTTTCACTATCTCTCAGGCGCAATCGACCATGGAATTTTTCCTCAGTGGCTCGATGGCCAAAGTGCTCACCCTGCTCGTCGTCGTTGGCATTTTGATGCTGCGTCCACAAGGGCTGTTCTCTCTCAAAATACGTAAATAAAGAGGTCGCCCATGAACTTTATTGCCCATTTGTTCGCTCGCTACCAGCTCAGCCATATGCTGATTCTGGCGCTGTTGCTGATCGTGGTTCTACCGTTGAGTATGGATATTTTCCGCCTCAACCTGATCGGCAAATATCTGACCTATGCCTTCGTCGCCATTGGTCTGGTGCTGTGCTGGGGCTACGGCGGCATTCTCAGCCTGGGTCAGGGTGTATTTTTTGGCCTTGGCGGTTACTGCATGGCGATGTTTCTGAAGCTGGAAGCCTCCAGCCCGGAAAACACCGCCATCCAGACAACGCCGGGCATCCCGGACTTTATGGACTGGAACCAGCTCACCGAGCTGCCGTGGTTCTGGGAACCCTTCCACAGCTTCGGCTTTACCTTGCTCGCCATTATTCTGGTACCGGCATTTTTCGCCTTTGTGGTGACGGTTGCCATGTTCAAACGCCGGGTTGGCGGGGTGTATTTTGCCATCATCACCCAGGCGGTGGCCGCCATCCTGACCATCCTGATCATTGGCCAGCAAGGCTACACCGGAGGGGTTAACGGCATCACCGACCTGCGTACCCTGCACGGCTGGGATATTCGTACCGACGAAGCCAAGTACATTCTTTATTTCGTCTGCGTGGCCCTGCTGTTTGTCTGTCTGTTTATTGGCAAATACGTCATCAACAGCAAACTGGGACGCCTGTTAGTCGCCATGCGGGAACGGGAAGACCGGGTGCGTTTCTCTGGCTATGACGTCTCGGCATTCAAGATTTTTATCTTCTGTCTGGCTTCGGTGTTCTCCGCCATTGGTGGTGCCATGTTCACCCTGCAGATCGGTTTTATGTCACCCACCTTTGTTGGCATCGTGCCGTCGATCGAAATGGTGATTTTCTGCGCCGTTGGTGGTCGTCTTTCGCTGCTGGGGGCGGTGTATGGCGCTCTGCTGGTCAACGCCGCCAAAACCAGTTTCTCGGAATCCTTTCCGGAGCTGTGGCTGTTTGCCATGGGGGCCTTGTTTATCGGTGTGGTCATGGCCTTCCCGAATGGCCTCGCCGGTGTCTGGACAACCTATATCGAACCGCGCCTGCCAGCCCGCTTACGCTCTCCCGTACCGCCCAGCACCATTCCCGCCGTCGCGGTGACGACAACGGCCGAAACCTCATCTACTCCTTCTGCCAACCCCACCGTGGAGCACCGTCATGCTGGAAACTAACAAGCACATTGAGCAGAAGGACTTCGTCCTCAGCGTGGAGGGTCTGACGGTCTCGTTCGATGGCTTCAAGGCCGTCAGCGACCTCTCGCTCTACGTCGAGGAGCAGGAAATCCGCGTCATTATCGGCCCCAACGGTGCCGGTAAAACCACCGTACTGGATCTGATTTGTGGCCGCACCAAGGCCACTGAAGGCTCGATCAAGTTCAAGGGCAAGGAGCTGACCCGCATGAACGAGCACCAGATCGTCCATGCCGGTATCGGCCGCAAGTTCCAGACGCCGTCGATTTACGAAGACCTGACGGTGTTTGAAAACCTCGAACTCTCCTACCCCAGAGGCCGCAACGTCTGGGGAGCACTGACCTTCCGGCGCGACCAGCAGGTAATCGACAAGGTTATCGAAATTGCCGAGATGATCTTCCTTGCCGACAAGCTCGATATGTCCGCCGACCTGCTCAGCCACGGCCAGAAACAATGGCTGGAAATCGGCATGTTGCTGATCCAGGACCCCGAGCTGCTGATGCTCGACGAACCGGTGGCGGGCATGTCGGTTTCTGAACGCCAGCAAACCGCGGCACTGCTGCAAAAAATCACCAAGGACCGTTCAGTGCTGGTGATTGAACACGACATGCAGTTTGTTGCCGACATCGCCGACCGCGTCACCGTCCTGCATCAGGGCAAGGTGCTGTCGGAAGGCTCGATGGAGCGGGTTCAGAACGATCCCAAAGTCATTGAAGTGTACCTGGGCCATTGATCGCCAAGCCGGTAAACGAGGAGATAAACAATGCTTGAGCTAACCGATTACAACGTTGCCTACGGTCAAAGTGACGTGATTCGCAATATGAACCTGAGTGTCGGAGACGAAGAAATTGTCGCCGTGCTGGGCCGTAACGGCATGGGCAAAACCACGCTGATGAAATCGCTGATCGGCATGATTCCGAGCAAGTCCGGAACGGTTGCCCTCAACGGAGTCGATCTGGTGCCACTCCAGAGTTACGAACGCGTCGGCGCCGGTGTCGGCTTTGTGCCACAGGGGCGGATGATTTTCTCCACCATGACGGTGAAAGAAAATATTGAAACCGGCCTCACCTCCACCGGCAAGAATGACATTCCCGAAGATCTCTACGTCATGTTCCCGGTACTGAAAGAAATGCAGCACCGTCGTGGCGGCAACCTGTCCGGTGGCCAGCAACAACAGCTTGCCATCGCACGGGCGTTAGCCAGCAATCCCAGCGTGCTGCTGCTGGACGAACCCACCGAAGGCATCCAGCCCAGCATCATCAAGGAAATGGCGCGCACCCTGCGCACGATCCGCGACCAGCGCAAATTGTCGATCATCGTTTCTGAGCAGGTGCTCAGTTTCGCCCTGGACGTCGCCGATCGCATCCTGGTGATCGAGAAAGGCAACATCGTCCTCGACGTGCCTGTCGAGGAGGCCGATCAGGCCACCATCACCCGCTACCTGTCCGTCTAAACCGAATCTGAGCCAAAGGAGAACAACCATGCGTCATGGTGATATTTCAAGCAGCAACGATACCGTCGGCGTCGCCGTGGTGAACTACAAGATGCCCCGCCTGCACACCAGGGCCGATGTGCTCGACAACGCGGCCAGCATTGCCGAGATGATCCAGGGCATCAAAAAAGGTCTGCCAGGGATGGATCTGATTGTATTTCCGGAATACAGCACCATGGGCATCATGTACGACCACGACGAAATGATGGCCACCGCAACCACCATTCCAGGGCCGGAAACCGATATGTTTGCCGCTGCCTGTCGTGCGGCCAACACCTGGGGGGTGTTTTCTCTCACTGGCGAGCAGCACGAAGAACACCCCAACAAGGCGCCCTACAACACCCTGGTGCTGATCAACAATCTCGGTGACATCGTCCAGAAATACCGCAAATGCCTGCCCTGGTGCCCGATCGAAGGCTGGTATCCCGGCGATCGTACCTACGTCAGTGATGGCCCCAAAGGCATGAAGCTGAGCCTGATCATTTGTGACGACGGCAACTACCCGGAAATCTGGCGTGACTGCGCCATGAAAGGCGCCGAGCTGATTGTGCGCTGCCAGGGCTATATGTACCCGGCCAAAGAGCAGCAGGTGATGATGTCCAAGTCCATGGCCTGGGCCAACAACTGCTACGTCGCCGTGGCCAACGCCGCCGGTTTCGACGGGGTTTATTCCTACTTTGGCCACTCCGCCATTATTGGTTTTGATGGCCGCACCCTTGGTGAATGTGGCGAAGAAGACATGGGCATCCAATACGCCCAGTTATCGCTGTCACAAATCCGCGATGCCCGCAAAAACGATCAGTCCCAGAATCATCTGTTCAAGCTGCTGCACCGGGGTTACACCGGCATGCACGCCTCCGGTGATGGTGACCGTGGCGTTGCCGATTGCCCGTTCGAGTTTTACCGCACCTGGGTCACCGATGCCGAGAAGGCCCGCGACGACGTCGAGGCCATGACGCGCAGCACCATCGGTACGGAAGAATGCCCGGTAGGTGGTATTCCGACACCGGAAAAAACCATGGAATCCGGTTCCTGAGGCGCGATAACCATGGTGTTTATTAACGATCGTCTGCAATCACAACAGCGCCAGTCCCACACCAGTGACGCCGCGGCATCCGAACGCCCGGCGCTTTACTCCCGCTTTGCTTTCGAACCGGCGCAGCTGCAACAGCAACTGGAGCGTCATCTGGTGGGGCAGCAGCAAATTATTCATAGCTTGTGCCGCCAGCTGGATGTGCTCAAGGCCGGGCTCAGTGACGATCGTCGCCCACTGCTGACGGCATTGTTCCTTGGCGATACCGGAGTGGGCAAAACCGAAATGGTGCGCCGCATTGCCGAAGCCCTGCATGGTGATGCCAACCACTTCTGCCGCATCGACATGAATACCTTGTCGCAGAGCCATTACAGCGCCGCCATTACCGGGGCGCCGCCGGGCTACGTCGGCAGCAAGGACAACCTGACGCTGCTCAACGAGGAGCTAATCAAGGGCAGCAACAGCCGCCCCGGCATCGTGCTGTTTGATGAAATAGAAAAAGCCAGCCCGGACGTGGTCCGCAGCCTGATGAATATTCTGGATAACGGCGAGCTGACTCTGGCATCGGGTCAGAAAGCACTGAATTTCCGTAACACTCTGGTGTTCATGACCAGCAACCTGGGTTCACGGGCATGGCAGCGCCACCCGCTGCGCCCATGGCTGCCACCCGCATGGCAAGCCAGACTCAAACACCGGTTGCAGCAGCGCGCCCTCGATAATCACTTTGATGCCGAATTCCTCAACCGGATTCATTGCATCGAACGTTTTGCCAGCCTCGGCAGCGAACAACTGCCACAGGTAGTCACCACCCTGCTGAATGAGCTTAACCAGCGTCTGAAAAGACATCAGCTGACCCTGTTGCTCGACGACGCCTGCCTGTTTTGGCTCAGTCGTGGCGACTTTGACCAGCACTACGGTGCCCGGGCCATTCAGCGCTTGTTTCAACGCCAGGTTGTTGTGCCACTGGCCAGCTACCTGCTCACCCTGCCGTCTTGCGCCCATCCTCGCCAGCTGCGCGCCTTGCTACGCAACGACGCCCTGACGTTCAGCGCAGGCCCCATGCCAAGCGCCGCGGCCGACCCGGCCACACACGCTTCAGCGCCTTCACCTTCCAATACCCGCGAAGACGGCCCGGTCGCCGTCGATCCACACGTTTTTTCCAAAGCCGTACTTGCCCATCAAGGAGCTAACCATGACTGATACCATCATCAAAATTGACCTTAACCAGTCTGCTTACGAGAACGACAGCGTCCACAACCGCTGGCACCCGGATATTCCCATGGTGTCTACCGTCAAGCCCGGCGATGACTTTATTATCGAGTGCTATGACTGGACAGGCGGTCAGATCAAGAACGACGACAACGCCGAAGACATCCGTGATGTCGACCTGACCCAGGTGCATTTTCTCTCCGGCCCGGTCGCGGTGGAAGGCGCTCAGCCCGGAGACTTGCTGGAAGTGGATATTCTCGATATCGGTACCTTTGCCGATCAACAATGGGGCTTCAACGGCTTTTTTGCCAAGACAAATGGCGGCGGTTTCCTGACCGACCACTTCCCGCAAGCGCAAAAATCCATCTGGGACTTTAACGGCATCTACACCAAATCCCGCCACGTTCCCGGCGTTGAATTTGCGGGCATTCTGCACCCCGGCCTGATTGGCTGTCTGCCTTCACGGGACATGCTGGATACCTGGAATCACCGGGAAAAAGAACTGTTTGATACCGACCCGGACCGGGAACCGGCTCTTGCCTGCCTGCCGTACGCCGACACCGCCCATATGGGACGACTGGAAGGGGACGAAAAAGCCGCCGCAGCCGCCGAAGGCGCACGGACCGTACCGCCACGAGAGCACGGGGGTAACTGTGACATCAAAGACTTGACCCGTGGTGCCAAGGTGTATTTCCCGGTCTATGTGGACGGTGCCGGTTTATCGGTTGGCGATCTGCATTTCAGCCAGGGAGATGGTGAAATCACCTTCTGTGGCGCCATTGAAATGGCCGGCTGGATTCATTTGCGCGTCAACCTGATCAAGGATGGCATGGCCAAATACCAGGTCAAAAACCCGATCTTCAAACCCAGCCCTCTGGTTCCCAAATACGATGACTATCTGATTTTTGAAGGTATCTCAGTGGATGATGCCGGCAAACAGCATTACCTCGATACCAGCCTGGCGTACAAGCAAGCCTGTATGAACGCCATCAATTACCTGACCAAATTCGGTTATACCGAAGCCCAGGGTTACGCCATTATTGGCTGTGCACCGATTCAGGGACACATCAGTGGCGTCGTGGATATTCCGAACTCTTGCGCCACCTTGTGGTTACCGACCGATATCTTCGAATTTGATATCAAACCGTCTGCCGATGGCCCCATCAAGCATCTGGATGGCTCCATCGATATTCCCAAAGCAGCCGATCTCGACTGATCCACGCGCCCATTGGCAGTGGCCGGGTAACCGCGCCACTGCTGTTGTTTTCCCATGATGTGCACTGACAGACTGCCGGAGATAGCCACCATGCCCATGTATGACTACAAATGCCCGCACCACGGGGTTTTTCAGGAACTGGCCCCGATGCAAGAGCACGACCAGCCCCAACCATGCCCTCAATGTCACACCCGTTCGGCCCGGGTCATTGTTTTGCCCCCGGCCATTGCCAAAGTGCTGAAGGAAACCCGCGCCGCCATGGAGCGTAACGAGAAATCCCGCGAAGCACCCGATGTCATGAGCGCCAGCCAGTACCAAGAAAAAGAGCACGAGAAAAAGCAGCAACACCTGTTTGATAACCGTCACAAGCATGACAAGGGCTGCGGCTGTGGCAGCAAACGCAAGAGTAACCTGATGTACACCGCCAATGGCGAAAAGATGTTCCCGGGCATGCGGCCCTGGATGATCAGCCATTGAGGCTGGTTATGGCCCGTGCAGCTCTGCCGTCTGGTGCAAGGCTGCGCGGCAACAAGACGGCCCGGACCCGGTACCATTAATCCAGCAGCGATGGGTCCTGAGCGATCATCAGCTGCTTCATTTCCTCGAAGTGCTGGCGCGAAAAGTCCGGGATACTTTCCCAGTCCCGTGCTGTTTTCTCCGCCACCTCATCCGGCAGGATATTCAGCGGCTGGCCCGTTGACCAGGCGGCCACCAGAATCTGGCAGGCGCGCTCCAGTGTCCAGATATCATCAAACGCCACGCCAATATCAGTACTGGTCACCATCACGCCATGATTACCCATCAACAAGCGGCTGTTGTTTTTCAGCAGGCCGGACAAACGCGCCCCTTCTTCCACGGTATTGGCCATGCCGCCAAACAGGGTGTCGACAGACATCCGGTTAAAATACCGGGCGGTGTTCTGATCAATCGCAGGAATGTGCGGGTTCTTCATCGTCGCGATGGCGGTGGTGTACACCGGGTGCAGATGCATCGCAACACGGACATGGGGCAAACGCTGGTGCAGCTGGCCATGGATCGACCAGGCGGTGGCATCCACTTCAGGCCGTTCGGCGTTGCGGGCATCGTCGGCATCCAGCAACAGCATGTCGCTGGCACAGACGCGGGAAAAATGTTTCCACTTGGGGTTCATCAGAAACTGTTTGCCATCGTCGGAAACGGCGGCACTGAAATGGTTAGCCACAGCCTCATGCATACCCAGGTGGGCAACAATGCGGAGGCTGGCTGCGAGATCGATCCGCAACTGCTCTTCGAGAGAAAGCGACATAGGTTACTCCGGTAAAATGCGTACTTGCGCTATACGTCAATGATGCGTCAGCGTTGATAGGGGCTGCTGTCGATAATGATGTGTTAACTGCCAGCCAATGGGGATTGTTATGGGTAGCCAGGTATCCAGAGCGATTGACGCTGGCTCTTCATACCCGTGGCTCCAACCCTGGATTCTGATACGGCAACAGCAACCAGAACCCAGTATTGAACCCTCAAAAGCAGGCTTATTTTTTCGGCAACAACGACTCAATATCGGCCGCAGTCGGTGCCTGGAAGTTGTATTTTTTCAATAACGCGGCGTATTCCGGCGTTTTACTGAATTTTTCGATCCCTGCAATCAGGGCGTTGCGAACGATGTCGTTGCCTTTTTTCACCCCGAAACCGTTCAGCACCGGATAAATCAGCGTCCTGGAAGAAATCACAACTCGACCACCCAGTTTCTCCACCACACCCCGAGCAACAGCCGCATCGGTAATCTGGGCTTCTACTGCATGCGACAGCATTGCTTGGGTAGTCTGGGGATCGGTTGGGTATTCACTGATCGCGATTGGCTTCAGTCCATTGGCTTCACAATATTCTACCGACAGCGTCTGCAACTGTTTCAGCCAGGCCGTGCCCGCCATGGAACCAATGCGGTGACCACAGAAATCTTCTGGCACTTCAGGCTGATAGTCACTGCCTTTGATCGACAGAATGGATTCACCACTTTTCAGGTAAGGAATCATGTCGATCACTTTCATACGATCGGCAGTGATGTACATCGACGAGTTGGTGATGTCGAAACGGCCACCCCGCAAACCGGGAATCAGGTTAGCCCAACGAGTATCAATATTAATGGCTTCCCGGCCCATGACCTTGCCAAGCCCTTCCAGGAATTCAATATCGAACCCCTTCGGTTTGTTGTTTTCCATATATTCATAAGGAAAAAAGGTGATATCTGAACCAGCGATGATTTTACCAGGTTCCTTGAACGCCAGGGTGCTGAGGGATGTCAGCGACAGCGCTGCTCCAACAATACCTACGGCGACAGAACGCACCGTTGAACCTGCAGTACGGGCAAAAAACGTCATGATCATTTCTCTCGAGAGTCTATTGGGAATCAGGAATCAGTAGTTGAGCGGATCATTACCCGCCTGTTGCACAAAGAACGAGGCGCCCTTGGGCTTTTCTGGCAGACGCAGGGTATTGTTGGTGCTGCGTATTTCACCACTTTCTTCACCCCATACCAGTTCGCCAGAATGGATGCTCGGCAGCGGGTTGTCCCCGTATGGCAAGGCATCTTCAGCGGCGTACACATTGATAAAAATGGTGCGAGGCAACTCGGTTTCATTCGGGCTGGAAGCATGCAACACACGAGTATGCATAAAACACACGGAACCAGCAGGGCCGTAACAAGAGGTTGGTTGCTGGCAGTGCTCGGCGATCACGGCGTCATCAACCGTGCCGGTAAAGCGGTCATGCTGCCAGTGGGAGAACAGCGGGCCACGATGGCTGCCCGGCACCACTTGCAAAGGACCGTTGGCCGGAGTGACTTCGCTGATCATCAGCAGACAGGTCACCAGATCATCATTGCTGTGGGGGGTAAACGGAAAATCCTGATGCCATTTCACTTCCGTCGCAGTGTGTGGCAGTTTGGAGTTCACCTTGCTGTGGTGCAGGCGGGCACCGCGACTGCCGACCAGCTGACCGGCAATTTGTGCAACCCGTGATTGCAGCGCAATACGCTTGAAGACGTCTGAAATCTCAGTCGGCGAGCTGACGCGTCGCAGCGACGGGTGATCCGCTGCATGGTCACCTTCAATATCAAAACGGGCGCGCCCATCAATCGTTTCACCCCATGGGGTTTCGTGCTTGCGGCTTTCTTCTACCCAACCATCAAATTCGGATTGCAGGGCCGCAACGTCATCCGGGTTCAGTACATTGTTAACAAGCAGAAAACCTTGTTCGTGATATTGGTCTATTTGCCATTGTTCAATCATGAGTCACTCCCAAATATATTAAATCAGGCCAAAGAAACATCTTTCAAAAAGGCATCCACGCGAGGGTTCTGGCCACTGCGTAATACCTCGGGCGTGTCGTCACACACCACGCGCCCTTTTTCCATAAAGACAATGCGATCGGATACCTTGAAGGCAAAGTTCATCTCGTGGGTAACAATCACCATGGTGATGCCTTCTCGTGCCAGGTCTTCAATCACCTGCAGCACCTCGTTCACCTTCTCCGGGTCCAGCGCCGACGTCGGCTCATCGAACAACATGATTTGCGGCCGCATCATCAACGCCCGGGCAATTGCGACCCGCTGTTGCTGACCACCGGACAACTGATGAGGGTATTTCCAGGCGTGTTCGAGCATGCCCACCTTGTTCAATAGCTGGTAAGCCTGCATCTCTAGCTCATGCCGGTCGGCGATGCGGTGATAGCAGGGCGCCAGCATCAGGTTATCGAGCACACTGAGGTGTGGAAACAGGTTGAAACTCTGGAACACCATGCCAATCTTGCGGCGATGCCCTGAGTGCTCAACAAAGCGGGACTTATCTGGCCCATGGTGATGCAGCTGCAGAAACGGCTGGCCATTCAGATCGATTTCGCCATGATCCAGTTGCTCCAGACCATTCATCAGCCGAATCAGGGTGGTTTTGCCGGAGCCGGATGGCCCGATGATGGACACCACTTCTCCGGGATTGATGCTCAGGTCGACCGACCCAAGGACTTCAACATTATTGAAGGCCTTGTGTAGCTGCGATACCTGCAACGCCGGGCCATCAAATTCATTGGGTGGTGTCAGAGCGGCTGCTGGCGCCTGATTGACAGCTGCGGTCAGTGCTGCTGATGGGACCTTGCTTTTCTTGTTGGTCACGTCGAGATAGCCTTCAAGACGCTTCAGCAAAAAATCAAACAAGGTAACGATAAAGACATAAAACGCTGCCACCGCTGCCATGGTTTCCAACACCAGAAAGTTCTGGGAATACAGGCGTTGACCCACCATCAGAATTTCCGTCAGCGAAATCACCGAGACCAGCGACGTCAGCTTGACGATGGAAATATACTCATTGGCAAGGGAGGGTAACGCCACTCGTAATGCCTGGGGAATCACCACCAGCCACTGGATACCAAAAAAACGCACCCCGAGAGCACGGGCCGCTTCACCCTGTCCTTTGGGGATCGACAGCAAACCACCCCGGTGGATTTCAGCAACATAGGCACTTTCGCACAGCACCAGGGCAATCAGGCCAGCCCAAAAAGGATCACTCATGATCACGCTACTGATCGGCAATACCTGCGGCATGTTATAAACAAAAATAAGCAGTACCAGTAACGGCACACTTCGGAACAGCCAGATATAAAAGCTCGCCGGTATATTTAACAGCGATCGACTGGATTGTTTCCCCAAGGCCAGTAAAAAGCCCACGACAACACTCAACCCCCAACTGGCCAAACTGAGTTTGATAACGGTCCAGGTTGCCAACCAGAAATCGGTTAGACTGAATAGACTGAACATGTAGTCCCAATCAAATGCCATAGGATTACCACCTGATAATAAAATTATAAAACCGTCTATGCTCTCCCAAAGAGCAAGCGGGTTTCAAATAGGTGTAATTACTATGAAGGAACATACAATTCGTAAACAATTATTATTTTTTGAGCTTCTAGATTTAAAAAAATAGGTAGTATCCAGATCAATTTTTCACAAACCTTTTACGCCCATTACCAAATTGCACCCGAATACATGGCATTTTATGCACCAGAAGGAATCACAACGCCCCAAAACAACGCGCGTATATTGATTTATTAGTACCATATCCAAAGCCAAACCGGCATATTTCAGGGCATTCCGGTCCAAATCACTTCCGCTAGCGAACAGGCCAATTCATTCCGATCATGGCATGCCTATTGCAAATAAAAAATATATAGGAACTAATACACTGACAATATTTTATAGATGACTCATCCATGAAAAACTTCACGCTGAAGCAGTTGCACTACTTTACCACGGTCGTTGAAACCCAAAGTATCGCCGAGGCCTCCCGTCGGCTGCACATTGCCCAGCCGTCTATATCTATCGCCATCAAGAACCTTGAAGACACCTTCGACCAGCAGCTGTTGATACGGCATCATGCCCAAGGGGTGTCGCTGACACCAGGAGGTCGCCGCTTTTATGAAAAAGCCAAAGAGCTCCTGCGCCTCTCCTATGAATTTGAGCAAAATTCACTGGCCAGCAGTGACCAGACCTCAGGCAAAATCACGGTTGGCAGCTTTGAATCCGTTGCACCGCTGTATATTCCCCGGCTGATTGCCGGATTCAAGAAAGTGTACCCGGGCATCGATGTACAACTGCATGATGGCGAGCAGCACGAACTGATGATCGGTTTGCACCGGGGCCAGTTTGACCTGGCGTTTCTGTACGACCTGGAGCTGGACAACTCCATCCGACGGGAAGCCCTGAATGCGCCCCATCGCCCCTATGCCCTGCTGCCCATCGGCCATCCGCTGGCCCAGCAGCCATCAGTGACCCTGACCGAACTGAGCCGGGAGCCTATGGTGTTGCTGGATGTCATTCCCAGCAGAAACTATTTTTTAAGCCTGTTTACCGAAAAAGGACTCCACCCGGAAGTCGCCTACGCTTCGCCTTCTATTGAAATGGTCCGCTGTATGGTGGGTCAGGGACAAGGGTTTTCAATACTGGTTACCCGGCCACTGACCAATACAACCTACGACGGCCAGGAGCTGGCTCATGTGGAGATTGAAGGTGAAATGGAAAGCTCTACCCTGATTATGGCTTATCTTAAAAACAATGAACCCACTCACCCTGCCCGCTTGTTTATGGACTATTGCCGTAATTACAATCTGGGCGAATCCACCATAAAAACAGCTAATAATTATTAACCTGAATGATCACTGCTGGTGCGAGATATTTTTTCTATCGAGATCGTATATTTATAATAATTTACTGAATTTATTGTCTGCCATAACCTAGCTTTATTCATCCCAAGGTAATAAAGCCTGGCATTTAGAAGGCATGCAGACATGACAGAAAATATGACAAACATCGATACCCTTATCGTTGGGGCTGGTCAGGCAGGCATCGCCATGAGTGAGCATCTGACGCGCCTGGAGGTACCTCATCTGGTTCTGGAAAAGAATCGTATTGCTGAAGCCTGGCGCAGCGTTCGCTGGGATTCTCTGGTCGCCAATGGCCCAGCCTGGCATGACCGTTTCCCGGGCATGACCTTTCCCGGAGCCGATGCTGACAGCTTTGTCCCCAAAGACAAGGTGGCTGATTATTTTGTCTCCTATGCAGAAAAATTCAACGCGCCGATTCGTACCGGCGTCGAAGTCCTGAGCGTCGTGCGCAACGAAGGCGCTGGCGGTTTTACCGTCACGACATCCGACGGCATTATCCAGGCCCAGCGGGTGGTATCGTCCACTGGCCCCTTCCAGATTCCGGTGATTCCTGCCGCGGCCCCGCAAGACCCGGAATTATTGCAGATTCATTCCGCCCACTACCGTAACCCGGAACAGCTGCCAGAAGGTGGGGTACTGGTAATTGGTGCCGGTTCATCCGGCGTACAGATTGCCGACGAGCTGCAACGGTCAGGCAAAAAAGTATATCTGTCGGTCGGACCTCACGACCGTCCACCCCGCAGCTACCGCGACCGCGACTTTGTGTGGTGGCTGGGTGTGCTGGGTTTGTGGGATGCCGCTGCCAACGAACCCGGTAAGGAACACGTTACCATTGCGGTCAGTGGTGCCCACGGTGGCCAAACCATCGACTTCCGCCAGCTGGCACAACAGGGCCTGAACCTGGTTGGCCGTACTGAGTCTTTCGACAACGGTGTTGCCTGCTTCCGCAACGACCTGGCCGACAATATCAAGGCCGGTGACGCCAATTATCTATCGTTACTCGACCGCGCCGATGCCTACGTCAGCCGTCACGGACTGGATTTGCCCGAAGAACCACAGGCTCGGGAATTCCTTGCCGACCCGGAGTGCATGACCCAACCGACGCTGGAGCTGGATCTCAAGCAAGCAGGTATCACCGCCATTATCTGGGCGACCGGTTATGCCACCGATTACAGCTGGCTGCAGGTCGATGCCTTTGATGACAAGGGACAACCCAAACATCATCGCGGCGTATCCAGCGAGCCTGGTGTCTACTTCCTCGGCTTGCCATGGCTCTCCCGCCGCGGCTCAACCTTTATCTGGGGCGTATGGCATGACGCCAAATACATCGCTGACCAGATCGTTATCCAACGTCAATACCAGTACTACCGTCACAGCTGAAACAGGAATCATCATGGTAACGCATACCCGTATCCGCATGTTCAACACCAAAGAAACCTACCCGAACCAGACACTGGATAACGATCTATGCCAGGCGGTACGAGCGGGTAATACCGTCTATGTTCGTGGTCAGGTCGGTACCGACTTCGAAGGTAATCTGGTTGGCCTGGGAGACCCGCAAGCCCAGGCCGAGCAGGCAATGAAAAACGTTAAACAGCTACTGGCAGAAGCCGGTAGCGACCTAAGTCATATCGTCAAAACCACGACCTACATTACCGACCCGCGTTACCGTGAGCCGGTGTACCGGGAAGTGGGTCGTTGGCTCAAAGGGGTTTACCCTATCTCTACCGGACTGGTAGTGGCCGGTCTGGCACAGCCTCAGTGGTTGATGGAAATCGACGTCATCGCCGTGATTCCAGACCAGCCATTCAGCCAACCAGCAGACAAGGAGCCAGCATGACCGTCTCCCTGTCCGCCTATTGCCCGGAAACCGGCCAACTGGGCGTAGCAATCAGTTCATCCAGTATTGCCGTTGGCGCCCGCTGCCCCTGGTTGCAAGCAGGCATTGGCGCGGTTTCCAGCCAGAACATCACCTTGCCCGCACTGGGGCCTGCCATTCTCGCCCGACTGGAGCAAAACCAGTCGTCCGAACAGGCCTTGAAAGCTGCTCTGGCCGACGACCGTTTCAGTGCCTATCGCCAGGTGACAGTGATCGACAACAAAGGGGTCAGCGCCTGTTTCAGTGGTACCGAAACCCTCGGCACATCCGCTATGAAACAAGGCCTGCACTGTGTTGCAGCGGGAAACATGCTCGCGAATGACGGTGTTATCGATGCCATGATCAATGCCTTTGAAGCCTCCTCCGGTGAGCTGACCGGCCGCCTGATCCAGGCGCTGGCGGCCGGGATTGCCCAGGGTGGCGAAGCCGGGCCGGTGCATTCTGCGGCCGTCAAGGTTGTCGATGATTATATCTGGCCGCTGGTCGACTTGCGTGTCGACTGGGCAGACGAGAACCCCATTGGCGTACTCGAACAACTGTGGCAAGACTATGAACCACAAATGCAGGCTTATGTAACTCGGGCACTGGACCCCCGCGACGCCCCCAGCTATGGCGTTCCCGGCGATGAATAACCCGACCACCAGCCAAGCCAGGCCAACACTGAGCGAAGAACTCCGCCATTTGTTGGCCATGCTACTGGCCCACGACACCACCAGCCGCGAGTCCAATCTGGCGCTGATTGAATCAATCCGGGACTACCTCGATCAACTCGGTATCCCATCAGAGTTGATCTTCAACCCAGAGCGCACCAAGGCCAACCTGTATGCCCGGCTTGGCCCGGCTGGGGACGGCGGCGTCATGTTATCCGGCCATACGGATGTGGTGCCGGTGGATGGCCAGTCATGGTCTTACCCACCCTTCCAGCTGACCGAAGACGAGGGCCGTTGTTACGGCCGTGGCAGCGCCGATATGAAAGGCTTTATTGCCTGTGTACTGGAGGCGGTTCCCCGCTTTCAGCAATCCGCCCTGACCATGCCTTTGCATCTGGCTTTCTCATACGACGAGGAAGTCGGCTGCCTTGGCGTACCCGGTTTGATTGACCATATCCAGTCATCACCGGACCATCCTGCCATGTGCATTATTGGCGAGCCAACCAGCATGCAGCCGGTTTATGGTCACAAGGGCAAGGTCGGTATGCGCTGCAAGGTCAAGGGCCATGCCTGCCATTCGGCCTACGCGCCCGAGGGAGTCAATGCCATTGAGTATGCAGCCAGGCTGATCGGCAAGCTGACGGATCTGGCCGAGCCGCTGAAGCAGCAACAGGATCGCCGTTTTGATCCCCCTTACAGCACGCTGCAAACGGGCAAGATCCAGGGCGGTGTGGCGCTCAATATCGTACCGGAAGCCTGCCAGTTTGATTTTGAAATGCGCTATCTGCCCGATACCGATGTCAACGCAACACTGGACAAGCTGAAGGACTTTGCCACTTCAACCCTGCAGCCGGCAATGCAAACCGTGCACCCGGACGCAGGGATTCATTTTGAGATGTTGGCATCCTACCCGCCGTTACTCACTGATCCGCAATCCCGCTTTGCCCAATGGCTCAGCGAATGGAGCGGCAGCCATGACTTCACCACCGTCGCCTTTGGTACCGAAGGTGGACTGTTCGATCAGGCTGGTGTGGCCACGCTGGTCTGTGGCCCTGGCAGTATGGATCAAGGGCACAAGCCGGATGAGTTCGTCACGATCGGGCAGCTTGGGCGCTGTTGCGACATGCTGGAAAACTTGCGTAACTGGATGGTCAGCCACTGAGCCACCCGGATAACGAGGCACCGGCAGCCATTGTGCAGCCGGTGCATTGACTCTGGCCAGAATCACCGCTGGCCAACGCTTGCGCTTCCTGCAGCCAGCACGGAGAATGACGGCCGAACCGACACTCTGAGTAATGCATGGCCAAACGAAATCTCACCAAAAAACAATCCTGGCGTATTGCCAAGATTCAGGAAGAAAAAGCCCAGCGCGCCCAGCAAAAAGAGGCGGTGATTTCCGACCAGCTCAACGCCGGTGAACTCGGTGACGAGATGCACGGCCAGGTGATCGCCCACTTTGGTGCCCAGGTAGAAGTGGAAGACAACGACCGCAATACCTACCGCTGTTTTTTGCGGGCCAACCTTGGCTCTCTGGTCACTGGCGACAAAATTGTCTTCCGCCCGGCACCGGCCAATGCCCAGGGAGTCAATCAGGGCGTCGTTGAAATGGTGCAGCAACGTGACTCCGAGCTGTCACGCCCCAACCCGTACAACGAGATCAAGCCGGTAGCCGCCAATATCGACTTTATTGTGCTGGTGATTGCCCCCGAACCACACGCGCACGCCAATCTGATTGACCGTTATCTGGTGGCCGCCGAAAACTGCCACATCGAACCCATTATTCTGCTCAACAAAACCGATCTGCTGGACGACCTCAGTCTGTTCCATCTGGAGCCACTGCTACAGCGTTATGCCGATCTGGGGTATCGCATACTGCAAGTCTGTGCCAATGAACCGGAAAGCCTTGGGGAATTAAAAGAATTCCTTAACGATCGCGTCAGCGTCTTTGTTGGCCAATCCGGGGTCGGCAAGTCATCCCTGATTGGCACCCTGTTACCCGGTGAAGAACTCAAGGTCGGGCCGCTGTCGGAAAATACCCGCAAAGGCAAACACACCACCACCACCGCCCGGCTGTATCATTTTCCCGCCGGTGGCGACCTGATTGACTCCCCGGGAATCCGTGAGTTTGGTCTCTGGCATATGAGCGAAGACGACGTGCTGTACGGTTTCCGTGAGTTACGGGCACTGGCGGGACATTGTCGCTTCCGTGATTGCCATCATGAATCCGAACCCGGTTGTGCCTTGCTGCAAGCCGTCGATGAAGAACTGATCAGTCAGGAACGCTTTATCAGCTACAAACGGATTGTCGAGACCCTGTCGGAGCTCTGAACGCCTGACAGCGGTCTCCGGCTTGGATACACTGCTTCTTTGCGACCTGTTTATCCGGAGTATTATTCATGAGTCCACTGCCACTGCTGCTGGAAGCTCAAACGCTTGCTGAGCAATTGCCGCTGAATAACGTGCTGATCATTGATCAGAGCAAACTCGACAGCTATCTCCAGCATCATATTCCTGGAGCCGTACACCTGGACTTCAAGCGCCTGCAGCTGGGCATTGCTCCAACACCCGGTGCCCTGCCCTCGTTACCACAACTGTCTGAAGTCTTCAGCGCCTTGGGGTTAACCCCGGACACCCACGTTATTGCTTATGACGATGAGGGTGGCGGTTGGGCTGGTCGCTTGATCTGGGTACTCGATATGATTGGCCATCGTCATTACAGCTATCTGAATGGTGGTATCAAGGCCTGGTTGCAGGATGGCTTGCCCACAGAAGCCGGTAATGTAACCCCTGTGCCTTCCAGCTATCAGGTCGAACAGCTGTGCGATGGTTTCTCGCTGAGCAAAGACGATATCCTCGCCCGTATTGGCCAGCCAGACTTTGCCATCTGGGATGCCCGTTCCCAGGCGGAGTACTGCGGCGACAAGGTTATTTCCAGCCGAGGTGGCCATATCCCCGGTGCCGTCAACTACGAATGGACGCGGGGAATGGACCCGGAAAATGGTTTGCGTATCAACCCGTTGGAACCCTTCCGTGTACTGCTGTCAGACATGGGACTGACTGCCGACAAGGAAATTGCCACCCATTGCCAGACTCATCACCGCTCTGGCTATACCTATTTGGTGGGCAAGATTCTGGGGCTGAATATCAAAGCCTACCCTGGTTCCTGGTCTGAGTGGGGCAACGACCCCAACACCCCGGTGACCACTGGCGATCAGCCCTGAGTCGACACACGAGTAATGATCACCCATTCCGGCCAAGGACGTGCCTGGCCTAATAAAAGAGAGTCCCCCTTTGTTAAAAGATGATCTGTTTATTGCCAGCCAATACGTGCTGCCTCACCACTGGCTGTCTCGTCTGGTTGGCAAATTGGCTGCCTGTGAAAGCCGCTGGCTCAAAAACCAGCTGATCACCCGCTTTATCCGTCAGTACGACGTACGTCTGGATGAAGCCCAGCGTCAGCACCCGCAGGACTTTCGCAGTTTTAACGACTTTTTTACCCGTGAACTGCTGCCCGAAGCCCGACCCCAGGATCAAGCCGTTGACAGCCTGTTGTCACCGGTTGACGGCGCGGTTTCCCAATTGGGCCGGATTCAGCACGGGCGTATTTTCCAGGCCAAGGGTCAGGCTTTTTCCCTGACTGAATTACTGGGTGGCTCGCGTCAGCGCGCTGAAGACTTTGCCGGTGGCCAGTTTGCCACCCTGTATCTGTCGCCACGGGATTATCATCGTGTCCATATGCCGATGCCCGGCAAACTGCGAGAAATGATCTACGTCCCCGGAGCACTGTTTTCGGTCAATCAGACCACTGCTGAACGGGTTCCCGGTCTGTTTGCCCGTAACGAACGACTGGTCTGTATTTTTGATACCGAACACGGCCCCATGGCCATGGTGCTGGTGGGTGCCATGATTGTGGCGGCCATTGAAACCG
The DNA here is from genome assembly GCF_030689025.1 of Oceanobacter sp. 1_MG-2023. GTDB lineage: Bacteria > Pseudomonadota > Gammaproteobacteria > Pseudomonadales > Oceanobacteraceae > Oceanobacter. The sequence goes on from NZ_JAUYWA010000009.1 coordinate 65,002, forward strand.
TCTGGGCTGGCCAGATCACCCCGGCCTCGCGCAAGATCAAGGTAACGGATTATCGTGATCCGCAACCGGTGGAACTGGATAAGGGTGAAGAAATGGGTCGTTTCTGCCTTGGTTCCACTGTGGTGCTGTGTTTCCCGGATGGCATGGTCGACTGGAGCAAGGAGCTGGAGGCCGGTAGCCCGATTCGAATGGGTAGCCGACTGGGCTCAATCAGTGCACTGCGCCCTGATGAACCGGAAACAGCAGAGCCAGAGCCAGAGCCAGAAACAGAACAAGCTGAAGCAGAAACAGACACTCACAGCAGCCCAAGCAGCACTTCAGCAACACAGGAAACCCTGACACCGGCAACAGAGCAGCCGGTAACGGATACGGTTGAAGCCGTTGAAGCTATTGAAGCAGAAGAGCTCAAAAAAGAAGAAACACAAGCTCCCGACGGTACCGACCAACCGTCACCTGTTGATGAACACACCCCGGAGTCAGACACCGACAAACCCCGTACCTGATAACGTCAGCGTCTATTTATCGGTTTATCGGTATCTCTTTATCAGTGCGACTGGCCACAAGGCAACCACCGGGCATATCCGGCAAGCTGCCTTGTGGCCGGATACGCAAGACCAGCCACTGCTGACTACCATCCAGATGCATATCAGCAAAACGCCATTGCTCGCTCTGTTGCTCATGACCCGGCCAGATAACCCGGCTGAGTGACGTCATCAAATGGGCAATCTGTTCGGCGTCAGCCGACTTCAGGTGTTGCAGGGTTTGCTGATCCTCAGCCACCATACGGGTTAATGGCACCCGGACTTGCAAACCACCGCCAACGCCCACCCGGGCAATCATCAGTTCACAATCAATTCCTGCAGCTGCCACCAGCGGTGAATGCATGGCCATCACCGCGCCCGTCACAATCCCCACCATCAACAGCAACCGGCTTAACGCCTGCTTTCCAGTCATCCTATCTACCCTCACTACGTGAGGGGAAATCTGACCATAACCTTCTGTCAATCAGGTCTGGCAAGCGGTAAGTTACTGAAAATGTTTGCGCGAAAATGTCAGGCCTGCAGCCAATCGAAGCTTAATACCTCAGCAATTGTGGAGACCTGTAACCGCTGCATCAATAACCGATCCAGTCCCATGGCTACCCCGGCACATGGCGGCAAGCCAGAACCCAGTGCCGCCAACAGCCGCTTATCGATTGGACGACCGTTAGCTTCCTGCTCAAAACGGCGCGTCTGTTCAGCAACATCCGTCAATTCATGATAACCATTGGCCAACTCTGCACCGTTCCAGAACAGCTCAAAACGCTCAGCCACATCATGACCATCGACCGTCCGGCGGGTTTTAGCCAGTGCCGCCTGGGATGCCGGAAAGTCGTAAACAAATACCAGGGTATCCCGTGGCAAGGCAGGTTCAACCGCATGGCTCATGATAACGTCGAGCCAGCCATCCCGATCCAGCGACAGATCTTGCCCAGCCAGCTGCTGGCCACACTCAGCAATCGTCACATCACGGCACTGCAACGGGTCCAGACCGGCGTACTGCAACAATGCCTGCTGATAAGTCAGCATCACCCGGGGCGGTGTTGATGGCAGTCCCAGCATCAGGACGGCAATATCCGCTACTTCATCCATCAACTGATGCTCGTTCCAGTCCAACCGGTACCATTCCAGCATGGAGAATTCCGGGTTATGGCGGCGACCGGCTTCACCCCGGCGGAAAACTTTACAGATCTGGTAGATATCACCACTACCGGCACATAACAGCCGTTTCATCGCATACTCCGGCGAGGTATGCAGATAACGGCCATCGGCTGTGGCCATGGGTTCAATATTCGGATCACTCACCGGAGCCTGGGCCAACAGCGGAGTTTCTACTTCCAGCACTTGCCGCTCGGCGAAAAACTGACGGATCTGTTGATACATCAAGGCTCTGGCTTGAAGCGCGGCAAGGGAAGCCGTCGGGGTCCAGCATTTGGTCATAAGATTCTCTATGCATGTATCCAGTCATGAAATGATAAAGTCAGGTCAGACTATCGGCCAGCCGCACCAGACGCCGACACAAAAAAAGGAGCCGTCAGGCTCCTTTTGGATCAGTCACGGTTATCGATCAGGCACGGCTGACGTATTCACCTGAGCGGGTATCAATCCGCAAGATGTCGCCGATATTGATAAACAGTGGGACTTTCACGACCGCACCGGTCACCAGCGTCGCCGGCTTGCTGCCACCCTGTGCCGTATCCCCTTTCATGCCCGGGTCGGTTTCTGCCACTTCCAGCTCAACAAAGTTGGCTGGCGCAACGGTCAGGATGGCACCGTTAAACAGAGTGACGACATACTGGTCTTGCTCTTTCAGCCATTTGACGGTATCGCCAACCGCTTCAGCAGAGGCACCATGTTGTTCAAAAGAACCATCGGTGGCCATGAAGTGCCAGAATTCGCCATCGTTGTAGAGGTATTCCATGTCGACTTCCATCACGTCGGCACCTTCGAGTGATTCGCCGGACTTGAAGGTTTTTTCAATCACCCGGCCAATACGCAAGTTGCGCAGTTTGACGCGGTTAAACGCCTGACCTTTGCCGGGTTTTACATATTCGTTCTCAATAATGGAGCACGGCTCTCCATCCATCATGACTTTAAGACCGGGTTTAAATTCGTTGGTAGAATAGTTCGCCATTTCGCAATCCAATTAGAGTAGGACATTGTTATAAAGTGCACATCATAACGCGATCTGCTGCCATTGAGCAGCAAGACTGGCAACAGATTCTGGCCAGCGCCATTCGCAGCCCCGAACAATTGTTCTCGGCACTGCATCTTGCTCCGACTCATTTGAGCGACCGACAGCTGGCTGCCAGTACGTTTCCGGTGCTCGTTCCTGCGCCGTATCTGCAAAAAATGGAACCTGGCAACCCCCACGATCCCTTGCTGCGCCAGGTACTGCCAGACGCTGAAGAGCTTATCGCCATGCCGGGTTATGTCAGTGATCCACTGGATGAGCAACACGCCAATATCACCCCCGGTATCGTTCACAAATATCAGGGCCGGCTCTTGTTACTGGCGGCGACGGGCTGTGCAGTTAACTGTCGCTACTGCTTTCGCCGTCATTTTGACTATGCCGACAATCGTCTCAGCCGCCGGCAATGGCAAAGTGCGCTGGATTATGTTCGTGATGACCCATCCATCAGTGAGGTGATTTTGAGTGGTGGCGACCCATTAATGCTGAAAGACGAGGCGCTGGCAGAGTTGGTTGATACCATCGGGCAGATACCTCACGTGCGACGCTTGCGTATTCATACCCGTTTGCCGGTGGTGATTCCCCAGCGCCTGACCCCGGCCCTGGCGCAGTTGCTCGGCCACAGCCGCCTGTCGATCAGTGTGGTATTACATATTAACCATGCCAATGAGATCGACGAGCTGTTTCGTCAACACCTCCAGACACTGCGCCAGGCGGGCATCACCTTGCTGAACCAGTCGGTACTGCTGCAAGGCGTCAACAACCAGGCCGCTACCCTGATCGAACTGAGCCAGTCGTTATTTGATGCCGGCATCCTGCCTTACTACCTGCATCTGCTCGACCCGGTCACAGGCACACACCAGTTTGATACTCCGACTGCCGAGGCGCTGGCTATTTACCAGCAACTGCATCAACAATTACCCGGCTACCTGCTTCCCAGGCTGGTACGGGAGGAAGCTGGCAAAGCTGGCAAGTCTCTAATTATGACTAATGACAAATTTTGACAGACATTTCCCTCTTTAATGGTCATATACCGCTACAATCATGATTGTGACAATATCTGTCTGTTATTATTGTTTATTGTCACAAAATGCGCACAAACAGCTATTTGTACTGCCTTCGCCGGTTTTTGATCAAAACCGGCTTTGATAACCCATTTGGGCAAAACTGACAGGAAACGTCGGACCCGAACAATAAGACTGAGTGACCCGAGTCATGGCGACCAACCAAGAGACACTACACCTGCTGATTCATACCCAATCCCAGAATGATGCAGAGGGTATTGTCAGCCTGCTACGAAATTCAGGCAATGCCACTCGCGCGCACCAGATCAGCTCGCTGGAAGACCTTGACGAACAGCTGGAACAAAAATCCTGGGATCTGCTGATTGCCGAGGATGGCGCCAACGGCGTTCATTACCCATCCCTGCAAGAGCGCATTCGCCGCCTCAACAAAGACTTGCCCATTATTCTGATCAGTAAAGAGATTGATCTGATTGCCATGGAAAACGCGCTCAGACACGGTGTCTGCAGTGTTGTCCCCCGGGATGAAAGCAACCTGATGGTACTGGCCATTCAGCGTGAACTGCGTCATCTGAAACATCGCCGGGAATTACGATCCATCGAAGTGCGCCTGCGTGACGCCGAAAAACGCGCCCAGGCCCTGCTGGAAAGCTCTCGCGATGCCGTTGCCTATGTCCATGACGGCATGCATATTTTTGCCAACCCGTCTTATCTGTCCATGTTTGGCTATTCATCCGTCGATGAGCTGGAAGGCATGCCCTTGATGGATATGGTCGATAGCTCTGGTCAGAGTGACTTTAAACGCTTCTTCAAAAAATACCTCAACGCCCCTCATAAAGAATCCGAGCTCAGCACGCTTGGGGTCGACGGCGATGGGCAGCTGTTTCCGATGCAAATGAATTTTTCACCTGCGAGCTATGCCGAAGAACGTTGCACCATGGTCACGATTCACTCCCACGCCAAGAATACAGCTCTCGAAGACAAGCTGCGCAAAGTCAGCAATATCGACATGATGACGGGCCTGTACAACAAGCCCTACTTTATCGCCCAGCTGGAAATTGCTGTCGATAATGCCGTACTTGGAGGCAGCAACGGCGCCATTATTTATATGAACATCGATGGTTTTGGCAAAATCAAAAGTGAGGTTGGCATCAGTCGTGCCGATACCGTACTGTCCGAACTGTCCCAATCACTCAAGAAAACCATTGGCTCCGATCACAGTCTGGCCCGCATCAGCGAAGATATTTTTGCCACCATCCTCACTGGCTACAGCTCTGACCAGGCGATGAAACTGGCAGAACAACTGCGCAGCCATGTAGAAGGCCTGCTTATCGATCTTGGCGATCGTACCATCACCGTCACCACCAGTATCGGTGTCGCCTTGATCAACGACACCTGTTCACGCCCGGAAGATGTGCTGCAAAATGCCCACACCGCCAGTGAACAAGTACATCAACAGCCAGATCATCACAGTGGCAATGGTGTCATGTTATTTGTACCGGACATCCCTGAAGATGTCGTCGTCGCGGATGTCAGTATCGAAGAAGCCGTGACCGACGCTCTGCGCCAGAACAGCTTCCAGCTCTTGTTTCAGCCCAAAATCAGCCTGCGTGGTGAGGACGTTGAACATTACGAAGCGCTGATGCAACTGCCTCTGGCCGATGGTCGCTGTATCAGCTCTGATGAGCTGATGAACAACCCGGATATCAATGAGGGCCTGAAACGCAAGGTCGATCGCTGGGTCTTGCTCAATACCCTCAAGCAGCTGGGAGAACATCGACAACAGGGTCACAACTCCCGTGTTTTTGTTAATCTGGCGACCCCGTCCATCCAGGATGACAGCCTGCCCAACTGGATCAGTGTTGCGATGCGAGCAGCCCGCCTGCCAAAAGGCTCACTGGTCATACAGCTGGCCGAAGACAGTGCTACCCGCGTACTGAAGCAGGCCCAACACTTTGTTTCCGAACTGAATGCCAGCGGTATTACCACTGCGCTCAATCACTTTGGTTGCTCTCTGAACCCCTTACGTACATTGCAACATCTGGCGGTTGAGTACGTTAAGCTCGATGGCTCTTATACCAGTGAGCTGGGCCAAAGCCCGGAAAATCAGCAACAGCTGCAAACCCTGTTAACCGCTTTGCACGAAGCAGAAAAGAAAACCGTTATCCCGATGGTCGACAGCGCCTCAACCTTGGCCAGTCTATGGCAAATGGGGGTTCATTTTGTGCAAGGGGATTATGTACAAGCGCCACAAAGCAGCATGAATTACAACTTCGAAGAAGAAAGCAGCTTCTGATCAGAAGCTGCCTGGCAAGCTCGCCAACCCAACGATGGGGTCAGCCACATAAGCAGTAACGGCGGTGTTTATACCTGTTCAGTCGTACCGGGTTCAGCAATATCCCGATCCCGATAACCCAGCAGATACAGAATGCCATCCAGCCCCAGCGTCGAGATCGAATTGCGGGCGTTTTTCCGCACCAGAGGTTTGGCGCGAAACGCAATGCCCAGACCAGCGATACTCAGCATCGGCAGGTCATTGGCACCATCCCCTACTGCGATTGTCTGCTCCAGACGAATACCTTCTTTTTTGGCCAGCTCCCGTAACAGATCGGCTTTACGCTGACCATCCACCACCGGCTCGATCACACGTCCGGTAACCAGGCCATCTTCTATTTCCAGCTCATTGGCAAAGACATAATCAATGCCCAGACGCTGTTGCAGATAGCGACCAAAATAATTGAATCCACCCGACAAAATAGCGGTCTTGTAACCCAGCGCCCGCAGATTGTAGATCAACCGCTCGGCCCCTTCGGTGATAGGCAAGCGCTCAGCGATACCATCCAGTACACGGGTATCCAGGCCTTTCAGTAGCGCCATGCGTTCGGCAAAACTTTGTTTGAAGTCCAGCTCCCCTTGCATTGCCCGCTCGGTGATGGCGGCAACCTGATCACCCACACCGGCAGCACGGGCCAGCTCGTCGATAACTTCGGTTTCAATCAGGGTGGAATCCATATCAAAAGCCACTAACCGGCGCGTACGGCGATACACGTCGTCAGCCTGAAACGCCACGTCGACCCCCAGCTCATTCGCGATATCCAAAAAGCGGGCGCGTAATTCACTCTGGTCAGCCTCGCCCCGAACCGAAAATTCGACACAGGCACGGGTGTTGTCGTGGCAACTTTCTGCCTGATCCAGCGGTACCCGGCCAGACAGTCGGCTGATCTGATCGATATTCAGGCCATGCTCAGCCACAATCGCGGTCACACTGGCAATGGCATCGGCCTCAATGGTACGGGCCAACAGCGTAATGATATGACGGGATTTACCCTGACCAGCCACCCAGTGTTCGTAACTTTCGGCGGTGACCGGCGTAAAGCGGATAGAAAGCCCCAGCGCGTGTGCTTTGAACAACACATCTTTTAATACCGGAGCGGATTCTGCACTGTCAGGAATCGCCGCGAGAATACCCAAAGACAAGGTATCGTGAATTTCAGCCTGGCCGATATCCAGTATGGTGACACCATACTGGGCCAGAATCGCGGAGATACTGGCGGTCAGGCCGGGTTTGTCAGCACCGGTTACCCGGATAAGAACCAATTCAGTCACAATGCGTTCCTGTTGCCCTCAGGCGGTTGTCGGTTTACAGCTTGCCCAAATCGGTCTTGGCCGCAGCCAGCACGATACGCAGCTCTTCAATCAGATCGGTAGTTTCATGAGTAGACAATGCACGGTGGCGGTCAACACTCATCAGAAACAGGCCTTTTTCCAGCTGTTCCAGTTTTTCTTGCAGAGATTGCTTGGTGTCGCTCATGGCGGTTCCTCTTGGGTTCTGTATGGGTCGTCCGAAGCCCGACGGGATTGGCATCACGGCCGCTCGGTTCTGGCCATCTATCGGGCGGCGCCTATAATACCACCTCAGACACCTCTGACTATCACTGCGATGGTACTGATTGTGGCCGATGAAATATTTCCAACGTTACCCGCGTTGGTAACGACCGGTACGACCTCCCGGTTGTAACCTCATCCCCCTTATCGTCAGTGATCTCCGGTCAGAGCCAATTCCAAGACCGTAATGGCGGACCCGATGCAGCTCAAGTTGCCCTGTAGTTTTCATTTCAGCCTGCTCTGCGGTTGCGCCGCAGCCACACAAGTACTGATATTCGGACTACTGCTCGCATTTCTGACCTATAGCAATCTCAGCAATCAGCTGGAACAGCGACTGGAACAGGATGCCACCCAGCAAACCCAACGCCTCGCCATGACGCTGGCCCACAGCCTGATTCAACGTGACCGGATCAGCCTCAATCTGGCGCTGACAGAATGGCATCGTGGTGAAGAAATCAGTGCCTTGCGAGTGCTCGATACCGACGGCGTGGTTATTGCCGAAATAGGTAAAACCCTGGACGACCGTATCAATATCAGCCGCTCCATCACTCAGGATAATCAGGTGGTCGGGATTATCCAGGCGGATATCAACCTGGCACCTGCTCGCCGAGACAGCGGCCATTATTTGTCCCTGGCACTGATAGCAACCGGCCTTGGTGCCATGCTGGCCGGGCTGGCGGGCTATTTTCTGGCAGAACAGATCGCCCATTATTTACAGCAGTTGTCCCGAGCCCTGAAAAACAGCCGTCACAACCAGCCGCTGCAGCTACCTCCACCACCGGCAGCGATAGAGGAGTTTGAGCAGTTACACGGCGGCCTGTCAGTCTTGCGCGACGACCAGCGTCACCGTCAGGCCATGGCCCAAGCCCTCGGCCAGTTTCGTTATCAGGGTACTCCCCCATCAGGCCAAACCCTGTGCTATCAGCACTGCGCTTTGATCTATATCGAAATGACCGAACTGGCGACCCTGCAGGCCCAGCTCGATACGGATGAGCTGGTGCAGCTTCTGAATGAATATCATCGTTTGTTAAATCAGGCCGCCAAACTCTATAACGGCAAGCTGGATCATTATCAGGACGACGGTGTTGTGATGATTTTTGGTCTCAACGATGAAAGCGAACGTGACACGCTGCACTGCGTCTACGCGGCCCAACTGTGCCTGGGACTGATGCGTAACGCTAGCCAGAAAAACCCGCAACTGGCCGATATCCGTTTTCGGGTAGCGGCGCACTGGGGGCCGGTCTTACTCACGCCGACCGATTCTGCTGACGACAGCCATGGCCACCGGCTGGTCGGTGATAGCCTGTATTGGGCATCCACCCTGGCCCGCCGCAGCGAAGCATTCCGGCTGCTGGCCAGTCAGGCTCTGATCAGTGCATTGCCGCCCGAATACGGGCTGGAATGGGAAGCCGGCGCCGCAGTACCGGATTTGAATGGTGATAACCAACCGGGCTATTGGCTCACAACGTTACCTGAAAAAAGTCAGGCTCTGATTGATCGCCAGATCTTACGAATTGCCAATATGGCAGGGCAAGCCTGACGTGCCACTGAACTCGGATTAGCCCGCACTTACTGGCCCGGTGTTTTCCGGGCCGCTAACTGCAACTCCACCAACCGGTCGAGTACCCCCACCACGTCATCAAACCCAGATGTCCCCTGCAGACGATTCAGTCCTGCCACCGCAGCCTCCAGCGTTGACAGGCCATCCGGCCGGGGGGATTTACGAATGGGGTGATAACGGCTGAGCTCTGCCGGAGTGAGCTGCAAATGTGGCAGACGGGTCAGCCAGGGGTTTAACAACAGCAAGCGCCTGACCTTGCGCCAGGTACCATCCAGTATCAATAGTTGCCGGCACTGCCGAGCCTGGTCTAACGGGCATTCAGGCTTGCCCTCCAGTGGAAACAACAGCACCGTATTCTGATGCCAGTCTTGCCCGAGCAAAGCGACCGGGTCACACCGGTCCGCCACCACCAGCCGACTGTTGATAATGCTTTTATGCAGCAGTGGCGCCGTCGACAAACGATGCCGCGCTTCATTCGGATCTTGCCAGATCACCAGATCCAGTGGCGCTTCCCGCCGCACCAGCGCCTCACACAAACAGACGCTGACGGGGCGTTCACAAGCGCGACAAATCAACCGCCCGGCCATCAGCTCTGGCGTTGCCGGGCCACGTCCAGCAATGGTTCAAGGAAACGGCCAGTGTAGGATTGTTCACTCGCGGCGATCATTTCCGGCGTACCTTCCGCAATGATATACCCCCCTTTGGAACCGCCTTCCGGGCCAAGATCGACCACCCAGTCCGCGGTCTTGATCACATCCAGATTATGCTCAATCACCACCACGGTATTACCGTCATTACGCAAGCGATGCAGCACCGCCAACAGCTGCTCAATATCGTGGAAGTGCAACCCGGTGGTTGGTTCATCAAGGATATACAGGGTTTTGCCGGTATCCCTCTTCGACAGCTCTTTCGCCAGTTTGACCCGTTGCGCTTCGCCTCCTGACAAGGTCGTCGCAGCCTGCCCTAATCGAATATAGCTCAGGCCAACATCCATCAGGGTTTGTAATTTACGCGCCACCGCCGGGATGGCATCAAAAAAGTCGCGGGCATCTTCTACCGTCATATCCAGCACTTCGTGGATGTTTTTGCCCTTGTAGCGCACATCCAGTGTTTCACGGTTATAACGTTTGCCGTGGCAGACATCACATGGCACATACACATCAGCCAGAAAGTGCATTTCCACCTTGATGACCCCGTCACCCTGACAGGCTTCGCAGCGGCCACCCTTGACGTTAAAGGAAAAACGACCAGCCTTGTAACCACGGGAACGGGCTTCCTGGGTACCGGCAAACAGCTCACGTACCGGGGTAAAAATACCGGTATAAGTGGCCGGGTTGGAACGCGGGGTACGACCGATCGGACTTTGGTCAATATCGACCACCTTGTCGAGCAGGCCCAGCCCCTGAATGCTGTCGTGTTCAGACGCCTTGAGTGTTGTGGCGCCATTCAGGGCCGTGGCTGCCAGCGGATACAGAGTCCGGTTAATCAGCGTCGACTTGCCTGAGCCGGATACCCCGGTGATACAGGTCATCAGCCCCAGCGGAATGGTCAGGTCAACATCGTTCAGGTTGTTGCCACGAGCACCCTTGAGTTTCAGTTCCTTGCTCAGTGGGTACGGCGTCCGTGTTTCCGGCACTTGGATAGCCCGTGCCCCCGACAGGTATTCCCCCGTCACCGAGTTCGGATCCGCTGCCACTTGTGCCGGCGTCCCCTGGGCAATCACCTGACCGCCATGCACACCGGCACCGGGGCCAATATCGATCAGATAGTCCGCGCTGCGCATGGCATCTTCATCGTGCTCTACCACCAACACGGTGTTGCCGAGATCCCGCAAATGAAACAGCGTCTGCAGCAGACGGTCGTTGTCACGCTGATGCAAACCAATGGAAGGTTCATCCAGAATATACAAGACTCCCACCAGCCCGGCACCGATCTGGGAAGCCAGACGAATCCGCTGGGATTCTCCCCCAGACAAGGTATCGGAACTGCGGTTCAGACTCAGATATTCCAGCCCGACATTCACCAGAAAGCGTAATCGCTCGCGGATTTCCTTGAGGATTTTCTCGGCGATATCGCCCTTGTTACCCGCCAACACCAGCTGGCTAAAATAGGCGTGGGCATCTTCAATCGACATGCTGGTACAGGCATGGATGTTCTTGTCTTCAATAAAGACATTGCGGGCTTCCTGGCGCAAGCGCGAGCCACCACAATCCGGGCAGGGCTGTACACTCAGGTACTTGGATAACTCTTCCCGGACGGTTTGTGATTCGGTCTCGTGATAACGCCGCTCAAGGTTGGGCAACACCCCTTCGAAAGGATGCTGTTTGCGAATCTGGTCGCCGCGTGAATTGACATACACAAAACCGATTTCTTCATCACCACTGCCGTACAGCAGTTGCTCCTGGGCCTGCACGCTCAATTCGGCAAAGGGGACATCCAGCTGAAAGCCATAATGCTCGGCGACGGCGCTCAGCAGCTGAAAATAATAGACGCTGCGGCGATCCCAGCCACGAATGGCCCCTTCGCCAATCGACAGGCTCGGGTCGGTAATCACCCGGTCCGGATCAAAAAACTGTTTGACCCCCAGACCATCACAGGTGGTGCAGGCACCAGCCGGGTTGTTAAACGAAAACAACCGGGGTTCCAGTTCCGACAGGCTGTAACCACAATGAGGGCAGGAAAATTGTGATGAGAACAATAACGGCTCGGCATCGTCGTCATCCATCGGTGTCACCAGCGCCAGGCCACCACTGAGTTCCAGACAGGTTTCGATGGATTCCGACAACCGTTGCTCAAGACCGGGTTTGACCTTGAAGCGATCGACGACCACTTCAATGCTGTGTTTGCGTCGCTTGTCGAGATCCGGGGTATCGTCCAGATCATAGATACGGCCATCGATACGTACACGCACATACCCTTGCGCCCGCAGGCTATCGAAGATATTGGCATGCTCACCTTTGCGGTCACGCACCACCGGAGCCAGAATCATCTGCTTGCTGTCTTCCGCCAGCGTCAGGATGCCATCAACCATCTGGCTGACGGTTTGGGCTTCCAGGGCAACCCCGTGATCCGGGCAACGCGGCGTGCCGACACGAGCAAACAGCAAGCGCAAATAATCGTAGATTTCGGTGACGGTACCCACCGTGGAACGAGGATTGTGCGAGGTGGACTTTTGCTCGATGGAAATCGCCGGGGACAACCCTTCGATCAGATCGACATCGGGCTTCTCCATCACACTCAGAAACTGGCGGGCGTAGGTTGATAGCGACTCAACATAACGGCGCTGCCCCTCGGCATACAGCGTATCAAATGCCAACGAGGACTTACCCGACCCGCTCAGGCCAGTAATCACCACCAGTTTGTCGCGTGGAATATCCAGATCAACGTTTTTGAGGTTGTGAGTGCGCGCACCCCTGACCAGAATCTTGTCCATGCAGCTCTTTACACCAAGGCAAAAGCGCTATTGTAATAGAACCTGTGCCCAGATACAGGATTGATCTGTTTATTCGGCCAACAGAGCCGCCATCCAACGCTGCCATGTCTTTCGTATCAAGCATTGATGCGCCATTGATACACGATTGATGCCCCATTGATGCAACGGAAGTCGCCAGCAATCCCCAGCAATACGGTAGCCATCCAGCTTAACCTGCCAATCAGACAGTGATACTGCTGAGGTGCTCCTTGGCCCAGTTAATGGCCTGCACCCGGTTCTTGACGCCTATTTTTTTAAACAGATTGTATAGATGCGTTTTTATCGTATGGGTACTGACTTCCAGGGCATCGGCGATATCCTGGTTGGTGGCACCCGTTTCTACCAGATGCAGAATTTCAGCTTCCCGCCCCGTCAGTGACACAGGAGGCGGCTCAAGCGCCCGTGGCCGCTGCCGCGTCCGCTCAAGGTGATCATTCACCAACTTGCGAGGCAGCCATAATTCGCCATTAAACACGGCCTTGATACCCTCAAGCAGCAGACTCTGGCTTGTATGACGATAAAACAGGGCACTGACTCGCGGCCAGCAAATAAACTCTTCCAGTGCATGATGCTCCGGCACATTAAATAACCCGATCAGCGACACGGCATCGGCCTCATAAATCTCATCCAGGATTCTGGCCAGCCGCTCTGGCCGGACACCATCGGTGTCAAACATCAGCAAAGTCTGTCCATCAGCAGGAAAATGCGCGGGGGGCCAGGCCAGTTTATGCACCAGCTGGGCATGCAGCCCAAGGTGGGTCTGAATATAATCCAGCAATATCGCGTTCTGCAGATTCTGGCGTCCGAATAACAGGATGTAGCGCCTGTCGGTACTGTATTGCCGATCCATAACGTCTCTCCTTGACCTGACTTGCCACCGGCATACCCTGCCCATGACGGTTGAGAATAATTCTACCCAATCAAACGCTCAAAAAAAGAGCATGAAACAGACACAATTCCTAGTTTTCAAAAAATTCCAACGGAACCACGAACTCCCCTACGTCATTACTGAAAACTGGCTGTTATTCCTGTTAAACTGGCGCACTTTTTAAACTCGACTGCCGTTACCGACCCCGGAAGCCAGGGCTGGCTCCTCTCACTGGACATCGCATGACCGCCATACCTGAATCTGCACAACAGCGCGCCATCGCCTCACTCGCTGCCCTTTACGCCCTGCGTATGCTGGGCCTGTTTATGGTACTGCCCGTCCTGATGCTGGACGGCCTGACGCTGAAAGATGCCACCCCCGAGCTGCTTGGTCTGGCCATGGGGGTCTATGGCTTGACCCAGGCACTGCTGCAAATTCCTGCGGGCGCCTTGTCTGACCGTATTGGCCGCAAACCCGTGATTATCGCCGGGTTGCTGATTTTTGCCGCTGGCAGCCTGATTGCCGCCAATGCCGAGAGTGTCTATGGCCTGATTATTGGTCGCGCCCTGCAAGGAGGCGGCGCGATTGCCAGTGCCATCATGGCACTGGTCACCGATCTCACCAATGAACAGAGCCGCATGAAAGCCATGGCCTTTATTGGTGCCAGTATTGGCTTGTCGTTCTCGGTCGCACTGGTCGTTGGCCCCTGGCTGGCCGGTATCGGCGGACTGTCACTGATTTTTACGCTAACCGGTGTTTTGGCGCTGGGCGGTATTGCTGTCACCCTGCTGCTGATTCCTTCGCCACCACGAACCCGCCACCGTGACTCCGTCGCCGTGCTCAGTGAAGTGCGGCTGCAGCTCGCCAACAAGTCTCTCTGGCCATTAAATATTGGCATTTTTGTGTTACATGCCCTGATGGTGGCTATTTTTGTCGCCATCCCGTTGCAACTCAGCAATCTTGATCTGCCACCAGAGCACCATAGTTACTTGTATTTGCCGGTACTGATACTGGCCTTTGGCCTGATGATTCCACTGATTATTATTGCGGAAAAACGCCGTCAGATGAAAAATGTGGTACTGATCGCTGCCGCTCTGATTCTGCTTGCTCTACTGTTGATGATACAAGCAGTTTCGTTATGGCACTGGGCCGTATTGATGCTGTTGTACTTCCTCGGCTTTAATCTGATGGAAGCCAGCCTGCCATCCTGGCTCAGTAAAATTGCCCCGGCTGGTTCCAAAGGCAGTGCCATGGGGATTTATTCCAGCATGCAATTCCTGGGTGCCTTCGCCGGCGGCACTATCGGTGGCTGGGTGCTGTCTCATTGGGGGGCAAGCAGTGTATTTGCCATTTTTGCTGCCGCCGTGTTGTTATGGGGATTATTGATGCTGATGACACCTGCTCCGCGTCACCTCAGCAGTGTGCGAATCACTCTGCCGAGCCCATTATCCCAGTATCAGCACCGGGCTTTGCTGGCGCTCAACGGCGTCGCCGAACTCACCGAATTACCAGAAGAGCAGGCTGTTTATCTAAAAGTGACTGCCAGCGAGTTTGATCAGGAACTGGCACGCGCCATTACACATACCACAGGAGAATCTCATGGGTCGCAGCGTTAACAAAGTGACACTGATTGGTACTCTGGGCCGAGACCCGGAAGTACGCTACATGCCGAATGGCAATGCCGTTGCCAACATGACGATGGCGACCGATGAAAGCTACAACGACAAACAAACCGGCCAAAAGGTAGAACAAACCGAATGGCACCGTTTGACCGTGTACGGCAAATTGGCAGAAATTTGCCAGCAGTATCTGAAAAAAGGTTCCAGAGCCTACTTTGAAGGTCGTTTGAGAACCCGCGAATGGGAAAAAGACGGCGTCAAACGCTACACCACGGAAATCATCTGTAACGACATGATGATGCTCGACAGCCGCAACAGCAATGGTGGCGACATGAGCAACGGCATGGGCGCTGGTGCTGGCTACCCGCCACAAGGGGCTGCAAGCATGATGAACCCGACTCCACCAGCCCAGGGTGGTATGGGAGGTCAGGGTTATGGCCAGCAACCACAGCAAGCGCCGCAACAGCCTGCACAGCGACCAGCACCACAAGCCCCCATGCATAACAACCCTCAGGGTGGGTATCAGCAGCCGTATCAACAACCGGCTCCCCAACCTCAACAACCACCAATGCAACAGCCGCCACAACAAGCACCACAGCAGGCACCGCAACAGCCCCAACAACGGGCTCCACAGCAGCCAGCCCCCGGTGGTTATCAACAAGCCCCTGCACCTCAAGCAGCACCGGCACCACAACAGGGCAACAGCTTTGATGATTTTGACGATGATATTCCGTTCTGAATGACATAAATTAATTCTTGTTTATAACGCTGAATAACTCTCCCAAAGCCCTGTAACCACAGGGCTTTGTTATTTCCACAGGAGCCAGGGTAAACATTGGGTATTATCTGGTGTACGGTCTGATAAATAAATTCAGCCGTCCCTGATTGACAAACTGCCATAAATACGAAAACCGACAACCAGACATATCGATATCCATCGCACGCTGAATCATGAACTTATCATGCAATAACATCCGTTTTTTGATAGCAGCAGCGCGACATATCGTTGTTATGGGCTGGCTGCCCGCATGGACCTGCACCTCATATTTAATAGCCTGTAACGGCGATAATTATTAAATAATGATATTAATCTGAAAGCATATCCTGGCTACATTGGCCACAACACAACCCTTGTCAGTGAAGCAGCTCCGCTGTTCTGAATCCCGCTATATTCAGGGGAGCAGCCTTCTCTTTTATCAAGCTTCCGCCTTGTCTGGGAACTGTAATACAGCCTGAGATCCGTTGGCTGATTGCTTAATCAACAACATTGATCATGGGTTTTAATATCCTCCAGTCTTGTTTTAATTATGCACACAAATGGCGCAACGAGCACATTAATGGCGCATATCTGAATACTATTTTCAAATGTTATAAGAACATTTTTAATATTTTATTTATCAGTTCCAGTCGGACACTATTCATTTCAAGCCTTCCCTCCAGACACATAAGCCACACCGGTGCTGTACGTGTTGGAGGTACACGTTGCCTATTTCAACTTCTAAATCAAGGAGCCTCTAATGACGCAGTTGAACAGTCCAAAGCCAGTCGGTGAGCTTGTTGCTGCTCTCCGTGAGAATTGCGATTTGGATTTTACGAATGCCCGAGCCATGCCGCCAGAGGTGTACACATCTGCGCAATTTACCGATCTGGAACAGAACAATATTTTCCGTAAGCAATGGTTGTGCGTTGGCCACGTATCGCGCTTGCCGAATGTCGGGGATTACCTGACGAGTACTATTGGCGATCAACCAGTCGTGGTGCTGCGTGACAATAACGAGCACATACGTGCGCTCTCTAATGTGTGCCTGCACCGTATGTCCGAGCTGTTGCAAGGCACAGGCAACGTCAGCTCAATTGTATGTCCCTACCATGCCTGGGGCTACAACCTTGAAGGGCAACTACGGGGAGCCCCGCAGATGAACCAGCAAAATGGTTTCTGCAAAAGTCACTATCAGTTGCCCGCTGTGCGTTGCGAAGAATGGCAAGGCTGGATCTACATCACCCTGAATGAAGCACTGCCACCGGTCAAGGAGCAGCTCGCAGCGCTGGCCGATTTGGTTGGACACTACCATATGGAAGGTTATGTCGAGGCGTTCCACGAAGAGCACGTCTGGGACTGCAACTGGAAAATTCTGGCTGAAAACTTCATGGAAAGTTACCACTTGCCCATTGTGCACAAGGCGACCGTGGGACCACATACACGCCTGAGTGAAGTGGAATGCCCTCCTGGACACCCGACGTTCAATTATCACTGGTTTACCAAGGAAGCGACCCTGGCAATCGGTAATGCCCATCCCGACAACCACCACCTCGAAGGCCATTGGCGCAAGACATCGGCGTTAATCTCTATCTATCCAAGCCATCTGATTACCCTGACGCCGGGATATTTCTGGTATCTGGTGTTGCAACCCCGCGGCGCTGATCAGGTAAGCATAAGCTTTGGCGGCGGCATGGCACCGGAATACATCGATGATCCCAAAGCCGCCGAGTATCTGAGCGCTCTGAAAGACATGCTGGATGTGGTCAATGCCGAAGATCGCACAGGGGTTGAAGCGGTAATGCGTGGGGTTCGCGCACCGCTGGCCAAGGCCGGACAACTGAGTCATCTGGAGCGTCCGCTCTATGATTTCGCCCGCTATATTAGCGAGCAGGTGGGCAGCGCATGAGTGTAGCAATGAACCATGCCGACCAGCCTCAGGATTCACAAGCCTTTATCAATCTGAGCGATGTCTGCAAGTCATACGACGGCAGAGACTATGTGGTGTATGACCTGAATCTGACCATCAACAAGGGCGAGTTTGTCTCACTGTTGGGGCCATCAGGCTCCGGCAAGACCACCACCCTGATGATGCTGGCCGGGTTCGAAACGCCGAGCCAGGGCGAGATACGTATGGGGGGCAAACGTCTGGATGATCTGCCGCCTTATAACCGCGATATCGGTATGGTTTTCCAGAACTACGCCTTGTTCCCTCATATGACGATTGCGGAAAACGTAGGTTTTGCCCTGTCGGTACGCAAGGTCGGACGCGAGCAGATCAAAACCCGGGTCAAACAGGCACTCGATATGGTGGAGCTGTCCCATGTGGCGAACCGCCGCCCGTCGCAGCTCTCCGGTGGCCAGCAGCAGCGGGTTGCACTGGCCAGGGCACTGGTGTTCGAGCCCAGTCTGGTCTTGATGGATGAACCCCTGGGAGCGCTGGACAAGCGCCTGCGCGAACAAATGCAGTACGAAATAATGCGTTTGCACCGTGAGTTGGGGCTCACCACCGTCTATGTGACACACGATCAATCCGAAGCATTAACCATGTCCGATCGTGTTGCCGTGTTCTTCGATGGTCGTATCCAGCAAATTGCGCCGGCCCATGAATTATATGAGTCCCCACACAATGCCTTCGTTGCCAACTTCGTTGGTGAAAATAACGGGCTCGATGGCCGGATTACTGAGATCGATCACGCCACAGCCACTTTGACGTTATCAAACGGCACAAAAATTCGTGGTGGCGTCAGCCAGAACCTGCGACAGGACACACCGGGAATGCTGTTTCTTCGCCCGGAGCAAGTTCGCATCGCGGATGGCGACCTCAATCTCGGCAACCGCGTGCAAGGACTGGTGGAAGATATCGTCTACTGCGGTGATCACCATCGTGTTCATCTGCGTCTGAGTGAGTCGGATCGACTACTGTGTAAGCTCCCCAATAGTCGGGAACATTGCCTGCCAATTGCCGGAAGTACAGTGAACGTCACCTGGCGAATCGATGATTGCAAGGTTTTATCCCCATTGCTTGCGTCTCATCAAAGCACCTCCTCTCCCTGTTAACCCTAACTGATAGAAGGACTGATATGAAAACCATGCCCAAAACCAATTTCCTGGCAGGCGCTTCAATGCTAGCCACTTTACTCGCTGCCGGGCCTCTCCATGCAGAGACAACGTTATCGGTGGTCACGTACGGTGGTGCCTTTGAGAACGCTGTGCAAGAAGCCTATTTAAAGCCTTATGCAAAAGCGACAGGAACTGAATTCAGTCTTGAAGCCTATGACGGCGGCTTGGCCAAGCTGGCTGCAATGGTTCAGGCCAATAATACCAGCTGGGATCTTATTGATCTGGAGTCCAACGACGCCGTTGCCGGCTGCGATGAAGGACTGCTGATGCCACTGGATGAATCCATTCTGGGAGACACCAGTGATTTTATTCCCGGCTCCATTGGCGACTGTGCCGTTGCCAGCATGATCTGGTCGACCGTATTTGCCTATGACAAAGAGGCGCTGGCCACTGGCCCCACTCTGATCAGCGACTTCTTTGACACGGACAAATTCCCTGGCAAACGTGGCTTGCGCAAAAGCCCCAAAGGCACGCTGGAATGGGCTCTGCTGGCTGATGGCGTCAGTAAAGACAAGGTCTACGACGTCCTGGCAACCAAAAAAGGGCTGGACCGTGCATTCCGTCAACTCGATGCCATCAAGCAGGATATCATCTGGTGGGAATCCGGCGCACAAGCTCCTCAACTGCTTGCCGATGGCGCGGTTGTGATGACGCAAGCCTATAACGGCCGTATTCATGATTCCGTGAAAAACGATGGCAGTGCCTTTGTCACGGTCTGGGACGGACAGATCTACGATTATGAATGGTGGGGTGTACCGGCTGGTGCCCCGAATGCTGAAGAGGCATTTGAGTTCATCGCCTATGCATCTCGCGCGGATGTCACCTCCCAGCTCTCCCGTTACATCTCTTACGCGCCGCCGCGCAAAAATGCTTTGCCATTGATTGAGAAGGATATTCTCGAAGACCTGCCAACGGCTGATGCCAACTTCAAGAATGCAGTCCAGATTGATGTGGATTTCTGGGTCGATAACTTTGACGTCATCAACAAGCGCTTCCAGGTGTGGCTAGCTCGCTGACAGACCTCGGCTGGCCACCAATCGGTGGCCAGCACCGATGCTTGCATTATCCCGGAGTTCCGTATGAATGAGACTATACCCACGCCAGAGGGTGGCCTGGCTGCACCCGACGCATTGAATGATGCCGAACGGCTTCAGGCGTATCGCCGAGTAAAACGGCAGGAATCACGCAAAGCCTTATTGCTGGCCGCCCCTCTGCTGCTGTTTTTATTGATTACCTTTATTGCTCCTATCGGCACTCTGCTTCTGCGCAGCGTACAAAATCCAGAAGTGCCGCTGGCGCTGCCAGAGGCCACCAAGCTGTTACAGCATTGGGATGAGGCCGCAATGCCTGACGCTGATATTTATGCCGCGATGGCACAGGACCTGGTGCAGGCCAGCAAACAGGGGAAGCTGGGGCGGGTTGCCCGACGCATGAATTTTTACAACCCGGCCATGCGCAGTTTGCTGTTGAAAACAGCACGAAAACTGAAACGGGATTCACGCGATGATCTTCAGGCAGCGTTACTGGCCAGCGATTCCCGCTGGGGTGACAAGGAAATCTGGCGCGTACTCAAGCGTGCCGGACAATCCCCGACCCCTGATTACCTGCTCAATGCGGTAGACAGCTATGTCGACAAGACCGGGAGTGTGGCCAGTCTGCCGCCAGAAGAGTCGGTCTACCTCGCCGCCTTCTCCCGGACCATCTGGATCAGTACCAGCGTGACCCTGCTGTGCCTGCTGCTGGCATACCCAGTGGCCTGGTTATTGGCGAATTTGCCCGCACGTCAAGGCCGCAAGCTGATGCTGCTGGTCATCATCCCTTTCTGGACATCGCTACTGGTACGCACCACCGCCTGGTATGTATTGCTGCAACCCAATGGCGTAATCAATAGCCTGCTCAGTGGTCTCGGACTGGTAAGCCAGCCCATACCGCTGGTCTTCAACCGTACCGGCGTGTTGATTGGCATGACGCATATTATGTTGCCGTTCATGATATTGGCCATTTATTCGGTCATGAAAGGCATATCACCCGTCTATTTACGGGCTGCCCAGTCGTTGGGTGCCAAGCCACTGACCGCCTTTATCCGGGTCTACGTACCACAAACCCTTGCCGGTGTCGGTGCCGGCTGCTTTCTGGTGTTTGTTCTATCCTTGGGCTACTACATCACGCCAGCGCTACTCGGTGGCGCAGGTGATGAAATGATCAGCCAGCTGATTTCGATACAGACGAACCAGCAGCTGAACTGGGGCCTGGCTGGAGCATTATCGGCTTACCTGGTGATTTTCACCGCCATCTTTTACTTCATTTTTAATCGCCTGGTCGGTATTGACCGCCTGCGCTTCGGCTAACCGGAGAAATTTATGAAATCTCATTACTGGTCGCGCCTTGAGCGCTGGAGTGCACGCTGGGTTCGAGTGCACACAGCAGTGGTGCTGTTTTTCCTGATCGCACCGATCCTGATCATCATCCCTTTGTCGTTCAATACCAGCACCTACTTTTCCTATCCGATGGATGGTGTATCGCTGCGCTGGTACCAGGCTGCCCTGTTTGACGATCAATGGCAGCGGGCCTTGCTGAACAGCCTGGGGATTGGCTTTGCCTCCACACTGCTGGCCACCATACTGGGGACACTGGCAGCACTGGGGCTGACCCGGCCCGGATTCCCCTTGCGCGGGTTAATCATGCCGCTACTGATCTCGCCGATGATTATTCCCATTGTGGTGGTGGCCGCCGGCTTCTACTACATTTTTGCGCCGTTCGGCCTGGTGGATTCGTATCTGGGTGTAATTCTCGCTCATACCGTACTGGGCACGCCGTTTGTGGTGATTACCGTGTGTGCCGGCTTGCAGTCGTTCGACCACAGCCTGACCCGCGCCGCCAGTGGCCTTGGTGCCACACCCTGGGTCTGTTTTCGCCGCGTCACCCTGCCATTGATTACCCCCTCCGTTGCCACCGGAGCCATCTTTGCATTTGCCACCTCATTTGATGAGGTGATCGTCGTGCTGTTTATCGGCGGTGCCGAACAACGCACCGTGCCACGCCAGATGTGGAGCGGCATCCGCGACCAGATTGACCCGTCAATCCTCGCGGTTGCCACATTGCTCATCCTCTTTGTTCTGGCGCTGTACGGCTGTGCCAGCTGGCTGAGCAATCGTCACCGGAACGAGATGCCGTAAGAAAACCTGAAACCATGATCAGAACCAAGGAGCAAACTGTGAACAAGACATTACGTGAGGATTTTGCCCGTGATGGCGCCGTGGTCATTCGCGGGCTATTCAAAGACTGGATTGAACCGCTGCGGGAAGCGGTCGATTACAACCTGGCGCACCCAGGGCCTTTCTTCAAGAACTACACGCCAGACCAGAGCAAAGGGCGCTTCATCGCAGACTACTGTAATTGGGCAAATAACCCGGGCTATCGCCAATTTGTACAGGAAGGACCAGCAGCAAGTGTAGCCCAGCAGGTCATGGGATCGAAGCAGGTACGGATTTTCCATGAACACGTGCTTATCAAGGAGGCGGGCAATACCAAACTGACCCCTTGGCACCACGATGAGCCATATTACTGTACCAAAGCCGATCAAACCGTCAGCATCTGGTTGCCTCTTGACCCGGTACCACGCAGCTCCAGTGTTGAATTTGTTGCTGGCTCCCATCGCTGGGGCAAGCTGTTTCGTCCGCGCAAGTTTACCGGGGTGGATTATGACCATAAGGCAACCAACCTCGAAGTCATGCCCGATATTGAAGCCAACAAGGACGACTACACGATTCTGGGCTGGGATCTGGAGCCTGGTGACGCAATCGCGTTTGACTACCTGACGGTACACGGTGCGCCGGGTAACGCATCCAGAGACACGTCACGACGCGTTATTTCCACCCGCTGGCTCGGCGACAACGCCTGTTATGTCGACCGCGGAGGTGAAACCTCACCCCCCTTTCCAGAGCTGATCGGCCGCCTGAAAAACGGTGATCCTCTGCCAGAGGACGAGTTCCCTTTTATCCTCTAAAACCCTGGCTGGTATCGCAGGAGACACGGTAGCCACAACCACCGGGGATACCGTCTCCTGCAAGGGAGGAACTGACACCCCGGGCCAGAGACTGGCCCACTTCAATCTTTAAATGAGAAAACCGATGGCTGATAAAAATATAGTCGCACTGGTGCATGGGATTCGTTATGAAGCACAAGGGATAATCAGTATTGAACTGCGCCCTTTGGCTGATGCTGTCTTCCCTTCATTTGAGCCGGGAGCGCATATTGATCTGCACTTGCCTTGCGGTATTAACCGCAGCTATTCCTTGCTGGGTTCACCGCACACTCTGGATCGCTATGTGGTCGCGGTATTGAGAGACCAGAACAGTCGCGGTGGTTCAGCGTGGATCCATGACAAGTTGCGGGTCGGTACTGAGCTGGTGATATCAGCGCCACGTAATCACTTTCCGGTGGATGCATCAGCGCAGAAAAATGTACTGCTTGCAGGCGGCATTGGCATAACGCCTATCTTTTGTATGTACCGGGAGCTGCTTCTGAAGGGGAGTTCCCCAGTGCTGATATATTGCGCACGGTCGCGGGCAGAAGCAGCCATGCTGGACGAAATCACGGCTCTGGGTGGCAAGGTTTATTATCATTTCGACGATGAGTCCGGCTCCACTCCAGACCTTCAGGCGCTCTTGCGCGGATATGATAAAGACAGCCATTTTTACGGTTGCGGCCCGGTAGCCATGCTGGATGCCTTTCACGCTGCCTGTGAGCAACTGGGCTATGAGTTTGTTCATATCGAACGCTTCACAGCAGCAGAGATAGCAGCGTCAGCGGATGCTCGGACAAGTTATGAGGTTGAACTGGCCCAATCCGGCCAAACGTTGCAGATCCAGGCTGGAGAAAATTTGCTGAATCGCCTTCTGGATGCTGGCGTTGATGTTGGTTTTGCCTGTCAGGAAGGGCTCTGTGGTTCCTGTGAAGTGACCGTTATCGACGGCGAAGTGGATCATCGTGACAGTGTTTTGTCACCCAGCGAACAGTCAACAAATACCACCATGATGGTCTGTGTCTCGGGCTGCAAGAGTGCCAAATTAACGCTCGATCTCTAAAAATATCAGGCGGACATCTTTTTTGTGTTTGTCCGCCAGATCATTGCTGTACCCAACATCATGACGATCTCCAACAGAGCATCGACAGCCAATCTCTGGAAGTGCTGTTCAACCAGCTTACCTTTCCTTGTAAAACACCTTGCCTGCCCTGCTCACTCTGCTGTTTGTGCTTGCGCCGATCAGGAATCAGCACAGTGCCAACCCCTACAATAACGCTCCCTACAATAACAGCCCATCAAACAGCTCAATACGGACAGGTTGGCCTTTCTCCAGACTGGAGCTATCGCCATCCAGCAAAATATACGCGTTGGCTGCCGACATGGTACTTAGCAGTGCAGATCCCTGACGTGCCAATGGTGTGACTTGCAGCACTCCGTCTTCGGTCGTTGAGACTACGGCACGCTGAAACTCCAACCGCCCCGGACGACGGTGTAACCCACAGGTCAGACGAGCGCGCAGGGCAAGCCGTGGTGGAGTATTGTCTCCTGCCAATGTTGTTAATATCGGCACCACCAGCTGATCAAACGTCACCATGGTCGATACCGGATTGCCCGGCAAACCGGCAAACCAGCTGTTTGGCAAACGACCGAAGGCAAACGGTTTGCCCGGTTTGATGGCCAGTTTCCATAATCCCATCTGGCCCAGTTCATCCAGCACCTGCTTGCTGAAATCCGCTTCCCCCACTGAGACGCCGCCAGAAGCAATGACCAGATCCGCCTGACTGTCGGCATTCTGATAGGCTTGCCGTAATGCCTGCGGGTCATCCGCGATAATGCCGAAATGAATGACGGTGCAGCCCAACCGTACCAGCAAGGCGGCCAGTACCTGGCTGTTGGACTCATAAATCTGCCCGGTTTGTAACGACTGCCCCGGTGTCACCAGTTCATTACCGGTGGCCATAATGGCAACTCGTACCCGACGGCGTACCACTACCTGGTCAATACCAAGACTGGCCAGCAATCCGATGTCAGCCGCCCGTAAACGCCGACCCGCGGCCAGAACGATATCACCAACAGCCACTTCTTCTCCGCGCCGCCGAATATTGGCTGATGGTTTGACCGCCGCCAGAAAGCGCACCTTGCCGTCGTCATCCAGTTCGGCATCTTCTTGCATGATGACGGTATTGGCGCCTTCCGGCAGCATCGCGCCGGTCATGATACGCGCGCATTCTCCGGGTAATATCGGTTGGGTTGTGGCATCTCCCGCCAGAATACGCTGGTTAACGTCCAGCCAATCAAATTCGGTCAGATCCTCTACCCGCACGGCATAACCGTCCATGGCGGAGTTATCGGTCGGTGGCAAGTCCAGACAGCTTTGCACATCGGCAGCCAATATGCGGCCGTCAGCCTGGGACAGTGGCACCCACTCTTCTTCGGTCAGAGGCGTCAGCGACGACAGGATTTGTTCCAGAGCCTCATCCAGGCTTTGCAGGCCCGGGGCATCACAAGAAGCCATTATTGACCTCCTTGTATGGCACTGGACGGTCGAGCCTCTACCTGGCATGAGACCGACAACCAGTCCTGCAAGGTCGCAGTCAACTGATCCCCTGCTTCCAGCGGCCCAACTCCGGCCGGGGTGCCGGTCAGCACCAGATCCCCGGGGTTAAGCGTAAATTGCTGGCTGATCGCGACCAGCAGATCCGCCACTGGAAACAACATCGCCTTGCTGTTGCCCTGCTGCTGCAAGGTACCGTTTCGCGTCAGGGACAGCTCCAGATCCCTCCAGTCACTCACCTGTTCTGCGGCAATAAAACGGGATACCGGGCAAGCACCATCAAATGCCTTGGCCCGTTCCCAGGGGTGGCCTTTCTTTTTGAGCCCGCTTTGTACATCGCGCAAGGTCAAATCCAGAGCCAGGCCCACCCCGGCAATGGCAGCCAGAGCCTCATCGGCACTGGCCTGGGACAGTGTCTCTCCAATCAGCAAGGCAATTTCCAGTTCATGATGCACGGCCCCCATACCGTCGGGGATCGAGAGGTCCCCCTCCATGGCGACCACCGCATCGGCGGGCTTGATAAACAGCAGCGGCTGTTCCGGGATGGGGTTATTTAATTCAGCGGCATGAGCAGCATAGTTGCGACCCACACAGACAGCCTTGCCTGTCGCAAACGCAAAGGGTGCATCATTCAGAAATGGGTAGTACACGGCAAACCTCGACTGACAGCAAAATCAAGCTGCTACTATAACGCGAAATCGCCTAAAACCGACCATGAGCACCGATACCGAACCCGCTCCAGCCACCCGTGTTCCATTCAGTGGTTGCAACAGCGCTCTTTGTCCTGGTTGCCGCCATGACTCCTGACTATTTCGGCGGTTTGTTTCAGCGGCCTGTTCCGACTGACGCCCCCGACCTTGGCAGCTGACTATCGAACGTTTTTTAAACAATAGTCAGCAAATGGCTGGCCCCAAATTGCCTGTTGCCTCGGCAGGCTGCAGTATTCACCTTTATATTCCTGTATCAGCAAATGGAGACCGCCATGGGCAGTGCCGTAGCAGCCAACTTTCCGTCCTCTTCGCAGCCAAACAACGCGGCCATCCGCAATGACTGGACTCTGGACGAGGTACAGGCATTGCTGAATCTGCCGTTTAATGACCTGCTGTTCCAGGCTCAAACCGTACACCGCCAGTTTTTTGATCCCAACGCCGTACAGGTCAGCACCCTGCTGTCGATCAAAACCGGCGCTTGCCCGGAAGACTGTGCCTACTGCCCGCAAAGTGCCCGTTACGATACCGGCCTCGAAAAAGAACGCCTGATGGAAGTGGAAGCGGTACTGGAAAAAGCCAAGGCCGCCAAAGCCGCCGGTTCCGACCGCTTTTGCATGGGAGCCGCCTGGCGCTCGCCGCGTGAAAAAGACATGCCTTACGTATTGGCCATGGTAAAAGGCGTCAAGGAGCTTGGTCTGGAAACCTGCATGACCCTCGGCATGCTTGATGCCGACAAGGCCAACCGTCTGGGCGAAGCCGGTCTGGATTATTACAATCACAACCTGGATACCTCACCCGACTATTACGGTGAAATCATCACCACCCGCAGCTATGGCGACCGTCTGGAAACTCTTGATAACGTCCGTAAAGCCGGTATGAAAGTCTGCTCTGGCGGGATTCTGGGAATGGGTGAAAGCCAGCGGGACCGTGCCGGTCTGTTACGCCAGCTGGCCAATCTGCCACAACACCCGGACTCCGTGCCCATTAACCAGTTGGTGAAAGTCGCCGGTACGCCACTGGAACATGAAGCCGACGTTGACCCACTCGACTTTATCCGCACCATTGCCGTGGCCCGTATCCTGATGCCCAGGTCCCATGTGCGGTTAAGTGCCGGACGTGAAGAAATGAGCGAAGAAATGCAGGCCATGTGTTTCTTTGCCGGTGCCAATTCCATTTTTTACGGTGAATGTCTGCTGACCACACCCAACCCTGCTGCCAACAAAGACCAGCAGCTGTTTCGCAAACTGGGTATCAACTCGGAACACAAGGTCACCCAGGCACCACAGCAACTGGATGACCTGATTCCAGAACCCCGGGATGAATCGGAATTATACGAACGTTTAGGCGCCTGATCAGCGCCCACTGAGACCGATAGTGCTGGCAGAATCTGCCAGCATATAGGCCATCACCGCCCGGAACATGGTTCTGCTTTCCTTTATATGCTGCTTGGCAGTACCATGGGAATCAGGTTCCAGTCACAAGTGATCGCCATGATTCCTGACTCTGCCAGTCCCCGCTCCTCCACAACTGCCCGACTGAGTCCACAACGTCTGCAGTTACTGCAGAATCGTCCAATTTTTGGCGCTCTCAGTGCTGATGCCATCAATTTTATCGAACAACGCTGTATCCCGAGACAACTCAAGGCACAACAAGTCTTTTTTTACGAAGACGATCCGGCCAGCTCTATTTTCATCCTGGAAACCGGCCGTGCTGAAGTAATGAAACAATGCGGTGACGAGATGCGCCAGCTGCGGCAACTTGGGCCGGGTGACAGTTTTGGCGAAATGGCTGTTGTCGACATGAACCCTCGCGGTGCAACCGTGCGGGCAATTACCGACTGTATCGCCCTTGAGTTACCCACAGCAGCACTCTATGAGCTGTATCAATACGATCTCGAACAGTTCACCCTGATTCAAATGAATATGCTAAGGGAAATCAGCCGCCGCCTGCGCTTCCTTAATGCCAAGTTAGCCGCCACTCACCCGGATATCCTCGAAACCGCTTCAAAATTCTAGCGGTCCGGTTCCCGGCCGCACTTCTTTCTTGCCATCCCCGCCTGGAATGATCCGGAGATTACCCAAGACAACTTTTGCCGGGCGCCATACGGTCTGTCGGTTTTTGCGATCCCGGTTAACCAATCTCGCCAGCACGCGGCAAAAACTTGCCGTTCTCTGATAGCCCGATGCCGGATTAAGGTCACAATAGCCGTTTCAATATTCGCCAGGAGCAGATCATGATTACAGGTTATGCGGTATTTGAAGCCGGTGGAACATTACGCCCCTATCAGTACGACCCCGGCCCATTAGGCAGCCATCAGGTTGAGATTGCCGTGGAATATTGCGGCCTGTGCCATAGTGATCTGAGCATGATCAATAACGACTGGGGTGTCAGCCAATACCCTTTTATTCCTGGTCATGAAGCGGTTGGCCGCATTGCTGCGGTTGGTGAACTGGTCACACAGTTTACGGTGGGGGATGCCGTTGGCTTGGGCTGGCAATCCGGCTTTTGCCATACCTGCGATTGCTGCATGAACGGTGACCACAACCTGTGTTACTCCGTTGAAGAAACCATTGTTGGCCGCCACGGAGGTTTTGCCGACCGTGTTCGGGCAGCAGCCAGTAGTGTGGTTGCGATCCCGCCCGGTATTCCGCTGCAACAGGCCGGGCCATTGTTTTGTGCCGGTGTAACAACCTTTAACCCCTTGATGCAGCAGCAGTTATCTCCTACTGCCCGAGTTGCTGTGATTGGTATTGGTGGCTTGGGGCATTTGGCGCTGCAGTTTCTTAAAGCCTGGGGCTGTGAGGTCACTGCCTTTACCTCATCACCAGACAAAGCGGAAGAAGCGCGTCGTTTTGGCGCTCATGAAATTATCAACAGCCGCGACAGCAGCGCTCTGAAGGCCGCCCGCAACCACTTCGATCTGATTATTTCGACCGTCAATGTCAAACTCGAATGGCAACGTTATATCGCCACGCTCAAGCCTAAAGGAAAGCTGGTTTTGTTGGGGGTGTTGCTGGAGCCACTGGATATCAGCCTGATTGGCCAACGGGCGGTGATGGCATCGGAAGTGGGCAGTCCGGGCACCATCAAGACCATGCTTGATTTTGCCGCCCGCCACGGCATCGTACCGCAAACAGAAGTGATGCCAATGAGTGCCATCAATCAGGCACTCAGCCATCTGGAGGCTGGTAAACCACGTTACCGTATTGTGTTGCAACAGGACGTTGTCCAACCCGATGTGATATCCGGGCTGGATTCAGCTTCCGCATAATGCCGGGCCAATCCTGGCGGCGAATATTGAGAGGCTCTGCCGTTCATCTGGCAGGGCTTTTGACAGGGCTTTTATTGTCGCTGGCCGTTGGCCAGGATAACAGGCGAGATCAGGGCTCAGAAAAAGCGCCCCAGAAAACCTTGTTTATGCTGCAAGCGTAACTTCAACTTGCCTTCCGCATGCTGGACCAGGGTCTCAAATTGATTGGCTATAAATTCACTTTTACCGGAGCTGTGAATAACACGGTCTTCCAGTTTGGCGAAGGTGGTGCTCCACAAATGCTTGGGACTCCAGTCCTCAGGGACATTACCAACCGGTATGACCATACCAGCGTCACGCAGGAAAAATTCCACGGACAGACTGATTCTGGGTTTAAAAGAAGCTACATGAGTACTGACACTGCTAACGGATTTCCATTCCCCGGTAGGGAACACAGTCAGCTGGGTGTTTTTGTGCGTCGCACCACGAATACTGAATTTTTCAAACTGAAACGTGTGGCTTCCTTGTCTGGCCTGAGCCGGTGAGCGGACTGTCGATTCTTCCATTACGCATCCTTACAGCTTACGGGGCTTACAATACGGAGTGCCTATAAAGCGGCGAGGTAGCCAGTAAGTGTTACCGGTCCTGAGAGGGGAAACGCGGCAACACTTACTGACAGATTACATATTACATTGTAGAAATTTCGGAATACAGTCTGATGTTTATAACACCATTGATGCAAATCAGCAGCCAAGTGCCCATCATTTAACGCCAAGTCTGATGATCAGGGATCTGCTCCTGCAAGTATCCCGCAGATCCCGCCGTTTTTCAGCCAACCGTCGCGATGGAATTAACCACTTTGTCTACGGTAAAGCCAAAGTGAGCCATCAAATCAGCGGCCGGAGCGGATTCGCCAAACGTATCCATCCCGACAATAGCACCTTGCAACCCAACAAATTTATACCAGTAATCCTTGTGCAACGCCTCAACAGCTACTCGTGCTGTTACTGCAGCAGGCAATACGGACTCTATATAACCAGCTTCTTGTTTACAGAATATTTCAGCGCACGGCATGGAAACCACACGAACGGCTTTATCGGTCACTTGCTCTGCTGCTGCCATCGCCAAACCAACTTCTGAACCGGTGGCAATTACAATCACATCCGGTGTGCCATCACAGTCTTTCAGAATGTAACCACCCCGTGCCACATTGGCGAGTTGGTCTTCAGTACGTGCTTGATGAGGCAACCCCTGACGTGAAAAGATCAGCGCCGATGGGCCGTCAACCCGCTCTACTGCCGACTTCCAGGCAACCGCGCTTTCCACGGTATCGCATGGACGCCATGTTTCCAGGTTTGGCGTATTACGCAGGCTGGCAACCTGCTCGACCGGTTGGTGAGTCGGGCCATCTTCACCCAGACCAATGGAGTCATGGGTATACACAAAAATAGCACGCTGCTTCATCAGTGATGCCATGCGCACCGCATTACGGGCGTATTCCATAAACATCAAAAAGGTCGCACCGTAAGGGATAAAGCCCTTGTGTAATGCCACGCCATTCATCATGGCACTCATGCCGAATTCACGGACACCGTAAAACAGGTAGTTACCGCTGGCATCCTCAGCACTGATACCAGTGGCGCCCGACCACAGGGTCAGGTTGGAACCCGCCAGATCCGCCGAACCACCCAGGAATTCTGGCAGCAAGGGGCCAAAGGTATTCAACGTATTCTGGGAAGCCTTACGGGATGCGATCGTTGCACCATTGGCCTGACATTCGGCGATGTAGGCTGTGGCCTGCTCGCTGAAATCCGCAGGCAAGTCGCCTTTCATACGGCGTTCAAACTCAGCTGCCAATTCCGGATAGGCAGCCGCATAGGCAGCAAATGTTTCCTTCCAGGATTGTTCGACCGCGGCACCTTTTTCTTTGGCATCCCAGCCGGTATAGATATGAGCCGGAATATCAAATGGGCCATGTTCCCAGCCCAGGCGAGCACGGGTTAACGCGATTTCGTCATCGCCCAATGGGGCGCCGTGGCAATCTTCCTTGCCTTCCTTGTTGGGTGAGCCAAAACCGATAATGGTCTTGCAGCAAATCAGCGTCGGTTGCTCGGTGTTGGCACGAGCTGTCTCGATAGCCATACGGATTTCTTCCGCATCGTGTCCATCCACATGACGTATCACTTGCCAGCCATAGGCTTCAAAACGAGCGGCGGTATCATCGGTAAACCAGCCTTCGACTTCCCCATCAATGGAAATGCCGTTGTCATCGTAGAAGGCAACCAGCTTGCCCAACCCCAGAGTGCCGGCCAGTGAACACACTTCGTGAGAGATGCCTTCCATCATGCAGCCGTCACCCATAAAGACATAGGTGTTATGGTCAACAATCTCATGCCCTGGACGGTTGAACTGGGCAGCCAGCACTTTTTCGGCTACGGCCATACCGACACCGTTGGCAATCCCCTGACCTAAAGGTCCGGTGGTGGTTTCAATGCCAGGGGCATAACCATATTCCGGATGACCCGGTGTTTTGCTGTGCAGCTGACGGAAATTTTTCAGGTCGTCGATCGACAGGTCGTACCCGGTCAGATGCAGCAAGGAATAAATCAACATGGAGCCGTGACCATTGGAAAGGATAAAACGGTCGCGGTCAGCCCATTCGGGGTTGCCCGGGTTATGTTTCAGGTAGTCGTTCCATAACACCTCAGCGATATCAGCCATGCCCATTGGCGCACCGGGGTGGCCACTTTTGGCCTTTTGGACTGCGTCCATACTTAATGCGCGGATGGCGTTAGCCAGTTCTGTACGAGAGGTCATGTTACGACTCCTGGTTTGTGTCAAGGTTAGCCAGCACAGGATAGCAGACGGGTCGTCGGGCGATGGGAATCACTCTCCTGACAATTGCTCTGGCATGTAAAGGCGCGCATTGTCGCGCAGAGCTACAGCAAGGGCAATGCTGATCCCTCTATCCCGTGTGCGCTGACCTTTATTTACAGAATAAAAAGCCGTGGCACCGCTCTGATGTCCCGTTTGATTCAAGTATTTCATTCGTGTGTTTTCCTGACAGCAACAGGTACAATCACGGCCTTCACTTTTTTTGCGGATGGTTCATGAGCGACGATATCAATTACAAGAACAACCCATTACATGGCGTGGGATTAAAACAGATGCTGGTTGAGCTGGTCGGCCATTATGGTTTTGATATTCTGTTTGCGTACTTGAACATCAACTGTTTCAAAACCAACCCCAGCATCGACGCCAGTGTGAAGTTTTTGAAAAAAACCACCTGGGCTCGTGAGAAGGTGGAAGTCTTTTACTTGTATCAGTTCAAGAATCTGCCCAAAGCGTCGTCCACCCAGTTTGCCCTGCCACCCCGAGACCGGATTATTCCAGCCCACCAGCAACCTGGTGAACCGGCGATTCTGAGTCTGGAAGATGCGGAACGGTTACGGGAAAAACGAGCAAAACAGGCGGCGGAACACGGCAAAAAACCACGTTCGGACAACAAACGTACCAGCAACCACGCCCGTTCAAGCAGCTATCGACACAGCACGGCGACATCGGCTGAACCGCCGGCTTCTTCAGCTCAACCTTCCAGTGGTTCTGACAGTAACAGCAAGCCGGATCCTTGGGCCAAGGCACGCAACAAGTTCGAATAGGCCTGGTGTCTGTACCTTCTGTTTCGAGCTGTTCTGGTTCCTGCGCAATCAACCGATCAGATCAACAAAGGTCTGCGGTTAGCTGGTGCGGCAGCAGGCGATAGAGCTTGGTATCGGTGGTTACAATATCCGCCAACGCCACGACCTGACACCGCTCGGCATCGATAACTTCTATATCGAAGGTTGCCTGATACAACCCCAGCAATTCCTGGTCGATATCAAACAGCTGTTCGTGCTCATCCGGGTCTTCTACCGTCAGTAAATACACCGGACATTGCCCGGCTGGCAGAATGTCGTGCATGTGCTGTACATAAAGTGGACGAATCGCCGGGTTTAATGCTGTCAGCGAAGCCCGGTCAAGCACCAGATCAATCACTCCTAACTGCGCCATGGTCAGCTGGAAAAAATCGCCACTGAGTATGGTGATATGTTCACTGCGCCAAACAATAAAATCGCCCTCACGACTGCGGTGATAATCGATCCGGTTCTCGACAAAAAAAGCCTTGGCGGCAATCTGGCTGAGCTCAACTCCGATCACCTCATATCCCTGCTGTGCCAGCCAGAGCAGATCCAGACTTTTGCCACACAAGGGCACAAAAACCCGGCATCTCCCCGCCGTTGTCTGCTCAGGAAAGTGCCGCACCAACAAATTGCTGGTTATTTTCTGATGAAACTCGATCTGGTCGTTACGCCACATCGCCAGCCAGGCCTGGTTATCCTGCCCGGTACTGGCGGTTTTACGTTTACTCATAAGTGATCCGGTGAGACAGATGGCACACGCGAATCAAAACCGGCACAGAGTGTGGCAGTTCAGGCTTGTGGTGCCTCACCCTAGCACATCAATGATTACTGTTTTGCCCAACTCCAATATCCACATAAAAATAATGGTTTTAACCAGCGCAATCCGAACATTGTGCAGTCATTCTGTTTTATGCCTCTCATACCGCACAATCGACCAACGATCATTACATCGTCATCGTGTCTGGCTTTTACCCACAAATCTTGTATTTTGTGGTCAACCCTTGGGGACATCTATTTAATCCGGCGCTCACTCTGGGCTACCGGATGGTTGCGAATCACGAAGCCGACTTGCAGGCCTGACGGGTCAAGTCAAACGTCGGCGACACCGAGTCAAAATCATCCGGCAGCCCCCGAAGGGCGAGTGTTGCCGCCGTGCAGGATTAAATAGACGCCCCCCTTGTCTTGTAACGACCACCACAGCCCGCACAGGATATTCCAATGAGTAACGATCCGATCGATCCACAGGTTTACGATTTATACGATGAGTATTGCCACTCCGACATGAGTCGCCGCAGCTTCCTTTCCCGTGCTGCCGCCCTCACACTGGCCGCAGGCTCCGGACTGATAATGGCGCAGTCGTTGCTCCCCCGCTACGCCGAAGCCGAAACCATTTCCTTTACCGACGACCGTATCAAGGCCAACTATGTGCACTACGACTCCCCTGGTGGTACGTCGGGCAAAATGCGGGGGTATCTGGTGCAGCCCAGCGGCGACGGCCCATTCCCCGCGGTAGTGGTTATTCATGAAAACCGGGGGCTGAACCCTTATATCGAAGATGTGGCCCGACGTCTGGCGGTAGCCGGTTTCCTCGCCCTGGCTCCGGATGGTCTATCACCGGTTGGCGGTTATCCCGGAAATGATGATGACGGCAAGCAGCTACAAGCCAGCCTGGATCAGGGCAAACTGTTTACCGATATGCTTAACAGTGCGTATTTTGTCAAACGTCACGCTCTCTCCACTGGCAAGCTGGGAACCACCGGTTTCTGTTATGGCGGCGGCGTGGTGAATCAGCTGGCGGTGACCATGAGGGGTGACCTGAACGCAGCCGCGCCTTTTTACGGCCGCCCGGCCAATAGCCAGAATGTCCCGGCCATTCAAGCGCCGCTGGTGATTCATTTTGCCGAAGATGACCCGCGTATCAATGCCATGAGCGCGGACTATAAAGCCGCATTAACGGCCAATAACAAAGACTTTGCCATGTACCAATATCAAGGTACTCGACATGGTTTTCATAACGACTCCACCCCACGTTTTAATCAGCAACAGGCCGATCTCGCCTGGGAACGCACTCTGGATTTATTCCAGCAACAGCTGACCTGAGGCATATTCCACAGCTCAGCCAGGTTGATTCCACTGGCTCCGGGATAACGCTCTGCGCTACAGTCGCGAGCGTTATCGATTATTGGCAGATCAGGAGCCTGAATGACGTATGCGTTTTCTTTCTGTACCTTGTTACTGAGCCTGCTGTTCAGCCATACGGTACTGGCGGCTCCCCTGACACCCACACCGCCGCAGGCCTCTCCTCTGGACTGGCTGGCCAGCTTGCCGACACTGCATTACCACCGGCTCGAATATGGCTTTCAGGATGAGTTGATTCCGACCACCGAGCCACTCTTGTTGGGCCAGCATCAGGTACTCGCCACCGGGCTGGAGCTGCCACACTACGATCACCCGGTCCGTATCGACCTGCACTCATTAATCGACGAATACACTGTCTTTTATCCCTCTGTTCTGGTGCTCGATGCGCAGTTTAACGCCGTTAGCATCTACAACAGTCCAGTGCTGGCCAATCCGACCCGGACTCGCACAGAGGCGGTGTATCTCCCTTTGGAAATCGCCCCGGGCGACCGTTATCTGGTGGTATTTACCGAGGCTGACTGGTTGGGACGGCTACTATTGATCCAAGAAGACAGCCGGCTGCTGGCGGTGGGTGAGCCCTACCGGCCACAATATCACCACCTTTACCGGGATCGTTATTTCACCACCGACAGCCCACTACTGGATCTGGCGATTCCAGCCCGTACCGATACCGCCCCCAACTACTTGCATCACGGCTGGGAAGCCGGCCTGGGAATGGATTCAAACCACCAGGGCAACAGCCCCGGCCTGCTGCTCTATGGTGGCTATGCCATGCCTGTCAACCCGCGTATTGAAACCAGGGCCAGGCTTGGTATGCGTTATGCCAGTGGTGATAACCGTCATCGGGGGCTGATGATGCAATTTGATAGCAGTTACCAGCTACCCGACTGGTCAGCCGGTGTCGGCCTGCAGCTCGACATTGCCCATCACCACCAGAGCAGGGATGATAGCCGCCCGATACGCAGTAACACACTCAGCCCACGACTGTTTATTGAATACAAGGCCAGTCGGGCCATACGGTTCGAGTTGGCGTATCGATCCATCGCGGCTCAAACCGGCTGGGAAGTTCAGAACCGCGACGCCATCGGGGTAGCAATGACATACCATTATTATTAAATGCGTGTGTTTGAACCCGATGGATCACTATATTTTGTATTGGAGTGCCAACCATGACCACGTTTCTACGTACCACCCTGCTGGGCCTGATTCCCTTGATGTCTGCCATGACCCAGGCCGAAGTTGTCGGAGAAGTTGATACCGTCTTCAAATTGATCGGCAAGAACCACAAGATTGTGATCGAAGCCTTTGATGACCCCAAAGTCTCCGGCGTCACTTGCCATTTGAGCCGCGCCCAGACCGGTGGCATCAGCGGCACATTGGGACTGGCAGAAGATACCTCCGACGCCTCTATCGCTTGCCGCCAGATTGGTCCAATCCGTTTTCTCGATGATCTGGAAGACGGCGACAAGGTGTTCACCAAGCGTACCTCGCTGTTGTTCAAGAGCATGCAGGTGGTACGGTTTTTTGACCAGAAACGCAGCACACTGATCTATCTGGTCTACTCCGACAAAATGGTCGATGGCTCACCCAAAAACAGTATTTCGACGGTGCCGATCCAGGAATGGCACGCTCCGACCACCACCGGTTATAAAGACTGATAGCACAACGAGTCAGGACGCCTCGGTGCAGACGTCATAAACCCGACACCGGGGTTATACCGGGGCTATGTATCAAGATGGGTCCTGTAAACGCTGGCGCAAGCGCGGCACCATCCAGTCAAGACATTGCCGTACCCGGGGCGACACCAGACGATTGTGCGGGTAGACAAACTGTACCGGAAAAGGAGCCGGAGCATATGGCTCCAGCAGCGACAATAGCTGCCCATTCTGGATCGCCCCCTGTGCCTGATACGACATTACCCGAGCCACACCCAGACCATCCACCGCAGCAGCCAGCACCACATCCACCTGATTGCTGGTCAGGACCGGGGTAACAGCCTGGATAACCAGTTTCTCATGATCAATAAAACGCCATTGATTGCCCTGCGGCGCAAACAGAATCCCGGGCCAATTGACCAGGTCAGTCGGGTGCTGTGGTTGGCCCAGCCGCTGAATCAATGTCGGGCTGGCGCAAATGCGTGTGTGAGTAATACCCAGCGGCAATGCAATCAGCGAGGAGTCCGCCAGATGGCCGATGCGCAAGGCCAGATCAAACCCTTCTTCAATCACATCCACCATCCGGTCCAGCAGGACCAGCTCTGCCGCCATACCCGGATGTTCCACCAGCCACTGGTTCAGCAATGGCGCCAGATGCAAACGCCCGAACATCACCGGAGCCGTAATCTGGATTGAGCCGGTGAGCGTGGTTTTACGTACATCCAAACGAAACTCGGCGGCTTCAACATCTGCCAGAATCCGGCGGCAATATTGCAAATATTCACGCCCTTCATCGGTCAGGGCAATGCGGCGGGTGCTGCGATTTAACAACCGTACTCCCAGATATTTTTCCAGCTCCGCCAGCGCCCGGACAATCGCCGCAGGAGAGCGGTTCATGGTATTGGCAGCGGCGGTCAGGCTGCCGTTATCCACAATCGCCACAAAAGTCGCCATCGCTCTGAATTTATCCATGCTTGTCCCACTTGTGCAAAAAACGTAATAAACATATCAGGATAATCCTATTTATTGCGATTATCGAAGAGTGTTTACTGAACAGCATCCACGTCATAAGACAGGTCGACACCTTGATAAATGCCCGCAACCCGCAACCCGTTCTGCAATACGACCACGTCGGCATACGAGTGAGTGACAAGCAGCGTTCCGTGCATTTTTATGAACGACTGGGGTTTCGGCAAACCGCCCTGTTCGAGCACCATGAAGCCAATGAGATGGAGTCCCCCAGCGGCGTCAGAATCAACCTGATTTTTAACGCCACCCGACTGCATCATGGTCGCAATCCACTGCTGGATGAACCGGTGAAATTACCCGGCATCACCCACCCAGCGTTTGTGATCGAAGATATTTATGCCCTGCAAGACTGGCTCAAGGCGGAAGGCATCGCCATTACCGAAGGCATCCATCGCATTGGCCCACGGCGAATTACGCTGTTTATCCGGGACCCGGATGGCAATGTGCTTGAATTTAACCAATTGCTGCCGGCAGTGCCTGACAGTGACTCCGATGCCGTACTGTAACGGCATCACAGCCCCAAGACCCCAACAACAAATACAATAAGGAATACCTCATGCAACTTTATGATCTGGAACCATCCGGTAACTGCTACAAGGTGCGGCTGTTTGCGGCACTGATCGATCTGCCACTGGAATTGATCGCCGTTGATTTTCTCGATGGAGCCCACAAGCGTGCCCCTGTAACGGATCTGAACCCTTGGGGAGAACTGCCGGTATTAGTCGATGGTGATGTCACGCTGCGTGATTCCCAGGCCATTCTGGTGTACCTGGCCCGGGAATATGGCGGTCATCAATGGTGGCCAGACGGTGCGGCCCAACAAGGTGAGGTAATGCAATGGCTGTCTACGGCAGCCAACGAAATCCAGCATGGACCCAACTCCGCGCGACTGGTCGACAAGTTTGGTTATGCTTTGAACAAGCAACAGACTCTGGACACCAGCAACCGTATTCTGGCTTTGCTGGAGCAGCACCTGACAACCCATGACTGGCTGGCATTGCAACGTCCAACCATTGCTGAATGTGCGGTTTTCCCATACGTTGCCATTGCCTGGGAAGGTGGCATTGATCTGTCAGGCTACCCGCACATCAACCAATGGATCGCCCGTATCAAGGCGTTGCCCAAATTTATTCCGATGCCGGGTATCTAAACCCAGACCCTGCCCATGGCGGGCAAGGGTTTGATGGTGTATTCAACAACGGTGATGAGGGCCACAGCACTGATCACCGTAATAGTTGTCACTGTAGTTACACCCCTGACGCGACGGGCGGTCAACCTTAGGGGAAGTGGTGGTTGGCGATGTTGCCGTTACAGCTGTCAGATTGGCTTCGGGCTGGGCCACCACGGAGATATAACGCAAGATACTGTTCATAACGAATCCTCTGTTTGTCTATCAACACAGTCAGATTAATCGCTATTTTCTATCATTAACAATGGCATATATCT
Organism: Oceanobacter sp. 1_MG-2023; assembly: GCF_030689025.1. Taxonomy (GTDB): domain Bacteria; phylum Pseudomonadota; class Gammaproteobacteria; order Pseudomonadales; family Oceanobacteraceae; genus Oceanobacter. The sequence continues at coordinate 104,529 of NZ_JAUYWA010000009.1, forward strand.
CTTGCTTTAATAGCCTTTGACAATCAATAAATTACTATCAATTTTCATCAGCTATTAATCCATCACCAACTATCGCCATCACCAACTATCAATCTTCATTGGCTATCCATCCCCACTGGCGATTCATTTCACTTCAGCTGGTGACCGCATCAGCCAGCGCCGCGCCGACCGGCACTGCCCGTCGACGTAATCGCCAGTCCAGCAGCAGAATCAGCCCTGCACTCAGCAATGCCACCAGATCCACAGCCAGGCTTGCCCCGGTCACTGCCGCAATATCCAGATCCCCCGACAACACCAGTAACATGCTGCAAGCCGGAATCAGCAAAACACTCACCGCCGTGGCCTGCAGCAACTCGCTACCGGCCCGTTCACTGCCCCGTACACAGGCCCATAACAACCAGACCAGCCAGGTCAGGTAATACCCCCATAACAGCAGGATATTCGAAGGATTGCCTTCACTGTTTTCAACCAGCATCCCCTCCGACAGCTTGCTCACCGCCATGGCTACCGCAACCCCGGCGATACTGCCAAGACAAACCCCGGTCGTGGCATTGGCCATCCAGCGTACCGAGCGTGGCTGCTCTGCCATGGCTAATGCCGCCTTGCCGGATTTTTTGCGCCGACTCTGGATCCACAGCACATTGCCGCTGTAGAAGATAAACGCACCACTGAGACCAAGCGCAAAATACAGCCACTTCACTCCGGTGCCTCCAAAGCTGCCAAAATGCATACCAAAGAAGCTGCTCACCAGCATACTCCAGTCATCCTGTTGCCCAGGCAAAACACTGGTGTTGATCACCTCCAGGGTATAAGGATCAAGAATGACATAGCCTTCCCGTGCGCCACGGGTCAGGTAGCTGTCATGAGTAACCGCAACCCGGGCAATCGCTCGCGACGAATCCAGATTCATCAGCTCGACTGCCTTGACCTCAAACCCCGGAGCTTGCTGCTGCACTTGCTCCAGTAGCTGACTGATCGCTGGCAGCTCGGTGACCGACTGCTCCGTCGCCTCCACCCGTACACCAAACATGGATTTGTCACCGTACACTACCTCTTGCAAGGCATCGTAAAGCTCGTCATGGAAGGCAAACACCACCACCGTCACCGCAATCATCAGATGAAAGGGCAGGCTGGTAATACCAATCAGGTTATGGCTGTCCAGCCAGAAACGCTTGCGGCTCTTTTCCGGCCGCACAATCAAAAAATCCCGTATCAGTGTGGGCAATACCAATACAATGCCCGACACCAGCGCCAGGCAGTACAGCAACGATGCCACGCCCATCAGATACAGGCCAATCCAGCCATGGCCCCACTGTCCCGGTATTCCGGCAGTACGATGTAACAGATCAATCAATTCCCCCAGCTGACCAGGGGTCTGCTGCTGGACCTGCAATTGCCCGTCGTTATCCAGACTCGCTTGCCAGCGTGCCGCCGACAGATTCAAATCGCGGCTCCGCCCTCCTCCTTGCCAGAACAGCGGTGCATTGCCTTGTGGATGCTCCCCCAACTGCAGCGTCATCCCCCGGTGGGCTGCCGGATACTGCGCCAGCACCTGATCCACCAGCGAGTCCAGCTCAACCGGAGAAAGCTGTGATGTCGGCTGCAGCTTGTCACTGGCCGCCTCCGACCACTGCTGGATTGGCTCTTCGAACATGGTGAGTGCACCGGCAAAAAAGCAGATAAACAGCAAGATGCCAGAGCTGATACCAACCCAGGTATGCAGGGTCTTGTACATTTTCAGAATGTCGCCCCGCACCTTGAATCCGTTTTTCATGCCATACCTCCGGTGCGAACAAAATACAGTGCCGTATGACTGATCAGCGCCAGGCTCCCTAATACCAGCCAGGCCCGGACACCATTACGAAACAAATACACGGTTGCCAGCAAGGGTACCCAGACCAGCACGATCAACCACATGTTGAATTGCACCTTGTTAGTGGCATCAATCCCTCCCGGCCCCCACCAGGCAAACAGACCACTGATGCCCAGTGCCAACAAAAATCCGGCGATGATGCCGCTGAGGCTTTTTGACCACCAGTCATAACGAAAATCCCGTGCTGCCATCAGTCGGCCCTCCACCACAGTAAAAACAGCGCCGGGAGTAACCCCAGCGCAAGCATGACCACCACCAGCCAGGCCAGGACTGCAGTCAGTGGCGGCACGGACAGCAGCCACCCCAGTAACGGCACTCCCTGTGCTGCCAGCACCAACGGCCGATATCTGGCCGGTAGCGGCCGTGCCAGCCAGCGCTGGTTAGGCAAACTCAGGTACAACAAAGCCACCGCCAGCGTCGTCAGGCCAATAAGCAAGGTGATTGTGGTCATAAGAACATCCATCAGAAGTAGTAAGTGCCGCCAAAGTAATAGTTACGGCCCAGCTCGACGGTGGAAATATTGTCATCCATATCCGTCAGATTGATATCACCGATATTGTTGACGCCAAATTTGAGCTGTACCGCTTCACTCATATCCATCAGGAAACCCAGATCCGTGCGGTAATACGACAGCTTACGCACATTGGTCTGGGAGTCGGCCCAGTAGGAATAGGTCATACCCCCTACATAATTGACATTAAGACTGGCGCTGAGGGCATCCGTCGCCTGCATTTTGATACCAAGATTCGATTGATGCTCAGGACGATACTCAATCACGGCGTCGTCTTCGTCCTTGACGATCAGTCGGGTGTAATTACCGGTAACCACCAAACTATCGGTCAGGTCCAGATCACCGCTTACCTCATAACCTTTCGACGTGACCTTGCTCAGGTTGACCCAGACCGGGGAGTACACACCATCCTCATCGGCTTCGCCCAGTTCCCGTTCGATCTTGTCTTTGACCTCGGTATCAAACACATCCGCACTCAGACTCCAATAAGGCTGGCGTACTTCCACCCCCAGCTCTTTGGTGATACTGGTCTCTGGTTCCAGATCCGGATTACCGGGAATGTAGCAGCTGCCACCACAACTGATTTCGTTGTATTCCGGGCTTAACTTACGGCCATCCGGGGCTTTGAACGCCTTGCCAACGCCCCCTTTTAATGTCACGGCATCATTCAGTTGGTAAACCAGATAGCTTTTCGGAGAAAAGTGACCACCAAAAATTTCGTGATGATCCCAGCGGCCGCCCAGCGTCAGGGTCAGCTGATCCGTCAGCGCCAGTTCATCCTGCACAAACACACCAGCCTGATCGATGCTGTATTTGCCGGTTTCCACATAGTTGACCGGGTCTTCCAGTTCCTGATGACGGAAATCGAACCCGGCTACCAGGTCGTTCATTCCCAGAGAGGTATGGCCATAGGCCTTGGCGTACAGGTTGGTTTCCTTGGTGTGATGCTGGGGGATGTCATAACTGGTGTTGTAGTCGTCAACATCGCTGTGCTCATATTTGATATAAGCGGTGGTTGAAGCATTGCTCCATTGACCCGTATGAGTCAGTGCCAGGTCATAACGATTGATGGTCTGATCGCGGTACGAGCTGGTGCCGTACAGCTGATAGGGACGATCATCATGGTTATAACCAAGGTCAATATCGATGCTTTGCTGTTCATCCAGATCCACGGTCAGCGTTGACGTCAGATTGCTGGCCGTTTTTTCTTCCTGCTCCGGTACCTCATCAGCATCATTGGCGTACCAGGCATCACGGCTGTACTGGTCCGCCGATACTGACAGGCTGACCTTGTCATTCAGAGACCCCATAACCGTCCCGCCCAAACGGTAACGGCCGCCATCTTCACCAGAGTCGACCACGGTGTATTCACCACTGACACTGCCGCGCCACTCGCCAGCGGACTTTTTGGTGATGATATTAATCACCCCACCAATGGCATCAGAACCATACAAGGCCGCCATCGGCCCACGAATCACTTCAATGCGTTCAATCGAGGACACAGGAATTGAGTTGAAATCAACATCACTGCCTTTGGCAAATGCACCGCCGGATGACACCCGCTTGCCATTGATCAGGATCATGGTGTAATCGCTGTCCAAACCACGGATCTGGATATCATCCCGACCATTACTGTCCGTCAGATTATTCAACCCTGCATTGGCTCGCAGCAAGTCACCCAAACTATCAACCGGAGCCGATTCAATTTCTTCAGCACTCAAAACGGTTGTAAAAGCCGGTGCGGTTTCGATTGGCCGTGCACTCATCGTGGCCGTAACCACCATGGACTCGAGTTCGATGTTCGATGAATCATCAGCCATCGCAGTAGCAGACAAGCAAGAACCAAGGGTCAGACAAGCAGGCGTTAGCCAACTGTGGGCTCCTTGAGAAAAGACAGAACGAGAACGGAACTTGGGCATATATTTCTACTCTTAGTGGGTGGTTAGACGTCGACGTCCTTATCAAACACAAATGATATTACCTATCATTTGTATTGTCTTCTGGTAAATACACCCACTGACAGCACCTTACAATTCTCTGCACTAGCGTTCACCCCGTGCTTCCTCCCGGCACAACCTCTCCGTGGCTGCTCTGGCCTGTCTGATATTTCCGACCTCTGAAGCCGGCCAATTCTGTTACAGTGGCGGCCGCTCTGACAAAGATGACATTCACAGAGGTTATTATGAAGTTCTTCTGGTCCCTGTTTGCGACAGCCTTTCTATTAATGGCCCTGATGCAATCTGCCGAGGCAGCCCCCCAAATAGACAGTGGCAGCTTTACCCATCACACCTTCACAGCCGCGGTTCCAGCCAAGTCGGCACTCCTGGCCAGCCAGACAGATGCCGCTACAGGACCGTGGACCCAAACAAGTACAAGCAGCTTGATAAAAGACCTGTTGAATGGCTTGTTCAGTGGCAGCCTGTTTGCTTTTCTGTTTGCCAACGGCGCTTTTGATGGCATCCAATGGATCGATATCCTGTGGCTGGTATTAACCGGACTGGTCTTGTTGAAACTGTTTCGCAGACAACCTGCACACCCTCCTGGTGCAGACCAACACCACGGCACCTTCCTGTCCTCGGTCGCCGATACCATTGGCTCTCAGCATCACCCGCGCCAGGATCTCAGCGTGATAATGAACCAAACCATCAACAACGAACCTCCGATCAACCTGCCTCAGGACTTTGACCGCACAGCCTTTGTCCAGCGGGCGCTGGATCACTATCGACTGGTACAACAGGCCTGGAATGATGGTGACATGCGCACCCTCAGGGAATACGTCGTTGCCGAGCTGTACACCTTGCTGGCCCGTCAACGGGCCACCATGGCGGCAGCACCACCCCAGACGGAAGTCCTCGATCTTGCCGCTGATATAGTACTGGCACGCCAGGTTGGTTCCGTACGCAAGATCAGCTTGCTGTTTCGTGGCCATAGCCGGGATCATGGCGACCACAGCGAAGACCGTATTCGCGATACCTGGCACCTGGAACGGGATATGTCGATTGACGATGCCCCCTGGCTGATCACCGGGATTGAAGCCAGCGAATAATCGCCATACCGCAGCCACCGCCATACTTTTGTCATAATGACCTGCTCTTTCCGATGTCAGCAGGTATAATCACCTGCACTTTTTCACGGCAGCTGTGGCTGCCTGTCGTTGTCTTTGTTGGTGTCACATGAATCCAGACCTGAGCAAACTCCAGCCCTACCCATTCGAAAAACTGGCGAAACTGAAAGCTGCTGTCAGCCCCAATATGGCTCTGGAGCACATATCCCTGTCGATCGGCGAACCCAAACACCCTTCGCCCGTCTTTGTCCAACAGGCCATGATCGACAGCATCCGGTCACTGGAAAACTACCCCACCACCAAGGGTCTGCCAGAGCTCAGCAGTGTTTGTGCCGATTGGCTCGGCCGCCGTTTCAAGCTGAACGCCATCGACCCGGTAACCCAGGTTATTCCGGTTAACGGCACCCGCGAGGCCATTTTTGCCTTCGCCCAGGCCGCTGTGGATCGCAGCCAGCCACAGCCGCTGGTCCTGAGCCCAAATCCCTTCTATCAGATTTACGAAGGGGCAGCGTATCTGGCCGGTGCCGAGCCTTATTTTCTGCCATGTCTCGAAGCCACGGGATTTAATGCCGATTATGCATCTGTTCCGGCTGACATTTGGCAGCGTTGCCAACTGCTGTTTGTCTGCTCTCCGGGCAACCCGACCGGCTCGACCCTGAGCCTTGCCCAATACAAGGAACTGATTGCCCTGGCCGATCAGTACAACTTTATTATCGCCTCTGATGAGTGTTACTCCGAGCTCTGGGTCGATGGCAAAGAAGCTCCCGCCGGGCTGCTGCAAGCCTGCGCGGAACTGGGCCGCGACGATTACGACAAGTGTGTGGTCTTCCACTCCCTGTCCAAGCGCTCCAACCTGCCCGGCCTGCGCTCCGGTTTTATTGCCGGTGATGCCAAACTGCTGAAGCCCTTTCTGCTGTACCGCACCTACCATGGTTGCGCGCAACCCGTACAAACCCAGATGGCCGCTATTGCCGCCTGGAAAGACGAAGCTCATGTGGAAGAAAACCGCCGCCAGTACACCGAGAAATTCAAAACCTTTATCGAGATTCTCGAGCCGGTGATCGATATTCAACAAACCGATGCCAGCTTCTACTTGTGGTTAAAAACCCCGATTGCCGACGACCTGTTCGCCCAGCGCCTGTTTGCCGAGCAACACATCACGGTATTACCCGGCTCCTATATTTCCCGCACCGTCGAAGGTATTAACCCCGGCGCCGGTCGTGTTCGTATGGCTCTGGTCGCCAGCGTCGAAGAATGCCGTGAAGCCGCCCAACGTATCCGCAGCTTTATCGAAACACTGAACGCCGAGCTGGCTGAATCAGCCTGAGGAGAGCACCGTGAGCCTGACCCCGAATCCCTTCGGCAGTGAGATTACTACCGACGATATTCTTGACACCCTTGGCTTTTTTGACGATTGGGAAGAGCGCTACAAATACATCATCGAGCTTGGCAAACAATTACCGCCAATGCCCGATGACAAGAAAACCGAACAGCATCTGATTCGTGGCTGCCAGAGCCAGGTCTGGATTGACTCCGATATCATTGACGGCAAGCTGGTACTGGAAGCTGACTCCGACGCCCATATCGTCAAAGGCCTGCTTGGCGTGGTACTCAGTGCCTACAATGGCAAAACCCCGGCAGCGGCCAGCGCCTTTGATATCGACGGCTACTTTGGCGCCATTGATCTGATCAAACACCTGAGCCCCACCCGAGGTAACGGTATCCGCGCCATGGTGCAACGGATTCAAGAGATTGCGGCAAACGCCTGAGCCAGTACACATCCACAAAATCATATCGACTCGACAGACACCCCTTGCCACAAGGGGTGTCTGTCTTCTTCATGCCAACACTGGCGGCGGTGATTGCGGTGATTGCGACGGTATGGCGTATGGCATGCCTGATTATCCACAGAACACCAAAACTGACTGGCCACCAGCCATTAAAAAGGGCGCCGAAGCGCCCTTTACCAATAGTCATGCTCTGCTGCGAGTATCAGTCAAGCTGATAGTCGTAGGTCATATCGTAGTCGGAGAGAACATCCACAGAAGAGCCGCCAACATCGACGGTTGTTGTCAGCGTAAAGCTCAGCGTAAAGGTCTTGCGTGTATCGGTATCGGTTAGCGTGGTGACTTCCAGATTGCTGATTTCAGAACCAGATGTCTCAAAGCTATCACTGACCCGATCTTCAATTTCAGGCAGGGAATCCGGTGCCTCCAGCCCATCGATAGTAACCTCAGGAATAACCGTCGTCGTTACCCCAGACCTGAATGTACCACTGAAGGTCAACGTCCACTCGCCATCCAGGTCACTGTCATCACCGCCAATAACGATGCCGCCGTTATCCGTACCTGCATCAATATCCATGTCGTAGTCATACACCACACCATCCACCGCCACGGTGAAAGAACCGGTGCTGAAGTTGATATCAATACTGATCAGATCCAGTACCGCATCGAAGCCAGTGCCGTTGGCGCTGAACTCCGCAGTAAAAAAGTCGTAGCTGTCGGCATTCAGGCCATTGTCAGAAAACTGTTCGCTGAAATTGGCATTAACCTGCGCCTGGGCATCCTCAAGATCATCGCTGGAGAAACTGGCAGCGGCATCAGACCAGCGTTGCTGCAGCACTTCCAGGCTGATTTCACCATTGGCCAGGAACATCGCCAGTGTCGTCAACTGTGTAATGTTGGCAACGCTGTTGGCGCTTGCGGCAAACGAATACTGTACGTCCGAGCCATCATCAGGAATAGCACGCAGCAAGAAAGGGGCTGTCATGCCGGTAACGGTAATGGTGTAGCTGCCATCATCTTCGGTCGCGACATTGACCTCGGTACCACTGGCATCGGTGACATATACAAAACCGTCAATCGCCGCACCGGTGGCCGCCGTACCTTCCAATGTTGCATCTGATGTGTTGTCGTCACTGCTGCTGCCACTACTATCACTACCACCGCAACCAGTGATGGCCAACGTACTACTGAGCAGAGCGACAGACATCCAGCTCGTCAATGAATGTGTCCAGTTCATGATTTGATTCCTTTTTGCTAATCACAGGGTGCTTTATTTGGGCCTGGGCACCGGTAAATGGGGATATATTCCAATGTTTATGGTGGCCAAATAATAACCAGTAATTACATATCAATACAATTCATTACCAAATAAATACAGTTTTATGCGTAGAGGATCACACCTTCCCCGAATTGCGGCAGGAAGAAAGCTGGCTACGGTCGTTATTGGCAGTTGCTATCGAGAGTTGTGATTGGCAGTTGTGAGGGGTAATCGACAGGAGCAATACGAGCAGTGATACAAAGCGGGAAAGATAAATATTCAGAGGACAATCATGCAAACGCCGCTGACAGTCAAGGCGCTCAAACACCTCCCTGACTGCCAGCATGGCTGCTGATATTGGCGCGCCGCAAGGATACGGCCCACCATCAGCTCATCATAAACCCAGCCAGGGCTGGGCTTCAGATCAAACGATCTTTGGATCCAGCTCGCCGGTCAAATAACGCTCATACATCACATCAAGGCAATCCACCTTGATTTTGCTGGCGTTACCCGCGGTACCAAAGGCTTCGTAACGGGCGATACAAATGTCAGACATCGCAGTAACGGTTTCTTTCAGGTATTTACGTGGATCAAACTCACTCGGGTTGGCCGCCATAAAACGACGAATCGCACCCGTAGAAGCCAGACGCAGGTCGGTATCGATATTCACCTTGCGCACGCCATACTTGATACCTTCAACGATTTGCTCAACCGGCACACCGTAGGTTTCTGGAATATCACCACCAAATTCGTTGATGATGGCCAGCCATTCTTGCGGCACAGACGATGAACCGTGCATCACCAGGTGAGTGCCCGGGATACGCTGGTGAATCGCCTTGATGCGGTCGATGGCCAGAATGTCATCTGTTGGTGGACGCGTAAATTTGTAGGCACCGTGTGAAGTACCACAGGCGATAGCCAGAGCATCCACGCCAGTTTGCTTGACAAAATCGGCAGCTTCTTCCGGATCGGTCAGCATCTGGTCGTGGCTCAGAATACCTTCTGCGCCAATACCGTCTTCTTCACCGGCCTGACCGGTTTCGAGAGAACCCAGACAACCCAGCTCACCTTCAACCGACACACCACACGCATGCGCCATTTCAACGGTACGACGGGTAACGTCAACGTTGTATTCATAGCTGGTGGGGGTTTTGCCGTCTGTCCCCAGCGAGCCGTCCATCATCACGGAGCTGAAGCCCAGTTGAATGGAGCGCTGACATACGTCTGGCGAGGTGCCGTGATCCTGGTGCATACACACCGGAATGTGTGGAAATTCTTCCACCGCGGCCAGAATCAGGTGGCGCAAGAAAGGAGCACCTGCGTATTTACGTGCACCGGCCGATGCCTGCACGATCACTGGCGAATCGGTTTTGTCGGCGGCCATCATGATGGCGCGCATTTGTTCCAGGTTGTTGACGTTGAACGCCGGTACGCCGTAGCCGAATTCGGCGGCGTGATCCAGCATCTGACGCATACTGATAAGTGCCATAAATTACTATCCTTCTAACTGATTATGCTGACTGACCTGCACATCAGGTCAGTCCGTTTATATGTTGTGATTCTTATTTGGCGCGTTGTTCCAGTACCGCAACCGCAGGCAGTACTTTTCCTTCAACAAATTCCAGGAAAGCGCCGCCACCAGTGGAGATATAAGACACCTTATCGGCAATGCCGTATTTATCAACAGCTGCCAGGGTGTCACCACCACCGGCAATCGAGAAAGCATCGGATTCGGCAATGGCCAATGACAGGGCTTTGGTACCTTCACCAAACTGGTCGAATTCGAAAACGCCCACCGGGCCATTCCAGATAATAGTACCGGCCTGTTTCAGTTGTTCGGCCAAAGCGGCGGCAGAATCCGGGCCAATATCAAAAATCATATCGTCTTCGGTGACATCTGCTGCCGGTTTTAATGTAGCAGCGGCGGTTTCAGAGAATTCTTTACCACATACCACGTCGCTAGGTACCGGGATGGAAACTTTTTCCATCAGAGCCTTGGCGGCTGGAATCAGTTCGTCTTCACACAGTGATTTACCCACCGGCTGACCAGCAGCGGCGAGGAAGGTATTGGCGATGCCACCACCCACAATAATTTGATCGCAGATATCTGACAGGCTCTCCAGCACTTGCAGCTTGGTTGACACCTTGGAGCCACCGACAATGGCCACTAACGGGCGTGCGGGTGTTGCCAACGCCTTGCCCAGTGCATCCAGTTCTGCCGCCAGCAATGGCCCTGCGCAAGCAACCGGAGCAAATTTTGCCACGCCATGGGTAGAGGCCTGGGCACGGTGAGCAGTACCAAACGCATCCATTACAAACACATCACACAACGCCGCATAGGCTTGTGCCAGCGTATCGACATCTTTCTTTTCGCCCGGATTAAAACGGACGTTTTCCAACAGCACCAGCTCACCTTCCGCAACGTCAACCCCGTTGGCAAAATCCTTCACCACCGTGACATCGCGTTCCAACAGACCCGACAAGTGGTCTGCCACTGGCTGCATGGAAAATTCTTCTTCGTAAACGCCTTCCGTCGGGCGCCCCAGGTGAGACATCACAATGACGCGAGCACCAGCTGCCAGGGCAAGCTGAATGGTGGGCAAAGAGGCACGGATACGCGCATCGGAGGTCACTTTGCCTGCTTTAACAGGCACATTCAGATCTTCACGAATCAGAACGCGCTTTCCCTTCAAATCCAGATCGGTCATTTTGATCACAGACATTGTGGCTTTCCTCATATGTGTTGCAGGCGTCGTAAGCGCCCTGACTGTTTTTGTTAGTAATTACTTGTGTATTGACCCAACGCGGTGACCTCGCGGATTCACATGGAACCCGCTACGGTATCACCTGCTCCGGATATTGTTGCCAAGCCTGGCGCCTGTTTCATATACAGCGCCGTATCCAGCATGCGGTTGGCGAATCCCCATTCATTATCAAACCACAGCAGCAACTTCAGCATTGAACCGGCGCTGACCCGAGTCTGGGTCGCATCAACAATGCAGGAACGTGGGTCATGGTTAAAATCAATCGAAGCATGCGGCTCGTACGTCACACCCAGCAGGCCACGAAATACACCATTGGCAGCGGATTGTATCAGTTCGTTAACGGCCTGTGCGCTGGTGTCGCACTTGAGCTGCAAGCTGACGTCCAGAGCGGACACATTGATGGTTGGGACGCGCAAATGCAGACTTTCCAGTTTGCCTGTCAACGCTGGCATCAGCCGGGCCACCCCTCTTGGCAAGCCGGTATCAACCGGAATAATGCTTTGTCCCGCAGACCGGGTACGGCGCAGATCCGAGGAGTAAGCATCGATCACCGGCTGATCGTTCATGGCCGAGTGGATGGTGGTCGTCACCCCCCGTTCGATGCCGAAGGCTTCTTCCAACAAGGTCAGTATCGGCACCAGACAGTTGGTAGAACACGAGCTGTTGGAAATAATGCGCTGCTCTGGGCGAATATCCGTGTGGTTGATGCCGTACACAATGGTGTTGTCGACGGCGCTGTCAGCCGGATTGGAAATCAGTACCTTGCCTGCACCGCTGAGCAGATGCGCTTCGGCGTCGGCCCGGGTGCGAATCTGGCCACTGCATTCCAGCACAATATCCACCTGGCACTCGGACCAGTCCAGCCGTGATGGACTGGATTCGTGGTACAGATGTACCAGATCGCCATTGATCCGCAGACAATTATCCGCCTCGACCACCACCTCGCCCGGAAAGCGGCCGTGGGTGCTGTCGTAACGCAGCATATAACTGACGGAGTCGATATCCGCCAATTCATTAATGGCCACAATCTGCAGTTGGGGGTGGTAACGATTTTCATAAAGCGCCCGGAGAACCGAGCGGCCGATACGGCCGAAACCGTTAATGGCGATGCGGGTAGTCATAGAATCCGACAGAGTCAGTCAATATCAGGGAGCGCTATTCTCCGGTAATTGCCATTCAGTAGCAAATCCACCAAGGCGCATGTCAGGCCGTTCTATTCAGTATGGCTTACCACTCAGGCCACCTCTCGTCGCGCCACTATTTACCCACTCTCAGAATCTTGCCTGCATGCGCCAGGATGGCATCCCAGAGAACTAGTACCAAGGTAGTGCCTTTTTAAACAGGGATGGTCAATGACGGCATGCCAGAGCTTCCAGCAAACTGACAGCGTTCCGATTGATTCAGGTCAGCGTGTACTGCCCCTTGAACAATAAACTCTGTTTGCGATAACAATAATTCCCCGGAGAACTAACATGATCTACGCAAATCCCGGCCAAGACGGCTCAGTAGTTACCTTCAAAGAACGTTACGGCAACTTCATCGGCGGCCAATGGGTCGAGCCTGTTAACGGTCGTTACCTGGACAACATCAGCCCAATCAACGGTCAGGTATTCTGTCAGGTTCCCCGCTCCGACGAAGACGATATCAACCTGGCTCTGGATGCTGCTCACGCTGCCAAAGAAGCCTGGGGCAAAACATCCGTTACTGCACGCTCCAACGTGTTGTTGAAAATCGCCGATCGCATTGAAGCCAACCTCGAAAAGCTGGCCGTTGCAGAAACCTGGGACAACGGTAAGGCAGTACGTGAAACACTGGCAGCAGACGTGCCATTGGCCGCTGACCACTTCCGCTACTTCGCCGGCTGTCTCCGCGCCCAGGAAGGCACCATCGGTGATATCGACGAGCACACTGTGGCTTATCATTTCCACGAGCCACTGGGTGTCGTTGGTCAGATCATCCCATGGAACTTCCCGCTGCTGATGGCTGCCTGGAAAATGGCTCCCGCATTGGCCGCCGGTAACTGTATCGTCCTGAAGCCAGCCGAACAAACCCCGGCTTCCATCCTGGTTCTGATGGAATGTATTGGCGACTTGCTGCCACCAGGTACCCTGAACATCGTTAACGGTATCGGTGCCGAAGCAGGCCAGGCTCTGGCCACCTCAACCCGTATCGCCAAAATCGCGTTCACCGGTTCTACCCCAGTCGGTTCCCACATTCTGAAATGTGCGGCTGAAAACATCATTCCGTCAACGGTTGAACTGGGTGGTAAATCACCTAACGTTTACTTCGCCGACGTGATGGATCACGAAGACAGCTTCGTCAGCAAATGTGTTGAAGGTGCGGTACTGGCATTCTTCAACCAGGGTGAAATCTGTACTTGCCCAAGCCGTCTGCTGATCCAGGAAAGCATTTACGAACAATTTATTGGCAAAGTCATCGAGCGTATTGCCCAGATCAAACGTGGCAACCCGCTGGATACCGATACCATGGTTGGTGCACAGGCATCACAACAGCAGTATGAAAAAATCATGAGCTACCTGGATATCGGCCGTGATGAAGGTGCAGAAGTCCTGGTAGGTGGTTCTGCAGAAACCTTGGCTGACGATCTTGGCACTGGCTACTACATTCAGCCAACGCTGATGAAAGGCAACAACAAGATGCGTATTTTCCAGGAAGAAATCTTTGGACCAGTGGTTGCAGTAACCACCTTTAAAGACGAAGCCGAAGCACTGGAAATTGCCAACGATACCGAGTTTGGTCTGGGTGCCGGTGTCTGGTCCCGCGACATGAACGTAGCGTACCGCATGGGTCGTGGCATTCAGGCTGGTCGGGTCTGGACCAACTGCTACCACGCTTACCCTGCTCACGCTGCCTTCGGTGGTTACAAAAAATCTGGTGTTGGCCGTGAAACCCACAAAATGATGCTGGATCACTACCAACAAACCAAAAACCTGCTGGTCAGCTACAGCACTGATCCACTGGGTTTCTTCTAAGCCCGGAACCGATCAGCCGGCAACCAGTACGGGCAGATTGACAGATCTGCCCGTACTGTTCAACAACGATCAGACTGCACATCGTTTAGCGTATTGTTCAGACCTCAACCTCTCGTTCAGAGAGGCCTGTTGGCGTTTTATACGCCTTTCCGCTGCCCTCCGTGGCAGCGGTTTTTTCTCTCCTCTTGTATGATCAGCGCCACAAACTGCCTCGATACAAGCCAGCCTGACTGGTCGACCTGAGCTGACCACACCTCATTCATCCAGCACGCACCTGAACCGGTTAACCTATCGACGGATATCTGCCGGTGATGCCGCCGGTGACCTTTCCCTCTTGCCTCCCAGATTTGCCGCCCCTCCGGTGATATTCAGTTTCAGTTCAGCCTCCCCTTGTAATCTCTTGTGATCAATCAAGGAGATTCCGCCATGATCAGGCAACCCCAACCAGAGCAAGCAGCTGGCCGCTCAGCCTGCCCAAAGGCCGTACAACAGCTGCTGTACCTGCTGCTACTAACAGCCACCAGCCAAGCTGACGCCACCCCTTCATTTACCGCCGCACTGGAAGCCAGCTGGCAAGCCACTCCAGAGCAACAGGCCCTGCGCGCCACGCAAACACTGTATCAACAACGTCGCCCAGACTGGTTAACCAGTGCGCCAGAGCTGGCTGTCGATTACACCCAGGGGGATCCGGCCGCCGCTATCGGTTCCGAATGGCAGTTAAGCCTGAGTGCAACACTCAGCAAACCCAACCAATATCACACCCGCAGCCAACTCAACCAGACCTCAGCCCGATTGATCCACACGGAACGGGACTATCAACGCTGGCTTTGGTCGGGGCGATTACAAAACTGGTGGTGGCAATGGCAACAGCTATCGCTACAGCAACAGCGAAATGCCAAGCGTCTGAGCGCAATGACCCAGCAACTCGACTGGTTGCAATTGCTGATTCGTCAAGGTGAACGCCCGGCCGCGGATCGCCTGCCCTTGCAGCAAACCTTGCAGCAATTAAAAGCCAGCCAGCTAACCTTGCAAAGCCAGCAACACGACTTATCCATCCAGTTTCGCCAGTGGACAGGCCAGGAAGATCTGCCGGACGATTGGCAGTTTTCCGCCGCTGCGGCACAACCACTGGAGCAACACCCGCTGCTGCGTTTCCAGATAGAGCAACGCCAATACGCACTGCTTAACCAGTCTCTCAGCCGTCAACAGGCACTGACACCCAGTGTCTCTGTAGGCGTCAAGCATCTTGCCGCGACCTCGGATACCCCCACCAGTGATTTGCTTGTGCTGGGACTCAGCCTGCCTCTGGGCAGCGATGGTTACCAGAGCCAACGGGCGCAATGGCGTGAGGTGGCACAACAACAGCGGGCCGAACGGGATGTTCGCCAACAACTACAACGCCAGCAACAGGTGCTGGCCAGCCAGTTACCCGCTCTGGCTCAACGGGTAGCCGAGCTGCAGCAATTGAGCGCCGACGCCAGCCAGCAGTACAACGCCCAGTACCGGGCCTGGCAGCAAGGGCAACTGTCAGGGCTGGCCTGGCTACAGGTGCAAAACAGTATCTGGCAACTGCAGCAACAGGCTGACGAAGCCCGCCTTACTTACCAACAAGCCATCAGTGACTGGAACCAACTTCAGGGGGTGATACCACAATGACGTTTTTGAATATGTTGTCTGGCCATTCGAGCCAAGATCAATCCGCACACTGCCGAGTGGGCAACACACCACAACAGCAGGTTAATCTGGCATCCGCCACACTGATCGTTACCCTGACCAGTATCCTCGCCCTGCCGCTGCTAACGTATCGGGCCGAGGCATTACCTCTCGATAGCACCGAACAGCAACGACTCGGGGTCGAATTCAGCACCCTGACAACCCAGGCCCAACTGCCACTGGCGGTGTTGCCTGGCAGTACCGCCGTCAGTGACCACCAGCGCCTGCAACTGATAATGCCATTCGAAACCCGGATCGAGCAGTGGCTACAACCCTCCGGCCAGCATCTCAATGCCGGTCAGCCGCTCTTACAACTGCACAGCCACGAAATACAGGCGTTTATCCAGAATCATCAACGCCAGCAACAAACCGCCCGGCTGTGCCAACAGCGACTGACCTATCTGCAAGATCGCCAGCGCAGCGGCCTGAGCACCCGCCTTGATATCGAAGAAAAATCCCTCGAATGCCAGCAACTGAGCGACAGCGTCAGCAGCAACCAACAGGTGCTGACCCATTTGCCATCCGCATGGCTGAACACTCACGACGCCGAGTTTACCCTTAACAGCCGCAGCTCAGGCTGGTTGATCCGGCTGAATCAACAGACAGGGCAAATCGCCAGCCCGGGCACAAGTCTGGCGGAATTCTGGCCAGACAGTGCCCTGGCGATTCTGGTTGAGGTACCGATCCGGCTGGTCCAACAGCTCCAGCCTGGACAGTCGTTAGCGGTACGTCCTGTCGGCTCCGACGACCCCAGCGTGACCGACACCCACACCGCAACAGTGCAGCGTATTGAGCAAGGCATCAGCATCACGGGTCAGCAACAGGTCTGGCTGCAACTACAAACAGGACAACCGGTTCCCGGACAACGCTGGCAAGTCACCATTCCCTCGGCGCAGTCCGGCTGGGCGATTCCTGCCTCTGCCCGAGTCCGGGCTCAGGGCCAATCCTGGGTATTCCTACAACAGCATCATGAGATCAAACCGCTGGCGGTCAAGCCCATCGCCGAAGGCGGCGGCTACTTGCTAATCCCGGCCGCGACCTTGCCCCGGCAGCCAACACTGGCTACCCGCGGCACGGCGGCCCTGATGTCTTATTGGCAAGCCAGTAGTGAGGAGGACAAATAATGCTGTCGCACTGGATTCAAACGGTTCTGATGCAGCGGATACTGATTCTGGTGATCAGTTTCGGCATCTTGGCCGCAGGGGTAGTCAGCTATCAGAACCTGAGGATTGACGCCTTTCCGGAAATATCTCCAACCCAGGTCAAGATCATCCTCAAGGCTCCGGGATTACCACCAGAAGAGCTGGAAACCCGCGTGACCCGCAAGATCGAAGTTGAATTGCTCGGTATTCCGAACCAATCGATCCTGCGTTCCGTCGTAAAATACGGCCTGACCGATATTACCGTCGACTTTGCCGATGGCACCGATATTTACTGGGCACGCCAGCAGGTATCCGAACGCCTGGCCGCTGTCTGGCCTGAGCTGCCAGCCGACATCAGTGGCGGAATTGCCCCCATGAGCACCCCATTGGGCGAACTGTATATGTTTACCCTCGACGGGCCACAGTCGCTGGCCGAAAAACGCCGTATTCTCGACTGGCAAATCCGGCCCTTGTTGCGCACGGTACCCGGTGTCGCCGATATCAATGCCCTGGGTGGCAAGGTTGAAGCCTGGGCTGTGATTCCCGATATGGCAGCCCTGGCACAGGCCGATCTGACTCTGGCCGACTTGCAACACTTTCTGCAACAGAACAACCGCAATGACGGCGCCGGACGGCTGGAAGACGGCGAAGAAGCCATTCTGGTCAGTAGCACCGGCCGCATCACCACGCGGGATGACCTCGCGAATCGCGTCCTGGTCTATCGTAACGGCAGCCCGGTACGCCTCAGTGACGTTGCCACTGTCCAGCTCGATAGCCTGACCCGCTATGGCGGTGTTACCGACAGTGGTCAGGGCGAAACTGTCGAAGCTCTGGTCGTGGCTTTAAAAAATGCCAATGCCCGCCAAGTAATCCAGGGAGTCCAGCAAGCTCTCGACACCCTCAACCTGCCAGCCGGAATGGAGATTGGGGTCTTTTACGACCGCAGCAACCTGACCCAGCGGGCCGTTGGTACCGTCACCGAAGCGTTATGGATCGCCGTAGTACTGGTGATTGTTTTGCTCGGGCTGTTTATTGGTAATGTCCGTACGGCACTGGTAGTGGCTGTGAACCTGCCAATGTCAGCGCTGATGACGTTTATCATCATGGACAAACTCGGCATGAGCGCCAACCTGATGAGTCTCGGCGGACTGGCGATTGCCATTGGTATGCTGGTCGATGGCTCCGTTGTGGTGGTTGAAAACACCGTAACCCGCTTGCAAACCAGTCATGCCGGTTTGCCCCGCCTGAATGTGATCTTCCGGGCGATTCACGAAGTGGCTGTCCCCATTGTGTCCGGCACTCTGATTATCCTGCTGGTGTTTTCACCACTGGTGACCTTGCAAGGTCTGGAAGGCAAGCTGTTTGCCCCGGTGGCGTTGACCATTATGTTCGCCCTGGCAAGCAGTTTACTGGTATCCCTGACCCTGATTCCGGTACTGACCAGCTGGCTGATCCAGGCCGACAAGGTAACCACCCCGCGATGGGTATCTGGCTTGCAGTCGGCCTATCGCCGCTCACTCGAACGGACGTTAGCCAACCCATGGCCAATGCTCACAGGGCTGGCTCTGGCCGTGGTGGCCAGTCTGGTGGCTTTCACTCAGACCGGTAAAGCATTTATGCCTGAGATGGATGAAGGAGACCTGATCGTACAGCTGGAAAAAATTCCGACCATCAATCTGGAGGCTTCGCTGGCCATTGATACCCAGGTCGAAAAAGCTTTGCTGGCAGCGGTGCCGGATATCCAGCGCATTGTTGCCCGCGCCGGTTCTGACGATCTTGGCATGGACCCGATGGGACTCAACGAGACCGATATGTTTTTGCAGCTCAAGCCCGTCGAACAATGGCAAGCCAATAGCAAGGCAGAGCTGAGAGAACAGATTCGTACCATTCTGGAACAGTTTCCCGGTTTGAACTACGGCTTTACCCAACCGATTGATATGCGAGTGTCCGAGATGATTTCCGGTTCTCGCGGCGACCTGGCCATCAAGTTGTTTGGTGCAGACTTGTCACAACTGCAAGCGGTCTCCGAACGCATTGCCAGCCTGATGAAATCCCTGCCAGGTACAGCAGAAGTCATGTTGAACCAGGCGGATGGCATGCACTATCTGACCATTACCCCGGATGCGACCCGTATCCAGCAGCTGGCATTGACCGTTAATGAAGTCCAACAATCTCTGCGGGCCGCTCTGGAAGGTATCAGGGCTGGAGAAGTGATTTACCCGGACAGGCAAGTACCCTTGCTGCTCCGCCATTCCCGCCCGGCACAAATCAGTGCCCTGCTGAACGAACACTGGCTGGTCACTCCCGCGGGTGATGCCGTACCGCTGGCGGAACTGGTCAACGCCACCGAAACACCCGGCCTGGTGTTGGTGAAACGGGAAAATGGTCAGCGTTTTGCTGTCGTCACCGTCAATGTCGAAGGCATCGCCCTCAGCGACTATGTCGCCGCCGCACAACTGGCTGTCAGCCAACACATCGACCTGCCCGGCGGCTATTACCTCAACTGGGGAGGTGAATTTGAAAACCAGCAACGGGCCAATACTCGTCTGGCAGTCATGGTTCCGGTAGCCATTGCACTGGTTTTACTGGTGCTGTTTACCACCTTTGGCCGCATCAACGAGGCTCTCCTGATCCTGTGTAATATCCCGTTTGCCCTGATCGGTGGAGTGCTGGCGCTCTGGCTCAGTGGCGAGTACTTATCGGTACCGGCATCTGTCGGCTTTATTGCCTTGTTAGGTATTGCCGTTATGAATGGTGTCGTGCTGGTTGATCAGTTCCGGCATTTACAGGCACTGGGCCAGCGCGGACTGGCGATGATTCTGGAGGCGGCAGCCGGACGGCTGCGGCCGGTATTGATGACTGCCAGCACCGGTGCGGTTGGTTTGCTGCCGTTGTTATTTGCTACTGGGCCGGGCAGTGAAATCCAGAAGCCATTGGCCATTGTAGTTATCGGCGGTCTGGTCACATCGACGCTACTGACCCTGTATGTTCTGCCACTGCTTTATCGCCGTTTTATTCTGGAGGCCACCCAATGAGTGCAACCGAGACCAACACACAACCACACACATTGCTGACCCTGTCACTGCCACCCCGACAGGCCGATGTAGTGACCGACTGGTTACTGCAACAGGGATTACCCGGCTTCAGCTCCTGGACCGGTTGGGGCCATAGCAACCGCCTTGACCAGCTTTCCATCAGTGAGCAGATTCAGGGAAAACAAAACCGTACGTTCATCAGCCTGCATCTGAGCGAGCCACAATATCAGGCAGTCCTGGAGAATTTGCGCCAGAGGTTCAGTAGTTTTGATATTCACTATTGGGTACAAGCACTGCTGGCCAGTGGTCGCCTGACTCAGCGGTAATCCGGATTAAGAGGCAAGGACAGACGGACAATCAATCCAGCTTCAGCGCCGTTTTCAAATCGGATCCGGCCCTGATACTGCTCAACAATATCCGCCACAATAGCCAGCCCCAAGCCGAAACCCGGGCCACTTTCATCCCCCCGAACCCCGGGCTGATGCAATACCGTCAATTGCTCCGGTGCAACGCCGGGGCCATTGTCGGTAATCGTCAGCTGCAATTGCCCATCAATTTCGGCGGCCTGTACGTCAACAGTGGTGGAGGTCCATTTACAGGCGTTATCCACCAGATTCCCCAACAGTTCAAACATATCTTCCCGATCACCGGGAAAAGGCAACGCCGCTGGTAATTGCTGGCGAATAATCACCTCGGGATACAACTTGGCCATGCTTTGACAAAGCTGCTGCAGCAGCTCCGTCAGATCAATTTGCGGTGCCCGACTCATCAACCCGGCGATTCTGGCCCGCTTCATTTCATTATCGATCATATGGTTCATCTGTTCGATTTGCTGCAGAGAAATATGCCAGTCCCCTTCCGGCTTACTGCGGGCGACATCGTTGAGGCGATTGTTTAACACCGCCAACGGCGTTTTTAACGAATGCGACAGATTACCGCTGGCCATACGAGCACGTAACAAACGTTCGCGGGTCCGTTCACCCAGCCGGTTGATTTCATCCACCAGAGGTTCCAGCTCCTGCATTTCGGGTGCTTCCAGGTGATCCCGTTCCTGCCGTGCCAACTGGCGCAATTGCTGCTGGATCTGTTCAAAGGGTAATAACGCCTCGTTGAGCTGACGGCGCTGCCAGACAAAAATAGCCGCCATCAGTACACTCAGCAACAGCAGCAAGGTTACAAACGCCTGTACAAATACGTCCATAATAGGGAGGAAATCTTCTGCGATCTGCAGCTCTACCTGCCGCTGCCCCACCGTCAGCGACTGGCTCATCACGTACAGGTTTTGCTCCGGTATGACCTGCTGCCAGCTCCACAAGGTCTCTCCCGCCAGGCGTTGCATTTCCAGCGCCCGATCACCCAACGAAGGCGACTTCAGTTGCTGGCCATTCCAGTTCACCTGGTAATAATGGCCGGATTCCAGGGCAACAAAGATAGGCGGTAAAATATGTTCATCAATATCCATGCGGTCGTCGTGCCAGTGAATCTCCTGCAACAACAGGTCTCGATCATGCTCCAGCCGGGTTTTGAAATAATCGGTAGCGGATACAAACAGCGCGATAGCAGTGGCAGTGGCAATCAGTACGATGATCACCAACTGCCCCACCAGCAAAGAGCGGAACAGCCGGGCCGACAAGGACCACATTAGCGTTTCCCCATCAAGTAACCCTGACCCCGATAGGTGTGGATACGTTGCTGGCCGATTTTCTTGCGCAAGCGGCGGATATAGACCTCCACCAGATTTTCATTCTTTTCTTCTTGCCAGTCGTAGGTTGTATCCAGCAGCTGCTGCTTGGAGACAATTTGCCCGGCTTTTTGCATCAACAAACGCAACATGGCGAACTCGGTAGCAGT
Source organism: Oceanobacter sp. 1_MG-2023 (assembly GCF_030689025.1). GTDB lineage: Bacteria > Pseudomonadota > Gammaproteobacteria > Pseudomonadales > Oceanobacteraceae > Oceanobacter. Next base: position 126,521 of record NZ_JAUYWA010000009.1, read on the forward strand.
CAGGCTTGCACACATGCCGGCACCATCAGAGACCTGCTGTTTGGTTTCATCCAGAATCAGACCATCCACCACCAGCTGAATTTGCCCCTGTTGCTCAACCCGACGCCGTAATGCTTCGAGCCGCGCCAGTAGCTCTTCACTCTGGAACGGCTTGCCAAGATAATCGTCAGCCCCGGCATTCAAACCATCAACCCGCTCCTGCCAACTGTTGCGCGCAGTCAGAATCAGTACCGGTGTGCTGATCCCTTGACGACGCCAGCCAGCCAGTACTTCCAGGCCCGACAGATAGGGCAAACCCAGGTCGAGTACCACACACCTGATAACATCCTGATGCTCCGGTAAATACCGGGCAGCCCAGTCCCCCCGCTCCAGATACTCGACACCATAACCAGCCTTGCTGAGATAACGTCCAACATCCCGACTGAGCTGGGGATCATCTTCAACCAACAGAATATTCAACAACAACCCCCAACCCCGCTGACGCCAGACCACCCGCAGCCAGAGTCAGTAAACAACCACTAATCCAGAAACCAAGACTAACATATGTCAGAGGGGCGGTTGGCTCCGGGTACGCTTCAACCACTGCTGCACCCAGGCTGGCCACTGCTCCGACAACTGATCATCCTGAATATCGAACCGCTGGCCATAAGCATTCAATTCAATCTGCCAGGCGTGTAACAAATGATGGGATGCACCCAAATCAGCAATCTCTGCCGGGGTTAGCGCCTGCTGCAGGCGCTGTAGATAATAGCGGCCGCCGTGGGCGTAAATCTTGTCGGCCACAATCGGATGTCCCAATGCCGCCAGCTGCGCCCGCAACTGGTGTTTACGGCCGCTTTTTAATTCGCATTGCACCAGTGTCATCCCGGCCTGACTGGCCAGACACTGAAACAGGGTGCGACTGAGTTTGGCCGCACCAACGCAGGCAGTCTGATCCTGCTCAGGGTCCACCACGTGCATCTGACAACGAATGGGGCTGTCACGTCGTTCCGCCAGATAACATTCAAAATCCAGCTGCTGCCAATCCGGCTGGCCATACACCAGCGCCAGATAACACTTGCGTTGCAGCAGACGGTCAAAGCGCTTTTTCCAACGCTTGTTGGCGGCGGAATGCTTGGCCAAGACCAGAATGCCCGATGTCTCCGCATCCAGCCTGTGCAGCAAGTGTGCTTCGGTCGCCGGACTTTGACGGCGCACCAGATTGATCAAGGTATCGTAGGTATTGCGGGTGGTACGAGACACCGCCAAGCCGGGAGGCTTGTGCACCGCCATCAACTCATGGCTTTGCCACAACAATTGCCAGCCCGTATCGGCTGGGCCTTCCTGATGCCCGGGCAACCAGAAGGCAAACCCTTGCCCTGCCCTTAATACCAACGAGGCATCGTGGCAGCGCTGCCCGTCAACCAAGATCTCGCCCCGGTCGAGCGATGCAGCCAACGACAGTCCATCGCGACGCTCACACCAGTGAGACCACAGGGTGGCCAAGGGCTGATCATCGAAGCACTGCCCTGTCAGCCAGAAACCATCTGCGCCAAACCCTGTGTTGTCGGGTGCCGTGCTGTTGATCGTTGTGCTGTCAGGCCCGGTGTCAGACGCTGCCGCTCTGGACAGGCTCAAGCATCCTGCTCCAATGCCTCAACCCACAACACCCCGACATCCACCCGTATCACCTTGACGGTGGTTCCGGCCGCCAGCGGCTGTTGGCTTTTGAGTTTCCAGTCAATGCCGGAATAACGATGGCTGCTGTTGCCGCTGAGATCCACATCCTGCTCCAGCACAAACGCATCACGGGCAAAGTCGCTGTTGACCGGGGTGATTTGCTGTTCGTTTTGTAATCGCTTCAAGGGCCGCCACAATGCCAGGGCAAAGCCGCAAGTCAGCGCGGCATTGCTCCATAACGCCGAAGTCGGCGTTTCCGGCAGCAGACCAACCAGCATCAGCAAGCCCGATACCACCAGCGACAAGCCCAGAAAAAACAGCACCAGCGAGGCAAAACCCAGAATGGCGACTTCAACGATCAAAGCCAGAATCCCCGCCACCAGCAAAGCCTGGGGAAGGTGTGACAACAGGTAGCTCATGATGAGTTTCCTTGTAATAGGGTGATTAAGGCGAGCAAGGTGGTCACGCCAGCTGCTGCAACAAACGTTCAAATGCCGTCAGGTCGGTATAACGTGTCGCCTCGCTGGCGGCGTGACTGATAAACGTCCCTTCTGACTGACGGATGCCACCCTCGATCATCAGGTTATCGTGCAGACCAAATTCTTCTATTTTTAATCCGTCCCGATCACGAATATCGCCCTCCGGGCCTGGGACTGGCTGTCCGGCAGGGCCAAATTGCGACCAGCTGCGAGCCAGAAAAGAGGCAGGATCATTACTGTAGCCTGACAGCCGTTTTCCCAGCCCGCGCGCCAGACCCAGCTCGTATACCGTGCCCACATCGGCACTGGGGCCACGGAAAGGCGTCAGATTGGCAATCAGGATATCCGCTTGCCGGATCAGCGCTTCGTTGCCTCGGCTGATCGCCCAGGGTAATTCATCGGGGTCCGGACTCTGGACTTCCGCATCCAGCGGAAACAGGCCGATAAAACCGTAACGCTGGCACAAGGCTTTCTTGGCCATTCCCAGTTCGACGGCATCGGCTAAAAATACTTCTGGCCCGGCAAGGTAAATTACAGCAGTGGTCATGGCAGCATCTGATTGGTGATATTAGTGGTATTGGTGATAAGTGGGGATGGTGGCGGCAAAAGCCGTCAGGCACAAGATGCCTGACGCCGACGCGGTATTTGCTAGCCCTTGTTCAGGCTGTTGATAATCGTAGTGGCCGTTGCCACCATGCTGCTGGCATCGGTGCCGCTATCGGGCAGCAAGACAACAGACGATTCCTTGGCAATGGCGTGCTTGGCCTCAATGGCTTTGGAAGCCAGCTCCAGCTGGATCGCTTTTTGGCCATCCTCGGTATTGGCAATATCACCAACCATTTTTAATGCCATGGCACGGGCGCGCGCCACAGCCACTATGGCCTGGGCTTCACCTTCGGCCTGCAGCATCTGTTCTGCCTTGTCGGCTTCTGCCGCCAGTACCCGCGCCTGCTTCTCACCCTCGGCCACGTTAATGGCTGACTGGCGATCCCCTTCGGATTCCAGAATCTGGGCACGCTTGACCCGCTCGGCTTTCATCTGCGCTTCCATCGACTGCATCACCGATTGCGGCGGCACAATATCCTTGATTTCGTAACGCAGTACCTGGATACCCCAAGGCTCGGCAGCTTCGTTAATGGAGGTCACAATATTGATGTTCAGCAAGCTGCGCTCTTCAAAGGTGCGGTCGAGCTCCATCTTGCCCAACTCGGAACGCATGGTGGTTTGCGCCAGCTGAGTCACGGCAAACACATAGTTATCGACGCCGTAAGTCGCCTTGTACGGATCCAGTACCCGGAAATACAACACGCCATCAACGCTCAGGGTAATGTTGTCGCGGGTAATCGCCGACTGGCTGGGGACATCCTGCGCTTGTTCCTTGAGGCTGCGGTCGGCGGCTACCCGATCGATAAAGGGCACAATAAAGTTAAGGCCAGCCTCTTTGGTGGAGTGGTATTTGCCAAATCGCTCAATCAGCCAGGCCCGGTTTTGCGGTACAAATTTAATGCTGCTGCGCACCAGTACCAGCACAAACACCAAGACAATAGCTTCGACCGAAAAAACCAGCGAGAAAAGTGAATCCATGATGGACATCCTGTGTGAAGAAGACCTGTATTCTGAGGCGGCTCTTACACTCGGCGCAAGCGCTCAACAAGCATTTGTGCCAGTGAGTGCCAACAAGGTGATACCGTTCTGGATCAGAGTGCCCCACGCTCGGTATGGTTCGCCAGCACACCATCCAGGTGGTTGTAGCGCTGTTTCCAGTGGCGCAAAAAGGCCAGATCATCGGCAAAGGCCGGTGCCAGAGGCTGCGCAGCCTTGGCCTGGGTAATCCCCTGCGCCGGTTGTAACTGGTTACTGCCTTGTGGCACTTGCAATGCCCGCAGGCAATCGCTGCTGTAGCGATGGCTATCGATATTATCGACCACCCACCATTCCGCTTGCAGACGGTCGTGGGTAATGTCCAGCAACACATAACCGCGGAAGTAAAAATTCACAAACGCCAGATGCGGCAGCAGGGCTTCCAGCGAGGCAGCGGCCATCTGCGCCTGGGCATAACTCTCGATACCCGGCGAAGTGACTGCCGGTGTCACAAACTCCACCCCCAGTGGTTTGCCCGTCTCCGCCGCAAACGGATTCTGATACAACTCAAACGCCCAGGATGAATGAATATCCCCGGTGAGCACCACCCAGTTATCGACATTGGCCTGACTGACGGCATCAAACAGGCGTTGACGGGCAGCAGGATAGCCATCCCACTGGTCGTAATTGAAGGGCATATCATTGGTGCCCAGCTGGGCCACCATGACTTGCTGACCACTCAGCTTCCAGGTCACTCCCTGTTGCTGGGCGTTGGCGAGATTGGTGTAGAGCCACTCTTCCTGGGAGTAACCCAACAACGTACGACCGGGCAAATTGCGCTCTTCCATCGACTCGGCCTGGGCATCACGCCCGGCCAGCCGGGTGTCCAGCATGCTCAGGTCGACCAGATCCCCAAACCGGAAGCTGCGATAGATCCCCATCTCCGGTTGCGACGGTTCACGGATTGGCATCCACTCCAGATACGCCTGCACCGCACCACTCAGACGTGAACGCCAGTCGCCCTCGCTCTCGATATCGTGGTTGTCGGCCCCACCCGTCCAGGCATTATTGGCCACTTCATGGTCATCCCAAATCACCAGAAACGGATGCTGGCGATGCACTTCCTGCAAGTCCTTGTCCTGCTTGTAGCAGGCGTGGCGCTGGCGATAATCCTGCAACGAACGAGTCTCATGCAAAGGCACGTTAATACGGCCACTGTGCAGACAATCGTCAAGATCAGCGTATTCATAGATATAATCGCCCAGGTGCAAAATGGCATCGAGATCGGCCCGCTGCGCCAGCTCCCGATACACATTGAAATAACCTTTGGCAAAGTTGGAGCACGAGGTGTAGGCAATACGTAAATGCGCCACAGACCCTTCCGGCAAGGTTCGGGTGCGGCCGACATCGGAGTAATGGCCGTCGGCCTCGAAGGCGTAATAATAAGTAGTGGCCGGTTGCAAACCGCCAACATCCACCTTGACGGTAAAATCACGGCTGGCATCGGTAAAACCGGTTCCTTCCTGCACGACCTGCTGCAGCTGCGGGTCCGTGGTTATCAGCCAGCGATAGGAAATACCAAACGCACTCCCGGTCGTCGTGATACGCGTCCACAGCAAGACCTGATCGGTCAGCGGATCGCCACTGGCGATGCCATGCTGGAACGGGTAAGGCGTACGTTTCCCACCCGGCTTGACTACCGGGGCAAACAGGCTGGTACTGGCGCTGTCCAACAGGAACTCCCGACGAGTCAGGGCCATGGTCTCTCCGCAACAAATCTCATCAGCCGGATTAAGCCGTTGACCGATGACAACCCGATGGCCAGCCCTTGACGTTCATGTTGCGATTTGGAGTCAGATAGATGACAGCCGTAGTCGACTGAGATTGATGGGGTAATACCCTTGGCCTGCAAACCGCATGATTTTCAGAAAAATAACCCGGCTGGCAATCATATGATGCAGAGCATATTCGCAGGTATCCGGCTTTCTTTTGGGGCAGCAGCTGCACAGGGTTTTTCAACGTCGATCACACTCATAAAAATCTGGCTGTCATCGTCATTTTTGGCCCTGTTTTTATGAATATGGATCATCTCGCTGACAAGGATTTCACCGTAAGCGGACTGTGTGGTGGCAGAATAAACCGAAAAGCACGTAATGGAAAAACCGTCAGACTGATTTGCCTTGCGAGAGCCTCCCTTGTAAAATTGTACGGAATTCCCGTACATAATAGTGACTATATGGATACCATAAGCGTAAACAAATTTCGAGATAATCTGAAAAGCGTTGTAGAACAGGTGGTTAGCAGGCATGAACCCTTGAAAGTTACCCGTAGAGCTGGCGAGGACTTTGTCGTTTTGAGCGCTGAAGACTGGGAGCGTGAGCAAGAAACTCTGTCCGTTCTGCAAAATCGTGATCTGATGCAGCAAATTGCAGCCTCTCTTGAAACCCACAAACATAGCCAAGGCTATAAACCGACCAAAGAGCAGATGGATGAGATCACTGGTATTTGAGGGGAACACCTGGGAGGCATATGAGCAAATGCGGGAAAAAGACAAGAAACTGCATAAAGCTCTATGCAAACTCCTGCAAGAAATGCTTCGCTCTGACAACCCATCTTCTGGCTTGGGGAAACCAGAGCCTTTAAAACATAATCTTTCCGGGTTTTGGTCGAAGCGAATATCCCAGAAGGATCGATTGATATATAGATTTGATGATCATTCTATTTATATATTCGCCATTGGCGGGCACTATGATCAGCCCTAATGAGGGTGTTCATAGTTCTGTGTCACCCATTACTTACAGATCCACGTAGCCGTCGATCCGTCCTTCGAAGTGGATGCT